>NZ_PCOC01000001.1:0-1200000 GCF_002975205.1 Ochrobactrum vermis | reverse complement strand
TGGGCATCCTTGCCTTTGCTGCGAGCATTTCTGCCCTTGCGCGGCTCATCCGCCTCGTCAGAAACTGGCAACGTTGACAAATCCCCGTCCCGCCATTCGATCTTTTCACCAATCATGTTTTCGATAGCAGCCAGATATTTCGTATCCGAAGGCGTTACGATAGTGAATGCCTTGCCAGAACGTCCGGCGCGACCGGTGCGACCAATGCGGTGAACATAATCTTCCGAATGGATGGGAACATCAAAGTTGAAAACGTGGCTCACATCAGGAATGTCAAGGCCGCGCGCAGCGACATCGGACGCGACCAGAAGCTGCAGTTTGCCGTCCTTGAAGTTAGCCAGCATGGCCATGCGAGCGCGCTGATCCATGTCCCCATGCAGGGCACCGGCATTGAACTCGTGCCGTGTCAGCGAACGGAAAAGCTCGGACACATCCTTCTTACGGTTGCAGAAGATGATCGCGTTCTTGAGCGTATCGCCTTCGGCACGGATGAGATCACGCAGGACCGCACGCTTGTCCCAATCCTTTTTGCTGGACTTTACCAGACGCTGGGTCACGGTCTTCGCCGTGGAGGAAGCCTTGGCAACCTCGATGCGTGAAGGAGAGTGCAGGAACTGTTCGGTCAGCTTGGTAATTTCCGGCGGCATGGTGGCCGAGAAAAACAAGGTCTGACGCGTAAATGGGATGAGCTTGCAGATACGCTCAATGTCGGGAATGAAGCCCATGTCGAGCATGCGGTCTGCCTCGTCGATGACGAGAATCTCAACGCCGGTCAACAGCAGCTTGCCGCGCTCGAAATGATCGAGAAGACGACCGGGTGTCGCGATCAGAACATCTGCACCGCGTTCCAGCTTGCGCTCCTGTTCATCGAACGAAACGCCACCAATCAAAAGGGCAACATTCAGCCGCTGATTGACACCGTATTTGGTGAAATTTTCCTCGACCTGAGCCGCGAGTTCACGGGTCGGCTCCAGGATGAGCGTGCGCGGCATGCGAGCCCGCGCCCTGCCCTTTTCCAGAAGCGTCAGCATCGGAAGCACGAAAGACGCCGTCTTGCCGGTGCCCGTCTGCGCGATACCGAGAACGTCCTTGCGTTCAAGTGCCGGAGGAATGGCTCCTGCCTGAATGGGTGTGGGCGCAGTATATCCCGCCGCTTCTACAGCAGCGAGCACTTTCGGGGAAAGACCGAGTTCGGCAAATGTCGTCAATGGAGGCGCAGCTCTCTGGTTTGGAAATGATTTCCACCCATCCTGTCATTGCGGCCGCGTCATCGGGCGCAGGAACCAAGGCAGAATAAGGCGTCTGCAACGCAATATGCGTCTTCTTGCAGCATCGCGTACGTCCACAGCGTGCAAAAGTCAACTAAAATACCATCCAAGGATATCAAATTGCTTCGATTGTGCTGTAATAAACGAAATCAAGGAGACACATGAACAAATTTACTCAAATTATCAACAGCTAAAGAGCATTCGGCATAGCTGAAGTCGCGCGGCATTTATCTGCCAGAACTAGTGCCTGAACTGTTCCGTCAGGATGCGCTCATCCCAGGAATGATTTCGATCGAACAGGATGGCGACCTGGCTGTTCGGCGCTTCCCGTACCGTTACAGACTTGACCGATTTGACCTCGTTATTATCGGCAACTGCATTGACGGGACGTTTTTCGGTTTCCAGCAAATCCATACGGACCGTCACATGCTTTGGCAGCAGGGCACCGCCCCACCGGCGCGGACGAAACGGGCTCACCGGTGTCAGTGCCAGAAGCGGCGCTTCGAGCGGCAGAATAGGCCCTTGTGCCGAAAGATTGTAGGCGGTGGAGCCAGCGGGCGTCGCGACCATAACGCCATCGCAAACGAGCTCGTCCAGGCGTACCTTGCCGTCAATCGTTATGCGGATTTTTGCGGCCTGATAGGATTGGCGGAACAATGAAACTTCATTGATCGCCAAAGCCTCGAACGATTGCCCGGAATCGGTTTCTGCGGCCATAACAAGCGGGCGAATGGTTTCCATCTGGGCGGCCAGAATACGCTCCGGCAGATCGTCCACACTGAACTCGTTCATCAGAAAACCGACCGACCCGCGATTCATGCCGTAAATCGGTGTACCACTGTTCATGAAGTCGCGAAGTGCCTGAAGCATGGTTCCATCGCCGCCGAGCGCGACGATAATATCGGCGTCTTCGGCAGCCACATGGCCGTAGCGAGCCACCAGCTCCTTTTGGGCGACAAGTGATTCTTCGGTTCCCGATGACAGAAAATGAAGCGCGAGCGATTTATCTTCCATATTTACCGTCCCGAATCCGGCCTAACTCTGACAAGTTTGCCGCTGTTTCCACAACCCGCTATTGGCTATCACATGAAAAACCCGGTTGCCATGACCTGCTTGCGATGAATTTTCGTTTTACAGCCGCTGCATTTGTGCTAATCGGGCGCAAGTGCCCTTATAGCTCAGTTGGTAGAGCACCTGATTTGTAATCAGGGGGTCGGGAGTTCGAGTCTCTCTGGGGGCACCACTTTTCTTTGCTGTTTGTCTTTGCATGTCCTGCGACATCGCCAAAGCCCCGCAAAACGTTGTTTCGGAAAACTTCAGCAACAATGCAAAAGAAGCGGTCAGGCTTCATTTTGTGCGACCTGTAGTCGGGAATCAAAAATGCGGCCCAAGAGCCGCATTTTGTTTATCTCGATCAAATTTCAATACCAGCCGACAGCCACTTGAGCCTCTTCGGACATACGGTCCGCGGTCCACGGCGGGTCAAATGTCATCGTAACTTCTACGAGAGAGACACCTTCGACGGCACCGACGGCATTCTCAACCCAGCCAGGCATCTCACCAGCAACGGGGCACCCAGGGGCTGTCAGGGTCATCTCGATCTTCACGGTGCGGTCGTCTTCGATGTCGATCTTGTAGATGAGACCAAGCTCGTAGATGTCGGCTGGGATCTCGGGATCATAAACCGTCTTCAAGGCCGCGATGATGTCGTCCGTCATACGCAGGAGGTCTTCCTGCGGAATGGCAGAAGCAGAAAACACCGAACTGCCTTCAGCCTTTTCTCCGCCCTCGACGGACGTGGTATCGACCGTTTGGTCGTGAACTTTCTGTTCCATATCGGTCATCCGAAAAACTTCCTTGCCTTTTCCAAGGCTTCCGCCAATGCATCCACTTCAGCACGGGTATTATACAGGGCGAAGGATGCACGGCATGTAGAGGTAACGCCGAAACGTTTCAAGAGCGGCTGTGCGCAATGCGTTCCGGCACGCACGGCCACCCCGGCCCTGTCGATCACCATCGACACGTCATGCGCATGAATTCCTTCCAGCGCAAACGAGATGATTGCGCCCTTATCTGGCGCGTTGCCGTAAATGCGCAACGAATTGATCCGCCCGAGCTGCTCATGCGCGTAGTCACGCAGATCTTCCTCATGGGCGAGAATGGCGTGACGGCCGATCTTTTCCATATATTCGAGTGCTGCACCAAGGCCGATCGCCTGAACGATGGGCGGTGTGCCCGCTTCAAAACGGTGCGGCGGATGATTGTAAGTAACGTTTTCTTCCGTCACTTCCTCGATCATTTCGCCACCGCCCTGGAAGGGACACATCTTTTCCAGCATCTCCGCGCGTCCATAGAGGACACCGATACCGGACGGACCATAGACCTTGTGTCCAGTGAAAACATACCAGTCGCAGCCCAGATCCTGCACATCGACCGGCAGATGCACCGCACCCTGGCTGCCGTCGACCAGCACCGGAATGCCGCGCGCATGGGCCAGTTCAACGATCTTCTTGATCGGGGTGACTGTGCCAAGCGCGTTGGACATGTGGGTGATTGCGACAAGCTTCGTACGCTCGGTCAGACGCTTTTCGAATTCCTCGATATGGAACACACCTTCGTCATCAACCGGTGTAAAGATCAGCTTCGCGCCCTGACGCTCGCGAATGAAATGCCATGGCACGATATTGGAGTGATGCTCCATGATCGACAGCAGGATTTCATCACCTTCGCCAATATTCGGCATGCCATAACCATAGGCGACCGTATTGATGGCTTCAGTAGCATTTTTGGTGAAGACGATCTCATCGACCGAGCCGGCATTCAGAAAACGACGGACGGTCTCGCGCGACTTTTCATAGGCATCGGTTGCGGCATTCGACAGGAAATGCAGGCCGCGATGCACATTCGCATATTCATTGGAATAAGCATGCGTCACCGCATCGATGACGCTTTGCGGCTTTTGCGCCGAAGCGCCATTGTCGAGATAGACAAGCGGCTTGCCGTGGACTTCGCGCGACAGGATCGGGAAATCCCGGCGGATGGCTTCCACGTCATAGGCCGCAACAAGCGGATTCTTCTGGTCCATGATCGTTCCCTTTGCCGTTCGGCAGGAAGGACAGCGCGCGCATCCGCGCGCTGTCGCACTCAATCAGGCCCGATTTACTCAGGCATGAATGGCGAGCCAGTTGGACAGCACTTCTTCCAGCGCTTCCACCAGCGTTTCGTCTTCCAGCTCTTCGATGATCTCGGCGATAAATGCCTTGATCAGCAGGCCCCGTGCGTCGTTTTCCGAAATGCCACGGGCCATCAGATAGAACAGATAGTCCTTGGAAAGCTCGGCAACCGTTGCGCCGTGACCGCAGGCCACGTCATCGGCAAAGATTTCGAGTTCCGGCTTGGCGTCGAACTCGCCTTCGTCCGAAAGCAGAAGCGTGTTGCAGGCCATGCGGGCATCGGTCTTCTGGGCGATCTGCGCAACGCGGATCATGCCCTGGAAAACGCCGCGCGCGCGGTCCTTCACCACATTGCGGATGATCTGGGTCGAACGGGTGTTTTCCACCAGATGGCCGACAGTCATGGTGATGTCGGTGTGGGTGTCGTCGGCCAGAAGATTGAGGCCACGAAGCTCGAAGTCGGAATCTTCGCCCGTCACATTGACGTGCACTTCCTGACGAACCAGCTTGCCGCCCGCATTGACGATGTAGAGCGTGAGCTTGGAGCCCTTGCCAATCGTCGCATTGAACTGCGAAAGCTGTGTTGCCTGACCGAAGTCGCGCAGGATGACCCAGAGGACTTCTGCGCCGTCGCCAACTGAAACATGGCTTACCGACGTCGAGAAAGCATCGCCCTCGCCGCCGTTCTGGCGCTCGATGATCGTTGCCTTGACGTCCGAACCGATGCGAACCGGAAAGCGCGTGTGGCCCTGTCCGGTCTTCTGGATGTTCTGGATTTCGAGAGGCGCTTCCAGCTCGGTGCCGTCGGCAATCGAAATCATCCAGCCATCGCTGACGTAAGCAGCGTTGATCTGGCCGATTGTATCGTCTGTGCCACGTGTCTTGAGCTGGAGAGCCAGCGAGCCGTCGGCCAGCGCTTCACGCACCGGCGTCAGCGACACGCCTTCGGGCGCCTTTGCGTCAAGCGCAACGCCATTGCTGGCGGCCAGAATGGTGGAACCGGCGAGCAATGCGGAAAGCGGCTGGGTACCAGCAGAACTGTCGAACGCGGCAACGCCCTTCAAAAGCGTGCGGAAATCCGTGTAATGCCAGCTTTCAACGCGGCGGGACGGAAGCCCGTGGGTCTTGAGCAGTTCAAGCGCCGTATCGCGTGCGACAACGACATCGCCGTTACCGGACAAATTGCCGATAAGATCGCCAAAACTATCGATCAGCGCGCTTTCAGCGGGCGTCCTCGGCTTTGCGGTCTGAGCGGTCTGGATATTCATAATCCAATCCTCCTCAGGCTGCTTCGCCGATTACTTCGGCATAACCGTTTTCTTCAAGGTGCAAAGCGAGGGTCTTGTCACCGGACTTGATGACCTGGCCCTTGTAAAGCACATGCACACTATCAGGAACGATGTATTCGAGCAGACGCTGATAGTGGGTGATGACGATCACGGCACGGTCTGGCGAACGCAGCGCGTTGACGCCTTCCGAAACGATCTTCAGCGCATCGATGTCGAGGCCGGAGTCGGTTTCGTCGAGTACGCAGAGGCTTGGTTCCAGAAGCTGCATCTGAAGAATTTCAGCGCGCTTCTTTTCGCCGCCGGAGAAGCCGACATTGAGCGGGCGCTTGAGCATGTTCATGTCGATGTTGAGGCCGCCGGCGACGTCCTTCACGCGCTTGATGAATTCCGGAATCTTCAGTTCCGGCTCGCCGCGCGCCTTGCGCTGGCTGTTCATCGCAACTTTCAGGAATTCCATCGTGGCAACCCCCGGTATTTCCATCGGATATTGGAAAGCGAGGAAAATGCCCTTGGCGGCGCGTTCTGCCGGGTCGAGTTCGAGGATCGACTCGCCGTTATAGAGAATGTCGCCTTCGGTCACTTCATAGTCGTCGCGACCAGCCAGGATGTAGGACAGCGTGGACTTGCCCGAACCGTTCGGACCCATGATCGCAGCCACTTCACCCTTGTTCACGGTGAGGTTCAGGCCACGGATGATCTCGGTATCCGTGTCGGCGATTTTTGCATGGAGGTTCTTGATCTCAAGCATGAATGTAAACCTTGTTCTAATGCCAGGAAAAGGCTGGCCAGAAAATCTGATGCGAGAAGGGAGGAATGCGTCGCTTAACCGACGCTGCCCTCAAGCGATATGCCGATAAGCTTCTGAGCTTCGACGGCGAACTCCATCGGCAGTTCCTGAATGACTTCCTTGACGAAGCCATTGACGATGAGAGCGATTGCCTCCTCTTCCGGAATGCCGCGCTGCATCACGTAGAACAGCTGGTCTTCCGAAATCTTGGAGGTGGTTGCCTCGTGCTCGAACTGCGCCGTAGCGTTCTTCGCTTCGATGTACGGCACCGTATGCGCGCCACAATCGTTGCCGATCAGAAGCGAGTCGCACTGGGTGAAGTTGCGGGCATTCTCAGCCTTGCGATGGGCCGAAACCTGTCCGCGATAGGTGTTGTTCGACTTGCCAGCCGAAATACCCTTGGAGATGATGCGGCTCGACGTGTTTTTGCCGAGATGGATCATCTTGGTGCCCGAGTCGATCTGCTGATGACCGTTCGACACGGCAATCGAGTAGAACTCGCCGCGTGAATTGTCGCCGCGCAGAATGCAGGACGGGTATTTCCAGGTGATGGCGGAGCCGGTTTCAACCTGCGTCCAGGAGATCTTGGAATTGTCGCCACGGCAATCGCCACGCTTGGTAACGAAGTTGTAGATGCCGCCCTTGCCGCTGCTATCGCCCGGATACCAGTTCTGGACCGTCGAATATTTGATTTCGGCGTTTTCCATCGCGACCAGCTCAACCACAGCGGCGTGCAGCTGGTTTTCGTCGCGCTGCGGTGCGGTGCAACCTTCCAGATAGGAGACGTAAGCGCCTTCTTCCGCGATGATCAGCGTGCGTTCGAACTGGCCGGTGTTCTTCTCGTTGATACGGAAATAGGTCGAAAGCTCCATCGGGCAGCGAACGCCCTTCGGAACGTAAACGAACGAACCATCCGTGAAGACAGCCGAGTTCAGTGTGGCGTAGTAGTTGTCCGACACCGGAACGACCGACGCCAGATATTTCTGCACCAGTTCAGGATGTTCGCGGATTGCTTCGGAAATCGAGCAGAAGATCACGCCCGCCTTGGCGAGCTCTGCCTTGAAGGTGGTTACGACCGACACGCTGTCGAACACCGCATCGACGGCCACGCGGCCGGATGCATAGACATTGTCGGAGGGATTGTCGTCGATTTCGCTCGGATCGCCCTGCTTGCGGACACCGGCAAGAATCTCCTGCTCACGCAGCGGAATGCCAAGCTTTTCGTAAGTGCGAAGCAATTCCGGATCGACTTCATCCAGCGACTTCGGGCCGCTCTGGTTCTTCGGAGCCGCATAGTAATAGGCATCCTGGAAATCGATCTTCGGATAATCGACGCGCGCCCAGCTTGGCTCTTCCATGGTGAGCCAGCGTTCATAGGCTTTCAGACGCCATTCCAGCATCCATTCCGGCTCGTTCTTCTTGGCGGAAATGAAGCGAATGATATCTTCGTTCAGGCCCTTTGGAGCCTTTTCTGCTTCGATCGTCGTTTCGAAGCCGTACTTGTACTGGTCCACGTCAAGGCCGCGGACCTGATCAATGGTCTCCTGCACTGCAGGCATTGGCGTTCTCCATCCTCGTCGGGGTCAAGGCCCGACAGTTGCAAACGTCAAGGTGATATGTCTTGAACAATACCGCCTCAATATAGTGTGCTAGGCCCTTCTTTAAAACCTCTCTAAACTGAATTTCAAGCACCGGGTTCAAATTTGCCCCTAAAAATGCCGATTAAAACGATCAACTTAATGAAACAAGCTGATGATACGTGGATTGCAGGGGATGCCTTCCTGCTTTGACGCCTTGATTTCCTTTAAAAAAATGGCGTGGCCGATCTGCTGATCAGAATCATGCTCGCCCTTGCCCAACGCATGCAGGAACATACATAGCCAAGGGAAAGGGAGACCATGATGAGCACCCAGAACCTGCAGGACTACGTAAAATTTCTCGAACAACAGGTGAATGACGAGGGCCGCACCATCGAGCAATTGAAGTTTTTTCAGGACGCCCATGACAAGTTCAATATTTCAAACGCCAGCGCTTCAAACGATATCGCCGCTGATATAGCCAAGCGGGAAGAGTTCAAAACGCGCTACGAAGGTTATATTGCGGCTGCAAAACAGAAGCTCGGTCTCGATTTCTGAACTGGGATCAAGCTTTCCCGGCGCGGCGTGCCGCGATTCTGCGAAACACGTCGAGAAACGCATCGACGTCATCCGGCGTCGCTGTTGGTTCAAGCGACACGCGGATCGCTCCGAGACTGTCTCCGTGTCCCATGGCCGACAGCACATGGCTGGGGCCGACTTTTCCAGACGAGCAGGCCGACCCTGCCGAAAGCGCGACGCCGCCAAGATCAAAGGCAATCTGCACGGTTTCCGCCTTTTGCCCATCAAGAGAAAAGAACGTCGTGTTCGGCAACCTGTCGACCGATGTGCCGTAGATCACGGCATCCGGAGCGATTGCCTTCAACCCGGCTTCCAGCCTGTCCCGCATCGCCGGGGACCAGCCTTCGCTGTCCAGTCGCGCCTTGGCAATATCGGCCGCAGCACCGAATCCTGCAATAAGCGGCAGGGCCTCGGTTCCAGCCCTATGCCCCTTCTCCTGACCACCACCGCGAACAAGCGCGCGGGGCATCATGAGATCGGAAATCGCGATAACTGCACCGACACCTTTCGGCCCACCGATCTTGTGTGAGGAGATTATGAGATAATCTCCGCAATTATCTGTAATATCTAATTTAATTCGCCCTGCTGCTTGGACAGCATCAACAATGTAGATCCCGCCAGCAGCCTTGACGATGGCGGCAATTTCCGCGATCGGCTGGATGATGCCTGTTTCGTTATTGGCGGCCTGTATAGCCACTAGCGGCAGTCCCTGGCTCTTGTCGTGACTTGCAAGAACTGTTTTCAGGGAATCGAGTTCTACGATGCCGTTTCCGTCGACTGGCAGAACAGTGACGTCCTGCTGGGCGAACTGACCACCGGACAACATGCACGGATGTTCGGTTCCGCTCACATAGAGATGCGACAAGCGGACAGGCGAACGTCCCATCATGTAGTGGGGCGTCAGCAGCATCGATGCGGCTTCCGTTGCTCCCGATGTAAAAAAGACATGATCCGGTCTGGCATTGGCGAGCGAGGCAACGCTGCGGCGCGCGGCTTCAACGAGGGTTCGCGCGGCGCGGCCTTCACGATGCACGGAAGATGGATTGCCCGTAATGCCGAGAGCGTTGATAACCGCATCCCGCGCCTCATCGAGCAACGGAGCACTGGCATTATAATCCAGATAGAGCCTCTTGCTGCTCCCGTTCACCGTACCTATCTCCTAAACAAAATTCTGGAAGCGCAATTTTCTTGAATTTTCAATCAAGAAAAGCCTATTAAGCCCCCATAGGAACTGAAACCTGCTTTCAGTCTGTCGAAATTTCAAACCGGTTCTAGAAGCGGCGTCCAATAACGTCAAGTTTCGCCGCCTAAGTCCGGTCTTCCCGTTACGAGCGGAGTACACATGCCAGAAGTCATTTTCAACGGCCCTGCCGGACGCCTCGAAGGTCGCTATCAGCCTTCCAAAGAAAAGAATGCTCCGATCGCGCTCATCCTTCACCCGCATCCGCAGTTCGGCGGAACGATGAACAACAAGATCGTCTACGATCTTTTCTATATGTTCCAGCAGCGCGGCTTCACCACGTTGCGCTTCAACTTCCGCGGGATTGGCCGCAGCCAGGGCGAATTCGACCATGGTGCAGGCGAACTGTCGGATGCGGCAAGCGCACTCGACTGGGTGCAGGCGCTTCATCCTGATTCCAAGACCTGCTGGGTCGCCGGTTACTCGTTCGGTTCATGGATCGGCATGCAGCTTTTGATGCGCCGCCCGGAAATCGAAGGCTTCATTTCCGTTGCGCCACAGCCCAATACCTATGATTTTGCTTTCCTCGCACCCTGCCCTTCATCCGGTCTCATCATCCATGGGGATCAGGACAAGGTTGCCCCGCCGAAGGATGTGCAGGCGCTGGTCGACAAGCTGAAGACCCAGAAGGGTATCACGATTACCCAGACCACGATTCCGGGCGCAAACCATTTCTTTGCGGGACAAGGCGATGAACTCATAGAGGATTGCGCCGAATATCTGGATCGTCGTCTGGCTGGCGAACTGGTTGAAGCGCGCCCGAAGCGTTTGCGTTAAACTGCTTAACCATACAGCAGGTCGCTTTCCAGATTTGCAGCGTCTCATCCGGCGGGCTTCCCGCCGGATTTTTTATGCGATGCTACTATCACCATCAAATGATTCGTTTTCTCAAAACCATCTTATGGGCGTGACATGCCGGTTTATGCTTTCCTTGCTATCGCCATCGTGTCCGAAGTCATCGGGACGCTAAGCCTCAAGGCATCGGAAGGATTCACACGGCTGGGACCGTCCCTGATCGTCGTGGTCGCTTACGGTCTGGCCTTCTACTTTCTTTCCATGACGCTGAAGAGCATTCCCGTCGGTGTCGCTTACGCGGTTTGGTCCGGGATCGGTGTCACACTCGTCGCTCTGATCGGCTGGCTGCTGTTCGGTCAGAAGCTCGATATGGCCGCAGTACTCGGCATGGGATTGATCATTGCCGGTGTCATTGTGCTCAATCTGTTTTCGAACACGGCGCAACACTGAGACTAACGCCAGCTGCTTGCGACCACTGGAGCCAAATTACTGGTTCGAAACCCGCCAATTCGGGAGTTTCCTTGTTTTTGGCGGTTGATTGGTGCTAAAGGCGGACTTATCACATGGGTGTAAGCAGCCGCTTGCGACCAGTTTCAACTTCGCCTTATCAGTCAGGGAAAAGGAATGTCCGGTTTCAAATCCGATTTTCTTCGCACGCTTTCCGAGCGTGGCTTCATTCATCAGATTTCCGATGAAAGTGGCCTCGACGAATTGTTGGCCAAGGAAACCGTGACAGCCTATATCGGCTTCGATCCCACGGCTCCGAGCCTTCACGCTGGCGGCCTGATCCAGATCATGATGCTGCACTGGCTCCAGCAGACCGGGCACAAGCCTGTTGCGCTGATGGGCGGCGGCACTGGCATGGTCGGCGATCCGTCCTTCAAGGACGAAGCCCGCAAGCTGATGACCGAGGATACAATTGCCGAGAATATTGCCGGCATCAAGCGCGTCTTCGCCAACTACCTCACCTTCGGTGATGGCGCGACCGACGCCCTGATGGTCAACAATGCCGACTGGCTGCGCAACATCAACTATCTGGAATTCCTGCGCGATGTTGGCCGTCATTTCTCGGTCAACCGCATGCTTTCCTTCGATTCGGTGAAGACACGCCTCGACCGCGAGCAGTCGTTGTCATTCCTCGAATTCAACTACATGATCCTTCAGGCCTACGATTTCGTGGAACTGAGCAAGCGTTACGATCTGCGCCTGCAGATGGGCGGCTCGGATCAGTGGGGCAATATCATCAACGGTATCGATCTCGGTCACCGTATGGGGACCTCGCAGCTTTATGCCCTCACCTCGCCGCTGCTGACGACCGCATCGGGCCAGAAAATGGGCAAGTCGCTTGGCGGCGCCATCTGGCTGAACGCCGAAATGCTGAGCGCTTACGATTTCTGGCAATACTGGCGCAACACGGAAGACGCCGATGTCGAACGGTTCCTCAAGCTCTATACCACGCTTCCGCTGGACGAAATTGCCAAGCTGGCGGCACTTGAAGGCGTCGAAATCAACGAAGCGAAGAAAATCCTCGCAACGGAAGTTACCGCCATGCTTCATGGCCGCGACGCGGCCGAGGAAGCTGCCGAGACTGCCCGCAAGACCTTTGAGGATGGCGAACTTTCGGAAAACCTTCCGACGGTCGGCGTTCACAAGGCGACGCTGAATAGCGGCATCGGTGTGCTGGCGCTGATGGTTCTGGCCGAGCTTTGCACGACCAATGGCGAAGCCCGCCGTCATGTCGAAGGCGGTGCTGTACGTATCAATGACGAGCCTGTGAGCGATCCGCGTATGACCGTTGATGCAAGTGCGTTGAACGATCAGGGCGTCATCAAGCTGTCGCTCGGCAAGAAGCGCCACGTGCTGATCCGTCCAGCATAAGCCAAACGAACGATAATTAAACCAACAAAGCCGGGCTTCGCGCCCGGCTTTGTTGTTAGCATACTCGAACCATTTCACTTTTCGGAATACGTTCTAGCTTTTTTGACGCGCATCTTATCCAAAAGCCGTTTCACACTTTTCGGGATGCGTTCCAGCTTTTTTGGCGCGCATCTCATCCGAAAACCGTTTCACACTTTTCGGGATGCGCTTTAGAACTCGAAGATCGAGCGGAATATGCCAGGTGCAATGACGGAGATCGGATTGACCATTACCTGTGGCTGTTTGGCGCTGCCAACAAGCTTGTAGGTAATTCCGATCAGGCCCCGATCACGACCGTTTCCAAGCAATGCACCGAAGATGGGAACCTCGCCGAATAGCCGGTTGACGCCATAGGCTGGCATGAATGTGCCGGTGATCGACATGTTACCCTGCTTGTCATAGAGCGTTCCCTGGAAAGTGGTGCCGACAGTCGGCCCACGCACGACCCCCTTAGACAGGTTCAGATAACCGTTGCCTTTCTCAATCAGTGAAAAACCGCGCTCGATATCAACCCGTGAAACGTCAATATCGCGCTTTACGGCCTGATTGAGACTTGTGCCGCCACTGGATGGCGAGCTGGAAACGATTTTCGCAAGACGCGGTTCATTGATGATAGCAAAGTTGCGCGCATCGATCTGTCCGCGCAACGGACCGTTGCCCTGCGCGGCCAGTCCAACCGTGATTTTGCCGCCGCGCATCTTGTCATAGAAATCGAAAAACCGAAGCACCGCTCCGGCATCGTTCGACTGGAGCGAGATGGACCGCGCATCGCCCTGATCATTGTTCGTGGCCACGAAGGATTCGCCGGACGATGTGACGGCATTGACCGATACGCCTGAAACTTTGCTGCCAGCACTTTCATAGGAAACAGCAACATTGCGCAAAGTTTCGCTGTTAAAGCCGCTGACTTCGTCAATCTGGGCACTTACGACCACGCGTGGATTGTTGGATTTTCCACCGCTGCTACCCTTCTCGCCAAGATCGGAAACCTGCTTGATCAAAGCACGCGCGTCGAATTGCGACCCGCGCACGTTGACCCGATAACCGCCGCCACTTTTGGTAGCCTTGACTGCTAGGTTGTCATTTCTGTTCAGACGGATCTCGCTGAAATTCGCCGATTGGAAATCGCCTTTCGCAATGGAAAGGTCTCCCTTTGCGCCAAAAGCGTCGCCGGAAAAGACAAGATTGTTGATGTCCATCCTGCTTTTGTCGTCAGCACTCTGGACCAGATCGAAAGTCGCCTTTGCCGGTATGCCTGCGCCTTTGCGCCATCCGAGCCATGGTAGATCAATCTGTGTCTTGCCAAGATCGGCTGAAACACGACGCTTGCCGCCATCTTCCATTCCAAGATCGACCGACATCGGGCCGGAAAAGATGGAGTTCAGGCCCGGAAATACCGCGTCACGGCTCTTGTCGTCGATATCAAGTTTGATTTTTTGTTCGCGTTTTGCCGGTCCCGATCGATCCACCGGTTCAGTCATACTGACTTTTGCGGGAATGCCGTCGAGCTTCGCATCAGCAGTAATAATAGCTGCCGACTGATCAACCTTGATGTTGCCGGTCGCATCACTGACTGACGATCCCGCGATCGGCTTCGAGATATCAAGACCAGTGAAGCCAATATCAGCGTTCCATTTAAGCGTACCGGGCGGCGGATCTTTGGAAACAGCAAAATTCACCTTGACCCGTGACTTCACATCACCAGTCACATCGCCGGGTAGAAACGGCACACTTTTCAAAACGTCGATCGGCTTGTTTCCGGCAATCTCAGCGATTGCCGATGCTTCACCAGAAACACCGAGATCCAGTTCAGCAATAACAGGGCGCTGCGGTCCCCAGGGAATGATAAGCGTACCGTCGGAAACCTCGACCTTGCGGTTGTTCGACGTGTAGGCCACGCCTTTCAAAAGCTTGATGGTCGTATAGGCGCCACGGACCGATATTTCGCCATCGGCATCCCGCACGGGCGGAAGCTCTCCAACGACATCGAAGCGCGTATCGAAAACCTTGAAATCAGCCTTGATTTCATCGCCCGTCAGCGGTGGAGGCAAGCCCGGCCCATTGAAGCGACCGCCTGCAAGCGAAATATCGATGCGGCTATCCTTGACAGTCCCGCCGAAGAGATTCTTCAGCACCCATTCGCGAGCGCCGTCCGCGACATCGATTGGCCAGAGATGCTTGGCGTCGGCTACCGGCATTTCGGGAATGCGCAGCATGAAGATCATTTCCGGCGAGCCATCGCCGAAACCCATGCTGCCCTGACCAAAAAGCTGTCCTGTTTCCGTCTGCACGTCGAGATTGGCAAACTGGATGCGCTGCTGGTCGGCCATGTAACGTCCGGCGATGCGCGTGGCGAATGATAGCGGCGGGTCGGTCGATTCCGATGGCATGCTTGTCGCTGACGTGGTCAGGACCTCAAAGCGATAAGTCGGCCCGCCAGTGTTGTTTTCAGCTTCCGGTTCGGGGCCGAAGGCGCCGTTAAACTGCGCCTGCATCCCACCGAGCTGTAGCCGGGAAGGCTTGATCTCGATCTTACGGCTGCCCACCGCGTGTTCGAGATTAAGACGAATGCCGCCACGCACATCTTCGACCCTGCCAATCTGCATATCTATGCCGTCGACAGCGAGTTCAGCCGCGAGACGTTCGGGTTTGTCGCCGTCGGCTGCGGATCCCGTCAATGACAACCGCGCCACAGCTTCCAGTTCAAAATGGGCCGGATTGACGCGATTGCCATTTATAACCGGAGAAACTTCAGGCGGAGACCCCAATGCAACCGGGATGTCACGGATGTTTAGCTCAAAGCCAGCAAGGCTGTTGTCAGCCGCATGACGGTCAATCGTGCCGTCCAGTGCAATTTTCTTGCCTTTCCAGACCACACTGCCGGTAATGCCGATCTTCCCGCCATTTTCGATGAGACGCGCCTGTTCTATGTCCAGAACCTGCTGCTCGTCGCCGACCTTGAAAGCAATCGTACTGTTGAAAATGCCTATGACATGCGTGTCCTGCGCGCGCAAAAGCTCAAGGCTACGGCGCATGGCAGCGAAAAGCTCACCCGAAATCGCATCAAAATCGAGAATGCCATGTTCGTCGTAAGGCAAAGATTTCCAGAAGCCTGGCCCCTTCGTTTCCGGCATTTCAAAAGAAACACCATCCACTTCGAGCTGAGCCACGCGCACCTTGCCGGTCAAAAGCGGAAGCGGCGCCAGCCCCAGGCGCACGGACTTGATCCCGCTGATTTCGAGACCCTGTTTTGGATCGGCAATCGACACGTTGCGGGCTTCCAGCGCGACATGGCTATCCTGATCCAGAGATAGCGCCGCGCTTCCGATGGACGCGGAGGCACCTTCGCCAAGAATATGGGTCAGGCTTTTCTGTGCTTCGTCACGCAGAAGATTGCTGTCAACGCCACTGCGAAGGATGACGAAACCGGCACCGACGACGAGAACCAGCAGAATACAGATCGACAAAATTGCATGGGAACAGCGCGACAGAAAGGAACGGCTCGAACGCGCCGGGCCGGGCAAATAGCCATACTCGCCATCGGCGGCGAGACGCTCGATTCTTTCCATCTCCCGCTTGCTGAAGCGGATCTTCTGCGGTTTCTCTGTCAACAACCCAGCCAGAAAAAGAGTGCCATGCCCTACGATCTCTTAGAGTTTACTTCATTAAATGATCGTAATCATCTGTTTTATAACGACTTCCAGCCCGGTTCACGCGTTTGCGCTGGCAGCCCTGCGCCAATCATCCCACATCACAACGACGTCGGCATCAATGGTTGCACAAGCTTTGCCTGAATGCGATAGCTCTGACTTGTAACAGGTGGTTTCCATCCTAATCCATAAAAGAAAGGCGCAGATATGGCTCATCCCCAAGTTGGCGATCCGGCACCCGATTTCACTCTGCCTTCGGATAATGGCGAAATCTCCCTGTCTTCCCTCAAAGGCAAACCAGTCGTCATCTACTTCTACCCGAAAGACGACACGTCCGGCTGCACCAAGGAATCGATTGCTTTCTCTCGGTTGAAACCGGAGTTCGACAAGATAGGAGTCCGCGTCATCGGCCTTTCTCTTGATAGCGCGACGAAACATGCGAAATTTCGCAAGAAACATGACCTGACTGTCGATCTTGCCGCCGATGAAGATCGTGTCGCCCTTGAAGCCTATGGCGTGTGGGTCGAAAAGAGCATGTATGGCCGCAAATATATGGGTGTGGAACGCACGTCCTTCCTGATCGATGCGAATGGGCGCATTGCCCGAATCTGGAACAAGGTCAAAGTCGACGGCCATGCCGAGGCCGTGCTGGAAGCCGCTCGCGTACTTTGAACGATGACGAACAAGCCATCGCACGAGCAGACGCTGCGCGGTAACGCCATCCGCGCAATATCTGCCAGCAATCTTGATGAAAAGGTAAGGCTGACGCGGGAAACCGCTCATCGCTGGTTCGGGCGCAGGCTCTCGGTTCGCAGCCCGCTCGATCCACCATTGCCTGAGCGTCCCGGACGCCCTGAAAAGCCTGAACTTGTGCCGCCGCGCATGATGAAGAAGCGCTCGCTTCACACGGAACATGGGCGTATTGCGCTCATGCATGCACTCGCCCATATCGAGCTGAATGCCATTGATCTTGCACTCGACATCATTGCCCGGTTTGCCGCCAAACCCATACCGCGCAGTTTCTTCGATGGATGGATGAAAGTCGCCGATGATGAAGCTCGCCATTTCACGCTGTTGCGTGATCGTCTCAAGTCGCTCGGCGCGGACTATGGAGACATGCCCGCTCATGACGGGCTTTGGCAGTCTGCACACCAGACACGCAACGACCTTGAAGCTCGTCTCGCCGTCGTGCCGCTTATTCTTGAGGCGCGCGGACTGGATGTGACGCCATCCCTGCTCGAGAAAATGATTGAGACCGGTGACCATGAGACCGCTGCTATTCTCGACATCATTTACAATGATGAGAAAACGCATGTCGCCGTGGGCGCCAAATGGTTCCGTTTCTTCTGTGCCAAGAACAGAATTGATCCCGCGGCAAGATTTCAGGAACTGGTTCGCGCCAATTTCCGAGGTGACCTGAAACCGCCGTTCAATGAACTGGCACGCGCCGAAGCAGGATTGACGCCGTCCTTTTACCGCTCTCTGTCACCTGTATCGATCTAGCCGCTTCCTCAAATGCACCCTAGTGAAAACAAACCTGATCGCATGGCCCGCGCAAGCCTCAAATGTAAAGGTCTGTTAACCCTAATAAGTTGTAATCAAACCAGGGAATCGAGAAGGGGCATGCGGCTGGCATGACTGGGAAGCAGGCAAAAACATCGACAAAAAAGGTGTTCGGAGAGCGCAAAGAACCGCCTGTCCTGATTATTGCGCGCGGCGAAAAGATCAGCCATTTCACGTTTCGTCCCTGGATGGCCGCCCTTGGTGGTGCAGCTTTTCTGGCGCTTTCGGCGGGATATCTTGGAGCGACTGCCTATCTCGTGCTGCGCGACGACCTCATGAGCGCCGGTATCGCGCGTCATGCCCGCAACCAGCAGCTCTATGAAGATCGAATTTCCGCCCTTCGCACTGAGGTTGATCGCATTACCAGTCGACAAATGCTCGATCAGCAGGTGATGGAGAACAAGGTAGCCGAATTGATGCAGCGCCAACAGACGTTGAGCGCGCGCGATGGCAAACTCGCACCTCTCCTGGAACGAGCTTCGCAATTGCAGCCGATGCCGGAAATGCCAACGGAGAGGGCGCCGGATCTGGAGCAGCATAGCCAGCTTATCCCTGACGAGGCTCTGGCAGGACGCAATCCGGGCATCGACCCGATCATCACTGGGCCAGTGCCCGGAAAATCTCCAGTTGGAAAGCCAGACCGGCGCGCAGACGCTGGTTCGATAGGGTTGCGTCTTTCAGGCGGACTTTCGGGTGAATCGACACTTGAGACCTCCGACAAGATACTGGCCACCATCACCCGGAACCTTCATCGCATCGAAAGCGAACAGAATGGCAAGGTGCGTGTGCTGGCCGATGCCGCTTATGAAAAGGCGGACAGTATTATCGATACTTTGAATGCGGCTGGCTTGCGGATCGAAACATCACACAATGCTGCAATTGCGATGGGTGGCCCACTTATTCCGGTTTCGTCACCCGGAACCGTCGTCAATGATTTTGATATGCAGTTGCGTAACCTCGACAGCGCGCTTGACCGGCTTGATCAGGTGCGTGAGCGTGTAAGTGCCCTGCCCCTCGCCAATCCGGCACCCGACAAGCCAGTAACGAGCCTGTTCGGCGTACGCCGCGATCCGTTTCTCGGAACGGCTGCGTTCCACTCCGGTATCGACTTTCGCGCCGCTTACGGCCAGACGGTGAAATCCACCGCAGCAGGCAAGGTCACGAAGGCTGGTCGTTTCGGCGGATACGGTAATATGGTCGAGATCGACCACGGCAATGGGTTCTCGACCCGTTTCGCACATCTAAGCCGCGTTCTCGTGCGCGACGGACAACAGGTTGCCGCGGGGACCATTGTTGGCGAAGCAGGAAGCTCGGGACGCTCGACTGGCAGTCACTTGCATTATGAAGTCCGTGAAAACGGGCGCGCGGTCAATCCTGTCAATTTTCTCAAAGCGGGCAAACAGATAGAACCATTGCTTTGAGTTCCTGAAACGAAAAAACCCGGCCAGAAGCCGGGTTTTGTTTCTATGCACGCATATGTGCAATTAGAGCGCCGATCTGATTGCTTGTTTTAACGCGCATCTTGTTCCGAAAACCGTTTCACACTTTTCGGGATGCGCTCTAATCAGTCGATGTCGTCGACCATTTCGCCGCCGCCCTGAATACGATGGGCAAGCGCGGCTTCCATAAATGGCGTAACGGAACCATCCAGCACTTCCTGTGGGTTCGTGCTTTCAACACCCGTGCGCAAGTCTTTGACGAGCTGGTAAGGCTGCAGGACGTAGGAGCGAATCTGATGCCCCCAACCGATTTCGGTCTTCGTGGCATTCGCTGCATCCGTCGCCGCTTCGCGCTTTTTCAGCTCCTCTTCGTAGAGGCGCGCACGCAGCATCGACCATGCCTTTTCGCGGTTTTTGTGCTGTGAGCGTTCTGCCTGACACTGCACCACAATTCCGGTCGCGATATGCGTGATACGCACCGCTGAATCGGTGGTATTGACGTGCTGGCCGCCAGCGCCCGAAGCGCGATAGGTATCGATGCGAACATCCGCTTCGGTCACCTGAACGTCGATATTGTCGTCGATCACAGGATAGACCCAGATGCTGGCGAAGGACGTGTGACGGCGAGCGTTGGAGTCATAAGGCGAGATACGGACCAGACGATGGACGCCCGATTCTGTCTTCATCATGCCGTATGAATTGTGCCCTTTGACGAGGATGGTCGCGGACTTGATGCCTGCTTCTTCGCCATCATGCACTTCCATCACTTCGACCTTGCGGCCGCTCCGTTCCGCCCAGCGCGTATACATGCGCAGCAGCATCGACGCCCAATCCTGGCTTTCCGTACCACCAGCACCGGCATGCACTTCGATATAGGTATCGTTCGCGTCGGCTTCGCCCGATAGCAGCATGTCGATCTGGCGACGATCAATCTCGACCTTCAGTTCACGGATGGTGTTTTCCGCATCCTGAATGATCGACTTGTCGTCTTCTTCCTCGCCCATGGCGATGAGTTCGATGCTGTCGTTCAGCGTCTGGGTAAGCTGATTGATGCCATTGATGCTGTCTTCCAGCTGCTGGCGCTCGCGCATCAGCTTCTGGGCTTCCTGTGCATCATTCCAAAGCGTGGGATCTTCAGCTCTCTGATTGAGATAGCCGAGACGTTTTATCGCCTGATCCCAGTCAAAGATGCCTCCTCAGCAGGCTTATGGCCTGCTTGATTTCGTCAACCAGCGTCTCGATTTCCGCGCGCATGGGCAAATCGTTCCTTCAATATCAGTCTATTTCATCTGAGAAGCTGAGCCGGTCAATTATGAGGCTCAGACTTTCGGGTATGGACGGTCAGTCCAGGCGCCGCGGACCATAGTGAGCGCGCGGCGCAGTGTAAAGGGTAAAGCCCTGCTTTTCCCGATCAGTAAAGCCCGCCGGAACCGGAGTTGATCGCACGTGTTGCCTGCGGCGACTGTGGCGCAACTGGTGAGCCTTCACGGAACGAATCCATACCAATGACCGAATAGCTGTCAGACGGACCTGTGCCCGGCTTGAAAGCCTCCATGATCACATTCGGATCACCCTGATTGGCCCGCATGCCGGTCTTCCGGTTGATAGCGATAACCGTCATGCCTTCAGGTACGCGGAAATCCACTTTCGGCGTTCCGGCCAGAGCCTGCTCCATGAAGGACTTGAACACTGGCGCCGCCAGACCGCCACCCGTGTTGCCGCGTCCGAGCGGCGTCGGCGTGTCATAGCCCATGAAGACACCAACCACGAGATCAGGCGTGAAGCCTACAAACCAAGCGTCCTTCTCGTCGTTCGTCGTACCGGTCTTGCCGGCCATTGGACGATCGAGGCTCTTCAAGATCTGCGCCGTACCGCGCTGAACGACACCTTCCATCATCGAGGTGATCTGATAGGCGGTCATGGGGTCGAGCACCTGATCGCGATTATCGATCAATGTTGGCTCGTCCTGATTGGCCCAGTCTTGCGCGTTGCAGCCCTCGCACTGGCGAGCATCGTGCTTGAATACAGTCTTGCCGTAGCGATCCTGAATGCGGTCGATCATGGACGGCGTTATGCTCTGGCCGCCATTCGCCATGATGGAATAGGCCGTCACCATGCGCAGAACCGTCGTTTCGCCTGCGCCGAGCGCCATCGAAAGAACCGGCAGCATCTTGTCGTAGATCCCGAAGCGTTCAGCATATTCGGCCACGAGCTTCATGCCCATGTCCTGCGCCAGACGCACGGTCATCACGTTGCGCGACTGTTCGATACCGTAGCGCAGCGTGGAAGGGCCGGAGAACTTGCCGGAATAATTCTTCGGGGCCCAGACGCCAAGCGAGCCACCCTGATTGACTTCCAGCGGGCCATCCAGAACCACGGAAGCAGGCGTATAGCCGTTATCGAGTGCCGCAGCATAAACGAACGGCTTGAACGAGGAACCTGGCTGGCGATAGGCCTGCGTTGCGCGATTAAATTCCGATTCAGCGTAAGAGAAGCCGCCGACCATGGCCAGAACACGGCCCGTATGCGGGTCCATGGCAACGAGCGCACCCTCAAGTTTCGGCGGCTGTTGGAGGCGATAGCGGGAATCGCCTTCCTTGGAGACATAGACGATGTCACCCGCCTTCAAAACACCTTCCGGCGACTTTGCGCTGGTGCGCTTGCCGCCGATATTCACGACGCGCATCGCCCACTTCATATCGTCGGCAGCGATGAACGCGCGCTTGCGTTCCTTGCTGCGGGAGCCTGATGCCTCAAGCGGCGGCTGCAGACCAATATCCGCGCCTGCAGCAGAAACATTGAGCACGATCGCGAGCTGCCATTCCGGCACATCCGCGTAGGACTGCATATCGCCGAATGCCGTACCCCAGTCATTGCCAAGCTCGACATTCTTCATCGGCCCACGCCAACCGCGCGCCTCGTCGTAACGGAGCAGCGCCGCCTGCAAGGACTTGCGCGCCTCAATCTGAAGGGTCGGGTTCAGCGTTGTACGAACAGAAAGGCCGCCTTCGTAAAGCGCATCGACGCCGTATTTCTGGATGATCTGGCGACGTACTTCCTCGGTGAAATATTCCGACGCAAACACATAATGGGCGTCCGAACGCTCCTTCACGCCGAGCGGCTGCTTCTTGGCTTCTGCGGCTTCTTCGGCGGTGATGTAGCCGTTTTCGCTCATCCGGTCGATCACCCAGTTGCGGCGCTCGATGGCGCGCTCCGGCTGGCGGAACGGATGATAATTGTTCGGGCCTTTCGGCAAAGCTGCAAGATATGCGCTTTCCGCGATAGAAAGCTCGCCGACCGATTTGTCGAAATAGGTCAATGCCGCGCTGGCAATACCGTAGGAACCAAGACCGAAGAAGATTTCATTGAGGTAAAGTTCGAGAATACGGTCCTTGGAGTAAGCCTGCTCAATGCGCATCGCCAGAATGGCTTCCTTGATCTTGCGATCATAGGTCTGCATCGACGTCAGAAGGAAGTTTTTTGCGACCTGCTGGGTGATCGTGGATGCGCCGACCGGACGGCGGCCAGAGCCCATATTCTTGACGTTCGTGATCATGGCGCGGGCAAGACCCGCGAAGTCGAGGCCATGATGTTCATAGAAGGTCTTGTCTTCAGCCGAAACGAAAGCCGCTTTGACGCGGTTGGGCACAGCCTGAATGGGAATATAAAGACGGCGCTCACGGGCAAACTCTGCCATGAGGCTACCATCCGAGGCGTGAACGCGCGTCATTACGGGCGGCTCGTATTTTGCGAGCACCTCGTAATCTGGCAAATCCTTCGTGAGACTTCCGACGTAAAGGGCGACGCCGCCTGCCACGAGGAGCATCAGCACCGTTCCGATCCCGAAGAAATATCCGATAAGCCTTACCATAAATGCGGAATCCTGCCTTCAGATTATTCACATGATAAGGGTCAAAGCACGAACAGCCAACCCTTTAACCCAATTTTGCCATATAGCAACCACTGGCTTAGTGACCAGCAAATGAGTCAAAGGCAAGATGGTTTACGTGTTTTTACCAATTTAACGCGGTCACTTTCGTCCGCACGACGAAAATCCACAAAACTGTTGCAACCATGCATCTTATAAGCTGAAGTGCATCTAACTCCAAGCGGGGTATACCCACTTTCTAGATCCCTACCCTTTGCTCATATTTGCCGGATGCTTCAACGTTTCGAAAGCCTTGATAGCAATCGCCAACCGATCCGCGAGCCTCTTGCGCCATTCCGGGTTACTGATTAGCTTTTCATCCTCGGCGTTGGACAGATACCCGATTTCGATCAGAACGGATGGCACATCCGGCGCGCGCAGCACCTGAAAACCGGCAAAACGATGCGGATTGTTGATGAGATTCACCTGTCCTTGCAGGGAATGAATCACCTTTTCAGCAAAACTCAGCGAGAATGTATGCGTTTCACGTCTTGTCAGATCGAGTAGAATGTCAGTGACCTCGGGCTGCTCTTCGGGAGCAGCACCTGCAAGGCTGTCTGACTTGTTTTCACGCTCGGCCATGGCGCGCGCAACGGAGTCCGATGCCTTATCGGAGATCGTATAAACTGTTGCACCGCGGATATCGTGCTGGTTGATTGTATCGGCATGGATGGAAATAAACAGATCCGCTTCATGCTGGCGGGCGATCCGCACCCGTTCGGAAAGCCGCAGAAAAGTATCATCAGCGCGGGTCATCAGAACTTTGATGTTGTTTTCCTGCGCCAGGCGATCTTTCAGTTCCTGCCCGAAAGCGAGCGTCAGATCTTTTTCCTTGATGCCACTGAGGCTTTCCGCTCCACTATCGATACCGCCGTGACCGGGATCGATCATAACGGTAAACGGACGCGCGGCAGACGCATTTTGTGATGCGGCCTGAATGGGCTTTTCACCACGGTCCGTCGAGCTTGTTATTTCCTCGAGGCCTTTCAGTTGTTCAGTAAACTCCCGGTCCGAAGTCGCAACGATATCGGCGACCAAGCGATAGCCTGATTCACTTTCATTTTTCAGAACGCGAAGGTCCTCAACCTTGAAAGGACCGCGTAGTGTCAAGATCAAGCGTGAACGGCCCTTGCCGACGAGTCCATAGCGAACGCGAGATACGAGCCCTCGGGCTTCCAGGCTTTTGTCATCGAAACCAAAGCGTGTTTCAGGCAAATCGACGACGAGACGATGCGGATTATTGAGAAGCAAGGTCGAGAGCTTTGGTTCCCGATCGAACATGACGACGATGCGCGTTCGCAGATCGTCCCCGGCCATACGGAAAGTCAGCGCAGATATCGGAGAAGTGACGCGATCGGCAGCGAAGGCAGATGCGGCCTGGAACAGGAAAGCCGACAGAAGAGCTACCAATGCCAGGAGGCATCCTGCACTCGGCAATCGTGTCACAGCGTTTTCAGCGCTTCGAAAATGCATCAGCCGCCACAATCAAGAACAACATCATTGAATGACTGGTATCAATAATCGCGATACCGGCACGCTTGCCCCTGCACCATCTCGCCCGAATACCCATTAAAACACTCGTACAGAACTACAGTTAATGAAGGATTTCCAGCCGTATTTCGACCTTGAATAGGTCCTATACTCAGCTTTCGGCGAAATTGCGATGCGAATGTCAAATGATATTCGTACTTGTCATCGTTCAAACGACGCCATAAAAGCTATGGAAGGTTTTGGGTGAACTATCAGAATCGTTTGCCGGTTCTCAAAACGAACCGCAAGGAATGATAGCGAAAACAGCGGCATATTCATTCGCCGCCGCCGATAACCAGCACAGAATTCAGCGGAGATGTGGCTCCCCCGCCCTCCGTTTCTATCGGCCGACTGCGTACCTTTACGCGCTGTCGCCAACGCTCGAAAAGAGCAAATAGGTCGGCCCGGCTTTTCCGGGTCATATATGAGGTCGTTTCGTTCGGAACAGCTATGGGTCAAGCAAGACTGACCAGTGCGAGCCTGAAGACCGTGATCGCCACGAGGCCGTCGCGCGCGGAGGCAGCAGCTTTTATTCCGACGAACCCAGAATCATCCGGCAGATGCAACGCAGTGAACACGGCAGCCTTCAGGGTTTCGTCCGGCGCACGCGTTTTGCGTCTTGGCGCCGGCAGGAAAGACAATAATGTCCAACAAAATGCTCATAGATGCCTCCCACCCGGAGGAGACCCGGGTTATCGTTACTCGGGGCAACAAGATTGAAGAATTCGACTTTGAGTCGGAACACAAGAAGCAGCTAAAAGGCAATATCTACCTCGCACGCGTCACCCGCGTCGAACCATCGCTTCAGGCTGCGTTCGTGGAATATGGCGGCAATCGCCATGGCTTCCTCGCATTCTCGGAAATCCATCCTGACTACTACCAAATCCCGGTAGCAGATCGTCTCGCTTTGCTTGAAGCAGAAGCAAAGGCCGCGCGTGCCGAAGACGATGAAGACGAACCTCGCGCCAAGAGCGAGCGTACCGAACGAAACGACCGTTCGCGTCGCAACCGTCGTCGCGGTCGTCGTGATGGTCAGGCTGGTGACGCGCAAGCCAATGCTTCCGACAAGGAATTGCCAGCGGCTGAACCTGTTGGTCCGGACTTTGAAAATTACGTACCGGGCACTCCGGCCATTGCCCTTTCCCAGAAAGGCGACGTGATCTCCGAGGCTGTCGAAAACGGTGACGAAGACGACGTCGAAAATGAAGAGGATATGGTTGAGTCGGTCGGCTCGGAAGATGCTCTTGAAGAGCTTCCGACGCATACCCGCACCAATCGTCGTCAGTACAACATTCAGGAGGTTATCAAGCGTCGCCAGATTATTCTGGTGCAGGTGGTCAAGGAAGAGCGCGGCAACAAGGGCGCAGCTCTCACGACCTACCTCTCGCTTGCCGGACGCTATTCGGTGTTGATGCCAAACACCGCACGCGGCGGCGGCATTTCGCGCAAGATCACCAATCCGCAGGATCGCAAGCGCCTCAAGGAAATTGTCAAGGAACTCGAAGTGCCGCAGGGCATGGGTGTGATCCTGCGCACGGCCGGTGCGAACCGCACCAAGGCCGAAGTCAAGCGCGACTACGAATACCTGATGCGCCTTTGGGAAAATGTGCGCACACTGACGCTGCAATCGACAGCACCTGCCCTCGTCTACGAGGAAGGCAGCCTGATCAAGCGCTCGATCCGTGACCTCTATAACAAGGACATCGCGGAAATCCTCGTTTCCGGCGAGAACGGCTACCGCGAGGCCAAAGACTTCATGCGCATGCTCATGCCGAGCCATGCAAAGGTTGTTCAGCCGTACCGCGAACAGGTTCCTATTTTCACGCGCAACGGGGTTGAAGCACAGCTCGACCGCATGCTGCTGCCGCAGGTGACGCTCAAATCGGGCGGTTATCTGATCATCAACCAGACCGAAGCGCTCGTTGCCATCGACGTCAACTCGGGGCGTTCGACGCGCGAACATTCGATTGAGGACACAGCACTCCAGACCAACCTGGAAGCTGCCGAAGAAGTTGCACGCCAGCTACGCCTGCGCGACCTTGCCGGCCTGATCGTCGTCGACTTCATCGACATGGAAGAAAAGCGCAACAATCGCGCTGTCGAAAAGAAGATGAAGGACTGCCTGAAAGATGACCGTGCTCGCATTCAGGTGGGCCGCATCTCGCATTTCGGCCTCCTGGAAATGTCGCGCCAGCGTATCCGTGCATCCGTGCTTGAAAGCACGATGCAGGTTTGCCAGCATTGCGGTGGCACTGGCCATATCCGCTCGGATTCCTCCATGGCGCTGCATATTATTCGCGGCATTGAGGATTATCTGCTGCGTCATTCCGGTTTCGACATTCACGTCCGCACACCGGCTGCATCGGCGCTTTATGTTCTCAATCACAAGCGCCAGCTCCTTGCCGATCTGGAAGGACGCTTCGGTGCCGCGATCAGCATTGACGCCGATGAAAGTGTCGGCCACCAGCATTTCGTCATCGACAAGGGTGCGCCGTCAACACGGCCGATAACCCAGCCTCCGGTGCAACCGATGGCCTATATCGAGGACGACATTGAAGATCCGGAAGTCCCGGTTGATGAGGACGAAGCCGAAGAAGAAACGACGGCTGACGTTCAGGTTCGTGAAGATCGTGGTGATGAAGCTGACCGCAAGCGTCGCCGCCGCCGTCGTCGTCGCGGTGGACGTGATCGCGAGAACCAGGAACAGCCTGCAACAGCCGATTCCGGTTCGGACGAAGCTTCTGACGAAGACGATGACGCCGATGAATCCCAGGAAACATCTTCGAATGCTTCATTGAGCGAAGAAGATCGCCGCAAGAAGCGTCGCCGTGGTCGCCGTGGCGGGAGAAAGAATCGTCGCGACGACGAACCCCGTGCGCGCAAGGTTCCTGATCCTGAGTTCGTCGGCTATACGCCGGTTCTGCCGGTAAAGGTCGAAGAAGCGGTTGCTGAAGAAGTTGCGGCCGAGGCCACAGAAGCGGCTGTTCCCGTTGCCGAAACGGCAGTTGAGGAAAAGCCCGCCAAGCCCGCTCGCAAGCCTCGTGCTCGCAAGTCTGCAAAGACTGAAGAAGTGGCTGAGGAAGTGGTTGCCGTCGAGGTAGAGGAACAGCCTGCCAAGCCAGCCCGCAAGACTCGTACTCGCAAGAAGGCGGCTGAAGAAGCTCCCGTCGAGCCAGTAGCGGTCGCTGATGAGCCGGAAGCAGAAGCCGAGAAGCCGAAGCGGCGTACCCGCCGAGCTGCCGCCAAACCGATTGTCGAAGTCGAAGAAGCAGTGGTGGCCGAAGCAGAGGTGGCAACAATTGCCGAACCGCAGAAAAGCGCTGAGCCTGTTGTAACCTCGAGCGAGGGCGAAGAGCAAAAGCCCAAGCGCGCAGGCTGGTGGCAGAAGAAGGGCTTCTTCTAAGCACCGCATCATGCTTGAAATGAAAAAACCGGCGGAAACGCCGGTTTTTTTTAGCTTTTAACGGAGGTTGATGCTTTCAGAAGCCGAACAGATTCATGCCTTCTGTTGTGGCAGCCAGTTTTCAAGCCTGCGGACAGCCTCTTCCATTTCCTCGATCTTGCCAGCATAGGAGAAGCGCATTGTGCGGTGTCCATCAAGCGGGTCGAAATCGCGCCCAGGTGTGGCTGCTATGTTGATTTCAGCAATCATTCGACGAGCAAATTCCATGCTGTCATTGGTGAAACGCGAGACGTCACAATAGGCATAGAATGCACCGTCCATCGGTGCGGCCAGGCTGAGACCTACACGCGGAAGGTGATCAAGCAGGATAAGCCGGTTCTGGCGATAGCGATCCTTTACCTGCTCCAGTTCCGATGTTGCATGAAAAGCTTCGATGGCAGCACGCTGTGAAAGCTCCGGCGCGGAAATGTAGAGGCTTTGGCTCAGTCGCTCGATAGCGCGAATATCGCTCTCGGGCAGAACCATCCAGCCGATACGCCAGCCAGTCATGCAGTAATATTTGGAGAATGAGTTGATGACCGTCACATCGTTGGAAATCTCCAATGCCGTGACATCATCCGTTTCATAGGAAAGCCTGTGATAGATTTCGTCCGAAATAACCCGGATGCCCAGACCGCGGGCCGTTTCGATAATCGCTTTCAGTTCCGGCTTGTCGATGACCGCGCCAGTCGGATTCGCGGGACTTGCAAACAATACGCCCTTCAAAGGCTTTTCAGCATGTGCCGCCGCAAGCGCGTCAGCAGTCAGCGATGCCGATGTTCCATTGCCGGTCGGTATTTCCACGACCTCAAGGCCAAGCGCGGTCAATATATTGCGATAGGCAGGGTAGCCTGGACGTGTAATAGCAACCCTGTCGCCCGGATCGAAATAGACCAGGAAGGCCAGATTGAAGGCAGCGGATGAACCAGTGGTAACAGCAATTCGCTCCGGCGAGACCGAAACACCGTAGTGGTCGGCATAATGGGAAGCAATCGCCTCTCTCAGCTCAATCAGTCCCAGAGCGTCTGTGTAGCCGATGCGACCGTCTTTCAACGCGCGCTCTGCGGCTTGTCGAACGATCTCGGGCGCCGGGTCGGCAGGCTGCCCTACCGCCATGGAAATGATCGGATGCCCGGCGGCGCGACGACGGTTAGCTTCCGCCAGAACGTCCATGGCATGGAAGGGCTCGACCGCGCTGCGGCTGGAAAGAGTGACCAACTTTACCTCCAGAAAATTGCGAGTGTCGCTTTCTACACCCGCCGTATAATCGCCGGATTGCTAAAGCAACAGCACCTTTTAAGAAAATACGACCAAATCCCGGGTTGGAGATTATCCCAACGCTCCGCCTATCGGTGATTGAATGCAAAGGTTATAAGATTCGCGCCGGTTTCAAGAAGGAAGAACAGCACGATGGGGACGATGACTACACCTTTCCCAGCCAGAAGATTTTCTTTCCAAAGTTTTGTTCGCCGCTCGGTCGCTACGGTGGCCGCACTGTCTATAGCTGTTACCAGTGCCCTGCCCGCATTCGCTCAATCGCGCGGCGGTGGCGTGCCGATCGTTCGGGACGCGGAGATTGAGGCACTTGTTGCCGATTATGCTGCGCCGATCCTCAAGGCAGCCGGTCTGGGCGGCCGTGGCGTTCGGGTCATTCTGGTCAATTCACAAAGCTTCAATGCCTTCGTCGATGGACGCCGTATTTTTATCAATACAGGCGCAATCATGCAGGCAGAGACGCCCAATGAAATCATTGGCGTGATTGCGCACGAATCGGGGCATCTTGCTGGCGGGCATCAGGAGCGCTTGCGTCAACAATTGAGCCGTGCCCGCAATATGGCGATCATCGGCATGCTGCTTGGTGTTGGAGCTGGCGTTGCAGGGGCTGCAAGCGGCAGCGGCAATGCAGCTGGCGCCGGAGCGGGCATTGCCATGGGCTCAAGCGAAATAGCCATGCGCAGCGTACTCAATTATCAGCGCACCGAAGAAATGACCGCCGATCGCCTTGCCGTGAACTATCTTAATGCCACAGGACAATCGACCAAGGGCATGCTCGATACTTTCGAGCGCTTCGCATCAGCTCTGTCGCTTACCGGCACGCAGATCGACCAATATCGCATCAGCCACCCACTCCCGCGGGAACGGATTTCGAACCTTGAGGAGCTCGCGCGAAAGAGCCCTTATTTCAACAAGACCGATTCTCCAGCCCTGCAACAGCGCCACGACATGGCTCGAGCGAAGATTGCGGCCTATTCCGGCAATATGGGTGCGTTGCAGCGTATGTTCCGCAGCAATCCCGGTGGCCTCCCTGCGCGCTATGGCAATGCCATTACGACCTATCTGAACGGCTCGGCCCGCGCTGCATTGCCGAAGTTCGATGCATTGATCAAGGAACAGCCGAAGAACCCGTATTTTCAGGAAATGCGCGGGGAAGTCCTGCTGAAAGCCAACGATGCGGCAGGGGCGGCAAAAGCCTTCCAGAAGGCCGTTTCACTCGATCCGCGCAAGTCGCCATTGCTGCGTATGAGCTACGGGCGCGCCCTTATGCTCACCGGTGCCAAGGCAAACATGCCCACCGCAATCAAGGAAATCAAGGCAGGCATTGCCTCCGATCCGGAGTTTCCAGGAGGCTACGGCTATCTGGCGCAGGCTTATGGACAACAAGGCGACATGGCCCTCGCAGACCTCGCCACTGCCGATATGAACTATTATTCGGGCAAGCTTCAGCAAGCCCAGATCTTCGCCATCCGTGCACAAAAGCAGATGAAACCCCGTTCACCTGAATGGCTTCGTGCGCAAGACATAATCAATGCCAAGAAAAGCAAATAAGACAGCTATTCGCACCTGAGACCGGCATTCAAGACAGATAGGAATTTTGGAATGAAGAACATAGTTTCCATAACGGTTGCCAGCGGCATCGTGGGCATCGCTGCACTTGCAGTGGGTTACTATGCAGGTACCGCCCGGCAGGTTTCGACTGCTGTAGAAAGCCCCGCTGCTCCCGCAGCAATGAACCAGCAAGCTATTGAAAATGTCGTTCGCAACTACCTCATCCAGAATCCGGAATTGATGCTGGAGGTACAAAGCGCGCTGGAGACCAAGCAGGCGCATGCGGCGCAGGAACAGACCAAGCAGGTATTGGCTGCCAATAGCAGCACCCTTTACGATCCCAAGCATGATGCCGTCTTTGGCAATCCCGACGGCGACGTGACCGTCTACGAGTTCTTCGATTACAATTGCGGCTATTGCAAGCGTGCCCTGCCCGACATGGAAGCGATCCTGAAAACCGACAAGAACGTGCGGTTTGTCTTGAAGGAATTTCCGATTCTCGGACCGGATTCAGCCAAGGCGCATATTGTGGCGCAGGCTTTCAAAGCGCTGATGCCAGAAAAATATGCTGAATTCCATGAAGTGCTGCTGGGTGCGCAGGAACGTGCAACGGAAGAATCCGCCATCGCCGATGCCGTAAAACTGGGCGCCGATGAAGCGCAGCTACGTGAAAAGATGAAGGACCCGGCAATTACGGGCGCATTCCAGCAGACCTATCAGCTGGCGCAGCAGCTCAACATTACCGGCACGCCATCCTACATCATCGGTGATGAACTGGTGCCAGGAGCGATCGGTGCTGACGGGTTGATCGAGAGAATCGCGGCTGCACGCGCTGCAGCAAAAAAATAAGCTGTCCCGCCATGGCTTGACTGATCGCTTTTGTGAAACAGTTTAAGCCGTGGCATCCAATGTTTGCGTTGCAAGAAGAGAAATTGCCGTATTGTCTGCCTATTTTGCAAAGAATAGCGGGAAAAACCGGTTCGGCAAAACATCTGCAATGATTTAGAGGGTTTCGACTTGCGTCCAAGCCCTCTATATGAAATGCGAAGTGTACCGAAATTTCGTGGTAAACGCGTTATCAGTCGCGGACGGATATGGCAAAAACGATATTTGTTTTGAACGGCCCCAATCTCAACCTTCTCGGCAAACGAGAACCGGGGATATACGGTGTTGCAACGCTCGAGAATATCGAGGCGGACTGCAAGCGTGAGGCTGAACAACTCGGGCTTGATGTCGATTTCCGTCAATCCAACCACGAAGGCGATCTGGTAACCTGGATTCAGGAGGCTGGCGACAAAAACGCCTATGTCCTCATCAATCCTGCCGCCTACAGCCACACTTCGGTTGCTATTCACGATGCGATCCGCTCGGCCAAGGTAACGGTCGTGGAAGTGCATCTTTCGAACATTCATGCGCGTGAGGCTTTCCGGCATCACTCCTATGTATCCGCAGTCGCCAAAGGCGTTATTTGCGGCTTTGGCGCGGAAGGATATCTGCTCGGTCTGCGCGCGCTTGCGGCAATTGCCAAAGAAGAAGAAAACAACGGGCAAAGCGTAAAAGGGGCCTGATATGTCCAGCAAAAATTCCGTCATCGACAAGGAAACGATCCGCGACCTGGCGGACATTCTCAATGAAACCGACCTCACCGACATCGAAGTCGAACATGGCGATCTGCGTATTCGCGTTTCGCGCAAGGTTACGGTTCAGGCCGCAGCGACCGTTATGCCGGCTCCAGCCCTCGTTGCTGCAGCCGCCGCACCTGTTGCTGCCGCTGAGCCGACAAAGGCCGAGCTGTCCAAGAACGCCGTTCCGTCACCGATGGTTGGCACCGCCTATCTTGCCCCGGCTCCGGGTGCTCGCAACTTCATCGAGGTCGGCGCACAGGTGAAGGAAGGTCAGACCCTTCTTATCATTGAAGCCATGAAGACCATGAACCAGATCCCGGCTCCACGCGCCGGTACGGTCAAGGCCATTCTCATCGAAGACGCTCAGCCGGTTGAATTCGGTGAGCCGCTCGTCATAATCGAATAAGACAGAAGATTACGGCTTATTCAATGAACGGGCAGCAAAGCGCAATGTTTCAAAAGATACTCATAGCCAATCGTGGCGAAATCGCTCTTCGCGTGCTCAGGGCTTGCAAGGAACTGGGCATCAAGACCGTCGCCGTTCACTCCACGGCAGACGCCGACGCGATGCATGTGCGGCTGGCAGACGAAAGCGTCTGCATCGGCCCACCGCCATCGCGCGACAGCTATCTGAATATTCATCAGATCGTCGCGGCTTGCGAGATCACCGGTGCCGATGCAATCCATCCGGGTTACGGCTTCCTGTCGGAGAATGCCAAGTTCGCGGAAATTCTTGAAGCGCACGGCATCACCTTCATCGGCCCCACCGCTTCGCATATCCGCATCATGGGCGACAAGATCGAAGCCAAGCGCACTGCAAAGCGCCTTGGCATTCCGGTCGTCCCTGGTTCTGATGGCGGCGTGACGGATGACGTGGAAGCGGCTCGCATCGCAAAGGAAATCGGCTACCCGGTCATCATCAAGGCTTCGTCCGGCGGTGGCGGACGCGGTATGAAGGTCGCCCGCAGCGAGGAAGATCTCTCCATCGCTCTTGCAACGGCTCGGTCCGAAGCAGCAGCAGCGTTCGGTGATGACGCAGTCTATATCGAGAAATATCTCGAAAAGCCGCGCCATATCGAAGTTCAGGTCATGGGCGACGGTGCTGGCAATGCCATTCATCTGGGTGAACGCGACTGCTCTTTGCAGCGCCGTCACCAGAAAGTATGGGAAGAAGCCAACTCACCGGCGCTCAATGCTGAGGCACGCGAGAAGATCGGCATGGTCTGCGCCAATGCCTGTGCGGAACTGGGCTATCGCGGTGCGGGAACGATCGAGTTCCTTTATGAGGACGGCGAATTCTATTTCATCGAAATGAACACACGTCTTCAGGTGGAACATCCGATCACGGAAGCCATCACGGGCATCGATCTTGTTCACGAACAGATTCGCGTTGCGGCTGGCCTTGGCCTGTCGGTAAAGCAGAAGGACATCCGGTTCTCCGGCCATGCCATCGAATGCCGTATCAACGCCGAAGATCCGCTGACATTTGCGCCTTCGCCAGGCCTGATTACGCATTATCATACGCCGGGTGGCCTTGGTATCCGCGTGGATTCGGGCGTCTATTCCGGCTATCGCATTCCGCCTTACTACGACAGCCTTATCGGTAAGCTTATCGTACACGGTCGCAATCGCGTGGAATGCATGATGCGCCTGCGCCGTGCGCTGGACGAGTTCGTGGTCGATGGTGTGAAAACCACCTTGCCGCTTTTCCAGGACCTGATCGCCAATCAGGACATTGCGAACGGCGAATATGACATTCATTGGCTGGAAAAATATCTGGCCAAGAAAACCAAGAGCGAAAGCGCCTGACAAAAGTGACCGCAGGAGTTTCCCCGGACGACTATTCAATCGAACCGGAGCTGCTCCTGCGGGCCTATGCCACGGGAATATTTCCCATGGCCGAAGAAGCCGATGACCCCGAGGTCTTCTGGGTTCGTCCTGAGAAGCGTGGCGTTATCCCGCTTGATGGCTTCCACCTGCCGAAAAGTCTTCAGAAGATCATCCGCCAGGGTGTTTTTGACATAAGGCTCGATAGCGATTTTGACGGCGTGATCGAAGGTTGCGCCAGCGGAATCGGCGAACGCGCGCGTACATGGATCAATGGGCCGATCCGCGAAGCCTATAAGAAATTATTTGAGATTGGGCATTGCCACACGGTCGAAGCGTGGCATGGCGGTCAGCTTGTCGGCGGGCTTTACGGTGTCACACTGGGACGCGCATTTTTCGGCGAGAGCATGTTCACGCGTAAGCGCGATGCATCAAAGGTGTGCCTTGCTTATCTGGTCCAGCATCTGATCAGGCAAGGCTTCGTGCTTCTCGACACGCAGTTTACCACGCCACATCTTATAAGATTTGGCGCAGTGGAAGTTCCACGAAAGAAATACGAGAAACTGCTGGAAAACGCGCTCGACGGGATCGCACGTTTCTAGAGCATGTCTCCCGAAAACGGGAACCGGTTTTCGGAAATGATGCGCGTGAGAACAAATACTTAGAGCGTCGGCTTAATTCAATCAGATCGAAACGCGCTCCAATTGATTTTCGGTCAGTTGCGCTGATCTGGCGGTGGCACTTCCGACTTCTGTTTGCAGTCCTTCAGCCAAACGTCATAGATTGGGTGTTCGACAGCATTGAGTCCGGGACTATCGGCAAACATCCAGCCGGTGAAAATACGGCGTATCTTGCGATCCAGCGTGATTTCATCGACTTCCACAAAACCATCCGTGCGTGGCGCTTCGTTCTCGGTGCGCGAGTAGCAAACTTTCGGCGTTACCTGAAGGGCGCCAAACTGGACCGTCTCATTGATATAGACGTCGAATGTCGTGATGCGTCCGGTGATTTTATCGAGACCTGAGAACTCAGCAACCGGATTGGTGATGCGTTCGGCCATGGCTGCCTGAAAGGTGCTGGTGGTCGCCATGAACGAAATCAGGGCAATTTGAACTGCTCTTTTGATCGAGTTTTTTCCGTTGCCAGCCGCGCCGTGAGATTGCTTCGTCAAAACGGAGATCCGCATCCAAAGGGTTTAAATTAAGCCGGAACAATTCCTAAGCATGAAATGTGACGATTCGTTGCCCTGTCGCAAGCCGCAATGCAGTCGTTGTTGCGAAGTGAGCCGTCTATCCTCAAACCTTTTCCGCTATTGCGTAACAAAGGTGGGCATATAAGAAATCCGGCGCGAATAAACGCGCCGGATAAAAAGAATAACCGATTGTCAGTTGCCCGGCGTCCAGGCATCGTACTCGCCGGTCACGCGCGGGCGTTCCGCAGGTTCCGTGCCCGGACGGGCGATAGCGCCCTTCGGGCGATAAGCCAGCGGAGAACCAGTCAGGTTTTGCAAATGCGGCTTCTGCCAGTCGCGCGGCTTGTAATCTTCCTTGGTAGGCGGCGTATCGACACGATGGTGCATCCAGCCATGCCAGCCGGGAGGAATAGCGCTTGCTTCCGCATAGCCATTGAAGACTACCCAGCGACGCGTCCGACCTTCGGAGTCTTTGCCGCCCTGATAATAGATATTGCCGAACTCGTCCTCACCGACGCGCTCGCCCTTGCGCCACGTATGAAACCGTGTGCCGAGCGTCTGGCCGTTCCACCAGGTGAAAACTTGCGTAATAAATTTCTTCATGACCTATTCCAGATCCATCATTGCCACAGGTGATCGAAACCACCGGGTTTTCTTGCTTATGGCCCTATCGCTCGGCCATGGCAAGGGTCAAGTTGCCGCTGTCACAAGAGTATGAAGAGGCTAAAGCGCTGCGCGTTTCAGGCTTTTATACTCTCGCATGTCTTGGTCTCAAGCCGATCCCCGCTTTGGGAGACATGCATTACATATTCCAGCTTTCGAGCGACTTTTCCATTACCAGCACAGGTTCCTTGCAATTGGGATCACCCCAATCTTCGTTACGACCCACTTTGGTATAGCCTTTGCGTTCGTAGAAATTCACCGCTTTGGCGTTTTTCTCGATCACTTCAAGCTTCATGGTTCGAACATCAGGAAAAGCCATCTCGATTTCTGCGAGAAGCATCGTCCCTATACCCTGAACCTGCGTATCAGGACGAACATAAAGCTGATGCAGCGAAGCCTTACCTTCTTCGGCCTGGCTGGCAAACGCCATTCCGTCGATGCCGCCTTCGCCATTGTCGGCGACGATGAACTCCGAGTAAGGCTTTTTCAGATTGGTCTTCAGCACAGCAATGCTGTGCCATTGGGCGGTAATGGCATTGACCATTTCCCGCCCGAGAATGTCATCGAAGGTCGCGTGCCAAGTCGATACAAGCAGTTCGTGCACTGCCTTGAGATCAGCCTCTGTCGCGCTTCTTACCCACATTACTCTTCGATCCCGAGCTTGGCCTTGACCAGGTCATTGACAGATTGCGGGTTGGCCTTGCCGCCAGTTGCCTTCATGACCTGACCGACGAACCAGCCAGCCAGCGTCGGCTTGGCCTTTGCCTGCTCGACCTTTTCCGGGTTGGCAGCGATGATGTCATCGACAGCCTTTTCGATGGCGCCGGTATCCGTGACCTGCTTCATGCCACGTTCTTCAACGAGCTTCTTCGGGTCACCGCCTTCGTTCCAGACGATTTCGAAGAGGTCCTTGGCGATCTTGCCGGAAATCGTGCCGTCCTTGATCAGATCGATAACCGCACCGAGCTGTTCCGGGCTGACAGGTGATTCCTCGATGTCCTTGCCTGCCTTGTTCAGAGCACCAAGAAGATCGTTGATGACCCAGTTCGCAGCGGCCTTTCCGTCACGACCGGCAGCAACGGTTTCGTAGTAATCGGCAATCGCCTTCTCGGTCACGAGGATCGATGCATCATAAATCGAGATGCCCTGCTTCTCGACGAGGCGCTGCTTCTTGACGTCCGGTAGTTCCGGCAGCTCTGCTGCCAATGCATCCACGAATGCCTGGTCGAATTCGAGCGGCAGAAGGTCTGGATCCGGGAAATAACGATAATCATGCGCTTCTTCCTTGGAGCGCATGGACCGGGTTTCACCCTTTACCGGATCGAACAGACGCGTTTCCTGATCGATGGAACCACCGTCCTCAAGAATGGCAATCTGGCGACGGGCTTCATATTCAATCGCCTGACCGACAAAGCGGATCGAGTTGACGTTCTTGATTTCGCAACGCGTGCCGAACTCGCCGCCCGGACGGCGCACGGAGACGTTCACGTCGGCGCGCATGGAGCCTTCGTCCATATTGCCGTCGCAAGTGCCCAGATAACGAACAATCGTACGCAGCTTCGTCAGATAAGCGCGGGCTTCATCCGACGAACGCAGGTCTGGCTTGGAAACGATTTCCATCAACGCCACGCCAGAACGGTTCAGATCGACATAGGACATGGTCGGATGCTGGTCGTGCAGAGACTTGCCTGCGTCCTGTTCCAGATGCAGGCGCTCGATGCCGATCTCCACGTCTTCGAACTGGCCCTTATTGTCCGGGCCGACCGAAATCATGATCTTGCCTTCGCCAACAATCGGCTGCTTGAACTGCGAAATCTGATAGCCCTGCGGCAGATCGGGATAGAAATAGTTCTTGCGGTCGAAAACCGATTTCAGATTGACCTGAGCATTGAGTCCGATGCCCGTGCGAACCGCCTGTTTGACGCATTCCAGATTGATCACCGGCAGCATACCCGGCATCGCCGCATCTACCAGAGAGACATTGGAATTAGGCTCCGCGCCGAACGAAGTGGAGGCACCGGAAAACAGCTTCGATTCTGACGTGACCTGCGCATGGACTTCCATGCCGATGACGACTTCCCAGTCGCCGGTGGCGCCGGAGATAAAGCGTTTCGGTTCAGGCGTGCGCGTATCGATAAGTGACATTACTGGCTCGACAATACTGTGATTGGGCTGAAACTGATTGCTTACTGGCTAGAGCAAAGCCCCACCGGATGCAAGCTTTTCAGCCGTTTATCCGTGGGTTGAAACGGAAAAGGCCGCGCAATGCGCGGCCAGTTCCAAATTCGTCAGACGGAGAAGATTAAGCCTCTTCGGACTTGTCTTCGTCGGCCTTCTTCTTAGGAGCGGCCTTCTTCTTCGCAGCAGCCTTCTTGGCAGGCTTTGCTTCCGAAGCAGCATCTTCGTCTTCAGCCGTCAGCTCTTCCTTCGAGACCTTCTTGTCGGTCACGTTGATGTTGGCGAGCAGATGATCAACGACCTTTTCTTCAAAGATCGGGGCGCGAAGGTTGGCAACGGCATCCGGCGTCTTACGCAGGAAGTCGTAGATTTCCTTTTCCTGGCCCGGATAACGGCGAACCTGGTCGTAAACAGCGCGCTGCAGCTCTTCTTCAGAAACTTCAACGCCAGCCTTTTCACCGATTTCGGAGAGAACCAGACCGAGACGCACGCGACGCTCAGCAAGCTTGCGATATTCTTCACGAGCAGCTTCTTCGGTGGTTTCTTCGTCTTCGAACGTGCGGCCAGCCTGCTGGAGGTCGAAGTTGATCTGCTGCCAGATGTTGTTGAACTCGGCGTCAACCAGCTTCTGCGGCGTGTCGAACTGATAATCGCCGTCCAGAGCGTCAAGAATCTGACGCTTTACCTTCTGACGGGTGATCTGACCGTACTGGCCTTCGATCTGTTCACGAACAACCTGACGCAGACGCTCAAGCGATTCGATACCGAGCTTCTTTGCAGTTTCGTCGTCGAGAACGAGTTCGTTCGGCTTGGCAACTTCCTTGACCTTGATGTCGAAGGTAGCTTCCTTGCCGGCCAGATGAGCTGCACCGTATTCAGCAGGGAAAGTTACGTTGATAACCTTCTCGTCGCCGGCCTTGACGCCAACGAGCTGCTCTTCGAAGCCCGGAATGAACTGACCCGAACCGAGAACGAGCTGTGCGTCATTGTCCGCACCGCCTTCGAAAGGCTCGCCGTCGAGCTTGCCGAGATAGTCGATCGTGACGCGATCTTCGTTTTCGGCCTTGCCCTTCTTGGTTTCGAAGGCGCGGGTCGACGAAGCGATACGCTTGACCTGATCGTCAACTTCCTCATCGGAAATATCAACGACTTCACGGGTCACCGCGATCTTGGAGAAATCCTTGACTTCAATTGCCGGCAGAACTTCGTAGTTCAGCGAGAAAACGAAATCGGCCTTGCCGTCGAGAACCAGTTCGGCCTCTTTTTCGTCTTCCGACAAGATGACTTCAGGCTGCGTAGCAGACTTTTCGTTGCGCTCAGCGAGAATCGAGCGCGACGAATCGCTCAGGATTTCGTTCACGATCTCAGCCATGAAGGACTTGCCGTAGGTCTTGCGCAGATGTGCTGCTGGCACTTTGCCTGGACGGAAGCCGTTGATCTTGGCGCGGCCGCGCGCGGTATCGAGCCGCTCAGCGAGCTTGGCTTCGAGATCTCCGGCCGGAACCACGACTTTAATCTCGCGCTTCAGCCCTTCATTGAGCGTTTCGGTAACCTGCATGTTCAAACCTTCACTTCTTGTCATTGTCCCGCCGTTACCGGCGCTTATGCCTCGTCGCGGGAGAGAAATTCTTTTGCCTTAAGGCAGTTGGTGCGGATAGAGGGACTCGAACCCCCACGGTCTCCCGCCAGAACCTAAATCTGGTGCGTCTACCAATTTCGCCATATCCGCTTCTGAACCGAAGCGCATTCTTTAGAACGCACCAAATTCGTCTCAGATCTTGAACTGCCCTCGAAAGCGCGCGTCTCTATATCATCCAATTTTCCCGGTTCAAAGGAAAAAAGCCGCCTTCCCAGCAGAGAATTACCACGCTCGATCAGACTACCCTTCCCGTCTCTATATAGCGATCCTGCCGCATCAGCCAACCCCTTTGAAACAGGGAGTGATTGCAGGATCAATAAAGCGGCTCCTGATAGAGCTGTAGCCCGTCTTCCTGCAGCGCTTTAATGACGGGCGCTCCCTTCGGATCAACAGCGACCACAGCGGTGATCCGCCGCTCCCGCTGACTGTCTTCTATTGCACGTCCTTGCCCCTCGGGCACATAATATCGTTCAATACCGAAGTTGAGACGGATATTCGATTGCGGATCATCCGAGATGGAATAGACGGCTTCGCCGCGAATCTGCACCTCATCCGACGCAAGCTCTGAAAACGGATGGAATGAGGCGCGCGAGAAGCGTGCTATTCCGTTCGCATCAGGTTTCACCGCCACATAGACAGTACGCGAGCCAGCCGGACGTTCGCCCAGAATGTCCTTTCGCGACAGGCTGGAAATCTCGTAACCCAGAACAACATAGTCGCCGCGCATCAGGTCGCGCGGATCGAACGGTTCCGTCTGAAGTGTCACTTCCGCGCCTGAACGCAAGACAGAAGCACGTTTTTCGATACCTGCATAAAGAATGCCTGTTTGTAGCAATGCGGTGATGGTTGCCCCGACATAGAGCCATTTAAACCGAATGGTCATGGGCGAGCCTCCGCACTGCTTTTCCTTCCGAAACGGTTCTCCATACGTCGCACAAATGCAGCCAGCAGCAGCACGAGAATGCCCGCTGTCAGGAAGAAGCCTGATGTTCCGATCATCGTACCGACCGTCTGAAAGGCCAGATAAAGGACTTCGATCGAGAAAGCGGCATAGGCTATCGAACGCAAGCCGCCGTTGTTCCGGCCACCAATTGCAATGGCTGCGATCGAAAGCGCCAATATGAAGATGCTATATATTATGTCCCGATCCAGACTTGCGGTAACGCCGGAATAGGAGAACATCTGGTTGAGTTGAAGTGTGACGAGCGACAACAGCGCCAGAAGCAGGCCGTATGCTGCGAGCGGATGCGCAAAGCGCGTCAGTCTTTGCAGCGTCGCATGGGCAAAACCGTCAGCCAGTATCAGGCCGATTCCCATGATCAGCATGAGCACCAGCACCGTATTGCTCTCGTGCTCGGCGTAAACGAGCAAAGCCCAACCTATGGAGAACATGGACCATAGATGCGCCGCATGCCGCGAGCGCGTGAAAAGGGCTGCCCCAGCGCCAAAGAGCAGAAGTAGCGGACCGACCCAGCGATAGGTCATATCATCGTAGGACGAGCCCTCGAATACGTAGGTCGAAAGATAGAAACAGGCGACCCCGGCACCGAAAGCCGCCAATACCGGCGATCGCAGAAGAAAGGCTGAAATCAGGACGCCGACAGACCAGTAGATTGCGGCGGAATGGATATCGCCGGACAAATGATACATTTGCCCCATGAGCGCCAGCCCTGCCCCGAATGATGCAGCCCCCACAATATAGAGTGTGGCCGGGAACAGCTTGTCACCGCGAGATTGCCGCCAGGCACCGCCAAGATAGCTACCCCATATAAGAACAAAGATGAGGCCGATACGCATCAGGCGCGGCATCTCCTGCCAGTTCGCAGCAACCAGCATGATAACGGCTGCGCCGAGAAGCAGCCCGCCAAGGGTGGCCAGAACGGAACCGAGGCTGAAGACCGAAGCACGCTTTTCAAGGTCGGCCTTCAGTTTCGATGCTGTTTCCGCATTGATCAGACCGTCTCGCTGCCATCTCTCGATCAGGCGTTCAACAGAAATGGAAAATGACAAATTAGCTCCTGGTCATTCTGTCAGTTGTTGCCGACGCAACGGTAAGCGTTTGAGAACATATAGGAAACTCCGCTGTCGGCAAAGAGCGAGATCAAATCGCTTTGCGGCAATTTTGTGCCCTACCAGTCTAATCGATTTAGCGTGACTTGCAGAACCCGCAAAGCAGCTATGCAAACTCGGGTCTGCAACCTGCGAAAACAATAGCTTATATGATGGGCAACAAACGAGATGAATTGAACAGAACTCCAGTTCCTCAACGATGAAGGAATAGCACGATGAACATCCTCCGCTCTTACAACAACTGGCGCCGTTATCGCGACACCGTCAATGAACTCAGCCAGCTCTCCACTCGTGAGCTGAACGATCTTGGCATTTCCCGCGCGGACATTCCGTTCGTGGCTCGCCAGACCAAGGCTCGCTAATTTAACGAGCCTCATAGTTTCTCCCGATACGGGTTTCTCCAAGTCTGGATCCTCCTCCCACCAGACTTGGTTCATCGCAGAACCATCCTCCTCCCAGGTTTTGCGATAACAAGACCGGTCTCCTCCTCCCAATGCCGGTCTTACCATAATGGCATCCGTCGCTCCTCCTCCCGCGACGGATGCCATTTTTTTTGGCTCTATTTCCCCCTGGCTAGCCTTCTCCATTGAAGGCATTCCGCAAAGGCGATAAGGAAAACGCCATGTCAAACACACCCGATCTTTCACCCGTTCATGTCGTCGGCGGTGGCCTTGCCGGTTCTGAAGCTGCGTGGCAGCTCGCGCAGGCGGGCGTGCCCGTCATATTGCACGAAATGCGCCCTGTACGCGGCACCGATGCCCATAAGACCGAACAGCTGGCCGAGCTTGTCTGCTCCAACTCTTTCCGCTCGGACGACGCCGAGACAAATGCTGTTGGCGTTCTCCATGCCGAGATGCGCCTCGCCGGTTCACTCATCATGGCTTGTGCCGACGCACATCAGGTCCCCGCTGGCGGCGCTTTGGCAGTTGATCGCGAAGGCTTTTCCCAGGCTGTTACTGCAAAGCTCGAAGCTCATCCGCTGATTACCATCGTTCGGGAAGAAGTCACCGGCTTGCCGCCAGAGGAGTGGGGAACGAGCATCGTTGCCACCGGCCCCCTGACAGCGCCCTCGCTCGCCGAGGCTATTCAGGCACAAACCGGCGCGGATGCTTTGGCCTTCTTCGATGCCATCGCACCGATCATTCATTTTGATTCGATCAATATGGACGTATGCTGGTTCCAGTCGCGCTATGACAAGGTTGGTCCGGGCGGCACTGGAAAAGACTATATCAACTGCCCTATGGACAAGGAGCAGTATGAAGCCTTTGTGGCCGCATTGGTCGAAGGTGACAAGACCGACTTCAAGGAATGGGAAGGCACGCCCTATTTCGATGGCTGCCTGCCGATCGAGGTCATGGCCGAACGCGGACCGGAAACCTTGCGTCATGGCCCGATGAAGCCGATGGGGCTCACCAATGCCCACAATCCGACTGTGAAGGCTTATGCCGTCGTGCAGCTTCGCCAGGATAATGCGCTTGGCACGCTCTACAATATGGTCGGCTTCCAGACGAAACTGAAATACGGTTCTCAAACCGGCATCTTCAAGATGATACCGGGTCTGGAAAATGCGGAGTTCGCCCGTCTCGGCGGCCTTCACCGCAACACCTATCTGAATTCGCCAGTGCTGCTCGATGGTACGCTTCGCCTGAAATCACGCGAGACATTGCGTTTTGCCGGCCAGGTGACGGGCTGTGAAGGTTATGTCGAATCGTCCGCCATCGGATTGCTGGCGGGTCGTTTCACGGCTGCAGAAAAACTTGGGCAGACGCTGGCCTCACCTCCGGGGACGACCGCATTCGGTGCCCTGCTCGGTCATATTACCGGCGGGCATATCGTTGCCGACGACGAACCGGGCAAGCGCTCGTTCCAGCCTATGAATGTGAATTTCGGCCTGTTTCCGCCCATCGATGTTCCAAAGCCGGAAGGCAAGCGTCTGCGCGGCAAGGAAAAGACTATTGCCAAGAAACACGCACTCTCCGCGCGCGCACTGGCTGATTGCCGTCAATGGCTAGGACTGGCTGAATAAGATTGCGATAGGCTTCGGTCGAGATGGACCGAAGCCTATCGATTCCACTTGCTCAGAAGTTCGCTCTGAGCAGAAGCCATTGCTTTCGGATAGCCGAAATATCCGCCACCTTTTCGGCAGCCCGCGCACCCAGGCGCTCAATTGCTCGCAGATAGGCTGGGACAAGCGCCAATGGCAGAAACGCCGGAGCAAGGCTCTTCGGCAACTGCGACTTGTTCCTCTCGAAAATCGCCAGATGTTCTCGTGCAAAAGCCAGCATAATGCTGACGACGCGCTCGACAGCCGCCTTGTCTTCGCCAGCAATCAAGGTCTCGCGGGTTACACCGACAGCCTGCAACATATCGGCTGGAACATAGAGTTGCCCGCGCCGCAGATGAATAGGCATAAGGCGAAGCAAGCCGGTCACCGCCTGCGCCACACCGGCATGACCGGTGATTTCTGTCTGTGTCTGAGCGGCATCTCTATCGAGTATAAAACCGGCTAGCTGGATGATTGCCGATGCGGTTTCACCGCAATAACCCTCCAGATCGTTGCGGCTGGGCATAGGATCGTCATAGAGATCGAAAATGCGCGCTTCGCAGTAATTATCGAAGGCGGCTCGTGGCAGCTCATATTTTTCAATTGTGCTGATCAATGCGGCAGCTACAGGGTGCCCTTCCGCAATGCCCCTCGCCTCACCGTTGATGAGATCGCGCCACCATTGCAGCCGGACTTCTCCAGGCAGCGGTTCGTGAACCAAATCACGGATACGCGCAATCTCTGCATTGAATGCGTATAATGCAGCCAGACCGCCGCGACGGTCTTCCGGTGCATAAAGCACTGAAAGATAGCGATCTCGGTCAGCTTCGCGAAGCAATGCCAGGCAATGTGCCTCATTCTCGTTCATAGCATTAGTCTACAGCAATCAGCGCCGCCGCGACCGCGCGATCTTCCGCCAGCAGCACATTGTAGGTGCGGACGGCTGCACCTGTGCTCATAGGATCGGAAGAAATGCGGTGTTCGCGCAGGATGGCGCGCACATCTTCTGGGATACGGCGCAAATCCATGCCTGTCCCCACCAGCAGAATCTCAATATCGGATGCTTGCTCCAGGATCATTTCCAGATCAGCTTTGGCCAGTACCGGCGGTGTTGCGGGTTTCCAGCCGTGAATTCCCGAAGGCAGGCAAAGTATGGACCCGCGATGCGACATCTCGGCAAAGCGGAAGCCTCCATCGCCATAGGCATCGATAGGAGCACGGCCCGGAAAATGGGCTTCGCGTATCTCTATCCCCTTAGCCATTCTCAGCTTTCCAAATTCAGCGATTGCGCCAGTTCATCATCCATGGAATCGCCTGCCTGATCTGATCCGCGCGGCTTGAGCCCGAACTGAACCAGCAATGGAGCGGCGATGAAGATCGACGAATAACTCGCAACGATAATACCGACGCTCAGCGCCAGCGCGAAACTGCGGATATCTGCGCCCCCGAAAGCATAAAGCGGGATATGCGCGAGAAAGGTCACAAAGGACGTCAGCAAGGTACGCGACAGTGTCTGGTTAATAGACGCATCGATGATGGCAGGTAGTGGTGCGCTCTTGTAGACTCGCAGATTTTCACGAACACGGTCGTAGATCACCACCGTATCGTTCAGCGAATAGCCGATGATCGTCAGGATCGCCGCAACGCTCCACAGATTGAATTCCATGCGGAACACGATGAACATACCCGCCAGGATGATGACGTCGTGCAATGTCGACAGCACCGCGCCAAGCGCGAGCTGCCAGCGGAACCGGACCCATACGTAGATGAAGATACCGATCAGCGACAGAATGACCGCCAGAACGCCAGCGCGCGAAAGCTGTTCGGAAACCGTCGGCCCGACGACCTCTACCCGCTGGAATGAATAATCCTGTTCGAATTCCCCGCGCAGCTTCACGGCGACGGTTTGTTCGGCATCGTCGCCGACTTCCTGACTGCCGATAATGACAAGTGCGGAGCGTGGTGACTTTGCCGGCAGAACACGGGCGCTATCGATATTAAGTTCGGTAAGCCGCTCGGTGATGTCTTCAAGATTGGCGTCGCCACTGCGGGCCTGCAATTCGACCATCGAGCCGCCGCGGAAATCAATGCCGTAATTGAATCCTATATTGACGAACAGAGCGACTACAATGGCGCAGGCCATTATCGATATGCCAAGCGTCACGAACTGCAGACGCATGAACGGGATGTGGGTCACAGTCGGGACCAGCTTCAAACGGCGCTTCGGCACTTCCTTCGGCTTGGCTGTGCGCACCCATTGCGCGATCAGCAGGCGGGTGAAGGTGAGCGTGGTGAAGAGCGTCGTGCCGATACCCACCGCCACCGTCAATGCGAAGCCGTGAACCGTTCCCGAGCCAAGCAGGAACAGCACGAGTGCCGCAATAAGTGTGGTGAGGTTCGCGTCGATAATGGTCGAGAGGGCGCGATAGAAACCGGATTCCATAGCCTGAACCACGGAATAGCCTTTGCGACGATCTTCCCGCACACGTTCGTAAATAAGGATGTGAGCGTCAACCGCCAGACCGATGGTCAGCACCAGACCGGCAATGCTGGCGAGACTGATCGAAGCACCGATCAGCGAGAGTATCGCTGTCAGGATGATGATGTTGACGGCCAGTGCGACCATGGCGATCACGCCAAGGATGCCGTAGGACAGGACCATGAACAGGCCGACGAGCAGTGCAGCAAGCAAGGCTGCCAATGCAGCGGCACTGGCGTAGTCTTCGCCCAATGCAGATGCGATCGTGCGTTCTTCCAGGACCGAAACATTCTGCGGCAGCGCGCCTGAACGCAGCACAACCGCCATGTTATTGGCTGCCTGAAGATCGAAGGCGCCTGAAATCTGCAACTCGTTCGTATCGAGCTTCTCTTCGACGGCGGGTGCAGAAACGATCTGGTTATCGACGACGATAGCAAAGCTTCCACCGACCAGATGGGATGTTGCCTCGGCAAGGTTCCTGCGACCTGCATCGTCCAAAGTCAGCGTAATGACAGGCTCGGTATCATCGTCGGCAAGTGTCGCCTTGGCATCCGTCACATTGGCGCCCGTCAGGATCGGCTGCTTTTTGACGAGATAGCCGACGGGCGGATCGTCATAGGAGTAGATGATTTCACTGTCTGCCGGTGGCGTGCCACGAATGGCATCATCCGGCGACATGGTGCTATCGACAGCCCGGAATGAGAAATCGCCGCGGACGCTCAGAATGTCTTTCAGAAGCTGCGCGTCATAAACACCGGGAACTTCGACCCGAATCTGATTGCGGTTCTCTTCTTCCACAACAGGCTTGCCATAGCCAAGCTCTTCCAGACGCTGCCGCATAATATTGGCAGTGCGTTCGAGGTCCCCGCGTCCGGCATTCTGCACTTGCAGGACCAGTCGCGAGCCGCCGGAGAGATCAAGCCCAAGGGCGATCTGCTGCTTCGGCAGGAAATTTGGCAGTTTTGCCAGCGTTTCACGCGAGAAAAAGTTAGGGGATGCGATGACGAAACTCACGAGAACCGCGAGCCAGATCAGGGCAGATTTCCAGCGTGAAAAATAGAGCATAGAGCAGCAATTCCGTATCAGCTTGGATAGAGCATGCCGGAGTTCACTTGTTGCGAACCGCTCTCCGGCGTCGTGGCACGCACAACTTATGTTAGCGCTTACCGAATAATGCGCAGGCCCCGGTTATTGAAATCTTACCGGGGCCTGAAGTGTCGTGAAAAGAATTATTTGTTCTTGTTGTCGGCGACTGGCTCGCCCTTGACGCGAACATCCATCAGCGTGCTGCGCATAACACGGATGCGAACGCCTTCAGCGATTTCGACTTCAAGTTCGTTGTCATCAACAACCTTCTGAACCTTGCCAACAATGCCGCCGCCCGTGACGACGGTGTCCCCGCGACGAACCTGGGTCAGCATTTCCTGACGCTTCTTCATCTGGGTCCGCTGCGGGCGGATGATAAGGAAGTACATGATCACGAAAATCAGGATGAACGGCAGAATGCTCATCAGCATGTCTGGGCCAAAAGCGCCGCCGCCAGGTGCTTGAGCGAAAGCCGGTGTTACGAACATTAGGAACTCCTCTGAAGTCTCGAAGACAGATTATTAACGGCATTACAATGGTTAGCGCGCCAAATGCAACCGGCGATGATCCCGCCTGCGCCAAGGTCGCACACTTTTCGCCTCCGCTGTGACATGTTAAGCCGTTACCCCTATCATCAGGGGCATGAAATGACGACCGAAGACATACTCAGCCAGAAACTGGACCGCTTGATCGCCGCTCTGGAACGCATCGCGCCGCCGGAAGCTAAAACACCCGATCTTGACGCCGCAGACTGCTTTGTCTGGGCTCCCGAACGCTTGACTCTAGATCCGGTCAGCCATGTGAACCGCGTGGATATCGCACTGATCCGTGGCGTAGATTTGGTACGTGACCAGCTCGTGGACAATACCCGGCGTTTCGCAAACGGATTTCCGGCGAACAATGTGCTGCTCTGGGGAGCGCGGGGCATGGGAAAATCCTCGCTCGTCAAGGCTGCACAGGCAAGCGTGAACGCAGAAATGCCGGATCGCAATCCGCTCAAGCTGATCGAAATTCATCGCGAGGATATTGATAGCCTTCCGACATTGATGAACCTCATCAAGAGCACAGACTATCGCTTCATCCTGTTCTGCGACGATCTTTCCTTCGATCATGACGATACGTCCTATAAATCGCTCAAAGCCGCACTTGAAGGCGGCGTTGAAGGCCGACCGGGCAATGTGATCTTCTACGCGACCTCGAACCGCCGTCATCTGATGCCGCGCGACATGATCGACAACGAACGCTCGACCGCGATCAACCCTTCCGAAGCCATTGAGGAAAAGGTATCGCTTTCGGACCGCTTCGGCCTCTGGCTGGGCTTCCACAAGTGCAGCCAGGACGACTATATCGCCATGGTTGACGGCTATGCGGCTCATTTTAAGCTGACTTACGATCCAGCCAAGATGCATGCAGAAGCATTGGAGTGGTCCACAACACGCGGAAACCGTTCAGGGCGCGTTGCATGGCAATATATCCAGGATCTCGCAGGTCGCCTCGGCATTGCAATGTAAAAAGACGAATGATGCATAAAAAAGAAGGCGGGCTTTTAGCCCGCCTTCTTTTTATTTCGAATCGTTTTCAATCAGGATTCCAGATACTTGGAAGGATTGACCGGCGACGAATTCTTGCGCACTTCGAAATGCAACTTCGGAGATTTCGCGTTGCCGCTCATGCCCGATTTTGCAACGTCTTCGCCGCGACGAACCTTCTGGCCACGCTGAACCAATATCTGGCTATTATGGCCGTAAACGGTGACGAGGCCATTGTCGTGGCGGATCAAAACCGTCTGGCCGAATTCCTTCAGACCGTCGCCGGCATAGATGACGACGCCGTTTTCTGCAGCCTTAACCGACGTTCCTTCCGGAACCATAATGTCGATACCGTCACTCACCGATGTACCTTCACGCTGGCCGAAGCTTGCGAGAATACGGCCACGCACCGGCCAACGCATCTGCGAAATGCCGGTTGAAGAAGGTGCTGCCGCCTGATCCTTTTCGGCATCTTCGATCACCTTGTTGCTCGCTTGCGGCGGCGTATAAGGCTTCACATCGGCATTGGCGGTCGGTGCAGCCGCTGCCTTGGCCGGATTTTCCGGTGGCTGCGAAACTGCGGCGACCTGCGTTGCATTACCCGCAGCAGCAGAAGGAATGACGAGCGCCTGTCCGACGCGGATAGCGCCATTCGACAGTCCGTTTGCCTTCTTCAATTGCTCGACAGGAACGTTGTGCTTCTGCGCGATGGAGAACAGCGAATCGCCGCTCTTCACCGTGTATGTACCGTTCGGCGCTGGCGGCGTCGTTGCGTTTGCGCCCGCCGAAGCCATATCGTTTGCCGAAGGCTTCTTGCCGTTGACGGCAGGTGCCTGCGGTACGACTGCTATATTGTTGTCCGTTGGTCGCGGCATGGTTGGGTTCGCCGGTAGCTGCCCGAGAACCTTTTCCTGCGCACCGTTCACGGTGTTACGCGTAGACGTTGCCGCACTGGCGACTTTGGTTTCTGCTGCATTGACCGTGTTGTTCACACGGTTTGTTGCCATGTCCTGTGCCTGTCCGACCTGATTCTGAATGTTGTTGGATGCCGCTGCGACCGGAGCCTGTACCGACTGTCGTGCTGCTGCCACCGGCGCTGCCATCGGCGCCGAAGACACCGGCGGCAATGAATTGCGCTGAACGGAACCGCTCGAAGCGGGGGCTACGGGAGCCGCGGATGCATAAAGATCGCCAGTCGGCTGCTGTGCGACACGCTGACTGGACGTCGACCCCGTACTGATACCATCAGTGAAGCGCATCGTATCGGCACTGCACCCGGCACCAAAACCGGCAATCAGAACGATCGCGACATTCCGCAGGAGACGTTCAGACGTGTGCTGCAAAATTTGTAAACGCATGTTCAACTCGCCCATACTCGAAACTCAGTAAGGTGATTAAAACGCGTTAATGTTACTCTCTGGTTAAGAACGGCAAATCTTCGAAAAAAGATTCACCAATTAAATACCATAAGTGCACAAAGCGGCCAGTCCGCCCCTCCGACGATGCCGGAGCGAGCCCGATAAGCATCATTTTGACGAATCGATACGCATGTCGGTCACAGAACGGACGAGACACCTTCGATGAATGGCTGATAGCGGACCGACATCAGGTCTTCCTGCTCGAATCGGCTGCCGACCTTGGCTATGCGGGTCATCACCTGCGGACCATCTCCCGGACCGATCGGCGCAATCAGCACACCATGCGTCGCCAGAAGATCAACGAAATGCCGTGGCACTTCCTCGAATGCGAGCCAGATCAGGATGCGGTCGAAGGGGCCGCCAGGCATTCCATGGCGACCATCAGCATGCTTGACCATGATGTTTTCGCGCTTCAGTGAAACGAATTGCTGCAGCGCGTGATCGCAAAGCTTGCGATAGCGCTCGACGGTCGTGACACGTCCGACGAGCGAAGACATTACCGCTGCTGTAAATCCGGAGCCGGTTCCAATCTCGAGCACACGATGACCGGGCTCCAGCTTGAGTGCGGCGATGGTCCGAATCTGGTCGTCGATACCTTCCATATACTCGCCGCAGTCAAGCGGCGCAGTACGCGGACTATAGGCAAGATGCGACCATGACGATGCGAGGAAGCTCTGGCGTGGCGTCGCTTCAACGGCTGCAAAAAGACGCGGATCGTCGATCCCGTATCCGCGCATCCGCATAACGAAGGATGCAAATCCTTCTCTGTCCGAAAGCCGTGGGCGCTCAGACGTTGCCTGCCTCATGCTTCAACCCCAAGTGCTGCACCCAGTTCTGCCCGAACCTTATGCGCGGTCAGATCGAGGTGCAATGGGGTCACTGAAATGCAATCGGAACGAATGGCTGCGATATCGCTGTCGTCCGCCACCGGAGCCTTGCCACGTCCGAAATGCAGCCAGAAATACGGGAATCCGCGTCCGTCGCGACGCTCGTCGAGGCGGGCGTCATGGCTGAGTTTACCCTGAGCGGTAATCCGTGTTCCCTTGACTTCATCTGCGCCGCAATTCGGGAAATTGAGGTTCAGGAGAACGCCTTCCGGCCATCCTGCTTCCATCAGCTTGCGGATAAGGTCAGGTGCATGCGTTTCCGCTGTTTCCCACGGCACGATGCGGCGGTCGCCTTCATATTCATATTCCTGCGACAATGCGATGGATCGCACACCGAGCAGTGTGCCTTCCATGGCGCCCGCAACCGTTCCCGAATAGGTGACGTCATCGGCAATATTCGCGCCGGAGTTTACGCCGGACAGAATAAGATCAGGCGCGCCCGGCAAAACGTGGCGAACGCCCATGATGACGCAATCGGTCGGCGTACCGCGCAATGCGAAATGGCGATCATCTATCTGGCGAAGACGGAGCGGTTCCGACAGCGTCAGCGAATGCGCGAGGCCGCTCTGATCGGTTTCAGGAGCAACGACCCAGACATCGTCGGAAAGCTTGCGTGCGATCCGCTCCAGAACTGCGAGGCCTTCAGCATGGATACCATCATCGTTCGTCAGCAGAATTCGCACGTCGTCACTCCTTCATTATGGCTATCAACAATTTCGGTTCACGCAGCTTTCTCTATCCGCGTGAGGCCGCCCATGTATGGCTGCAATGCTTCAGGAATATGAATGCTGCCATCTTCTTCCTGATAATTTTCCATGACCGCGATCAGGGCACGACCGACGGCGACGCCCGAACCGTTCAGCGTATGCACGAAACGGGTCGATTTCTCGCCTTCCGGACGATAGCGGGCATTCATGCGGCGGCCCTGGAAATCACCGCAGACAGAGCAGCTGGAAATTTCGCGATAGGTGTTCTGGCCGGGCAGCCACACCTCGATATCGTAAGTCTTCTGTGCGCCGAAACCCATGTCGCCGGTGCAGAGCACGACGGTACGGAACGGCAGACCAAGGCGCTTCAGAACCTCTTCGGCACAGGCAGTCATACGCTCATGCTCTTCGATCGAGCTGTCGGAATCCGTGATCGACACCATTTCCACTTTCAGGAACTGGTGCTGGCGCAGCATCCCGCGCGTATCACGACCGGCAGAACCCGCTTCCGAACGGAAGCACGGGGTCAGCGCTGTATAGCGCTGTGGAAGCGATTTGGTATCGACGATCTCGTCGGCAACCAGATTGGTCAGCGGAACTTCGGCGGTCGGGATGAGCCAGCGGCCATCCGTCGTGCGGAAAAGATCGTCGGAGAATTTCGGTAGCTGACCCGTTCCATAGACAGCTTCGTCGCGCACCATCAGCGGGGGCATCGTTTCGGTAAAGCCGTGTTCCATGGTGTGGAGGTCGAGCATGAACTGGCCAAGCGCTCGTTCGAGACGTGCAAGCGGTCCCTTCAGAACTGTAAAGCGCGAACCCGCGAGCTTGGCGGCGCGCTCGAAATCCATATAGCCGAGCGCTTCGCCCAGCTCGAAATGTTCTTTCGGCTGGAAGGAAAAGTTGCGTTGGTTGCCGATGCGACGAACTTCGACATTGTCGCTTTCATCCTTGCCGAGCGGCACGTCTTCCAGTGGAATATTGGGGATGGTCGACAGCGCGTCGTTCAGTTCCTTGGTCAGGCGACGTTCTTCGTCCTCAGCCTGTGCAAGAAAATCCTTCAACTCGGCAACTTCAGCCTTCAGCTTGTCAGCCGTCGCTGCGTCCTTTGCAGCCATGGCTTTGCCGATTTCCTTCGAAGCGGCGTTGCGGCGCTCCTGGGCGGCCTGAACCTTGCCGACATATTCGCGGCGTTTTTCATCCAGCGCCATCAATTCGGACGACAGCGACTGAGCCCCGCGCTTGGCGAGCGCTTTGTCGAGGGTTCCAGGGTTTTCGCGAATCCATTTGATGTCGAGCATGGGAAAAGCCGTTTCTTGAAATTGAACAGAAGCGAGGCCGCACAGGTTGCGACCTCATAGAATCAAAGTGACAAATCAGGACGATGAAGCGTCGTTCTCAGCGTCGGCGGTTTCCTGCGCCTCATCCCGTTTCTTCTCGATCATGCGAGCCACGATGATTGAAATCTCGTAGAGAAGGATCGTCGGCAAGGCAAGACCGATCTGGCTCGCCGGATCAGGCGGTGTCAGCACAGCCGCAACAATGAAAGCAATGACGATTGCGTATTTGCGCTTGTCCTTCAAGCCAGCCGAAGTCACCAGACCAACGCGGGCCATGAGGCTCGTGACCACCGGCAGCTGGAAGACCAGACCGAAAGCAAAGATGAGCGTCATGATGAGGCTCAGATATTCCGACACCTTCGGCAGAAGCGATATCTGCACTTCGCCGCCGCCGCCAGATTGCTGCATTGCGAGGAAGAACCACATCACCATCGGCGTGAAGAAGAAATAGACGAGTGCGCCCCCGGTCAAAAACAGGATCGGCGATGCGATCAGGAACGGCAGGAAGGCCATGCGTTCGTGCTTGTAAAGGCCGGGTGCCACAAACTTGTAGATCTGCGCGGCAATAATCGGAAATGCCAGCACGATACCGCCGAACATTGCAACCTTCACCTGTGTGAAGAAGAATTCCTGCGGCGCCGTATAAATCAGTTCTGCTTTCGAGCGATCCATGCCCGCCCAGTCGAGCGCCCATTGGTAAGGCACGACAAGCAGATTGAAGAGCTGTTTGGCGAAAGCGAAACAGAATACAAATGCCACGAAAAATGCCAGAATTGCCCAGATCAGGCGTCTGCGCAGTTCGATCAGGTGCTCAAGCAGAGGCGCTGCGCTCTGTTCGATTTCGTCCTCGTCGCGTGTCACGCTTTGGTTCCTGTCTTTTTCGTGGTCTTTTTGGCAGGTGCGGCAGCGGTCCCGACCGTTTCGGCCTTTGCCGTTTCCGATTTCGCTGCAACGGGCTTCTTGAGAGCAGGCTTTGCGACAGAAGCTGCCTTTGATGCGGCTTTCGTTTTAGCTGCTGTGGCTTCGGTCGCCTTACTCTGTGCCTTGGGTGCCGTCTTGCGCGCCGCCTTCTGGGGAGCTTGGGCTTTTTCCGCCAGCGGCTCCACGGCAGGCGGCACCAGTGTGCCACCAGCATCGACGGGTGTCGTCACTTCAGCGGTTTTGTCAGGTTTCGCCGGAGACATGGAAGACGTGGACTGAAGGCCAGAACGCAAATCCTCGCCTGCGCTTCGAATCGGATCGAATACCTGCGTGATCTTTGAACGCGGGTCGAGCTTGCGGGTTTCATCAATGATGTTCTTGACGTCCTCAAGCTCTGCCTCTTTCAAGGCCTCATCGAACTGCTGCTTGAACTCGTTGGCGGTAGCGCGCATGCGCGCGGTTGCCTTGCCGAATGCCCTCAGCATTTTCGGCAAATCCTTGGGACCGACCACCACGACCATCACGATCGCAATAATCAGAAGTTCAGACCAACCGATGTCGAACATATTCTTGATACCCCGCGCAATTCGCGCGCGCGTCCCGTCTTTCGGCGGAAAACCGCACTTGTAAATGACAAAATATGCTGCGCGCGTTTCCGCGCACGCAGCATGCTTTATCCGTTAGATCAGGACTTGGTGGTTTTCTTGACGTCGTTGACGGTTTCGTCAGCCTTGGCGTCGATCGTACGACCCGAATCCCTGGCTTCATCCTTAGCGTCTTCGTCGGTCATGCCCTGCTTGAAGTTCTTGATGCCCTTGGCAACATCACCCATCAGCTCGGGAATCTTGCCGCGGCCAAACAAAAGAAGGACAACCGCCAGAACGATCAGCCAGTGCCAGATGGAAAAGCTACCCATTTCATTCCTCTCATTGCCGCGAATGCGCGGCATGTTCCTGCAATGCCAATTACGATTTAAGCGCTTTCAACAAATCTTTCAAACAGAAGTATGACGGTGAACGGCTTTGCGACAAATAAAATTGGCTCCAAAGACCGGGGTGAGACTATTCACCACGTGGGGCGAGCAGGCCAAGGCTTTCCAGATCGATATCTTCGAGCGGCTCTTCGTCTTCCGTCAGTTCATCCGGGTCTAAATTCGGCACCGGAACTGCAAAACTCGATGGCATGCGTGCGGATAGAAGCCCTGCCCCGCGCAACTCCTCCAGTCCGGGCAAATCCCGGATTTCGGGAAGGCCGAAATGGTCAAGAAACGACTCCGTCGTCCCATAGGTGACCGGACGACCGGGAGTACGCCGGCGACCGCGCAGCTTAATCCAGCCGGTCTCCATAAGGACGTCAAGTGTGCCCTTTGAAGTTTCGACACCGCGAATATCTTCCAGCTCGGCGCGCGTTACCGGCTGGTGATAGGCGATGACGGCCAGCACTTCCATCGCAGCGCGAGACAGTTTGCGCTGCTGGACAGCTTCGCGACTCATGAGAAAGGCGAGATCGGGCGCAGTGCGAAACGCCCATGCATTGCCGACCTGAACAAGGTGCACGCCACGCGTTTCGTATATTTTCTGCAAATGCTTCAAAACAGGCGCAACCTCCACATTGGCAGGCAGGCGTTCCGCCAATGCGCGCTCGGATACAGGTTCGGAAGATGCGAAAACAATGGCTTCCACAATACGTGCGAGCTCAGCGAGCCCCTGCGTCGAGACGGAAGCTTCCTCCTCCATCAGATAATCATCGCTATCAATTTCAGCCAGATTTTGACGTTCCGCCTCAGACATCCTCGTCCTCATCCAATTCGCTGATATCTACCGTAGCCCTGATATAGATCGGCTCGAACGGAGCGTTTTGCCTGACTTCCAGCTTGCCTTCACGCACCAGCTCGAGACTGGCAGCGAAGGAACTCGCAAGTGCCGAGGCCCTCTCGCGCGGTGAAAGCGCATAATCGATCAAGAACCGGTCGAGAGAAACCCAGTCTCCAACCGTTCCCATCAAACGCACGAGCGCCACCCGTGCCTCTTTCAGCGACCAGACTGCACGCTTGGCGATTTGCACCTGCGACACGGCCTGTCGCTGTCGCTGTGAAGCATAGGCGGTGAGAAGGTCGTACAATGTCGCAGAAAACTGGCTGGTTCTGTCCACCATGACCATTTCCGGCATGCCGCGCGCGAAGACATCGCGCCCCAGCCGGCTGCGATTGACGAGCTTCGCCGCCGCATCGCGCATGGCTTCAAGCCTCTTCAAGCGATAGTGCAGCGACGCCGCCAATTCTTCGCCTGTTGCTCCGTCATCGCCCTGTTGCTTCGGGATCAGCAGCTTCGACTTGAGATAGGCGAGCCAGGCAGCCATGACGAGATAGTCGGCTGCAAGTTCAAGGCTCAACACGCGTGCCTTTTCCACAAATTCTAGATATTGCTCCGCGAGCGCCAGAACGGAGATACGGGCAAGATCGACGCGCTGGCTCCGCGCAAGATGGAGCAGCAGATCCAGAGGACCTTCAAATCCCTGCACATCGACGAGAAGAGACGGTTCGCTTTCGCTGCGCTCGGGATCACCTTGCCACAGCGCATCCATCGGCACGAGCGTGCCGTCTTTGCCGTCTGTGTCTGCTCCCGATGCCGCCAAACCCGTTTCCCTGTCGATAGTATTTCACCGGAGGATCAGCCCGCCGACCATCTCAGTTTACCAAGTTTTGACGATTACGCTATCAGTTCGAACATGGCGTTGAATTCTGCACGCAGTTCGTCCTCGTCGGAAAGATCGGGATCGCCCGCATAGACTTCGGCCAGATCGGCACGGCGCTTCGCCTTGCCCTCCAGAACCGGCACACGCGCTGCAACTTCCTTCAGTTCGTCCATCACGCCTGCGCAATAGAGAACCATGTCGCAACCGGCACCGATGATGCCGTCTGCTATGTCGCCCAGTCCGCCCGAGAGCGCCTTCATGGAAATATCGTCGCTCATGACGAGACCATCGAACTGGATGACATCGCGAATGATGGTATTGATGACAGTCGGTGACATCGTGGATGGACGCTGTGGGTCGATGCAATCGAACACGACATGAGCCGTCATTGCCATCGGCAGATCGTTGAGCGCCTTGAATGGCACGAAATCATGCGCGACCAGTTCATTGAGAGGAACGGTGACGCGCGCCAGTTCCTTGTGCGTGTCGGCAAACGCACGGCCATGCCCCGGCATATGCTTGACTACAGGTAGCAAACCACCGGCAAGCAAGCCCTCAGCAGCAGCCCGTCCCATTTCGGCAACCGCATGCGGGTTCTTGGAATAGGCTCGCGCACCGATGACATCATGTGCACCCTCGACTGGCACGTCCAGAACCGGCAGGCAGTCCACATTGACACCAACCTTCAGCAAGTCGAATGCATGCAGCCGGGCATGAAGCCATGCTGCGCGAAGTCCCGCTTCGCGATCACGCGCGTAGATCGCACCGATCTCGGAGGCCGAGGGATAATTGGGAACGAGCGGCGGGCGAAGGCGCTGCACGCGCCCACCTTCCTGATCGATGAAAACCGGCGTCTGATCACGGCCCGTCAGGTCACGCATATGCGCCGTCAGCTCGGAAACCTGTTCCAGACTTTCGACATTGCGCGCAAAAAGGATGAAGCCCCAGGGCCTTTCATCGCGGAAAAACGCGATTTCGTCCTGAGTAAGTTTCGTTCCCGACACACCGGCAATCCATGCCTTGCACTCTTTCATGCGCTCGTCCTTCAAATCGTCTGGAAATGCTGTACTCAAGTATCCCTGTTTCGGTTTAGCCGAAAAAATCAGGGCTTGGTAGTGGACCATGAAAAAGGGCGACCGAAGCCGCCCTTTCAATATTCAGTGTCTGATAAATCACTGCGTCACGAAGCAGCTACCGCCCGCAGACTTGAGGCGTCCGCAAAGTGCGGATGCATCTTCCTTGGAGCCACCCTGAACGCGGACACGATAGTAAGTCCCCTTGCCCGGAATGTCGGCACGCTTGATGTCGACGCTACGGCCACCGATCACGCTGCCATATTTCTGGGCCATGTTGGCATAGGATTTCTGTGCCAGCTCCGCAGATGGCTGCGAAGCGATCTGGATGAAGTAACCGCCTGCTCCCGCTGCGGATGCAACCTGTGGAGCAGCCGTGGCAGCGGCTGAACTCGCCGCTGCAGCCGCCTGCGTGCGCTGCGCAACATTGCCGACGATGTTGACCGGCTGTTCAGCTGGCCTTGACGGCACCACCGGAGCGCGGGCCGGAAGACGTGGAGCTTCCGCAGCAGGCTGAGGCTGTTGTGCCTGGGGAGCCGGTGCCGATTCCGGTGCCTGCGCGACTGGTTCTGCAGGCGCATTGCCAGCCGCCAGCGCGCCGATTTCATCACTGCCGGTTGGAGCCGATGGCTGCGCGGTGTTTGCCGGAGGCAGCTGCGAGGCCATTTCCTGCGGAGCCGGAGACGGCTGGACGATAGAACCATCCGGACGAACGATCATGGTTTCCACTTCGCGCGGCTGAACCAATGGCGCGTTGTGGTTCGTGTTTTGATTCTCGGCCGGAGCATTATTCGCCACTGGCTGTTCATCTGGCGTGTTGTCCGCCATGTTCTCGCCGTCGTCCGTGCCCGAAATGTCCACCGGCTCTTCACCGGAAGTAATCAGGGATTTTTGTTCCGGATTATTCGGCAAGGTACCGGCAACACGGTCATAAACTGCCTTGTCCTGGTTCGGCACTGTTGCACCGCCCGGATTTTCCGGCTGCATCTTGATCGGCTGATTGTCAGCACGAATCACAACCGGCTCGCCGGAACCGCTTCCTCCGATGAAATGATAGCCGATCCCACCAAGAAGCACCGCCACGCCAGCCACACTGGCCAGAATAAGGCCACGGCGGCCACGGACCGGACGATTACGATAGGCCTCGGCAGCACTGCCGAGATCATCTTCCGGCTGCATCGCAGCGCGTTCACCATAGTCGCCACCTTCAAAGGTCTGTGCACCCTGAGCCGCCCAATGGTTGTAGAAATCGTCTTCATTGCCCAACGGGTTGGAGGCTTTTGGCTGTGCTGGCGTCTGAGCCGTCTGCGAACGGCCATATGCTCCCGCAGCGGCGGCAGCACCGACGCCCATTGCAGCAGCGCCGACAGCGGCACCTAGGCTGGCGCCGGAACTTGGCAGATAGCTGGAAGCACTTTCGCGGAATATATCCTCAAAAGCCCTGTCAGCCTCGCTCTGCGCGTCGGATTTCGCCGAATCATCAGTTCCGACGGTGTTGAAGACTTCCGCGAATTCCGCTTCAAGATCAGTCAGACCGGCATTGGGCTCTTCTTCGCCGTAGCTGACGTCAGGCAGATCGAGGGAATGCGTCTGCTCGACCTTTTCTTCGGCCACACTCAAGGTTTCGACTTCGGGTGCCGGAGCACTGACCGCAGCCGTATGCGTGCTTCCGAACTGCGAGAACGCAGCCGGTGATGACCGGTAATCCTCGTCCGGACGCACCGCATGCGCGTAAGCAGCGGTTTCCTCTTCAGTTTCCGTGCTCAGGTCGAGATCGTCTTCCGTAAAGAAATCATCTTCGCCGAAGGCATTCTCGTCCTGGATTTTGGAAACATCGCCTGATGGTTCAAACCCAAAATCGTCTTCCGAAAGGCTGATCTCAGCCAATTCGGGAAGATCATCCTCTGTTCCTTCGGCGGCAATTGCAGCCGGTGCTTCTTCAATGTCGAACGAGAAGTCGTCATCGAAAGAGAAATCGTCATCATCGTCATGAGAGGAGGTTGAACCTGCAACAGGCGCATAATCAGCCTGCGTCGTCGTCACTACCGCATCTTGTCCTGCAACTCCCGAGGAGAAATTGCTCCGCGTGTAATACGGGTATCCCGCAGGAACTGTCTGTGGGGCGTAGGCTTCGAGTGGCGCAACTGGTGCGGCAGACTGAGGTTCATCATCATAGGTCTGCTCATCGAGCTGCAAATCGTCGAAATGCAGGTCGTCCAGCTCTGGCCCATCCTGATAAACATGATTGTGCACCGCCGCCGTGTCGTGCTGGACACTTGTCGCTTCTGCAGGCGCAACATGTGAAAAGTACGTCGCGTCGTGGGACACCGGCTGCGGCTCGTCGCCGAACAGCAGATTTTCCAGTTCGTCCTCAAGCGAAACCGGCGCTGTGACGGCGGCATAGGACTGCTCAGCAGGCTCCACGGCCTGAACATTCCAGTCGTGCTCGCGTGCAGGCTGGTAAGCCTCTTCATGCGGCTCTATGGCTGGCTGATAGACCGTCGGATCGTAGTCATTTTGATCGATATGTAGCGGCTCTACGGTTTCCCGGCGGCTGTAGACCGACGACGCAGCGTAACCCTCGCCGCTCGAATCGCGCGCAGCCGAGTAATCGTTGTAATCGAATTGCGGCACAGGTTCTGTGCGGTCCGCTTCCTCGAACTCCAGTGTTTCGAATGATGGCGTTTCCAATGCTGGTGCCTGTTCATCCTCACTCATCTGAAGATCAAGTTCGTCTTCCAGAGCAGACGCAAGTTCTTCCTCATGAATCAGAGCTTCACCCGCCCGATAGGAATCGTCGTGCGTCGGTGTCGCTTGGGAATGTGACTGGTCCGTAGGCTGAGAATAATCATTGAAGCCGCCGAGCAGCTCGCGCTCCAGATCCAGCGATGGATCGAAGCCCGGATCTGTTCGATCATCCTCAAAGTGAGTATTCCCGAAATGAGTGGGGCGGCGCTCGTTCCAAGCGACGTTATCATCAGCAGGCGTGCCGAAGTCCATGATCCGCGACAATTCCATCAGCGGATCGTCTTCGTGCAACGGACGCTCGCCGTAATTACGGGGATTTGCACTGCTGTCCGTCATAACGTGTTCCTAACTCAAACCCTGGACGTCGCAAGACGTCTCCATACATTGCTTTGTAGCGAGGCAATGTGGGCAAAAGTTGACGGAAGTTTCCTGCGCCAGAAGGAAGACCAATGACTTGCGTTCATTATGGCCTCCCACCTGTTCGACTTGCCAACCTTTGCCTTCAATCAGTCTTTCGACCTGAACAGCTTCGTGACAGCCGAGTGGTCACCGAAAACATCTCGAACCGCATTTCGCGGTCCGCACATTGCGATGACCAATCTTCGAGTATAATCCGTCTCAAAAGGCCTTCACCTTCAAACTATACTCTAGCGCATTTCCGTTGGAGCGTCCGCACCGATTATCGTCAATCCGGAACGCAGCACATCGGAAACAACCTGTACCAGCCCTAGCCTGGCTAGCGACAAGTCTGGATCGTTAACCTTAATAAAACGTAAGTCCGGGTTCTCTGTGCCTCTATTCCACTGTGAATGGAACGCGCTGGCGAGGTCATAAAGGTAGAAAGCAAGCCGATGCGGCTCCTGATGGACGGCCGCAGCCTCGATCAGACGCGGATATTCCGCAAGCTTGCGAACGAGCGCGATTTCGCTCTCATCGGTCAGCTTGTCGAAATGCGCGCCCATGCCGACTCGGTCCAGATCGGCAAGACCAAGCTGATCGGCGGCCTGACGGAAAACCGAGTGACAACGCGCCGAAGCATATTGCACGTAGAAGACCGGATTGTCCTTCGACTGCTCGGTCACCTTGGCAAAATCGAAATCCAGCGGCGCGTCGTTCTTCCGGTAAAGCATCATGAAACGAACAGGGTCGCGGCCGACTTCATCCACGACCTCGCGCAACGTTATGAACTCGCCCGACCGCTTCGACATGCGCACAGGTTCGCCATCACGGAACAGCTTGACCAGTTGGCAGAGCAGCACCGTCAGCTTGGCCTTGCCATCGGAAACCGCTCTCGCAACCGCTTCCAGACGCTTGACATAGCCACCATGGTCGGCGCCCAGCACATAGATCATCTCGTTGAAACCGCGATCGTACTTGTCCTTGAAATACGCGACGTCGCCGGCAAAATAAGTAAAAGCGCCATCGGACTTCATCAGCGGACGATCGATATCGTCGCCCACTTCCGTCGAACGGAACAATGTCTGCTCCCGGTCTTCCCAGTCTTCCGGAAGCTGGCCCTTCGGAGGCGGGAGCTTGCCCTTGTAGACATGGCCCTTGAGCGTCAGATCGTTGATTGCATTGCGAATCGCCCGTGCGTGATCCACATGCAGCTTCCGCTCGGAGAAGAACACATCATGATGCACATTGAGCGCATCGAGATCGGCGCGGATCATCGCCATCATGGCATCGATCGTGCGATCCTTGATCAGAGCGAGCGCTTCGGCTTCCGGTATTTCCAGAAGCTTGTTACCGAATTCCTTGGCAAGTTCCTGCCCTACCGGAACGAGATAGTCGCCAGGGTAAAGACCAGCCGGAATCTCGCCGACACTCTCGCCGAGCGCTTCGCGGTAGCGCAGCATCGCGGAACGCGCCAACACATCGATCTGTGCCCCGGCGTCGTTGATGTAGTATTCCTTGACCACGTCATAGCCTGCGAATTGGAGCAGATTGGCCAGAACATCGCCCACAACTGCGCCACGGCAATGGCCCACATGCATGGGTCCAGTAGGGTTTGCCGAAACATATTCGACATTCACCTTCAAGCCGGAACCAAGCTTGGAGCGTCCGAAATCCGTACCTTCGTTCAGCATCGACGAAAGTTCACGCTGCCAATAAGTGGCCTTGAGGCGCAGATTGATGAAACCCGGACCTGCGACATCGACAGTTTCGACATCTTCATCCGAGGCAAGAGCTTCAGCTATCCGAACGGCAAGTTCGCGCGGGTTTTCACCAACAGCCTTGGAGAGCACCATTGCAGCATTGGTTGCAATATCGCCATGGGAAGCATCTCGCGGTGGCTCGACACCGATGCGCGAAAGGTCGAGTTCGCCACCGTCTTTCGGTTTCAGATCAATATCTTGCAACGTCTTTTTGATACGTGCGTCGAAATCTGCAAAGATATTCATGGTCTGTCCTGTCAGGCTTACGCCGGGCTTTTAGTCCTGCTTTTCCGGTGTCGGCTCGTTCCAATAAAGTGCGGGATCCGGTCAATTTGCCGATAGATGCCGCTTCGTTTGGCCCCGATTAAGCTAAATCGGGTGTGTGGTCAAACAATCGTCGGTGTTCTCGCACCGCATAATTGTCAGTCATCCCGGCAAGATAATCAGCTATCCGTCGTGCCCGCGATGCTTCATCCAGCGTCTCGCAGCCCGATTGCCATTCCGGCGGCATGATCATTGGGTCGGCAAAACAGGCATCGAAAAGGTCTTGAAGAATCTTGTCGGCAGCGTGCCTGTGCACAACGACGCTTTCGTGGAAATAGAGGTTCTTGAAGAGAAAACGCTTCAGCACTTTTTCGTCGGTGCGCATGGCATCCGAAAAACCTACCAGTGCGTGCGACTGACCATGCACGTCTTCCACACTTTGCGGCTTCGCTGCCGCAAGACGGCGCTGAGCCTCCTCGATCACATCTTCCACCATGATGGTGATTTGCCTGCGCACCAGTTCATGTCCGGTACGAACAGGATCGAGATCGGGATAACGCGTCCGCACGAGATCGAGCAGGCGTTTCGTCAATGGCACTTCGTCAAGCGCATCGAGGCTCAAAAGCCCTGCTCGCAAGCCATCGTCAATATCGTGGGCATTATAAGCGATATCATCGGCAATGGCCGCACATTGCGCTTCCATACTGGCGAACCGCGTAAGTTCAAGGTCGTAGCGTTCATTGAAATCGAGGATCGGCAACGGAACAGAAACATCTGGATGGGGCGCATAGGCACCCAACAGAGGCCCGTTGTGCTTGACCAGCCCTTCCAGCGTCTCCCATGAAAGATTGAGCCCATCGAAATCGGCATATCGATGCTCAAGCTTGGTCACGATCCTGAGCGACTGCGCGTTATGATCGAAGCCACCGAATGGCTTCATGCGCTCGTTGAGCGCTTCCTCGCCGGTATGACCGAAGGGCGTGTGCCCGAAATCATGAACAAGCGCCACGGCTTCGGCAAGGTCTTCATCGAGCCGCAATGCCCGAGCCAACGCGCGGGCGATTTGGGCGACCTCTATCGTATGCGTGAGACGTGTGCGGTAATGATCGCCCTCATGTGCGATAAAAACCTGCGTCTTGTGCTTCAGACGGCGGAAAGCCGTGGAATGGATGATGCGGTCCCGGTCGCGCTGGAATGGTGTGCGTGTCGGGCTCTCCGGCTCAGGAACCAGACGACCACGGCTTCGTGCAGGATCACAGGCATAGGGCGCGCGTTCGCGATAACCAAAGCCTATTCCTTCCAGCGACATTGCGATGCATCCTTCACTGTAATATGATTACGCCAAATTGGTGCGGACCCAGTACAGACATTGACTTCCGCGGTTCGCGTTCATAGCTATCAGCTAATCATGAAGGCAAGTATGCGGCTATCGGAAATCTGGAGAAATCACCCGGTTCGATATTCGCAATTGCAAACGGAACAAGGCAGATGACAGACATTACCGTCTCAGATTCCGCAGCAAAGCGGATCGCCAAGATTCTCGGATCGGAACCGGGAAAGACTGCACTTCGCGTTTCGGTCGAAGGCGGCGGGTGTTCCGGTTTCTCCTATAAATACGACTTGGTCGATGAGCAGGCCGATGACGATATCATCATCGAGAAGCTTGGAGCCAAGGTGCTGATCGATTCCATTTCCGTTCCCTATCTGGACGGCTCGGAAATCGATTTCGTCGATGATCTGATGGGACAGTCTTTCCAGATCCGCAATCCGAATGCCACTTCGTCCTGCGGCTGCGGAACCAGCTTCGCCATCTGACTGGCGCGCACCATACGAAATTCAAAAACGGCTGCCATATGGCGGCCGTTTTTTTAATAATGCGCGAGAATAAACAGCCTCAAACCTTCACCGAAGCGACGGTCGCTTCGATATGGTCCACCAATGCATCCGGCAGGCCGAGGCGACCGGCCAGCATATCCAGATACCCGCGTTCAGCCCGGTTATCCGGGTCTATTGCAAGGCGCGAAGCCGTATAAAGCTCGACCTTCTGCTCTTCAGTCTGTGCGGCTGAGACCAGAACATCGAGATCGACCGGATCGGCAAGCTCTTTCGCAAGAAAGGCTTCCGCCTCATCATCGAGACCGGAAATTTTCACTTTCTCCATGATGCGAGCGCGCTCGGCATCGTCGATATGGCCGTCGGCTTTCGCAGCGGCAATCATCGCCTGTACGAGCGTCAGCGCAAAACTGTTGCTCATTGCGGGAGATTGCGGGTGGAACGGAGAATCGGCCGGGGGCGGCGGAAGAAGTTCAGGCTCCTTCGCGACCGGCTGTTCTGCCGTCTGCGGTGCCTGACCGGATTTGTAGTTCTTGTAGGCGAGATATCCCAATCCGGCGATGGCAGCGATGCCGCCGACGGTCGCCACATTGCCCGCGAGCTTGCGCCCGGTCTTCGTACCGAGGATAGCGGCGGCGATGGCGCCCGTCGCAAGCGGGTTCTTCTTTGCCAGGCCTGTAACCTGCCCGGCCTTGTCGCGGACGCTTCCCGACGTACCGGGTACTTGCGATCCCAGAAACTGTTCGAGAAGTTTCTTGGCGTCGAACATTCGAATATCTCCTGTTTGGCTCCTGTTCATGAGCAAATAGGAACGCAAAACCGCCAATACAAATAGTTCAGCGCCGAAATATTCGCGAATATTGAAATTGCTGCGATTGAAAAGCTGTGACGCAAGATTGCGTCCTGCTTGCCCTCACCCCTCCAACCGCATAATCATAGGGATATGAAAATCGCTACGTGGAACATTAACGGCGTCAAGGCCCGCATCGACAACCTCCAGCATTGGCTGAAGGAGTCTTCGCCCGATATCGCCTGCCTGCAGGAAATCAAATCGGTCGACGATCAGTTTCCACGTCTGGAGATTGAGGCGCTCGGCTACCATGTGGAAACACACGGTCAAAAGGGCTTCAACGGCGTCGCACTTCTGTCCAAGAAATCACCGGATGAAGTCAATCGTGGCCTTCCGGGTGATGATAGCGATGAGCAGGCGCGTTTCATCGAAGGCGTCTATTCGACGGACAAGGGCGTCGTTCGCGTCGTTTCGCTTTATCTGCCGAATGGTAACCCGGTGGACACCGAGAAATTTCCTTACAAGCTTTCGTGGATGCAGCGGCTTGAACTATGGGCGAAGGAACGCCTTACCCTTGAGGAGCCTCTTGTGCTCGCCGGCGACTATAACGTCATTCCTGAGCCAGAGGACGCCAGGAACCCCGGCCAGTGGATCGGCGACGCGCTCTTCCTGCCGCAATCACGCCAGGCATTCCGCAAGCTTGAAAATCTGGGCTTTACCGAAGCTATCCGTGCGTCGACCGACGATAGCGGGATTTACTCGTTCTGGGATTATCAGGCCGGTGCATGGCAGAAGAACAACGGCATCCGCATCGACCATCTGATGCTGTCGCCGGAGGCGGCCAATCGTTTCATATCGAGTGATGTGGAAAAGCACGTCCGTGCCTGGGAAAAGCCATCCGATCATGTGCCGGTGACGATAACGCTTTCGGTCTGAGAACAGACACTAAAGCGGCTCCAGTTAAAACAGACCTCTGGAACCACTCTAACTATTTGTTTTTACGCATTCCCCTACGCAAAACCGCTTCGCACTTTTGCTGGAAATGCTCTAAATCAAGACGAGGATCAAAAATCGCCTTTGGTGGCATAGTCACTGGAGAGAGCAACCGCGTTACGGCGGTCGGCTTCACCGGCGATCGAGAATGCCTGTTCCTGCATATCGCGTATCCAGGGGCAATCTTCGGTCGGGCAGCGTTCGAAAGCCGCCGTCATCATGGCAAGGCCTCGAACGGTCTTTCCTGCCTGAAACAGCATGTTGCCGAGCATGGCCTGCGCACCGGCATTGCCCTTCTTGGCTGCAAGCTGGAACCAGCGAGCGGCCTGAACAGAATTGCGCTCTCCACCGTCGCCGTCGAGCAGCATCTTGCCAAGCTCGAACTGGGCAGCAGAATCACCGAAATTTGAGGCGGCCTGCACATAAAGATTGCGCGCCATGCCCGGATTGGCATTGACCGGCGATCCTGGAATGCCGCGCTTTACATAACCTGCAAGTGCAACGAGGGCGTCAGCCACATAGGAGTCGTTTTCCGAGCCTGGTTCCGAGCCTTCGCGAACGATCTTCTCAAAAATCTTGTAGGCTTCGTAGTCATTTTCCGCCACGCCATCGCCATCGGCATACATGCGCGCCAGTTTCCACTTTGCGCCCTGATGGCCGCGGTCCGCAGCATAGCGCAGTGCCTTGATCGCCTCGTCCTTATGACCGTTCTTGTATGCAGAGAAGCCGAATTTGAAGAGCTCGAACGGGCTTCTCGACTTTTCGGAATCGTCATTGAGGTCGAAAGCAAAGGCGCTGTTACAGGCAATGGCCAAGCCGAGGGCCATAGCTAGGGCGCTATATGAAAAACTGCGGATACGCATCACAACGCTTGTCTTTCACACTCAGTGGAGGAAACATTCATCGAGGACAGAATGCACGCCGTTTTCGTCAAGACTGAGACCCGATCTTGGCCGAAAAAAGCCTTACCATCATTGGAAAGAATAAAGGGTGCGTGAACATGGTTGATCCTGTTCCCAATCCGTTTGCCGTGCAACAACGCGCCCTTCGTCATTCCTGCCTATCCCGTTGGAGCTTACCGGCTCCCGATATTTTGATGGCTTCTGCCTTTCCTTGATCGGTGACGCCTGTTTGTGGCGGGAAATGGGCAAAATGTACCTTAGCTCTTTCTAGCCTAAAGCAACGGTAAAGACTGTTGCCGTTTGACAACAAACTGACTGTTGTTGCGGTCAATAATCTGCACTTGTTGACGTGAGCGATACGAGCTCGCAGTCTGACATAAAATCTAGGATGCCGGGGAGTCGGGAAGCCACCTATGAGCAAATACCGTCGCCCTTACAGACGTCCTTATCGCCCGGCCCGCAAAAGCAATGGCATAAGCTTTCGCAGCATCTTATTGACTATATTACTTTTTTCTTTTCTTGCCGTATTGATCGCCTATCTGCCGATCCAATCTGCTCCAAAAGAAGCAATGACCGGGCCCGTCTATGTGATCGACGGCGACACTGTGGTCCTCGGCAAGATACATATACGCCTCAAGGGGATCGACGCGCCGGAGATGCAACAGCAATGCATCCGGGCGGAACTTCCTTACGACTGCGGCAAGGAAGCTCGCAACATCTTGCGGGGCAGAATCGGAAAGTCCCCGATTCGGTGCGAGAAGGAAGGGCGAGATCAGTATAATCGCGATCTGGCGCGCTGCCATCTCGGAGAGACCGACCTCAACCGCTGGATGGTCGAACAGGGCTGGGCCGTCTCCTATGGCGACTATCGACGTGAGGAAAGAGATGCACGCAGCAACCGGCGCGGTATTTGGGCCGGGCAGTTCGAGCAACCGTCCCTATGGCGCAAGGAAAATCGCGACCTCAAAGACGACCAGCTGTCCGACCGCAAAGCACCCCTGGCTGTAATCGGCGATGCATTTACCTATATAAGGGACCGTATTCAGACCCTCATTGAAATGATCCTGCCCCGAAACTGATGGAATTCTTTGATGGAATTCATGGAAAAACTGGACGAGCTCAGTCACTCGATCCGGGCATGCCGTATCTGTCGCGACACACCGCAGTTTCTGCCGCCCTTGCCCCACGAGCCCAATCCCGTCTGTATTGTCTCGGATACAGCGAGAATTGCCATTTGCGGTCAGGCTCCCGGCATTCGCGTGCACAACACTTCCCTGCCGTTCAACGACCCGTCCGGGGATCGCCTGCGGCAATGGCTCGGCGTATCACGTGAAGAGTTTTATGATCCTTCACGCTTTGCCATCGTCCCGATGGGTTTCTGCTTTCCCGGTTATGACAAGCATGGCGGCGATCTTCCACCGCGCCGCGAGTGCCGCCAGACCTGGCACGATCGTGTTTTCGCAGCGATGCCGCAGCTAGAATTCATTCTGGTCGTCGGACAATACGCCCTTGCCTATCACTTGCCCGACTATCGGGGCCGCAATCTGACTGAAACCGTCAAGAACTGGCGGCATTTCATGGAAACGCCCATTCCGGCAGGACGAATCGCGCTGCCCCTGCCTCACCCGTCCTGGCGCAACAGCGGCTGGCTCAAGCGAAATCCGTGGTTTGACGCGGAAGTCGTGCCTGTTCTTCAGGCAAAAGTCCGACACCTGCTCGCCAACGATAAATAATTTTTACTCCTTTCGTTTTCATCAGAAAATTTTTCCTGTAACTTCGGTTCATTGCGAACCATAAGGTATGACGTTTCACCTATTCGCAAAGTTCGGGAAACGATTTCTAAAACCGGGAACGGAAACGCATGGACAGGCTCGACAGAAAGATACTGCGCTTATTGCAGGAAGACGCGACACTTGCGGTGGCAGACGTTGCCAAGAAAGTTGGCCTTTCTACGACGCCATGCTGGCGCCGCATCCAGAAACTTGAAGAAGATGGCGTCATCAAGCGCCGTGTCGCCATTCTTGATCCCATTCGCGTCAATGCGCGGGTGACAGTCTTCGTGTCGGTACGCACAAGCTCCCACAGCCATGAATGGTTGAAGCGCTTTTCCGAAGTGGTTCAGGAATTCCCTGAAGTCATCGAATTCTACCGCATGAGCGGTGATGTGGATTATCTGCTTCGCGTGGCTGTGCCGGACATCGGCGCCTATGATGCGTTCTATAAGCGCCTCATCAGCAAGATCGAAATTCGCGACGTGTCTTCTTCTTTTGCCATGGAGCAAATCAAGTACACCACCGAATTGCCGCTCGATTACATGGTGCTCGACAAAGATAACAACTGACGCTTTCGAGCTGTTGATTTAGAGCACAATCGACCGGAGTGAAATGAAGACGATCAAGATTGTGCTTCAAATAAAAGAGTTTAGAGCGCCGATCTGGTTCAATCAGATCGAAATGCGCTCCAAAGAAAAGCCCGCCATATGGCGGGCTTTTTTGACGATGATGGTGTCCGTTATTTCGAACCGGATATTCCAGCCTGCTCGAACGTGGCCATGCCGCTATGACACAGCGCTGCTGCCTTGACGATACCCGCAGCGAGCGCCGCGCCGGTTCCTTCACCAAGACGCATACCCATATCGAGAAGTGGCTGCTTGCCCATCTTCTCCAGAAGCTTGCGATGGCCGGGCTCGGCGGAAACGTGACCGAACAGGCAATGGTCGATGGCTTCCGGATTGGCAGCATAGAGAACAGCAGCGGCAGCGCTTGCCACAAAGCCATCGACGATAACCGGAATTTTCTCCATGCGTGCTGCCAGAATTGCACCGGCCATGGCCGCAATTTCACGACCGCCGAGACGGCTCAACACTTCCAGCGGATCCTGCAGATGTGCCTGATGGAAGGCCACGGCCTGACGCACGGCCGCAATCTTGCGCTGCAGCAGTTCACCCGTCGAGCCTGTGCCGGGCCCTACCCAGTCTTCCGCCGTACCGCCGAAGAGCGCCAGCGCAATCGCCGCTGCAATCGTGGTATTGCCGATCCCCATTTCGCCGATGCACAAGAGATCGGTTCCACCGGCAATCGCTTCCATGCCGAAGGCCATGGTCGCAGCACAGGTGCGCTCGTCCATGGCCGGCTCTTCCGTAATATCCCCTGTCGGGTGTTCGAGCGCCAGATCAAAAACCTTTAGCCCAAGATCGTTGGCGATGCAGATCTGGTTGATTGCTGCGCCACCGGCGGCAAAATTCTCGACCATCTGTGCCGTCACGCTTGGCGGAAACGGGGTGATATTCTTGGCTGTAACGCCGTGATTGCCAGCAAATACCGCGACCAGCGGGCGATTGATCTGCGGTGTGCGCTTGCCGGTCCATGCGGCAAGCCAAGCCACGATCTCTTCCATGCGTCCGAGCGAACCAGCAGGCTTGGTCAGTGTAGCCTCACGCTCGCGAACAGCCCTTTCCGCTCCCAGGTCGGGACCAGGCAGATTTCGGATCAGTTCTCGGAAATCGTCAAAAGGTAATCCGCTGGCACTCATAGGTTCAGTCCAATCAATGATGGGAGGTGTAAAATCGTTGGGCTCGTCCTATAAGCACTGACGCGAATTTTCAAATCACCTCTTTGAGTTGAAGCAACATTGGGGTGAAATATCGCGAGTGCTCGGCTCAGGAAACAAAGTGGAACAGTCACTTGCAGCGAAATAGTCTCATTGGCGACACGATCCGGAGCCTGGGCTTTCTGAGCCGCTTGCCGCTTCCACAAAGCTGGTTCGAGAATGGTGATGATTCGTTGCCCCGCAACGCCCGCGCATTTCCGCTCGCAGGAGCAGTGTTGGGCCTGCTGGCTGGCGCTGTACTTTTTGCCGGTCATAAACTGAACTTGCCTCCCCTTGCCTGCGCGTTGCTTGCAATTGGCGCTTTGGCGGCAATGACCGGCGCGCTCCACGAAGACGGTCTGGGCGATACTGCCGATGGCTTTTTCGGAGCTTCGTCGCGAGATCGCCGACTGGACATTATGAAAGATTCCCGCATCGGGACTTTCGCCGCGCTGACGCTGATTGTCTTTGTCGGCGTGAAAGCGGCTTTGCTGATGGCGATCATAGACCGTGCGGGCGCGGGATATGCTGCACTTGCCCTGATCGGCTGCGAAGGGGCGAGCCGCGCAGCTATGCTGGCATTCTGGCACGCCCTGCCTTCCGTACGTCCCGGCGGACTGTCCGACAGCATGGGCCAGCCACAATGGGAGACTGTCGTTTGCGGTTTCGGGATCGGGCTGGTCCTTCTTGTTTTTACGCTCATACCAGCGGGCGGGTTTCTCTCGCTCATCAACGCGCTTGTGCTGGCGACAGTTCTGCTTTTGGGCTTTGCCAGACTTTGCATGGCAAAAATTGGCGGACAGACGGGCGATACATTGGGCGCGGCACAGCAGATCGCTTCCCTTGCCGTTCTTGCCGGGCTTGTCATGGCGCTTTGATGCAACCACATTGCATTCATGGACACGACAAACATCGAATCCCCGTGCATATTGGTGTGCACGATAGATACTGAAACCGGCTTCTGCCTTGGCTGTGCCCGGACGCTGGATGAGATTGCACGCTGGTCCAGCATGAGCGCAGAAGAGCGAATGGCCGTCTGGGCGCTTCTCGCCGACAGGCATGAGATTATTGTAGAAAAGAGAATTGGCTGATGGGGCGCTTTTTCTGGCTCATTATTGCGGCAGTCGCGATTGTTGTCTTGCTGCTGATGTCCAACAATGACAGCGGCTCGACGCTTGGCGTGGACAATGATGTGTTTGCCCGTGCAGCCTATCTCGGCATATGGGGCGTGGTGCTTGCTGCCGGTCTGCTTGGCTCCGGCATCAAGCTGACCGACTTTGCACGCAACATGGCCATGTGGGCCGTGATTATTCTCGGCCTCGTTGCAGGCTACCAGTATCGTTATGAGTTGCAGGACGCCGCGAGCCGGTTCACCGCCGGGCTGATCCCCGGTAGCCCTATTTCGGGCCGTAATGCCGATGGCGCCTTAACCGTCACGCTTGCAAAGGCTGCGAATGGCCATTTCGAGGTCAACGGACGTGTGAATGGCGAACGGGTTCACTTTCTGGTCGACACCGGCGCATCTTCGGTCGTCCTGTCCCAGCAGGATGCCGAGCGCGCAGGCATCGACACCGCCTCGCTCAACTATTCCGTTCCGATCATGACGGCCAATGGCACGGCAAGTGCAGCAGTCATCAACATTGCCACGTTGCAGATCGGCGATATTGAACGCCAGAATGTGCGTGCCATGGTGACCAAGGAAGGTCTGATGACCGGAAGCCTGCTCGGCATGAACTTTCTGCAAACGCTCGGCGGATTCACTGTCCGCGGCGACCAGCTTATTCTTATAGATTAGGCAGCTTCTGCCGCCGCTTCAGTCACCACGGCATAAGCCTGACGCAGAACGTCACTGGTTGCGCCCGGTTTGCTGGCATCCGTCGACAGTATCTGTCGCCAGCGCCGTGCGCCCGGCTGCCCGGTAAAGAGCCCGACCATATGGCGGCTCACATGCGAAAGCCTGCCTCCGGCCGCGATGTGGCGATCAGTATAAGCGCACATTTCATCGATGATATCTTCTATCGAAGTATCGGCCTGTTCGCCGTCATAAAGACGCGCATCCACCTCTGCCAGCAGTTCCGGATTATGATAAGCGGCGCGACCGAGCATCACTGCATCGACCTTCCGCAAATGCGTTTCGGCTTCATCAAGCGTGTTGATCCCGCCATTAATGCCGACGAACACCTCGCCAAGCCGTTCCTTGAGGCGATAGACGCGATCATAATCGAGCGGCGGAATCTCGCGGTTCTCCTTGGGTGACAGTCCTTTCAGCCAGGCTTTGCGGGCATGGACCCAAAGCGCATCGGCGCCAGCGTCAAGCGTGAAGTCGGCCAAAGCGTCCAGCGCAACCTCCACGTCCTGATCGTCAACGCCAATACGGCATTTGACGGTAACCGGCACGGAAACGGCTTCCTTCATCGCTGAAACGCAACGCGCCACCACATCCGGGGTCTGCATGAGACAAGCCCCAAATGTACCGGACTGGACACGATCAGACGGGCAACCGACATTGAGATTGATTTCATCATAGCCGTAATCGGCGGCGATCCTGGCAGCCTCTTTCAGCTTTACCGGATCGGAACCACCGAGTTGTAGCGCCACAGGATGTTCTGCGGCATCAAAACCGAGCAATCGATCGCGTGGGCCATGAATAATGGCATCCGCCACGACCATTTCGGTGTAGAGCAGTGCATGTCTGGAAAAGAGCCTGTGAAAATACCGGCAATGTCTGTCCGACCAGTCGATCATGGGCGCAACGGCAAAGCGGACATCCGGATAGTTGCTTTTTTTTGATTTTATTTCAGTCATTTATACAACAATCCTGAGAATGCGATTCAGCCGCAATCGGTACTTTCGACGTCCGCTCAATTTCGGAATGATGCCAAAAGCCACAATTGATCAAAATGATCAAGTTTCGCCGCTCTTGCGATCACCAGCGCTCAATATAGTGACCCAGGAAGAATTTTCATACCCGACACGAAAACTCTGGTCGCTCCAGAGAGTAGAATGCCCTGTCTTCTCCTCAGTTACACACTATGATTGAGTACACAAACATTCTCCCGATTCTCATCTCGCCGGAGCATTTCCTGTTTTGATTGAATCGTTGGAAATGCTCCATCTTTCTGTTTTACGCATGTCTTGATCCCGAAACCGGTTCCCACTTTCGGGAGACATGCTCCAGTTCAAGGAAATTCGGCGTGACCTCCTTTTCCCCCTTCGGCAAATCATTCGATGCGTTTCTCTTCGACATGGACGGCACCATATTGAGCTCCATCGAAGCGACCGAACGCGTGTGGAGCGAATGGGCGATACGCCATGGCATCGATCCGGTCACATTCCTGCCGACCATCCACGGTGTCCGGGCAGTGGAAACGGTGCGCCGCCTCGCTCTGCCGGGTGTGGACCCGATCCGCGAGGCTGAGATTTTGTTTCAGGCTGAAATGGCGGATCTGGACGGTATCGCACCCATCGACGGCGCTTGCGAGTTCCTGAGCTCGCTTCCGGAAGACCGATGGGCGATTGTAACCTCGGCTCCGCTTGAACTTGCACGCCGTCGCGTCGCTGCGGCAGGATTGCCAATGCCAAAGATGATCGTTTCTGCCGAAGATGTGGAGCGCGGCAAACCGAGTCCTGAATGTTTCCAGCTCGGAGCCAAAAGGCTTGGCTTCGATCCGCACAACTGTCTTGTGTTCGAGGATGCGCCAGCCGGTATCGTTGCCGGAGAAACTGCTGGCGCCTGCGTCGTCGTGGTGACCGCGACGCATCCGCACTCCCCGAAAACATCCCACCTCAGCATTGAAAGCTATCGCTATCTGCAGCTCGACATTCTGGATGATGGCAAGTTGGCTCTGGAGCCGACTACGCCAATCTCGGTGGGTTAAATAACCCGCCGCCCTTCCCGCCAGACTGTGCGGATGATCGGAACATGATCGGCGATCTGCACCCGAACCAGATCAGCTCGCTTGCCTGCAAGGATCTCGCCACGGTCCTCCAACCCTACCGCCTGGGCAGGGTTGGCAGAAACCAGACGAATGGCTTGAGGCAGCGAGATGTTCTCGACGACATCTGCGAGAAAAAACGCCGATTGCATCATGCTGGCCGGGATATAGTCCGACGAAATGATGTCGAGATTTCCGGATTCAGCCAGTTCGCGTGCGGAGACATTGCCCGAATGCGAACCACCGCGCACCACATTCGGCGCCCCCATGAGAACCGACATGCCGGAATCTTTTGACGCCTTCGCCGCAGTGTGTGTCGTGGGAAATTCGGCAACGCGTATCCCCTGTGCCTTTGCTTCTGCGACATGCTCTGTCGTCGCGTCATCGTGGCTCGCCAGAATAACCCCGCGTTGGTGGCACAGTTCGGCAATCGCCTTGCGCGTTGGCGCGGAATATTGCTGGGACTGCCCTATACGCCGCTCGCAATAGAGCCGGAACTCTTCCTCCGAGAATTTCAGCTTGCGGATGAAATAGGTCTTGTAGGTTTCGATATCCGTGAACTGGCGCTGCCCCGGCGCGTGATCCATCAGGGACACCAGTCTGACCAGCGCCTGATTACCGAATTGCTCGAAGGCCGGAAGACAGTCGGGCGCCGAAACCTCGCAGCGCAAGTGCAGGAAATGGTCGGCTCGCAACCGGCCAGCATCGCGGCCTTCGGCAATTGCCGACGAAAGCTTGCGCATATCGTCGATACCCGTCTCGGCGTCATCATCGAAGCCTATGCGCAATGCGTCGAAAACGGTGGTGATCCCCGAGGCCGCAATCTGGGCGTCATGCGCCTGCACGGCAGCAATCGGATTCCAGCGCACTTTCGGGCGCGGCGCATAATGCCCTTCGAGATGATCCGTATGCAGTTCAACCAGTCCGGGCGTCAAGAAGTCGCCTTCCATGTCGTCGCCGATACTGGATGCACCGGTAGAGATATCGGCGATCTTGCCATCTACGAGTTTTACGGATCCGAGAACGACGTCATCGGCGAGCACGATGCGTGCATTGCACAGAACTGTTTCATTTCCCATTGCCTACGGCCTCCCAACTGCTCGTGAGGCCCGAGCTGACGCTATCTTGCCGCCAGTCAGAGGATGCAGCGAATGAATCTCGAAAGGAGCCCCTTTCTCAGGTTCTACGAACAAAGCGAGATTCGCAACCTCCACAGCATCATCCAGCAGCGGCGTGAAGAACTCGTCCAGCGTACGCTCCACGCGAGCGCAGTCTTTCTCCTCCACCGGACCGGTCAGGGTCATATGAAAGCGGAATTCCTCAAAAACGTAAGGATAGCCCCAGCGCTCGATGTTGTGCCGCTGTGTCTCGCTGAGACGCTCCGGCCGCCGCTTTGCAATTTCCGCCTCATTGAGCGGCGCGCGAAAACGGTCGAAAGCAACGACAACATCATTTGCGAGCTGGTTCAACTCGGCAACGGGTTCTTCCGGCACGAGTGCAAAGAACGGCCCGATTGCGTGAAGCTTCAGACGAGGAATAGTGACAGGAGACGCCGATGAGGCGAAATGCATCAATGCGGAAAGCAGATCGTTTTCGGTGTGGTTTTCATCCAGACGGAATGGAGCCTTCATCGTCGCATGAAAACCATAGCGGCGCGGCTCTTCGGTCAGCTTGGCGATTTCATCGGTCGCAAGCGAGCGAATCGCCGGCATCTTTACCGGCTCACCGCTGAACGCGCTTCGTCCAAGCCAGTTTGCGGCAACCTTCAAAAGCGCATCGTTGGATGGCGGTGTGAAATAAATCGCATAACGCATGTCAAATCCTTAGGCGAAGTTCGCTACACGGCGTCGACGGAACTCCAAAATATCCAGTAATGCATCGTGCTTTTGAAAAGCCATCCCGATTTTGAGGTCGATGCGGTCGGCGGATGCTTACACAATGAATGTGGCAAGTCGATAAAGACCAGATGACAGTCATCACCAAATGCCGACAAACCAATTTTACATAGCGGCAAATTAGTATAGGCGTTAGCCCCATTGGAAGTGAGGGAGACTGACATGGGCGGATTTGCATCTATCGGCGAGTGCATGATCGAGCTTTCAGGCAATGAAGGCGATCAATGGCGCATGGGTTTTGCGGGCGATACGCTGAACACTGCTTGGTACATGCGGGCGCTGATGGAAAAGTCCTACCCTGTCGAATATGTGAGCGCATTTGGAGAAGACAGCTTCTCCCAGAAGCAGCGCATATTTCTGACATCGAACGGTATCGGTATCGCTCACAGCCCCGTTATCGACGGACTTCACCCCGGTCTTTACGCAATCACGCTTAACGGTGCCGAGCGCTCCTTCACCTATTGGCGCAGCGACGCCGCCGCCCGGCGTCTCGCCAGTGACCGCGAAGCCTTGGAAAAAAGTCTGACCGGTCGCGACATCATCTATTTTTCGGGCATTTCAATCGCCATCATCCTTCCCGAACATCGCGACACGTTTTTCGATGTCTTGCGGAAGTGCCGCGCCGCCGGTTCGCGAATCGCATTCGACCCGAATTTCCGTCACCAGCTCTGGCCCGACCGGAAAGTTGCGCAGGACATCATCAGCGAAGCGATGCGTATTGCGGATATTGCACTGCCCACGTTCCCCGATGAACAAGCGCTCTTCGGCGACAAGGATGCTGGTGCCTGTGCAGATCGCCTTGCCGCGCTTGGCGTGAAGGAGATCGTCGTGAAGGACGGTACGGAACCGGCTCTGGTCGTCACCGGCAATGAAAGATCATCGGTGCCGTCCGTTGTGGCGCAGGCCGTGGACACCACCGGCGCTGGCGACAGCTTCAATGGCGCTTATCTTGCTGCACGATTGAAGGGGCTTGCTCCAGTGGACGCAGCCCGCAAAGCCCATCTGGTTGCGGCACGGGTCGTCGAGATACGCGGCGCGCTCGCTCCGATGGAAACCGCACGCGCCGCCTTTTCCGACTGATTATCCTCGCGTAAAGCTGAAGTGGCTGGTCTGGGCATAAACTTCGCCTGGACGCAATATTGCCTGCGGGAAATACGGATATTCCAGCGATCCCGGCCAGACCTGCGGCTCCAGGCAGAAGCCTGCGTGTTTTCCGTAGGGCTTGCCCATCAAGCCGATGCAATCATTGGCCATGGTGTTGCCTGCATAGAGCTGAACGCCCGGTTCTGTCGTCGAAACATCGAGACGAATGCCGGAACGAGCGCCCTTGACCGACGCGCATGGGCGTAAAGGTCCGCGTGCAGCGGTCAGGCAGAAATTGCTGTCATACTGGACCTGACTGCCATTTTCCTCGAAGCGAATCGGGCGAAACTCCCTGAAATCGTACGGCGTTTCTCTGACAGGCAGAACGCGTCCGTCCGGAATAAGAGCGTCATCGACCGGCATATAGGCATCAGCCTCGATCTTGAGCTGATGATCGAGAATATCGCCCTCGCCGCCATCATCGAGATTGAAATAGCTGTGATGCAGCAGATTGCATACGGTCGGCTTGTCGGTCACAGCCTCCAGACGGACAATCAGCGTTCCATCCCCATTGAGCATGTAAGTGCAGCTCACATTCAGATTGCCGGGGAAACCCATCTCGCCATCCGCAGCCACAGTCGCAAGTGTCACGAAATCCGGACCGTTTCCGGTTATCTTCCAGACGCGATTGCCGAGCCCCTTGCTGCCGCCGTGCAAATTATGCCGGCCCTGAAAATTCGGCTCCACCTCATAGGTTGTTCCGTCCAGTTTAAACCGGGCATTGCGGATACGATTGGCCGAACGTCCTGCAATGGCGCCCAGATGCGGTGAGTGAGCGGGATAGTCGGCGAAGTCGCGATAGCCGATCACAAGAGGAGCTGCATGGCCCTCCATCCGCAGATCCTGAATGGCTGCGCCCCAGCTTATGATCTTGGCCGTCAAAGGGCCATTGGAGATAGTGAGCCGGTGAACCGCCTGCCCGTCCGGTGCATGTCCGAAGATTTCCGAATTCACGTTTGCCCGCCTGTCAATGATGCAACGATGAGATACGCATGAAGCCGCATCAATACGCATGACGCAAGACACATCATGATCAAATCTTGATTTTGAACCAATATTGCGGAAACGACAAAACAAGTACTTTTCGCACTATTTTCTTATTAAAAACAAGTGGTATCCTGATCCATAAATTATTGAATATTATCGATAAATACTAAATTAGAGGCTTTTAAATGAAAACGAATTTTCAGAAAGTCATGCCTTATATTTTTAGTGAAGAAGGCGGCTATGTGGACAACCCGTCCGATCCGGGCGGCGCGACCAACATGGGTATCACCATCGCCACCTTATCAGCATCGGAGGGGCATCAAGTATCGCCTGAAGATGTAGAGGACATGACCCAGGCGACCGCCACTCAAATCTATCAGGCGCAATTCTGGAACAAGATCGACGGAGACAACCTGCCTTCCGGGATCGACTACGCCGTATTCGACTTTTCGGTCAATTCGGGGCCAGGGCGTGCGGCCAAAATGCTGCAAAGCGTTCTGGGTATGCCCGAAGACGGCGTCATTGCAGCGCAGACGGTCGCGGCAGCGAATATGCGGTCTGCTGACGAGATCATCAATGCGTTGTGCGATGCACGGGCGTCCTGGCTGGAAGGTTTGTCTACAGCATCAACCTTCGGAAAAGGCTGGCTCGCCCGTGTCGAACGGGTGCGTTCGCGTGCACTGGCGCTCGCCGCTAATCCGCCGGTTGCGCAACCCGTGGAACCAGTGAGCGAAATCTCGCCCAAGGCTCGGCAGAGTGACATGGCCTTCACATCGGCTTTGAAGCACCCCGAAGCCTTGGGAACAATGGGGAGCGCGGCGTCTGGACTGGCTGCAATTGCATCGGGGAATGGCCCCGTTCAGTGCGCCTTGGCAATCGTCATGATAGCTTGTGCTGCCGTAGGCCTCTGGTATTTTGTCAGGCGCGTCAGAAACGAGCCATAGGGGCAGTCGTAATAACTCAGTTTTGAGAATATTTCCAAAGTTAGAGTTTGTCTTTATGTTGCGCTTCGCATGTTGCGCGCCTTATATGCGCTTTTGAAAGCTCGGTGGTTATGAAAGTAATATGACTTTCCCTGCCACCGGAAAAACGCTAGACACGCGCAAACAGTCAGATGTGTGCCAACTGTGGCACCGCCATGAATAAAGGAATCGAAACTTGTCCTCTACTTTTGACAAAGTCGCCGACATCATCGCCGAAACCAGTGAAATCGACCGTGACACCATCACGCCAGATAGCCACACCATCGACGATCTGGGCATTGACAGCCTCGACTTCCTCGACATCGTCTTCGCTATCGACAAAGCTTTCGGCATCAAGATTCCGCTTGAGCAGTGGACCCAGGAAGTGAACGAAGGCAAGGTTCCGACCGAAGAATACTTCGTCCTCAAGAACCTCTGCGCAAAAATCGACGAGCTGGTTGCAGCCAAAAAAGGCTGATCTGGCACATAATATGGCGGTATTGAGGGGTGAACAGAGATGTTCGCCCTGATTCCGTTTCTGGTAATGCGAAATCTTCGCTTGTCAGAGCAGTCTCAGCATCGACGGACGAACGGGACCCATGCAGAACAATAAAGTCGTCATCACCGGTATCGGCATCATCTCCTCGCTTGGCGAAGGAGTTGATGTGCATTGGAACGCTTTCTCGAAGGCTGGCACTGAACCGCGCCTCGAAAAAGAAGCCTTTGCGCCCTACACTGTTCATCCACTGGGCGAAGTGGACTGGAGCCTGCAAATTCCAAAGCGCGGCGATCAGCGCCAGATGGAAACCTGGCAGCGCCTCGGTACTTACGCTGCAGGGCTTGCACTTCAAGATGCAGGCATGAAGGATGACGAGGCGCTTTGCGCGACCATGGATATGGTCGTGGGAGCCGGTGGCGGCGAGCGCGATATCACAGTCGATATGCAGATTCTCGATGAAGGCCGCACCCGCAACGATCGCGGCGTCATGCTGAACGAGAAACTCTCGACCGAACTTCGGCCTACACTGTTTCTGGCCCAGCTTTCCAACCTGCTCGCAGGCAATATTTCGATCGTGCACAAGGTAACCGGTTCTTCCCGCACCTTCATGGGCGAAGAAGGTTCCGGCCTTTCGGCTATCGAAACCGCAGCCGCACGCATCCGCACCGGCCAAAGCACCCATGCGCTGGTCGGCGGTTCCTATAATTCCGAACATTTCGATATGATTCTCGGCCACGAGCTTGGCGGACTGCTCAAGCATGACGGCTGGGCTGGGCTCTGGCAGCGTGACGGTTCGGCAGGCGGCGGCATGATTTCCGGTTCTGGCGGCGTATTCCTTGTTCTGGAAAGTGCTGACCATGCGGCCAAGCGCGGCGCGCGCGCCTATGCGGAAGTGACCGGCATCGAAAGTGCGCAGATCCGGCGCGAAAGCGCCGACCTCGCCAACACCATCCGCGAACTCATCCTTGCAGCCAATAGTGGCAAGGACCCATCCTATGTCGTCTCCGGCGCTTCCGGTGCCCATGAAGCAACCGACGCAGAAAAAGCCACGCTCGACGCTCTGTCAGCGGCTTATCGCGGCATTTCCGGTCTGACCGGTCATTTGCGCGAAGCGCAGTTCCCGCTGGCATTGGCACTTGCAGCCATATCCGTCTGGAAGGGCGAGGCTTTCGTGCCGCTGGATGCATCCGAAAAAGATGCCGGTGGCCCGATCAGCGAAGCAATCGTCACGATCGTCGGAGCGACTCGTGCCGAAGGTGCAGCAAAGCTGGTGAGAGTATAAGATGACGAAATATACAGACCATCTCGGCCGTCCCATTGTCGCCATTACTGGCGCCGGTGTGGTTTCCTCGCTCGGCCAGGGCAAGGAAGACAACTGGGCTGCATTGACTAGCGGGAAATCGGGCATCCATGCCATCACCCGCTTCCCAACCGACAATCTCAATACGCGTTTCTCCGGAACAGTCGATTTCCTGCCGGAAAGCGATGTAGGTGCATCGGCACTCTCCGAAGCGCTGGCCCGGCTTGCTGGCGAAGAAGCCCTCGCCCAGTCCGGCCTTTCCTCGACCGATTTCGGCGGTCCGCTTTTTCTGGCAGCTCCCCCGGTCGAACTCGACTGGAAAAGCCGGTTTGCGCTTGATGCCACAGTGAAGAACGAAGGTCCTGCAAGCTATCAGCTTCTGCTTGAAGCCTGCCGCCGCGCACGTCAGGATGCCCTCTTCAACACGACCCAGTTCGGCTATATCGCCGAACGCCTGTCGGAAGCTTTCGGCACGCGCGGCCTGCCGATCACATTGTCGACGGCTTGCGCTTCCGGTGCGACGGCGATCCAGCTCGGTGTCGAAGCCATTCGTCGCGGCGAAAGTGACCGGGTTCTTTCCATCGGAACCGATGGGTCCGTCTCTGCCGAAGCCCTGATCCGCTTCTCGCTGCTGTCCGCCCTTTCCACCCAGAATGATAAGCCGGAAAAGGCATCAAAGCCGTTCTCCAAGGACCGCGACGGCTTTGCCATGTCGGAAGGGTCAGGCGCACTGGTGATGGAATCGCTCGAAAGCGCTATTGCCCGTGGCGCAAATGTTCTCGGCATTCTGGCCGGTTGCGGTGAAAAGGCCGATGACTTCCACCGCACCCGTTCCAAGCCCGACGCCTCGCCTGCCATCGGCACGGTGCGCGCAGCGCTTGCCGATGCGGGCCTGACCGAAGACCAGATCTCCTACGTCAACGCGCACGGCACCTCGACGCCGGAAAACGACAAGATGGAATATCTGGCGCTTTCGTCGGTATTTGGTGACCGCATCGAATCCATTCCGGTATCCTCCAACAAGTCGATGATTGGCCATACGCTGACCGCAGCCGGTGCGATTGAAGCTGTGTTCTCGCTGCTCACGATCCAGACGGGAACGCTGCCGCCGACCATCAATTACGACAATCCGGACCCGGCTATTCCGCTGGACGTTGTGCCGAATGTGAAGCGCCAGGCCGAGGTTTCTGCTGTGCTTTCCAACTCGTTCGGTTTCGGCGGGCAGAATACGAGCCTTGTTTTGGCGGCAAATCCGAATTAATCCGTCCGGCAACGAACTTAAATTCCTGATGATCCCGGAAGGCGGAAGCTCTCCGGGATCATGCCATGAAAGGAACAGCCCATGCGCGCCTTGCAGCTTCTCGATGATCGCCGCCTTGAAATCACCGATATCACCCCTCCGCCCGCTCCCGGTATTGGCGAGGTAACAGTACGCATCAAGGCCGTCGCGCTGAACCATATCGACGTATGGGGCTGGCGCGGCATGGCTTTCGCCAAGCGCAAAATGCCGCTGGTGATCGGCGCGGAAGCATCCGGCGTTGTGGATGCCGTTGGCCCCGGCGTCTCCAATCTGCTGCCCGGCCAGCTCGTTTCGATCTACGGTGCGCGCACATGCGGACTTTGCCGCGCCTGCCGCGAAGGCCGTGACAATTTGTGCGAACATGTCGGCGGCGTGCATGGTTTCCACCTCGACGGTTTTGCCTGTGAAGCCGTCAACCTTCCGGCGCGCCTGCTCGTTCCGGCACCTCCCGGCGTAGACGCCATCGGTGCTGCCGTCGCTCCCGTAACCTTCGGCACGGTCGAGCATATGCTGTTCGACAACGCCAAGCTGGAACCGGGTGAAACCGTTCTCGTTCAGGCTGGTGGTTCGGGCATCGGCTCGGCGGCTATCCAGCTTGCCAAGAAAATGGGCTGCACGGTCATCACCACTGTCGGTTCTGACGACAAGATCGAGAAGGCCAAGGCACTCGGCGCTGATCACGTCATCAACTATCGCGAAGACCGCTTCGAAGGCGTCGTGCGCAAGCTGACCAAGAAGAAGGGCGTCGATGTCGTCTTCGAACATGTCGGCGCAGATACCTGGGCCGGTTCGATGCTCTGCATGAAGCGCGGCGCGCGTCTTGTCACCTGCGGCTCGACCTCGGGCGTTTCGACCAACATGAACCTGATGCAGCTCTTCCAGCAGCAGCTCAAGATTTTGGGTTCGTTTGGCTGCCGCATGGAAAACATGGCCGATGCCATGCAGAAAATGGCGCGCGGCATCGTGCATCCGGTCATCGACACGGTGGTCGGCTTCAACGATATCGATACCGCGCTCAAGCGCATGGAAGGCCGCGACGTCTTCGGCAAGATCATTCTAGAGATCGAATGAGCCTGTCACCTCCATGATGTTCAAGCTGAAACTCCTGCTCTTCCGCTGGTCGCGCAAGCTGAAGCAGTTCAATTACTGGCTCTGGGCTCAGGCCGTATTTCTGCTGCTTGGCCTGTTGCGTCTGTTTCCGGCGAAGGCTGCCATCAGCTTTTCGGCCAAGGTGGCCCGTCTCATCGGGCCACTGACGCCGCGCCACAAGGTTGCAACCGACAATCTGCGCAAGGCCTATCCCGAGAAGAGCGATGCCGAAATCGAAGAGATCGCACGCGACATGTGGGATTCCATGGCGCGTCTTCTGGCAGAGTATATTTTCCTCGATGCCATCTTTGACTTCGATCCCCATGCCACAAAGCCGGGGCTTGTCGAAGTGGAAGGTATTCCGATCTTCGAACGCCTGCGCGACGAGAAGAAGCCGCATATCTTCTTCACCGCCCATACCGGCAATTTCGAGTTGTTGCCGATTTGCGCGGCCACATTCGGCCTGAATGTCACCGCGCTGTTTCGCCCGCCGAACAATCCCTATATCGCCAACAAGGTTCTGAAGGCTCGCCATACCAATATGGGCCATCTCGTGCCTTCCAAGGCGGGTGCTGCCTGGGCGCTGGCGGGTATTCTGGGCGATGGCGGCAATGTCGGCATGCTCGTCGACCAGAAGTTCTCACGCGGCGTACCATCAACATTCTTCAATCGTCCGGTGAAAACCAATCCGTTGCTGGCCAAGCTTGCACGCCAGTATGATTGCGATGTCTATCCGGCGCGCTGTATCCGCCTGCCCGGCGGGCGCTACCGTCTCGAACTCCATGAGCGCATGGAACTGCCGCGCGACGACAAAGGCCAGATCGATATCGACGCCACTGCGCAGTTTCTGAATGACACCGTCGAGACATGGGTCCGCGAATATCCCGGCCAGTGGATGTGGTTCCACAAGCGCTGGGGATAGGATTTTTGCTGTTCATATGATACGGGCAAGCCACGCCGCCAAGGAGACTATCATCATGCGCCCCATCGCCATTGCCCCGTCCATTCTGTCCGCCGATTTCGCCCGTCTTGGCGAAGAAGTCGATGCCGTGCTGGAAGCCGGTGCCGATTGGGTGCATATCGACGTCATGGACGGGCATTTTGTGCCGAACATCACTTTCGGCCCGCAGGTGGTGAAGGCGATCCGCCCGCGCACTAAGGCATTCTTCGATGCGCATTTGATGATTGCGCCCTGCGACCCATATCTGGAGCCGTTTGCCGACGCAGGCTGCGATCTCATCACAATTCACGCCGAGGCTGGTCCGCACACGCATCGTTCACTGCAATCGATCCGCGCCCTGGGCAAGAAGGCCGGTCTGGCGCTTAACCCGGCAACACCCGCCGAGGCACTGACGAATGTTATCGAAGATGTCGATCTCGTTCTCGTCATGACCGTCAATCCCGGCTTTGGTGGCCAGAAATTCATTGCGCCGATGCTCGACAAGATCAAGCGCGTTCGCGAAATGGTCGGCGACCGCCCTATCGACATTGAAGTCGATGGCGGCATTACGCCGGAAACCGCAGGCTCGGTCGTTGCCGCTGGCGCCAACATTCTGGTGGCCGGTTCGGCGGTCTATAAAGGCAATTCTGTCGAATCCTATCGCGCCAATATCGACGCCATTCGAGCAGCGGCTGAAGCCGCCCGCAAAAATTAAACACCCCTCTTTCTACAGGATGCACCCATGATCCCGCGCTATTCCCGGCCTGAAATGGTCGCCATCTGGTCGCCCGAAACGAAGTTCCGCATCTGGTTCGAAATCGAAGCTTATGCCTGCGAAGCGCTTGCGCAACTTGGTGTCATCCCCAAGGAAGCGGCAAAGACCATCTGGGAAAAGGGTAGCGTGGCGAAGTTCGACGTCGCCCGCATCGACGAAATCGAGGCCGTCACCAAGCATGACGTCATTGCCTTTCTGACGCATCTGGCCGAATTCATCGGTCCTGACAGCCGTTTCGTGCATCAGGGCATGACCTCTTCGGACGTGCTCGACACCACGCTCAACGTCCAGCTTGTACGCGCTGCCGATCTGCTGCTTGCCGACATGGACCGCGTATTGGCCGCACTCAAGACCCGCGCCTTCGAACACAAGGACACGGTACGCATCGGCCGCAGCCATGGCATTCACGCCGAGCCAACGACGATGGGTCTCACCTTCGCGCGCTTCTATGCCGAAATGCAGCGCAACCGCGCCCGTCTCGTTGCAGCACGCGCGGAGATTGCGACAGGTGCCGTATCCGGTGCGGTCGGCACCTTTGCCAATATCGACCCGCGGGTCGAGGAGTATGTCTGCGCCAAGCTCGGCCTTGAAGCCGAGCCTGTTTCCACGCAGGTCATCCCGCGTGATCGTCATGCAATGTTCTTTGCGACGCTGGGCGTCATCGCCTCCTCTATCGAGAATGTCGCGATCGAAATCCGCCACATGCAGCGCACCGAAGTTCTGGAAGCCGAAGAGTTCTTCTCTCCGGGCCAGAAGGGGTCGTCGGCCATGCCGCATAAGCGTAATCCGGTTTTGACCGAAAACCTGACCGGCCTTGCCCGTCTCGTGCGCATGTCGGTCACGCCTGCTATGGAAAACGTGGCACTCTGGCACGAACGCGATATTTCGCATTCGAGTGTCGAACGCGCCATCGGACCGGACACCACCATCACCCTCGACTTCGCGCTCAACCGTCTGGCTGGCGTGGTCGAAAAGCTGGTGATCTATCCGGACAATATGCTCAAGAACATGAACAAGTTCCGCGGTCTGGTGCATTCGCAGCGCGTTCTGCTGGCACTGACGCAGGCAGGCGTGTCGCGTGAAGACTCCTATCGTCTCGTGCAGCGCAACGCCATGAAGGTCTGGGAACACGGTGCGGACTTCCTTGAGGAACTGCTTGCAGATCAGGAAGTGCGTGCGGCTCTCTCCGAAGAACAGATCCGCGAGAAATTCGATCTCGGCTATCACACCAAGCATGTGGATACGATTTTCAAGCGCGTCTTCGGCTAAGGGAATTCCAGCTTATAAACTGATTCCGAAAAAAGCCCCATGCTTATGAAAACATGGGGCTTTTTATATTTCAAAGATTAGCTGGTTCACGCCTTGATCTTGATCGTATTGACCACGTTGCCCCACGGGTCAACGAACATGCTGTTATTACCGCCGCGTGTATCTTCCAGCTCAACCCAGGCAAGACCAGTCCGATCCTCGTCACGCTTGCCCGCACCGGCGCTTTGCCAGGCATTGGCAGCGATATGGTGGTGGTAGCGTCCGGTGGACATGAACACTGCCCGATCACCGTAGGTCTGAACGGTTTCGAGGCCGAGTTCTTTATGCCAGAAGGTTTCGGCTTCATGTGCATTGCCGACGCGCAGATGAACGTGACCAACCACGGTGTTCTGTGGTGCACCACCCCATTCTCCGCCCTCGCGCTTGATAACATCGAGCAGATTGCTGACATCGAGCGGATCGGTGCTCATGGCGACGCGATCACCATTCCATTGCCAGTCATTGTGCGGACGGTCCGAATAGATTTCGATGCCGTTCCCCTCCGGATCGGTCAGATAGACCGCCTCGCTCACCTTGTGATCCGACGCACCGACGACGGGCAGCTGCTTGTCGATGGCGCGGCGCGACCAGCGCGCAAGGTCCCCTCGCGTCGGCAGCAGGAATGCGGTGTGATAAAGCCCGGCGCTGCGTGGATCGTCCGGTCTGGCAGCAGAAAACTGCTCAATCTCCATCAGTTCGCGGTCACCGGCACCCAATACAATCGATGCGCCGCGACGGCCCATTTCGCGCAAGCCCACGACATCGCGATAATATTCGGCCAATGTCTCCGCATCGCGTGCTTTCAGGCCAACGCGTGCGACACGCATCGGCGTCGTCATTGCGAATGGAAGCGGAGCAACCGGACGTTCGGTTTCGACTGCCGTTGCTCTCAAATGCTGTGTCATGTCGCCCTCCTTCGACGGCATTTCTGCGCGAGCGGGAAGAACATTGGCCATAACAGCAGTCCCGGCTGCGCCGAGTATTGTACGCCCGCTGATTGCCATGCCATCATCTCCGTCGCGTTTCAAATCTTGCCTAAACATCACCATTTGAGGCTCGTTTCACAAGATCGCGATCAGCGAACAGGCTGTTCATCATTCGCATGCCTTCCATGCTAAGCATACAACAAGCACGACTTGAAGAAGTTACAAAGCCTCTCTAAATGGGAAGCCATGAAAGTCAAAGACGCAGATATTCTCATCATCCCCGGCTATACCAATTCCGGCCCCGACCACTGGCAGACCCGTTGGGAGAGCAAACTCTCAACCGCGCGGCGTGTCCAGCAGGCGGAGTGGACCAAGCCTGTTCGCGAAGACTGGATCGGCGAAGTCGTCAAGGCTGCAAATGCGGCGACGAAGCCGATTGTGCTCGTCGCGCATTCGCTCGGCGTTGCAACTGCCGTTCATGCCATGCCGCATATCCAGCACAAGATTGCAGGCGCATTCTTTGTCGCCCCGCCAGATGTTTCGAACGAAGCTATCCGCCCCAAGCACCTGATGACCTTCGGTCCCTATCCGCGTGAACGGCTGCCCTTCCCGACCATCACCGTGGTCAGCCGCAACGACCCCTTTTCCAGCTTCGAAGCAGCCGAAGAGGTCGTGAAGGACTGGGGCGCCATGCTGATCGATGCAGGCGATTCCGGCCATATCAACTCGGAATCCGGGCACGGACCCTGGCCGGAAGGGTCGATGGTGTTCGCTGAATTCATGACACAGCTACAGGCACCCAAGCATCATTGATGCCTATTCCAATTGAAAAAGGCGGGCCATAAGCCCGCCTTTTCTTATTCGTCTCCTGCGACGGGTTTAGTCGCGAACCGCTTTGGTCAGTACGTCTGCCGCGAGCCGGATATAACCGCCATCGTTGCTGAGCGTCAGGAAGCGGAAGCCGAGCGGAATATAACGGCGCGCAAACTCCGGCGAAGGCGAATAGATGCCCGCGATCTTTCCTGCTGCGGCGGCCTTGCGTGCAATATTGCCGATCGGCTCCACAATCGCAACCGAATTGGGATTGGCCTCTCGCCCATTGCTCCATGCTATCGAGAAATCCGCAGGGCCAACAAAAACACCGTCAATGCCGCGAACATCCAGAATGGCATCCAGCGCATCATAGGCATCGCGCGTTTCGATCATCGCGAAAGCAAGCGTGTCATGGTTTGCGGTCGTCAGATAGTCATTGGAGCCAGGCGCCCCATAATCTGCATTTGCCCTGAACACGCCCCATGAACGCTCGCCCACCGGCGGATACTTCATGGAGGCTGCAAACTTGCGGGCATCCTCGACGGAATTGATCATCGGAGCGATGACCGCCTGGGCGCCGAAATCAAGGGCGCGGCTCGCCATGTCGAAACGGCCGACAGGAATGCGCACGACCGGCGGCTTGCCAGCATTCAGGACGAGGCCTAGCGAGCGCAAAATGCTCGATTCATCATGTCCACCGTGCTGCATGTCCAGCGTGACGGCGTCGAAGGCGCTGTGTGCGAGAATTTCAACAGTCAGGGGTTCAGGCAGCGATGACCAAGCGGAAAGCACAGTTTCACCGGCGCGAAGGCGCGAAGACAACGACATCCGAGTTTCCTTCATTTCATAAGTTCAGGGCGGAGATGCCACCGGCGCTCCGCCCTGAATCATTCATCAATCCTGCTTCACCTGACGAACTGCTTCCTCAAGGAAAGCAAACATCTTCTCGCGGATTGCTTCATCGGTCACGCTGACACCGGCAGCATCAAAGTCGGCGCGCACCTTGCGGAAAACATCCTCATCGCCAGCTTCTTCAAAATCGGCGGCCACGACTTCCTTGGCATAGGCTTCGGCGTCCGCGTCCTTCTTGCCAAGCTGCTCGGCAACCCAGAGTCCCAAAAGCTTGTTGCGGCGTGCCTCCGCCTTGAAGCGCAGTTCCGCATCAAGCGCGAATTTCTTTTCAAAAGCGTCGCGGCGATCATCCATGCCAGTGGTCATTCATTAAGCTCCCAGACTTCCAAGTTAGAAGAGATCGTCATCCGTTCTCTTGCCTAAAGCTGGCAAGGGGAGCAAGATTATACAAGAGCTAAAGACTACTTTCTTGCGACTCATGCGTAAACTTCGATCAGAAACATCGAAAACGGGGGAACGGGCACAAAGCAGGATTGTTAAAAGCCCACAATTGCTATAGGTAGCCCGCGAGAATAGCGGCTTCGAGCCGATCACCATAAATATGGAAATCCGAGAAAAGCCATGAACCGTCGCCGCCGTATTTACGAGGGCAAGGCCAAGATTCTTTATGAAGGCCCTGAACCCGGTACGCTAGTCCAATTTTTCAAAGATGACGCAACCGCTTTCAATGCAAAGAAGCATGAGGTCATCGACGGAAAAGGCGTGCTGAACAACCGCATTTCCGAACATATCTTCACCCAGCTTAACCGCATTGGCATCCCAACGCACTTCATCCGCCGCCTCAACATGCGTGAGCAGTTGATCAAGGAAGTGGAAATTATTCCGCTTGAGGTGGTTGTGCGCAATATCGCAGCCGGTTCGCTGGCCAAGCGTCTTGGCCTTGAAGAAGGCACCGTCCTGCCGCGCTCGATCATCGAGTTCTACTACAAGGCCGACGCGCTCGATGACCCGATGGTCACCGAAGAGCATATCACGGCTTTCGGCTGGGCAAGCCCGCCGGAAATCGACGATATCATGGCGCTCGCCATTCGCGTCAACGACTTCCTTACCGGCCTGTTCCTCGGCATCGGCATCCAGCTTGTCGACTTCAAGATGGAATGCGGACGTTTGTGGGAAGGCGACATGATGCGCATCGTCGTCGCCGACGAAATCTCGCCGGACTCGGCACGTCTTTGGGATATCAACACCAACGACAAACTCGACAAGGACCGCTTCCGCCGCGATATGGGCGGACTGGTCGAGGCCTATCAGGAAGTGGCTCGCCGTCTCGGCATCATGAACGAGAACGACACGCCTCGCCCGGCCGGCCCCACGCTTGTAAAGTAAAATGATCCGCCCAGCCCGGAAGGGCATGACCCCGAAAAACGGGAACCGGTTTCCGGAAAAGATCATGCCGAACTAAGCCTTCCGGGCTGTTTCATTCGTTCTAAAATTGCAGGAACTACAGAGTGATCAAGGCACGCGTCACCGTAACACTGAAAAACGGCGTTCTCGACCCGCAGGGCAAGGCAATCGTCGGCGCGCTCGGCAGCCTCGGTTTCGACGGCGTCAACTCGGCCCGTCAGGGCAAGGTTTTCGACCTCGAGCTGAACGGCTCTGACAAGAGCAAGGCCGAAGCCGACCTGAAGGCCATGTGCGAAAAGCTGCTCGCCAACACGGTGATCGAAGACTATTCCATCACCATCGCCTGAGCCCAGCAAAGGAAGCAGACGCCATGAAATCCGCAGTCATTCTCCTTCCCGGTCTCAATCGCGATCGCGACATGATCGCAGCGCTTACCAAGATCACCGGTCAGGCGCCCGTGACCGTCTGGCAGACCGATACGAGCATTCCTGACGACGTGGACCTGATCCTGATTCCAGGCGGCTTTTCCTATGGCGACTATCTGCGCTGTGGTGCAATTGCAGCCCGTATGCCGGTGATGCAGGCCGTGCGCGAGAAAGCCGATAAGGGCGTCATGGTCATGGGCGTCTGCAACGGTTTCCAGATTCTCGTCGAAGCCGGGCTTCTGCCGGGTGCGTTGATGCGCAATGCTTCGCTGAAGTTCGTCTGCCGTGAAGTGAAGCTCGAGGTGACCAACGCCAACACGTCGTTCACACGCGGCTACAAGCCTGGCCAGATCATCCGCTGCCCGGTCGCGCATCATGACGGCAACTATTTCGCCGACGCCGAAACGCTGAAGCGTCTCGAAGGTGAAGGCCAGGTTGTGTTCCGCTACGCCGAAGGTACCAACCCCAACGGATCGGTCAACGACATTGCCGGTATCGTCAATGCACGTGGCAATGTGCTTGGCATGATGCCCCATCCGGAAAATCTGATCGAAGCCGCGCATGGCGGTGACGACGGTCGCGCGCTTTTTGCAGGCGCACTGGGCATCGCTGCCTGACATAGCGAAAAGATAAACGGAAAAGGCGGCTCGATTGAAGCCGCCTTTTTTATTGCGCCTACTCCGCCGCCTCAGCTTCAAAACTGCACTGGCAAAGCATCGGATTTCGTGGCAGCTTGACTTCGGGAGGGTTCCGGCTTGGAGCGTCGTGCGTTCTTAGGGACGCACAAAAGGTGCTCCAATCTATTGAATCGACGCGTCATGCTTTCCGAAAATCGATTCCGATTTTCGGGTCGATGCAGTGGAGGACTCGTCGGAATCGACCCATATTTGTTTCATGGGTTTTCCAAGCAGGAGAGTTCACATTTTTGCTGGAAATGCCTCGCACATTATAGCGATAACGAATCAGGGGAACTTCATTCATGCAGCTTTATTCCAGACCTCTTTCCCCTTACTCGGCCTTTGTACGCGGAGTTCTTTACCTGAAGGACCTGCCTTTCAAGCCGATGACCATGCCCTACCCGTTTCCGGCCGATTTCGGCAATATCACACCGCTCCGGCGCGTACCGGTGCTGATTACCAGCTCCGGCGAAACGCTCTTCGAGGCTGCGGTAATCGCTGAGTACCTTGAAGATCACTTTTCGGAGACACCTTTGCTGCCCGGCTCGCCTCGTGAGCGGGCGCTCATTCGCCTGCTGGCTCGTGTGACGGAACTGGACGTGCTTGGACCCGCGATGAAGCTTTTCATCCTGCTGAGCAAGCCCGAACGTGACAATGCAAGCATCGAACGCCTTTTCGACAAGATGCACACCGGCCTCAAGGTCGTTGAAGGCCGCCTGTCGGACAAAGCCTATGCCGCCGGTAACGAACCGACCCTTGCAGATTGCTGGCTCCTGCCGGTGCGTTATCTCATGGAACCCTTGAAGAAGCTCTCGGGCAAAGCCGATCTGCTGGACGCGTTCCCGAAGTTCGATGCATATGCAGCCAAGGCAAAGCAGAATCCGGTTTTCGAGCGCATCTGGAACGAGATGAGCGACGGACTGAAAGCTTTCATGCCGCAACTAGCGGATTGAATTTGACGTTCGATACCGGTCTGACATAGATCGCGCTTCAAACGTCAAGCTCGCAAAATCCACTAGAGCGCCTTGCGACCATCTGGATGCATGAAGGTCGCTCTAACTTACTGAATCTGCACATCGGCCCCCAAAACCGATTCCGATTGTTGGGCCGATGCTGTAGCCTGAGACTGCTTATTCCCACCTCATGCGTATCTTTTTGAAGGCACGCACTATCGGAGCCCCTCCTTGAAGACCAAGACTTTCGCTCTTCTGGCCCTCCCGGCCATTGCATTGCTTGCAGCCTGCACGTCCAGCAAGCCCACGGGGCCCATCACCGTCGACGCCAGCAAGGCGGCGCTTCCAACCATGGAGCGCATCGCGCTGGCAGCAAATAGCTGCTGGTTCAAATCAAAGGACAAGGATTTCCGTGGCTATACGCTTGCGCCGGAACTGAATTCCTTTACCGGACGTCCGCGCATTCTGGTCGTTCCTGCCCGTAATCCGGCATCACGTCCGCTGCTCGTCGTGCACGCTCAGGGCAATCCGGCACGCGTCGAGGCCTTCGGACCCATGATGCAGGAAAGCCATGGCGGTCGGATCGCCGCCGACGTTAACCGCTGGGCTTCGGGCCAGAGCGGCTGCCAGTAAAACCAGAGCATGTCGCGGAAAAGTGGAAGTCAATTTTCCGCGACATGGTTCAAACTTTTTTACGCATGTCTTTATCCCATCGTAGCGGGATCAGAAATCAGTCCAGTGAACTGATTTCCTCGCGAAGACGGTTCCCACTTTTGGGAGGCATGCTCTAACGCAAGTGAAAACGCACTTTGCGCGCTTCACGCTCTGCTTCTTCGCGCTGCAGTCCGATGTCGCGCAACTGATCGTCTGTCAGTTCACCCAAGGCGATCCGGCTGCGTCGCAACATCATTCGATAAGACATCCAATCCAGAACGCGCCGTACATATCCGACCGTCGGTTGAGAAGCCGCTGTCAGATTGACCTGCAATGCTTTTGGCAAGTCCGTGATGCTATCCGCCACGGGCACAGGAAGAATTGTATCTATTGTCTCGGTCTGCGGTCTAAAGTAGAACATTGGTTCGGTCCATTCATTGTCGGCTGGGCCAGTTGGGAGCTGGGGAAAACCGTCGATTTGCCCCGACACAACTGCCCGGACAGGTATAGCGTCACCAAGCAGCGACGAATTGACTCTATAATTGACTTAGCAATAGGTACAATTTATAAGTTGTCACCATGACAAATTGGATTCCAGACCTTACCGGTAAATCCGGTCCGTTTTACCTTCAGCTTGCCGATGCTATCGAAGAGGCTATCGGGAATGGCGGATTGCCAACGGGAAGCAAACTCCCCCCGCAGCGCAATCTGGCATTCGACCTGAAGGTGACAATCGGCACAATCGGTCGCGCCTATGCCCTCGCCCATGAACGTGGCCTCGTTACGGGCGAAGTCGGCCGGGGAACCTATGTGCTGGGAGAGGAGCCTGCGGATAATGCACTGGTCGCCTCCGGTATCGCCGGCACAAAGCCCGCTGATATCCCTTCAGGGAAAATACGTTTCGATACGACGGCAGCACCCGATGTCGGCCAGCATGAAGTTCTCGCCAGGATCAACTCCGACATTCACCGGGATTTCCCGCAGGATATCGCGAGCTATTCGCGTTATTTTCCGCAGCACTGGCTGGAGGCCGGGCAAAAATGGCTTTCGCGAGCGGATTGGCGCCCGGACCTCGACAGTATTGTCGTCACCAATGGCGCGCAGGCTGCGAGCATTGCCATCATAACGGCCTTCACGAATCCGGGCGATCGCATCCTGTTCGAAAATCTGACTTATGCGCAGATCAGCCGTTCCGTGCGGCTTCTCGGTCGACGCACGATTCAGGCAGGTCTGGATGAGTATGGGCTGATCCCGGAAGAATTCGAACGGGCCTGTCGCCAGCAGCATCCGACCCTCGCCTTCCTGATGCCGACACTGCACAATCCAACGCTTTCGGTCATGCCCGAAGAGCGCCGTCGCGCCATTGCCGACATCGCCCGGCGTTACAATGTCTGGCTTATCGAAGACGATATCTACGGCGTCATGTGCGACAGCCAGATACCGCCATTGGCAAGTTTTGCACCTGAACGCACATTCGTCGTCTCCGGCCTGTCCAAGGCCGTTGCGGCAGGGATACGCAGCGGCTGGGTCGCTTGCCCTGCGCATTGCGCTCAACGTGTGAAGGTCACGCATAAGATGGTAACAGGTGGCGCAGCATTCCTGCTTGCCGAAACCGGTGCCCAGCTTGTGTTGTCCGGCGAGGCCGACGCCATTCATGGCAAATGCCGTGCAGAAACCGTCGTGCGTGAGGAAATGGCCCGTAAAGTCTTCAGCGGTTTCGATTTTGTTTCCAAGCCCACCATCCCGTTTCTCTGGATGGGTTTGCCGGAACCATGGCTTTCGGGAACCTTCAAGGCTGCGGCCTATGAAAGCGGCATTTTGATCGATGACGAGGACGAGTTCAAAGCGGGCCGCGTGGAACAGGTCTATCATCGGGTTCGCGTCGCCTTCTCCTCACCGGCCGATCGCGAAGTGGTCGAGAACGGATTTTTGACCCTGCGGCGACTGCTTGAAAACGAACAGGCGGGATATGAAGGCAGTGTCTGACAGAGTTGGTTTCGATTTATCGTGATTGATATACGATTGAGGCCGGGAAAGCGGTATTTTCCTGTCGCGCTTCCAACAGAGTTAGGTTAAAGAGGCCCCTTGAAACCTTAGATGCCCAGCCTTCGGCGGAAGGTTTTTGGGTGCCACAGCCTGCGACGGGGTTGCCCATTTCCATGACTATTTCCAATAAGCGCGACATCACGCCGGAACTCATCGAATCCCACGGCCTCAAGCCGGACGAGTATCAGCGCATTCTTGAACTGATCGGACGCGAGCCCACCTTCACGGAGCTTGGGATTTTCTCGGCCATGTGGAACGAGCACTGCTCCTACAAGTCCTCCAAGAAATGGCTTCGCACGCTGCCGACAACCGGGCCGCGCGTTATTCAGGGTCCCGGTGAAAACGCAGGCGTGGTCGATATTGGCGATGGCGATTGCGTCGTCTTCAAGATGGAAAGCCACAACCACCCGTCCTACATTGAGCCCTATCAGGGTGCTGCAACCGGCGTCGGCGGCATTCTGCGCGACGTGTTCACCATGGGCGCACGTCCCGTTGCGGCGATGAACGCACTGCGCTTTGGCGAACCCGATCATCCGAAGACCCGTCACCTCGTGTCGGGTGTCGTGTCCGGCGTTGGCGGCTACGGCAATGCCTTCGGCGTGCCGACCGTTGGCGGCGAAGTGAATTTCGACAAGCGCTATAACGGCAATATCCTCGTCAATGCATTTGCAGCCGGTCTTGCCAAGCATGACGGTATCTTCCTGTCGGAAGCCAAGGGCGTCGGCCTGCCGGTTGTCTATCTGGGTGCCAAGACGGGCCGCGACGGCGTCGGCGGCGCGACCATGGCATCGGCTGAATTCGACGAGTCGATTGACGAAAAGCGCCCCACCGTTCAGGTCGGCGATCCGTTTACCGAAAAGTGCCTGCTCGAAGCCTGTCTTGAGCTGATGGCCTCTGGTGCGGTCATCGCCATTCAGGATATGGGTGCAGCCGGTCTCACCTGTTCGGCTGTCGAAATGGGCGCCAAGGGCGACCTCGGCATTGAACTCATTCTCGACCATGTTCCGGTTCGCGAAGTGAACATGACGGCCTATGAAATGATGCTTTCGGAAAGCCAGGAGCGCATGCTCATGGTGTTGAAGCCCGAAAAAGAAGCTGAAGCACAGGCCATTTTCCGCAAATGGGGCCTCGATTTCGCTATCGTCGGCAAGACGACCGATGATCTGCGCTTCCGAGTCATTCATCAGGGCGAAGAAGTCGCCAACCTGCCGATCAAGGATCTGGGCGACGAAGCACCGGAATATGATCGCCCATGGATGGAGCCGGGCAAGCATGCACCGCTTCCAGCCAGCAATGTGCCGCAGGTGGACGATTATTCGGCAGCGCTTCTCAAGCTCCTCGGCTCTCCTGACCTTTCGTCGCGCCGCTGGGTTTATGAACAGTATGACACGCTCATTCAGGGCAATTCCCTGCAGGTTCCAGGCGGCGACGCCGGTGTGATCCGAGTTGAAGGTCATGAAACCAAGGCGCTCGCCTTCTCGTCGGACGTGACGCCACGCTATTGCGAAGCGGACCCGTTTGAAGGCGGCAAGCAGGCCGTCGCCGAATGCTGGCGCAACATCACCGCGACCGGTGCAGAGCCGCTGGCATCGACCGACAATCTGAACTTCGGCAATCCTGAAAAGCCGGAAATCATGGGCCAGCTCGTCAAGGCCATCGAAGGCATTGGCGAAGCCTGCCGCGCGCTCGACTTCCCGATCGTTTCGGGCAATGTCTCGCTTTATAACGAGACTAACGGTCAGGCCATTCTGCCAACCCCGACCATTGCCGGTGTCGGTCTCATTCCGGATTGGACGCAGACGGCCAAGATCGGCGGCATGCAGGACGGCGACACGCTGGTTCTGCTTGGCGGTGACGGCACGCATCTGGGTCAGTCGGTTTACCTGCGTGATCTGTTTGACCGTGCCGATGGCCCTGCCCCTTCGGTCGATCTCGCACTTGAAAAGCGCAACGGCGAGTTCATCCGCTCCGCCATCCGCAATGGTCAGGTTACGGCCTGTCATGACCTTTCAGATGGCGGCCTGGCGATTGCCGTCGCGGAAATGGCAATCAAATCCGGCAAGGGCGCAGAGCTCGATGCTGGTGACGGCCTGCCACACGCAGTCCTTTTCGGTGAAGATCAGGCGCGTTATGTCGTCGCGGCCACAGCGGAAATGGCAAAGCTCATTGCGCTTAACGCCGAAGGTGCAGGCGTCCCGTTCCGTGTACTAGGCACCGTTGGCGGTGACCGCCTGAAGATCGGCAGCATTGTTGATGTCAGCATTGTCGATCTGACCAATGCCTTTGAAGGCTGGTTCCCAGGCTTCATGAGCGGCGAACCGGTCAGCGATAACTGACCTGAATTCGCATTGCTGATACCTTTTGCCGCCCGGATGGAAACCCCGTCCGGGCGGTTTGCTTGTCCGCTATTTAAGCGTTAGACAGATGTTTGTTGACGTTCCACGATGGTGCGTTACGATTCGATAAAACGATAAGAAGATGCCGGAAACGGCGGGAGATTTTGCATGGCTATGGACGCTCATGAGATCGAAAAACTGATACGCGAAGGCATTCCCGGCGCAAAGGTGACGATCCGCGACCTTGCCGGAGACGGAGACCATTATGCCGCCGAGGTGATCGCGGAAAGTTTCCGTGGCAAGTCCCGTGTGCAGCAGCACCAGATGGTCTATGATGCGCTGAAGGGTAACATGGGCGGCGTGCTTCACGCACTCGCCTTGCAGACCAGCGTACCGGAATAACGGAAGGCCGTTTCGGGGAGCCGATCCTGCTGCGGCAAGATGCAGCTCCTCTGGATACGGATTTTCTGCGCATTTGACTTGCTTTCGCCCAAACAGGGTGGTTACCAGCATACAAATGACTATATTGGGAAAGACCTCCCAGTTTACGCCGAAATTTGCTTCGGCGCGTGTTTGTTGAGCGCATGATCTTGTGCGAAAAGTCTGGCAATTTTTCGGGATCATGCTTGGAAAGGACCACAAATGACCGGCATCAACGATTTCATCGAAAATGAAGTGAAGACCAACGACGTCGTGCTTTTCCTGAAGGGCACGCCGGGCTTCCCGCAATGCGGTTTCTCCGGTCAGGTGGTCCAGATCCTCGACTATCTCGGCGTGGATTACAAAGGCGTCAACGTCCTGTCCTCTGATGAACTGCGTCAGGGCATCAAGGAATATTCCAGCTGGCCAACCATTCCTCAGCTCTATGTGAAGGGTGAATTCGTCGGCGGCTGCGATATCGTGCGCGAAATGTTCCAATCGAACGAATTACAGGCACTTTTTACCGATAAGGGTATTGCCACCAAGGCTGCTTGAGGATTAATTGCCCGTTATACGGCTTTAGCCTCACCTTTTTTCCAAAGGCGCCGTTCTACGGCGCCTTTTGCGTTTGCTGGATGCTTCAACGACAGACTTCCATCTGTCGGCTTCTGCTTTCTAAATTTTGTCTTTCGTGTCGTGTCTTTCAGACGCGATGCGTCACTTTGCCAAGGAATGCCAGTCATGCCGCTCGACATCAAGAACGGTTCGCCGGACCAGAAGGCCTCCATGCGCGGGCGTGGCGAATTCATCGCGCTCATTGCAGCGATCATGGCCATCAATGCGCTGGCGGTCGATATCATGCTGCCCGGCTTGCCGCAGATCGGTGCAAGTCTTGGCGTGCAGTCCGAAAATCACGTCCAGTTCGTCATAACAGCCTACCTGCTTGGCTTTGGCGTTTCTCAGCTGATATATGGACCATTAAGCGACCGCTTCGGTCGTAGGCTGCCTCTGTTCGGCGGGCTCGTCATTTACATTCTGGCCGCTCTGGGATCGGCCATTGTCACCGACTTCACCACGCTTATCATCTTGCGCGTGTTGCAGGGGCTTGGCGCCGCCGCCACGCGCGTGATCGCCGTATCTGTCGTTCGCGACAAGTTCGCCGGTCGTCAGATGGCCGAGGTCATGTCGCTCGTCATGATGGTTTTCATGATCCTGCCTGTCGTTGCACCTGCAACTGGCCAGCTCATCATGCTTTTCGGCGAATGGCACCTGATCTTCCTGTCTATGGCCATCATGGCACTTGCCGTCGGTATCTGGGCCTTCTTTCGGTTGCCAGAAACCCTGCCCGCATCCAATCGGCGTCCATTGACCGTAAAGAGCGTGATCGGTGGATTCGGAATCGTCCTTTCGAACCGCGTCGCCCTGTTTTACATGCTGGGCACATCGTTCATCCTTGGTGCGTTGTTCGGCTACATCAATTCGGCGCAGCAGATCTTCGTCGATATCTACAAGCTCGGCGCCTTGTTCCCATTGGCTTTCGCCGCAGTCGCCATGACGCTGGCGCTTGCCTCATTCATGAACTCGCGCCTGGTTGGCCGCTACGGTATGCGGAGAATTTCCCAGACCATGCTGCTGGTTTTCACCGGGTTCAGCCTTTTGTGGATGGTTCTGTCAGCCACGATGGAAGGCCCGGTTCCCTTCCCGATCCTGATGGCGATCTACATGACCATCATGTTCTCGTTCAGCCTCGTGACCGCCAATTTCAATGCGCTGGCTATGGAGCCGCTCGGCGAGGTTGCCGGAACGGCCTCCTCCGTTCTGGGCTTTGCCCAAACCGTGATCGGCGCGGCATTGGGTGCTCTCATCGGCCAGGCGTTTGATGGCACAACCACGCCGGTCGCAACGGGCTATTGCGTACTGGGATTTGTCGCCCTTGGCTGTGTGCTGATAGCTGAACGCGGTCGGTTGTTCAGGGTGCAGAACCCGCCCGCAGAACACGTGATCTGATCGATTTTGTCGTGCAAAACAAGAAAGGCCCGCCGATGTAGCGGGCCTTTCCATATCGGACATCACTCTAACGGTTTTATGCTTCCCAAAGCGCGTTATGAATCGACTGCCAGCTATCCTTGCTCGGTGCCACCAGAAGCCCGCCACCCGTGTGAGAGGGCAAATATGCGCTTCCGTCCCATCGCGCGAGATAACCGCCAGCTTCTTGGTGGATCAACGCTCCCGGAAGATGGTCCCAAGGCATAAGCTTGTTATAGACGGCAAAATGCGCCCCACCGGTCGCGATGATGCGATACTCGTGCGCTGCGCAGCGATAGCCGACCTGCGACAGAAACTTCGTATGATTGCGCGCCAGACGCGACCGCATCGGTTCGTCCGTATATTGCCAGGAAACCGAACCAGTCATCTGGTTGATCGCGGCTGGCTCGGCAACGTTCACCTTACCCACATCTCCGTTCGCGTGGCGAATATAGCTTCCGCCACCCTTTGCAGCCATGATCCAGTCATTTCCGACAGGATCGTGAATGATACCGGCAACAGTTTCGCCTTTCGACACCACCGCAAGCATGACGCCAAACAGCGGAACACCGGAGGCAAAGTTGAAAGTGCCGTCGACCGGGTCGATCGTGAAAGCAAGCTCCGCGTCGTCAAGGCCGGCAAGCAAAGCAGGATTGTCGGAACAGGCCTCCTCGCCGACGATCACTGCATCGGCGAAGCGCTCCTTGAGCTTGGCGGTGATGAACCGTTCTGCATTCACATCCGCTTCCGTTACCAGATCGGCGGGAGATGTCTTCTGCCGGATATCGCCAGCGTCCAGCCGACGAAACCGGGGCATGATTTCCTGACGAGCCGCATTTGCAAGCAAATCCGCCAGCCAGTCCATCTGTCCTTCATCAAACCGCATCATCGTCCTCCCCCGCATTATTCGGCATCAGTCCTGCAAAATCGAACAGCTTGCGATCCAGCAGATGGCTTGGACGCACATTCGTCATCGCACGGATCATCGTGTCTTTGCGACCCGGCATACGCTTCTCGATATCGGTCAGCATGGACTTCATAGCATTGCGCTGCAGTCCTTCCTGACTACCGCACAGATCGCACGGAATGATCGGAAACTGCATCGCGGTCGCAAATTTCTCCAGATCGTCTTCCGCCGCATAAGCCAGCGGCCGGAATACCATCAGATCCCCTTCGTCGTTCAAAAGCTTTGGCGGCATCGCAGCCAGACGCCCGCCATGGAACAGGTTCATGAAAAAGGTCTCGAGAATATCTTCCCGGTGATGGCCAAGAACGATGGCCGAGCAGCCCTCTTCACGAGCGATGCGGTAGAGATTTCCCCGACGCAGGCGCGAGCACAGCGAGCAATAGGTGCTGGTTTCCGGCAATTTGTCGGTTACGATCGAATAAGTGTCCTGATATTCGATACGGTGTTCGATCTCATACCGCTTCAGGAAGTCCGGCAGAATGTGCTTGGGAAAATTCGGTTGGCCTTGATCCAGATTGACGGCCAGCAACTCGACCGGCAGCAGACCGCGCCATTTGAGATCGAGCAGCAAAGCGAGAAGGCCATAGGAATCCTTCCCGCCTGAAAGGCATACCATCCAACGCTCGCCGGGCTTCACCATCGCGAAATCGTCGATAGCCTGCCGCGTGAGACGCAAAAGACGTTTGCGCAGCTTGTTGAACTCGACCGTGGTCGGAACAGCGCGGAACAGCGGATGACAGCCGTCGCCGCCTGTGTCTTCCACGGTATCTGGCGCAATATCTGGATCGAAAGCGTTCATGGTGCTTCCCGAAAAACGATTGAAGATGTTGAACGCTTAATACCGAAAACTGGCCGCAGGGAAAACCGGGAAACGCGGTTTCTTTATGATTGTGCGCATCAGCCCGTGGTCGATCACCGCTTGCCAGCAACAAAGCACGAGTGTCCGCAGCTGCCTTTTATTCTACGACTTGGAGTGCGTTTCGGTCTGATTGCATCAGATCAGGCTCTAACTGTTTGTTTTCACTAACAGATGAGATTTCAATGGTTCCAATTCGTCATTTATTATGTGCCCCGGGTCAACGGCCCATGGCCGTAGCGCTCCGGAAAACCGCTTTTCTGCTTTTAGCCGGAGCACTACTTTGCGGATGTGCGACATATCATGTCGACCGGCAAATCGATGATACGCTCGGCCCTCCCGGCCCAATCGCCAAGATTCCGGGATAAAGGCAGAAAAAAACCGCGCTGCATGTACAGCGCGGTTTCTTGATTTCGGCATATATCCGGCGCGCCTGAGCGCGCCTGATATTAACGCGAGTAGAATTCGACGACCAGGTTCGGTTCCATCTGGACGGCGTAAGGCACATCCGTAAGGGTCGGAACGCGGGAATAGGTCGCAACCAGCTTGTTGTGGTCGACTTCGAGGTAGTCTGGAACATCGCGTTCTGCGAGCTGAATAGCTTCGAGAACGATGACCAGCTGCTTCGACTTTTCGCGGACTTCAACGATGTCGCCGGCCTTCAGGCGGTAGGACTGGACGTTGACGCGGCGACCGTTCACATTCACGTGGCCGTGGTTGATGAACTGGCGGGCAGCAAAGATCGTCGGAACGAACTTGGCGCGATAGACGATTGCGTCGAGACGCGATTCCAGCAGACCGATCAGGTTTTCGCCGGTGTCACCCTTGCGGCGAGCGGCTTCTTCGTAGGTCTTGCGGAACTGCTTTTCGGAGATGTCGCCGTAGAAGCCCTTGAGCTTCTGCTTTGCGCGGAGCTGTACACCGAAGTCCGACAGCTTGCCCTTACGGCGCTGACCGTGCTGGCCCGGGCCATATTCACGACGGTTTACCGGGGACTTCGGACGACCCCAGATGTTTTCGCCAAGACGGCGATCAATTTTGTACTTAGCGGATTCGCGCTTGCTCATCGCATTTCCTTCAAAAGGTTATAGCGCCCGGAGACGCTGGAGGAAACGCGCCCTCCTCTGCCCTCCGTTTTCGAGGACTGACAGGATGAAGCGCGCAGCAGCGATCTTCATCCACGGGACACGTCAAATGAAACGCCAGCGCGAAAACGCACCAGCGATGGGCGGCTTTTAGTCTTGCAGTGGTTATCTTGTCAAGCTCAACGAGCCGGAAAAGCCTGAAAAACCGGCATCCAGTGTGCCTTTCCTACCATTTGCTACGACTTGCCATCAAGCGTGAAGGAACGTCCTTGCTTGTTTCATCATTAGGCATGACGGATCCGCAATTTATGAGGCATCAATGGCTTTGTCTTTTTCCCTGCCCGGCAAGGGTGCATTCACCGCTCTGATTGCGCTTGGCCTTGTTGCGATACCCTGTTTTTCGGGCATCGGTTCTGACGAGGCACAGGCGCAAACTTTCATCGAACGCATCCTGAAGCAGGACGCCCAAAAGGCAAAGCAACATCGCAAACGTCCTGCAGCAAAGCGCACTCCGAAGAAATCGGTGCCAAAACCGCAAGCCACAAAGCAGGCGGAAAGCGCCCCGGCAAAGCCCAATACAAAACCCGTTCCCGGCATGACAATACCCGTTCCGACACCTGCTCCCCGCCGGGAGGAAACAGCAACCCAAACACCGGAACCGGAAACCCCGCCCGTTCCGACGGAAAAGCCGGAAGAATCCAGGGAGCCGTCGCAGCCCGTCCCGGGTTCTCGAACTGCACCGGTTTCGGTAGAGCCGCCAAAACCGGCTGAAAATCCGAGCCAGCCAGACCAAAAATTGGAAGAACCGAAATCTGACCGCGCTCAGCAGCCAAAGCCGGAGAAGGACGAACGTGTCTATCAGGTATCCTGCCCGGCGCTGATTTCCGGCGAAGTCGAGGGCAAGCTGTTACCCCCGGTCAAGGATGGCGAGCAATGCGGAGCACACTCGCCGTTGTCCCTAACCGCTATCGGTAAGGACGAACCTTTGAAATTCGCCAATGCCGTCACCACAAATTGCGCGATGGCCGTCACGCTGGCGCAATGGAGCGGTGAAGTGACCAAGGCAGCCAAAGACGTGTACGGGACAGATTTAAAAATCGCGGAAATCGGAACCGGCTCGGACTATCAATGCCGGAAGGTGAACGGCGCTTCGTCGGGTCGGGTTTCCGAGCACGCCTTTGCCAACGCGCTCGACATCATGTCGTTCAAATTCTCGGACGGCACCAAGACGGAATTGGAAAGCGGTTGGAACGGTTCCGACAAGGACAAGGCTTTCTGGCGTGCCGTGCACAGCGCAAGCTGCAAGCTTTTCATGACAGTCATCGGCCCGGACGGTGATGCAGCCCATCGCACCAATATGCATCTCGACCAAGGATGCCATGGCAAGTCTTGCCTTGCACGTATCTGCCAGTAGGATATCGTCGTAAGCGTTGGAAATTCATAAAAAAATCAGAATTGCGTCTGTAATCTCTATTCTATTATCGGTTCAATCCTGCCGCTCGCTTGTGAACGACGGGTTTCCAGAAGGACATGGGGCATGAAATCGACCAAACTCATAATTTCCGCAATTTTCGCACTTGGCTTTTCCACCGCTGCCCATGCTGATGCTGTCCCGAAAAGATCAAAGGATTTTACGGGCAACTACCAGACTTTGGTGAAGGATCAGCAAGCAGCGCCGCAGGTCGCGGACTGCATTGCCAGTGCTTATGATTACGTCAAGAAAAGCAAGAAATATGATCGTCTCGGCTTCACAAAGGATGACATTTCATCAGCAGAAACCAATGATAAGTCTTCGAAATTCAGCACGAGTGACCCACGCAAGGTTTCCGCAGTCATTTCGGTTCCCGGCGAAGCGCGCAACAAAAGCGCTTCAACGAAATGGGATAGCATCACGCTGCGCTGTGGCATTACGGATGGCAAGCTGAAAGCAATCGAACTGGCACCGAACAAAACCGGCAAGTAGCCATTGCGGCGAGTGCCTGACGGCGCTCGCCAACCATATTCAGTGTTTCTTTCTGTCGTCTACGTGTTGCGGCAGGCCTTTGCGCTTGGTTTCAGCAAACTCTTCAAGTTCCTTTTCGGTCATCGATTCATACATTTCTTTCGATGCACCGAAGAGCTCGCTCTTCTTGATTTCACCGCGTTTGGCAGCAAGCGCGGCACCGGCGGCTTTCTGTTGGGCCTGGGATTTTGCGGGCATGGGATTTTCTCCTGTTTGATTAAGCAAACGCAGACGGAGATAGGCCGGTTCCTTTTTTGAGCGCATTTCTATCTGATTGAATCAAATCATCGCTGTAAGCTTCTATTTCTAAAGTATATTCTTATCGAGCCACGCTCCCATCAAAACGGGTGCGTGCGTCGCGAAGCAGCGCGCGATTCCTGACAGCCCACTGGCCCAGCACATCGATGGGAACCGCCAGAGAATGCCCAAGTTCGGTCAGTGCATACTCCACTTCTGGCGGAGATGTCGGGTGGACATGTCTGGACACAAGACCGTCCCGCTCCAGCGACCGCAGAGTAACCGTCAACATGCGCTGCGAAATGCCCTCAATGCTGCGTCGCAGAGCATTGAAGCGCATCGAGCCGCCTTGAAGATTGAAAATGACGAGAATACTCCAGGTATCGCCAACCCTATCCAGCACTTCGCGGATCGGACAGGAACCCTCACCATCAGCTTCAAAAGCGGGTGTCGATGAAAGCAAAGGGGTCTTGCCGTCTGGGCGTATCGGTATCGTCATCTTGTTTCTCCACGAAAACTGCTGGCGGATCAGTGTTCTTCGGCATCATTCAATTTAGAGAGCTCCCAGCAACAGTGCGAAGCGCCTGCGCTGAAAACCAGTTTGCCGAACGATTTCCTATCTCTCTTCAACGCGCAAAAAATGCGTAAAAACCAAGCGTTAGAGTGATCCCGCGGATCCGCTTTAACTGAAACGACTCCAGATGCTGTCCTTCAAGGCGGTTACTTCCATGTATCCTGCCCATGTAAAAGTGCGTTCTTCACAAGCTTGGCAGCATCGCATATGTGGTTACCAGAAATAACCTGATTATGAAACATACCTTAATTCGTTCGATACGAGAAGATCGGAAAGGAAAATGCCATGACCAAGATCGCACTGATCGGCGCAACGGGTTTCGTAGGCGCTGCAATTCTCAAGGAAGCTGTGGCACGCGGCGACCAGGTCACAGCGCTTGTTCGCCACCCGGAAAACGTTGAAAAATTCGCCAATGTTACGGCAGTAAAGGCAGACGTGTTCGATACCGAAGCGCTTGCAAAGCAACTTGCTGGGCATGACATCGTGATTTCAGCTTACAATCCAGGCTGGAACGACAAGAATATCCGCGAAAAGCATATCAATGGCAGCCGCTCCATCACCGAGGCGACCAAGAAGGCAGGCGTCAAGCGGCTCATAGCCGTCGGCGGCGCAGGCAGTCTCTCCATCAATGGCAAACAATTGGTCGACTCGCCGGAATTCCCTGCCGAATGGAAGGAAGGCGCGCTCGGCGCCCGTCAGGCGCTCGACGACCTGCGTGGTGAGAATGAACTGGAATGGTCATTTGTGTCGCCGGCAATCATTCTTCAGCCGGGCGAGCGCACTGGCAAATACCGCCTCGGCGGCGACGAACCCGTTTTCGACGACAAGAGTGAAAGCAAGATTTCTGTCGCTGATCTGGCTGTTGCCATTCTGGACGAGGCTGAAAAGGGCCAGCATATTCGCAAGCGCTTCACCGCCGCCTATTGATGCCAATCACAAAAACGCCATATTTCTGACAGGCGTTCGCCGCAAAATCGGTGGTGAAATATCCACATCGCCGCCGGTTTTTGATGCAAACAGATCGCAAAACGGGCACGCTCCCGCTTTGCCTTAATTAGAGCGCCGCTCTAATTATTTGTCCAAACGCGCATCTTGTCCGAAAACCGTTTCACACTTTTCGGGATGCGCGCTCACTCAAACCAGTTCCACGTCAACGACGCCCTGAATGGCTTTCATGGCACTGGCGATCTGCGGACTGACGCGATAGCGATGCGGTAGCTCGATTTCGACTTCGCGCTGACCGTTATCCTTGATGACGATGAGGCTCACCTGTCCGTCGCCGCGCGTGTTGAAATGCGGTGCGATATGCCGGACCGCGTCAGCGGAGCGCAGGTAAAGCCGCAACGCTTTCTGCATGCGGCAGGCCTCGTCTTCAAGCGACTGTACCGTCTGGATACGCAAGCCAATTCCTTCGGGGCGATTTTCAGCCTGAACCGTAATCACCACCGACTTGCCGCTTTCCAGAAGATCGCGATATTGCGCAAGCCCTTCCGAGAACAGGATAGCTTCGAACTGGCCGCTGGCATCGGACAATTGCACAATACCCATCTTGTTGCCGGTGCGGGTCTTGCGCTCCTGACGGGCTGTCACGGTTCCTGCCAGACGACCAGCATTGGCGCCGCGTTTCACGGCTGCGGAAAAATCTGCCCAGCTCTGAACGCGCATGCGGTTGAGCACATCGCGATATTCATCAAGAGGATGCGCCGAAAGATAGAAGCCGACCGCCTGAAACTCACGATGCAGCATTTCCGATGGCAGCCAGGGAGCCGCCTGCGGCAGAATAAGCGTTTCCTTCGGCGCACCTGACAGACCGAAAATATCGGACTGGCCGCTGGCGGCATTTTCCTGTGTACGCTGGGCGAAGCCCATGATACGATCCATGCCTGCACTCATGGCCGGGCGTTCACGACCGAAACAATCCATTGCACCGGCATTGATGAGGCTTTCCAGCACACGCCGGTTGACGATGCGCGGATCGACCCGCTCACAGAAATCCTCAAGGCTTTCAAAAGGCTTCTCGGCACGCACATCGACAATATGATCGACTGCCGCCTCGCCCACGCCCTTGATGGCTGCGAGCGAGTAGAAGATCCGCTTTTCGCCGACTTCAAACGGACGGACGGAAGTCATCACCGAAGGCGGGACGACTTCAATGCCCAGACGATTGGCCTCGCGCCGGAAATCGTTGAGCTTGTCGGTGTTCGACATATCGTAGGTCATAGACGCGGCCAGGAACTCGACCGGATAATGAGCCTTCATATAGGCCGTCTGGTAGGAGACGATGGCATAGGCAGCGGCGTGCGACTTGTTGAAGCCGTAGTCCGCAAACTTGGCCAGCAGGTCGAAGATCATGTTGGCCTGCGCCTTGTCGACGCCGCCTTCAATCGCACCCTCCACAAAACGGACTCGCTGCTTGTCCATTTCCTCGCGGATCTTCTTGCCCATGGCGCGGCGCAGAAGGTCAGCTTCACCGAGCGAATAGCCGGAAAGGACCTGCGCGATCTGCATCACCTGTTCCTGATAGACGATAACGCCCTGCGTTTCCCTGATCAGATGATCGATCTTCGGATGAATGGAGGCGATCTCCTCCTCACCATTCTTGCGCGCATTATAGGTCGGGATGTTCTCCATCGGACCAGGCCGATAAAGCGCCACGAGCGCAATGATATCTTCGATCCGGTCCGGGCGCATACCGAGAAGCGCCTTGCGCATACCCGCACTTTCAACCTGGAACACGCCGACGGTTTCACCGCGCGACAGCATCTCATAGGTCAGCGCATCATCAAGCGGTATATGAGACAGTTCAATGGCGATGCCCTTGCGCGCCACCAGTTCGACCGCCGTTTCGAGAACGGTCAGCGTCTTGAGACCGAGAAAGTCGAACTTGACCAGCCCCGCCTGCTCGACCCATTTCATGTTGAACTGGGTAACAGGCATGTCGGAACGCGGATCGCGATACATGGGCACGAGTTCCGACAGCGGACGGTCACCGATCACAATACCGGCGGCATGGGTCGAGGCGTGGCGATAAAGCCCCTCGAGTTTGAGCGCCATGTCGAGAAGGCGACCGACAACCGGCTCCTTTTCGCGCTCCTCGTTGATCTTCGGTTCGGTTTCGATGGCCTGAGCCAGTGACACCGGATTGGCCGGGTTCTGCGGTACCAGTTTGCACAGACGGTCAACCTGTCCATAAGGCATTTCCAGAACGCGCCCGACGTCGCGCAGCACTGCGCGCGCCTGCAAGGTTCCGAAAGTGATGATCTGTGCGACCTGATCGCGCCCGTACTTTCCCTGCACATAGCGGATCACCTCCTCACGGCGGTCCTGACAGAAATCGATATCGAAGTCGGGCATCGAAACGCGATCCGGATTGAGGAAGCGTTCGAAAAGCAAGGAAAAGCGCAACGGATCGACGTCGGTAATCGTAAGCGCATATGCGACAAGCGAACCGGCACCCGAACCACGACCGGGCCCTACCGGAATGCCTTGGGCTTTCGCCCATTTGATAAAGTCGGCAACGATCAGGAAGTAACCGGGGAACTTCATGCGGGTAATGATGCCGATCTCATATTCGAGACGTTCGGCATATTGTTCCGTCGTATAGCCTTCTGCGAGACCTGCGGTCTCCAGACGCATCTTCAGGCCTTCCCGCGCCTGCTGCGCCAGCTCGTCGGCTTCTTCCTGAACTGCGGCCTCCGCATCATCGGACTCACCCGTGAACCGCGGCAGGATCGGCTGGCGGGTCTGCGTGTACCAGCTACAGCGCTCAGCAATTTCGACCGTGTTGTCGAGTGCTTCAGGCAGATCGGCAAACAGTGCCGCCATTGCCGCGCGGCTTTTCAGATGGTGATCAGGTGTCAGGCGGCGGCGATTATCGTTAGAGAGAATCTGGCCTTCTGCGATAGCAAGAAGGGCATCGTGGGCTTCAAAATCTTCCGCCTTGAGAAAGAACGCCTCATTGGTGGCTACCAGAGGCAGGTCCATCTCATAGGCGAGTGCAACCGTCTTTGCTTCCAGCGTACGGTCGTAGCCTGCCTGACGCTGCAATTCGACATAAAGCCTGTCACCAAAAGCTTCACGCAGGAAAGACAGTCGCGCCTCTGCCCTATCGGGGCGGTCGGCGGCAAAAGCGCGACCGATTGGCCCCAATGCACCACCGGAAAGCACAATGACGTCCTTCGACAGTAGCGGCAGCCAGCTTGCTTCAACATGCACCGGATCACCCGCCTGGGTGTCCAGAAACGCGCGACTGACGAGCCGCACGATATTCGCATAGCCTTCTTCCGTTGCGGCAAGCAGCACGATTGGAGCAAGGTCCAGCGCAATCCGACGATTGACGCTGCGTCCATTGTCATTGTGATCGCCAAAGGCAACATCGACCTGACAGCCGATAATGGGTTGCAGCCCGTCTTTCGATGCCTTTTGCGCAAATTCGAGCGCACCGAACAGATTGTTGGTGTCGGTAACTGCGATAGCCGGCGCCTCGTCGGCAATCGCCTGTTTGATAATCTTGCCGAGCGGCAATGCACCTTCCAGCAAGGAATAGGCCGAGTGTACCCGCAGATGCACAAAATGTGGCGTCAACGCACCGTCATTTGCTGCATTACCTGCTGCTGCATCACTCATTCCATCGACCCCGATCATCTGCCGAGCCACCTGGATGGACATACATCCGGTGCTCTAAATCTTCGCATCGTGCTTGCCGAAAATCGATTCCAATTTTCGGGCCGAAGCTGTAGCCGCCTGATAGCACATTGCTTCAGTGACGGACCATATTTATGGCCCATCGCGGCTGGCGACTCTGTCGCCTGATAGCATCAGTTTCGGGGATTGATATGGCGATGTCCAGTAAGACTATCGCCACCTCGTTGCGGGTTCACAGAAGAACCCGCTGTATGGTCAGCGCCTGATCCAAAATTCGCCATGCCTTGCTTTGAATGGCCTGGCGTTTTCTTGTTCAAACACTCAGATCACGCTCACCCATATGGCGAAAGTTGCGATGAACAGGCTTACCGAAATGAAAGACAGAACGTCGTGGACGAGATCGGTCATGTTGGAAACTCCTCTTTGTTCACGTATGTTTATTTTTTGTTCTATTTTTGTTCCAAAGTCAACACCTGTTCCGGCACGACATTCATTTTAGGGTTTACGAATAGTGAATATACAACCGCAGACGGAAGCCTGCGGAGGCGATAAGCCGATGGTGAGAGTATCGCGACGATGCGTCACCGAGGGACGCCGTGGATCCGGGAGAAATGAGCCCCTATTCAGCAACTGCGCACCCCGTCCTTCGAGACGCCGCTTTCAGCGGCTCCTCAGGATGAGGTGCGAGGGCAATGGTGCTCGGGCAATGGCGACAGGCCTTATAGATCTACGACCTTGCCGTCCTGCAATGTCACGCGCCTGTCCATGCGGCGAGCAAGTTCATGATTATGGGTTGCGATCAGGGCGGCAAGCCCCGACTGCCGTACCAGAGCCTCCAGAGCGCCGAAGACATAAGACGATGTCGTCGGATCAAGGTTGCCGGTCGGTTCGTCTGCCAGAAGGACAAGCGGCGCATTGGCAACGGCACGCGCAATGGCGACGCGCTGCTGTTCACCGCCCGAAAGTTCCGAAGGACGATGGGAGGCCCGCTTGCCGATCTTCATATATTCAAGAAGTTGCTGCGCCCGCTCCGCCGCTGCCTTCTTCGAAAGCCCGCGGATCATCTGCGGCATCATCACATTCTCCAGTGCGGAGAATTCCGGCAGGAGATGATGGAACTGATAGACAAAACCGACGTCGTTGCGGCGCACAGCCGTGCGCTCGTCGTCAGACAATTTGCTGCAGGACCGCCCGTCGAGAAAGACTTCGCCTGTGTCGGGACGCTCCAGAAGGCCCGCCGTGTGCAACAACGTCGACTTGCCCGCGCCCGATGGCGCGACAAGAGCAACCATTTCTCCACGACGAAGCGTGAAATCGGCATCCTTCAGAATGACCAGTTCACGGTCGACTTCCTTATAGGCGCGGCCGACACGCTCCAGCCGCATGATGATTTCAGCCGCCATTTATTCGTACCTCAATGCTTCGACCGGATCGAGCTTGGCAGCGCGCCAGGCCGGGAAAATGGTGGCGATGAATGAAAGCACCAGAGCCATGACGATAACGGAAATCGTTTCGCCCGGGTCCATCTTCGCAGGCAACTGGCTCAGGAAGTAAAGTTCCGGATTGAAGAGCGTCGTGCCCGAAAGCCACGAGAAGAACTCGCGCAGACGCTCGACATTGAGGCAGACGACAACGCCCAGAACAACACCGGCCACAGTGCCGGTAACGCCGATGGCAGCACCCGTCATCAGGAATATTCGCATCACGGCGCCACGGGTTGCCCCCATGGTTCGCAGGATCGCAATATCGTGCCCCTTGTCCTTCACCAGCATGATGAGACCGGAAATGATGTTCAGCGCCGCAACGAGGACGATGAGCGTCAGGATCATGAACATGACATTGCGTTCGACTTCCAGAGCGGAGAAGAAAGTCTGGTTGCGCTGGCGCCAGTCGACAAGCGAGAGCTGACGTCCCGCAGCCTCTTCCACCGGCGCGCGCATCGTATCCACCTTGTCGGGATTATCGACAAAGATCTCAAGCGATTGCACCTTGCCTTCCTGATTGAAGAAAAGCTGTGCTTCGGAAAGCGGCATCATGACAATCGACGAGTCATATTCCGACATGCCGATCTCGAAGATCGCCACAATCGGATAGGCTTTCACACGCGGATTGACGCCGAACGGGGTCACATCGCCATCCGGGGAAATCACCCGCAGCGTATCGCCGATGGAAAGACCGAGATTCTCCGCCATGCGGGTCCCGATGGCGACACCGCCGCTCTGATCGAAGCCCTTTAGCGTGCCCTGACGAATATTACCGGAAACAAGCTTGAGCTTGTCGAGGTCTTCTTCACGCAGGCCCCGCACCAGTGCGCCGGTTCCAGCACCGATATTGCCCTGAACAAGCGCCTGCCCTTCCACAACGGGAATGGCAAACTTGATGCCGGAAATACCGTCGATCCGCTTGATGAGATCGGCGTAGTCATCCAGCGGGCGATCGATCGGCTGCATGATGAGATGGCCGTTAATGCCAAGAATTCGCGTCAGAAGCTCGGCGCGGAAGCCGTTCATCACCGCCATGACGATGATAAGGGTCGCCACGCCCAGCATGATACCTGTGAAGGAAAACCCGGCAATGACCGAGATGAAAGTCTCGCGGCGGCGCGCACGCAGATATCGCCATGCGATCATCCGTTCGAAAGCCGAGAATGGACCAGACTTCGGAGCCTTCTGCGCTACCTTTGCCTGATCCCCGGATTTTGCTGCCGCCGCGTTGCTCATGCTTCTGCCGTCAACAGGTTGATTGCGGCTTCAACGCTCAGAGTCTGGCGTTCGCCGGTCTTGCGATCCTTGATTTCGACTTCACCGGCAGCGACGCCACGCGGGCCGACGATCACCTGCGTCGGCAAGCCGATCAGGTCCATCGTGGCAAATTTCGCGCCCGGACGGTCATCCGTATCGTCGAGCAGAGGATCAATGCCTGCATTGGTCAGTGCTTCGTAAATCTTCTCGCTGACGCTGTCGCAACCTTCATCGCCCGGCTTCATGTTGACGATACCGGCACCGAACGGCGCAATAGCCTTCGGCCAGATGATGCCTGCATCGTCATGGAAGGCTTCGATGGCTGCCGCGACAAGACGCGACGGGCCGATACCATAGGAACCCATGGAAACAAGATGTTCCTTGCCATCCGGACCCTGCACCTTCGCACCCATCGGTTCGGAATATTTGGTGCCGAAATGGAAGATGTGGCCGACTTCGATACCGCGTGCCGAAACCTGATCGTCTGCCTTGACCTTGGCCCAGTCGGCCTCGTCATGCATTTCCTCGGTCGCCGCATAAGGCGTCGTCCAGCGCGTGACGATATCGGTCAGCTGCGCATCGTTGCGGAAATCGGTGTCCGCGCCCGGCACGGCCAGATCCAGATAGGCCTTGTCGCAGAAGACCTGGCTTTCACCGGTTTCCGCCAGAATGATGAATTCGTGCGACAGATCACCGCCGATGGGGCCGGTATCGGCGCGCATCGGGATCGCCTGCAGGCCAACACGCGCGAAGGTGCGCAGATAAGACACGAACATGCGATAGTAAGCCATCTTCGCGCCCTCATAGTCGAGGTCGAACGAATAGGCGTCCTTCATCAGGAACTCGCGCGAGCGCATGACGCCGAAACGCGGGCGCACTTCATCACGGAACTTCCACTGGATGTGGTAGAGATTGAGCGGCAGATCCTTGTAGGAGCGCACATAGGAGCGGAAAATGTCGGTGACCATTTCTTCATTGGTCGGGCCGAAGAGCATATCACGCTCCTGGCGATCCTGAATGCGCAGCATTTCCTTGCCATAGGCATCGTAGCGACCGCTTTCGCGCCACAGGTCGGCGGACTGGATGGTCGGCATCAGGATTTCATTGGCGCCTGCACGGTTCTGCTCTTCGCGAATGATATCGCAAACCTTGTTGAGAACCTTCAGACCGATCGGCAGCCAGGAATAGATGCCGGCCGACTGTTGACGGATCATGCCCGAACGCAGCATCAACCTGTGGGAGACGATTTCCGCCTCCTTGGGGTTTTCCTTCAGAATAGGCAAAAAATACCGCGACAGACGCATCGTAACCACCAATCAAGAGGGACTGCCTGAGTGCTTCAAGAATCAGGCAAAAATTAAGCATATTTGTCGGTTTCTTACCGGGTTATACACCGGTTGGAAACCCGCCTGAAAAAGCTTTCATGATAGCGGATTCCCCCATCCACAGTCGCGATTGCCCGTCGAATGGACCAGCAACGCAAAATGCAGCCTCCAGATTCACATTCATTTTCAATATATTACAGATATATCACTCTCTCTGAGGAAAATTTGCGAAAGAAATATGACGTCATAGAAGATTTTTCGTGACAAAAGCTGTGCAGTTCGCTATTTTTTTCAGCATAAGAGCAACAACGGAATAAAACCGTTGGTTTCACGCGGTCAAAGTCTTGGGAGGATGGATCCAGGCGCGAATTTCGCAGCCGCCAGTCAAATGGAAACGGATCGAACGCGTATTTGATTAGCAAGGCGAAAGCCTTGCTTTTTTTTTGCACTTATAGTCCACCCACGCTTTCCGCGATTTGGCTGTTTTATAGCTCGCAATAACACATTGATTTTGTAGGATTTATCCAGATGCCTTTCGGGCATTCAAGTATTAAATTTCACTTAAGTATAAATCGATTTATTTGAAGGATATTCTATGCGGCGGAGCATCAACGCCACAAATGACACAAGGTTGCGCAGTGTCGAAAATTCAATAAGTTACGCCCGTATGCTCAATGCCTGATACAACTTTTGATAGATATGTCCACTTTTCTTTATACAAAAGAAAGGCTGCCTATTTTCTAGGCAGCCTCAAAATCCATACCGAAATTGACGCAGACGGATCAGGTCAGATCCGGAAAGAAATGTGGAATATCATCAAGGCCGAAACCGCTGATCTGCGTCATATAATAATAGAGCGCGAAAATAAGCGTTGCGACAATGGTTGTCCGCAGAAACGCACGACCGATGCGCGGTTTCGCCGGGGCGCTGGCCACAGTGCCCAAAGTCACTTCGTTCTCTTCGGCCTGTGTGCGCAATCCAACCGGCAGCAACGCAAAGAGTGTTGTCCACCAGATGACGAAATAAATCGCGATGCCTGAAACCAGAGACATGATTATACCTCTTCCAGTTCGATCAGCGTACCGTTGAAATCCTTGGGATGCAGGAACAGAACCCGTTTGCCGTGGGCGCCGATTTTCGGCTCGCCGTCGCCAAGGATACGCGCGCCTTCCGCCTTGAGGCGGTCGCGAGCGGCGATTATGTCCGCGACCTCATAGCAAAGGTGGTGCATCCCGCCGGAAGGGTTCTTTTCCAGAAAGGCTGTAATGGGTGACCCCTCACCCAACGGCTCCAGCAATTCGATCTTGGTGTTGCTGACGTCGATGAAAACCACGGTTACGCCATGTTCGGGCAGTGCTTGCGGCTCGGTGACTTTCGCACCGAGCTTGCCGCGATACAGCGCTGCTGCGGCATCAATATCCGGAACGGCAATCGCCACGTGGTTCAAGCGTTCGAGCATCAGCACCTCCCATGCCGGTCATTCCACAGATTTATGTAGTTACCGTATCCTATTCACGAATACGGTCACCACCGGCTTTTTGCCCCATGCTTCATTTGCCGCAGCGCGAACGGCACGGCGCACGGACTCCCGGACAAGCTCGATATCCTTGCGGCGAACGCGCGGGATGCTGTCGATTGCCTCGATGGTTGCATCCAGCAGGATGTCTTCCAGCAGATCGCCCTGTGCGTTTTCCTCCGGCACACCGAAAGTCACGAGATCGGGCTCATCGATGATCTTGTGTTCACGGTCCAGCAATACCGAAACGGCGACATGCCCCACATAGGCGAGCTTGCGGCGCTCGACCATGCCAATTTCTTCCTCGTCGCCGATCAGCTTGCCGTCCTTATAGATCCGGCCGACAGGCGCTTCATCGATAATCTCGGCCTTGCCGGGTGCCAGACGCAGGATGTCGCCGTCACGCACCTGCGCGACCTGCTCGATGCCCTCCATCGTGCCAAGCGAACCTTGGGCAACGAGATGAGCGGCTTCGCCATGCACAGGCACCAGAATTTGCGGACGAACCCAGGAATACATGCGGCGCAATTCATTGCGTCGCGGATGGCCCGACACATGAACCAATGCGTCCTCATCACCAATGATCTTGATGCCGCGATCAATCAGGCGGTTCTTGATGTCGAGAATGGCCTTCTCATTGCCCGGAATGGCGCGCGATGAGTAGATGACCGTATCGCCCGCCGTCAGCGCGAGGCTGCGCATTTCGTCACGCGCCAGCTTTGCCAGTGCCGCACGCGGCTCGCCCTGACTGCCGGTCAGGATCATCACCACGTTTTCGCGCGGAATATAGCCGTAATCCTCTTCGCTGAGATATTCCGGCAAGCCTTCCATATAGCCAAGCTCGGTCGCAACAGAGATGGCACGTTTCATCGAACGCCCCACCACCAGAACCTGTCGGCCCGCGTCGCGCGCGGCTTCGGCAATCGACCGGATACGACCGACATTCGAAGAGAAGGTCGTGACGGCCACGCGACCGCGTGCATTTTCAATCAATTCACGCAGGCTTTCCCCTACCTGACGTTCCGAAGGGGACTCGCCCTCGCGCAGCGCATTGGTGGAGTCGCAGATCAGCGCCAGCACACCCGCTTCGCCGATGGCACGGAAACGCGCCTCGTCGATAACCGGACCGAGCGACGGTTCCGGGTCCATCTTCCAGTCACCCGTATGAACAACGGTGCCAAGCGGTGTGGTAATGGCCAGCGAAACCGGCTCAGGAATTGAGTGGGTTACCGCGACAGCTTCAATCTTGAAGGGGCCGACTTCAAATTTCTCGCCCGCCTTGTAGATCGTGATCGGAATTTCAGGCGCGCCGTGTTCCGACTGCCGCTTCGCCTCGAGCAGACCGGCAGTGAATGGCGTTGCATAGACCGGAACCTTCAGGCGCGGCCACAGATCAAGCAAGGCGCCGAAATGGTCTTCATGCGCATGCGTGATAACGATGCCGCGCAGATTGTTCTTTTCGGCCTCCAGATAACGTATATCCGGCAGGATGAGATCGGCGCCCGGCTGTTCCGGCCCTGCGAAACTCACGCCCATATCCACGACCAGCCATTCACGGTTATCCGCAGGACCGAAGCCGTACATGGCCAAATTCATGCCGATTTCGCCCACGCCGCCAAGCGGCAGAAAGACGAGTTCCGTAGTATTGGATCGGGCCATGAAATTTCCTCTGTGATTAAAGCGCGTTTCGATCTGATTGAAACAGATCGCGCTCCAAATATTTGTTTTAACGCGCATCTTATCCGAAAACCGTTTCTCACTTTTCGGGATGCGCTCTAATCCTGCACTATTGCGGCATCAACTGGACCTAAAGCTGCCCTGTTGCAACCCCAGTAATACAAAACAAAGCAATTATTTGCGTATTGTGGCAGCAGTTCCGAAATAGACATCGCCAGCCGTTACCGCAACCCGCGAACCATCATCTTCGCGAATAACAAAACGACACGCCTCATCGATTGTCTCAAAACGACCTTCGATGATGCGACCTTCAACCTGCATGGTTACATTCTGGCCAAGGCCATGCGCACGCTGCAGCCAGCGCTTGCGGATATCGTCGAGGCCGCGCCCCTCGTTCCAGACACGATAATTGACCGACCATGCGTCCGACAGGGCTGCGAACAAGGTCTCGGCATCGCATTTGCTGCCGAGAGCCTGCAAGGACGTCGCCGCATAAGGCAGATCATCCGGAAAGGCGACGACATTGGTCCCAATGCCGATTGCAACGGCAAACAAATTCCTGGCCAGAATGGAAGATTCAAGCAGAATGCCCGACAGTTTGGCTCCGTTGATCAAAACGTCATTGGGCCATTTGAGGCCAATCGTCGGCGGAACAGCAGGTCCCGTTGCCGCGAATACGGCATCTAGTGCATCGGCAAGTGACAGGCCGGCAACGAAGCCAAGCGTTGCCGCCGTCTTCATCTCATAGGATTCAACAAGAAGCAGCGTGGAGGCAAGATTGCCCTCGGGCGTAGACCAGGCACGGCCTCGTCTTCCCCGGCCGCTTTCCTGTCTCTTCGAGACAAGCCAGAGCTTGCCCGGATCACCGCTAGCTGCCCGTTCCAGAGCAACCGCGTTGGTGGAGCCTACCGTCTCGAAAACCTCGAGACGGTAGCCAGCATTTTCGGCGACAGGCGAAAGCGCAAAATGCATTCGATCACCTGCCACAGTTTACTTAGAAGAACGTCTTTGCAGCGGCTTCGGCAAATCCACCGATCGGGCCAGCAAGGAAGACGTAGAGGAGCACAAAGGCACCGGTTACGCCGAGAACGAGGCGAAGCTCGCCTGCGACCGGAACGAAACCACCCGTCGGCTCATCGAACCACATGATCTTGATCATGCGCAGATAATAGAATGCACCCACAACCGAAGCCACAATACCGATAATGGCGAGCGGATACAGGCCAGCCTCGACGGCGGCAAGGAAGGTGTACCACTTGCCGAAGAAGCCAGCGAGCGGCGGAATGCCCGCGAGCGAGAACAGGAAGATGGTCATGATCGTTGCCAGCACCGGATTGGTGCGGGACAGACCAGCCAGATCCTCAATGCTCTCCACATTGCCGTCCTTGGTGCGCATTGCGAGAATGAACGCAAAGGTGCCGAGCGTCATGGCAAGGTAGATCGCCATGTAGATCATCACGCCCTTCACGCCAATCACCGTGCCGGCGGCCAGACCAACGAGCGCATAACCCATATGGCTGATCGAGGAATAGGCCATCAGGCGCTTGATGTTGCGCTGGCCGATGGCGGCAAAGGCGCCGAGGACCATCGAGGCAAGCGCGATGAAGATCACAACCTGCTGCCAGTCATGGGTTACCGGAGCAAAGGCTTCCGAGACAACACGGATGATGAGCGCCATGGCGGCCATCTTCGGAGCAGCGGCGAAGAATGCCGTTACCGGTGTCGGAGCGCCTTCATAGACGTCCGGCGTCCACATGTGGAACGGAACGGCAGAAATCTTGAATGCCAGACCGGCCAGAATGAAGACCAGACCGAAGACCAGGCCGAGTTCACGCTGACCGCCGGAGACGGCCTGAGCGATTTCGGTAAAGCCGATATGGCCGGTGTAACCGTAGACGAGCGAAATGCCATAAAGCAGCATGCCCGAAGAAAGCGAACCGAGAACGAAGTATTTCAGACCGGCTTCCGTCGAACGGACGCTATCGCGGTTGAATGCTGCCAGAACGTAGAGAGCCAGCGACTGCAGTTCCAGGCCGAGATAGAGCGACAGCATGTTGGATGCGGAAACCATCAACAGCATGCCGAGCGTGGAAAGTACGATCAGGACCGGAAACTCGAACTTGTCGAACTTCTCCGCCTTGGCGAAACCGACCGACATGATCAGCGTCACGATGGAGCCGATCAATGTCAGCACCTTCATGAAGCGGCCGAAGCTGTCATTGACGATGGCACCGCCGAAAGCGGCGCCGTTCGTCGGGAAAAGGACCACCAGTGCCAGCGCTGCAATAAGCACTGCGACGGATAATCCGTTGACGAGCGTGGTCGCCCGTTCGCCAGAGAACACGCCAATCATGAGCAGTGCCAAGGCGCCTACAGCAAGGAGAACCTCCGGTGCTGCAAGGGTCAGATGAGCTATCAGATCAGTCTGCATGACCTACGCCTTTATTTCTTACTGTGCCGGCAAGGCGCTCGCGGTGCCCGCGAGTGCTGCGTCGTAATGTTGGACCAGGGCGTTCACGGCACCGGCGGTCACATCGAAGACCGGGGTCGGATACACGCCGAAGAAGATGGTGAGCACCACAAGCGGGTAGAGAATGAGCTTCTCACGCGGGCTCAGGTCGAGGAGCGCCTTCAGGCTTTCCTTGGTCAATGCGCCGAAGACCACCTGACGGTAGAGCCAGAGCGCATAAGCCGCCGAGAGAATGACACCCGTCGTCGCGAACAGCGCTACCCAGGTATTGACCCGGAACACACCGAACAGCGTCAGGAATTCACCGATGAAGCCCGAAGTACCCGGCAGACCGACATTCGCCATCGTGAAGATGAGGAAGGCCACCGCATATTTCGGCATATTGTTCACCAGGCCGCCGAAAGCTGCAATCTCACGCGTATGCATGCGGTCATAGATCACACCGACGCAAAGGAAGAGAGCGCCCGACACGATACCGTGCGACAGCATCTGGAAGATAGCGCCCTGCAGGCCCTGCTCATTGGCTGCAAAAATACCCATGGTCACATAGGCCATGTGAGCAACCGACGAATAGGCGATCAGCTTCTTCATGTCTTCCTGCACCATCGCGACGAGCGAGGTGTAGATGATTGCGATGATCGACAGCGCGAAGATGAAGGGTGCGAAATCAGCGGAAGCCAGCGGGAACATCGGCAGCGAGAAACGGATGAAACCGTAGCCGCCGAGTTTCAGGAGGATACCGGCCAGAATGACCGAGCCTGCCGTCGGCGCTTCAACGTGCGCATCCGGCAACCAGGTGTGAACCGGCCACATCGGCATCTTCACGGCGAAGGACGCGAAGAAGGCGAGCCATAGCCATGTCTGCATCGAAGCCGGGAAGTCGTACTTCAGCAGCTCGACGATATTCATCGTGCCGGCCTGCCAGTACATGGCCATGATGGCGATGAGCATCAGCACGGAGCCGAGAAGCGTGTAAAGGAAGAACTTCAAGCTTGCATAGACGCGACGCTTGCCGCCCCACACGCCGATGATGATGAACATCGGAATAAGGCTTGCTTCGAAGAACACGTAGAACAGGAACAGGTCGAGCGCGCAGAACACGCCGATCATCAGCGTTTCCAGAATGAGGAACGCGATCATGTATTCCTTGACGCGCTTGTCCACCGATACCCAGCTTGCGAGAATGCAGAAGGGCATGAGGAAAGCGGAAAGCACCACGAACAGAACGGAAATGCCGTCCACGCCCATGTGGTAGCTGATGCCGCCACCCATCCAGCCGGTCTGTTCGACCATCTGGAAACCAGGGTTCGAATTATCGAACCCTGCCCAGACGACGAGCGACAGGATGAAGACGAACACCGTCGTCAGCAAAGCGACGTTGCGGATATTGCGACGCGAAGCCTCGCTGTCGTCCTTGATCAGAAGGATCAGTAACGCGCCGACGAGCGGCAGAAACGTGACCGTTGAGAGAATTGGCCAGTCGGTCATCAGAAAGAGCTCCCGAGCATCATCCAAGTGACGAGCGCGGCGACGCCGATCAGCATCGCGAATGCGTAGTGATAAAGGTAGCCGGACTGCATCTTGACGACGCGGTTGGTGACACCGAGCACGCGGGCCGAGATGCCATCCGGGCCGAAGCCGTCAATAAGCCAGCCGTCGCCACCCTTCCAGAACAAGCGGCCAAGCCAACGAGCCGGACGTACGAAGATGAAATCGTACAGTTCGTCGAAGTACCACTTGTTGAGAAGGAACTGGTAGAGGCCACGATGACGGGCAGCCAGCGCCTTCGGCATTTCCGGCGAGCGGATGTAGAAGATCCAGGCGACGATGAAGCCGACGATCATCGCTGTAAACGGCGACAACTTAACCCACAGAGGAACATGGTGATATTCCTCAAGAACCTGGTTGGCTGCCGAGGTGAACAGCGCACCCTTCCAGAATTCGGCATATTCGTGGCCGAAGAAGAGTTCCTTGAACACGACACCGGCAAAGATCGCGCCAACGCCGAGGATCAGCAGCGGAACGAACATGACGGCCGGCGATTCATGAACATGATGCATGACTTCGGCCGAAGCACGCGGCTTGCCATAGAAGGTCATGAAAATCAGACGCCATGAATAGAAGCTCGTGAAGAGCGCTGCAACAATCAGAAGCGTCGAAGCGTAGCCGCTGGCAGCGCTGTGCGAAGCGAAGACGGATTCGATGATCGCATCCTTGGAGAAGAAACCGGCGGTGCCGATGATCGTGCCCGGAATGCCCAGACCCGTAATGGCAACCGTACCGATGACCATCATCCAGTAGGTGATCGGGATCAGCTTGCGCAGGCCACCCATGCGACGCATGTCCTGCTCTTCCGAAACGGCATGGATAACCGAACCGGCGCAAAGGAACAGAAGCGCCTTGAAGAATGCGTGCGTGAACAGGTGGAATACGGCGGCGCCATAGGCCCCCACACCGAGCGCTGCAAACATATAGCCGAGCTGCGAACAGGTCGAATAGGCGATCACGCGCTTGATGTCATTCTGCACGAGAGCGACCGTTGCCGCGAAGAAAGCGGTGGTGGCGCCGATGATCGTGACGACCAGAAGTGCGGTCTGCGAAAGTTCGAAGATCGGCGACATACGGGCGACCATGAACACGCCCGCGGTAACCATGGTAGCGGCGTGAATGAGAGCCGAAACCGGGGTCGGGCCTTCCATGGCGTCCGGAAGCCAGGTGTGCAGCAGGAACTGCGCCGACTTGCCCATCGCGCCCATGAACAGCAGCAGACAGGTGATCGTGATCGCGCCCTGCTTGTCGAGCTGATAGCCGAGGAAGTTCAGAACAACCTGATTGGCATCGGCAGCACCTTCAGCCGGAAGATAATTGGCTGCGGCAGCGAAGATCGTGTTGTAGTCGACCGACTGGAACAGCGCGAACACACCGAAGATGCCGAGCAGGAAGCCGAAGTCACCGACGCGGTTGACGACGAACGCCTTCATGGCGGCTGCATTGGCCGAAGGCTTCTGGAACCAGAAACCGATCAGGAGGTACGAAGCCAGACCCACGCCTTCCCAGCCGAAGAACATCTGGATCAGATTGTCCGACGTGACCAGCATGAGCATGGCGAAGGTGAAAAGCGACAGATAGGCGAAGAAGCGCGGACGGTGCGGATCGTGGTGCATATATCCAATGGAATAGATGTGCACGAGAGCCGACACGGAATTCACCACGACCAGCATGACGCCGGTGAGCGTATCGATGCGCAATGCCCAGTCGAAAGAAAGCGTACCCGACGTTACCCAGTGAAGAACCGGGATACGAACGGTTTCCGCGTCGTGGCCGAGCGGAATCTGGAAGAACACGACCCAAGACAGGATCGCGACGACGACCATGAAACCGGAAGTGATGTATTCGCTCGCCTTGGCTCCGATCTGATTGCCGAAAAGACCGGCAATCAGGAAGCCTAGAAGCGGAAGGAAGACGATCGCGTAATAGAGCATTTGCCCGTCAACCTTTCATAACATTGACGTCTTCCACCGCGATGGAGCCGCGATTACGGAAGAAAACAACGAGAATTGCCAGACCGATAGCTGCTTCAGCAGCCGCAACAGTCAGAACGAAAAGGGCGAAGACCTGCCCGACCATATCGCCGAGCTGGCTGGAGAACGCCACGAAATTGAGATTGACCGAAAGAAGGATCAATTCGATCGACATCAGGATAACGATGACATTCTTGCGGTTCAAAAAGATGCCGAAGACGCCAAGCGTAAACAGGATGGCCGAAACGGTCAGATAATGAGCGATACCGATTTCCATATGCTTATCCTTAGATGCCTTTGCCCGTTTCGACCTGCTTGATCTCGATCGCCGTTTCGGGCGTGCGAGCAACCTGGACCGGAATGGACTGGCGCTTGACATTTGGCTTGTGCCGCAGCGTCAGAACGATGGCACCGATCATCGCGACCAGAAGGACGAGACCGGCAACCTGGAAGTAGAAGACGAAGTCGGTGTAGAGAATGTCGCCCAGAGCAGCGGTATTGCTCCGCTCGGCGATATTCGGGATCGGCACAGCGCCCTGCCCCAGCTTCGGTGCAAACATGTTGCTTGCGAACACGAAAATCAGTTCGCCGAGCAAGATGAGGCCAACCAAAGCGCCGACCGGCGCATATTGCAGCGCACCGCGTTTCAGTTCCGAGAAATCCACATCCAGCATCATGACGACGAAGAGGAAGAGAACCGCCACAGCTCCGACGTAAACGACGAGCAGGATCATGGCGAGGAACTCAGCCCCGGTCAGCAGGAACAAAGCTGCCGCATTGAAGAATGTGAGGATCAGAAACAGCACCGAATGCACGGGGTTGCGTGCCGCAATCACCATGAACGCGCTTGCGATCATGATGAAAGCGAACAGATAGAAAAACGCTGCCGCAATACCTGTCAGCATGGGGATCCCCCAACACCTTTCCGTGAGCAAAGCCCTATTGCTTTGCCCGCTTTATTCATAAACTCTTGTCCAAGCACCGAAGTGATCGAAAACCGAAGCCGATTTTCGATCCGACGCTCGAACTGATCGAAAAACCGATCAGCGATAAGGCGCATCCATCGCGATATTACGCGCGATTTCGCGTTCCCAACGGTCACCATTGGCGAGGAGCTTGTCCTTGTCGTAGTAAAGCTCTTCGCGTGTCTCGGTCGCGAACTCGAAGTTCGGACCTTCGACGATGGCATCCACCGGACATGCTTCCTGGCAGAAACCACAATAGATGCACTTCACCATATCGATGTCGTAACGCACCGTGCGGCGGGTGCCGTCATTGCGGCGCGGACCGGCTTCGATGGTGATAGCCTGTGCCGGGCAGATCGCTTCGCAAAGCTTGCAGGCGATGCAGCGTTCTTCACCGTTCGGATAACGGCGCAGCGCGTGCTCACCACGAAAGCGCGGCGAAACCGGACCCTTTTCATGCGGGTAGTTCAACGTCGCCTTGGGCGCGAAGAACTGGCGCATGGAAAGGAAGAATGCGCCAACGAATTCCTTCAGAAGGAGCGATTTGGCTGCTTGAGCGAATGAAGCCATAGTTATTACTCCTTACGCCAGACCGAAGACTTTGAGGAAGGTCGCGGTTGCGACAACCATGAAGAGCGAGATCGGCAGGAACACTTTCCAGCCAAGGCGCATCAGCTGGTCGTAGCGATAACGCGGAACGAAAGCCTTCACCATTGCGAAGAGGAAGAAGCAGAAGCAGAGCTTCAGCATGAACCAGATGATGCCCGGAACCCAGCTGAGGAACCAAACGTCAACCGGAGGCAGCCAGCCGCCAAGGAAGAGCGTCGTCATCAGGGCGCACATCAGCGTGATTGCCACATATTCGCCGAGGAAGAACAGAAGGAACGGCGTGGACGAATATTCGATCATATGACCGGCCACGAGTTCGGATTCAGCTTCGACGAGGTCGAAAGGCGGACGGTTCGTTTCAGCAAGCGCCGAAATGAAGAAGATCACGAACATCGGGAACAGAGCCAGCCAGTTCCAGTCGAGGAACGAAGCCGGAAGGCCAAGCATGGTGCCGAGGCCGGTATTCTGCGAAAGCACGATGTCGGTCAGATTAAGCGAGCCAACCGTCAGCAGAACAGTAACGATCACGAAGCCGATGGAGACTTCGTAGGAAACCATCTGCGCAGCGGAGCGAAGCGCGCCGAGGAACGGATACTTCGAGTTGGAGGCCCAGCCGCCCATGATCACGCCGTAAACTTCAAGCGAAGAAATGGCGAAGATATAGAGAATGCCGACATTGATATTGGCGATGGCCCAGCCTTCACTGACCGGGATGACCGCCCAGGTTGCCATTGCAAGAACGGCGGACACGAAAGGCGCAAGGAGGAAGACCCCCTTGTTTGCGCCAGACGGAATGATCGGTTCCTTGAAGACGAACTTCAACAAGTCGGCGAAAGCCTGGAACAGACCCCAGGGACCGACAACGTTCGGACCGCGACGAAGCTGTACTGCTGCCCAGATCTTGCGATCTGCGTAAAGCAGGTAAGCGACGACGATCAACAATACGACGAGCAGAACGACCGACTTCAGCGCTATGATAAGCGCGGGCAAGACGTAAGCTGCAAAAATTCCTTCCATTGTTCCGTCTCTCTCTCGCTTACTCGGCAGCCTGCTGGAAGCCACCAGCCGCGAGCGCCGAGCATTCGGCCATGACGGCGGAAGCGCGCGCTATTGGGTTCGTCAGGTAGAAGTCCTTGACCGGGGAAACAAATGCATCTTTGCCCAGGTTGGAAGCTTTTGCTGCCAGCGCGACGAGATCGTCAGCGGAAGCAGGCGTGATGGTGTCGATGGCCAGCATATGCGGATAGTCCGCATAGAGCTTGGCACGAAGCTGTTGCAGCGAATCGAACGGCAGGCGCTTGCCAAGGCTGTCGGAAAGAGCGCGCAGGATTGCCCAGTCTTCCTTTGCCTCGCCCGGTGCGAAACCGGCGCGGCTACCAAGCTGCACACGACCTTCGGTGTTGAGCCAGGTGCCCGACTTTTCCGTATAGGCTGCGCCCGGCAGGATCACGTCGGCAGCATGTGCACCGGCATCGCCGTGCGTACCGATGTAAACGACGAAGCTCGAACCCTTCCGGGTCATGTCGAGTTCATCTGCACCGAGCAGGAACACAACATCCAGATTGCCCAGCATGTCGCCCGCTGCCTTGCCGCCCTCACCCGGCACAAAGCCGAGATCCAGAGCGCCAACGCGCGAAGCAGCAGTGTGCAGAACGGAGAAGCCGTTCCACTCATCCTTGATCGCGCCGACATCCTGAGCGAGCTTGGCAGCAGCGGACAGAACTGCCTGACCGTTTTCGCCGGTGAGCGCGCCCTGACCGATGATGATCAGCGGACGCTCAGCCTTGGCCAGCACGTCGCGGAACGCGTTCTTGCCGGCAGCAACGGCGGCAAGCGTTTCAGCGCCAGCCCCCAGATATTCGTAATTGTAACGCAGCTCAGCCTGTTCACCGATCAGGGCGACCGGGAAATGGCCCATGCGCTGACGCTTGCGAATGCGAGCGTTCAGAACGGCAGCTTCAATGCGCGGATTGGAACCGATGATGAGCAGAGCATCAGCGTTTTCAATACCTTCAATCGTTGCGTTAAAGAGATAGCTTGCACGGCCCAGTGCCGGATCGAGTGCTGCACCATCCTGGCGGCTGTCGATATTGGCAGTGCCGAGCGAAGTCATCAGACCCTTCAGCGCATAGATTTCTTCCACCGAAGCCAGATCGCCTGCAACAGCACCAATCTTGTCGGCAGAGGTTGCTGAAACCTTGGCAGCGATTGCCGAGAACGCTTCCGGCCAGGTTGCGGCGACCAGACGGCCATCCTTGCGCACATATGGGCGGTCAAGGCGCTGGGTGCGCAGGCCATCCCAGATGAAGCGGGTCTTGTCGGAAATCCACTCTTCGTTCACCGCTTCGTTGACGCGCGGCATGACGCGCATCACTTCGCGGCCACGGGTGTCGACGCGGATGTTCGAACCGACCGCATCCATCACGTCGATGGTTTCGGTCTTGTTTAATTCCCACGGACGGGCCTGAAACGCATAAGGACGCGAGGTCAAAGCGCCAACCGGGCAAAGATCGATCACGTTGCCCTGCAGTTCCGATGTCATGGCGCGTTCGAGATAGGTGGTGATCTCGGCGTCTTCGCCACGGCCAATGAGGCCGAGTTCAGAAATGCCAGCAACTTCGGTCGTGAAGCGGACGCAGCGCGTGCAGTGAATGCAGCGCGTCATCACCGTCTTGACGAGCGGGCCGATATATTTGTTTTCGACAGCGCGCTTGTTCTCGCGATAGCGCGAACCGTCGGTGCCGAAAGCCATTGCCTGATCCTGCAGATCGCACTCGCCGCCCTGATCGCAGATCGGGCAATCCAGCGGGTGGTTGATGAGCAGGAATTCCATCACGCCTTCGCGGGCCTTCTTGACCATCGGCGTGTTGGTGAAGATTTCAGGGGATTCGCCATTCGGGCCCGGACGCAGATCGCGCACGCCCATAGCGCAGGAGGCCGCCGGCTTCGGCGGTCCGCCCTTTACTTCAACCAGGCACATACGGCAGTTTCCAGCGATGGAAAGCCGTTCGTGGAAACAGAAACGCGGCACTTCCGCGCCCGCGGCTTCGGCAGCCTGAAGGAGCGTATAGTGATCGGGAACCTCGACCTCTGTGCCGTCAACCTTGATCTTTGCCATCGCTTTTCCAAACCTGCGGCTCATGCCGCATATTCTAGACGTCAAACTTGTTCGCCTTCCCTCACCCGGGAAGGCTCAACGCAACTCGTTCAGCCTTATTCCGCTGCTTCCAGACGGATATTGCGGCTCTGCACGGCGTTGCGGGTATAATCGTCAATGCGCTTTTCAATTTCCGGACGGAAATTGCGGATCAGACCCTGAATAGGCCATGCAGCGGCATCACCGAGAGCGCAGATCGTGTGACCTTCAATCTGCTTGGTCACGTCGAACAGCATGTCGATTTCGCGCTTCTGCGCGTTACCCTTGACCATGCGTTCCATCACACGCCACATCCAGCCGGTGCCTTCACGGCACGGCGTGCACTGGCCGCAGCTCTCATGCTTGAAGAACGCTGCCAGACGGGCAATCGCCTTGATGATGTCGGTGGACTTGTCCATGACGATCAAGCCGCCGGTGCCGAACGACGATTTCTTGTCGCGCATTCCGTCAAAATCCATGATGGCATCCATCATGTCTTCGCCCTTGATGACCGGGCATGATGCGCCGCCCGGAATAACCGCCAGCAGATTGTCCCAGCCGCCGCGAATGCCGCCGCCGTGCTTTTCGATCAGATCACGGAAAGGAATGCCGAGGCCTTCTTCCACGACGCAAGGCGTGTTCACGTGACCGGAAATCTGGAACAGCTTGGTGCCGACATTGTTCGGGCGTCCGATGGACGAGAACCATGCCGCGCCACGACGCAGGATCGTCGGCGCAACGGCGATCGATTCCACGTTGTTCACGGTCGTCGGGCAGCCATAAAGGCCCATATTCGCAGGGAACGGAGGCTTGAGGCGCGGCTGGCCCTTCTTGCCTTCAAGGCTTTCGAGCAGAGCCGTTTCTTCACCGCAGATATAAGCACCGGCGCCGTGGCTGACAAAAATGTCCATATCCCAGCCGCACTTGTTGCCCTTGCCAAGCAAACCGGCATCGTAGCACTCGTCAATTGCTGCCTGAAGAGCTTCACGCTCACGCATGAACTCGCCGCGAATATAAATATAAGCGGTATTTGCACCCATGGCGCAACCGGCGATCATGCAGCCTTCGATCAGCGTATGCGGATCATGGCGCAGAATTTCGCGGTCCTTGCAGGTGCCCGGCTCGGATTCATCGGCGTTGACGACCAGATAATGCGGGCGACCGTCGCTCTGCTTGGGCATGAACGACCACTTGAGACCCGTCGGGAAGCCAGCGCCGCCACGGCCACGCAGGCCCGACGCCTTCATCTCGTCGATGATCCAGTCACGGCCCTTTTCGATCAAGCCCTTGGTGTTGTCCCAATGGCCGCGCGCCATGGCACCCTTCAGGGACTGATCCTTGAAGCCGTAAATATTGGTGAAGATGCGATCTTTATCAGCCAGCATGTCTCACCTGTTTCCGTTCGTGTTTGCCAATATCGAAGTCATCATACCGGCTTCTTTCCGAATACCTTGATGTATTCCTCGACGCCGCCCTTGGCCAAAGCCTTAGCCTGCTTTACCCAGTCTTCGCGGTCAATGCGACCGTGGAAGCTGAGATAACCGTCGACCCATTCGCGCTCGGCCTTCTTCCAGGCAGCGACCTGCTTGAAGGTGAAGACGCCCAGCTCATGCAGGGTTTCCTCGATCTTCGGGCCAACGCCGGAAATGAGCTTCAGATCGTCGACAGCTTCCGGACGCGCAATAGCAACCGGACGGTTCTTGTCATCGAGCTTGAATGCCTGCTTGGTGTCGACCGAAGCGGCCTTCTCGGCTGCTTTCGATACCTTGACATCCGAAGGCGTCTTGAGCGTCGGATCGGTTTCAGGTGCGTTGGTTACCGGCTTTGCAGCATTGGACGGAGCGACGTTCTTCGCTTCCTCGGCAGCTTTTGCAGCGGCTTCCGCCTTGGCCTTTGCTTCCGCTTCGGCCTTCGCCTTGGCTGCTGCGGCGTCGGATGCCTTGCGGGTTTCGAGACCGACCTTCTTGTAGTCCAGATCTTCGGTCAGGGCAGTCAGGCCGTTGATCGGCTCGGACGTCACGCGGTCTTCTTGCGGGCCCGGCTTGATCGTGTCGCCCTTGCCAGATTCGAAAGCATCGATGATCTCGGCAAGACGCTCCGGCGTCAGGTCTTCATAGGCGTCCTTGAAGATCATGACCATTGGCGCGTTGGCGCAAGCGCCCTGGCATTCCACTTCTTCCCACGACAGCGTTCCGTCAGCATTGAGCTCGAACGGGTCATGGCTGATCTTGTGGCGGCAGACATCCATCAGCGCTTCCGAACCACGCAACATGCATGGCGTGGTGCCGCAAACCTGAATGTGAGCGCGCGTGCCGACCGGCTTAAGCTGGAACTGCGTATAGAAAGTCGCAACTTCCAGAACGCGGATCAGCGGCATGTCGAGCATGGCTGCAACATGTTCAATGGCAGCTTTCGTGACCCAACCATCCTGCTCCTGCGCGCGCATGAGCAACGGAATAACAGCCGACTGCTGACGGCCTTCGGGGAATTTTGCGATCGTCTTGTGCGCCCAAGCCAGATTTTCCGCGTTGAACGCGAAAGCGGCTGGCTGGACGGCATCATCTGCGAGACGGCGAACGGACATCAGCGGTCAACCTCACCAAACACGATATCGAGCGAGCCAAGAATTGCCGACACGTCGGCCAGCATATGGCCGCGGCACAGGAAATCCATGGCTTGAAGATGGGCAAAGCCCGGAGCGCGCAGCTTGCAGCGATAAGGCTTGTTGGAGCCATCCGAAACGAGGAAGACGCCAAATTCGCCCTTCGGCGCTTCGACTGCTGCGTAAACTTCACCGGCAGGCACGTGATAGCCTTCCGTGTAAAGCTTGAAGTGATGGATGAGCGCTTCCATCGAGCGCTTCATCTCGCCGCGCTTCGGCGGCACAATCTTGTTGTCGGCATTGGAAACCGGACCGACACGTTCCTTGCCGAGAAGCAGGTCAACGCACTGGCGCATGATGCGCGCCGACTGGCGCATTTCTTCCATGCGGATCAGATAACGGTCATAGCAGTCGCCGTTCTTGCCGATTGGAATATCGAATTCCATTTCGTTGTAGCACTCATAAGGCTGCGACTTGCGCAGATCCCATGCAGCGCCCGAACCGCGTACCATGACGCCCGAGAAGCCCCACGCCCATGCATCTTCGAGCGAAACGACGCCGATATCGACGTTACGCTGCTTGAAAATACGGTTAGGCGTGATCAAATCGTCGAGGTTCTTAAGCGTGGTCGAGAGAAACGGATCAATCCAGTTGCCGATATCCTCAATGAGCTGATCAGGCAGATCCTGATGAACGCCACCCGGACGGAAGTAAGCTGCGTGCATACGAGCGCCACATGCGCGCTCATAGAACACCATCAGCTTTTCGCGCTCTTCAAAACCCCAGAGCGGCGGCGTCAGCGCACCAACGTCCATAGCCTGCGTGGTCACGTTCAGAATATGGTTCAGGATGCGGCCGATTTCCGAAAAAAGAACGCGGATCAGCTGGCCGCGCTTCGGCACATCGATACCCAGAAGGCGTTCGACGGCGAGCGCATAGGCGTGCTCCTGATTCATCGGCGCCACATAGTCGAGGCGGTCGAGATAAGGCAGAGCCTGAAGATAGGTCTTGGCTTCCATCAGCTTTTCGGTGCCGCGATGCAGCAGACCGATATGCGGATCGACGCGTTCGACGACTTCGCCGTCGAGCTCAAGCACCAGACGCAGCACGCCGTGCGCGGCAGGGTGCTGCGGACCGAAGTTGATATTAAAATTGCGGACCTGAGTCTCAGCCATGTTCAGCTTCCTGTTTGGCTGCAAGAGCCGCCAAGAACTCCTCGCCGGTCATCCGGTGGGTGTCATTGGCAAAATCGTAATTCGCAGGCTTGTTATCGATGAAGATTTCTTCAGCGAAATGGAATCGCTCCGGCTCGGCGAAAGCCTGCATCGAAACGACTGTCATTCCGTCTAGGACACCGCGCCAGAACAGCGACGATCCGCACTTCGAACAAAAGCGGCGCTCGCCCCACTCCGAGGAAGAGAAGGTCGACAGAGCAGCTTCGTTTTCGATCTCGACGGAATTACCGCAATTGACGGCCATGAAAGCACCGCCGGACCAACGCCGGCACATGCTGCAATGGCAGACATCCATTTCCATCTTGACCGGAGAAGCGGTGAATTTCACCTCTCCGCAAAGACATTGACCGTTCAATCTTTCGCCTGCGTCCATGAGTGTGCCCTCAGTTCGCCTTGGCTTTCTCGTCGCCGGGCAGAACGTAGTCCGTTCCTTCCCATGGCGAGAGGAAGTCGAAGTTGCGGAATTCCTGACGGAGCTGCACAGGCTCGTAAACAACGCGCTTCAGCTCGTCGTTGTAACGAACCTCGACGAAACCGGTAAGCGGGAAGTCCTTGCGCAGCGGATGACCTTCGAAACCATAGTCGGTCAGGATACGGCGCAAATCCGGATGACCCGAGAACAGGATGCCATACATGTCGTAGGCCTCGCGCTCATACCATTCGGCACCGACGAAAACCGAAACGGCGGAAGGCACCAGCGTGTCTTCATCAGCCTGAACCTTGATGCGGATGCGCTGGTTCTGACGCGGAGACATGAGCTGATACACAACATCGAAGCGCTTGGCGCGCTGCGGATAGTCGACGCCCGAAATATCCGTCAGGTTGACGAACTGGCACTGCACATCGTCGCGCAGGAAGGTCAGAACGCTGATGATGCTCGCAGCCGGAACCGAGAGCGCCAGCTCGCCATAGGCAAGCTTCGCCTCTTCGATCGCGTCACCGAGGCGTTCCTTGATGTAACCGGAAAGTTCACCGAGAGCTTCTTCGCTCATTTGCCTAACTTCCTTCTTTAGAACTCACACCGCGCTTGCCCTTGGGAGCCCTTGCGGGGATGGCAGGCAGTCGAACCCTAACAAAACTGTTTTGCACCAACCGGTCGAACCGGATTAGCGCTCAATCGTACCCGTGCGACGGATTTTCTTCTGCAGCATAAGAATGCCGTAAAGCAGGGCTTCAGCGGTTGGCGGGCAACCCGGAACATAGATGTCGACCGGAACCACGCGATCACAGCCACGCACCACCGAATAGGAATAGTGGTAGTAGCCGCCACCATTGGCGCAGGAACCCATCGAGATAACGTAACGCGGCTCAGGCATCTGGTCGTAGACCTTGCGCAGAGCGGGCGCCATCTTGTTGGTCAGCGTGCCTGCAACGATCATGACGTCGGACTGACGCGGTGATGCACGCGGGGCAATACCAAAACGTTCGGCGTCATAACGCGGCATGGAAATGTGCATCATTTCCACGGCGCAGCATGCGAGACCAAAGGTCATCCACATCAGCGAGCCGGTACGCGCCCAGGTGATCAGAGCGTCAGCGGACGTGACGATGAACCCCTTGTCGGAAAGCTCGCTGTTCAGATCGTTGAAGAATGCATCGTCGGAACCGACAGGCTTGCCCGTGCGCGGGTCAAGAATGCCCTTCGGCTGCGGAGCCACGAGCGTTGTGTTGGCTGTGGTCAATCCCATTCCAGCGCTCCCTTCTTCCATTCATAAATGAAGCCGATGGTCAGAACGCCAAGGAACACCATCATCGACGCAAAGCCGAACCAGCCGATTTCACCAAAGGACACAGCCCATGGGAAAAGGAAGGCGACTTCCAGATCGAAGATGATGAAGAGAATCGACACCAGATAGAAACGGATGTCGAACTTCATACGGGCGTCATCGAAGGCATTGAAGCCGCACTCGTAAGCTGAAAGCTTTTCGGGGTCGGGCTGTCTGTAGGCGACAAGAAACGGCGCAACCAAAAGGGCTACACCAATTACCATCGCTATGCCGAGAAAGATGACGATCGGCAGGTAGGAACTTAAAAGCTCGTTCATGGTCCTTTATCCGGCTTGAATACGAGGCTGCGCCGCCTGTCATAAGCTTTTTGGGGCTGACGACCATGCGACACATTGCATCTGTTGCAACCTCGTCGCCCCAAGCAGCTTCAAAAGGCATGCCGTGCGAACTAAGCGCTTTTCGCCGGGACGGTTATCGCAGCGCGTACGCAAGCGCAACCCCTCCGACACGATCTATTGGGCAAAGACGAGCCAAGATGCTTAACAAGCCATGGCATGAAGCCCGCTTATCCCACTGAAAACCCGTATAACATGAAAAGATCATAATTTCGTGAGGAAAAGTCGCACGGTCTTCCCCGATTGGCAATCGCCGGGAGAATCAATTGCCTGCGACTTGGGAATGAAAGTTGGGGGTTTCGGCGCTCGCTTTAAAATCAACTCATGGAGCAGCGGAAGCCGCCGCCCCGACCAGCCTGCCCGGCAGATAAAGCACAAGCGATGCGGCCCCCTTGATCGCCGAAGCGCCGTCCGCCAACACCGCCTGACCCGCCGTCCTGTTCTCCCGTCCGTTCAAAGCGCCCAGCGACAAAGTGCCGTCACTGACCAGAGCCATAAGCGATGGCGAGGAGGCAAAGACATTATGCGCGCCACCATCCAAGTCGGTCGCGTCTATCACAGCGATTCCATATTTCTGGAGTGTCGGAATGCTGGTGCCGTCCCCTACCCGCGCATGACCGCCGGTGATGAAGGATGAGACGCCAAGTGCGCGATCGCTGCGCGATGTCATCACAGCCGTCGGACGCGGCATGGGATCGATATCCCTGACCTGCTTTTCAAAGACGTCGAGATCGATGTCCGGCGCAGCAAGCAACAAGGCACTGATGCGCCGCAGCACATTCTTTTGACCGCGCAAAGACAGGGTTCTCAAGGCTTCCATGGTAACAAAGCCGCCCATGGAGTGCCCGACAAGAACGATACGCTCCGCCTTGCTGCGGGCGACAAGTTCCAGCAATCGCGCCAGACCGTCCCTCGCGAAGTCCGCGCTGTCGCGATCATAGACATAAAGGCCGAGATCGCCGCCAGACGGCCAGGCATATTCGACCGCGACCGATTTCATCTTGTAATCATGGACGAATTGCGCCGTGCGGAATGTGCTATCGGCAAAATTATTGTTGTAGCCATGCACGAAGATCAGGATTTCCTTGTCCTTCGGTCCCTGCTTCGCAAGGGCGGCATTCAATTGAGCGAGAAACTGCTCTGCATTGTCATAGGGCTGGAACGCCGTGGCAGCGAAATTTTTGGCGGGATCTGGCTTATAACCGGTCGACTCAACCTGTCCTTTGACATGTGCCGCCGGAATACCGACATCGACCTGGGCAAAATTCAGCACTTCCGAGCGCTTTGAATTGTAAGGCTGTGAGAAATTATCCGAACGCTGGCGGCTGGTCGCAACATAGATCGGAACCACTGCCACCGGCTTCCCCGGCTTGACGATGGCCGCTTCGGCAGCCGCGACCGACTGCGGGCTGGAATGCGGCCCATGCCACAGCACGGCGCGGGGTGCGGCACACCCGGCAAGAATCAAAAACGTTGCAAGCACACCAAGAAAAGCGTGTCGGGTCATCGTCGCAGCGATCCGCTCCTGTCATCCGATTTCACGAGATTGAAAGCAGGAAATTCGCTCCATGGCAATGCATCGGCAGGCAGTTGGCTTATCGCCTGCCTAAACTGCTCCGATGAGCCGATGGCCCTGACACTGAAAATTCCGTTCGCATTTGTAGGCAAAGTTGGAATGGAAAGGGCCCAAATGCTGGAAGCTTTGCGAAGCCATGCCTTCAGATCGCAATCGCTCCGGTTATCATGAAACGCATAATCGACCGAAGCAGCGCAAGGAGGTCACGCATGAGCCATTATCTGCTCGCCAGCGGCGATCTTCTCGTCATTGCCGCGATCATTCTGTCGGTCGCCTATCTGTCCTGGAAGCAGTTTTCCAAATAACAGGCGCGTCGCTCGACAATGCACCTGCGGCCCAACAATTCCATGAAGATTCTTTGATAAGAAGGCGCTGTGGGAAGATAACGCGGTGGGCGCCACTTTCGTGTCAACGTTCAATCTATCGATTTGTTGAGAGGAAAGTGGCGCGAGTGACGGGGCTCGAACCCGCGACCTCCGGCGTGACAGGCCGGCACTCTAACCAACTGAGCTACACCCGCGCATTTCTCGGCAACCTTGCGGCTGCATCGCACCGGCGTTTCCGTCCGGTGTGAGCGGTCGTTTAAGGGGTTCTCGAACAAGTGTCAAGCGCGTGTTTGGAGAAGAATTGCGATATTGGGAAAATCATTCACAGGACGCTTCAACGTCCCTTCACGATCAGCAATTCTGGCTTGAAAAGAAGCGTAAACGCGGTGGGCGCCACTTTCGTGTCAACGTTCAATCTATCGATTTGTTGAGAGGAAAGTGGCGCGAGTGACGGGGCTCGAACCCGCGACCTCCGGCGTGACAGGCCGGCACTCTAACCAACTGAGCTACACCCGCGCATTTCTCGGCAACCTTGCGGCTGCGTCGCACCGGCGTTTCCGTCCGGTGTGAGCGGTCGTTTAAGGGGTTCTCGAACAAGTGTCAAGCAAGGGTCACACAGAAAGAATAAGAATTTTCGATTTTACTCCCAAACACCTGATTTCCGGGCGTTTCCCAGGTGTTTTCCGGACATTTCAATGACATCAAACTTATCCACAAGCCCTGCCAAACCGCCGGAATCAAACTGCTTTTCAGAATCACCCTCACCCCAACGGCGCATTCCCGGTAAAAGCGCAAAGCGGGTTCATGCAGGACTATGCGCCAGAACCATTGGATAGAGTATCGACCTGATTCATTCAGACCGAAAGGTGTTCCAACCGGCCGACTGCTTTCTCATAGTTTAAGCCCAAGTTCCGATTGTCTCTTGATTTAATACCAACCGGTTGGTATTGTTTATATAGGAGCACAAACATGGCACGCAAACAAAACCCATTGACCCGGACCAATCTGCTCGATGCAGCCTTGAGCGTTATTCGCGCCAAAGGCTACGCCGCGACGACAGTCGATGACATCTGCGCCAGGGCATCCTTGTCGAAAGGCGCTTTCTTTCATCATTTTTCCAGCAAGGAAGATCTGGCGGTTGCTGCAGCGAATTACTGGTCGGAAATGACGGGCGCTTTCTTTGCGGATGCCCCCTATCATGCTCCGGAAGACCCGCTTGAGCGCATCAAGGCCTATGTCGCATTGCGCAGACAACTGATTCAAGGCGCCCTGCCCGATTTCACTTGTCTTGTCGGCACCATGGCGCAGGAGGTCTACGAAACCAATTCCGTGATCCGGGACGCATGTTGGGACAGCATATCGGGCCATGCGGACACGCTGGTTCCAGACATTTCAGCCGCTATGGAGCGCTATCAGGTTGCGGGAGAGTTTACCGCTGAAAGCCTCGCCATTCACACCCAGGCGGTTATTCAGGGTGCCTTTATCATCGCCAAGGCAAGCGGCGACCCGCTTCGTGCGGTCGAAAGTATCGACCATCTTCAGCGATATATAAGCCTGCTCTTCAACCGGCCTGTCCAAACCCAATGAACTGAAAACGGACAAAGGGAGGAAACCATGTCCAGCACTATTCGCCTGCACCGTGTATTCGCCGCCAAACCTGAGAAGGTCTACCGGGCATTCGTCGAGCCGGACGCAGTAGCAAGCTGGCTGCCGCCATATGGCTTCACATGCACCGTCCACGAGCTGGACGCGAAGGTGGGCGGCAAGCACAGGATGTCGTTCCGAAACTTCACGACGGGGCACAGTCATTCTTTCGGCGGCAAATATGTTGAACTCGTGCCGGCAGAACGTCTGGTTTACACGGATAGTTTCGACGATCCGAACCTGCCGGGTGAAATGAAAGTCACGATAACCCTGAAAGCGGTTTCGGTCGGAACGGAAATCAACATTGAGCAGCAGGGTGTACCCGATATGATTCCAGCCGAGGCCTGCTATCTCGGCTGGCAGGAATGCCTGGAAAAACTGAAAAAGCTCGTCGAGCCCGAAATCAACCAGGAATGCTGATCTGACTATGACGCAGGGCCTGTTGCTAGCCCTGCGTCATCGATCCGGCAATCTCTAAGCGATCTGAGGCTGCCTCACCGAAGAGAGGTGACGAACCACAACCGGCACCAGTAGCAGCAGTCCCACAATCGACGAATAAATCTCTGGAGCCACCAGAAGGATCGCTGCAACAATCATCAGGACATTTTCCCAGACCTTGGTTCTGACCAGGAGGAACCCTGACAACGCAGCCCCCAGAGCGGTGATGCCTATGGCACAGCCGAGAAACGCCACGAAGAAATCCGGCCAGTTGAAGTCAGATGTCACCAGCAGGAGCGACGGGGAGAACACGAAAACAAATGGCACAAGCACCTTGCCGAGACCAAGCCGGAACGCCGTGTTGCCGGTCTTGAACGGATCAGCGCCTGCCATGCCTGCCGCCGCATAGGCGGCAAGCGCAACGGGCGGCGTGATATCCGCCAGCACGCCGTAATAAAATACGAAGAAATGGGCAACGATCGGCTCGACGCCGAGCAATCCCAGCGCAGGTGCGGCAATCGTCGCCATGATGATATAGTTGGCTGTCGTCGGAATTCCGCAACCCATCAGAATGCAGACGATACCCGTCATGATGAGCGTGAACAGCAGCGTCAGTGTCTGCGGGCCAAACCAGGCTGCGGGCACAATGGTTCCGAAATAGGTGGCCAGCTCTCCCGCAGTCGATGTCACGATATAGGAAATCTTGAAGCCGACACCGGTAAGCGTCACCACGCCGACAATAATGCCGACAGTCGCCGCCGCCGCACCAACGGCAAGCGCGTATTTTGCACCGTCACGCAGCCCGTCAAGAATCTCACCCACCGACATGCGCTTGCGCGGATTGAGCAACCCAACCGCAATACACAGCGTGATGCCCCAGAATGCAGCCATATAAGGTGTATAACCTGACAACAGGACACCGATCAGTACGACCAGCGGAATGACGGTCGGCCAGTCACGCTTGAAGGCTTCCTTCAGGTCGGGCAGCTCTTCCTTCGTCATGCCGCGCAATCCGTTGCGCTTGGCTTCGAAATGCACCTGCATCAGAACGCCGAAGAAATGCATGAAGGCCGGTACGATGGCCGCCAGAATGATCGTCGTATAAGGCAGGTTCAGGAATTCGATCATCAGGAATGCGGCAGCGCCCATGATTGGCGGCGTGATCTGCCCGCCCGTCGACGATGCCGATTCCACGGCGGCGGCAAAGTGGCGTTTATAACCGAGACGGATCATCGCGGGAATCGTCAGCGAACCGACGGTCACCGTATTGGCCACAGACGAGCCCGAAATCATACCGAACAGCGCAGAACCGAAAATGGAGACTTTTGCCGGGCCGCCTGCAAAACGGCCGGCTACCCAGGCCGCACAATCCAGAAACAGTTGTCCGAGACCGATACGGGTCGCAAAAACCCCGAACAGCACGAAATGGAAGACGTAGGTCGCAACCACACCGAGCGCGATACCGTAGATGCCCTGCGTCGTCAGATAGAGATGGTCTACGAGCTGACTGACCGTTGCGCCGGGATGCACGAGAATCCCCGGCATATGCCGCCCATAAATGGCATAGAGCATGAACAGGATGGATATGATCGGCAGCGGCCAGCCGACTGACCGTCGTGTCGCTTCCAGAAGAACGACGATGAGAAGGCCACCGAGAACGACGTCGGTTGTTGTCGGATTCCCGACGCGGAAAGCCAGATCGTCGAGCGGGATCATGGGAACATGCGCGACGGCCACAACCGCAATGATTGCCAAAGCCCAGTCAATGACGGAAATACCGAGCGGCCTCAACCATGACGATGTGGAGGGCTGGTCATACCCCTTGCGGGAAAACGGGAATACGAGGAAGACCAGACCGAGCACGAATGAAAGGTGAATGCCGCGATGCACCATTTCCGACAGAAGGCCAAAGCCCGCCGTGTAGTAGTGGAAGAGCGAAAGTATGATCAGCAATGCACCGACGATACGAGCGGCGAGCGGCGCCAGCGGGCGAAACCTGATCTCGGAATCGAACTTCTCTTCCAGCTCGCGCGCCTTGGCTTCATCCAGTTCCATGGGCGACAGCTTCGCCTCTTGCTCGCTCATACTGGCCTCTCCATTCAGAACGCAGTTGATCCATTTGAATCGAAGAACGCTCTAACCACTTGTTTTGAAAAACTTATATGCCTGAAAGATGCTTTGCACCGGACTGGAAACAAGTGCACGGAGCTCGATCAGAAACTCCGTGCAGTTATGTTTATTCGGACCAGCCTGGCGGCTTATTTCAGAACGCCAGCTTCCTTGTAGAAACGCTCGGCACCGGGATGCAGCGGTATACCGAGACTGGTCGTTGCCGTATCAAGCTTGATGAGCTTGCCTTTTGCGTGCCCGGCATCGAGGGCTTTTCTGCTGTCGTCGTTAAACAGAGTTTTGGTGATATTGTAGACGAGTTCATCCGGCTGCTTGGCGTTCGTCACCCATTGTGCCGCGACCGCGAGCGTCTCCGTTTGACCGACGTCCTTGTAGGTATCAGCCGGCACTGCGTCCTTCGAGAAGAACGAGTATTTTTCCAGAATTTTCTGCGCTTCCGGGCCGGAAATCGGAACCAGTGAAATGCCATTCGATGTGGCCAGTTCCGAGATCGCGCCGGTCGGATATCCACCGACGAAGAAATAAGCATCGAGAGCACCATCTTTCAGACGCTCTCCCGCCGGGCCGGGTTTCAAATGTTCAGCTTTGACGTCGCTTTCGCTCAATCCATATGCTTCCAACACGATACGAGCATCGACGATCGTGCCTGAACCCGGCTCATCGATGGAAACACGCTTGCCCTTGAGATCGGCAACGGATTTGATTCCCGAATCCTTACGAGCGACCAGGTGGATTGTTTCAGGATAAAGCGTAGCGATGAGACGCAGATCCTCGACCTTGCCCTTGCCATCATAAAGACCGGTACCCGTATGCGCCCAATAGGCAACGTCCGATTGGGTGAAACCCGATTCCAGCGATCCAGACTGAATGGCATTGATGTTGGCGACAGAACCGTTCGATGAAACCGCCGTCGCCACCAGACCCGGAACGCCTTTATCTCCGGCTCCGGAAATCGCATTCGCGATCAACCCGCCTATCGGATAATAGGTGCCCGCCGTTCCTCCGGTGCCGATGCGGAAGAAGGCCGGGGCCTGCGCCAAAGCAATGCTGGCTCCGACCGCAACAATCCCTGCAAACGCAGCAACCACACCACGCCGGGTGAACTTTCCCATTGTCATAACTGCTCTCCGTTCCCTGATTGATTTTGTTTAAATTGTGTCACGGAGCATGGAAAGGCGCACGCGGCTTGTCAAGCGCCCCTCCCAACATTGTTTAGTGCCCGACTCAAAATTGCAGCCTTGCGATGCGGCGTGTCATACGTCTGATTGACGAGATGAACATCCACGCCTCTGACGATGCGATAGAGGCTTCCCAATCTTTAGCCAGCCGACGGCAACGATTAAGCCAGGCGAAGGTTCGCTCAACGATCCACCGCCTGGGCAGAATTACAAAGCCTTTGGCCTGATCGGAGCGTTTGACGATTTCAATAGCCAGTGCTTCGATATGTGCCACAGCAGTTGTCAGCTTTTCGCCAGCATATCCGCCATCGGCAAAGAGTTTCCTCACCGTGGGGTGGTTTTGGCAGGCGCGCTCGATCAGATCGTGCGCACCGTCGCGGTCCTGAACATCCGCGCCATGCACGATGCCTTCCAACATGTTGCCGACCATATCGGTTACGATATGGCGCTTGCGCCCTTTGATCTTTTTGCCTGCATCATAGCCGCGCGGACCACCAGCTTCTGTCGTCTTCACCGACTGGCTATCGATAATGGCTGCCGTCGGCTCCGCCTTGCGGCCTTCGGACAGCCGTGTCACCGCAACCAGCATTTCATTGATAAGATCGAGCAAGCCGCTGTCGCGCATCCGGTAGAAATGGTACTGCACTGTCGTGAACGGCGGGAATTCCTTCGGCAACAGCGCCCATTGGCAGCCTGTTGTCGCCATATACTGGATCGCATTCCACAATGTACGTGGATCATGCTCGCGCGGACGTCCGACCTTGCTCATCGGCTGCAAAAGCGGCGCGACGACAGACCATTCATCGTCGGTGCAGTCGCTTGCATAGCGTAAGCCTCGTCTGCCATAGTCGCGACGGGCGGTTTCAGTCCAGGCCATGTGATCCTCCGTAGTCTTGGTAAACCACAGAGAATCATAAACAACTGAAATCGCTCAACTTAATTTTCGGTTAGGCTCTTAGGCCTGCTGCCAAACAGTAATTGAATTCAATATTCCGAAATAACCGGAAATAAAAACTAAACAACATAAAGATACCATATAGAGAAAATCCAAATTAAACTGAAACTATAATTATAATTACTAAATACAACAAAACTCCCGTTAAAAATCCAGTTATATCTGCATAAAGTGACTTGAAACCATAGAATTTGTCGCTATCTTGGTTTTATGGCGTGTGCTGCGTGCGCCCAGGGACTACCCTGAATACGGAGACTGTTTTTAACCGTTTCTGTCAGGGAGCTGCCATGGCTGGTCGCATTCAAAATACTATACGCAATTTTCTTGATAGTGAGTCGTCTGGCGGCCTGTTGCTCATAGCGTCCGCTATAGCGGCATTGGTAGTAGCCAACTCACAACTTTCCGAAACCTATTTCGGCGCCCTTCATGCTTATCTTGGACCGCTTTCCGTCCAGCATTGGGTCAATGATGCGCTGATGGCCGTGTTCTTTCTGATGGTCGGGCTGGAGATCAAGCGTGAGATGGTCGATGGTCATCTTTCGTCGTGGCCGCGCCGTATTCTGCCGGGCGTAGCGGCTGCGGCAGGCATGGCGGTGCCCGCTATGGTCTATCTTTCCTTCAATCTCAATAACGGCGCTTCCCATGGCTGGGCAATCCCCGCTGCAACCGATATCGCATTCGCGCTCGGCGTTATTTCGTTGCTGGGGCCGCGGGTTCCGACATCGCTGAAGGTATTTCTTGCAGCTCTTGCCATCATCGACGACCTCGGCGCGGTGATCATCATCGGGCTATTCTATACAAGCGGCGTTTCAGTGATGGATCTGGGTCTGGCTGCAGCCGTCTTCGCGGCCCTGCTCATTTTGAATCTCACCGGCGTGAAGCGGCTGACTCCCTACCTGCTACTGGGCCTGGCACTGTGGTTTTTCACCTACCGCTCGGGCGTTCACGCGACCATCGCAGGTGTTCTGCTGGCGCTTACCATTCCGATCAAACGCACACCCGCCAAGCCAGAGGCAACAACCTCCGAAAGCCCGTTGCATCTGCTTGAACATAGCCTGATCAAGCCTGTTTCCTTCATCATCGTGCCGATATTCGGCTTTGCCAATGCGGGCGTCAGCTTTTCCGGCCTTGGCATGGATGCTCTCTTAGCGCCGGTGACCATGGGCGTTGCCGCCGGTCTGGCCATTGGCAAGCTCGTCGGAATTTTCGGTGCAGTGCTGTTACTTGTGAAAAGCGGAATCGTTGATTTGCCTGCCGGGGCAAGCTGGACACAGATGCTGGGAACGACACTTCTGTGCGGCATCGGGTTCACCATGAGCCTGTTTATCTCGCTCCTCGCTTTCAACGATACATTGCTGCAGAACGAAGCGAAGATTGGAATATTGATCGGCTCGCTCATCGCCGGACTTGCCGGTTTCATCGTCCTGCGCTTTGCCAAACGAGCGGATGGGCGAAACTTCAGCCGGTAAGCCGGATTGCACCAAACATATGCGTTTTTCGCATGCGAAGGATGCCCGAATATCAATTGTTCGGGCATCCTTTCGTTAAGCCAACACACTTATTGATGACAAACTAGTGGTCTGATTCCAACATTTGCATCCATCGGTTCAAGCGCTGAGCAAATGTTGGAATCTAAAAGACCACTAGCAAGTATATGTATCTAGTGGATTTTTCGAATTTGACGTTTGAAACAGTATATGTGTCAGCCGGGATTCAAACGTCAAATTCAATCCACTAGACAACCAGCTCGCGCTCGCTACATACGCTATTACTTAAATAAACACTGCAGATTTCCAGCACCATAAGCAGATTATAAGGAGGTCATTGTGACCGTATTGAATGCTATCATAGACTTCCTGAATACAATCTTCTGGAGCTACATTCTCCTTTATGGCCTGATTGCAGTGGGGCTGTATTTTACATTTCGTCTTGGCTTCATACAGTTCAGGCATTTTCCGGAATTCTTCCGGACGGTCATGCATGCGCCAGCGAACGACACCAGCGGCATCACACCCTTTCAGGCACTTTGCACCAGCCTCGCATCGCGTGTTGGCACCGGAAATCTCGCAGGCGTGGCCGTCGCGCTGTTTCTGGGCGGTCCGGGAGCCCTGTTCTGGATGTGGGTTGTTGCGGCGGTGGGTATGGCGACTGCCTATTCCGAAAGTGCCCTGGCACAACTCTATAAAATCCGAGACCACAACGGGCAGTATCGCGGTGGCCCGGCCTTCTACATCTCGCGCGGGCTGAATGCGCCGTGGGCGGGCGCAATCTTCTCGATTTGTCTCATCATCGCGTTCGGTCTCGTTTTCAACGCGGTTCAGGCGAATTCCATCGCCGATGCCATGCAGGGGGCATTCGGCATCGAAAAGATCTGGGTTGGCATCGCACTTGCTGTCCTGACCGGCATCGTCATCTTCGGCGGTATTCGCCAGATTGCACAGGTTGCCGAATATGTCGTGCCTTTCATGGCCGTGGCCTATCTGGGCATGGCCCTTTATGTTGTTCTTACAAATATTACTGTCGTTCCGACGGTAATCGCTCTCATCGTCAAGAGCGCCTTTGGCATTGAACAGACGGCGGGTGGCGTTGCAGGCGCCATGCTCAACGGCGTCAAGCGCGGCCTGTTTTCCAACGAAGCAGGCATGGGGTCGGCGCCGAACATCGCGGCCGTTGCCACGCCCTCGCCTCACCATCCATCCAGCCAGGGCTTCGTACAGGCGCTTGGCGTATTCATCGACACGATCCTGATCTGCACAGCCACAGGCATCATGATCCTGCTATCAGGTGTCATGACGCCCGGTTCCGAACTGACCGGAACCCCGCTGACACAGGAAGCAATGGTGGTACATATCGGAGAAGCCGGTCGCTATTTCATTGCAATTGCAATCTTCTTCTTCGCCTTCACATCGATCATCGGCAATTATGCCTATTCGGAAAATGCGATGGTTTTCCTGAAGCTCGACAACCGGGGCACGATCAGCACGCTGCGCGCCGCCGTTCTGATAATGGTGATCTGGGGAGCCTATACGACTGTCGCTGTCGTGTTCAACATGGCGGACGCCGCGATGGGCTTGATGGCATCGGTCAATCTGATAGCAATTTTGCTGCTATCCGGAACCGTCGTCAAAATGACCAAGGACTATTTCAATCAGAAGAAGTCAGGCGAACCGCGCTTCGATCCCGATGCTTTTCCAGAATTGAAGGGCAAAATTGACCATTCGATATGGGCGGAAAAGTAACATCGCAATCGATGTCAGCTCATATTTTATGAGGACAGCATCACTCGTTCACCAGAGCGTTTTTGCGCAATCACGGACATATCCGGCTGGCTCCTGATAACCGCCCGAATCTGATTTTCATCCATGAGGCTGAGTGCGGTTGCCCAGGCATCCGCTCTCGCCGCATCGCGGGTCACGACGGTCAAGCGGCGATAAAGGGCCGCTGAAAATCCCGTCTTTGGATTGAGCAAATGGTTGAAGCGTCCGGATTCTTCGAACTGGAAGCCGGTAAAGCTGGATGTTGCGAGCGCCTGGTCGCGGATATCGACGTGTTCTTCGGTAGCAGCCCCCGCTTCCAGATCGGCAATGCCGATGCGCCATGCCGTGCCGTCCGGCCGTGAACCAAGCGCGCGATACTCTCCCATATCGATGAGCGCATGTTTCACCCCTTCCCTTTGCAACAATGCCGTCACACAGTCGGTAACGTAGCCCTGCGCAATGCCGTTTAGCGTCAGAGACATTGATGGCTTTGAGAAAGCAATGCGATTTTCATCGAAAAGAACGTGACCAAATCCTACCTTTGCCAGCGCTTCGTCCCAAAGCTGTCGCGATGGTCCTTCAGGCGAAGGAAGCTCCTGCGAAAAATGCTGTTTCAAGCAGTTCCAAAGCGGCTGCACCGTCGGATCGAAAAGGCCGTCGCTTGCCTGCCAGCATTCATGGCAGATGCGCAAGACCTCGACCAGATCAGGCGAAGGCGATGCCAGCGCCCCGCTGCGATTAAGTTTGGCGAGTTCTGAATCTGCGCGATAAAGGCTGAAGATGTTCTCCAGTCTTTCCGCCTCTCGAGCAGCTTCACGGAGCAACCGTTCGGCGATCGAATGATCGGGATGATAGAGTATGATCTTGGCAGGCGCTCCCATCGCCTGCCCGCGCCATAGGATCGGCTCGGGAAGGTCGAGTGAAGCTGCCTGTTTTGGAATGGCGCAAAGCATTACGCCAGCCGCACCACCTGCGAGCACAAGCCTGCGACTGACACGCTGCCTGCCGTCAATGGGCATGGCTCTCGGCTCCAAGGTCGGTGGTGCGTACGGACTGGTCGCCGAGAACGTAATCCTCCGGTATCTCGGCGAAAGTACTAATACGTCCACCCTTTTCCGCGACGAACTTCTCTGCTGCTTCCCGTGTCGAAAACGGTACGGCCTCCTGTGCCCCCATTCCGCCAACTGCAGCACTTTCAATGACGAAAAAGGCCTTGCGCGCATCGACCCAGTTTTCAGCGCCCGGCTCTTCCCAGCTTGGCGCTTTCGCCATGTCCGAAACGTAGATCGCTGCGATCCCCTTCGGCTCCTCCGGCAGCATCGTGAAAGCAAGCGTATCGCGAGCCGAAGAGAACCATACCGCCTCATTTGCCGGCTCGAGAATGATCTGGCCCTTGGGGCCTGGGTGTTCCAGCACATTCATCCCGCAATAGCGGCCCATGGCGCTTTCCGTCAGCGCGAAAGGCGCCATGACCGCATCTTTCTTTTCATCCGGAGAACATCCGGCCAGCAGAACCAGAAACAGGGGAGCAAGAAACAGAGCGCGTTTCATAATTCTTTCCTCGAAAAAACCAGCATCGAAAGGGACAGCGGCAGCGTGACCCAGAGACCGAGCGCTAGTGTCAGCGCTGGAGCAGACAGCGTGGCGTTACCGGCTATGCCGCCCATACCGGTCAGAGAACCGGCTTGTCCGAGACCGAAATTGAGAAGCCTGTAGGAATCGGCAGGGTTGAGCAGAAGCAGACCGTTGAGCATGCCGCCGCCAATGATGCTGCCCTGATCGAAAACCAGCAGGGCAAGCAGCGCTGCGTCGTAGATCAGCACGAAGAACAGCCAGACGCCGATGGCGATGCCTGCTGCCGTGCTCCGCTCCCGCACCAGCGTGCTTGCAAGAAAACCGATAGCAATGAACACCGCTCCCAGCAGGATCGACGATATAATGAGTTTCAGCAGCGACAGCCAGCTTCCCGCATCCACACCGGATCCGGTAACGATCAGCGCCACCGCCGCCGCGCCGTAGCCGAACAAGGTCGCGAAGGCGAGAATGGCGAGCTGGCCGATAAACTTCCCGAAAACCAACTGGACCCGGCTTATCGGGTAACTCAGGAGCAGCAGCATCGTGCCGCGTTCCATTTCGCCGACGATCGCGTCATGCGAGATGAGCAGCGCAATGAGCGGAATGAGGAAGATAGTCAGACTGGAGAGGCTGACAATCACAACGTCCAGTCTGCTTGCGGCAACCGAACTGCCCGTGGGCGCGCTGCCGAGAAAAGTCATGCTTAGGGCCAATGCCGCAAGCAGCAGCGTGGTCGCCAGAACCCAGCGATTGCGCAGGCCTTCCTGAATTTCCTTGGAAGCAATGATGAGAATATTGTTCATTGCGCTGCCTCCGCGCGAGCCGCTTCTCCGGCGTTGAGAAAATGGGCGTAAAGCTCGTCCAGCGTCGGTGGAACGAGATCGAGTTCCATGAGATTGTCGTTGAGGGCCACGATATCGCGGACAAGCGCCATTTTGCCTTCCACCGGTGCTTCCGTTTCGAAGAGATCAGCGCCGAGACGATGCCAGCGCAATGCAGCATTGGCGGTTGTCGAAGGCAGACGAGAGACATCAGGTGTCTGCACCCGTATGCGAAGCGGCAGTTGTGAAATCCGGCGCAACGCATCGATGGAGCCATCGGCAATGATCTTGCCTTTGTTCGCGATGATGACGCGCCCGACTTTGGTTTCCAGTTCGGTCAAGGCATGGGACGACATGAGAATTGTCGTGCCTTTGCTCCGCAACTCCTCAAGGACTTCATAGAAGCTCTGGCGCAATGCCGGATCGAGACCGGTCGTCGGTTCATCGAGCAGCAGAACGGATGGTTGTCCGAGCAATGCCTGAGCAAGCCCCAGTCGCTGGCGCATCCCTTTCGAATAGGTGCCAACCCGCCTGTTTGCAGCGTGGGCAAGACCGACGCGCTCCAGTAGCTCCACAGTCTGAGCAACAGGTATTCTCTTGAGCCGTGCATAGAAGCCGAGCGTTTCCGCTCCTGTCAGCGCCAGATTGAAGGAGACGTGTTCAGGCAGATAGCCAAGCCGCAATCTGGCGGCAAAGGCACCGGTCGCCGGGTCCTCGCCCAGCACGCGAACCGCGCCCTTGGTAGGGCGGATCAACCCGAGCATGAGCTTTATCATCGTCGTTTTTCCAGCGCCATTGTGGCCGACGAGCGCAATGCTTTCCCCAGCGTGAAGGCTGAAACTTGCATCACTGATGGCGTTGAACCCGCCATAGGACTTTGTGACCTGATCAAGAATGACAGTCTCAGTCATTTGGTTTTCCTTTCGCCGGATCGGCCGGATACGGCGGCTTCATAAGGGGATGGCTATCGACCACACCGCCCGGCAGAAGTGCCGGGAACTGGGTCTGGGCCCAGCGGATTGTCTCGATTGCCGGACTATTGATGAGAATTTTTGCCTGTGGCGCAGTCCACAAAACCTTGTCGATCAGATCATTGGGTCGGTAAGGGCTGTCCGCGATACCGTCGCCATTGAGATCGAAGGCCGGATTGTCGCTCCAGTAATTGCCGCGTCCATTGACCGACCAGTCGAGGCTGCGCGTGCCGACATATTTCACCTGATTGCGGTTGTTGATGAAGGCGTTGCCGCTCATGGCATTGCCTTCCGAGCCGGCTGTGAAGTGAATGCCGATGCTGCAGTTCTCGAAACTGTTCTCGGTGAACTTGTTCTTGTTGGCATTGTAAATGAAGACGCATTTTTCCGGACCGAGCCGCGCGGTCTCGCCCGCCAGCGTCTCGGTCTTGTCTTCTGTCGGAAGACCGTGCTCAGCCTTCTGAACACCGGCATCCAGCCAGCGATCTATCGGCTGCATACGTCCGATCACGCGATTGCCGGAAATGACAGAGCTGTTGGCATAATTGAGCAACAAGCCATGATCCCGGTCGCCGTCGGACAGATTATCCAGCACCTTGAGGCGGTTGGTGTACATGATCGCGAAACCGACCGAATTGTTGCGCGAAACATTGCCGATAACCTGACTGTCATCCGTATACATGTAATGGACGGCGAACCGGACATCCTCCATCACATTGTCGCGGAAGATGTTCTTGCGGCTGGCATTGGTATAGATGCCGTCGCGTCCGTAACGGATGGCGTTGCCGACAACCTGCGCACCAGGCGCATTCCAGACGGAAACACCACTGCCGGTCTGTGCCATGCGCACGCCTCGACGGCCAATGATCTCATTACCGCTTGCGATGGAGTTTGCAGCGCCGTGCAAATAAATCCCGTAGAGGTTATCGATAAGACGATTGTTCTCGATCCGTGCGCCCGTGGCGGTTTTGGCCACGAAAATTCCGGAATTGAGGTCCGGCATGTTTTCGCCCGAACCCCGCACTTCCAGCCCGCGCACGATAGCGTCCGGCGCGTTGACCGTTATGGCATTGCCTGAGCCCAATCCGTCCAGAACGGCACCGGACTCACCAATCAGTTCAATGGCGCGGTCGATTGTGACCGCGCCATTGTGTTTGCCTTTCAGAAGCCGGACGACATCGCCCGGCTCCGCTTTGTCGATAGCCGCCTGTACGCCTTCGCCTGCCACGACATCGATTTGCCGTGCCTGCAAACCGTCGCAGAAAACGACGGTAAGCAGCATTGCGGCACCTAAGGACTGAAACCGGCGGGGGAACATCATGGTAATCAGGCCTTCTTCGGTTCCACGAGCATCCGGCCCTTCATCTCCATGTGCATCGCATGGCAGAACCACGAGCAGTAATACCACCACACACCTGGCTTGTTGGCCGTGAAGGTGACGGACGCGGTCGCTTGCGGCGCAATCTCCATGTTGACGCCGTAGTTGATGATGGCAAAACCGTGCGTGAGATCCTCGATCTCGTCGATGTTGGTAACGTACACGGTCACCTCATCACCCTGCTGCACGTTGAATTCGGTGAGACCGAATGCAGGCGCGGCAGACGTCATGTAAACGCGCACCTTGTTGCCATCCCGGATCACCTCGTTGGCGTCCATCAGATCGAGGCCGTCGGCCTTTGCCTGAGTGACGGCGTCGGCAAAAAATGGATCCTCGCGGCTCCAGAAATTGACGGGGTTGATCTTCGAGCGATGAACTATCGTTGCATCGTGCGGTTCGGCAAAACTTGGTCCGTCATGGACAATCGCCATCTTCTCACCGGAAATATCGATGAGCTGGTCATTTTCAGGCTTGAGCGGCCCGACATTGAGATAGCGGTCCTTGGAGAACTTGTTGAGCGAGATCAGCCACTGACCGTCAGCGTCCTTGGTTTGGCCCATGGAAGTGTGGTTGTGACCCGGCTGATAATGCACATCGAGTTTCTGCCGGATCGGATCGACCTTCTCACCCTTGAAGGCTCGCTTGGCGTCCTCGATGTTCCATTTGCAGATCTGGCTGTCGATGAAGAGCGTCGTATAAGCGTTGCCCTTGCCGTCATATGCCGTATGCAGTGGCCCAAGTCCGAGTTCCGGTTCGGCAACCACAGCATCGCGAGGCTGGATCTTGTCGTCGAAAAGCTCGTCGAACTTGCGGACGTCGAACACCGTAACGGTCGGCGACAGCTTGCCGTTGGCGACCACATGGATGCCGTCTGGCGCGGTGTTGATGCCATGCGGGCTGTTCGGCACAGGAATGTAACGGGTATATTTGGAACCGTGGCGACCATCGATGACCGGCACGCCGTTTATTTCCTTGAAATCACCCTTGGCAACGGCCTCTTCGATGCGCTTCAGGTTGAAGATGACGATCCAGTCCTGCTCGCTCGACATCATTTCGGCAAGCGTCGTGCCTTCCTCCGAATTGTAGCAGGTGGCAAAAGCGTACTTGCCCTGATAGTCGCAATCCACGTTGTCGAGATTGCCGTCAACCATGATCTGCCAGGCAACCTTCATGGTCTCGCCGTCAACGGCTGTGAAGATTGCATGATATTGTTTGGTGTCGTTCAGATTGCTGCCGTCATTCGGGATTGGCGCGCGATCTTCACCATTGCAGAAGACATATCCGGTTTTCGGATATTTCTGGACACGCAAACCGTGCACTGTGTGCTGGTTCGGCAACTGAATGATCTTGTCGCATTTCATCACGTCAAGACGGATGCGGCAGACACGCGTATTGGCCTTGTCGTTGGCATAGAGATAACGCCCGTCATAGGTGCCATCCGTGAAGGACGGATGCGGGTGATGCAAGTCGCCGTTCAGGAATATGCCGCCACGATCCTTGAGGAACTCGCGATCCTGCGGCAGAAGGCCTTCCGTCAGCACCTTCAGGCTTTCGTTGGTCTGGCCCCAGCCGGTCGCGCTATCGCGATTGAAGACCGGAATGCGCATCAGTTCGCGCATCGATGGCAGGCCGACGATGCGGACCTCACCACATTGGCCACTGGAAAAGAAGACGTAATATTCGTCCAGCTCTCCGGGCTTCACCTCAGCACTGTTGCCAGTGCCCTTTGCACCACCAGCAGCCAAAGCCGGTTCAGTGGAACCTGCAAGCAGCGCGCCACCCAGGCCGCTTGCACCGGCAGCAGCCACAAAGGCCGACGTGCCGAGCAACTGTCTTCGACTAAGCTGCGTTTTCTTGATTTCTTCAGACATGCTTCTCTCCTTTAGAAAAGTCAGGCAGCAGGACCGGTATCGGCAGCGCCTTCAACCGGTTTTCCTTTGACTGAGATGACGGGTCTGGCCGGTCCACCGCCACGTTCGGCAGCCGCTGCGAGGGGGGCATTGCGGGCTGCGAATTTTTCACGCTTCACACGCACCTGGATCATGTGCGGGCAGCGCTGGTCGTCGTGATAGAGTTCCTGACAATGCATGCAGTAGATGCATTCATTGACGTTGATCTGGCCTTCGGGATGGATCGCCTCGACCGGACATTCCTTGGCGCAACGGTGGCAAGGCGACCCGCATTCCGGCCAACGCTTCAGCCATTCGAACATGCGGATGCGTCCGGGAATGGCGAGTGCAGCGCCGAGCGGGCACAGGTAGCGGCAATAGAAGCGCTCTATGAACAGGCCGACGGTCAAAAGTGTCAGGGCATAAATGACGAACGGCCAGTCACGCGCGAATTTGAGAATTATCGAGGTCTTGAACGGCTCGACTTCCGCGAACACTTCAGCCAGCGCGACTGAATAGAGCGACAAACCAAACAGGCCGAGGAAGATTATATATTTGAGCGGCCAAAGGCGTTCGTGCAGTCCCCATGGCAGCTTGACCTGCGGAACCTTCAGCCATTGGGCGAGATTGTTGGTGAGCTCCTGCAGGGCACCAAACGGGCACAGCCAGCCACAGAATGGTCCACGACCCCAGAACAACAGCCCCGCCGCCACCGATGCCCACAGAATGAAGATCAGCGGCGATGTGAGGAAGAACTCCCAGTTAAAGCCCGTAATCAACGAATTGATGAAGGTCAGAACATTGACGACCGACAATTGCGCATTGCTGTAGAAGCCAAGCCAGACCAGAATGAACAGAAGATAGCTGCGCCGCAGCCATGTGAAGAAGCGCGGATGCCTGACCAGACTGTTCTGGAAGAAGAAGATGCCGACGAGAACTGCGATGGCGAAACCGGTGATGACCACATTGACGCGATTCATCTCCCACATCCGGACCCAGAGCGGATTGCCCTCACCCAGAATATCGGCAGCATTTGCTTCGCCGACCGGCTGCGGCTGACGTGGCGCTTCGGCAGTCGATACAGGTTGTGCGGGTGCAGGTTCCGGCAGCTTCGCCAGATATTTTTCCGGCAAATTGTAACCGAGATCATAGCTGATATTGGCTTTGTCCCGCGCCCCGAAACCACGCTGCACCAAGAGCTGCAGATCCCATGGTTCCGTCACATCAAAGGCAAACCCGTCCGGCACCTGGAATAGAGCGATCTCGCGCAGACGCGGCGCACCGTCAGCCATGATGTCGCCGATACGGGTGTGGTTCTTGTCGCGGAAGCGTACGCCCTGCCCGTCCTGCATCAATTCGATGCGGTCAAAGATGCCACCGCGCACATATCCGGACCCCTTGAAGGAATAGGCTCCGTCGCCCGCAACCAGAATCGCCTCATGCCCCGGCTTCAGCCGCTTTTGTAGGCGCTCGTAACCATCCTTGCCGAGCAGGCTGATGCCGATCGTCGGTACGGAAACCGGCGCAACGTAAAGCTCGATGAATTCATCTTCGGGATTGGCTGTTTCGGGATTTTCGGCGGCGCGATCATGCTTTGCGTCACGGAATGCCTGTGTGACATCGCCAACCGACAGTTTCAGGCTGCGAACCGAGCCGTCGCCGATCAGCGTCTGCCAGTCCTGCTCGTCACGGAGCTGTAAATCGACCACGCGCTGCACATTGGCTGTGACAGCCTGCACAGGCGCATTGCCGAGCCGCCCGCTGCGGATAAGTCCAACGGCCGAGCGGACGATACTGTCTCCCATCACAAGCACGGTGACAGTGGCACCGCTGACGATTTCCACCTGCGGCGGCTTGTTCTGGCCAGCGGCAACAGCGCTCATGTCGCTATCGACCAGCGAGTTCAGCGCGGCCACGACCTTGGCTTCGGGAATGCCGATCAGTACAATCGGCTCTTTGTGATCGACCAGCCTTATGCCGCGTATGACACCCTTGGTATCAATAGCGACAACGATATGAATCGGCTTGCCGGAATAACCGACGGAACTGGTGAAGTCCGAATTCAGGTAAGCATAACCGATCACCTCGCCGCGCTTCATCAGCGGTGCTATTGGCGGCTCGCCTTGTGGCTTGCCTATAGCGTCGGCCTCTTTGAAGAGCGCGCTTGCCTCAACTTTTGGAAGGTATTTCTCCAGATCAGCGGCAGATGCCGTGGTCGTCCAGCAAAGTGCCAGAACCAGCGCAGTCAGAGCGACGAGCCTGACGACTTCCAGTAAAAATGAAAATGGTTGACTGACGCTTGGAAAATTCTGCTCCGGGAATCGATAACCCGGAGCAACCACACGGCCCAATAATGCTATTTTCACGTCCAACCTTCGTCTGCCCAGCGAATAATTGCGAGCATATCTTTCGGTTGGAAATTAGCGGATCAGGCAAAGAGTTCATTGATTTGAAACAAATACAAGAAGAAACCGCTCAACATTATCAACGCCCGTCATTTGAGCGTCGCGGCCTTTCTATCCGCGCTGCGCGTTGTGCGTTTCATCGGACGGCTTCCAGATCCTATAACGGATTTCGAGGCCATCTTTCGCATAGATGACAATCGGAAGCCGACTGTTGTAGCGAAGCATGAAATCCTCGCCCCGAACCGGTACGAACGCGGTCCGCTTGCTATCCGGCGGACAAGCCATCAACGTGCCCGACATACGATCGCTTGCCGTCAGAGTGAAGTAGTCGAAACCCCAGCCCTCAATAGTAGTCGGGGTTAAACTTCCACCGAACCAACTGATGTTGCAGTCCACAGTTGCGTTGCGGCCTGCAATAATTTCAACTTTGGCGTCCTGTTCCTTCTCAAGCGGAGGAAGATGGATGACATAACGATAGGAGCCCGAAGGCGCTGCCGGGAAAGCTGCGAGGTTCTTTTCAGATTCGGTCTTGTCCTGAGCGCTCGCGCCATAGGGGATGCCGAAACTCACGGCGATCAGCGCCATCTGTAAGAAATGTCTGACTTTCATGTTCATGCTCTCATCTGTGCAGATTTCGTTGTGCTTATTCGGCCAATCCACCGGTTCCGGTCGCAGTCGCGCTATCAAATAAAAGGAAGACGATTGGCATGCCCGGCTCGCATGTGGCATCCGTTCGCCTTGCACCAACCTTCCCTCCCACGGGCGCAGAATATTCAGCAACCACCTCGCCGAACGTATTTCTCTGAGTAGCCACTTTCTGCCCCACCTGCACCTCTTCATTCAGTTCAACGTGAAGTTCGACAAAGCCACCATGTGTCGTGACGACCGGGGCGGCTCCATCGGCAATGAAGACACCGGAATCCTTGCCGGTTCTTCCTAATTCGCCCTCTATGATCTTGTGGTGCTTGAGAACATTCATCGTGCCTTCGACGAAAAGAGCAATCTTTGCGTGATCGAAAATGCGCGGCTGGCCGATTTCCGGCGTAAAAGCAGGGATACCAGCGTCGATCAGCGCGTTTGGAAGAAGGCCGTGTTCGCCGAAGTTGTCGAAAATCTGATCTATGGGATAAAGCTCAGCCATCGCCCGCACTTCCGGCTGATCCATTCGCGCCAGATGAAATGCAGTCATATCCATCCCCGTAGCGGCGGTATGAAAATCGATCCCGTAATCGAGATTGGGGCGCAGCAAACGATTGAAGACCAGGCCGGCATGTCGCGCTGCCGCTTCCGGCGCATTCTCGTCACCGGGGAAAAGCCGATTGATATCGACCAGATCCACCCCTCGTCCCGAACTGGGCCATCGTCTGGCCATCGCCTCAAGCGCGGGGCGCGACACGTCGAAAACGGCCACCACCGAACCGGACATTGTTTGCGGGTCGAGCTGGTTCACGATTGTCTGCAATGTGTGCACCGGACTCATTTCGTCACCGTGCACGCCACTGATCAACCCAAGCCGTTTGCCTGGGGATTTGCCTTTCATCACCGTGACCGAGACATGCCAATACTGGCCCGTCGGCATCTGCACGCCCCGGAAATAGAAATTGTGCCTCTTGCCCGCTTCCAGATCGGAAATATCGAGGGAGGAAATCACGCGCTTACCGTCGATGACATCGCCGGTATAAACCGTGCCGGATGCCGTGCCGCCGTTTTCCGCTGTTGAATCGGCCGTTTGAGCCTGCGCCTGCCCGGATGCGAGCGCCGCTGAACCGGCTGCGGCAATCGACGCGAGCATGAAATCGCGCCGATCGATGCCTTGTGATTTTGTCTCGGTCATTAAGTTCCCCAGCATCAAATAATAGAACGCAGGTCCATCCGACAGGCACGCGCATGCAGATGCGCGCTTTAATCGTGGGCGGTTTCAGAGGCCGTTTCTTTTTTCTCCTCCCTCTGCCCTTTCACACGCTCGGTCAGGCGCTGAACGACGAAGTAGAGACCGGGAGTGAGGAGTAGCCCCAAAGAGGTCGCAGCCACCATCCCGCCGAAGATCGTCACACCGACGGCCTGACGTGCACCGGCGCCCGCACCGGAAGACAGGATGAGTGGAAGGATGCCAAGGATAAAGGATACAGCCGTCATCATGACCGCCCGGAAACGCTGTTCGGCCCCGGTACGGGCTGCCTCTGCAGCCGTCAGGCCGCTCTCGCGTTTTTCCTTGGCAAACTCCACAATCAGGATCGCATTCTTTGCGGCCAACCCGATCAGCAACACCATCGCGATCTGGACGTAAAGGCTGTTCTGCAATCCAAAGAATGTGAGAGCGGCAACAGCTCCCAGCAGCGCAGCGCCCAGCGAAAGGATCACGACTGCTGGCAAGGCCCAACTCTCATATTGGGCGACAAGAAAAAGATAGGCGAAAAGGAAAGCCAGCGCGAAGACGATTACCTCCTGACCGCTGCTTCTGCTTTCCTGGAAAGACAGTCCCGACCATTCATAGCCATAGCCATCCGGGAGAGCTTGAGAAGAAACCGTCTCCATTGCCGCCATTGCCTGGCCGCTGCTGGAACCCGGAGCCGGAACCGCATTAACCTGCGCCGAAACCGAAAGGTTGTACCGGGTTATGACGAAAGGCGCCAAAACCGTCGTGAGTGACACCACGCTACGCAATGGGACCATGGTTCCATTGCGGCTCCTGACGTGGAGCTTGAGAATATCTTCGCTGTGCGCACGGAAATCGGAATCAGCCTGAAGATTGACCTGAAACACACGGCCGTTCAGCGTGAAATCATTGACGTAGCGCGAACCGAAATTCGCACCGATGGTCGCATAAACATCCGAAACACTGAGGCCAAGAGCTTCGGCGCGGGAACGGTCGACATCGACATAGATCTGGGGCACATTCGCGTTGAACGTAGTCGCCGCACCGCCGATCTCCGGTCGCTGATTGAAGTAACCGAGCATGGCGCTGGTCACCTGCGCTATCTCCTGCGGGGGCTGGCCCTGCAAGGCCTGCAGCCGAAAATCGAGACCACCGACCGCACCGATGCCAGCAATTGCGGGTGGAGCAAAAACCGAGATATTTGCGCCCGGCACCTGCGAGAACTGCGCGCGCAAGGTGCTGATGATGTTATTGAGTTGCAGTGCCTCCGTCTCGCGGTCCTCCCATGGCGTAAGAGCCGCAACAGCCATGGCGCCGTTAGGCGTGCTGGTTGACTGCAGGATGCTGAACCCGGCAACCGTTATGACGTCCTGCACACCCTCGGTCTCGCTCAGAACCTTCCGCACATTTTCTACGATGAGGTTTGTACGGTCGAGCGAGGCAGCGCTCGGCAGTTGTATATCGACAAAGAGCGCTCCCTGATCCTCGTCGGGCAGGAAAGTCGCGGGAAGATTGACGAAGGCAAGATAGGCCGCCGCGAAACAAGCGATGATGCCGGCAACTGGTATAATCCAGTACTTCACCATAAAGCCGACGATCTTGCCGTAGCCTTCGCGGGTTTTCTCCATGAAACTTGAAAACCACGCAAGAGGACCGCGCCGGTAGCCGCCTTGGCCGCGCTTCAGCAAAAGCGCTGCAAGTGCCGGACTGAGCGTCAGAGCAACGAATGAAGAGAGGATCAGGGCCGACGAAATCGTGACCGCGAATTGTCGGTAGAGCTGTCCGGCGATGCCTTCCAGAAAGGCTGTGGGCGTGACCACCGCCAGCAGAACAAGCGTTGTTGAAATGATTGGCCCGGTGATCTGGTGCATCGCCTTGCGCGTGGCCTCGACGACTGTGATATCAGGCGTGTCATCCAGCACATGCTTGACGTTTTCGACGACCAGAATTGCGTCATCCACAACAAGCCCGATGGCAAGCACCAAAGCCAGCAGGGAAATCATGTTCAGGGAATAGCCGACGGCTAGCAGCACCGCCACCGCGCCCAGCATCGAGGCCGGAATGGCAAGTGCTGAAATAAGCGTTGCCCGCCAGTCCTGCAGAAAGATGAATGTGACCGCGAGCACAATGACAAAAGCTTCGAACAATGTTCGCGCCGTCAGTTGGAGGCTGGCTTCCACGAACCGTGTTGCATCGTAAACGACATGATATTGCAGTCCCGGAGGAAATCTGGACGACAGACGTTCAAGCTCTGCCTGCACGGCAGTCGCGGTCTGGATCGCGTTGGCATCGGGTGACTGGTTGATCTGCAGCATCGCCGATTCATGGCCGGCAAAACTTGCTCTCGATGCATAATTGCGTGCGCCAAGTTCAAGACGCGCGATATCGCGCAGAAACACTTTGGCACCGTCTGCTCCGGTGCGCACGACGATGCTTCCGAATTCATCGGTATCCTGGAGCCGCCCCTGAGCCACCAGCGTATATTGCAGCTCACTGCTTTCCCGCATCGGTGGCGCACCTGCCTGGCCAAGCGTCGCCTGAATATTCTGACGCTGGATCGCCGCCGAAACCTCGTCAACGGTTATGCCGAGCGCATCCATTCTTTGCGGATTGAGCCAGACGCGCATCGAGTACTCAGATGCACCAACAACGCTCGCCTCGCCGACGCCAGCTACGCGCGAGATCGCATCGACAATCGTCGTGGTGGTAAAATTGGTAATTTCAAGCGCGTTCAGGCTGTCGTCCGGCGAATAAAATGCAATTCCCAACACAAAATCGGGCGAACGGGAACGGACCGATACGCCTTGCTGCGCCACGGCAGCGGGCAGCCGGGAAATCGCCAGTTGGGCTCGGTTCTGGACGTTGACCTGCGCGAGTTCGGGATCGGTGCCGACTTCGAAGGTGACCGACAGCGAATACTGCCCGGCATTGGAACTGGTGGATGACATGTACATCATGCCATCGACACCATTGATTGCAGTTTCCAGCGGACCGCCAACAACGTCGGCAATCACCTCCGCACTCGCACCTGGATAAACCGCCGAAACATTTACCGTTGGTGGCGTGATCTGCGGGTATTGCTGGATAGGCAATGAAAAGATCGCGATCGCACCGGCGATGGAGATGACGATTGAGATAACGATAGCGAGGCCGGTTCGCCGTATAAAGGTTTCAGAAATCATTGCCCCACCCCTGCACTGCCGGAGATCGGATCGCGCGGGGATACGGCCTGGCCGTCAGCGATTCTCTGCAAGCCCTCGATGACGATTGTTTCACCGGCTTTGAGGCCGTCGGTCACTGACCAGTCATTGCCGATACGCGTGCCTGTCATGATCGGACGGCGGGAGACCGTATTGCCCTCGTTGAGAACATAGACATACTTCCCCTGGCGATCCTGCAGCACGGATGACATGGGAATGACCGGCAACTCGCCGACCGTTTCATCAAGCAGATTGACGGCAACGATCTGGCCCGGAACCAGAATGTGGTTGGGATTGGGGAAGAGCGCGCGCACCGCCACAGTGCCGGTCTGCGCGCTTACTTCATTGTCGATGAACTGGATATTTCCCCGTTCGTCATATTGTGTGCCATTGGCCAGCATCAGAGTCAGCTTGAAGCTCTCGGGATTGACTGTCCCTCCTCCGGCTTCCTTCTGGCGAATACCGATCAGGGCCCGGTCCGTGATGGAAAATACAACACGAACAGGATCGAGTTGCACAATCCGTGCAAGCGGTCCAGCACTCGGACCGACAAGATTACCGACTGTGAAAAGTGAACGACCTATGGTCCCGTTAATGGGCGATCTGACCTGTGTGTAGGAGAGATTGAGCCTGGCATTGTTGAGCGCGGCTTCAGCGTTCTGAACATCTGCCGTGGCGATGTCGAAATTCGCCAGCGCTTCGTCAAGAGAGGCTTGTGAAGCCGTATTGCGATTGGCGAGCGTCCGCGTCCGCGACAGTGATTGCCGCGCGGCGTTCTGGGCGGCTTCGGCACGTGCCACCTGTGCTTCGGCGGACATAGCCGCCGCTCGCATCTGGTCCGGCTCGATTTCGAAAAGCAGATCACCTGCCTTGACAGCGGCGCCCTGTTCGAAAGCCTTTTCCTTCAGAAAGCCTGTAATTCTCGCTTGAATATCGACAGCTTCAATCGCCTCTACCTGCCCGTTGAAACGTATCGGCGCAGTCGAAGGTGCCAGTTCCACTTTCCGCACGATCACAGGAGGGGACGCGCCAGCCGGAGCCTGCTGAGCCAAACCTGGCTGCAAAAGCAAGGACGAGAACATCGATACAAGGGCAGCGTTCACAGAACGACGAACGAGAGTCTTCTTCAATTGCGTGTCCTCCCTCCGGTCGGAAATCGACCGATCACTCACGCATTTCGGGTACTCAAGGCTATTCCGATATAGGCGACGCCAGCGATCAGCAGTGCGATTCCTGCGATTGATCCTGATGGCAAGTCACGTGTAAAAAAGGGCCATTTCAACACCAGTGCCAAGCTGGCGGTCCAGGCGATCAGGCCTGAAAGAGTAAACCACCACCAGCCGCTTGCCGGTCTGAGTTTCCAGGACAGCGCCAACTGAAGGAAACCATGCACAAATACCACGATGGCGATCAGAAGAGTGATGGCGAGCGCGCCTTTCAACGGGTTCAGATAGATCATGATCCCGCCAACAAGCTCCACGGCCCCCGACAATTCCTGCCAGACGAAGCCTGCCCAGCTCTTGACCCAAAGCGACTGGATGATCTTGACGACCCCGATAGCCACAAGGACAAGGCCAAACATCGTGCTGGCTGCAAATTCCGAGAATACCGGCAAGAACAGGCAGAGTACTCCGCCCGCTATCAGAAGAACGCCGAGCCCGAGAAAACCTTTCCATTTCCTCTGTTCGACAGTCTTGCGTTCCAGTCTTTGCAGTTGCTGAGCGTCCATTGTGGACCCCTCAATGTTAAAAGGGCTGCGTTACTGCGAATGAGGAAGATGAGCATGTTTCGATACAATAGTACAGCCTGCCGGTTATAAAATTAGTGGGCTATCGCCCAATCACTATCTTCAAGTTTTAACCAACTCGTAGACGTGATGCCTGAGCGCAGGCTCAGTTGCGCCACCAACCCTTCGACCATCCGGTCATCTTCCTTACCGGCGAAAAGCGTCGCCTCGATCTCGACCTCGTCGCTTCCTTCTATGTGATGACTTCGGATCGCCTGGAAGCGGAGTTTCTTCAAGTCGAGTGTCTGGATGAGCAACGCTCTCACAGAAATTTCGCTTTCCGCAGGACATCGGAACTTCACGAGATAGAACTGCTCGATTTCGGGTTCGACAAAGGAGTAACGGTTCACAAGCACCGCAATTCTTGGCAGGGAAACGTTCAGACAGACGATGAAAAACGCTGTTTCGACGGCGAGAGCCCACAGTCCATAACCAGCCAGAACACCAACCGCTCCAGTGCTCCAGATCGTGGCTGCAGTACTCAGCCCCTTTATACTTGCGCCGTCCTTGATAATCAGCCCGGCACCGAGAAAGCCTATCCCCGTAACGACCTGCGAGCCCATTCTAAGGTCGCCTTCGAGGCCAAGAGCGTGGGGCAGCGAAGCGTAAGCTGCGGCGCCCAGAGCCACAAGACCGTGTGTCGCAAGGCCGGAATGACGTTGTTTAATCTGACGTTCCAGGCCGATTGCGGAGCCAAGCAATAGAGCCAGGCCGAGATTGACCATGATGGATTGAATTGCGACGACTTCCGGCATGCAGGTCCTTTTAATGCGTCGGACGACCAGGCAAGAAACTACTTGAATGACGATAGCCAAAACCGCTGAAGTGAGCAGATTGCAGTATAGACATTATTTGAAGGCGTTAGGAAGTCTTCCTGTATCAATCACATCATATTTTATTATAGTACTTGAATTATTTCATCCAAAGTAGTTTCATCGACAAGTTCCGGACGCATTCTTTCCAACATCGACTGAGGGGTCAGATAGCATGGGTTTGCTTGGAATACTGCTCGGACTGGCTCTGCTTATGTGGTTTGCCTATCGCGGCTGGAGTGTGCTTCTGCTTTCTCCTGTGGCGGCACTCCTTGCGGCGCTCATTTCCGGTGAACCTCTTCTGGCAAACTGGACGTCAACGTTCATGGGCGGAACGGCAAGTTTCGTCGGCCGATGGTTTCCTCTTTTTCTGCTCGGCGGCATTTTTGGAAAGTTGATGGATGACAGTGGTTCCATCACATCTATTGCGCGATATCTGACCGAGAAGCTGGGCGTAAAACGCACAATGCTTTCCGTCGTGCTGGCATCGGCAGTCGTTACCTATGGCGGGGTCAGCGTATTTGTCGCTTTCTTCGTTCTGGTGCCCATGGCGCGGGAAATGTTCAAGGCGGCCAACATACCGGCGCGACTGATGCCAGCTGCAATTGGGCTTGGCGCTTTCACTTTCACCATGTCCGCAATGCCGGGCACGCCCTCCACGAACAATGCCATTCCGATGCCCTATTTCGAAACCACGACCTTTGCGGCGCCGGGACTGGGGATCATCGCCTCCATCATAACCCTCGCCTTCGGTATGTGGTGGCTGCAGCGCGCCGAAACCAAGGCGCGGACTGCCGGAGAAAACTATGTGGATGATACTGACAGTCTGGAGATTACGGAGAAAGTCAGAGAACAATCCACACTTTCGGGTGACTTCGATCCGGCTGAATTCGAACACGGTGCGCGCGCCGACAATCAGCCGCCCTTTTTCTTTGCTGTTCTGCCGCTGCTTGTGGTTATCATCGTCAACTTCCTGATGGCACTTATCGTCCTGCCCCGTATCGATTTCTCGTTTCTGGAACAAGAGCCCTGGGGGATCGACGTCGGCTCATCAATCGGCCTGTGGGCGGTTCTCATTGCGCTGGCGGCGGCCATCCTGACGTTGATAGCGGTGAATTTCGGGCGGCTGCGAGCAGTTCGGGAAAGCCTTGACGCCGGGGCAAATTCCGCCGTCCTGCCGATCCTCACCATTGCAAGCCTCGTCGGCTTCGGCGCCGTCGTGGCCGCCATGCCTGCCTTTGCGGTGGTTCGTGATGCGGTGCTTGAAGTGCCGGGCGGGCCGCTTGTTTCGCTGGTTGTCGCCATGAACGCGCTGGCAGCCCTAACCGGAACTGCATCCGGCGGCATGGCCATCGCGCTCAATGCGCTTGGCGAGGAATATATGCGGCTGGCGATCCAGTACGGGATCAATCCCGAACTGATGCATCGTTTGACCGTCATCAGCGCCGGTACGCTGGATGCGCTTCCGCATAACGGTACGGTGCTGCTGCTCCTGCAGATCAGCAAGCAGACCCATGCATCGAGCTATTTCGACATGGTCATGACCGTAATCGTCGGTGTGATCATATCGCTCGTCGCGGTTTTCGTGCTGGGATCAATGTTTGGCTCTTTCTGAGCGTAACCATTATTGTTGAAAGGAAGCGAAAATGAAAAGGACACTTATTCTTGCCGCCGCCCTGTTTTCAGTGATGGCAAGCCCTGCATTCGCGCATCTCAACCCCGCAGAACATGGTTCGTTTGCCGCTGGGTTTTCACATCCCTTGTCCGGGGCCGACCACATACTTGCAATGGTCGCTGTCGGCCTTTGGGCTTCGATGCTTGGCGGACGCGCGCTCGTCGCCGTTCCGTTAAGTTTTGTGGGCGTGATGCTCCTGGGATTCGTGGCGGCGCTCAGCGGCGTTTCACTCCCCTATGTCGAACCGGTCATCCTTGCGTCGGTGATTGTTCTTGGCCTCTTCGTCGCCATGGCATTCCGCGCATCGACCCTGACCGCAGCACTTATCGTCGGTTTCTTCGCCTTCTTCCATGGCTATGCTCATGGTGGCGAGATCGGCAGCGCCGCGTTTCTTTCCTATGGCGCCGGTTTTGCGCTTGCGACGACATTACTCCACACAGCAGGCATCGGAGTAGGCCTTGCAGCAGGGCGTATGCTGAAGGGACACACCGGGCAAATAGTGATGCGGATGGCTGGTGGCTTTGCTGCCCTCAGCGGGCTCTATCTCATGGCCGGTTGATGTGAGCGTCGCATTGCTGGATCATTCGAAGAGACACGCCGAAGCTGATATTCAAAATGATGGGCCAGAGCCGGAAATGCCTATGCATTCTCCGGCACTCCCCATGCTGCATCTCATGCGGCTTGTCAGTCCCAGCCAACCCGTTGGTGCATTTTCCTATTCGCGCGGGCTCGAATGGGCTGTCCACGCAGGAACAGTATCCAACGAGGAAAGCTGTGCCGATTGGGTACTCGGCCTTCTGGAACACAGTTACGCCGCGCTTGACGGAGCTATTTTCTGGCGAATGATTTCGGCACTGACGCGACACGACGACGCCGAATTCTGCCGCCTGAACGACTGGCTTGCAGCAAGTCGCGAGAGCAGCGAACTTGAACTTGAGGATCGCCGCATGGGTGAATCCTTGCTCACATTGCTGGCGGAGCTTGGTGTCGATCAGGCGCGAAACTTCGCATCGGAACGACGCGTCACCTACCCTGCAGCCTTTGCCATTGCAGCATGTAACTGGAATATTGAACCCGTCGACGCTCTGCGCGGCCTCATGTGGAGCGTGGTCGAAAGTCAGATCATGACCGCAATCCGCCTCGTCCCGCTCGGCCATACCGCCGGCCAGAGGATACTCATTGCAGGTGCCGCGAAGATTGAACGCGCTGTTGAAAAAGCGCGCACGCTGAATGACGACGACATCGGCAACACCGCTCCCGCACTGGCCATGGCGAGTGCCTGGCACGAGACACAATACAGCCGACTATTCCGGTCGTGAGTGAAGTGTCTCACGATATCGCCTGAGATTTTCCTCCGCAGACGTCGCATCAGCCGGAGCGACGGGCACCAGCGCCTTGAAAGCGTATTGTCCGATCAGCATGACCCAGGTGACCAGCACAAACGTCGAGGTCAGCACCGGCATTCCGATCGGTTTCAGGAATATGGCAACCGAAGCCCATAGCCATGTGGCCACGACGGCGCCGAAGATGGCGTAAAGGAAACTGCTCCAGTTGAAAACGAGAAAAAAGCCGCCAAGCGCAATTGCCGTCAACGCCGCGTTATAGCCGAAAAGCCCGTCGCGAATAGCCCCTTCGGGACCACCAAATACGGCAGCAACCACCGCTCCCGTTACCGCTCCCAGAAGGCCCATCAGAGCGCTTATCCGGGAATGGATCGCGATACCGGCAAGGATGATGTAACCGGTGATCCAGTTATCCTGAAAGAATATCTGCCCAATGGCAGTGCCGATCCCCATATACCAGGTCGGAAGCACATAAGGGACCGCATAGGAAAACTGTTCCGGCGAAACCGGCTTTGCCATCGGACCGGCTTCTATGGCATCGAACTTGAGAATTGCGAACAGAAAGAGCCAGCCGACCAGCACGAATGGCATTGTCAGAGGCGCAACCTTGTGTGGTCCCAGAAGCGCAGCGATGCTGGCAAAGGCCATGCTGGAAAAAGCTGCGCCGCAGATGAGATAGATCGTCATCTCCGGCGACGGCAGTGCACCGCTGCGAAAATCCGCACTGGTGAACGCGATTAGCGCCAGAGCAACCAAGGCTCCGTTGAACCCGAACAAGCCGTCCCGGACAAGCCCCCTGTCAGCCTTGAGGATGATTGCCGTCAGCGTGCTGGCGACAACACCAAGCACACAGATGAGGGCATAAATCCAGGAGTTGACCAGAATGGCGAACAGAATAACCAGCCCGGACAGCGGATTATTCTGGAACACCACCTGACCGATGCCGCGCAACGTCCAATCGACAAACCCCAGAGAAGGATGATCCTGCATGGCATTGAGCTGCATGAATTTTACCCCTTCTTTCGCGGCTAAAGCATTTCCTGTTCTGTTTGAACCATAGGAAATGCTCTATCGCTTTGTTTTCACGCGTGTCCTTATCCGCTGCCTAAAACAGGAAATAACGTTGCGCCATCGGCAGCACGTCAGCCGGTTCACAGGTGATTACTTCGCCGTCCACCCGCACCTGATAGTTCTGCGGATCGACCTCCAGTTTCGGCGTAAGACCGTTATGGATCATGTCCTTCTTGCGGATTGTCCGGATCCCTTTGACCGCGACCAATTGCTTGTTGAGTTTCAGCTTCTCGCCAATACCGTCATCCAGCGCTGATTTCGAGACAAAGGTGACACCGGTGGAGCCAAGCGCCCGCCCCAATACACCATACATTGGCCGGTAATGGACCGGCTGGGGCGTCGAGATCGATGCGTTCGGGTCACCCATTGGCGCAATCGCTATCATACCGCCAATCATGACGAGGCTTGGCTTCACGCCAAAAAATTCCGGCTTCCACAGTACCAGATCAGCCCGCTTTCCAACTTCGACAGAGCCAATCTCATGGGCAAATCCATGTGTGATTGCGGGATTGATCGTGTATTTGGCGACGTAACGCTTGGCGCGGAAATTATCGTTCCGGCTGCTATCCTGGCTTAACGGGCCACGCTGTACTTTCATCTTGTGAGCCGTTTGCCAGCAGCGCAGCGTTGTCTCTCCAATGCGTCCCATGGCCTGAGAGTCCGACGACATCATCGAAAACACGCCCAGATCATGGAGAATATCTTCTGCGGCAATGGTTTCACGCCGGATGCGGGATTCCGCGAATGCCACATCTTCGGGGATTTTCGGACTGAGGTGGTGACAGACCATCAGCATATCGAGGTGCTCATCGACTGTATTGATGGTGTAAGGACGGGTCGGATTGGTTGAGGACGGCAGGATATTTTCTTCGCCTGCCGCTGTAATGATATCGGGCGCATGACCACCGCCAGCACCTTCTGTATGGAAACTGTGGATGGTCCTGCCCTTCATGGCAGCGAATGTATCCTTGACGAACCCGCTCTCGTTCAGCGTGTCCGTATGGATGGCCACCTGAATATCTTCTTCGTCGGCGACATTCAGACAATTGTCGATGGCCGCTGGCGTGGTGCCCCAGTCCTCGTGCAACTTCAGGCCGACAGCGCCAGCTCTGATCTGCTCGCGAAGGGGTTCGGGCATGCTTGCATTGCCTTTGCCCAACAATCCCACATTGATCGGAAGCGCTTCCACAGCCTCGAGCATACGATGGATAGCCCATGGCCCCGGTGTCACCGTGGTTGCGAGCGTGCCAACCGTCGGTCCCGTTCCGCCGCCGACCAAAGTTGTTGTACCGCTGGCCAGAGCTTCTTCGGCCTGTTGCGGCGCGATAAAGTGAATGTGCGTATCGATACCGCCAGCGGTGAGAATCTTGCCCTCACCCGCAATTACATCGGTCCCAGGTCCAACGACAATGTTGACGCCGGGCTGAATATCGGGATTACCGGCTTTGCCGATCCCCGAGATACGACCGTTCTTGATACCGACATCGGCTTTGATGATGCCCCAATAGTCGAGAATGATGACATTGGTGATGACTAGATCGACTGTTTCGGCAGAGGGACGCTGTCCCTGCCCCATCCCGTCACGGATGACCTTGCCGCCGCCAAACGTCACTTCCTCGCCGTAGATACAACGGTCTTCCTCGACTTCGATGATGAGCTCGGTATCAGCCAGCCGCAGACGGTCACCCTTGGTCGGGCCATACAGTTCGGCATAGGCCTGTCTTGAGATCCTCCCCATCTGTCCCTCCTAAAGTTTTCCGTTGATTTTTGCATTGAAGCCGTAGACTTCCCGGTCACCGTCAAGCGCGACCAGTTCGACTTCGCGATCCTGTCCCGGCTCGAACCGCACAGCAGTACCGGCCGGAATATTGAGGCGGAAACCGCGCGTTTTTTCCCGGTCGAAGACAAGCGCCTCGTTCGTTTCGTAGAAGTGATAATGCGATCCAACCTGGATCGGCCTGTCGCCCGTGTTCTCAACAGCGATGGTGCGGGTTTCGCGACCGTTATTGAGGTCGATCGACCCGTCTTCGATGAAATATTCACCCGGTATCATGATCGTCTCCTGAAGCGCATCCCGAAAAATGTGAAACGGTTTTCGGAAAGGATGCGCGCAAAACAAAAAGCCAGAGCGTTTCCAACGATTCAGGAAACGCCTTACGGAATGGGGTTGTGGACGGTCACCAGCTTGGTTCCGTCTGGAAATGTGGCTTCCACCTGAATGTCGTGGATCATCTCAGGCACACCATCCATCACCTCGTCACGTGTGAGAAGGGTCGCACCGTAGGACATGAGCTCCGCGACAGTCTTGCCGTCCCGCGCTCCCTCCAGAATTTCGGCAGAGATATAGGCCACGACTTCCGGGTAGTTGAGTTTCACCCCCCGGGCCCTGCGTCGCTCCGCTACCAATGCTGCGGTGAAAATCAGAAGTTTGTCCTTTTCACGTGGCAATAGTTCCATTTGTAGACCCTCTCCAAAGTCAATTACGTTGCCCAGATGCGCGGTACAGCCGCCGGTTTTCCCAGTCCGGATTCCCGCAGAACTTCCCAGACTTTGCGAAACAGCGTCTTGGCTTCCGACATTCGTCCGCCGAGATAGCGACAGACAATCACCCGTTCGAGCCGCGACACCGAGAACAGATTGTTGGCTGCGTCGCCCACCGCTTCGCGAATAGACTGAAGCGCGCTTTCATCTGCCGGACCGGCATAAACCATCGTCGCGACAATCGGTTTGGCGCGGAACGCAAAGGCTGCGTTCATCGCCTGATCAGCGCCATGAAGGCGAAACTGTTCGAACCAGATCGGCTTTCCATCCCTGAATATTTCGACCCGTTGCCTGACTTCGCCCCTGTCGAAGCTTTCCTGACAGGCAGGCCGCCCGAGACTGATAATGTCCCACCCCAGATAGACCGCATCTCCGCTCAGGGAGACTTGTGTGCTTATGGAAGCCCTCGCGCCGTTAAAAACGATTGTTTCCTGCGGGAGATACTCACATACGCCGCCCTCACCCACGTCGATCCTTGTCGTCTGCGTGCTTTGGCCCCGATCGCTGCGATAGAATTTGGTAGCACCTGGCGTTGTTAGAACGGCTCTGGCGCTGCGACCCAAAGAACAAGCAATATCAAGGACATCTTCGCCAGCGACACCTCCGGGCGGATGAAGTAGATAGACATGGGCGCTGCCATCTTTTTCGGGATAGAAGGGTTTTTGGACCGCAAGCGGCCCCACGTGGCGTCGCCGCATGAGCCGCGTCACTTCGCGATTATGCTCGAACCGCAGTTCGAGCTCGGCATGCCAACCCGTGCTCATCAATGATTGCCACCTTTGTGTTGCCGAAAATTTCGATGCGCTATCGATGTCGAACAATAAAACCAAGGCAGAACGTAATATTCGGGCAGAATAACCCGGCAGATCAATAACGACAAGTTCAATTAGAGACTTGATTTATGCACCCGTTAAACTTGCCCGATGATAAGCCGCACAAGAAGCTTAATCCAGTTTATCATCGAACGTCCGCTATGAACGTGCCCTTGGAGCATAATCCGACCGGAGTGAAACGAGGACGATCAAGATTATGCATGAAATATAATAAGTTAGAGCGCCGATCTGATCCAATCAGATTGAAACGCGCTCTAACGCACACTCAAGCGATCAATCACGCGCGCGGGCAGATGAAGAGCCAGCGAGGCCTGCTCGAACGTACCCTGTCCGGCAGCAATGAAAGTATCGTCCATGCCCGCATATTCGTCAGTAATAAGCCTGCGCAGCAGATAGCCCGAACCCAGGAACTTTATCAGCGTATCTGAGCTTGCGAACAGGCTATGACCACCGCTATCGACTTGGGAAACATCAAGAACCTGAATATTCTTGTTCTGCAGGAAAGCGATGTCAAAGCCACTGCCAACCCGCGGCTCACCTCCTGCCAGCCTGCGAGAAATATCGAGAGCCCGATCACGCCGTGATACGACAATCGTGAAAGGCTTGGGCAGATAGTCGATATCATCAATCTGGCTGCGGAAGAGATCAGGGTCGAGATCAGGTGCTGCGAGCAACACACCCTTGATGCGCTTCAATACATTGAGGCGTTTATCTACAGACAGAGTTCTCAATGCTTCCATGACGACGACCGCCCCCATCGAATGACCGACGATGACAATGCCGTTGGCTTTGGTCTGTGCCGCGAGTTCGAGTGTTTCAGCCAATCCCCTGCGTGCGATGATCGCGCTGTCACGGTCGTAGAGATAACGCGTGAATGCCGCGGCAGACGCCCATGAAAAATGGATCGGCACCGAAGAGACCTCATAGTCATGAACAATCTGCGCGTTGCGGAACAGTCCCTCGGCAAAGTTATTGTTATAGCCATGGACGAAAATGAATATTTCGCGTTGCGACGCCGGGCGGCTTGCCAGACGCCGGTTCAGCTCTGCAATCATTGCCTGTCGATCCGGCAATGGAGCATAGTTCGAGGCCATAAAATTTCTTCGGGGATCGGGCTTGACCGATGCAGTTTCAACATTGCCCGGACGATGCGTTTCCGGGATATGCACGTCAATTGTCGAAAAGTTCAGTATTTCAGACCTGTTGCGGGAATAGGCGATACTCGGATCGTCCACTCTCTCCCGTACCGTCGCAACCGTAAACGGAACCACCGCTCTGGAATGCGCCCGGTCGTCGACATTTGCTCCCAAACCGGTGACAGCCCTGTTACCAGCGCATCCTGCTGCGACAAGCAGAACAAAAGCGAGGATGAAAACTTGCTTCAACTCATATCCTCGCTCGAAAATCGACACAGCACGGCCGCCTGGTCGCGATGGTTTCGCATGCACGGTTTTCCGGCAACGTCACACTACGAGGTTTGCGGCAACGCTCCTTCGAGCGCTTTCTTAAGCCGCTCTTCCTGCTCGAGAGACAGGGACGTTTTCAATACCCGCCCACGCAGATCCGGGAAATCGACCATAACCCTGTCCCACTGAATCTTGCGCAGAAGGACGAACAAGGCAGATGAATTTTCCGGGATCGTTTCGCCAAGCGACACGATGAACTTGTCGTCGATACCATAATCGGTAAGCGATCCCGACAAAGCTCCGGCACCTGCCCCGACCGCGCCGCCAAGAGCCATACCGGCAAGCGGGTTGAGAAAAATAAGTCCCACCAATCCGCCCCATATTGCTCCCGAAAGCAGCCCCGATCCGGCACCCATCGCAGGCAGGTTGTATTTCTGCTTGAGATGAACCTTGCCTTGTTCATCCCGCACGACAATCACCGCATCCTCAAGATCGACAAGATATTCCTTTTGAAGCTGGTTGAGCTTCAGAAGAACGGCATCCGCCTCTCCCACTGTATCAAATCCAATTACAACCAGTTCCGACACTGCTGTTTTCCTTTCCTCGAAGCCTGAAATGATAGCGCCACATGGATCAGCGGCGCCATCTTACAGTGCGAACATTCGTTATTCTTCCGTCTCTGGCTCGCACGGTCACATCATAGGTCCTGCGAGACCGATCTGCCCGGTAAAGAAAATGACTGCCACGGCAATCCAAGGCGCGAACATTGCGAAAGCCGCGCATTCTCAGCAATCGGGCACCCTCGGTGCATCGTATTCTGTGACCGTTGTTAATCCGTGTTCCAACGACAATGGAATGGCTCTGACTGAAAGCAGGAACCGTCTCGGCAACGGTTCCAATGGTAAAGATTGCAGCAAATGCGAGAATAGCGGCGACCGAATGCAGCTTCATGCTTCCCTCCAAGTAACAAAGAACCACAACTCACAAGTCGAACCGGTTCGCCGATTTCATGTTTGGCGCGACAAGCGAACGCCGCCAGAAAAAGGTAAAGCTGTTCGGAAAAATGCCCTCAGAATAAGCGTTCGGAGCGCCCGTTTGATGCAATCAGATCGAGAGGCGCTCCAAATGACAAATGCAAAGATCCAGTGCAGACATACTGAAACAGCATGTCTTTATCTCAAAACCAGTTCAGACTTTTGGGCGACGAGCCCTAGCGACAACGCGCTTCATAAACACGGCCGTGCTGATCGCGATAGCGGCAATACTGAACGCCGTTACGGGTTTGAGCAGCGCCTACGAGCGTGCCTGCGGCTGCACCGATAGCTGCGCCGGTTAGCGCGCCACGCGTGTCCCCTCCAATGGCAGCTCCGGCAAGCCCGCCAAGCGCGGCACCGCCGACACCATAGCCCGCTGTTCGTCTTTCATTTGTCGTGCACCCGCTGGCGGTGGCGCCTATAACGGCCATCGTCAAGACGCTGTACAGGATCATCCTCATTGAAATATCCTTCCCATTTTGATTATGCCCTTTACCCAATATTACATAGGCCGCGTCTTGAAAGGTCAAGCTATCCGGTTTGCGCCCCGATACTGGTTCTTCAACCATAGAAGTTTCAGCGTTATTCACGGGAAAACCCGAATATTTCTGCAAACCAGCTCGTAGCGGAATATCGGGCACAGAAAGTCAAACTAACGATAGTGATTGGCACCCCGATAAAGGCTCCAAATACGCCCCACAGCGAGCCCCACGCAAACACAGAAAAGAGCGTTGCAAACGGCGACAGGGAAAGTGTCTTACCGGTCAATCGAGGCTCAATCACACTTCCGATGACAGATTGTATCACGTTCAACCCGACAAAGAGAGCGAGTACCCATTGCCAATTGGCGAGATGCGTGAACGCGAATGCGGTAATGAAGAGTGTAGCGACAAGGGGGCCAAGAAAAGGAATAAAATTCAGGATGAACGCGACAAATCCCCATGTCTCGGAGAATGGCAATCCAATCAGGCGGGTCAAAAGCCAGACAAGGGAACCCGTCGCAAGGCTCATCACGCCCCTGAGCAGCATGTAGAACCGAATTTTCGCGGCGGCTGACTGACTGGCCTGAATAAACGTATTCGCAGCGGCCTGGTTTTTAAGCTGTTTGATCCGTGCGCGAAACTCCTCGGTTTCCGCAAGGCCCAGCAGGACATAGACCAACGCCACCAGCCAGAAGCTGAACGTATTATTGAGACGGCTACCTATCGATTGAAGTGTCCGCAGTGCCCAGCTCACGCTGAAATTTTCCGACCACAGAACTGATGTTGCAATGCCGTGCGCATCAAGCCACATCTGAAGCTGCTCATATAGGAGCTGATATCGAACGGCGTCGATCAGTATCCGGCGCCCGACCTGCCCGACGGTCCATGCGATCAGCCATCCGAACCCGAGCAGAAGGAATACCACCAGAAGAAACGTGGCAGCCAATGCGAGATAGCGTGACACGACTGTTGAAAGAGCCCTCTGGATCGGCCAAACGAGCATAATAATAAACAGCGCGAAAGCGACAGGAGCAAAGACTGCCCTGCCGTAATAGAGCAATGCAATCAAGACGCATCCCGTAATCAGGATCAGGGCTGCATTGCTGGCTTTCGGCATAAAACCTCCCCGCTCCCAAAAGACGAAATCAGATTATGTTCTCAGGGTATTCTTGTGGATCCTGCCATCTTTCATGACGACCGCCAGCGTCTGTTCCGGCTTTTCAAGAACGTGGATATCATCGAGCGGATTTTCATTCAGAACAAGAAGATCGGCAAAAGCCCCCGGTTCGATGAGACCGAGCTTGCCCGGATAAGGATTGCGCAGATTGGAAAGCTCCAGCAGTTCGGCGTTGACCGATGTTGCTGCGCGAAGAACGTCGGCATTCGAATACCACTGGCTCAAATGGGTCAGCATAAAATTCTGTCGCGGTGTCAATGCAGGCGAAAACAGAACGTCAGAGCCCCAGGCGGTCTTGATCCCATATTTGCGAGCGAACTCATAAACCTTTGGCGTACCGGCAAAAAGCTGTTGAATTCGTTCGGCGCCTGGGCCGGTTTGCGACGCTGCATCCTCCATCGTTAGGAAAGGCTGCATGCTCAGCCAGACGTTCTTTTCCGCGAACATGCGCGCGGTTTCCTCATCCATCAGATGCGCATGTTCGACACATGCAGCACCCGCTCTGATAGACCTCTGAACCGTATTCGATGCATAGGCATGAACCGTGACATAAGTGTTCCAGTCCTTTGCCACATCGACCGCGGCGCGAATTTCATCCTCGCTGAATGTCGACATATCCAGCGGGCTACGTGGTGACGACACACCGCCGCCGGCAACGATCTTGATCTGCGATGCCCCCTGCAACAACTGCTCGCGCACACGCATCTTCAGATCGCCGGTATCATCGACGATTGCCGCACCCCCAATCAGCTCGCCAGTGCTCAGTCTGCCGCCATCACGTGGAATTTCCGTTGGCAGCCTGAGATCACCATGGCCGCCGGTCGTCGTTATCATCGCGCCCGCCGGAAAAATGCGTGGACCAGAAATGATTCCCGTGTCGATCGCACGCTTGAACGAGAAAGTCGGACCACCCAGATCACGTACCGTCGTAAAGCCGCGCAAAAGTGTGCGTTCCGCCTCTGCCGTGGACGCTGCGAAAATTATGCCCAAATCTCCTTCCAGAAGAACCGGCAGCGGCACCGCAGCGTAGACGGCATGCCAGTGCGCGTCGATCAGACCCGGCATCAGCACACGGTCGCCGCAGTCGATAACCGTTGCCCCCTCTGGCGGAGCACTGTTTGTCGTGTCGACGGCCGCGATGCGGTTGCCATCGACCAGAACCTGCACACCGGACTTAAGCGAATCCGCCTTCCCGTCGAAGAGACGCGCGCGCGTCAGGAGAATTTTGGGCGACTGCGCGTAAGAACGATCCGCAATCATCGTCGCCGCTGCTGTCGCGGCGGCGCCCGCAAGAAAATGCCGTCGTGATAATCGATCCAGTCGTCGGGAAACCTGTTGTAATATCGGGTTGGAGCAACCGCAGCCGTCACCGTGAATGAAATGCTGATATTTTCCACCCAGTCTAAACATAGCAACTCCCGATTGAAGCAGTTATCCAAAAAGACTATTGGATTATCTTGAAGTAATCCACATCGATAAATCTGCCCCTGACATCGTTTTCGACGCGGCCCCGAATTTCAATTTTGTTCTTTGTATTTATTTCTCTTCCGCGCCAGACTTCCCGTTCTATTCGAACTCGCGTTCTTCCGGTGTGATCCTGAAAAACATATTGGGCTCTTCTCGCATTGCTTTTGATAGAACCGGCAAGCACCACACGGGTTCCGACTGGCGTCCGGGTTATGGCATCCGCCGTGACTGCATTTCGGGTTTTAAAAGAATCCAGAAACTGGGCATGTGAAACGTCCAGAGAGCCTACGGAGACAAGGCCCACTATCAACGCAAACTGAATCATACGCTGCTTTACCGAGGTCATGAATTTCACCTCCTTTTAGCAATGATCGATTTTCTTCTTCAGCATCAAAGAAACTGCGTCGATGATTAGCTTTATCGCGGGAAGAAACAAGACGCCCCCTCAAGAAAACTGAAAATATCGACTATCAGACGACATCTCACCTTTTGAAAAGGTGTCACACTGATTTTAGAGCGCGTTTCGATCTGATTGGATCAGATCGCCGCTCTATCTATTTGTTTTGACGTGCATCTTATCCGAAACCCGTTTCACACTTTTCGGAATGCGCTCTAAAGCAATCCATTGCGCAGTTTAAAACGCCGAAGCCCAGTAACATTGACGCTTCGTCCGCGGTTCAGCAACTCGCGCATAATGGGTTCTCGTTGCTGTACCGGCATATAGTCCAGAATGCGTGCACAATCGTGCTCGAAAAGGAGACCACGAAGAAGCAGATCACGTTTGATCAGCGGGCTGCCCATTATTCTGTGAAACAGTCCGAAACCGTAGTGAACCTGACTACCGTTCATGATTATCCCAATCATATGATTGACGAGAACCTCCCGCTTCACCTGTTCGCCAACAAGCCCGCCCCTGTCGTCCGCAGACGGTGTCTGACTGCGTTCCTTCATCGCTTTTGAGTACTGGCTAATGGTTGGTGTCAGGCGCATCTCGCTGGCACTCACTGGAGCTGCGCTCCGCTTGCCCGAGCGCTTGGAGAGCATTTTACCGGTATAGATCGCGCCTGCCAGCAGCGGTTGAAGTTCATAGCTGCGAAAAGCGCCGTGTGGCAGATAACGAAGGCTGGACACGATCTCCGGCATCGCCATTTTGTCGAGGTTGAGTGCCAGTTTGTCGGTAGAATACAGCACATCTATACTATAACCGCAGCGTGCAAAGCACTCTGATAGAGCAACCTCGCCCTTTCTGATAGCGTGGGGCCTCACATCGTAAGACCGATACCTGGACCAGAAACGCTGCACAGCGGCATTGTTGAATACTTTTCCGGACATGCTGAAGGCATAACTGCCAACATGATGGACGAATTCGTGGTTTTCGTTCGTACCAATGACATCATACTCGCTGTCGATGAGCGATGCGATCATCTGTCGAAGACCGTCGCCGGGGACATACATGACGCTATCATTGAAATAAAGCAGTCGCCGAGGCTGCAGTCCTTCAGCACCAAGAAGCAATGTAGCAGCGCGATAGGCACCGAAATCGCGACCGATATTCTGGCGCACGAGAACACGTTGAGCGATAGCTTTGATTGCGTCGTGGTCCGGTTGCGACAGTCTGCCATTGCAGACGACGATGGGATTGATGTTTTGATTGCGCAGTTCGTTCAGGAGATGCAGAAAATCAGGCGCAACACCAAATTTGTTATACTTGACAACTATTGCATATAAATCCCCGCTCGGCTGGCGAGTTGCTTCATCCGATAGGAAACCTGGCTTTTTTTCCCTCAAGATACATGGCATCTGCATCAGTTTGGCCCCGCGTATATATGCGCGCACAGCCAACCAGTTCATTGCTTTCCCAACGCCCATTCCAGCTCCCCTCAGCCCAATTTCTTTGTGAATAACATTGAGCCTCGCTAAAATAAATGGCTCCATTGCGATATTCAGAGAGTGATATAATTGAGGGGGCGGACGAATAATGAACTTCCGGGAAATGATTAGAAATGAAGTGGGGAAAACCTCTCGCGGTATAGAAATAGGTGCATCTTATGCCCCTATTCTGCCAAAGAGAGACGGCTTCAACACGCTTGTTATAGACCACACCGATACGCAATCCTTGCGTCTCAAGTATAATAATATCGGTGTCGATACTTCTAGGTTGGAAACCGTCGACGCAATTGACGACGGCGGAGAATTTAGCGAGCTGGATCTAACCGGGGAAGGGTTTGATTTTATCGTTGCCAGCCATGTTTTTGAGCATCTGACCGATCCCATTCATTTTCTTCAGCGTTGTGAGCGCGCACTCAAGCCGGATGGCAAGGTTTATCTTCTCGTGCCCGACAGACGTTATACTTTTGATTATTTGCGTCCGAGCACCACAGCAGGGCATATGCTGGCCGCGTATCTCGCGGAACAGAAGAGGCACGGAACGGCGGTCCTCTTCGACCACCACGCCTCAAATGCAACGCGGGGCGGCGTGCAAGTCTGGATGGAAGGGCATAAGGGCGATTTCGCCTTTGCCGGCACGCCCTCAGCCGGTTATGCAAGCGCAACAAGCACGAATGACGAATACGTCGATTGCCACGCCTGGGTTTTCACACCATCAAGTTTCCGTCTCGCCATGCAAGATTTGCACAGTGCAGGCGTTCTGGGATTTAAAGAAGAGCTGTTTCATCCCAGCTTCGGCTGCGAGTTTTTCGTCGTTTTGAGCCGCAATACACCTGTAACAGCCCAGCCGGACAGGCTGACCCTTGCATTGAACGCGATCAAGGAAGCCGGGCCGGAGGAGCCTTTGTCGGCGGCGATGACCGGTCCGCAAGTTGACATAGCACCGGGTTATGAAAGCGCAGCACCGTCGGGACAGAATGCCATAGACATATTCAAGGATGGATGGGTGTCGGCCTTTCCTTCGGAGAAAGGGCTGCAAGCGGGTACCAAGTCTTTGTTTGCTGACCCCAGGATCCTCTGGCTTACAACACAGTTGAACGGATGGTTCAAAGGAAAGGACGTCCTTGAACTGGGGCCTCTGGAAGGCGCCCACACGGCGACCCTGCTTTCAGAAGGTGCTGCATCCGTTACGGCTGTAGAGGCAAAACGGGACGCTTATCTTCGTTGTCTGGTGACGAAAGAAGTTCTGCAACTGCGCGATGCATCCTTCCACCTGGGTAATTTCCTGCCCTATCTGGAGGCGGAAGAGAGGCAATGGCCGCTGATTGTGGCCAGCGGCGTGCTTTATCATATGTCGGATCCTGTCCTTACGCTTGAGCTTCTTTCCAGCCACACTGATCGACTGTATCTCTGGACTCACGTCGTCGATCCGGATGCAATGCGTCCCGGTGATCCACGCCTCGCAGCACTTGGCGAACCCGAAATGCGCGATTGGAATGGGCGTCTGATAAAGCTCTACAAACGGCCCTACCTGGAACAGAAGGAAAAGACCTTTTGTGGCGGTATGGAGGCAGAACCGCGCTGGATCGACCGGGAAAGTCTACTCTGGCTTCTGAACCAGCTTGGCTTTGACGAGATCATCATCGGACATGATTCACCCGATGCCGAGCATGGACCGTCCTTGTCTATCCTGGCCTTGCGTTCCAAATCATCGCAGCCTCAACCCGAGAACAAGTAAATAAAGCGGTTCCAGTGATTGCGCATTCGCTGGCACCGCTCAAAATCCTTGTCACATCGGATAAAGATCGTCGCCAAGATCGGAAAGCGAGACGGACCAATCGAGGTTCGTTTCGCCTGTCTTTCTGAAAAGAACTGCTGACATCAGCGCTCCGGTGTAGAATTCGCCGAAACTTGTCGCCAGATTATGAACTTTCGCCACTATATAGGCCTCGCAACCGTCGACAGCCTTGATTATTTCAAAGCCCGTTGCCCGATTGAGCAGCGCTTTCCACGAGTGGCGTGAGAAGCGGAAGTAATCGCAAGGTTCTTCATGCAGCGGCCATGTCTGCGGAGCAAGTATAATGCCAATCGCTCCCGGCTTCATCACACGGTTCATCTCGATGACTGCTTTCCACGGCATCAGAAGGTGTTCGAACACAGCAAATGACATCACCGCATCGAATTGGTTTCTGGGCAGAAAGCTGCTTGCTTCATGGGCATCGCCGACGACGTCGACATTCTCGCCTTCCAGAATGTCGAAACCGGTATATTGCCATGTTTGAGGCAGACGATCGCGCCACATGGCACCGGTTCGATTGCGCGAGCCGATTTCAAGCATATGTCCATTTGAGCACTGATGAATCTCATCGAAGAAGCGGTTGACCAGCACCAGAACCGGATCATGCGGATCCGCTGCTGAAAGTGGCTGTTCCAATCCGGTTCCATCAGCCAGGCGGACTTCTATCGAGGCATTCAGCATCTGAGCAGTTTCGAGACCGGTAAAGATACGCTCGTTGAAACGACATGCTACCGCCGAACGCCCATATATGCGGCTCAGGTCAGGGCTAGGCAAACCGTGCTGTGAGATTGGCAGTTCACGCCCGTCCGGCAGTTTGAGATTCAAACATTGCACTTTGCTGTTTGTCGCAATGACAAAACCAGAAAGATGCACCGCGCCTTGAAAGCAGGAGTTCCGTTCCACCACACAAAGGGGCCTATCGCCAGGAATTTTCGGGCGCAGGTGAAGTACTGGATCGAGTGTCATGATGAATGTCTGTTTGCGTTGTTAGCAGGTCGAAACAATGACGGATGCAGTCGTCCAGCAACCATTTCCGCTGGCCCTATATCCGGTGTTCATGATTGAAAGAAACGCTGATGAATGCGCCGTGAGTAGGCCAGCCGTCAATGGAAACTCTTTACTACGCATTTCCTCGTCCCCCCCAAACCGATTCCACGCGGCAGATTGCTGTCCTGTCCGTAGTTTTGTCAATTGATCAATGTCAGGTGTGTGAACGGATTTGATCAAAACGAAGCCGCGTCAAATCTGCGGGCACCCTCGAAGTCAGGCCGTCAAGCACTTCATCAGTCGCCTGATGCAGGCGACCGACAATATGACGGCAGATTTCGGCATGGTGCCTGCCGAGCCGACATTTTACCGGGTGAAGTAAGCCGGGAGATATGCCAGCTTCGATTGCACGTCGGGAACAAAGTGTGACGAACAAGATCATCGATTAATGATGACGACGATAAATAGCGCGGGGGCGGAACTGAAAACGTTGGAACTGGCTCAGAATGAGCAAAATTACATGCGCGAACTGCGCAGGGCGTTTCACAAACACCCGGAACTTTCCCTGAATGAAAAGCGCACTTCTGCGCGCATCAGGAAAGAGCTTGATGCAATCGGCGTTCCATATACTCAGGTCGGAGAGTTTGGGATCGTGGCAACGATAGTTGGCACACAAAGCGAGCGAGTTATCGCTTTGCGTGCCGATATGGATGCTTTGCCAATAGAAGAAGACAATCCTCATCTGGAATACAGATCTGACGTGCCTCGCGTGATGCATGCCTGCGGTCATGACGGGCATGTCGCCATGCTGTTAGGGGCAGCGCGGGTTCTCGTCCAGGCGCGCGATCAGCTTCGTGGAACAGTCAAGCTGTGCTTTCAACAGGCTGAGGAAGTTGGCGAGGGAACGGAAGACATTCTGCGAGAACTCGCTGGATACAGCGTTGAAAGCGTTTTTGGCATTCACCTCTGGTCTGAGTTGGAGACCGGCAAAATCTCCATTGAAGCTGGCCCGCGAATGGCGGCAGGGCAATCCATCGACCTAACGATCCATGGTGTTGGAACACACGGCGCCTATCCCAACAGGGGCGTCGACCCCATCATCGCGACGGCAGCAATTATCATGAATTGTGCCGCATTGGTTAGTCGCGAATTTGACCCGACTGAACCTGTCGCATTAACTTTTGGAAGTATCTGCGGCGGCAATGCAGATAATGTTATTCCGGATAGTGTCAGGGTCTCGGGCACCATGCGTGCAACGCGACCAGAGGCGATGAGCTATCTTGAAGACGCGCTAAAGCGGACGGTAACGAGCACGGCGGATGCGTTTCGTACACGCGCTGAAATCAGGTTCAGCGGTGGCGTTTCGGCTGTGACCAATGATCCAACATGCAGCAATGTTGCACGGCGCGCCGTTCACGCTCTTGGTCTGGAAAAGGACTGTATCAGTTTCAATACGATAATGGCGTCAGAGAACTTCGCCGACTTCCTGAAAGTCTATCCAGGTGTCTTTGCTTTTGTCGGCGTGCGCAACGAAAAAATCGGCGCTGTCTACCCGCACCACCATCCGAAATTCAACATTGATGAAGAAGTCCTTTTCAGGGGAGCGGCGCTGTATGCGCAGTACGCAATAGAATACTTCAAATCAAATGAATAAAACGAGCATCTATATATGACAATATTTAGAGTTCATATTTTCAAATCAAAAACATGGGAGGAAATCATGAAATATTTGAAAACAATAGCAATAACTCCATCAATAATCGCGATGGCACTGTCTTTAGGAGCAGGCATTGCTCACAGCGATGAGCCGATGAAGTTGATCATTGGTACAGAGGGCGCCAATCCACCAATGAACTATCAATTGGCAGATGGCACGGTTGCCGGATTTGAGGTTGAGATCGCCAAGGCGCTCTGCGACCAAATGAAAGCGCAATGTGAATTTGTTGCTCAGGATTGGGATGGCGCTATTCCCGCCATACAATCGGGGAAGTTTGATGCGTTTCTGGCTTCCATGTCCATCACCGAGGAGCGTAAGAAGCAGGTTGATTTCTCCGACAAATACTTCAACCCACCTCCCGGAATGGTGGCATTGAAAGATGCAAAAATTAGCGGCGTCTCCAAAGATGATCTTGCCGGCAAGACCATCGGTGTGCAGGGCTCAACGACCCATGCAAATTACGCAGAAGCTTACTTTACCGACAGCACGGTAAAGGCTTATCCAACGTCCCAGGAATTCAAACTGGACCTCGTGAACGGACGTCTTGACGCCATTAATGATGACAGTGTGTCTCTTGCGGAATGGCTTAAGACACCGGAAGGGGCCTGCTGCAAAATGGTCGGCACATACCCGCCCGTTTCAAAATACCACGGAGCGGGTGTTGGAGCTGCGATCAAGAAAGGACGCCCGGAACTGATCGCAAAGTTCAACGAAGCGATCAAAGCGATCCGCGTCAACGGAAAGTATAAGGAAATCAATGATAAATACTTTGATTTCGATGCTTTCGGAGCTGACAACTAAGCATCTTTGATGGGGGAAAAGCATCGCTAAGCTTCATTTGAGTGCTAACGGCGCCCCTCCGGATTGCAAGCCATTGCGCTATGGGCGGTTAACAGTCCATAGCGCGGGGATTTATATCACTGCGCGGCATTCAACCGGCATCCCCGACAGTGAGTTCAGGCGTATTCGCCTCGATTTCTGCAGCCAGTTTTCTTCCGAACAGGACGCCAGAAAATTCCGGTCTTCTTTGAGATACAACAAATCCGCTTTAGGCCTGTCACTCTAGAATGGCTCGAATGATGATGCGGCTGTCGTCATCATGCTTCGAAGCCTGACAGCCACGGAACAATATGATGTCGGCAGAACCTGTCTCACTATCCCCCGTAATTGATGTTCGCACCATACCGCCCATTTCGCGACACGCGACGATCTTCTCGATGATTGATGCGCTCGAACCCGGTGAGGCGCTGGAAATCATCAACGACCACGACCCGGTGCCGCTGCGCCATCAGCTCGAAACACGCAATCCGGGTACATTTTCGTGGGTTTACAAGGAAACAGGTCCACTGTGGCGGGTCGAGATCGGTCGTCGAAAAGGCCATCATGGTGCTGACCATGAGTGCACCTGCGGCAATCACTGAAGTCTTATAGGCACAACGTCCGGGACGAATTGAGATGATCGGCGCGACGCTTTCCCGTTGGACCCTGTCCTATTTTACCGCTTCGCTGGCTTTCCTCGTCTTTGGACTTGCCCTGATGGCAGGCGGTTTCGGCTTTCCGGGTCATGGAATTCGCGCGGCTGAAACACTCATAATAGTGCACATCATCTGTATCGGTTGGCTTGCGCTGCTCATGAGCGGAGCACTGCTGCAATTCGTGCCGGTTCTGGTGAACCGATCTCTGTGGGGAAGCCGAGCAAGCCTCCCCGCCTTGCTTCTAATCGTGACGGGCCTGTCTGGCCTGCTCGTTGCTTTTGCCGGCATGGCTGGCCTTACAAACAGCCCGGCATGGTTGCTCCCGGCCTCGGGAATTCTGCTCACCGGCGGTTTTTCCGTCATTTTCTCCATATTGAGCATGACGCTCTGGCTCGCTCGCCCGATCGCCCTGCCCGCCCGGTTCGTTGCGGCAGGCATATGCTGCCTTCTGATAACGGCTTTGCTTGGTAGTATTTTCACCTTTGCGCTTTCCGGCTTCACGGAGCAACTCGCTCTACTCCAGATTGCCGGAGCGGCGTTGCCGGTTCACGCCGCGCTTGGCCTTGGCGGCTGGATGACCTTTACCGCGATGGGCGTAAGCTACAGACTGCTGACAATGTTCATGTTGTCGCCCGATGCTGCGCGGCCGACCACCAGAATCATATGGTGGGAAGGCGCTGCTGCCCTGACCATCCTCGCTGTCGGAATAGTCGTTGTGGCATTGGGGATGGGATCAATTGAAGTTGCCGTCACGGCTGCACTTGTTCCCGGCATCGCCTGCATCGCACTCTATATCATTGATATTCATGCGATCTATCGGCAGCGCAAACGCAAGACGATAGAGCTGAACAGCGCCGCCAGTATTCCCGCCTTCATCGCGCTTGGGCTCTCGCTCCTTCTGGCAATTGCCCTGTTCTGGACGGGCATCTCCGATGCGATGATTGCTGCCCTCGTCTATCTGTTCACCTTTGGATGGCTGACCGGCCTCAGCCTTGCGCAACTCTACAAGATCGTACCATTTCTGACCTGGCTCGAATGCTATGGCCCTGTCATGGGTCGGGCACCGACACCGCGCGTCCAGGATATGGTGAGCGAGCGCCGCGCACGACAGTGGTTCGCTCTTTATTATACTGGCGTTGCAGTCGCGACGTTGGCTTTGATTGCTGATTACCCAGCCGCTTTTCGCTTGGCCACAACCTTGAATCTCGTAGCGATCCTTGCATTGATCGTGCACTTCTTCCGCGCCCGACGGCTTCTCGATGTACCGGACGGCATACGTCTGCCAAAAGGGGCGACCCTGCCGCATCTCATCTATGCTGGCGAACCAATTCTCAGGAGATCGAAATGACAGTCTCAGTTCAGGACATCTCGCACCACGTGCTGGACGTACGCCCGCTGATCAAGGGCGGTGTGGAACCATTCAATGCGATTATGGGGGCAATCGACAAGCTTTTGCCGGGGCAAAGTCTTCTGCTGATCGCGCCATTCAAACCAGCGCCGCTTTTCAGTGTCATGGAGCGGAAAGGCTTTTCCGCACAGCCAGAACCACTGGAGAATGGTGACTGGCAGGTCCTATTTACGCCGGTGAACGATGCCGCTCCCGAACTGCGGTTCTCGGACAATGTTGTATCGCCGGATGTCTGGCCGGAACCATCGCGCTATCTCGACTGTACGGACATGCAGCCGCCTGAGCCGATGGTGCGTATACTTGCCGAGGTGGAAGTGATGCCGGCCGGTGCGGTTCTGTTTGCACTGCTGCATCGCGAGCCTCTGTTCCTCTTCCCCGAGCTTGAAAACCGCGGTCACGAATGGGTAGGCAACTTCGATGAGACCGGCGCCGCCTATCGTATAATGATCCGCGTTGGAGACGCGAGGTAGGTGTCATGCAACACGAAACACATGCCCTTATGGAAAAGCAGATCATCGAAAGCCTCCGTCTGGTGCTCGATCCTGAACTCGGATTCAACCTCGTTGATCTCGGCATGATCTACAGCATCGACATTCAGGACAATGGGCTGGTCCAGATCGATATGACGACCACTACCCCCGGTTGCCCGGCAGCGGGTTTTCTCACCGATGCCGTTCGTGCCAGCGTCGAAACTGTTGAGGGCGTCCGTGCGGTGAATGTCGAACTGACCTACGAACCGGAGTGGATTCCGGAAATGGCGATGCCAGAAGTGCAAGCACGGTTCGCACTCTAGGCGCCCTATACACTAATCATCAAAGCCAGCGAACGGAACTGATCTGTTCGCTGGCTTCACTTTTGATCGAACCTCTATGTTTCAGCCTTTGTTCCAGCGCAAATAAAGCACAACATATGTCAAACAACCATTTTAACTAATTGATATTTAACAACTAATATTACTCAACTTTCCGCATCACCTTGATCGCAGTCAAGGACCATCGAAACGTCTCTTTCTATAATCGGCATGACAGAGCAGGAAATGCTCGGTCCTATCGTAAAGGAGAGTATCGATGGTCGACCAGATGCAAATCAGCCGCCGTAGCATATTGGCGGGAGCCGCCTTGGCTGGGGCCCTCGCGCCGGTTCTGGCAAGCACATCCGCCTGGGGACAAGGCGCGGTGAGAAAGGCAAGTGCAGCAGAGATAGCGGCACTCCCGCGCCAGAAGGTGGAGTTGGTGGATCCTCCCTTCGTGCATGCCCACAGTCAGGTTGCAGAAGGTGGCCCCAAGGTGATCGAATTCACCATGGTGATTGAGGAAAAGAAGATCGTCATCGACGATGCGGGCACCGAAGTCCATGCCATGGCATTCAATGGCACCGTTCCCGGACCGCTGATGGTTGTACATCAGGATGATTACCTCGAGTTGACCCTCATCAATCCCGAAACCAACACGCTGATGCACAATATCGACTTCCATGCGGCAACAGGTGCATTGGGCGGCGGTGGTCTGACCGAGATCAATCCGGGAGAGAAGACCGTCCTGCGCTTCAAGGCGACGAAGCCTGGCGTCTTCGTCTACCACTGCGCACCTCCCGGAATGGTTCCCTGGCATGTCGTGTCGGGCATGAATGGCGCAATCATGGTGCTGCCGCGCGAAGGCCTGCACGATGGCAAGGGAAAAGCCCTGACTTACGACAAGGTTTATTATGTCGGCGAACAGGACTTCTACGTACCGCGCGACGAGAACGGTAAATACAAGAAATACGACGCGCCCGGCGATACTTATGAAGACACGGTCAAGGTCATGCGCACCCTCACCCCGACTCATGTCGTGTTCAACGGCGCTGTGGGTGCATTGACCGGCGACAAGGCGATGACGGCAGAGGTCGGCGAGAAAGTCCTGATCATCCATTCGCAGGCCAACCGCGATACGAGGCCACATCTGATCGGGGGGCACGGTGACTACGTCTGGTCTACCGGAAAATTCAACACCCCGCCTGATGTCGATCAGGAAACCTGGTTCATTCCAGGTGGGGCAGCCGGAGCAGCTTTCTACACGTTCCAGCAACCCGGTATCTATGCCTATGTGAACCACAATCTGATCGAGGCTTTTGAACTCGGTGCCGCGGCCCATTTCAAGGTAACGGGTGAGTGGAATGACGACCTGATGACGTCGGTCCTCGCACCATCCGGCACGTAAAGCAAATGCATGAAGGCGCTTCGCCTCCCAGAGCGCCTTTGGCAAAACCTTGGGCGGTTCCCGTCAAAACGGAAGTGGAACCGCTCTGTCTCTCTGCACGCATTATCCGACGCGAAATCCCTTCGCACTTTCGCTGGAGATGCTCTGAACGATGCTTTTTGATGAAAGGCTTGGGACTGCACCCATCTGCCTCCCGGATAGATGCGGTCTCTTGATATCCCATGAACGAAGGCAAAGGAAAAAAGTGCCTGCGCGAGCTTGCCGTGGCCGTTCCGGCGGTTCTACTGGCCGTCGTCGCCGGATTGTTCGTTGTTGACGCTGTCGGGCGACCGGACCGAGTGATGCCGGGCGCATCAACCGTCGGACCGGAAATGATCGTCATTACCCCGCGCACAATGACTTATCGTGCTGATGGCGACTTTCAGAAGAACAACTATCCTGTCGATGCCCCGTTGACCACCCGCAAGCTGCAGCGGGCATTCGAGATCATGAAGTATCAGGTCAGCGCGACCGACTACGAACGCTGCGTCGCCGATGGTGACTGTCAATCTGCCGAGACATTGCCACACAATCACGATGCATCCGCTACAGATGCTCCCATAGTTGGCGTCAGCTATGACGATGCACAGAACTATGCTGACTGGCTTTCGCGAAAAACCGGCGAAATCTGGCACTTGCCCACAGATGAGCAATGGGCCTTCGCTGCTGGCTCACGTTTCCCCGACGATGCACTTGGCGTCGAGGATGATGCCGCAGCCAACCCGGCTCTGCGCTGGCTGAAGGACTATGAAAAACAAAGCGCCCGCAAGCTGGATAGAAATCCCGCGAGACGTCCTGCCGGTGCATTCGGTGTCAACGAACTGGGCGTGGCCGACATCGCAGGCAATGTGTGGGAATGGACGCAAACCTGCCACCGCCGCGTCAATATCGATGCCTATGGCAAGCAGATTGCCGAAATGCCGTCATGCGGCGTCTATGTCGTCAATGGCAAGCACCGCGCGGCCATGAGTTCGTTCATTCGCAACCCGAAAACCGGCGGATGCAGCGTCGGCGTCCCACCTGATAATCTTGGTTTCAGACTGGTCCGCGACAACCGCTGGCACGTTGTGATGTGGAAGCGCATCCAGAATATCGGCGCATGAGGGATTAGCTGTGAATGTCCGATCCCCGGCCCCGAAAACAATTCCAAGCCCGCTTTGCTGTGCTAAGGTAAATGTGTGGTCCTGGAGTGTGAGAAACGCAATGTCCATGATAGATCGCGGGCTGGTCAGGAAACTGTCGCTGTTCGCAAAAATGAGCGATAGCGAACTTGATAAACTTGTTTCGTACGCCTCTATAAAACGCGTTCCTCCAGGAGAGGCAATTTTCGAACAGGGCGATGAGGCCGTTCTTTTCTACCTCCTCCTGCACGGTCGGCTGAAGGTCAATCAGGTGACGCCGGACGGGCAGCAGATCATCGTCCGCATGGTGCATCCCGGCGATCTTTTCGGGTTCGCCAGAGCCTTGCAGAGAAGCGATTATCCCGGCACTGCGATTGCCGTCGCTGAAAGCATAGTGCTGGCCTGGCCTACGGAGCTTTGGGATTACTTCGTCGAGCAAAATCCCGGTCTGGCAATGAATGCAATCCAGACAATCGGCAAGAGGCTGGAAGAAGCCCACACGCGCATCCGTGAAATGTCGACGGAAGAAGTGGAGCGGCGTGTTGCACACACCGTTCTGCGCCTCGCACGTCACGCAGGCCGGAAAGAAGAAGATGGCATCCGGATCGATTTTCCGATCACGAAGCAGGATATCGCCGAAATGACCGGAACAACGCTGCATACAGTGTCACGTATTCTCACCGGTTGGGAGGCGCTGGGGTTTGTTCGTGGCGGACGCCAGAAACTGACCGTCCTCAATATGTCGGGTGTGAGACGGCTTGCCGACGGCGAGCAATAAAACCGGCAGAGAACATGAAATTCCGAACGGAAAACGTTCGATTTATAATAACTAAAATACAATAAAAACAACTAGTTGAAAGATCCTCTTCTCAAAGAGATTCGAGGCTTGTGTTCAACTCATCCGAAAACTTCCCGTTCCTCGGATTTCGCTGCGAGCAGCGCTTCTATCATCAGCTTTTCTGACAGGATATGGCGGCGCACACTCTCCAGAAAACCACGCAGCATGTATGAAATGGTGTCGGAAGCGAGGCTGGAGCGGCCCTCTGCAATCGCCATCAGGGTCTGCGACAGTTCCTCGGCGGCCAGCCGGTCATAACGATGTTCTGCCTTCAGGCGTTCAATGATAGCAGTAGCAAAATGGGAATGAGCCTGTCGGCTGAAATCGGGAAACAGAACGTCTTCTTCGAGCGCATGGGTTTCGCCGACAAGGCGCGGTATGAGCAGGGCTATCCGCCGATACTCCTCCATTGAAACGTCAGTTTCGAGATCACCGGCGACTTCTTCCAACTGCAGACACAGCTCCAGCAAGTCGTGATGGTGGGTTTCAAGACGGCTGACATCTGCTGCGCGCAAGACTGACGGTGCGTCCATGGCTCTATCTCCTCGACCTACTGACCGAGGAAGAGAACGGCTGCAATCACGATGGAAGCGGCAACTGCTGACAGCGTACCCGCACCCTGCAATGCCCCCATACGATAGAGAACCAGCGAGAAACCGATGATCGCGGGTGTCGCGACCATGAGCCCGATCTGTGCATCCGTCATTGAAACGTCCTTTGCTGTTGCCACGACACAATGTCGTCGCCAGCGCATTTCTTCTTTGCCAAAACGCAAAGAAGGCCCGAATTGCGGGCGCTAGGCATGTTCCATGTCTGGAACCGAAGAAATAGCCATAACTGCAACGAGTTCAGAGGATCGCGCGGAAGACGATCTTCTGCTCTGGATTCTCGTGTGGAGCGAACTCGTCGCCTTCGCAATCCTGCTGATTGCGTTCATTGTGATGTCGATCATCGATGTGGAAGGGGTTGCGCAGTTGCGCGCGCATCTGAGCCCCGGGCTCGCTGCAACCAACACCGTTGTGCTGCTGATGAGCGGCAGGCAGGCAGCGGTCGCCGTGCGCAGGCGCAACGACTTATATCAGGCTCGCCGGCCACTTCTGTATGCTGCCTTTTTCGGCATCGTTTTTGTGGCGATCAAACTGGTCGAATATTCGCATGAAATCCTGTTTGCAGGCGATGAAGCGACGGGGTCGTTCTTCGAGCTTTATTTTCTCCTGACCGGTTTTCACCTGATGCATGTGCTGTTCGGCTCGGTCGTACTGGCTCTTGTCGCATGGCGACCGACACGCTCGAATGTCCTCCTTATTACGACGCTCTGGCACGCCATCGACCTCGTATGGCTGGTGATGTTTCCCGTCCTTTATCTCGCGTGAGGCTCATTGTGTCTGATCGTAACTCCCCTTCCCTGACCCGCACATTTGTCATTCTGATTCTCCTCGCTCTAAGCGGTGCATTCATCGCAAGCACCAGCGCCGGAATGCTCGCCGCAATTGTCATCGTGTTGATTCTGGCTTTCGCGAAAGGCTGGTTCGTTATCCTCGACTTCATGGAAATGCGCGGAACCAACGGCATGTTGAAGCCCGCCTTGCTGGCTTGGCCTGCTGTTTTGCTCACGCTTGCTCTTGCGCGTTCCATCCTCGTGCGAACCCTCTTCTGAACAACCGTGTCTGTGTTTGCCAAATCGCAAAGAAGGCTTTCCTCCGACCGATAGAACAGTCCTGTCCCGTGATGCTGGCGAGGGGATTGACCAGCCACATTATCGACGGGGGGATTAGATGCCGAGGCTCCGCCTTCGGCCAATGAAAGGACGAAGGGGATGGCAGAACGCCTAACCAAGACCGGCGCCCGAAACGTCTTCTACGGCGGTTCTATTTTCTTTTTCGCGATCTTCGTGGGGCTGACGGCGCACAGCCACTACTACATGAAAACAACTTCCACGGACGAGTCCACGCTGACGGACGCGGTCGCACGCGGCAAGCACATCTGGGAGAAAAACTCCTGCATCAACTGCCACACGCTGCTCGGCGAAGGCGCCTATTTTGCGCCCGAACTTGGCAATGTCTGGAAGCGCTGGGGCGGCGAAGAAGACCCGGAAGGCGCACGCGAGACGATGAAAGCCTGGATGCAGGCCCAGCCTACGGGAATCGAAGGGCGTCGCCAGATGCCCCAGTTCAACCTGAGCGAACAGGAACTCAACGATCTGGCTGATTTCCTCGAATGGACCAGCCGCATCAAGACGCAGAACTGGCCGCCTAACGAGGCAGGCTGAGCGCGGGATGAACGGAGTTACACGATATGAAATATGAAAGCCAAAAGGTCGCGATGCTCTATTTCTATGGAGCACTCGTGCTGTTCATCGCGCAGGTCGCATTCGGCGTTCTCGCCGGTACGATCTATGTCCTGCCCAATACGCTGTCAGAGCTCCTCCCCTTCAACATTGTCCGCATGATCCATACGAATGCGCTGGTCGTCTGGCTGCTGATGGGGTTCATGGGCTCGACCTACTATCTGCTGCCTGAAGAGACGGAGACCGAACTCTACAGTACCAAGCTTGCTGTCATTCAGTTCTGGATGTTTTTTGTTGCAGCAGGCGTTGCCGTGGTGGGTTATCTTTTCAAGATCCATGAAGGCCGAGAGTTTCTCGAACAGCCATTTATCATCAAGGTCGGCATTCTTGTCGTCTGCCTGATGTTCATGTTCAACATTACCATGACCGCCTTGAAGGGCCGCAAAACGACAGTCACCAACATTCTGCTGTTTGGCCTGTGGGGACTGTCCCTGTTCTTCCTGTTCGCCTTCTACAATCCAATCAATCTCGCACTCGACAAACTCTACTGGTGGTACGTCATCCATCTGTGGGTTGAAGGCGTGTGGGAACTCATCATGGCGTCGATCCTCGCCTTCCTGATGATCAAGCTCAACGGTATCGACCGCGAAGTCGTCGAAAAATGGCTTTATGTCATCGTGGGCCTGGCCCTGTTCTCCGGCATTCTCGGAACGGGTCACCACTATTACTGGATCGGCGCGCCCGGTTACTGGCAGTGGATCGGTTCGCTGTTCTCGACGCTGGAAGTCGCTCCGTTCTTCACCATGGTCATCTTTACCTTCGTGATGACATGGAAGGCCGGTCGCAAACATCCAAACCGTGCTGCCCTTCTCTGGTCCATCGGTTGTTCGGTGATGGCTTTCTTCGGTGCTGGCGTATGGGGCTTCCTGCACACGCTGTCGTCGGTCAACTATTATACCCACGGCACGCAGCTTACCGCCGCCCACGGCCACCTCGCCTTCTTCGGCGCCTATGTCATGCTTAATCTTGCCATGATGGCCTATGCGATCCCCGAACTGCGCGGACGGGCCCCTTATAATCAGATGCTCTCCATGGTGAGCTTCTGGGCGATGTGCACGGCAATGTCTGTCATGACCTTTGCACTCACTTTCGCAGGCGTGGTGCAGACCCATCTGCAACGTGTTCTGGGTGAGAGCTTTATGGTCGTGCAGGACCAGTTGGCGCTGTTCTACTGGATACGCCTCGGATCCGGCGTCGTCGTTGTAATCTCGGCCTTCATGTTCATCTGGGCCGTGCTGGTTCCAGGCAAGGAACGCCGTGAAAATGCAAACGGTTTGATACAGCCCGCCGAATGATCGACACCAAGCCCCGCCTGATGGCGGGGCTTCATTGCTTGATACAAAGGAAAACGGCCATGAACCCCATTCTCATAAATGTAGAAAATACTAACGCCTCAATCCCTCTATACAGCGCATCCGGCAATGAATGCGCGCTCTTCGAAATGGCATGGACACGCAAGCTGCCACTGCTTCTCAAGGGACCGACCGGCTGCGGAAAGACGCGCTTTGTAAGCCATATGGCCGCAAAACTCGGCCTGCCACTCTCGACGGTTTCCTGCCACGACGATCTGGCGGCTGCCGATCTGACCGGGCGTTATCTGCTGAAAGGTGGTGACACCGTATGGGTCGACGGCCCACTGACCCGCGCCGTGCGCGAAGGCGGCATCTGCTATCTCGATGAGATCGTCGAAGCACGTAAGGACGTGGCCGTGGTCCTGCATCCGCTGACTGACGACCGCCGCCTTCTGCCGTTGGAACGCACCGGCGAACTGCTTGAAGCACCTGATGGTTTCATGCTCGTCGTGTCTTACAATCCGGGTTACCAGAACCTGCTCAAATCCCTGAAGCCAAGCACACGACAGCGCTTTGTTGCCATCGAGTTTGATTTCCTGCCCAAAGAACAGGAAATCGCAGTGGTGAGCGAAGAAAGCGGCCTCGCTGCCCCCAAGGTTGCGCCACTGGTGGCACTGGCTCACCGGCTGCGCGGACTGAAAGGCCATGATCTGGAAGAAGGCGTTTCAACACGTCTGCTGGTCTACTGCGCCACGCTGATCGATGCTGGCATGTCGCAGCGCGAAGCGGCCCGTGCCGCGATGATCGAGCCGCTGACCGATGAGCCGGATGTGAAAGCCGCCCTGATTGAAGTCGCCGATGCAATGTTGAAATAGGCGGGCACACAATGCTGGATTTTCTGGAACTGGAGGAAACCGTTGGCCGGGCCTGGCACCGCCTGATCGGCAAAACCGGATCGTGGCCACATTATCCCCAGCACGCTGTACAACTTGGCGATATTCGCCAGAAGCTGGCCATCTGCTTTCGTGGCTTTGGCGGTGATGTCGCCGTGCAGATTGCCCCTGCCCGCGCACGAACCTCCGGACACAGGCTGGGATTGAGGCAGCGAATGGCTTTGGGCGAAGAGAAACTCAGCCAACCGTTGCGGGACGAAGCGACATTGATGCTCCCGCCGGAGATTGCGCTCTTTCCCGATCGCACACTCAATTACGATCTCTATGTCTGGCTTGCAGGCTACATGGCGGTCATGCCGACCGAAATGGAGGAGCTTCCGCATGACCCTTTGCGCCGCAATCTTATAGCGCTTGCAGCGGCATCGGACACGGTTGCGAAGACCTGCCGGATATTTCCGGGCCTGCAGCAACGTTATGCGCGACTCTGCGAAGCGGTGCTGGCTGTACGTCCCAAACGTTCACTCTACGGTCTTGAACAACAAGTGGAGGAGCGCATTCTGGCGCTTTTGAAACAGGGTGCAGGACTGACGGACGATAGTCTCGCTACGATCTTTCCGCATTGCGCGCCCGCAGGCTATCTGCCCGCCCTGCCCGTTCCGCTTTGGCCGGAGCTGATAAGACGCGAGGAAACCGCGCCTCGCGACAACGACGATCAACCGGTGTTTAACAGCAAGGCGGAAGGTGTCGAAACCGGACGGCAGATCGCAAACCGTGAGAAGCAGGACCCGAGACTGGCCGACAGAAGCCCGTTTATTCTCAATCGCTTTGAGAAAATCCTTGCTATGGCAGAGATGGTCAGCGTCGACCGGCCAACTGATGATAGTGACGAGCAGAATGCAAAATCTGCCGATGAACTTGACGATCTGACATTGGGCGAGCGCAAAGGCAGGCCCGCAGCCCGTTTCCGTTTCGATCTCGATTTGCCGCCTGAAGCTGTCGACCGCACGGCTCTGACCGCCAAACTGACCTATCCCGAATGGGACTATCGCAAAGGTGTATATCTTCAGGATCATTGCAGTGTTCTGGCAACGCCAGCGCAAGCCCGAGACGTGCGAATGGAACTCGACGATGAAGCAGCGAGCCTTGTGCGCCGGGTGCGTCGCCAGTTCGAGATTCTGCGGCCGGGCCGCGAATTGATGCGGGCGCAACTGGATGGCAACGATCTTGATCTCGATGCCGTGGTCCGTTCAAGATGTGACTTTGCCGCCGGAGGTCAGGGTAGCGACCATGTGCACCTGATGAGCCGACCCAGGGCAAATGACCTTGCCGTCACCATTCTGGTCGATGTCTCGCTATCTACCGATGCATGGATCGACAATCGGCGCGTGCTGGATGTGGAAAAAGAGGCACTTCTGGTTCTGGCCAATGGCATCGCTGCCTGTGGCGACCGCTGCTCCATCCAGACCTTCACTTCACGCCGCCGTTCATGGGTGCGTGTCGAAACAGTGAAGAACTTCGATGAGACCTTTGGTCCTGCCGTTGAACACCGCATTGCGGCACTGAAACCCGGCTTCTACACGCGCATGGGAGCGGCCATCCGTCATGCAACGGCAAAGCTTGCGGAACAGCCCAACCGAAAGAAGCTTCTGCTGGTTCTGACGGACGGGAAACCGAACGATGTCGATCATTATGAGGGCCGGTTCGCACTTGAAGACAGTCGCAGGGCGGTCAGTGAAGCACGCACAACTGGCGTCAATGTCTTTGCCGTGACGGTCGACCGGGAGGCAAGCGCCTATCTCCCGGCGCTTTTCGGCCGGAGAAACTATGCTCTCGTCGCGAAGCTGTCGAAACTGCCTGTTGCTCTACCGGCAATCTATCGAATGATGACCGGTTGAGCTGAAACGAGATCTATGCCGGACGGGTATCAAACATCAGAATCAATCCGCTAGACACTTCGTCCTTCTTGGAAGCGTAATCAGACCGCCGGGTCTTCGCCCGGCGGTACGGTCATCACATCTGCCCATTCCGGATGCCTGCGATATTGCGCGCGCACATAGGGGCAGAGCGGTATAATTTTCATTCCATTCTGGCGCGCATCCTCAATCATGAAGGTTACAAGCGCTGCGGCCGAACCCGTCCCCTTCATACTGTCCGGCGCTCCAGTATGGTCGGCGCTGATCAGGTTGGCACCACGCTTGGTGAAGGTGATTTCAGTTTCACCTTCAATTCCCTCGATACGAGCCACATAACGCCCGTTGCGGGCATCTTGGTCTTCCTTACCCATCCTCATATCGACCATTTTAGTCTCCTCCCACTTTCTGATCTTCTGGAGCGTTTCTCAGTTTGCCGGAAGCGCCCTATCCTGCGCGTTGCAGTTGAAGAGCGCGCTCCATATCCACCCGATTGATCATCGCGCCGAACAGCGACGTTCCGGTATCGAACAAACGGCTGAAAGCCAGCGGGCCGGCATCGACAGGATCGAACCCGATCCGGTCGATAAAGGCAGCCACTTCCCGGCGCGCATCCGCATCGTTTCCGGCAATGGCCAATGCACGGCGTTCCGGATCGCCTGCCAAACGAGCTTCCTCATCTATTTCATGATAGCCCATATGGTTGAAGCTCCGCACCAGCCGTGCACCCGGCAGAAAATCCTGCACGACTTCACTGCTGGAACGCTCATTCTCAAACTCGGTGATCGTTCCGTCCGTCGGTGCCCAATAGTTCATCGCGTCGATAACGATCTTGCCCTTCAGCAGTTCCGGCGAAAGATTGCGATACTTGGAAAGCGGCAATGCGAGAACGACAATATCAGCGGCTGCAATCGCATTTTCTGCCGTATCAGCCTGTGCGCCCGGCACCATGATTTCCAGCACAAGTGCAATGTCTTCCGGCGCTTTTGAGGTTGCCATTCGCACCGCATAGCCCGCCGCAAGTGCGCGACGAGCTATGGCGGTGCCGACACGACCCGCGCCCAATATGCCGATTGTCCTGACCTGAGATGTTGGCATATTCAGTTTTCTCCTGTTTATTTTCCAGAACCCAGTTCCGCATCGACCAGCGGCTTTACCTTTGTGCCCAGCAGCTCTATCGAACGCAGGAATGCCTTGTGCGGCATTTGTCCGACATCCATCTGCAAGAACTGCCGCATATGGCCGATGTGCCGGTGCAACTCGACGATACGTTCGGCTATTTCCTCCGGGCTACCCGCGAAAAGCGCACCTGCACCGCTTGCCTCACGGTCATAATGCGAACGCGGCGGCGGTGCGAAGCCCCGGATTCTGCCGAGCTGTTCCATGACGGCATGCCAATGGGTCCAGAAGAATTCCTTTGCTTCCGCAGCATTCTCGCCGATGAATCCCGGTGTTGCGACCGAGACCTTCACTCTTTCCGGTGCGATTTCCGCCTGGGCGGCGGCGCGCCGGTAAAGATCGGCTAGCGGTGCAAAACGCGATGCCTGCCCACCGATGATTGCGTAGGAAACCGGCAGACCAAGCAGGCCCGCCCGAACCGATGAATGCGGATTGCCCCCGGTTGCGAGCCAGACCGGCAGCGAACCGCTATCTGGACGCGGTACGACAAGCGCGTCGTTCAATGCCGGGCGAAATTTACCCTGCCAGGTGACGTTCTCGCTTTCATTGATCTTCAAAAGCAGATCAAGCTTTTCTGCGTAAAGCTCGTCATAATCGTTGAGATCATGCCCGAAAAGCGGAAAGGATTCGGTTGAGGAACCTCGACCTGCTGTAATTTCAGCGCGACCGTTGGACAGCGCGTCCACCGTGGCAAACTGCTGGTAGATGCGTACCGGATCATCGGTGCTCAGCACCGTTACCGCGCTACCAAGTTTTATGTTCTTTGTGGTCGACGCCGCCGCACCCAGAATGACCGTCGCAGCCGAAGCCGGCATCTCACGTGTGTGATGCTCGCCAATACCGAAATAATCGAGCCCGACCTCATCGGCGAGCTGGATGGCTTCAAGCAAGTTGCGTGTTGCATCTGCCGTAGAGCCGAGTTCGCCGGTAGCGGTATTCTTCTGCACATCCCCGAAACTATATACGCCCAGTTCCATATCGTTCTCTCCTTGAGGCGCAGGTGAATATCTGACACCTAGCGGTATATATTAGTAACTGAGTGTAATATCGGTACTGCCTGTCAGGATACAAGAAGGCACATTATCGAAACCCGGTATCCTGAAAGTGCCTGTTGAACGGAATAGCTCTATGAGTAAATATTCGCTCAAATCAGAAAAACACTATCACCGCCGACCATGTAGACTGCGGGATTGTCGGTCGTTTACCTTAGCTATTACGATTATGGAGTATTTCCGTTTTGCCTGAATTATTGAAAATGCTTTAACCGGAGACGAAGCCTTAATGATCAAGGGTATAGCGCTTCTATTATTGTTCCAGCTATTTGGCGAAAGCATCATCTTCCTGAGCGGGTTCCCCATACCGGGGCCTGTTGTGGGGCTCGTGCTTCTGTTCGTCGCCATGCAACTGTGCAAGATGTTCAGCTGGAATATCTTTGCCGAAGCCGAAACGGCGGCGGATGGGTTTCTCAGCAATCTCGGTCTGCTCTTCGTGCCGGCCGGCGTCGGGGTCGTGGCCATGTGGCACCAAATCCAGGGACAAGCCACCGCAATTCTCGCAATTGTGGTTGTCTCCGCAGTCCTCACATTGGCGGTGACCGTTTGGACCTTCGTTCTCGTGCAGCGCGTCATGGGGCGGAGATGATGCTATGAAACATCCGCTTGAACTATGGGTTTATCTTTCAGCCTCGCCGTTGCTATGGCTGACACTCACCTTATGCGCCTGGATCGTGGCAACGCACATTTCAGTCCGGCTGAAGCGCCATCCGCTGGCCAATCCTGTTCTGATTTCCATCGTGCTGCTTTCCAGTCTGCTTGTGATTTTCGATGTTCCCTATGCAAGGTTTTTTGAGGGAGCCCAGTTTATCCACTTCCTGCTTGGTCCAGCCACCGTCGCCATCGCAGTGCCTCTATTCCGCCAATGGCATCAGGTGCGAAAAGCGCTCATTCCGATGGGGGCAGCGTTAGTCGTCGGCTCCTTCTTTGCAGTTCTTTCCATCGTCGTGATGGGCAAATGGGCCAATCTCTCCAATGAGGTGCTGATTTCTTTCCTGCCAAAATCGGCAACGGCAGGCGTGGCCATGGCGATCTCTTCGACACTTGGCGGTACACCGTCACTAACCGCAGTACTGGTCATACTGACTGGTATCATCGGAGCACTTGTCGTCACCCCTTTCATGAATGCGATGCGGATAACAGATTATGCCGCGCGGGGATTTGCAGTTGGACTGACGTCGCACGGCATCGGAACAGCGCGCGCTTTTGATGTCGATGAAACGGCAGGGCTTTTTGCCGGGATTGCCATGGCCCTGAACGCGATTGCGACGTCGCTTGTGGTTCCCCTGCTCGTGAAACTTATTTTTTGAGCGGATCGTCCAGCCAGAAAAAAGGACTTCTTAGAGCGACGATCTGATTGGATCAGATCGTCGCTCAAACTTTTTTTAACGCGCATCTTGTTCCGAAAACCGTTTCACACTTTTCGGGATGCGCTCTAATATAAAGGGCAGCACTTTGAATGCCGCCCTTTATAGTCTCTCGTGACGATTGCTCGAAATCCTTGTCAATGTAACTTGTACAGCCAGATTGAAAGCAACCGTGCCAGTTTACTGCTTGATTGCCTCAGCCTGAATTTCAAGCTTGACCATCTTGGCCATACCTTCCTTGACGAGGAAGTCCACACCCCACTGGGTGCGATCGATGGTTGCTTCAAAATCGCCGCCACAGACTTCTGCTTTGAAGACGGGGCTTTGGTAACAACCGAACTTGGTGGCCGTCAGCTGGATCGGCTGGGTCTTTCCCTTCATGGTCAGGTTACCGTCCACGGATACCAGCTTGTTTCCGGAGAAATTCCACTTGGTCGACTTGAACTCGATGGTCGGAAATTTCTCCGCATCCAGTATGTCGGCGCTTTTCACGTGCTTGTCGAATCCGGCAATGCCTGTATTCAGCGTCTTTACAGGAATTGAAATATCCATTTTCCCATCCATCGTTTCGGCGTCGAATGAGATATTGCCGTCAATTTCATAGAAACCGCCGCTGTTGGTCGATGTATTGAAATGATCAATATAGAAAACAGCTTTTGTATGCGTTGGATCCAGTTTGTAATCTGCCGCCTGAGCAGCCGGGATGGACAACAACACGGCGAACAGCGGTAGTGCAAATACTCTCATGTCTATTTCCTTATCGAGATGCAGTCGTGAAGCGTGAATGCCAGCGAATTTGCGAAGGCAGCCAGAAGCACTCATCGCTTCGATGACTTTGTAAGTAGCTGTGGGGCACAACGCTGTGTAGTGCGGATTTCGGTACTCATTGTCCCGTAAATAGGACAGTTGCCCGCTACTGAATCTGGGCCGCGGACGGCGCATGAAAAGTGTCACCAGCGCCGTCAGAACGATGAGAAGGTCGATCATGGCGAACATGTCACTTAAGCCGGCACGAAAGCCTCCCATTGAACGGTTCTGGCGAGCAAGGCTCGCTGGCCGGATGTTGTGGCAGGTGGATTACTTGCCGGATGTCATCGTGTTGTAGCTGGTGATCAGGTTACGATAATCCGGAATGTGGTTTGCAAACAGCGTGCCCAGACCTTCAATATCGTTGCGCCAGTCGCGATGCAGTTCACAGGCAACGCCGAACCAGCTCATCAACTGCGCACCGGCCGCGCTCATGCGATCCCATGCCGAATGGCGGGTTACTTCATTGAAGGTACCCGACGCATCGGTGACGACAAAGACGTCGAAACCGGCCTCGATGGCGGACAATGCCGGGAAAGCCACGCAGACTTCGGTCACGACACCGGCGATCAGCAACTGCTTCTTGCCGGTAGCCTTCACCGCCTTGACGAAATCTTCATTGTCCCAGGCGTTGATCTGGCCGGGACGAGCAATGTAAGACGCATCGGGAAACGCTTCCTTCAGTTCCGGCACCAACGGGCCGTTCGGACCGTTTTCAAAACTGGTGGTCAGAACAGTCGGCAGCTTGAAATATTTGGCAAGATCGGCAAGGGCGAGCACGTTGTTCTTGAACTTGTCCGGGTCGAAATCCCGTACCAGCGACAGCAGGCCGGTCTGGTGATCGACGAGAAGAACAGCAACATTATCCTTGTTGAGGCGTACATATGGCTTGGTCATCGACGTTTCCTTTCAGGAAGTCAGAGATTGGGTCGCCACCCGCATATTCGTGTAACGTTTGGCGTTGGTGGGATGAATGGAAGCTATCCCAGCAACGAAACGTGCAAAAGATTGTAAAAATCGACGTTGCGTTCTACTGATAGAACGATGGAAGACCTGAACGATCTCTATTACTTTGTGCAGGTGGTGGATCACGGCGGCTTTGCGCAAGCGGGCCGCGCCATCGGCCTGCAAAAATCGAAACTCAGCCGCCGCATTGCGCTTCTGGAGGAACGGCTGGGCGTCCGATTGATCCAGCGCTCGTCGCGCCACTTTTCCGTCACCGATATAGGACGCGAATATTACCGCCGCTGTCTGGCAGTTCTGGTCGAAGCGGAAGCCGCCACTGCTTTCATCGCACAGCATCGCGACGAACCGCAGGGCGTGGTTCGGTTAAGTTGCCCGACTGCGCTGATTTCATTCCAGTTTGGAGCGTTATTTGCCAAATTTCTCACAGCCTATCCGAAGGTGGATCTGCATCTGGAAAGCACCAATCGCCGTGTCGATGTGATCAGCGAACGGTTCGACGTTTCCATCCGCGTGCGGTTTCCACCGCTGGAGCAAACCGATCTTCTGATGCGTAAACTGGATGACAGCTCGCAATATCTGGTCGCGCGGCCGGGGTTTCTTAAAACGCCGGTCACGACACCGGCTGATCTGACGGGGTTGCCAAGTCTTGCATGGACATCGGCCTCCCATAATTATGAATGGCGGCTTGAAAAGCATAATGGGGAGCGAGCCGTTATTCCGCATCGCCCCCGCCTTCTGACGGACGACATGGCGGCCTTGCGCGATGCAGCACTCGACGGTGCCGGGATCGTGCAGTTGCCGACGATGATGATCTGGCGAGACCTTGCAGCGGGCACACTGGTGCCCGTCCTGCCCGAATGGCGCCCTGCATCCGGCATCGTGCATGCAGTATTTCCATCGCGGCGCGGCCTGTTGCCTTCAGTGCGGACCCTGATCGACTTTCTGGCAAGGGAATGTGCGGCTCAACGCAAAGCTATCGATGAAAGTATTTTCTGGCCGGGAGCAGATGAAACCCACTGAAACGTGCAGGCAGGGAAACTGGTCCGTGAACCAATGACCCGGAGACAGTTCTAGGAGCGCGCACCAAAAAAGGGCGGCAGATACCTGCCGCCCTTCTGTGTCTCGGTCACAATCAGCCGCGTTGTGAATCGAGCTGTTCGTGGTTTTTTTCGACTTCCTGCGCCTTCATGTAGCTTTCGATGAGAAGCTGATAGGGAGGGAAAATCTTGGTGTAGACGTTAGCCCATTCCTGTGCATCGTCACGATGCCATGTCTTCTGGAGTTCGGAAGCCACTGCAGCCGTATCCATCGGCACGACGCCGGCCTGAACAACACGGGCCAGTGTGATTTCCTGGGCCATCTTGGAATAGGTGCCGGATGCATCCACCACGGCGAAAACCTTGTAACCATCCTGAACGGCACTGATTGCCGGGAAGGCCATGCACACGCTGGTGATGGTGCCTGCGATGATCAGGGTCTTGCGGCCCGTTGCCTTGACGGCAGCAACGAAATCCGGGTTGTCCCATGCGTTGATCTCGCCGCGGCGCGCTATATACTTGGCATGAGGGGCGTTCTCATGAATTTCCGGGATCAGCGGACCGTTGGGGCCCTGCGGCACGGATGCTGTGGTGATGACCGGCATCTTGGTCAGCGTCGCCATCTTGGCAAGCGCTGTCGCATGGTTGCGCAAGACAGGCATCGGCATGTCTGCAACGGTCTGAAACAGGCCGCTCTGATGGTCGATCAGAAGCATGACGGCATCGTTGGGATCAATAACCGGACGCTGGCCATTAAAGTTAGCTGGACTGCTCATTTTAAGTCTCCTTCTTCAGGCATGGACTTGTTCAGGGCCGAAATCGTTTCCGGTCCGGGGACACCCGTGGCTCGTACCGACGCCACGAGAATGGATCAGGCAGGAATGGCGCCGAATTTCCCTGTTCGGAAATCTGCGAAGGCATCCTGCAATTCTTCGTTTGTGTTCATGGCGAAAGGGCCACGCATGGCGACGGGCTCTCCAAGCGGTTCACCGCTCAGCAGAAGGACGGTTGCGTCGCTGTCAGCAGTAACCTGGAAACAGCCGCCTTTTCGGTCGAGCAGAACGAATTGCGCATCCCTTGCCGATCTGTTGCCGTTGACGGTGATCATTCCGCGCAAGATTGCCAGACCGGTCGTATGTTGATCAGGAAGATCAAGCACAACGCTCCCCCCCTGCTTCAGGCGCAGGTCCCATAAATCGATCGGTGTGAAGGTGCGTGCTGGTCCGGCATGCCCGGCATAGTTTCCGGCTATGACGCGGACAATTCCGGCGTCATCCGGCAGGGTCACGGCCGGGATATCCCGATCGAGTACCGACTGGTAGGCGGCAGGTGCGGACTTGTCTTTGGCAGGAAGATTTACCCAGAGCTGCGCCATTTCCAGCGTGCCTCCCTGTTCGGTAAATGCCTTCGAATGGCGCTCTTCATGCATAATTCCGGCGGCGGCAGTCATCCATTGTACATCACCGGGACCAATCACGCCTCCGCTTCCGGTGGAATCGCGGTGTTCAACCTCGCCCTGATAGACGATGGTCACTGTTTCAAAACCGCGATGGGGATGGCTGCCAACGCCGCGCGGCACTGATGCAGGCGCGAACTGTTCCGGCCCGGCATAATCCAGATGCAGAAAGGGGCCGATGTGCTCGCCCATTGTCGCATGGGACAACATGGAGCGGACCGGAAATCCATCTCCCACCCAATGGGCCGACGGGCTGCTATAAACTCCGATAACCTGTCTCATCTCGATCTTCCCAATTTACTTTGTTGCCATGCAGGCACTGGAATGACTGTCTGGGAGCAAAATAAATCTGGAACAAACGCGTCGGTAGATCGAAGTTCAGGCTATACTGTCCTGAAAACAGGACAATGAAAGATCCGATAATGGCTGACCTCAACGATATGCGTCTTTTTGTAGAAGTCGTGGAACAAGGCGGCTTTTCCGCTGCTTCCCGAAAACTGGATATGCCGCGTTCGAGGCTGAGCCGCCGGATCGCCCTGCTGGAAGACGATCTGGGTGTTCGTCTCCTTCAGCGCACCACCCGGCAGTTTGCCGTGACGGAAATCGGCCAGGAGTTTCATCGCCACTGCCTAGCTATGATGGTGGAAGCCGATGCCGCGCTGGAAGTGATAGACAGAATGCGGGCGGAACCGCAAGGCACGGTGCGGGTGAGTTGCCCGGCCTCGGTCATCTACTTCCAGGTTGGAGAAATGATCGCTCGTTTCATGGCACGATATCCCAAGGTGAAGGTACATCTGGAAAGCACAAATCGGCGTGTGGACGTTATCCGTGAAGGCTTCGATCTCGCCATCCGTGTCCGCTTCCCGCCACTGGAAGACAGTGACCTGATCATCCGTAAGCTGGCGGAAAGCGAACAACGGCTGGTAGCCAGCCCCGTATTCGTCAAAGAGGGATGCAATGCCGTGCCCGCCGACCTTGTCAACATGCCGGGCCTTTCCTGGGGGGCATCGCAAAACAGTTTTGAATGGAACCTGCTAGGTCCGAATGGCGCTACGGCTGAAATCCCCTATCAACCGCTTCTGATCACGGAAGATATGGTTGCACTGCGGCTGGCCGCCCTCCAGGGCATCGGTGTTTGTCAGTTTCCCACAATGGTTATTCAGGAGGATGTGAGCGCCGGGCGATTGGTTAACCTTTTGCCCGACTGGGCACCCCGCAGCGGCATTATTCATGCCGCCTTTCCTTCTCGCCGCGGACTTTTGCCTTCTGTGCGCGCCCTTCTCGATTTTCTGGCTGATGAATATGCGGCACTTTCCGCAAGCGAGCAAAAGCCACAACGGGGCATCGGTATGGGGCAAGCATGATTGTTCCGCCCAATGGTCATATAGGCAATTGTTCTAAAACCATTACTGGGAAAAATGGCTGTCGTTGACGTCGATGCGCGCGTCGTCAAGCGCATGATCCATGACATCACGGTCGGTAGGACGAAGGCAATTACGAAGACAAAGAAACGCGGACGCACAGTTGTTACAGGTGGTGCCAGCATACAGAGGCGGCTTGGATCGAGCGAAAGGAGTACTCGTGGCGCATTACTTGCACACGAAATCCTTTATCCTGATCACCTATTCGGACAATAAAACAAAACAACTCGAACGAAAAATTCGACTCAATAGAAATTCTCCGAGCATCATTGATATGATACACTGCAATATATTGAATGAGCTAGCTTTCTAAAATTTGCACGTAATATTACGACAAAAAACTGTTGTGACAAACGTTTCGAAAACGTACTTTGCTTCAGTGTTATGTTCAGTCGGCTTCATCACTTCGAGAGTTTATTTTGATCTGCGCCCGTCTGCATCCCGTAAAGCGATTCATCTTCAAGTATGATTCTAAGACTCATACTTGACAGAGAATTACCTTGAGGGACGCGCTTCGCTTCGGTCTCATAGTCCAGGATTAGTAACGAGAAACGAACTCTGGACTCATCCCTGCAAATGCGAAACGAATTTCGTATTCTGATAAGCATCCAGAGCGTCGGCGCCGCCTTCGGTTCCATAACCGGAATCGTTGATGCCACCGAAAGGCACTTCCGGCAGTGCCAACCCGTAATGATTGATAGTGATCATTCCGCTGCGAACGGATGAAGAGATTTTTGCAGCATTGGCCGATGATCCAGTAAATGCATAAGCTGCAAGACCAAAATTGAGCCTGTTGGCCTCCACCAAAGCTTCGTCAAGTGACTGAAAGCTATTGAGAAGTGCCACCGGACCAAATGGCTCTTCGTTCATGATTGCCGCATCACGTGGCACATCCGCAAGGATCGTCGGTTCAAAGAAATTGCCGCGATTGCCGATGCGTTCGCCGCCCGCAACCACTGTAGCCTTGTGTTCCTTCGCATCACCAATCAATCGCTCCATGGCGTTGACCCGGCGTGCATTGACCAGCGGTCCCATCGTCGTGTCGGCATCCAGACCGTCTCCGACGTTCAACGAACGGGCATAAGTTGAGAGACCTTCGATCACCTGATCGTAGATTGGTTCTTCAATCAGAAACCGAGTGGGTGCGATGCAAATCTGTCCAGCATTTCTGAACTTGGCAGCCGCTGCCACTTTGATTGCCTGCTCCACATCTGCATCAGCCATGATGACAACCGGCGCATGTCCGCCAAGCTCCATCGTGGCCCGCTTCATGTGCAAGCCGCTCAACGCCGCAAGCTGTTTTCCCACCTGCGTCGAACCCGTGAACGACACTTTTTTTATCACCGGATGAGGGATGAGGTAAGACGAGATCTCTGCCGGATCGCCATAAACGAGATTGATAACACCATCAGGCAAACCAGCATCAGCAAAGGCGCGCAACAGTTCGGCCGGTGCTGCCGGCGTATCTTCAGCAGCTTTCAAAATGATGGAGCAACCAGCCGCCAGAGCCGCAGATATTTTGCGAACCGACTGGTTTATTGGAAAGTTCCAAGGAGTAAACGCAGCCACCGGGCCAACCGGCTCTTTGACTTCCGATTGCATCACATTTGCAAAACGTGGCGGAACGATACGCCCATAGCTACGCCGCGCTTCTTCTGCAAACCAGTCGATCAGGTCACTTGCCGCAGCAGCCTCGGCACGTGCTTCCGCCAAAGGCTTGCCCTGCTCAATCGTGAGCAAGCGCGCAACGCTCTCTCCGCGAGCCCGAAAAATATCTGCGGCCTTGCGCAGCATCTTATAACGATCAAAGGCCGATACCTTGCGCCAAATCTCAAAGCCGCGCTCGGCTGCTGCCAAAGCGTCATCAAGATCGGTCGTCGTGGCTTTAGCAATATGTCCGATAACATCGTTGGTCGCCGGATTCAGGACGTCAACCGTTTCACCAGAACTACCATCGCGCCATGTTCCATCAATAAACAGCTTGATACTGGAATATTCCACTTGAGTGTTCGTCATCACTCTCTCCTCAAACTGTTGCCTGATATTGATGAATGACACCGGCGTCGATCAGCTCTGCCAGTTTGGCTTTATCGAATTGAAGAACGTCCTCCAGAATGGAGGCACTATCTTCGCCCAGCATTGGCGGCGCCTTATAGGAAGCATGTTTCTGTGCTTCCAACCCTTGCGCGGGACGCACAAGAGACACAGGCCCTAGATGCGGGCTTTCCAATGTCTGCACCACTTTTCGTGCCAGAACGTTGGGGCTTTCGAAAGCTTCAGGAACTGTCTTCACCTGCCCTGCAGGAACACCCATCTTGAGACATTCACCCATCCAGTATTCGCGCGTTTGGGTGCTGAAACGCTCAGCCATCGGCGGTATCAGTTCAGAACGATTGAGCGCTCGCCCGCTTGCCGTCTTGAAACGTTCGTCTGCTGCAAGTTCAGGCAAACCGATGATCTTTTCGCAGAGGATTGCAAACTGGCGGTCGTTACCGACAGCGAGGGCAAAGGCACCATCGGAACACTCGAAAATCTGATAGGGCACCACGGTCGGATGGGCATTACCAAAGCGTTTTGGAATATGCCCACCATTCAGATGCGCACTACCAATATTGATCAGCGTATTGAGCGCACATTCAAACAGAGAAATATCGACAAACTGTCCGAGACCTGTGGTGTTGCGCTGATAAAGCGCTGCCAGAATGGATTGCGTTCCAACCATACCCGCCACGATATCGGTCATAGCCACGCCGATGCGCATCGGCTCGCCATCGGTTTGTCCGGTGATCGACATCAGGCCGCTTTCAGCCTGAACCACGAAGTCATAGCCGGGGCGACGAGCTTCCGGGCCGGTTTGGCCATAGCCGGATATCGAGCAATAGATGAGCCCGGGATTGAGCGCCTTCAAAGTCGCGTAATCAATTTTCAGGCGTTCGACAGTTCCGGCACGAAAGTTCTCGACCACAACATCCGCCTGCTTGGCCAGTTCATAAATTATATCGAGGCCTTCTGGCGACTTCAGATCGAGCGCCAGGCTTTTCTTGCCGCGGTTGGCACAGAGAAAATAGGTACTTGCTCCTTTATAATTGGGAACTGACCAAGCGCGCGTGTCATCACCGCCTTGAATATTCTCTATTTTCCAGACCTCGGCTCCAAGATCAGCAAGGCTCATCGTGGTCCAGGGACCGGCAAGAACGCGCGAAAGATCAAGAACCTTTATTCCAGCCAGAGGAAGGGCGGAGTTGTTATCGCCCATAACAGGAACCTCAAGTTCGTTCATTATTTTCAAGGTCACGTCCTTCTCAAACATCCGCACTAAGCGGCACCTGATAGTCAAAATTAGTCACGGGAATTACTGAGGTGATCGCCATTCCTGCGGGAAGTGACACGCGACCGCATGTCCACCTCCCTGAAGCTGCAATTCCGGCCTGACTTCCGCGCAGATCGCTTCCGCCCTGAAGCAGCGGGTTCTGAACGGGCAACCGGATGGAGGATTGATCGGGCTCGGTACATCTCCCTTGAGCAGAATTTGCTGCCGCTTCCGCTCAATGACCGGATCGGCCAGCGGAACCGCCGACATCAAAGCCTGCGTGTAAGGGTGCAGCGGTCGGTTATAGAGCTCTCCAGCCGGAGCCTTCTCAACGATCCGCCCAAGATACATCACTGCAACCGTGTGCGAGATATGCCGCACGACGGACAGATCATGAGCAATGAAGATATAGGACGTGCCGAACTCCGCCTGAATTTCCTGCAAGAGATTCAGCACCCCAGCCTGCACCGAAACGTCGAGCGCCGAGACAGGCTCATCAAGCACCATAACCTGCGGATTAAGCGCCAAGGCGCGTGCGATTACGACACGTTGCCGCTGGCCGCCTGACAGCTCATGCGGATAACGCTTGCCGTGCTCCGGGTTGAGCCGGACAAGTCGCAGCATTTCCTGGACACGCTCTTTACGCTGCTGTTGTGAAAGATCACTGATACGAAGCGGCTCGGCGATGCTTTCTTCGATGCGCATACGCGGATGAAGTGAAGCAAACGGATCCTGAAACACGAATTGCAGATGCTTGCGTGCAGCCCGCATTTCTTTCGGCGAGAACTGCGCCACGTTCTGTCCCTGAAACAGAACCTCTCCGCTCGTTGGCTCGATCAGTCTGAGCAGGCAACGTCCGAGTGTGGATTTTCCGCAGCCGGATTCACCAACCAGACCAAGCGTCTCACCCTTGGCCAGATCAAAAGTAATATCATCGACCGCCTTAACCTCAGCCACATCACGCTGAAAGATCGTGCCGCCTTTGATCGGAAACGATTTGCGAAGATTGCGGACCGAAAGAGCGGCATCCGACACAGAGGATGGAGCTGTTTGCGATGAAAAACTCTGGTTCATAGCGCGGCCTCGTTACTGACCGGTATGTCGGCCTTTCGTTGATATGCTGGCAGACTGTCGGCAAAGTGGCACGCCGATATGTGGCGTCCGAATTGCTGATATTTGGGAGCCGTTGTCTTGCAGATTTCCTGTGCATGTGCGCATCGCGGATGAAACGCACATCCTTTGGGGAAAGCACCCAGAACAGGCGGCGCACCATCAATGGAATAGAGTTTGCCGCCGCTATCATTCAGTGTCGGGATCGAAGCGATCAGCCCGCGCGTATATGGATGACCAGGATTGTCGAAAAGTTCAAAGACATCCGCTTCCTCGACCACTTCACCAGCATAGACAACGGCAACACGGTCAGCATGGCCCGCAAGCACACCAAGATCGTGCGTGATGAGGATAAGTCCCAGACCAAGTTTATTCTGCAAGTCTCGCAATACTGCCATGATCTGCGCCTGAACCGTGACATCAAGTGCCGTGGTAGGTTCGTCCGCAATCAATAGGTCCGGATCATTAGCGACAGCCATGGCGATCATCACGCGCTGCCGCATCCCACCTGAAAACTCATGCGGGTATTGTTTCACACGCTGATCAGGTTGCGGAATGGAGACTAGCTCCAGCAACTCAATCGCCCGCGCCATAGCGGCTTTCCGGTTGAGCTTTTTCTGATGAAGCTGCAAGGCCTCGATCAGCTGATCACCGACCTTCATCACCGGATTGAGAGAGGACAGCGGGTCCTGAAAAATCATCGCAATTTTCGAGCCGCGAAGGTTTCGCATTTCGCGGCGCGATTTACCAACCAGTTCTTCGCCCTGAAACGTAACCGAGCCTGAAACCTTGGCATTGGGCGGCGTCAGGCCGATTGAGGCCAGCATCCCGATAGACTTGCCGGAGCCGGACTCGCCAACGATCCCCAAAACTTCGCGCCGCTTGAGTTCAAGATTGATGCCTCTGACCGCATCAAGCACCACACCATCGCGGCCAAAGCCGACACGCAGGTTTTCAATTCGAAAGAGACTGGTGTTCTCATTTGGATTTGTCATTTTCTTCTCCAATCACTTCGAACGCGGGTCGAAATAGTCGCGAAGACCATCGCCGATGAAATTGAAACCAAGAACGATGGTCAGGATAGCAAGGCCCGGCCCCATCGCGATCCACCAGTTGTAGAAATAGACAGCGCCCTCGGCGATCATGGAGCCCCATTCCGGCGTGGGCGGCGTTGCGCCAAGACCGATAAAGCTAAGCGATGCGGCAAGCAGAATGACCTGCCCCAAATCCATCGTTGCGCTGATCAATATCGGGGTCCAGCAGAGCGGCAGAATATGCTTGAACAGAACACGGGAGCTGCTGGCGCCAGATGCTATCGCGGCCTCCACATGCTCACGCTCACGCACTTCCAGCACCTGTGCCCGCATGAGGCGCGCATAGACAGGCCACCAAACAATGACCATGGCAATCGCGGCGTTTTCAAGCCCGGGTCCGAGCGATGCGGCAACCGCCATTGCGAGAAGCATCGGAGGAAATGACAATGTGATATCGACGAACCGCATAATGGCAGAGCCGATCAACCCGCCTTTATAGCCTGAGATAGCACCGGCCAAAGCACCAATGATAACCGCACTCACCACCACCAAGAGGGCAATTGGCAGCGAATGCTTGGCTCCGTAGAGCGTGCGCGTCAACACATCGCGTCCCAGAGCATCGGTTCCAAGCCAGTGCGACCAGCTTGGTGCCTGTAGGCGACGTCCAACCATGTCGAGCGGGTCGTAGGGCGTCATGTATGGTGCAAAGAATGTCGCAATGATCCAGAAGGCTACGACAATAATTCCGATTGCCACTGGCAGGGTAAACCAGCGCGGTATTCTGAATTTAAGCTGACGCGATGAGGTGTTTACTGCTGCAACCATTTGCTTTCCCCTTAGCCTAGACGCACGCGCGGATTTGCGAGAACATAGGCAACATCGGTGAGCAGGTTCGTAATCAGGAACATCACGCCACCGACGATGGTAACACCAATGATTGCTGGGAAATCCAGTGATCGCGCGGCCTCAACCGCATAAGATCCCATGCCAGGCCACGCGAAAATTGTTTCGGTCAGCACGGCACCCGTGATGAGATAAGCAAACGAATAACTGATGACTGTCAGAACCGGCACAAGAATGTTGCGCAGGGCATGGCGGAACACCACACGGAGTTCACCAGCACCTTTGGCGCGTGCGGTGAGGATGAATTCACGCCCGATCACATCAAGCATATTGGCGCGAACGAGACGCGAAATCGTACCCGCCACGGTCCAGCCAAGCACTGTTGCAGGGAGAATCAGATGAGCGAGGGCGTTTTTGAACGCCGCGAAATCTCCCGCGAGGAGACTATCAATTGTCATAAAGCCTGTAATTGCAGCAGGTGGCGCCATACGTGGATCGAGCCTGCCTGGCCCCGGCAGCAATTCAAACTGCACCGAAAAGACGAAGAGAACGGCAAGCCCCAGCCAGAAGACAGGCAAAGATGATCCCAGCAGTGCAAAAAGCCGCGCCACGTGATCGATGGCGCTGTCGCGATAATAAGCCGCCAGAATACCAAGCAGGATACCGACAACAGACCCCAAAACCATAGCCGATAAAACCAGCTCCATCGTGGCTGGCAGACGGGCCATCAAGTCTGTGCTGACAGGACGCTTCGTGACAAACGACGTGCCCATATCACCAGACAGCAGGTTCTTGAGATAGATGACGTAGCGTTCTGGAAGACTGCGATCGAGCCCCCATTTTGCTTTCGCCGCAGCCACAACTTCAGGATTGTTCATCTGCTGCTCAGCGACAATGGATGTAAGCGGATCGCCCTTGGTGATTGTTGTGAGCGCAAAGGCCATGGTCACGATGCCCAGAACCAAAAATGGCATCGCAATGAGGCGCTTGAAGAGATAATTTGACATGCACGGTTCCCATTTTGGAAATCTGGCGCGGTTTTTGGTGCGTCCTTGCACATAGTATTGACAAGCAAATTTGACGCCGTCAATATAATTGGAATTAAATTTCATTTTCCGCTGTGATATTCCCATAAACTGAGAACGAGCAGCCCAGGAGACAACGTGAAGAAAAGAACGAAGCCCAGTTCGTTGGAGCTCGAAAAAGACAGCGCTCAGGTTTCCAGCGCCCTGGTAAGGGGGCTTGAGATTCTGCGAAGCTTCACCCCGAATGATATTTCTCTCGGAAATCAGGAGCTTATTGATCGTACCGGCCTGCCGAAAGCCACTGTTTCGCGACTGACACTGACCTTGGTAAATCTGGGTTACCTCAACTACGACGAAAACCTTGGACGTTATAGTATCGGCCCCGCGACGATTGCTCTGGGCTATTCGGGCCTTAGCGCAAACGCAGTTGTCTATATGGCAATGCCGCTCATGCGGAAGCTTGCGGAGAAGACCGGCGTTGCTGTTGCTATGGGACTGCGTGAGCAGCTAGAAATGGTTTATATCGCGAATGCCCGCTCCGAAAACCCGGTTTCTCTACGTCTCAATGTCGGCTCAAGATTGCCACTCTGGCGGACAGCCATGGGGCTTTCCTACTATGCGGGCATGGAAGAAACCCAGCGCGAAGCCTTGCTTGAACAGATGATTGCAGCGGAACCTGATCATGCGGAGAAAATTCGCCGTCTGACGGGCCATGCACTTGAGGACTTTGCGAGAGACGGCTTCATTGTTTCATGCGGCGACTGGTACAGCTACATTAACGCCGTTGGTGTACCATTTCGACCAACAGACGGCACCCAGCTGGTTGCAATTACCTGTGGCGGCATCACCGATATTGCTCCACGAGGCGTATGCTATGGCGAAATCGGACCAGCACTCAAGCAACTGGCGGTCGAGCTGCAGGAGCGCCTGATCGGCAAGATAGAAGCGCCCTCACCCTCCTTATCATAATCACCTATAACGCGACGTAGCAGATTGTTGCAGGAAATCTCATGGCCACCGATATTTTATATCCAAAAGTCAGTCTAGAAACCAATTCCGGCACAATCTCTCGTTGGCACGCGAAAGACGGTGATACAGTCAGCCAAGGACAGCTCCTTTTTGAAATAGACAATGATAAAACCGTTGTTGAGGTGGATGCACCTCACAATGGAATACTTAAAATTCTAAAGCCTTCGACATCAGATGAAATCGACGTCGGCCAGAGTGTGGCAAGCCTTTTTCTTGAAGGCGAAGCCATTTCCTCGGCCCCTTCAAAACCCGCATCGGAACCCGCTGCCGCTTCCTCTCCTGAAGCCACAAAGTCTTCGGAAACCCCGGCGTTGGATATCCGTTCACACACCACACAAGCCGGCAGGACTGTAGCAACACCACTTGCAAAACGTCTGGCTGGAAACGCTGGAATTGATCTTTCGCTGATCAAAGGCAGCGGGCCGAGCGGGCGCATACAGAAGAAAGATGTTGTTGCAGTCGTCGAAACGCAACAGCCTGCAGCAAGCGGCTCTCAACACACCGCCAATGGTACAGAGCTGAACGTGGTGTGGCTGCGCAAGGGAGAAGGAACGCCGATTGTCCTTCTGCATGGCTTTGCCTCGGATCATAATAACTGGCGCGGCTTGTTTGCTGGCACCCAATGGCAGCAACCCTTGCTGGCTATTGATCTGCCATCGCATGGTGCCTCGCCGCTTGACGTTGTCGACGACCTCAACGCAATTGCAGAATGCGTAGAAGTGACAATCCGACGGCTCAACCTCTCGCAAGCGATTGTTGTCGGACACTCCTTTGGCGCGGCAGTGAGTGCCCGACTGGCAGTCCGAGGCAATATCGATATCCGTGCGCTCGGATTGTTTTCACCAGCGGGTCTGGGGCCGGAAATCAATACGGGCTTTGTCGAAAGCTTCGTTAAAGCCAAATCCAAAGAAAGCGTCATACCTTGGCTGCATGAACTTGTTCATGCAAAGGACGCAATTTCAGACGCCTTCATTTCAGCCGTGGTGCAACAGCGACAGAACCAGCCGCTGAGTGACGCGATGGGCGCTTTTGCAAAACGGTTCTTTGCCGATGGAACACAAAGCATATCAATTACAAACGACCTTGCATCACTTGAAATACCGGTTCGTGTTGTCTTCGGAAAACAGGATCGCATCCTGCCTTTCAAACACAGCCGCAATCTGCCGGATAATGTAGCGCTCCACGCTTTTGACGCTTGTGGACACATGCCTCATTTGGAAAAACGCGGCCTGTCGCTCCGTATCCTGCAGGAGCTTGCAAACTCCGTTCGTAACTAAAACATCATGGCAATGAAAAAGGCCGGAGATTTCTCTCCGGCCTTTTTTTGTTTCATCTGCGATAGCTTATTTGGCGACTGAAATCTCAGCCAATGGCAGGTTGCAGCAAGCCGAATAGCGCACGCCGTTCACTTTGCTATTATATGCCAGAATGACGTCTGGGCTCAGCATCGGAATGATGACATTGGCAGCGGCCATTTTCTCACCAGCCTGGAACCAGACTTTATCAGCCTGATCGGCAGGTGCTTTAAGAGCATCGGCCATAACCTGCTGAATGTCGCCGATCACGAATGACGGGTCACGCGCTTCACCCGCGCGCTTGGCCCAGAGGCTGCCCTTTGCCAGACCGAATGCATCGACATATTGCGATGTGCCATAGAAGTCAGGTGCATAATAGACAACGGTCAGCGGCGTGCCGTCACCATTCACCTTCTCACGCCACGTTGCAAAAGAAACAGGCTGCAGCTCAACCTTGATATTCACCTTGGACAGATCCTGCTGGATCTTCTGCATCATCTGCGTGAAATCAACACCGTAGACGTTGAGGTTTGGATAGGTTGCCTCAAGCTTGAAACCATCCGGATGCCCTGCCTTTGCAAGCAGTTCCTTTGCCTTGTCGGGGTTGTATTCAGGTATCTTGTGATCAGAGCCACCCGGGAAGCCAATTGGGATAGCGGCACCAATCAACTGGCCTTTGTCACCCAACATGAAATCGAGCAGTGTTTCACGATCAATTGCCGTGGAAATGGCTTCACGAACTTCAGGTGTCAGAGGCACTTCATTCGATTTGGCACCCGGTGAGAGCGCTATATAGATGAAGTTATAGGAATGAATGGAGTCAATCTTCACGTCGGGATTGCGGATGGTCTTGGCAGTTTCCGGATCGATCTGCATGGCAACATCTGCAGAGCCATTTTCAAGCATTTGCGCCTGAGCAACGGCATCCTTAACCTGACGGATAACGACTTCCCCTACTTTCGCAGCCTCGCCCCAGTATTTTTCATTACGCTTCAGGCGAAGTTCGGAATTGGGTTCATACGCGGCCAGAACGAAGGGGCCACTACCTGCCGAATTGGCGAGAAACCAGGCTTCAGCATTGTCCTTTTCTGCAGCATCTTCACCATTGACGGCCTTGGCTTCAGACGTAGCAACCTCACTATTGACGATGCCGAAATATGGCGAAGCCACAACATTGAAGAACTCCGAATTGGGCGCCTTGGTCTTTACCACCACGGTTGCCTCATCAGGCGTATCGATGGAAGCAATCGTATCTGCCAGAAATGAAGGGCTTGCCTTCACATTCTTGAGGCGCTCCCAGGACCACTTAACGTCCTTGGCTTCAACCTTTGAGCCATCCGAGAACACAGCTTTCGGATTTATCTTGAAGGTAAATTCGGTCTGGTCACCATTTGCCGTATAGCTTTCGGCGAGTACCGGTATGACCTTGTTGTCCTTGTCGAGCGACAGAAGACCTTCGTAAACTGCAGAATCGTAGATCTGGCAAGTGTCGCAGAAAGTGCGATGCGGATCGAGCGAGTTGATGTCCATGTTGCGCGCGATCACAAGTGAATCCGCGTTTTGCGCATAGGCTGCGGGAACCGCAGTCAGCAGCGTTGCAGCCATCATCAAGCTTTTGAAATTCGTCATCAGAAGGCGGTTCAGCTCTGTTTTCCCATTTTTCATTTCGTTCCTCGTTTTTCTCTTCTTATGTTCAAACTCATCAGGCATTGCGCGTAATTTGTTCCAGCGCCGCCCGAACCTTTTCCGACGACCCAAGAGCCGCCTTATTCAAGACCAGTGAAACCACAGGCGACGACAAACCGCCGGTCACGTGGAGAATTTCATGGTCAAGATCGTTGAAGAAACGCCGCTGAATTTCAGCGGCCCAATGCCGTCCGAGCGAAAGCCCGCTTGCGACCTGCTCTGCAATCACAACACGATTGGTCTTGGCTATAGACTGGCCGATAAGCTCCCAATCAATGCCCGTCATATCGAGGCTGCGCATGTCGATAATCTCGGCATCTATGCCGGATTCTTCCGCAGCTTTAACGGAGGCCTGTACCATCACAGATGTTGAAAGCACCGTACATGCCGAGCCCGATCTTACGATGCGGGCCTTCCCGAGAGGAATACAATAATCACGGTCTTCCTTGGGCACGAGGCTTTCACGCTGATAAAACTCAACATGCTCGATAATGGCCACAGGGTCATTTGACTTGAGCGCGCTGTTCATCAACCCGACATAGTCAAAGGCATTGGTAGGGGATACGACACGCCATCCCGGAAACATGGCAAACAATGCCGATGGATCACCCGAATGCTGAGAGCCGTAGCCAGTGTGCGGCGACACGCGAACGCGCATCACAATCGGCACGGGAAAACCATCGCCGAACATATGACGGACTTTGGAAATACCATTGGCGATCTGATCAGCCGCAACAAAGCAGAAGTCACCGAACATGATTTCCACAACCGGGCGCAGTCCCCGCAAGGCCGCTCCCAGCGCAACGCCCGTAAAACCATTTTCCGCAATCGGCATGGCGAGCACTCTTCCCGGGAACAGCTCAAGTGCGTTCTTGGTGAACCCGCTGACGCCACCGGCAAAACGGTGAACATCCTCACCCATGACGATGATTGTCGGGTCTTTCTCCATTGCCCTACCAAGAACATCGGACGCAGCCGCCGCAAAACGCACCTTCACAAGCTCGTCGGCGGAATAGTCCTCAATCTCGCTAAAGCGAGCATCAGAGAACTCCTGCCCGTCGCCAAGTATGCCTTCATCGACACTTTCTGCTGAAGGCCATAGAGCATCAGGTATCCGCAGCACATTGCTACCGGGTGCTGTTTCAGTCAGGTGAGATCCTGCAGCCTGCACTGCGGTACTGACTTTCTCGTCGATCTCGGCAAGCTCTGCATCGCTGGCAATGCCAAGCTCCTTCAAGCGCCGCTCTGCCTGCGCGATTGGATCACGGCGCTTCCACTCTTCCTCTTCTTCGCCTGTACGATAGCCGAAATCGCTTCCGGCCTTGCTCCCGCTTTGATGAAGGTAGCGATAGCATTGCGCTTCAATAACGACCGGGCCGCCTTCTTCTTCAATGATCTGACAGGCATCACGCATTGCCTGATGAACAGCGACAACATCCATTCCGTCGCACTCAATGCCAGGGAAGCCCAGCATTGGACCGCGCGACGCAATGCGTGTTTCGCGCGTGGCATCCTGAATGTGTGTCGACACCGCGTAGAGATTGTTTTCGACGTAGAAAATCACCGGCAAACGATAGAGTGCAGCGATGTTCATCGCTTCATAGGTAGCTCCCTGTAAGGAAGCGCCATCGCCAAAGAATGCGACCGATATGCCTTTTCTGCCAAGCAGTTTATCGGCAAGCGCATAGCCGGCGGCATGAGGGATATTGCCACCAACGATAGCACTTGTGCCTGCAATGCCGGATGCGGCATCGCGCATATGCATCGAGCCGCCACGACCACCGCAATAGCCGGGGTTAAGCCCCATAATCTCTGCCATCAAACGATAGACGGCATCATTCATATCGTCGGTAAAATCGGATTGAAGAATATCGAAATCCGATGGCGTCTGTGCATTGATCAGCTTCGTCAGCACCTGGTGATGCGCACGATGTGTACCATTGATCTGGTCATTGGAACCGAGCATCGACATGGCGCCCACTGCCGCAGCTTCCTGCCCAATACTGGCATGAGCCGGACCATGAACCAGCCCCGCTTTCTCAAAGTCGAGTATTTTTTCCTCAAAGCGCCGGATGAGCTTCATCTGGCTATACCATTTCAACAGATCACCGGCTTTTGCAGCGCGCCAGTCATCTTCCGTCACATTGAGCCGATACCAGGGCGCAGAAGGTTTCAGTTCAATTTTCTCGGCCATGATAAAGGTTCCCTAATTGCATTCTGCCAATGGCAGTTTCAGTTCTGCCCTGCGGCGCAGCCACAGGCTGGCGCGATATCGCGGATCGCCAGTTCTCCCAAACATGCGATCCAGAATATGGACGACGATATCGGCTCCGATCCGGTCGCCCCATTCAAGCGGGCCATATGGATAGCCGAGTCCCAAACGCACGGCAGCATCGAGGTCATCGACTGATGCTATGTTTTGATGAACGATATCGGCTGCGATATTCACAATCATTGCCAAAACACGCTGGCAAACAGTTCCGCATGTATCTTCAACCAGCGACGCTTTGACTCCATCGGACTGCGCCAAAGCGAGAGCCTCTTGCCGCGTAAGGTCAGTTGCTCCCGGTGAAGCGACCAGCGTTCGGTGTCTGTCGATGCCAAATAGCGGATCAAAGCCAATGGTGTTGGCAGAGTTCAGACCTTCCCGCACAATTGTCGAGGTTAGATCATCACCGATCAAACCGATCAGAACCAGCGCGCTCGCACTTACATCATTGATGACTGGAACGCCTGCCTGCTTCGCGAGCTTATGCAGCGCCTTGTCAGGTGTATCGCCGATAATCGTCACCGATTTGGGCAGGCTGCGCGGGCCATCGCTTGCTACAGCTGTGGTGGCATCGTCTGAATAATCATAAAAGCCGCGCCCGCTTTTGCGTCCAAGCAGACCTGCATCAAGGCGCTGCCGCGTGATAACCGAAGGGCGATAACGGGGCTCCTGATAATACTGCCCGTAGATCGCTTCCATGACGGGATGCGACACATCAAGTCCTGTCAGATCAAGAAGCTCGAAAGGCCCCATGCGGAACCCGGCAGCATCCCGCAGAATTGCATCAATCGTGGTGAAATCAGCGATATTTTCCCGGATCATCGCAAGCGCTTCCGTGCCATAAGCACGACCAGCGTGGTTGACGATAAAACCCGGTGTATCGGAAGCCATCACGGGTCGATGACCGATCCGTACCGCAAGCTCCTTCAGAACATCAAGAACCCTGGCATCCGTCAGCGAAGCTTTGATTACTTCCACAACCCGCATTAGCGGAACGGGATTGAAAAAGTGAAACCCGGCTATGCGCCGCGGATCTCGAGCTTTACCGGCAATTGCAGTTACCGACAAAGACGATGTGTTCGTTGCGATGATCGCTTCAGGCGGAAGACATTTTTCAAGCGCGGCAATCAGCTCCCGCTTCACGCCAATGTCTTCAACAACAGCTTCTATGACAAGGTTGGCCTCAGCCAAATCGCCAAGAGCATCAACAGGTGTGATCCGATCAAGAACACCTGCAGCCGTATCCGAGTCCAGTTTCCCGCGCGAAACCCGGTTATCCAGGCGCTTTGAAAGCTCCTGTTTTGCAGCCTCGGCTTTTCCGGGAAGCTGGTCGAACATATAAACAGTCAGACCAGCGGCAGCCATGGTTTCGGTTATGCCGATCCCCATAATCCCGGCACCAACGATACCAACTTTATTGATAAGACTATATTGCTCCGACATCGCAGCCATACTAGCGCCCCTTGAACTGAGGCTTGCGTTTGGACAAGAAGGCCTCAATGCCTTCCCGCTTGTCTTCCGTGTCGAAGAGAAGCTGGAACGCTTTGCGCTCCAGTCTCAGAGCTGTTTCAAGAGGTGCATCTTCGCCGTGAGTGACAGCCTCTTTGATTTGTTCGGCTGCAAGCGGTGGCATCAGGGCAATTTTTCCGGCGAGCTTTAGCGCTTCTTCCAACGCCTGCCCTTCGTCCGTCAATCGGCTGACGAGACCGTATCTTTCCGCGTCCACCGCCGAGAGCATTTCTCCCGTCAGAGCAAGCAGCATGGTCTTATATTTGCCTATCGCCCGTAAGAGCCGTTGCGTACCCCCTGCGCCAGGCATCAATCCGAGTTTGATTTCTGGCTGACCGAAATTTGCAGTTTTTGATGCAACGATAATATCGGCGTGCATTGCAAGCTCACAACCACCGCCCAGCGCATAGCCTTCCACGGCAGCGATCACAGGCTTGGGACAACGAGCGAGACTCTCCCAGTAACGATGAAGCCGCTGGGCGAGAATTTCTCCCGCGCCAGTCTGTGCGAACACTTTAACATCTGAACCAGCGGCGAAATTTCCACCTTTGCCCGCAATGACGATAACCCGCGTTTCCGCATCACTCGCAAGCCGATAAACTGTTTCTGACAGTTTCTGGCGGATATCCATATTCAATGCATTGAGTGCTTCTGGACGATTGATTTCCAGTAAGGCCACACCTGCCGCCGGACAGCTTTCGACCACCACATCGGTAAGCTCGGTCATCCTCTCCCCAACCTCCCCTGAACCCACTCCAATCATGGCAAAACTCACAAATGGAATTTAATTTCATTTTATATTGTCTCGAACTTTAATCTATGAAACATTCCCTTAGCAATAGGATATTTCTGCAAAACGCGACGTGTTTCATCTTTGTTGAAATCACCCGCGAAGGGGCACTTCATGATCCGCGACCCGGAGACCTTTCAATCACTGTTAGGTACGATCAGACGCTTTGTCAGAGAGCGGTTGATGCCCGTCGAAAGACGGGTGGAAGAAACAAACAGCATCCCCACCGATGTCATAGACGACATGCGTGCCATGGGCTTGTTCGGCCTTTCAATACCTGAACAATATGATGGACTTGGGCTGACGATGGAGGAAGAAGTCCTCGTCGGTTTTGAACTCGGCTATACCTCACCGGCATTTCGTTCTGTCATCGGCACCAACAACGGTATCGGATCGCAAGGAATCATCGCTGACGGCACTGAAGCCCAAAAAACCTATTGGTTGCCGAGGCTAGCGAGTGGAGAAATCATTGGCTCCTTCGCCCTGACCGAGCCCGATGTGGGGTCCGATGCAGGTGCAGTCAAAACCACGGCAGTAAAAGACGGCGATGTTTATATTCTCAACGGCGTAAAGCGCTTCATAACCAACGCACCGATTGCTGGCGTGTTCACGCTCATGGCACGAACAGGCGAAGCCGGACCTTCCGGCGTCACAGCATTTCTGGTTGACCGCAATTCACCCGGCCTCACCGTTGGTAAGGCGGACCATAAAATGGGGCAACGCGGCACGCAGACCTGTGATGTCTATCTGGAGAATGTTCGTATCCCTGCGGAAAACATCATTGGTGGTGTGGAAGGCCGTGGCTTCAAGACAGCAATGAAAGTTCTCAACCGCGGTAGGCTGCATATATCCTCCGTCTGCACAGGCATGGCAGAGCGATTGATCGATGAAGCCGTCGGTTTCGCCAAAACCCGCGTTCAGTTCGGCAAACCCATCGCGGAACACCAGATGATACAGGCAATGCTGGCGGATATGAGCACCGAAGCCTATGCAGCACGATGCATGGCGCTCGATTCAGCGCGCGCTTTCGATGATCGGGACCCGGCAATCATTCGCAAGGCGGCAAGTTGCAAGCTCTATTGTTCTGAAATGGTGGGACGCGTCGCAGATCACGCCGTTCAGATACATGGGGGCTCCGGCTATATGCAAGACTATGCTGTCGAGCATTTCTATCGCGATGTGCGCCTGTTCCGTCTTTATGAAGGCACGTCACAAATTCAGCGGATCATCATCGCACGCGAAATGACGAGGGCTTAATCCATGGAAGTTACCGGCAAGAGCAAAATCCTTTTCGTGCTAGCGCATCCAGTCGGTCATGTGCGGGCAAGCCACGTCTTCAATACTCACTTCGACAAGACCGGGAAGAATGCAGCGGCAGCTCCCTTGCATGTTCATCCTGATGATCTTGCGCAAGTCACGCAATCCATTCGAAAAATGGGCAATGTAAGCGGCTTTGGTGTGACTATCCCACACAAGATCGCGATCATTCCGCTTCTCGACGCTACAACAGATGCCGCGCAAGAGATTGGCGCCGTCAACTTCGTGCGTCGGGAGGAAAGCGGTCGCCTTGTTGGTGACAATTTGGATGGCCCAGGCTTTATCGAAGGATTGCGCAGCAATGGTATCGAACCTAAAGGCATGTCTGTTTTGATGCTGGGAGCAGGCGGCGCCGGGCGTGCTGTGGGTTTTGGGCTGGCAAAAGCGGGAGCGCGTTCCTTGTGGATCGCCAATCGCGATACTGCAAAAGCTGCAGCCCTCGCCACGGATATACAATCTGCTTACCCAGACTGCTCACTCCAAAGTGGACCCGATCACGGCAACCACTTCGACCTCATCGTCAATACGACATCGCTTGGCATGGCCGAGCAAGACGAGCTTCCGCTGGATCTGACAGGAGTTTCCTCTGACACCATAATATCCGACATCATCGTCAATCCGCCGATGACGCGTTTGCTGCAATTGGCTCAAGCCAAAGGGTGCAGGATTATCAATGGTGTACCGATGCTTGATGCACAGATGGTTCTGGCATGCAAACATATGGGCATTTGAGTCGTGCCAGGGAATTAATATATTCGACCGCTCGACAAGGATGCGCCCGGCAATTGGAGCCTATTGATGAATGTTGTAAACGAACCGGACAGCAGATTGACTGAACTCGACGAAGCAATCGCGGAAGAAGCGCAGGCGGAATCTGGTGAGGTGTTGTCCAACACCGTTTACAATACGCTCAAGTCGCAGCTGATGCAGGCGCAACTTCTTCCGCTTCAGCGGCTCAAGGTTCGTGATCTTGCTCGCTCTTTGGGGACATCGGAGACACCCGTCCGCGAAGCTCTGATCCAGCTTTCCCGCGAAGGCGCCATCGAGATCAAGCCGCGTTATTACATCCGCGTGCGCAAGCTTTCAGCCGATGAGTACGAAGAAATTCGGGCGATGCGTCTGGAGCTTGAACCCATGGCGGCGGAGCGTGCATTGCCGCATATCACCGAAGAAGACATTCTTCAGCTTGAACACCTGCATCACCGACTGATCGCTGCAGAAAAAAGCGGCGACTGGCCAGAAGCATTGCAGACAAACTTTGATTTCCATTTCGTCATCTATCGTCGTTCAGGCATGAAACATCTGATTGATGTGCTTGAAGCGCTCTGGATGCGTATTGGTCCAGTCCTGTCTGAACTCTATCCCAACGCTGTGCCATCTTATGCCGGGCCTCACCAGCACGAAGAGGTTCTGGCTGCCTTGCGTGATCGGGACTCTTACGCCCTGCGCATGGCTATCCGCATGGACCTTATCGAAGGTGGGGCGGCTCTTGTCAGGCATCTGAAGTCGTCTGCCTATACAGATTAATCCAAACAAAAAAGGCCGATGCCACGAGGGCACCGGCCTGACATTACCTTGAGACTTTGCTTATTCAGCGAGCCAGTTCTGCCAGCGCTCACGCAGCATGTTGCGGTTTTCGCCGATCCACTTGAAATCCGGGACAAGCAGCAATTTGTAGTTGTCCGGCGATGTTGCGTAATTCTTCTGTTCAGCTTCAGGCAGCAAAGCCACGCCTTCTTTTGAATGGGTCGCGTAGTTTGCTGTCTTGATGAAAGCCGGATGGCCTGCTGCATGACCATAGAAGTAATTGATAAACTTCAGGGCGCCTTCTGGATTAGGAGCATCTTTCAGGATAGCGAAATAGCCTGTGTCCATCACCGCATCATTCCAGCTTACATTGAATGGCGCACCATCATTCATGGCGCTCAATGCTCTGCCGGAATAGGACATCGTCATGGCGACTTCCTGATCGCGCATGATCTGTGCCACCTGATTGCCCGTCTTCCACCACACGCTGATATGCGGCTTGATTTCGTCAAGCTTTTTATAAGCACGGTCCAGATCCATCGGGAAAATCTTGTCGCGCGGCACGCCATCAGCGATCAGTGCGATAGCCGGCAACCACCAGTCACGATCACCCGTATCCGGCAATCCACGCGGGCCGGGAAACGTGTTCACATCCCAGAAATCAGCCCAGGTCTGAGGCACCTTGTCCTTGTAAACGGATGTGTCATAGGCGAGCAGCATACCGCCCGTCGTTCTTGCAACACCCTTTTCCTTGCAGGAGCCTTCGACGCCTTTCGCTTCGACATTCGGGAGTTTCGAGCAATCAATCGTCAAAAGAAGATCGGCTTTGTCGACCAGATCGGGACCCGTTGCCGTAACAATATCAAACTCAAATTTGTTGGCGCGCTTCATGGCTTCGACACGCGCCCATTGATCCGGCACCTCAATATCAAACGGCACGACATCCGTGCCGCTTTCTTCCTTGAAAGGCCCGTAGAACTCTTTCTCGAGCGTCTGGCGCATCTGTCCGCCAGTCGTCGCATAAACAACGCTGTCAGCTTTGGCCACTATCGATCCGGCTGCAAGCAGCAACCCGGCGCACATCAGTAATCTGGTAGTTTTCTTGAACATGTTTCCCTCACTTCTATGGTTTTCTTATTCTTCAGACACAGCCTGCTGTGAACGCGTAGCAAGCGCGCGCAGCCCTGCGGCCCCCACCAGAACAATGATGGAAAGCAGCGTGAGCATCACGGCAATCGCTGGGATAATCGGTGTCAGATTCTGCTCGATATCATCGAACATCATGCGCGGCAGGGTCTTGTCGCGCACACCTGCGAGAAAGAACGAAATTACCGGTTCATCAAACGATATGACGAAGGCAAACAACGCGCCCGATAAAACATTCGGCCATATCAGCGGCAAGGTCACGGCGCGAAAAGCCAAAAAGCGATTGGCGCCACAACACATTGCCGCATCTTCCAAAGCGGGATCGACCTGCGAGAGCGCTGCTACAATCGTAAACACGCTGAAAGGCAATGCTATAATTGTGTGCGCAAAAACGTAACCGGCCGTTGTCTCTGTCAGTCCGACACTTTGAAACATCAGATAGAGCGCAATCGCCAAGGCGATATGCGGCACAACGATGGGGCCAATAAGCAAGGTCTGGAAAATGGTCGCGAGTGCGCCCTTGCCGCGAACTATCGCATAGCTTGCACATAACCCAATAATTGCGCTCGAAATCGCCGTGAAAAATGCAATTTTCGCGCTGAATGCCGTTGCACTCATCCATTGTGCAGACTGAAAGAAGGCACCAAACCACTGCCACGTAAATCCGCGTGGCGGAAAGGTGATGTAATCGGTCTCACTAAACGCCATTGGCAGAATGATAAGGATTGGCACAACGAGGAAGCACAACACCAGATAGACATAGGCATTGAGGAGCAAATTGCGGCTGTTCATGCATTGCCTCCCATCATCCGGTTGAACTTGAACACACGACCGAAGACCAGCGAAACCGTCATGACGAGAAGTGTAAGGATGCCGACCAGCGCTGCTGCGAATGGCCAATCCAGTGTTTCACGCAGCTGCTGGGAAATCAGCGTCGCAATCATCATTTCTTTCGGCGAACCAAGCAGCGAAGGCGTGATGAAATAGCCAAGTGCGGTGAGAAAGGTTAGAATCATCCCGCCCATAACTCCCGGCAGGGTAAGCGGGAAAATGACCTCCAAGAAGGTTCGTATTGGGCCAGCGCCGAGGATGGCAGCAGCTCTCGCATAATCCCGCGGCACGTTACGAATAGCGCCATAGATCGGCAGAACCACAAACGGCAAGAGGACATGCGTCATAGCAATGAGAACTGCGGTTTGGGTATAAAGCAGCTTCAGCGGCTGATCGATGAGACCAAGTTGAAGCAAGCCTTGATTGACCAATCCATTACGCTGCAAAAGCACTGCCCAGGCAGCGGTTCGCACCAGCACGGACGACCAGAACGGCAAAAGGATGCAGGCGGTTATGAAGATCAGTTTTGGTCCGCTCGAATGCGCCATCAGCCATGCAATGGGATAGGCCATCAGCAGCGCGATCACGCTGACCAGCGCGGCAATCAAGACCGTGCGTCCCAGCACATTGAGATAAACCGGATTTGAGAAAACCCGCTGATAATTGTCCAACGAAACCGAAGGCTCTGTCACAGACAAAGCGAGCAGACTGACCAACGGATAAATAAAGAACAGCAAAAGCAGCGAGAAGAATGGCAAAAGCAGAAGAAGCATTCCGCCTTTCGATAGCTTGCGCCCGTCTGGCTCAAAGAACATTTTCAACATCGGCTCAGCTCGCACGGGAATAGACGAGGCTTGCTTCGGGAGCAAAGCCCAATCGCAGCTTTTGTCCTGCGCCAATGTCAGGAACCGCCGCACTCGCCAGTCTTGCGCGCAGTTCTGTTCCGTCGGCCATTGCCCCTAGAATGGCGGTGTCCGGACCGGCATAGATCACATCACGAACGGTGATTTCCAATCCCTGCTCCGCAGGAATTAAGCGTTCCGGACGAACTGCCATCAACGCATTGCCGGATTTGGCTCCCATGACATTTTCAGAGGGTATCGAAACCACGGTGCCGTCAGAGGCTTGCGCCTTGGTCCCATCCCAAACGATCGGGATCAGGTTCATTTCACCGATGAAGCTTGCGGAAAACAGATTGGCAGGTCGGTTGTAGAGTTCCCGCGCGCTCGCGATTTGCTGAATATGTCCGTCTTGCAGGATCGCAACGCGATCCGCCATTGTCAGCGCTTCGCCCTGATCGTGCGTGACGAACACGATGGTCATACCCAGTTCGGAATGAAGGCGCTTGATCTCGATCTGCATTTCCTCACGCAGATTTTTGTCCAGCGCAGACAAAGGCTCATCCATCAGAAGAACGCGCGGCGAATAGACAATTGCACGAGCCAGCGCAACGCGCTGCTGCTGTCCACCCGACAATTGCTTCGGACTGCGATTGGCGAAATCGGCAAGTCGCACGCGGGCGAGTGCCTCGCGGGCAATACGGTGCCGTTCTTCTTTTGGCACACGCCTTGTTTTAAGTGGAAAGGCCACATTATCGAGCACCGTCATATTGGGAAACAGCGTGTAATGCTGAAAAACCATGCCGATATTGCGTTTATGCGGAGGTACGCGGGTGTAATCGTTGCTGCCAAACAGAATACGCCCTTTGTCGGGACGCTCGAAACCGGCCAGCATCATCAGGATAGTTGATTTGCCGGAACCCGAAGGCCCCAAGAGGGCAAGGAACTCACCCGGCGCGATCTCCATGTCGAGACCATCAACGGCGGTGAAGTTCCCATAACTTTTACTCACGCCCTGAATGCTGATACCCAGCCCGGAATCGGGCATGCTCTTCTGGCTAGCCATGCTTTCCCCTGATGTTTTTGTTGTTGGCAGAGCTTAACCCGCATTCCGCATCCATGTCCATAATGATATATCAAATTTCTCAATCAAAATGACCCATCACTCCTTATTCACGCTGCTTTACCTAGCGTTTTCGACAATCAACCTGGAAAAGCACCCGCTACTATGGATTGAACCTGGCAAAATTCCCCGATCGCGAATAATTATCCCGAATTTTGGAATCTCTCTTGACATATCATCGCAACAAGGATCAATTTTGATATATCATAATTCAAGGTGACGAACGTAAAAATGTCGTCAAATGGGAGACAATTAATGCCTGCGCATTCCACTTCGACCCAGTCCCTGAGCGAACACAATCCAGACGCGGAGCTTCGTGCACGCGCCGAACGGGTGATCCCTAACGGCATGTGGGGACACCAGCGCGCAGCGTCACTTCCGGAGGGATATCCGCAGTATTTCGCTTCTGGCGAGGGTGCCCATGTGACAGATGTCAATGGCAACAGCTATATTGATTTCATGTGTGCTTGGGGTCCCATCATTCTGGGCCACCGTAATGAACTCGTGGACGCTGCAGCACTCAGCCAGATAAAGGCTGGCGACTGCCTCAACGGTCCAACAGCGCACGCTGTTGAACTTGCAGAGCTGCTCGTTGAAACGGTACCCCATGCCGACTGGGCATTGCTGCAGAAGAACGGCACCGACGCCACGACCAGCTGCGTAACAATCGCACGCGGCGCAACCAAACGCCGCAAGGTTCTGGTCGCTAAGGGTGCCTATCACGGTGCTGTGCCATGGTGTACGCCATCACTGGTCGGCGTAACAGCCGAAGATCGTGCTCACCTCGTCCACTATGTTTACAACGATGTTGAAAGCCTCACTGCCGCCGCAAAACAAGCCGGTGACGATCTGGCTGCAATCATTGTCTCCGCCTTCAAGCACGACCTTGCCATCCCGCAGGAACTTCCCACCACAGAATTCGCCAAGACGGCACGCGCCCTTTGCGATGCGGCGGGTGCGGCGCTCATTCTTGATGACGTGCGTGGCGGCTTCCGCATTGATCTGGGTGGAAGCTGGCGCGGAACCGGCGTTGAGCCTGACCTTGCCGCTTATTCCAAGGCAATCGCCAATGGTTATTCGCTTGCAGCAGTCACCGGAACCAACCGGTTCCGTGAATCTGCAGGACAAGCTTACATGACTGGTTCGTTTTGGTATGCCGGTGCATCCATGGCAGCAGCAGTTGCCACCATCAAGGAACTGAAGCGTATTGATGGTCCTGCACGCATGAAACATGCGGGCGAACGCCTGCGCACCGGTCTTGATGCTCAGGCACGCGCACATGGTTTTGAGCTGCTGCAAACCGGACCTGCCGCAATGCCGCTGGTACAATTTGTCGGCGATACGGATGCACAGCTTGGCGCACGTTTCTGTCGCGAAGCGCTGAACCGCGGCGTTTACCTGCACCACAAGCACAACATGTTCATCTCCTGCGCACACACGGATGCGGTGATCGACGACGCTCTTTCCCGGACGGAAGACGCTTTCAAGGCAATCTCCACCCGGTAAGGAAAAAGCGTGAGCGAACAGCCGGGCGACGAAAGGGACAACCTTTCAGACATTGTGTACCAGCAGCTCAAATCAGGGCTGCTGCGGGCACAGTTCAAGCCGCATCAGCGGTTCAAGGTTCGTCAACTGGCTCAGGATCTGGGCACATCGGAAACGCCTGTTCGCGAAGCGCTCATGCAGTTGTCACGCGAAGGCGCGATTGAAATCAAACCACGCTTTTATATTCGCGTACGGCGTTTAAGCTTGGCTGAGTACAAGGAAATCCGCGCGATGAGGCTCGTTCTGGAGCCTCTAGCGGCCGAACATGCGCTGACAAATATATCCGACGAAACCATCACCAGACTGGAAACCATCCATCAGCATCTGACCGAAGCCGAGCGCATGGAAGATTGGCGCACGGCCCTGCAGATAAATTCGGACTTCCATTTCGCGCTCTATAAACAAAGCCGGATGGCGCATCTGATAGACGTGCTTGAAAGTCTCTGGATCAGGGTTGGCCCACTTGTTTCGGAACTCTACCCAACGGCAAAACCGAGCTATCCCGGACGCCACCAGCACGAGAACATTTTAACGGCGCTCAGCAACCGCGACAGCTATGCGTTACGCCTCGCCATCCAACTCGACCTCATAGAAGGAGGCGCTGCCCTTCTAAAGCGCCTTCAGCAATACGAACAAGACAATCCCGGCGATGCCGATCGTTCGGCATTGAACAGCAATCAGAATTTTTGATTCAAGGAGGAAGCTCAAAATGTCCCGCGACAAGTTTAATTTTCCCGAAATGGGGCCGCACGCGATCAAGCCATGGGCTGTTCGCAAGGGCTTTGCGGACGAGCACTTTCTTTCCGACTATCGCTATCAGTTTCCGCGTGAAGATCCGAAACTTCCCGAAGTCTTCGTCTATACCGAAAAAATGTCTTACGACCCCGGCGAAACGGTCGAATTTCATGCCTCCACTACGGCCAAGACATGGTCGATCCAGATATATCGGGACGGTCATGAACCTCAGATGATGGATGAGGCTTTCGACCTTCCCGGCAGTTTCACCAAAACATCAGAAACGGCCTATATGGACGGCTGCGATTGGCCCGTCCTCTATAGCTGGAAAATCCCCGAGGACGCTCGTTCCGGCTTCTATCGCGTTGTCTCGACATGTATGCGCCCCGGCGGCGAGCGCTTTGTTCAGCATCATTTCGTTGTGGTCCGCCCGACGAAGAAGACCCGTTCCGGTCGCATTCTCTTGATGTTCGCAACTGGCACCTGGATGGCTTATAACGACTGGGGCGGCGCGAACCACTATTTTGGAACATGGGGTCCAAATAAGAACGAAGGCTCACCCATCTTGAGCCTGCGCCGTCCGTGGTCCAAAGGGATGATCTGGCTACCGGAGGGAGCTGCGCGCGTCTGCAATCCCGTCTGGCAAGACATGGGCGATGCGACCCGATACCCATCCAAGGAATGGGGCTATACGATGGGATTCTCGCAATATTATTCCTCTGCAGGTTACGCACAGTATGAGCGTTACTTCGTGAGATGGGCTGAAGCGGCGGGCTACCAGATCGACTACATCACTCAAACCGATCTCCACTATAACCCCTCAATCCTCGATGATTACAATTGTCTTGTGACCGTTGGTCATGACGAATATTGGTCATGGGACATGCGCAAGACCGTCGAGGATTTTGTCGCACGCGGCGGGAATCTTGCACGCTTTGGTGGCAACTTTCTCTGGCAGATTCGCCTTGAGAATGATGGACAGACGCAAGTGTGCTGGAAGACCAAAGCACCGACACAAGACCCCATCATGCAGACCGATCGGAAACACTTGTGCACGGCAAACTGGGCAAGTGGTGCAGTCAATTGGCCCGGAGCATCAACGGTGGGTGTTAACGGTGAAAACGGAATGTATGGCAGCTGGGGCGGTTTCTCTCCCCGTGGCTCGCGCGGGCTCACCGTATATCAACCAGAACACTGGATCTTCGAAGGCACGCATCTGCGTTATGCGGATATTTTTGGTCACGAAGCCCAGATCTTCGGTTATGAGGTCGATGGGCTCAACTATTCATTCAAGAACGGCTTCCCCTATGCCGTAGAAGAGCATGGCGTACCGACCGAAAAGATCGAAATTCTCGCCATGACGCCAGCATCGATCTACGAATATGAACTCGATGGTCAGGGACATCGTTACTATGTTCGCGATAGCGACCTGCAGGGCATCTGCGAAATGGCACCTGATGGTTATGAAGCGGCGCGCAAGCGTCTGGCACATGGTGCGGGCATGCTCGTTTCCATGAAGCAAGGCGACGGTGAAGTGGTTACTGCCGGGCTTTGTGAATGGGTGATGGGCCTCAAGCGCAACTGCGCCTATACCACCACCATTACCCGCAATGTGCTGGACCGGTTTCAGGAAACAGGGCCTTCTCGCGCCTGATCCACAATGCAAATCAGGCCCGAATTTTCATTCGGGCCTGTTCTTATCAGCGATCAGCGCGGCATCGGTTTGCTGCCGTAGTATCCATAGCGCGCGCGAACCTCATCAAGCTCAGCCTCACTCAGGAGAACCGGCTCACCAATCTGACACGCCAATATGTACTGGCGCGCCAGTGTTTCGAGCTTTTCTGCCAGCAACGTTGCATGGGCCATATCCCGGCCCCACACCACCATTCCATGGCTCGCCATCAGACAGGCGCGATGGTTGCCCATAGCGCGAACGACTTCATAGGCCAAAGCATCGGAACCAAACACGCGGTAATCAGCACAGGGAACCTCGTTCCCGCCAAACGAAGCAATCATATAATGGAATGCAGGCAATGGCTTACGCAGACACGACAATGCAACGCAGCTATCCGCATGCGAATGGATAACAGCACCTGCTTCGGGATGATTGCGCATGATTTCTGTATGGATTCGCCATTCGCTGGAAGGCACCCTGCCCGCAAAATGCTCGCCTTCAATCGAAACGAGGCTCATGTCTTCAGGCTTCATAAGCGATGTGGCGCCGGTCGGCGTAACCCAGATATGCTCGCCTTCCCGGATACTGATATTACCGCTGCTGCCGTGATTGAAGCCTTTCTGTTCCATATGGCGCATCGCATCCACGATGGCGCGACGTGCTGTAAGGCTCTGATCATAATCGGTTGGCATCGTTTGTTCCCCGTTCTTGGCAGCCAAGAGTTTTGATGATGCCTAACTTCATAATCCCGGCAATTGACGTGGTCCATCAAAATGATACTTAATTGGAATTAAATTTCATTATTTGTGACGCGCAGTTACGCATGGCATGACACGAGGATAAAAATGGGGAATAACGGTACTCTTGGGATCATCGCCGACGACATGACAGGCGCGTTGATGGTCGCTGCTTACTATGAAACAGCAGGCATCAGGACCGCTGTCGTGACGGATATTGAAGCTATCCGCGAATGCGCAGGCGAGGCTGTCGTTATTTGGGCGGGCAGGACACGCCTCGCTGATCCGGACGAAGCACGAGAACAGATTACACGCGCAGCTGATGCGTTTGATGCAATCGGTTGCGATCAGGTCATTTACAAAGTCTGTGCCAGTTTCGACTCAACGGAACAGGGTAACGTTGGGCCTGCCGCCGATCTGTTGCGCGCACGCTATAACCCCAGCAGTCTTCTATTCTGCCCCGGCTTTCCCAAGTTCAACGCCACGGTTCATCAAGGCTATCTCTTCTATCGAAGCCGCCTCATCTCTGAATCCGTCAAGCGCTATGACCCAGCCACTCCAATGAGCGATCCCGACATGGTGCGTTTCATCGGAAAACAGACGAACGAGCCGATCGGGCTTTTGCCCCACTCCATACTGCTTGAAGGCAAGGACGCAGCGCAAGAACATCTTGATCAGCTCGCAAATGCAGGCAAATGCTATTGCGTTGTCGATGCAAGCGATGACGGTGACGTCAAGATAGCCGCCGAACTGGCACGGGAACAACCAACAATGGTCAGCTCCGACGCTGTTCTCATTCAGCTTGGAATTGATCGCTTTGCGCCCAAGCCAGCCATAACCGTTGCGCCACCGCTACCAAGCCACGGCACTGCCGCGGTTCTGGTGGGAACAGTTGGTCCGATTGCGGATGGACAGATTGCGGTTTTTGCCAAACAGTACCCGGTTTTGACTTTGGACCTTACCAAAGATGGCGATATCGACGCCATGGTGTCAAAAGCAATGGATTGGGCAAAAGATCATCACGGCAAACAGCCTTACCTCATTTCAACGGCGGTCAGTGATACTCGTGTCAAAGAAATCCAGACAGAGCTGGGCGTTCGCGGCGCAAGCGAAAAGGGTGAAAAGCTTATATCTGAGCTTGCTGCAGCTATTTCCGAACTTGGCATCGACAAGCTTATCGTGGTTGGAGGTGAAACTTCGGGTGGCGTCATAAAACGCCTTGGTTTGCAGCGACTTCGAGCTCTCCCCGATAACGGCATCGGAACCGGTTTCTGCCGAAGTGAAGGCAATGAAGAAATTATCTTCTTCTTTAAATCCGGCAAGACCGGAACTGAAACGGTTCTTCTTGATGCGTTGGCGGCTATTTGAAATCGCTGTGCAGCGATTGTAATGCTGTCACGTTATTGAAAGAGTGTCCGTTCATTGCGAGGCAGCTTTTGGCACACGCCGCGGCATCATTGACGCGAATAGTCGATATATGTCTTCCCCGAAGAGATCCAGTCCTGTGTACAGGGCCTATTCTGTTCGGAGGTTTGGTAAGTTCTTCCAACGGTGAGAGCTTCGCTACAGATTGGGTTTTAACGGTGGGCTGCTGAGCCGGACAATGGTTGAAACACCAGTTGCGGTTTCTCAGTTTTCAGTACATCGCTATTTTTTCCGGTAGAAAAGACACTTGCCTCCGGTGAATTAACTATTGTTTGTTCATCACCGGACCGATTGAGCTTGAACACTTCAATCTCTGCCTGACTGAATACATACATATCGTCAGGCGGCGTCTTGAAAATGATCTGCATAACTTCCGGTAGAGTATCAAACCTGCTCAGCACTTCAATTATGTCAGATATCGCCAATTGAGCACCGACAAGGTCCGGCGAATCCGAAGATATCTGATGAACACCGAGCGCGCCGTCTGCCTTTCGTTCCTTGCCAGCCAAGAAAATATAGGAACGCGCGGAAAAGCATTTACTTGTTTTCGGGATGTAAGTCACCAAACTACGCTGATTGATATCATCGGCAATCAACAGTCCGGCTTGAACGTTACCGCCACCGCTATTTAGGGTGATCAACTTCGCATCCGGTGCTGCACGGAGAACTCTACGAAAATCTAATGCCGTGCCCTGTTCAACAAGCTCGTTATCGTCGCTGTCGCAAGAAGGCTTGTAACAATCGCAAACGCGATCCTCAAAAGCGGCGCCTCATGGAGCCAACAAAGCCAAATTTAAACACAGTTGCTAGTCTATGTAGCAACAGGCGCGCCAAGGTGACAAGACGCATTTCTGCCCTCGCGTGCTCCATGCCGAGACAGACAGTCACTATGTGAGGACAGTCCTTGGGTCCCCAACTGGGCGTCCTATACGTGATCACATGAAACAGCTAACAGTGTGTCTTGCATAATTGAGCCGCGTGCCTTTCTGACGAATGAAACTCGTGTCCTCGTCGGAGATTGTACTGCGAGCGCCCGCCGTGTCCATTGACTCTATCGGTTAACTTTGCCGATTCAGCCTGTCATGTTGATCTATTCTATCTTCCATACTAGTCTACCATCTGCTAATCAGAGGATAATGTATGGAGGAAAAACGTGCGACAGACTTGGAGATGGTTCGGTCCAAAGGATCTGACGTCAGTTGACGATATGCGGCAGGCAGGCGTGGAAGGTGTCGTTTCGGCCCTGCATCACGTTCCGACCGGAGAGATCTGGACAGCCGATGAAATTGCGTTGCGACAAGCACAGATCGGACGCATGAAGGACGGCGCGCGCTCTCGCCTCGCTTGGGAAGTGGTGGAAAGCCTGCCTGTGTCCGAGGATATCAAGCGTCAGACCGGTGATTGGAAGACCCATATCGCCAACTGGAAAACCAGCATGACCAATCTAAGCCGCGCTGGCATAGAGGTGATCTGCTATAATTTCATGCCGGTGCTGGATTGGACACGCACGGATCTTGCCTTCCGTCTGGACAGCGGCGCGACATGTATGCGCTTCGATCTTATCGATTTCGCCACTTTCGACATTCACATACTGCAACGCAAAGGCGCTGCCGAAAGTTTCCCCGCCGATGTGGTGCTTGCTGCAAAAGAGCGTTTTGTAACGATGAGCGATGCACGGCGCGAGGAACTCGCCGCCAATACCGTTTACGGTCTGCCGGGTGCAGCCGAAAACTTCTCCCTTGCCGATGTGCGCGAGCATCTGGCCAAATATGACAATATCAGCGCGGACAGGCTGCGTAGTCATCTCATTGATTTTCTTTCGGAAGTGTCTCCGCTTGCCGAAGAACTCGGCATGCGCCTGTGCTGTCACCCGGACGACCCACCGTTCCCGCTTCTCGGCCTGCCGCGCGTCATGTCCACGGAAGCGGACTACCGCCAGATCATAGAAGCGGTGGATATCCCGGCCAACGGCATCACGCTTTGCACCGGCTCGCTTGGCACCCGACGCGACAATGACTTGCCTGGAATGATGCAACGTCTTGGCGACCGCGTCCATTTCCTGCATCTGCGTAATGTCACAATTGAAGATGCGGGCCAGTATGGCTCTTTCCATGAAGCAGGTCATCTGGAAGGTGGCACGGACATGATCGCCATGGTCGCTGCCATTCTAGCCGAAGAACGCCGTCGCAAGGCAGCCGGTCGGAAGGACTGTCAAATTCCGTTCCGTCCCGATCACGGACAAGATATTCTGGACGATCTTGGACGACGCGGACAACCGGGTTATCCGTCCATCGGTCGCCTGAAAGGTCTGGCGGAACTGCGTGGAATCATGACCGCGCTGGAGCACCCGCTGACGACAGGAAACGCGTGATGAGACTATCGGCCAAAAGCACCCCAACGGATGGGGCCACGTGGCCCGTTTATGATCCACAGGCTCTCGATGCAGGTATCCTGCATCTCGGACTGGGCGCTTTTGCCCGTGCGCATCTGGGCGCCTATACCGACGCAGCCCTGACGCAAGTACCATCTGACTGGCGGATCGTCGGCGTCTCGCTGCGTGGAACCGACGTGGCCGAGGCGCTTAATCCACAAGATGGCTATTACACACTGATCGTGCGTGGTGAGGAAAGCCGCGTCATCGGTTCGGTGAGACAGGTGCTTGCCGGACGGACTGCAGGCGTTGAAGCGCTGTCTTTCATGACAGAGCCCAAGTGCCGGATTGTAAGCATCACCGTGACGGAAAAAGGCTACGGTCTTTTGCGTGGCGGCGGTTGCGATCCCTCGCATCCGGCTGTCAGAGCCGATCTCGCAACGCCTGACCAGCCTAGAGGCGTGCTTGGCCTCATCACATTGGGTCTGAAACGACGCTTCGAATTGGACCTGTCGCCATTTACCGTCTTAAGCTGCGATAACTTGCCGGATAATGGCGCGTTGTTACGCTCTGCGATCATCGATTTTGCGACGCGCGCGCATGGCCCTGAACTGGCGAACCGCATCGCAGAAGAGGTTGCTTTCCCGGCAACGATGGTGGATCGCATCACGCCGCAACCAACGGACCGGACCCGCGCCGACGCCGCACGAGCCATCGGTTGCGAAGACGAGGCTGCAATTGAGACGGAAGCCTTTTCGCAATGGGTGATCCAGGATCATTTCCCTGCCGGACGTCCGGCATGGGAAGCGATGGGTGCGATCTTTACGCAAGACGTCCACCCTTTTGAAAAGATGAAACTGCGCATGCTCAATGGCAGTCATTCGATGCTGGCCTATGCCGGGTTTCTCTCGAGCAAGATCTATGTACGCGATGTAATGGCGGACGCGGCGCTCAATAGGCTGGTTCAGCGCCATTTGCGCGCCGCAGCACAGACCCTGCCCGCGATGGACGTCGATCTGGACGCTTATGCGCAGGCACTGGCCGGTCGTTTTGCCAATCCGGCCATTGCGCACCAAACGCGCCAGATCGCCATGGACGGCTCGGAAAAAATGCCACAGCGCATCTTTGCGCCAGCCGTCGAACTGATTGAACAAGGCGGTGACACCACAGCCTTCGCTTTCGCCATAGCGGCGTGGATGCGTTACGGTCTGGGTCACCATGAGAATGGCCAGCCGTATCCGCTGAATGATCCACGTGGTGAAGAAATCACCACAGCGCTGGCCGATGCAAAATCTGCATCAGATATATTTGCCGCTTATGCCGCATTGCCGGGCCTGCTGCCGCCCGCGCTGATGGAAGGGCCATTTGCCGAACAGGTGGTTTCGTGTCTCAATCGGATGCTTACCAATGGCATAGTCGCGGCCATCCAACATGAAGCGGAGACTTATTGATCCAGCCGTTCAAAGGTCGTTGACGATAAGATCGGGATACCGCTGGGCCAAATGTTCGGTGACTTTCAAAACTTCCGAAAGATGAACGTGCACGGCAGCTTCCGCCGCAGCCGGATCGCGGCGTTTAACAGCTGATAGCATGGCCTTATGCTGCTCGATGAGCAATTCAACGGGAGTAACATTGGGCAGGCTTAGAAAGCGTAAACGATCAAACTGGGCTTTTTCCCGTTCCAGTAGGCTCCATATGTCGCCCATCCGGATTCCATTGGCGACGGTGCGATGAAAGGCATCGTCAGCGATGGTGAAATCCTCAGGAGAATCCTTTGAACCTTCCTGCATCGCGATGATGGCGTCGAGTTCGGCCATTATGGACGCAGCAAGCCCTTCTTCGGCGGCACGTTTGAAAACCGCAACTTCCACCGCATTGCGCACGAAACGCGCGCGCTGCACGGCGGCCAGTGAAATCGGCATGATGAAGGTGCCGCGCTGCGGCCAGACCTCCACAAGCCCCTGATCGACCAACCGCAACAGGGCCTCGCGGACCGGCGTGCGACTCGTACCGAAATGTCGGGCGAGTTCGTTTTCTGAAACCCGTTTGCCCGGCATGAGGCGCAGGGTGATGATATCGTTACGAATAGCATCGAGAATGCTTCCCACCGTGGGGGGAGCGCCCACGCCAGGCACCGGCTTTTCAGGATTATACGTCAATCCGGGAAGCACTGCCATGCGTCAGCCGTCCCAGCCAAGATGGCTCAGGAAATCCTTCGTGCGCGCAGTTTTCGGATTTTCAAAAATTTGCTTCGGTGGCCCCTGTTCGATGATCTGCCCATCGGCAAAGACCACGACCTGATCGGCAACACGCCGGGCGAAGGTCATTTCGTGGGTCACGACAATCATGGTCATTCCGTCATCCGCCAGCCGTTTCATGACATTGAGCACTTCGCCGATGGTTTCGGGATCGAGCGCCGATGTCGGTTCGTCAAAAAGCATGACTTCCGGTTCCATTGCAAGAGCTCTGGCGATGGCAACGCGCTGCTGCTGTCCGCCTGACAGGTTGGACGGGAAATTTTCCGCCTTGTCCGAAAGCCCCACCTTGGCAAGCAAAGCCAAAGCACGTTCTTTTGCTTCCCCTTCCGACAGACCCAAAACGGTGGTCGGCCCCATCATGATATTGCCGAGCGCATTCTTGTGCGGAAAAAGCTCGAAATTCTGAAACACCATGCCCATGCGCTGGCGCATGGCACGAACCTGTTTCGGATCCTGCGTAAGCACGGTGCCATCAATTTTGATCTCACCGCCATTGATGGCTTCCAGACCATTGGTGCAGCGCAGCAGCGTGGATTTACCAGATCCGGACGGGCCAATGAGGCACACGACCTGTCCGCGATGCACTTTCAGGCTGACATCCTTGAGAGCTTCAAATGTGCCATAGGATTTGCGGACATTGCGATATTCAATAACAACGTCGCCGGTCTTTACGGGTGTTGTGTTGGAAGATGTCATTCGGTAACCCCGTACTTGCGGTGAATCCAGTCAACAATTTTGGCCTGCGGATAGCCCAGCAGCCAGTAAATCGCCGCCATTGCGGTCAGAAGCTCGATCACGCGGAAGGTCTGCGAGCGAATTTGCAGCGCCGTATGAGCCAGATCGCCGACCGCGATCACCGATACCAGCGACGTGTCCTTGAACAGCGTGACCCATGTAGTCGCCAGCACCGGCAAAACGCGGCGCGAAGCCTGCGGCAGCACGATCTTACGGAAAGCCGTCCACTCGCTCATTCCCAGCGCCAGGCCTGCCTCGGTCTGTCCCTTGCGGATTGAACGGATACCAGAGCGGAACGTTTCCGAATTATAGGCGGCATTGTTGGCGACCAGCGCGACAAGCCCGGTCAGAAATGGCGAAAGTGCAAGACCGCTCATCATGGGCAGCACATAAAACGCCCAATAGACGACCAGAATGATTGGTAGATTGCGCAGCAGTTCCACATAACAAGTCGCAATCAGCGCAACGATTTTGAAGCGCGATTCACGCATGACCGCAATCAGAATCCCCAAAGGCGTTGCGAGCAGCATCGTCAGCACAGTCAGCGCGATGGTGATCAAGGCGCCATGGCCCAAGGCGGGCAGGCTTTTCCATATGATAGACCAATCGAAACTCATGAGCGCCCCAGGAAGGAAATGCGGCGATAGAGCATGTCGACGCCTCGGGTGAGCGGGAAGATGATGATGAAATAAAGGATCATTACGGTGGTATACGCCTCGACAGGCGCATATTTCTGGCCGGCAATTGCTTCAGCACGGCGCATGAGTTCCGGCACGGCGATCACGGTGGCTATAGCCGTATCCTTAACCGCAAGCGACAGCAGCGATCCAAAGGATGGCAGCATGCGCACGAAAGCCTGCGGCAGCACGATCTTGCGCAGGACCTGTGCCTGCGACATGCCGAGCGCCAGACCGGCGCGCACCTGACCGGGGCGCACAGACTGGATGCCAGCGCGCATCACTTCGGCAACATAGGCGGCCAGATGCAACGACAGCGAGAACAGCGCCGACCAGAACGGTGGCAGATTGATCCCGGTTGTGATCGGTAAGGCGAAATAGACCCAGACGAGAACCACCAGCACCGGAATAGCGCGCATCGTATCGATGTAGAAGATCGTGATGCGGCTCAGCCAGTTCGGGCCATAAAGGCGGGCGACGGTGAGCAGCAGCCCTAGAAAGAAGCTCAATACACTCACGCTGGCGGCCAGCAGAAGTGTCACCACCAAGCCGCTGAGCAGGAACTGCCAACTATCAAGAATAGCGCTGAAATTGAATTCCATTGTCAATATCCAGAGATCCGGGACCCTGAAAGTCCTGCCTGAACAGAACGTGATTTGCGCGCACCAAAACCGGCGCGCGCTAAGTCCATATGGCTTACATTTTGGAGACTTCTGCTTCTTCCTCCTTGAGAAGCTCTGGAAGCATCGGCTCAGTCACGGCTTTCAGCCATGCGAGATATTCTGGCTGGTTCTTGTCAATGGCCAGACCGATTTCATTGACAGCTTCGGTGCTGTCCTGACAGTTGTTTGCGCGCGGCAGTGCTTCAAGCCCCTTCACATTGCGACTGAGGGCCACAAAGGGAATGCGATTGATCGGCGCAACGTCCGCACGACCCGCCATGATTTCTTCCATCGGGGCCGCCGTTCCCGCACTCGTCACACCGCGAAGCGTAGCCCTCGGAAAGCGTTCCTTGACCCAGTTCTCCTCACCGCCGCCTGTGAAATAGGCAATGGTCACTTCCGGCTTGTCGAAATCGTCAACTGACTTGGCTTCCGAAACCTTGGGGTTGGACGCTTTGCCGAACACGCACAAAGCCGTGCGCGAATAGGTGACGAAATCAACAACTTCCTGCCGCTGCTTGGTCATGGAGAGCGGCGAAATCGTCATGTCCACCTGATTGGCGGCCAGAACCGGCACTTTGGTTTCGTGTGAAACGAGGACAGGAACCAGTTTGACGCCAAGCTTGTCGGCATAGGTCTGAGCAAGCGTCCAAGCCGGTCCGCGCCAAGGCTGGCCAGAGCCGGTGGTGTCTTCCACAAGCCATGGCGGGTTGGCGAGAACGCCAGCACGCAATTCACCCGAGTTCTTGATTGCGTCGATACGCGCACTCTTACCGGGTGCGGGAACTTCCTGCGCCTGCGCCGAGCCAGCAAGAGGCACCACATTCATAGCCGTAGCGGCCACCACTGCCCATAGCAACTTTTTCATTGAAATCACTCCTCCCATATGATGGCCAGCACTCCATCTGGCTTGATATATTCTAGTATACAAGATGGAACACTCTTGCAAGGACCGCGTAAAAATATGTCTGAGCCTTGTCGTGGTTCGTCGCGTTTTTTAATTATGTCAGAGAGGAGCTGATTTATGGACGCAGTTATGCTGCGAGAAGTGCAAAGACCTAGAATGGTGAGCGTTTGTTGTTTGCGAACCCATTCTTGCGAATCATATGGGAACTTCAGTACCGGAACGGATCGCCCGTGCCGTTTAAATCGCCTTGAATCCCATCACTAGTCACCTGGAACCAAAGTAAGCTTCATTTGTTCTTCTTCTGTCACAAGTGCAGGAGTTTGACCAATGGTTGGCAGGCAGGCGGACGTCATCGTTCTGAGTGACGCAGATAGAAATTTCCTTGAAACTCAGGTGCGTCGGCATAGAGCGCCACGCTCCTTGTCAGATCGATGCCGGATGATATTGCTGTGCGCGCAGGGTTTGCAAAGCAAGGACGTTGCCGAACGCCTGGGTGTTCACGAGCACACTGTTGGCAAGTGGCGCCGCCGGTTCGTGCAAGATGGCATTGAAGGGCTGACAGATGAATATCGTACGGGTCGACCGCGAACTGTTTCAGACGCTCAGGTTGCTGAAGTTGTCGAGCGTACATTGAACACCACTCCCAAGGATGCCACGCACTGGTCCATTCGTTCGATGGCAGCTAACAGCGGCCTCTCGCATACCACCATCCGTCGGATATGGAGCGCATTTGGCTTGCAGCCGCATCGTGCCGAGACATTCAAGCTTTCCTCTGATCCGCTCTTCGTCGATAAAGTTCAGGACATCGTCGGCCTCTATATGTCGCCACCAGACCGGGCGATTGTGCTCTGCGTGGATGAGAAATCGCAAATCCAGGCATTGGATCGCGAGCAGCCTGTGCTGCCCATGGCGCCAGGTGTCGCCGAACGACGTACCCATACCTATGTCCGCAACGGCACGACATCGCTGTTCGCCGCGCTCGACATTGCCACTGGGGCGGTGATAGGTCGTTGCTACAAGCGTCACCGGGCGACTGAATTCCTTGACTTCCTGAAGCGGATCGACGCCGAAATGCCCAATGGGCCGGACGTGCATCTGGTAATGGACAACTATGCGACCCACAAGACGCCGAGGATCAAGGCCTGGCTCGCGCGCCGCCCACACTGGCATGTTCACTTCACACCAACGTCGGCATCCTGGATCAATCAGGTAGAGCGGTGGTTCGCAGAACTGACACGAAAGCAGTTGCAGCGCGGCGTACATCGTTCCACCGCAGAACTGGAAGCCGACATTGACACCTTCATCGAAATCCACAACGAAAACCCCACCCCATATAAGTGGGTCAAATCCGCCGACCAAATCCTCGCTTCGGTCAAGCGTTTCTGCCAAAAAACAATGAACCGAACTTCAGATTCAGGTGACTAGCGGAGCGATCCATTTGATAGGCCTTAGATTTATTTCAATTGTTCGACCTATACAATATTTACGGTCGAATAAATTGCAATGTCTGCAATAAGAAGCCAAACATACGCTTTGCTGAGAAGCATTCGGCCAAGAATATCGACATATGGCAAAATTCACCTTTTGCCATATGATGTATTTCATGAATAACTTTTAAGCTGTGACTTTAACTCAATACGATACCCCCATCGACATTGAGGCTCTGCCCCGTTACGAAAGCGGCATCATCGGACGCAAAAAATGCAACTGGTCCCACTACATCTTCGGGATCACCGATCCGTCGCATGGCGGTCTTTTCCTGCCAGGCTTCACGTATTGCAACGTCATCAAGATTGACGCGGCCCATATCGGTCAAAATGATACCGGGGCAGATGCAGTTTGCCGTGATGCCAAAAGTGCCCACCTCCTGCGCGAGCACCCGCGTAAAGCCCATCACAGCGGCCTTCGATGCAGAATAATGCGCCTGTTCCGGTGCGCCATGCTTGCCGCCGATAGATGCGATATTCACGATGCGACCGTATTTCTGTTTCTTCATGTAGGGTAAAACGGCCTGCACGACGAGGAATGTGCCCTTGGCGTTTACGTCGAGAACGCTGTCCCAGTGCTCTTCCTTGAGATGTTCGACGTCGCTGGCAATCAAAATGCCCGCATTGTTGACAACGGCATCAATGCGGCCAAAAGTGCCGACAGCCTTCTGTACCATCGCCTCGACATCGCCCTTGTTGCTTACATCGGCATGAACGGCCAGAGCGCGACGACCGATGGCCGTGACTTCTTTCGCGACCTCTTCGAGCGCATCTTTCTGGCGTTCAATGTCATTGATCGCCACATCGAAGCCGCGTTGGGCCATACCCACAGCAATTGCGCGCCCAATACCCCGACTGGCGCCGGTAACAAGCGCGATCTTTGCCGGATGTTCCATTTTTAACTCCTCCAGAAATTCAAAGAGCCGTATAGCCGCCATCAACCGCCAGCACAGTGCCGGTTACGAAGCTTGCGGCATCGGATGCGAGAAACAGAACCGCATTGGCGATTTCTCGCGGCTCACCCAGCCGCCCCTGTGGCGTCATGGCAAGCCAGGTAGAAAACCATTCTTTATTGCTGCGTCCGGCCAGTGTCAGTTCCGTCGCGGTGTAACCGGGGGCGACAGCATTCACCCGTACGCCCTGCTTCGCCCACTCAACCGCCAGTGACTTCGTGATAAGATTTACACCCGCCTTGGCGGCGTTATAGGCGATCTGCGGTTGAGGGTGGACAACGATTGCTCCGCACATGGAAGACATGTTAACGATCGCCCCACGCCCGACCGAGGCCATGCGCTTTCCAAACGCTTGCGCGCAGTAGAAAACGCCATTGAGATTGACGTCAATCACTGCACGCCAGTCCGCTTCCGTGACATCGCTTGCAGGCCCATTCCTGACGATACCTGCATTATTGATGAGGATGTCGGGCGCGCCGATATTACGCGTTATAGCTTCGGCCACCTGTTCGCTGGCATCCCGGTCTGTCACATCCAGCGCATAGAATTGCGCCGAAGCTGCTCGATTGGTGTTTAGCTCGGCAACAGCCGCTTCACCCGCGACCACATCGCGGTCGATAATGATAACAGTTGCACCCGCCTCGACGAAGAGTTCGGCGATGGCCCGTCCGATCCCTTTTGCGCCGCCCGTGATAACGGCGTTTTTACCGGTCAGCTGAAAATCTTTGAGCATCAGTCCACCTCAACAGTCTTTATCAAGCGGAGCGAACGGACTTCAAAGCCGGAAAAAGCGCCCGATATTGCTGATAAATCTCGTTATAGATCTCTGTTTCGCGCGGGCGAGGCTCAATGCATGTGCCCGGTTTGACCATGGCGGCAATACCATCATCGATACTCGCAAAATGTCCGGCGCCGTGTGCTGCCAGAACGGCGGCGCCTACCGAAGGCGCATCGCGCGACTGTGGCACGCAGACAGGCAAACCGGCTGTATCCGCATGTATCTGGAGCCAAAGCGGCGAAGCACTGGCACCACCCCCGACCGTGATTTCACGTCCGCGATAGCCAGCATCTGCCATAGCATCGAGAATGGCGCGGGTGCCGAAACTGATGCCTTCCATGATCGCGCGGAATACGTGATGTGGCTCATGCGCAAGCGTCAGCCCGACGATTGCGCCTCGCGATAGCGGATCGGTATAAGGCGTGCGATTGCCCTGAAAATGGTCCTGCACAAGCAAGCCATCCGCACCCGGTTCCAGTGCAGCCGCCTTGCGGTTCAGTTCTTCCATATCCATGGTGCCGTTCATCATCCGACCAAGCCAGGCGATGATCGAACCCGTCGAGGTTTGGCCCCCTTCGATAATGTAGCGCTTTGGATAAACCATATCCGGATAGCTGCCCCAGATCCCAGGCGCGTGCAAAGGCTTGTCGGAAACGCCAAATTGCAGATGCGACGAGCCGGTGATCAGTGCCAGCTGTCCAGGTTTGGCAACGCCGAGACCGATCATGCCGATCAGCGCATCGGCCCCCCCCTGAACTACTTTCACTTTCTGCGAAAGACCAAGTTCAGTCGCTGCCGCCGCGCACAGATTGCTAATGACCTCACCCGGCGCGACAACACGAGATGGCCATTTCTGCAGCAGGGCTTCAAGGCCGAGCTTTTCCAGAAGCGTCTTGGGAAACCCACCGCGATCCGTGGAATAATGCCAGCGCAACGACACATTGTTGAGGCTTGCGGCTTTTTCACCCGTCAAACGCAATGTCATGAAATCCTGATACTCGCAGATAGTTTCTGCTTTATTGAATATCTCTGGCTCATTGCGAGCGAGCCAAAGCGCCTTGGGGATCATCCATTCCGCCGAAACAGGACCGCGCCCGCCGCCATTGGCGAGCAGCGCGTCGTCGCCCGTGGCAAGGACTGCTTCGGCCTCAGCACTTGCGCGAACATCCATCCAAATAATCGAGGGACGCAAGGGGGTGCCCTCACCATCGAGAGCAACGACGGTACAACTCGTCGTTGCAAGCGTAATAGCTTCAATTGCTGTCGGGTCAATTGCGGACTCTGAAATCGCTTTGCGCGCAGCCTGAACGAAAGAAGACCACCAGTCTTCCGGGTTCTGCTCCGCACGCGCTCCGCTCGAAAATTTCGTTTCGTAGGGCACGGCGGCACTTGCCAGACACGTGCCAGAAAGGTCATAGACCCGCGTGCGGATGCTTTCCGTGCCGCCATCTGCGGTCAGAAAATAAGCCATTCAAATCCTCCCGAATGGATCCCGGAGACACTCCCTGTTTTCGGAAAGTCTCATCGTACAACATTTCACGTCAGTCCGCGGAACACTTCCAACGCCTTACCTGCATACATTACAGCCGGGCCGCCGCCCATTTCGACCGCAACCTCAAGCACCTCGACCAACTCTGGCTCGGTTGCGCCATGGCGGATGGCGGCATCGACGTGATAAAGAATGCAATCCTCGCATCCCTTGGCAACCGCAATACTAACGGCGATCAGTTCGCGCTGTGCCGACGAAAACGCTCCCGCAGTCGTTGCAGTTTTGCTGACTTTGGCAAAGCCCGTCATCAGATCTGGTGTTGCTTTGGTGAAAGCACCAAGCCGCGATTGTGCTTCCTTGAGCCGAGCCCTCACGTCACTCATTGTCTTCTCCCATGACACCCAAAATCAGGGCGAGAACATCCTTTGTCTCATCCCATTGCGGCATATGCCCCGACTGAGCGAAGAAGTGAACACCAATAAAAGGTGACAATACGGTTACATGCTGCCACGGTATGATACGGTCCTGAAGGCCGAACAGAACGCGGACAGGTTTTGAACGTGACTGCCTGTCGAGCAAAGCAACAATATCTGCGCGCTGGCCTGAAGGCCCTATGATGGCCTTCGCAAGTTCCTTAAGACGCCCCTTTGCCATGGTTGCGGCAATCTCTCCTGCCAGAGCAGCCGTCAACTCTACCGGCTTGGCCGCAATGCGGCGCAGCAGATGTGCAATCTCACCGGCACTCGTTGCCTGCGCCATGCCCGATACAAAGCCTGCGTCAATCTCCGAACCAAGGCCGGCAGGCGCAACAAGTGTCAGGCTTGAAACGCTGGCAGGGTGAGCCGAGGCAAAGGCTGTTGCCGCAACCGCTCCCAGCGAATGGGCCACGATATCCACCTGACGAATGGAAAGGGCATCAAGGAAAGCGGGCAGGAATTCGCTCAATTCTTCCGGGTGTGAAGCATCGATCGTCGTCAGGCCATGGGCTGGAAGATCGGGAACGATAACGCGGAAACCCGCACGACGCAGGCCGGAGGCTATGCCGCTCCATGTCGTTCGATCGCCTGAAAAGCCATGAAGCAGCAGCAGGGTCCGCGCATTTTTGGGACCGATATCCGTATAGGCCACACGGCCTTTTGCCAGCGCCACGAATTTTACGTCAGTGTCGGCCTGCGTTCCGCTTGCGGCTGCCAGCACATCCTCTTTTTCGACACGTCCTCTGCGGCCAGATCCTGAAAGACTGTTGATATCAAGGCCTTTCTGGCGGGCCAGCCGGCGAGCCAACGGCGTAGCACGCGTGCGCCCAGCATTGCCGGAAGCCCCGGGCTTTTGCGCAACGCGCGCCGGTACATCTGCTGGTGCAACCGCTTCAGGGTCTACCACTTCGCCCTTCTGCACAACTGCATCTGCCGCGACCTCAATACGGGCGATAGCCTCACCAACTGTGACCATGTCGCCTTCAAGACGCAGAACCTCGATCAGCTTGCCGCTCACAAGAGCTGGAAATTCTGCAACCGTTTTATCGGTTTCAATTTCGAGTACAGCTTCGCCACGCTCGAATTGATCGCCCGCAGCCTTCAGCCAGCGTACGATACGCCCCTCTTCCATCGTCTCACCAAGACGCGGCATATCCAGATCGGCTATAATGAGCGCATTGCTGGAACCGGCTGTGCGTGCGGGATGCAACGCAGCCGGCTCCTCAGGAGAAGACGCGCTTTCGCCGCCATCATCCGTCCAGTCTGGACCACTGCCAATGTCGATGCGCGCCAGAGGCGCGCCGACCACGACATGATCCCCTATAGCGCCGATCCATTCATTGAGCGTGCCGTCGCCAAGCGCCGGGAATTCCGCAACCGTCTTATCGGTTTCGATCTCGATAATTGAATCCCCGCGCCTGAAACTGTCGCCCGGCTTGACGAGGAAGCCGACAATCTTGCCTTCATCCATCGTTTCGCCAAGACGCGGCATTTTGAGAATACGTTCTGTCATGACAGCATTCTTTCCGCGACAGACCGGATAAGTTCTGCGGTCGGCACGCTGCCAGCTTCAAGCTCCTGCGAAACGGAGATCGGGATGTCTTCGCCCGCAACACGCACAACCGGTTGTTCCAGATAATCGAAACATTCTTCCGTGATGCGGGCGGCAAGTTCTGCGGCAACACCTGCGGTCAAGACGCCTTCGGAAACAACCATGGCCTTGCCTACACGCTCGACATGTTCACGCACCGTATCAAAATCGAGCGGATTGAGCGTGCGAAGATCGATAACGGTTGCTTCAATTCCCTTGGCCGAAAGTTTTTCAGCTGCATCAAGAGCGTAAAAGAGCTGGCGCGAATAGGTGACGATAACCAGATCCTTGCCTGTACGACGAACCGCAGCCTTGCCCCATGCCAAGGGCTCCGCATCGAGATCAACCTCTTCCTTGCGTGTGTAGAGTGCCTTGTGCTCGATAAAGACGACCGGATCGGGTTTTGTGAGGCTCTGACGCAGCATGTGATAGGCATCCTGAACCGTAGCAGGCATGGCGAGCCGCAAACCTGGCGTGTGCATGATCCATGCCTCTAAGCTCTGCGAGTGTTGCGCGCCAGCGGAGCGTCCTGTGCCGCCCTGCGTTCGCAACACCATCGGCACTCCGGTCTGCCCACCGAACATGTAGCGGATCTTTGCCGCCTGATTGGCCAGTTGATCCATGGTCATTCCGAGAAAGTCGATATACATGAGTTCAGCGACCGGGCGCAGCCCGGTCATTGCTGCACCCACGGCAGCACCAATAATTGCAGGTTCTGAAATCGGTGTATCGATCAGGCGTTCAGGGCCGTATTTGCCGATCAGATCTTTGGTAACACCGTAGGCACCCCCATAACGGCCCACCTCTTCGCCGATCACAACGATAGTGTTGTCTTCAGCCATGGCATCATCCAGCGCTTTACGCAGCGCATCGCGGTAAGTCATGGCAACCATTATGCTTCATCCCTGGAAAGTACGCGGTCGATACGGGCACGAACCGGCTCCGGTTCAGGTTCACCCACGGCGTAAACATCTTTGAACATGGAGGTGAGTGCCGGAGCTTTGGATTCGACTGCGAAATCGATCGTCGCGTCCATCTCCGCAGCAACTGCGCTGTCCATCGTGTCGAGGGCTCCTTCCTGCGCAAGACCTGTCGAGATCAGCTGATCGCGCGTGAACTTCACCGGATCTTTCTTGCGCCCTTCCGTCTCTTCCGCTTCTGCGCGGTATGGGCTCTTGTCCATGCGCGCATGGCCGAAGAAACGATAGCAGGTGACGGAAAGAAAGCCCGGCTTGCCCAGACGCGCATCATCGATGAGCCCTTGTGCTGTGGCCTTCACTTCTTCCACATCAAGGCCATCGACCACGGCACCGTTAAGCCCGAAAGCATGCGCGCGCTGTTCAAACGCCGTATTGGCAGTTGCCTGATCGACACGAGTTCCCATGCCGTATTGATTATTGATGCAAACAAAAACCACCGGCAGGCCCCAAAGCGCCGCCATGTTCATGCTTTCATACAAAATGCCCTGCTGCATCGCGCCATCGCCAAAGAATGCGAGCGAGACAGAGTTCTTCTTGAGATAATTGCTGGAAAGACCAGCCCCCACAACAGAAGGAATACCGCCGCCGACAATTGCGTTCGCGCCAAGGTGGCCAAGCGCCATATCGGCAATATGCATGGAACCGCCCTTGCCACGGCAATACCCGGTTTCCTTACCGCCGATTTCCGCCATCATCTGTTTGGGATCGGCCCCGCGCGCCAGAAATATTCCGTGTCCGCGATGGTGGGTCGTGAATGTATCCTGCGGCTGCATCGCTGCACAAACACCGGCGGCAGCGGCTTCTTCACCGATGGACAGGTGAAGCATCGAACCTGCCGTCTGGCCGCGCACGAACAATTCGCCCACGCGTTCTTCAAAAGTGCGGATGCGCCGCATCGTTCTGTATAGTTCGAGGAGATTAGAGTTACTCGGATTTTGCACGTGCGCCTCCGACAGACCTGTCTGTTGCAAATGTTTCATGATGTTTGGTTCAATGCCTAACGCAGTTCCTCAAAGGAGCTTCAGTTTGGTGGTACGCGAAACGACCGCGACCGCGACGAGAATGATAAGACCCTTCACAATGCTCTGGATGTATGTGTCCATCCCGATGAGGTTGAGGCCGTTATTGATGACGCCGATGAAAAGCGCGCCGAAGAAAGTTCCTGCAATTGTTGCAGTACCCGGACGGAACATGGTCATTCCGATAAACACCGTGGCGAGGCCGTCGAGCAGATAGCGTTCACCCGCGTTAGGTTGGCCAGAGCCCAGACGTGCTGCAAGAAGCGCGCCGGCAACGGCTGCGAAAATTGAACAGACCACAAGAGCGGCAGCGCGATAAAAACGACCGTTAACGCCGGAAAGTTCCGCTGCTTTGAGATTGCCGCCGACCGCATAAATGTACCGGCCGAATACGGTCCGTTCCATCAGAAACCAGGCCACAAAAACAACGATCACCATAGCATAAGCAAGAACCGGGATACCAAACAGCTGGCCTTGTCCAAGCCAGAGATAACTGGCCGGAAGACCACCATAGATGGCGCGCCCGCCAGTCATCAAAAAGTTGATGCCGTAAAGAATGGACCCTGTTGCGAGTGTGGCAATCAACGAAGGCACCCCCACCAGCGTTACAAGCGCTGCATTGACGGACCCCACCACCAGACCAGCACCGAGACCGGCAAGCAATGCCAGCGGCAAAGGTGTGCCGGCAACCAGCAGAAGGGGGACGATAATACCCGCCATTCCGACCATATAGCCGACCGACAAATCCATCTCACGGGCAGCAAAGCCGAAAGTCAATCCTGCTCCGACAATGGTCAGCATGGAAATCTGCTGGATGATGTTGAGAAGATTATTCGCTGTCAGAAAGCGGTCAACCGTGAGTGAAAAGCCGGCGAACAGGAGGAAAAGCACAAAAAGCGTACTGTATTTGAGCAGCCACTCGCCTTTGAGTTTTTTGCTGAAACTCTGCGCATGGCGAGCAGATTGCGGTGTGACCGCTGAGGATCGGGCGTTCATTGGGTAACTCCTGCCATTGCAGCAATAAATTTCGCTTCAGAAAACGCATCGCGTCCAATTTCTGGCCCGGGACGTCCGTTCACAAAGGGGATGACACGGTCAGCCACATCCGCGACTTCCATGAGGTCTGACGAGGTGACAAGAACGGCAACGCCCTTCTCTGCCAAACGGCGCATCTGCGCGTGAATTTCACGCTTAGCACCGATATCGACGCCTTCCGTCGGTTCGATGAAGATCATCAGGCGATAGTGATCGTCGGCTCCGTAAAGCCACTTACCGATCGAAACCTTCTGCTTGTTACCGCCACTCAGATCTTTAACAAACTGACTGCGCGAATGCGCCTTGACGTTCATAAGCTCCATCATCCGGTCTGCCTCGCGGGCTTCGCGTCGCATGAACAATATGCCGGTACCAGCAAAAGTCGCGTAAGACGGGTGCACCATTGCAAGGTTTTCACGTACGTCCCAATCGCCAATAAGCGCGTTTTCCATGCGATGGTCTGGCACCAGTGCCACGCCTTTTTTCTGCATCGTCCGCGCATCAATTTTCGTCTGCACCTCACCCTGAAACAGGTACGTTCCGTCGGTCACACCGCTTGCGGCATAAAGCGAGCGTGCAAATCCGAAATGTCCTGCCCCTGTCAGGCCGATAAGCCCGATAATCTCACCCGCGTGAATGGCAAAATGCTCGACCTCTACACCGCCTGCTTTCCAGTCGCTAACGTCCAGAACAACGTTGCCAAATGCACGTGCAGGCTGAGTTTCCTGTTCGCTTGCATCCACACCACCGGTCCGCTGGAGCATGAGGTCAATCAGTTGCGCCTCGCTCGAATCTCCAGCCTGAAGCGTTGCGATGTGACGACCATCACGCAAAACAGTAATACGATCGCTTAGCGCCTTGATTTCAGAAAGAAAGTGGCTGATCAGCACAATGCCGACACCCTGTTTGGGCAGGGTCTTGATGATTTCCCAAAGGCTCTCTTTTTCGCGAGCAGGCAAGGTGGCCGTTGGCTCGTCAAGGATCAGTAGCCTCACATTACCGCGGAGTGCGCGGACAATTTCGATAATCTTCTGGTCGGCCATGGGCAGCATATCGACCTGCTGGTCGAGGTCGATAGAAACTTGAGGAAACCAGCGGCCCAACAGCTCGTTCGCGCGGGCCAGGAGCGTCCGGCTATCGATGATGCCAAGACCCATGCGTGGCTCGTCGCCCAACAGAATATTCTGCGCACCCGTCAGACCGGGAACGAGGCTGCCTTCCTGCGAAACATGTGCGATCCCCTTACGCAAGGCATCGCCGGCGCTGCTGAGTTTCACCTCGGCGCCATCAATCGTTATTGTGCCGGATGTCGGACTTTTGCTACCGCCGAGAATGCTGACCAGGGTGGTTTTCCCCGCGCCGTTTTCTCCGATCAGTCCGTGAACCTCATCGAACCGGAATTCAGCGCTGACCTGATCAAGCGCTAAAGTACCGGGATAAGACATCACGATCTGCGAAAGGCTTACAGCCATCGGAGAACTCCATGAATTGAATTGCTAGAGCATGTCTCCCAAAATAGGGAACCAGTTTTGGGATAAAAACATACGGAAAAACAAGAAGGTAGAGCGGTTGCAACGACTCCGTTTTAGCCGAGACAGCTCTAAATCCTGAAAAAAGGTCGGAACGTGGAACGGCCACGCCCCGGCCAGTGGTAGGCAATGGGGTGCCTACTTATTCGGGAGGAAATCGTTGCAGTTCTGCTTCGTGACAAGCGGCGCATCAAGATAGACCGTCTTGGAAGGAATGACGGTATCGGCATCTTCCTTCTTCACGACGATGCTTTCGATCCACTCGCCGGTCTGCGCGCCCATCTTTTCAAACGGCTGCGAAACAGTCGCGATCATCAGGCTGTCCGGCTTGCAGACTTCTTCAATTGCCTGTGGGTGGCCATCGATACCAATGACCTTCACATTTTTCAGACCAGCTGCGGTGAGTGCATTGATGGCTGCCTGTGCCGGTTCATCCCAAGGTGCCCACACGGCATTGATTTCTTCTCCAAAGCGCGATGCATAATCCTGCACCGTGCTGGTCGTGTCTTCGAAGAAAGCAGTGTAGTCGATATTATGTTCGGCGATGACCTTCACTTCAGGATATTCCTTCACCACGGCAGCCATAACGTCACCACGCTTGCGGGTGCCATGATGCTCTGCCATGCGCAGGAAAATCATATTTCCTTTGCCACCCATCTCATTGAGCAGGTAAGGGGACACAGAAGCAGACATTGCCCAGTTGTTGGTTGTAACGTCAACGAGCACACCGTCAACCTGACCACTATCGATGGCGAAGACTGGAATTTTCGCAGCAACCGCAGCGTCAATCGCTGCACGCGATGCACGCAGATCAGACATGCTTACGATAATGGCATCTACTCCGCGCGATGCGGCATCCTGAATGTTCGAAGCAGTGCGTTCGCCCGAGCCGCCGCTATCGAGAACGCTGACGTTCCAATCCTTGGCGGTTTCCTTGAGCCAGGCGTCAAATCCAGCCTTGGCGCGTTGTTCAGATTGTGCAGCAGCGTTGGAATGCACCCAGGCTACATTGGTCGCGGATGCACTGGCAGTGCCCATAAGCATGGTTAAAGTGACCGCCGCGATGGACTTCTTGAAAAATCCCGTATTCATTTATTCCTCCCCGAAGCGGCGTGGTTGAGCCCACTACCCGCCTCACATTGTTGAACCCCGGCTCCGGGCGTTTCCGGCGACATTTCTATGATGTCGGCTTTCCGCCCTCCTCCAAGCCTGTCGCTTCGACGCCTGTCTGGTTCAGATCCTCACGAACCAGACGCGGCTTTTGTGCTTTAACCTCGGCTCTCCATTCCGGTTGACCCACCTGCTCAATCGCGCTCTTGTCCGCCGGAACAGTTCGAATTAAGCAATGGCTTCTTACAAATGTCAAACTAAATTACATTTGTATCAGCGCAGGATAACGACAAGAGGGACCGATGAACGAATCTGAAGACAGCCTTATGGTGCGTGTCGCGTGGTTATATTACATCGGTGGATTCAACCAGGAGGCGACTGCTGCGCGACTGGGCCTGACCCGGGCGCGCGTGAATAAAATTCTCGGAGAAGCCCGCGAAAGTGGTCTTGTCAGCATCTCCATCGACCATCAGAATGCTGGCACGCTGCCGCTCGAAAACAAACTTATGCGTCGCTATGGACTGGAATTCTGCGTTTCAACGCCACCATTTGACTTCGATACAGACGACACTGCGTCTGAAATCCGTAAGCAAGTTTCGTTTCGCGCAGTTGGCGTCGCTGCTGCAACTTACCTAAAGAATTTTCTTGCCGACAATCAGGAAGCGACCATTGGCACCGGCTGGGGACGCACCATAGAGCAGATGACGTTGCAACTTGCCGGTGTGCGAGCGCCGCAAGCGCGCTTCATTTCCGTCATGGGATCGCTGACCGCCAACTCTGCCTATAACCCATTCGAAGTTGTGCATATGTTGGCACGCCGCACTGGCGGACAGGGCTTTTTCCTACCCGTGCCGTTCATTGCCGATTCTGCCGAGGACAGAAAAGTTCTGATTTCCCAACGATCTGTAGCGCGCGCGATGGAAATTGCCCGCACGGCTTCGGTCTGTTTCATCAGTGCTGGCGAGTTGACAGAAGATTCATTGTTGCGCCGCCAAAATATGTTGAGCAAACCGGAGCTTGAAAGCCTCCGGGCCGCAGGCGCAATTGGTGACACCAACGGCATTTTCTTTGATAAAGAGGGCCGTCAGGTCGACCATGAAATGAACCAACGCACTATCGCTCTCGGATTTGCCGAATTGCAGAAGGTTCAGGTCGTCCTGCTCATCGCGGGCCAGGAAAAGGCTATCGCTGCCAGAGCTCTTTTGAAGAGCGGTATAGTCAATGGCCTCATCATAGATGGTGATGCAGCCGAAGCGCTACTGAAGCTAGACAGCTCCAAAACTGACCTGCCATAAGTATTTTTCCCCAGATTGGATTAGATCCCGGCTAGTTAAAGGATGGTCGAATGAAGAAGCAGAGCTTTACATAAGAGCAGATCATTGCGGTTCAAAAAAAGACAACCTTCACGACTTTGAGCCGGGACACCTTACCCATGATAATATCTCTAAATATTTTCAATGGAGGTAATGGAATAAGATTGGTCGAGAAAGTATCACATATGGCAAAAATCACATTTTTCCATATGTCTGTTTTCATGTTTGGACGCTTTTCAAGCTAGCGCCAATATGCTGGCGGCGTTCAATTGGCGGCCAAATTGTTGACGAGTGTCCAGATCGACGTCGACATGTGGTCTGTGAAAAACAAAAGCTGTCTATTCATCACCGCCCCTCCCCGCACCTCTGCTTCGCTTCGAGTGAAAATCACGAACTCTTCGCTGTGCTGTTCGTCAATCGCCGGGTCTCGGGTCCTCTCAGCGCTCGAAACCCAGCTTGGCGTTTCTCATCTAGATCCTCCTCACCTGAACGTAGCGTCGGTTCTCCGAGGCGCTTCATCATTTGATTCGTGGCAACTAAGGGCGAACCGGGATTTTCCAGGAAGTCATATCTCAGAATTCGAGCGCATATCCGATATCATTCCCAATTTAATTGAATGATGCCGCAGGAACTTTAGGCAGTTTTGAGGAAGAAAGCTCGCGCCATCGCGCAATAGGTTTGCCCTAGCTACGGCAACACTGTTGCTAGCCGAAAAATACAAACAAACGCGCAAACTATCCATTTAAAATCTACAAGCAATTTCAAGGGGATAAATGGTGGGCGATGAGAGACTCGAACTCCCGACATCTTCGGTGTAAACGAAGCGCTCTACCAACTGAGCTAATCGCCCGACTGTTGCACCAAGTGCCTAGACAGTCGCTGTGAGAGCCGTTTAGGCAATTCGCGCCACAAGCGCAAGTGCAAAAATCAGCATTCGGCATCTTTCTTGCGTTTTTCTACAGGCTCATCAATGCTTCAGCTGATAGACAAGATTACGCCCCACCCAATCGGCAAAAACCAGCAGCGAAGCTGTCAATAATTGCCGAAGAGGTTATGCGCATCAATACAGGCCCGTGCAAAACGCGCGGCCTCTGCAACATGCCGTAACCGCCTGAAAAACATCGCGCGATCACAGTGATTTAGAAGGATTCTAAGCGCTGCTTATAATCATGCTATTGATACTCATGTTTTATCCAGTCAAAACATGAGCTTCGGCGTATTCCTGTCGGAACAACCGGTAAAACCAAGCAGGCAATTTCCGCACAACATATTGCAAAAACACAACAAACTCGTGGAGGGGCGGCGAACGCCGCCCCATAATCCTTATCCGGCCAATCGTTCGGGCGAACGCAGGATGGATGCGCCGCCTGCCGCCTGTACGGCGAGGCCTCCATATTCGATACCGGCCGCAAGTGCCCGGTGCGCGTCGTGACCTTCCAGCCAGGCATCGATGAAGCCAGCGTTGAAAGCATCGCCCGCTCCCGTCGTATCGATGACCGGTACGTCCTTGGCCGCCATGTAAAGATCCGCTTCGGCAGTGCGCAGCCACGCCCCTTCTCCGCCGCCCTTGAGAGCCACCACTGGAAAGTGCCCGGCAAGCGTGTCGAGTGCCTTGGCCGGATCCTCATGGCCGGTGATGGCCTGAGCTTCCTCACGGTTAGGAAGGAATATATCGACGCCCTCACAGACGGCGAGCAGACCAGGGTCGTAGATCAGCGTTTCATCCCAGCTCGGGTCGAGCGAGACGGAAAGACCCGCCGCCTTTGCCTGCTGCACGAGATCAGGGATTTCGTGCAGCGTGGCGAATTCAGCAATATGCAGATGCCCTGCATCCTTCCATTGCAACGCGGCTTCCAGCGTCGAAGGAAGCGCCGAACCGGCGCGGCGCGACAGGAATGCGCGGTCATTGCCGATCACGCTTGCCACTGTCACCTGTGGCCCAGCATCGTCGGCCCGCTCCAGAAAGCGCAGATCAACACCGTCGATCTTCAGGTCAGGCTCAAGCCCGCGTGACAGGCCATCAAAGCCGAGACGTGCGACCAGCGCCACCGCCCTTCCCGCATGAGCCAGATGCGCAGCGGAAATAAAGGCCCCGCCGCCTGCCGCCATCTTCATGTTTTCGGCAAAGACCTCACGTCCAGGCTGCGGCAGTGATTGCAGCCCGGTGAAGATGAGATCGCAGTAAATCCGCCCGATACTCAGGACAGCCGGACGCCTGAATTGTTGCGGTATCATAGGCGGCCCAGACTTTTCTCGGTCTCGGCATCGAAGAGATACAGGCTTCCGGCGGGTGCTGACACGGAAAGCGTGCCGCCCGTTGCGGGAATGACCTTGCCCGGCGCTGTGCCAATCACCGAAACGCCGTTGACGTCCAGATGGACCAGCGTCTCCGCACCGAGTGGCTCCACCGCCGTCACCGTACCAGAAAGCGACAAGCTGCCGGGTGTGCCTTCCTCGACTTTCAGGTCGTGCGGGCGAACGCCGACCAGAATGTCGCCGTCGGGCACAAGTTCCACGCCCGATCCATTGCGGCGCCCCGCGATCAGGTTCATCGACGGGCTACCGATGAAGCGGGCCGTGAACACGTCGGTCGGATTTTCATAAAGCTCGGTCGGCGTGCCGGTCTGCAGAATGCGACCATCGCGCATGACGACGATGCGGTCGGCCATGGTCATGGCTTCAACCTGGTCATGCGTTACGTAAACGGTTGTCGTCTTGAGACGCTGATGCAAGCGCTTGATTTCGATACGCATCTGCGCGCGAAGCTGGGCGTCGAGGTTCGATAGCGGCTCATCGAAAAGGAAGGCTGACGGATTGCGCACCATGGCGCGACCGATGGCGACACGCTGGCGCTGGCCACCGGACAATGCCGCCGGGCGACGGTCGAGATAGGGTTCCAGCCCGAGCGCCTTGCCGGTTTCCTCAATGCGCTTGGCCTTGTCGGCCTTGGACAGTTTCGACGTGTAAAGCCCAAAACCAATGTTCTGGCGCACCGTCATATGCGGATAGATGGCGTAATTCTGGAACACCATGGCAATGTTACGCTGCTTCGGATCGCGTTCATTGACGACGTCGCCACCGATCTTCATGTGACCGCCGGAAATGTCCTCAAGTCCTGCGATCATGCGCAAGGTCGTCGATTTACCGCATCCCGAAGGACCAACAAAAACGACGAATTCGCCATCCTTGATCTGGAGATCGATCGCCCGGACCGCCTCGACCTTGCCATAACGCTTGACCAGCTTTTCAAGTTCGATGGTTGCCATCAGCGTGCCTCCACAAGTGCACTGAATTTTTCATTGAGTTCACGGGCAGCCTTTGCTTCGGCAGCCGCATGGTCGAAGGCTGCTGCCTTGAAGTGATCGGCTTCCGCCTTATGTCGCGCGAGCGCTGCATTCATCGCGGTCGGCGCCGGACCGCCGAGACGGTCACGCACAGCCACGAAATGTTGCGGCGAGACCAGTTCCTCGAACTTCTCGCGCCCGAAGGATGGTTCGCGCCCGGCGGACTCGCGGAAAGCGTCAAGGAAAGGTTCAAAACCGTCCTTCTCCAGACCGCCGCCCATGGCGACGACAGCGCGCGCAACCCTGGCCGCGATTTCATGCGCCTGCCGGAACGAAAGGCCTTCGATGCGCACCAGCGAATCCGCCAGTTCGGTGATCGTGATGCAGGAGCGGCGGATATTTTCTGCCACACGGGCCGGATCGATACGGATCGCGCCGATGAATGCCGCCAGAAGATCGAGCACGCGACCGGCAGAGGTGAATGCCTCGTAACCCATCTGTTGCGTTTCGCCCTCACTGTCATTCATGTCGGTGAAAGGCGTGTTGTGCATGACGTCCAGAACGGTGCGGGCGCGGCCCATGGTCTGGCTTGCCAGATGGCGCATATGTTCGATCGGAACCGGATTGCGCTTCTGCGGCATGATCGATGAAATCTGCACGAAGGCATTCGGCACGTAAATCTGGCCGACCTCGAAACTGGTCCAGAACTGGAAGTCCTGAATGAAACGTCCCAGATGCACGAACATCAGCTCCAGAGCTGAATAGGTCGAGGTGATATAGTCCACCGCTGCAATGCAGCTATAGGAATTCGGCAAGGGGGCAGCGAAGCCCAACAGGCTGGCGACACGTGCGCGATCGATCGGGAAGCCTGAGGTGGTGATGGCCGCCGCCCCCATGGGTGACAGGTTGACGATGGCACGCGCGGCTTCCATCCGTTCCATATCCCGGATGAGAACCTCGATTGCCGCCGAAAGATAGTGACCGAAGGTCGATGGCTGCGCAGGCTGGCCATGCGTATAGGCGACGATCAGCGTCTCCTTTTCACGCTCGGCAGCCGCTATCATCGCATCAAGCACATTTCGGGCCTGCGTCATCAGCGTATCGATGCGATCCTTGAGGCCAAGCTTGAACAGTGTGTGGTCAATATCATTGCGTGAGCGCGCCGTGTGAAGGCGACCGGCAGTGTCGGCACCAATGCGTGCTTTCAGCTCTTTCTCGATGAGGAAGAAGAAGTCCTCCACCTCCCCTGTATAGGTGAGTTTCGAAGGATCGATTTCCTTGTCGATGGCTTCCAGCGCACCCGCAATGGCTGCGGCCTGCGCGCGGTCGAGAATGCCGGTTTCGGTCAACATGACAAGATGGGCGCGGTCGATGCGGCGGAAACCATCGACGTGATGGGTCTTGGCGCCATCAAAAAGCGGACGAAGCACGGTTTCATTATAAACCGGATCGGGAAAGACGCTTTTATCGGACAGCCGTGGATCGAGATCGGACATGGTTCAACCCTTGAGACCAGCAAGCATGACACCGCGCACGATGTAACGCTGGAGAAGAAGAAAGACGACGAGCGTGGGAAGCGTGGCGATTGCCGCGCCGGTCATGATCATTTCCCACTGGATGGACTGCTCGACGGCGAAGCTCGAAAGCCCGACCGGCAGCGTGTAAAGCTCCGGACTGGTCGCAACGATCAGCGGCCAGAAAAATGCGGTCCAGTTGCCGAGGAAAGTGAAGATCGCAAGCGCCGAGAGCGCAGGCGTTACCAGCGGCATGGCAACTTTCCACCAGATCTGGAATTCGTTGAGGCCGTCAACGCGGGCAGCTTCCAGAAAATCGTTGGGAACGCCTTCGAAGAACTGCTTCATCAGGAACGTGCCAAAGGCCGTCATCATGCCGGGGAACATGATGCCCCAGTAGCTGTCCAACCAGCCGAGCTTGCTCGACATCAGATACCACGGGATCACCAGCATTTCAGTGGGGATCATCAGCGTGGACAAAATGGCGAGGAAGATGAAGTAGCGCCCGCGGAACTGGAATTTCGCCAGCGTATAGCCGACGAGACTGTCGAAGAAGACGTTCGACAGCGTGACCACGACCGCAACGATCATGGAGTTCAGGAACCAGCGCAGGAAGCGGCCATCGGCTAGGATGGTGACATAGTTCTGCAGTGTCGGCTCTGCCGGGATCAGGCGCAGGTCATAGACCTGTCCCGCTGTCTTGAGCGAAGTGGAGAACATGAAGGCCAGCGGCGTGACCATGATGAGGCCGCCGATGAGCAGCAGCGTCCATATCAGGATGCGACCGGGCCGCAGGTTCTGGAACGGGAGTGGTTTGTTTTGAACGGACGCTGTCATTTCTTTTCCCTCAGGATCCAGAGCTGCAACAGCGAGACGCAAAGCAGAATGGTGAAGAGCACGACGGTTTGCGCAGCCGCATAACCCATCGCATAGGAGGAGAAGGCCGTCTGATAAATCATCAGCACCAGCGGCTTGGTGGAGCCGAGCGGCCCGCCGGGATCGTTCGTGGTCATGTTGTAGACCTGATCGAAGATGCGCAGGAAACCGATGGACGAGAAGACGACGAGGAAAACCGTGGTGGGCTTCAGAAGCGGGATCGTGATCTTGCGCAGGATCGCCCATTCACCGAGGCCGTCGATGCGCGCGGCTTCGTAGAAAGTGTTGGGAACGGCGCGCAAGCCCGCCATGAAGATGATGATCTGAAAGCCGAGACCGGCCCAGATGGACGTCGCCATGATCGCATAAAGACCCTGATCGACCGAGCGCAGAAAACCCTGCTGCGGCAGCCCGACCGAACTCAGGATATTATTGATGAAACCGATCGGCGCAGGCTGATAAAACCAGCGCCAGACCCATGCCATGGCAGCAGCCGTGGTGAGATAAGGCAGAAAATAGAGGGCACGGATAAAGCCGTGCATGATGCGCACACGATCCAGGAAATAGGCGATTGTGAACGCAACCACGAGACTGATCGGCGTGCCGACCAGCAGATAGGTGAAAGTGTTCTTGAACACTTTCCAGAATTCCGGATCCGCGAAGAGCTTCTGGTAATTGGCGAAACCGATGAACTTTGGCGGGTTCATCAGATCCCAGTCGGTGAGAGACAGCCAGAAAGCTTCTATCGTCGGGTAAAAGCGGATGACCGAATAGAACAGGATCGGTAAAGCCAGAAAGCTCCACACCCAGATCAACCGTCTTGTGCGCATGGAAAGGCGATCCGTCAGGCGATTGCCCGAAGGTCCCTTCGCCGCGCCGCCTGTTTCAGCCGTCTCGGCTACATTCATTGTCATGTTTCAAGATCCTTCGGCTAAGGATTAGCCGTGCCGTAAATCGGCAAGAGAAGATGAAGCGGCCAGAGCCGCTTCATCCAGCCGCTTCATCTGTCGCGATTGCCTTACTTGGCCGCGTCGAGCACATCCTGCTCTGCCTTGGCCGCCTGGTCGAGGGATTCCTTGACCGGCTGCTTTTCGAGAATGACGCGATTGGCCATGTCGACAGCGATCTGACGCTGCTTCAGCTCATCCACGAACATGGTCGTGTGCGCATATTCCAGACCTTTGAGGAACGGGCCGTAGATCGGATCGGCAAGGTTCTTTTCAGTCATGGCTGCCGAGCGGCGCGCAGGCAGTTCACCCACGTCCTTCAGCCAGATTTCCATGGCTTCCGGCGACGAGATGTAGTTCAGGAACTTCTTGGCAGCTTCGAGTTTCTCACCGCTTGCCTTGGCGCTGATACCGTTGGCAAAGTAGCTCGCATAGTTGGAACGCACGCCTTCGGCATTGGCCGGAAGCTCGGTCACGCCCCATTCGAAGTCCTTGATGGTGCGGAACGAACCAAGACGGAAGGTGCCGTCAATGGTCATGGCTGCCATGCCAGCGCGGAAAGCGGCCTGGCCTTCATCCATAAACTTGACTTCGCCGACCTTATGTTCGGTCTGGAGGCCGGTATAGAAGGCAAGCGCCTTTTCGCCCGCAGCGTCGTTATAGGCGACCTTGCGATCATTGTCGGTATAAGGCTGACCGCCGAACTGGCGCACCAGAACCTCGCGCCACCAATGCTGGTCCTGTCCCGGCATATCCAGCGTGATGCCTTCGGCCAGAAGATTGCCAGAAGCATCGCGCTTCGTCGTCTTCTTGGCGGCTTCGACCATTTCATCCAGCGTCTTGGGCGGATTGTTCGGATCGAGGCCAGCGTCGGTGAACAGCTTCTTGTTGTAGAACAGGGCCAGCGAACGCACAGCGGTCGGCAGACCATAATATTCATCGCCGCGCTTCATCGCAGAAACGATCGGGAAGAATTCGCTCTCGATCTTGTCATGCGGGAACGCGTCCTGCGGCAGTGGCTGCAGAATGCCGCCAGCCACGAACTTGTCCAGCCAGCCATAAAAGAGCTGCATCACGTCCGGGCTCTTGCCCGCCATCTTCGCTGCGATCACGCGCGTCTGATAGTCGTCGTAAGGGAATGTGACCTGCTTGACCTTGATGTCCGGGTTGGCCTTTTCGAAATTCTCGATCAGCTTGTCCATCGCCTTGACGCGTGTCTCGAAGACATACTGCCAATATTCGATTTCGACAGCCTGAGCGGCATTGATCGCAAAGGTGCTGAGCCCTGCAACCAGACCTGCCAATAACAGCTTACGCATTTAAACCTCCCTAATGCCCCGCCCACCGGTACTCGAATGCGGTCGCCAGGCACGGCTGCGGCAGTGCCTTGCACCATCCGCATATTCCACCACATGCCACGCAGATCATGCGCGACGCCCATTTTCACTCATGCGGGAACCCACTTCCCCGACATGAGGCAGGACGGCCTTCACCACCCTGTCTTTACGGTTCAACGTTGCGGGCATTTTGTCAATAAGATAATTTAGTTGAATTAATATATTGCTGTTAAAAGCGCCTCGCGCTATCTCTTTTGACGGGAGACAGGAGGGATCATGACATCGAAATCAGATGGACATTCTGAAAACGGACCGCTCGTCGCGCCTGCTGGTGCACAGGGCGGGTCGCTAGCGGTCACCCTTGGCAAGAATCCCGAGCGAATCCGCGATCATAACCGACGTGTGGTGCTTGATGTCGTGCGCCGTCACGGTCCCCTTGGCCGGATGCATATCGCCCGCCTTACCCATCTGACCGCACAGGCCATCGCCAATATCGTCGATGAATTGGTTTCTGAGAACCTGCTCATGCAGCTTGGGCGGCTGAAAACGGGACGCGGCCAGCCGCCGATCCAGTTTGCCGTCAATCCCGAAGGTGCGATGACCATCGGTGTCGAAATGGGTTCGACGCACATGGTGACGACCGTGCTCGATCTGTCCGGCAAGCCGCGCACGCAGCATGTGCGCCCGATACAGGATGTCCGCCCCGACAGGCTCTCCGCACAATTGCGAACGGAAGTCGATGCCGTGAAGGCCTCGTTTCCCGCGCGCCTGCTCGGCATAGGTGTCGTGATGCCAGGCCCGTTCGACATTGAAGGCATGAGTTCGGTCGGCCCGACCACCCTGCCCGGCTGGTCCGGGATCGATGCGGCGGCGGTTCTGAGCGAAGCCTGCGGCGAAGCCGTTCTGGTCGAAAACGACGCCAATGCCGCCGCCGTCGGCGAGCGCCTGTTTGGTGCGGGACATGCGATTTCCAATTTCGCCATGATTTATTTCGGTGCCGGTATCGGGCTTGGCATGATTCAGGACGGCGCACCGTTTCGCGGTGCTTTCGGCAATGCCGGTGAAATCGGTCACATCGTCATCACGCCCAACGGGCGCAGCTGCGCCTGCGGCCAGAGGGGCTGCCTTGAAACTTATGCCTCCCTTCATACCTTGCGCGAAAAGCTTCACGCTGCGGGGATCGAGGACACCGATTTCGACGCGCTGGAAAAGTTGCATGAAGACCGCAACCCGGTTCTGATGGGCTGGGTGCAGGAAGCCGCCGACCATCTGGCGCCGATGATTGCCATGATCGAAAACATTCTAGATCCAGAGACGATCATTCTGGGCGGCATGGTGCCCGATGCGATCATCGATGACCTGATCTGGCATATGGGTGGCCTGCCGATTTCGGTTGCGAGCCGGCGCGCACGCGCTTTGCCGCGCGTTATCCGGGGACAGACTGGGCAGTTCACCGCTGCGCTGGGTGCTGCATCCCTGCCGATGTTCGAGGCGATGACGCCCAAACTCGACACCAATTCCGAATTATAGAACTGTCCGCGAGGAACCATGCTCACCGCCCGTCAGCGCATCGAGCGCCAGAAGTTGTCCCCTGCCCTTGTCCGCCTGCAAGGGGCGCTGAGCAGGCTGCGCTCGACCGTGACGCTGATGCATACAGGCGCGCATCCTGACGACGAGCAAAGCGGCCTGATGGCCTATATGCGGTTCGGTCTTGGCATGCGGGTGGTAATTGCCTGTTCGACACGCGGCGAAGGCGGACAGAATGCACTCGGCCCCGAACGTGGCGGCGCGCTCGGTGTGATCCGCAGCCGCGAGATGGAAGACGCAGCACGCATTCTCGATTGCGACGTGCATTGGCTTGGCCATGGCCCAGACGATTCCGTCCATGATTTCGGGTTCTCAAAGGATGGCGACGGTACCTTTGCCCATTGGGGTGAAGCGAAAACCATCGAACGACTGGTCCGCGCCTATCGTACCGAACGCCCTGATATCGTGCTGCCGACCTTTCTCGATGTTCCGGGCCAGCATGGACACCACCGCGCGATGACCCGGGCGGCAGAAAAGGCCATCCGGCTGGCTGCCGATCCGGACGCCTTTCCGGAACACTTTGCCGAGGGGCTGATACCGTGGCACGTGGCGAAATTCTATCTCCCTGCCTGGTCAGGCGGCGGCGACACTTATGACGACGAGCTTCCACCGCCTGATACGACATTGGTGATTCACGCGGCGGGTCGCGATATGGCCACCGGCGCCGATTACGACCGTATCGGCGAGTGGTCGCGCGCCTGCCATGCCAGTCAAGGCATGGGTCGCTGGCCGGAAGCGCCGAAAGTTGAATGGCCACTGCATCTGAAACTGCCCGAAATCCGTTCGGAAACGACAATTCTTGAAGGAATTCCGAAAACTTTGGCCGCACTGGCCGAGATTGACGGCTTGGCACTTACGGGTCGGAAGCAGCTTCTTGACGCCCATTCGTCTGTCGAGAAAGCAATCGCAGCTTTTCCTGATCGCGAAGCCATCGTCAAAAATCTGGTTGAAGCTGCAAAATGCCTGAAGGATGCACTGAGCGGCGCGCCGGAAGATTTCCTTTTGCGGCACGGGTACCGGCTGGAACGCAAGCTGCAGGAAATCGACACTGCTTTGATTGAAGCGGTCTCACTTTTCGAGCGCGCTTATCTGGACGACGCCGTGTTGGCGACGGGCAGCGAGACACGCCTTGTTGTCGAATATGGGCCCGGAGCGGCAGCAGTCGCAGTAACGGCGGAACCCGTATTGCCGGTAAGCTGTTCGATTGTCTGTGAACAACGGGCATCGGAGCGAGAAACAATGACAGTTTCGCTGGCGAAAGACGCAGCACTCTCTCCGTTTTTCGAACCCGCGTGGCGGTCGCTCGGCGGCAACGGTCAAGCCTATATCCGGCTAAAGGCGCAGTTTGGCGATCATCTGGCGGAGTCTTTTTTCGATCTTGAAGAGCCGCTGGCCATTGTGCCGCCTGCCTCATTGAAGGTCGATCCGCCAGCGATCATCGTATCGGGCAAGCAGGCCCCCTTGCCGATCCGGCTTGTGGTCGATGGCAAGGCCGACCAGATCACATTCACATCGCAAAACGGCTGGGATGTCAGCTTTAACGGGCAGAATGCCGTCTTGCACGGGCCTTCCGATCCAGTGCCCGGTTTGACCGTCCTGCAGGCAACAATCAACGGAAATCCGGCATGGCACGTGCACGAGGCCAGCTATCCGCATATTGGTAAAACTGTCTGGCGCGAGCCTGCCGTGCTGCCTGTGCTGACCCTTGACGTGAAGCTACCCGATGCGCGCATCGGCTATATCGGTGGCGGCGCGGACAATGTTGGTCTGTGGCTGAAACGCATGGGGCTTGATGTCACCGACATCGAAGCGCACCACCTTGCCGGTAATCTTTCGCAATTCACCACCATCGTGGTCGGCATATTTGCTTTCGGTCTGCGCGATGACCTGGCTGCGGCGACGGCCAGACTGCACCGCTTCGTCGAGGACGGTGGGCATCTGGTGACGCTCTATCACCGACCCTCCGACGGCTGGCATCCAGACGGAACACCCCCGCGAAGACTGACCATCGGCTCTCCGTCATTGCGCTGTCGTGTTACGAACCCGCATGCAGCAGTTACGGTTCTTGAACCTGAGCATCCTCTGCTTGTTAGCCCAAACACGATCAACGAGTGCGATTGGAACGACTGGCACAAGGAACGCGGGCTTTATTTCGCCTCCACGTGGAATGACGCCTATCAGCCACTGCTTTCCATGCATGATGATGGAGAACAGCCGCTTTATGGCGCGCTTGTTTCCGGCAGGATCGGCAAAGGCCGGCATACGCATACGAGCCTTGTCCTGCATCATCAGCTCGACAAGCTCGTTCCCGGAGCATTCCGCCTGATCGCCAATCTGGTGCAAGCAGCTTGAGAGAAAAGACGGTTGAACTCGTCGCCAATTATATAAGTAAAAGCTAAAATACTCAGGAATCCCCATCCGCTATTTTTGTTTTAAATTCAGTAATTTATTAATCATATGCGATACTCATTTTCCGTTTACCATGCAACTTAAGAGGGTGCACATATTTGTTGCGTAGTTTGCTCCCAGGTCACAGAGACCACCAAACAACTAAGAATGATCTCAGGAGCAACACATGACCAAGTTTTTCGCACGTTTCCGTAAGGATGAATCCGGCGCAACCGCTATCGAATACGGCCTCATCGCGGCTTTGATTTCGGTTGCGATCATCGCTGGAGCCTCCACCCTCGGCACCGATATCGGCGAGAAGTTTACGGAGATCAGTAACGCTGTTACCGGTGCAAAGATAGCAACGGAATAATCAGACACCGTAGGTAGTAGCTTATAAAGGCCCCTTCATCCGAAGGGGCCTTTATAATTGCTGCAGATCACCAATGAGCATGTATCATCACAGCTAACCAAGCTAACGTTCTGCAATCTTTATTGATTATGGGTGGTCAACAGAAACGCGCATAATCCCTCAAAATAGTGGTTCGCCGCGTGGTTATTGCGTATCCCAGCGCTGACCCCGGCCTTTCGGGAGTAGCGAACATGTCATTGAAATCCATTTTGCTGGCGCTTGGCATCGGCGTTGCGGGGCTGACGCTCAGCGGCTGCGTTTCCGAGGGCTATTACGGCTCAGGCTCTTACGATCCGTATTATGTTCGCGGCGGTTATGTTGGCACCGGCGTCGTCTATAATAGCGGCGGTTATTATCGGAACTATCCGCGCTACCCGCGTTATTACAGAGACTCACGCTATTATCGTGACCGCGATTATTATCGTTATCGCGACCGTGATCGCCCGCATCGTCCTGATACCAACAGACCGGACCGCCCACGTCCGCCGCGACCGGATCGTCCGCCACGACCATCAGGCAATGATGGTGCAGGTCGCCCGAATCCGGGCAATCTGCCAGTCATCCAGCCGATCAAGCGTGGTCCGCATAACTGAAACAAAAACACCCGCCAATATCCGGCGGGTGTCTTTCTATAATGCAGAAATGGTCGTCAGAGCTTGATGACATATTCCTTGCGGGTGGTCTCGATGACTTCCCAGCTTCCCTTGAAACCCGGCCGGATGACGAAACTGTCTCCAGCTTCGACTTTGCGGGCTTCGCCGCCTTCTTCCCTGACGACAGACCGACCGGTCAGGATGTGGCAGAATTCCCATTTGTCATATTCGATGCGCCATTTTCCGGGCGTGCTTTCCCAAATACCTGCGAAGAGTGTGCCTTCGGCATTTTCTTCCAGATTCCATGTGCGGAATTTTGGGGCACCTGAAAGAATGCGCTCTGGGAACGGTGCGCCTTCCTCCGGTTCGATGCCGGTCAGGTCGAAATCGAGAAACCGGCTCATAAATCAGACCTTTGCCAGCGCCTGTTCGATGTCGGCGATGATATCGTCCGCATCCTCGATGCCGATAGACAGGCGCACGACATCCGGACCGGCGCCAGCCGCCACCTTCTGTTCGTCGCTGAGCTGGCGATGCGTCGTCGATGCCGGATGGATCACCAGCGAACGCGTGTCGCCAATATTGGCCAGCAGGGAGAACAGTTCGAGGCTATCGACAAACTTGACTCCCGCTTCATAACCACTCTTGAGACCGAAGGTGAAAACAGATCCCGCACCCTTTGGCGCATATTTTTGCTGGAGTGCGTGGAATTTATCATGCGGCAACCCGGCATAGTTCACCCATGATACTTTTTCATGGCCGTGCAGCCAGGATGCGACCTTGAGCGCATTGTCGCTGTGACGCTGCATGCGCAGTGGCAAGGTTTCCGCTCCGGTCAGGATCTGGAACGCATTGAACGGTGAAATGGCCGGGCCGAAGTCACGAAGCCCCAGAACACGGGCAGCGATGGCAAAGGATATATTGCCAAAGGTCTTGTGGAGTTCCAGACCGGCATAATCTGGGCGTGGTTCGGTCAGAAGCGGATAATTGCCGGATTTTGCCCAGTCAAACGTACCGCCATCGACCAGAATACCGCCCATGGAATTGCCGTGACCACCGATAAATTTGGTGAGCGAATGCACGACGATATCCGCACCATGTTCGATAGGGCGCACCAGATAAGGCGATGCAAGCGTATTGTCGACGATCAGCGGCAGGCCATTTCTGTGCGCGATTTCGGCAATGGCTTCGATGTCCACCACGATGCCGCCCGGATTGGCGAAGCTTTCGATGAAGATGGCGCGCGTCTTGCTGTCGATCTGCTTTGCGAAATCGGTCGGATTGGTGGCATCGGCCCAGCGCACCTGCCAGCCGAAGGATTTGAAAGACTGACCGAACTGGTTGATCGAACCGCCGTAAAGCTGGCGTGCGGCAACAAAATTATCGCCCGGTTGAAGCAGCGTATGGAAAACAAGAAGCTGCGCAGCATGGCCGGACGCAGTCGCAACCGCCGCCGTACCGCCTTCGAGTGCGGCAATGCGCTCTTCCAGAACTGCGGTGGTCGGATTTGTGATGCGTGTGTAGATATTGCCGAACGCCTGCAGGCCAAACAGGGATGCCGCGTGGTCGGCATCATCGAACACGAACGAAGTCGTCTGATAGATCGGCGTTGCACGGGCACCTGTCGTGGGATCGGGCTTGGCGCCTGCATGAACAGCGAGCGTTTCAATCCCGGGAGAGCGTTTTGACATCATTTCCTCCTGTGTCCTAAACCCCAATCAGGTCCGGACGTTAGGCGTTGCCGCCAGGAAAGCAAAGGAGGATTTTCCGCCAAATGCCGGAATCGCAGAAATTAGATCCTAAAGCTCTTATTCACGGATCAGGCGGGGATATTCGATGGCCGGACAACGATCCATGACGACGGTCAAACCGGCTTCGCTGGCGCGATTTCCAGCCTCGTCGTGCACCACGCCAAGCTGCGTCCACAACACCTTTGGCCGGTGCTTCATTGCGAGAACCTCATCCACGATGCCCGGCAGCGAATAAGGTTCGCGGAAGACATCCACCATATCCACCGGCTCTTCGATATCTGCCAGATGCGCCACGACAGGCTGGCCGTGGATCTCCTTGCCCGCCTGCCCCGGATTGACCGGAATCACACGGTATCCCTTGGAAAGCAGGAACTCCATCACGCCATTGCTCGGGCGCTCCGGCTTTGGTGACGCACCAAGAAGCGCAATCGTTTTGACGGAAAGAAGGATTACGCGAATCTCGTCGTCGGAAGGGTTTTTCATCTTTGTCCTCTTCAATCGCTTGAGCCAGCGCTTGCATGAAAGCGGTCGCTCCCATTATTGATGAATAAACTTGGGAGGAACGCATGAATATCAATACCGCACAGGACCGGAATGTCGATCCGATGACAAAGCATTCGTTGAGCCCCGTCATGAACATTGAAGAGCTGCGCACCTTCATGAAGCACGAGTTTCCTCAACTCGGCGACACATTCGAGATCATGGCAATCGATGACGGTTCTGCGACCATGCAGCTTCACGCCGATGAACAACATCTGCGTCCCGGCGGCACCGTTTCCGGCCCCTCGCTTTTCGCGCTCGCCGATGTGACTGCCTATGCAGCCATACTGGCCCATATCGGTCCGGTGGCGCTGGCAGTGACGACAAACCTCAATATCAATTTTCTGCGCAAACCCTCCCCCGGTACAGTCGAAGCTGTTGCGCGCCTTCTGAAACTCGGCAAGCGCCTTGCCGTACTCGATATCAGTCTGACTGACGGTGCTAGCGGCGAACTGGTTGCCCATGCAACGGCTACCTATTCGATTCCACCGCGATAAAAGCGTTAAAAATATACGGTATTATAATACCAATACGATAACCAATTGATTTTACTTATCTTTTAAAACAAAGCTCTGAATATAGGGCTTGACGGTTACACAGACATTGTGTATCGACCCGCCAGACGCGAGCAGAAGTAATCTTTTGCCCGCTCGTTCGGGTTGGACGTGATCCAACACAAGCAACAAAAAAAGCCCTGATTTCAAGATCGGGGATTAAGTCAAGGAAGACTTCAATGGCAACTTTTTCTCAGAAGCCGGCTGAAGTGGTGAAGAAGTGGGTGCTGATCGACGCCGAAGGTCTCGTCGTCGGCCGTCTCGCATCTCTCGTCGCCAACCGCCTGCGTGGCAAGCACAAAGCAACCTTCACTCCGCATGTTGACGATGGCGACAATGTCATCATCATCAATGCCGACAAGGTTGTTCTGACCGGCAAGAAATACACCGACAAGGTCTATTACTGGCACACCGGCCATCCGGGTGGCATCAAGGAGCGCACCGCTCGCCAGATTCTCGAAGGCCGTTTTCCGGAACGCGTTCTCGAGAAGGCTATTGAGCGTATGATCCCACGTGGCCCGCTCGGCCGTCGCCAGATGAAGAACCTGCGCGTTTATGCAGGCTCGAACCATCAGCATGAAGCTCAGCAGCCGGAAGTCCTCGACGTCGCAGCGCTGAACCGCAAGAACAAAGGGAATGCATAATCATGGCTGAGCAGCTCAACTCGCTCGAAGAACTCGGCACCGTTGCCAAGACCGAAGCTGCCGCTCCGGTTCACGTCCAGAAGCTGGACGCACAGGGCCGCGCTTATGCCACCGGCAAGCGTAAGGACGCCGTTGCACGCGTTTGGGTCAAGCCGGGTTCCGGCAAGATCACCGTCAACGACAAGGAATTCGCACAGTATTTCGCGCGTCCGGTTCTGCAGATGATCCTGCAGCAGCCGATCATCGCTTCGAACCGCGCCGGTCAGTTCGACATCGTCGCCACCGTTGCCGGTGGTGGTCTCTCCGGTCAGGCCGGTGCTGTTCGTCACGGCATCTCCAAGGCCCTCACCTACTACGAACCAGGCCTGCGCACGGTTCTCAAGAAGGGTGGCTTCCTGACCCGCGATAGCCGCGTCGTCGAACGTAAGAAGTACGGTAAGGCCAAGGCTCGCCGTTCGTTCCAGTTCTCGAAGCGCTAACGCGCTTAGGGCCAGTTCTCCAAGCGCTAATAACTATCGCTTCGGATTTACAGAAAAGCGGACCTCCGGGTCCGCTTTTTTTGTTTTGCTCAGGCTGAGTTTCAGCCCGCCCAGCCACGGATGGACTTGCGGTTGATCTCGAGCTGTTTTTCAGGCGGCTGCTTATAATAATCCGGCGCCATTCCGGCAACCCAGTCTCCGTAGCTCGGATTGGGCAGCATGAAGAACTTTGTGCCGAACGCTTCGCGGTTGGCCTCGACGAAAGCGCGTCGCTGCTGGTTATTCTTGTGATAGGTCGCAGCGCCGAAATCGTTGAGATTGTCACCGACATAGACGACGACGTCATATCCCGCAGCCCTGACACTGTCGAAACGATCCTGCTTGTTGGACTGGCCGCTATTCAACAAGAGCGTTTTCGCTGATACACCGGGAAATCCCAGGCTCCTGATGTTCGCTGTCGTCGCCGCAAACGACTTCGCATCGCGGTTCGAGACATAAAACATCGTGCCGCCATTCGCGCTGACATGCATTGCAAACTCCACCGCACCGGCAATTGGATGTGCCTGTTCAGCGGCCATCCAGCGCGCCCATGTCTTCTCCGTGTACGGCACGCCTTGCTTGACGCGCCATCCGGCATAGGCGGTATTATCGATCATCGTCTCGTCGACATCGACAATCACGGCTTTCCTCTTCCCCTTCGCCGGCTTTGCCGCATCGAAGGCCCGGCGCGCGCCGTTGAACGCCTGATAAGCCAGCGCATCATACTCGCCTGATTGTTGCATCCAGTTGATTGCGCTTACATTCTGCTGCTCCAGCTGAAAGCTTGCGGTGCGCTGGTCTGTTGCACAGCCCCCAAGGGCTGCGGAGCAGGCCATAATGGTCGAGATCGTAAGAAACGTTTTTCGCATAATGTCCCTCATTGAAAGAGGTTATTAGCGCCGAAGGTTTCCCCGTTCTCAATTGCCGTTATGTGCCCTCAATATTTTGGGCGACAGCGCGACTTCAACACAGTTGCAAGCCGGTTCGATAATCGTCATGAATATGAATGAGCTGAAGCATTTCCAACCATTTCCATGAATGGATAAGCCATGTCCTCGTCCGCAACATCGAACCGCTTTGCCGTAACGCCGGAACCTCCCTATCTGATCGTCACCTTTGCGTCGCAACGTGTCGCTGGTGAGGATAACGGCTACGGCGACATGGCGGTTCAGATGGGTGAGCTTGCAGCCAGGCAGCCGGGCTATCTCGGCATTGAAAGCGCGCGCGATGCGGAAGGCTTCGGCATCACCAACTCGTTCTGGGCAGACGAAGAGAGCATCAGAGCATGGAAGCGCGATGTGGACCATCTGGTGGCGCAGAAGCTCGGTCGCCAGAAATGGTACGAAATCTATCGCGTGCGTATCGGTCGCGTCGAACGCGCTTACGGGTTTGATGCCAAGAGCGAATGAAAGCGCTATAGAAGCCAGACCATCATCCGGATGACAGCCATGCCTTCAAAGACCATCGACCACGCGATCACAGCCCGCAGCCTGACCAGTGCAGCAACAGATCCCACCCATGCCGGTGTGCTGTCGTTCATGCGGCGCATGTACACGAAGTCGTTGAAGGGCGCGGAGGCGGTCGTCTGGGGCATTCCGTTCGATGCAGCCGTATCCAACCGGCCCGGCGCACGTTTCGGCCCGCAGGCCATCCGGCGGGCATCGGCGATCTTCGACAATGATCCGCAATATCCATTCGAACGCGATCTTTTCGAGAATCTCGCCGTCATCGACTATGGCGACTGCCTGCTCGACTATGGCAATCACTATAAGACCCCTGCCACTATCGAACGCGAAGCGGCGAAAATCCTGAAATCGGATGCATTCCTGCTGACACTCGGCGGCGATCATTTCGTCACATGGCCGCTGCTCAAGGCACACGCTGCGAAATATGGTCCGCTGGCGCTGGTGCAGTTCGATGCGCATCAGGATACATGGTTCGACGATGGCAAGCGGATCGATCACGGCTCTTTCGTGGCCCGTGCGGTGCGCGACGGCATTATCGATCCTGACCACTCGATCCAGATCGGTATCCGCACGCATGCGCCGGAAGATTGCGGCATCAAGATCATTTACGGTCATGAGGTCGAAGACATGTCGGCAGCAGCGATCGCCGATGAGATCCTGAAGCGTACCAATGGCAGCAAGACCTATCTGACCTTCGACATCGACTGTCTCGATCCGGCCTTCGCACCGGGAACCGGCACGCCGGTCGCAGGCGGACCTTCGTCGGCAAAGATGCTTTCGGTGCTGCGCAAGCTGACAGCTCTTGACTTCGTGGGCGCCGATGTGGTCGAGGTTGCACCAGCCTACGACCATGCCGATATAACAGCAATCGCGGGAGCGACGATCGCAATGTACTATCTGGGCCTTCTGGCCGAACGGCAAGAACGACGATGAAGCGCGACGCTTGTTCATAGATTGATTCAAGCAGCTCGAAAACTGATTCCGAATATTGTCGTAACTTTTTGAATTCAAAGGCAAAACGCATGAACCCGAAAATCTTCATCGATGGCGAACACGGCACCACCGGCTTGCAGATCCGCACCCGTCTGGCCGAACGCAACGATCTTGAAGTGATCTCCATTCCGGAAGCCGAGCGGCGCAACAAGGATTTGCGCGCCGACTATCTGCGCGCAGCCGATATTGCGATCCTGTGCCTGCCTGATGATGCTTCCAAAGAAGCGGTTTCGCTGCTCGAAGGTCATAACTCGACCCGCATCATCGATACTTCGACCGCGCATCGCGTGCATCCGGACTGGGCCTATGGTTTCGCCGAGCTGGCCAAGGGCCAGCGTGAACGCATTGCCGAGGCGCGCCTCGTTGCCAATCCGGGTTGTTACCCGACCGGCGCGATTGCGCTTGTTCGTCCGCTGCGCGATGCGGGCCTGCTGTCCGCCGACTATCCGGTCAGCGTCAATGCTGTCTCCGGCTATACAGGCGGAGGCAAGCAGATGATTGCGCAGATGGAAGACAAGAACCACCCGGAGCACCTCGCTGCCAACAATTTCCTCTACGGCCTGCCGCTCAAGCACAAGCACGTGCCGGAACTGCAATTGCATGGCCGTCTGGATCGCCGCCCGATCTTCAGCCCAAGCGTCGGGCGTTTCCCGCAGGGCATGATCGTGCAGGTTCCGCTGTTCCTGAGCGAACTTGAGGGAACGCCGTCACTCGCCGAAATTCATGCCGCACTGACGGAGCATTACGCCGGTCAGGATATTGTCGAGGTCGTGCCGCTTGAAGAAAGCACAAAACTGGCGCGTGTCGATGCGGAAGAGCTTGCTGGCAATGACGGCATGAAGCTTTTTGTCTTCGGCACCGAAGGCGACGGCGAGGTTAATCTGGTGGCGCTGCTCGACAATCTCGGCAAGGGTGCATCGGGTGCAGCCGTCCAGAACATGAACCTCATGCTTGGCAAGGCCTAAAGCATATCTCCCAAAAGTGGGAACCGGTTTTGGGATAAAGACATGCTTGAAAACAAAGATTTTAAGCCGGTATTTCCTGTCGAATGGAATATCGGCTCATCCGAGCCCCTGGCAGATACACATTCAAGTCTTGTCTGGAAGGTTGAACGCAGCGACCATCCAGGCGAGGTTTTTGTCGTCAAGCAGTTGAAACCAGCCGGAATGGAAGAGCTGCGCGGCGCGCATTATCTCGACTGGCAGGAGGGCCATGGCGCGGTACGATTATACGGCCTCAAGGGTACATCGATGCTGCTCGAATATGCGGGCGGCTATCACCTCGATGAGCATCTGAAACGCGGCAAGGATGCCGAATGCTTGCAGATATTCGGCGAAGTCCTAAGCGCGCTGCATACGCCCTCTCCTGCCCCGATACCGGCGGACCTGCAACCGCTGGACAAGCACTTTTCCGGTCTCTTCGCCGTAACAAACGAAAGCCCTGTCTATGCGGAAGGAACAGCGGTCGCGAAGCGCCTGCTGGCAACGCCACACAAGGCTATTCCGCTGCATGGTGACATTCACCACGAAAACATCATCAAGGGACCACGCGGCTGGCTCGCCATCGATCCGCACGGACTGGTCGGCGACGCGGCTTTCGATGCCGCCAATATTTTCTACAATCCGCTCGACCGGGATGATCTCTGCCTCGACCTGGAACGCGCCCGGCGCATGGCCGAGCATTTCGCGCCAATCATCGGGCGCGAACCGGCCTATATTCTGGATTATGCCTTTGCCTATGGCTGTCTCTCAGCCGCATGGCACCGCGAAGACCGCAACGACGAAGACGAGGTGCGGGAGCTGAAGATCGCCTCCGCGCTTAGGCATCTGCGCCAGACTGTTTATCCCGCGTAGGCGCCCTTTGTCGCGCGCCAGTGCGCGACCGCGAAAGCCAGCACGATCAGCGCAACGAACTGGTGTGTCAGCCCCATGTGAAGTGGCACGCTCATCAGCAGCGTTCCGATGCCGATGACTGCCTGTACGAGCACGAGGCCAAGCAACACGATGGTCCGGCGCGCATGGGTCGTGCCCGGCGCATCTTTCCAGACCTGAAGGGAATGGAGAACGGTGAGAACCAGAACCGTATAAGCGAACATGCGGTGCACGAACTGCACGGTTTTCGGGTTTTCAAACAGGTTGCGCCACCATGGCGACTGGATGAACAGATCGGAGGGGATGATCGCGCCGTCCATCAGCGGCCAGGTATTGTAGGTCAGGCCGGCATGCAGTCCGGCCACGAGACCGCCCAGATAAATCTGCACGAGGACCGCAAACACGATCCATCCGGCAAAGCGCTGGATCGACCTTTCCGCTGGCCGCTCACTGTAAGTGACAAGACCGCGCGCGATATAGAATACCGCCGTTATGATGATACAGGCTGTCGTCAAGTGGATTGCCAGACGGTACTGGCTGACGCTGGTCAGTACACTGAGACCGGAAGCGACCATCCACCAGCCGATAGCGCCCTGAAGACCGCCCAGCGCCAGAAGCCCCAGCATACGGTATTTGAGACCGCCTTTCAGTCGCCCTGTCACCCAGAAGAAGGCCAGTGGGACCGCAACCAGAAAGCCAACGAAGCGTGCCAGCAGGCGATGCGCCCATTCCCACCAGAAGATCGACTGAAACGCCTCAAGAGACATACCCTTGTTGATCTGCTGATATTGCGGAATCTGGCGGTACTTGTCGAACTCCTCCAGCCATTCGGCGTGGTTGAGTGGCGGAATCACACCGTGAATGGGCTTCCATTCGGTGATCGACAGACCCGACCCGGTCATGCGGGTGGCCCCGCCGACCATGACGATTGCGATCAGCACGACAAACACCGCATAAAGCCAGTAACGTACAAGGCGGCGGTCGCGGTCCTCTTTCGATAACCTGGAACCCTGCCCTACACGCTGCGCCGTTGCTGCCGTCATGCCATTCACCCTTCGATAATGAGCCGAAGGATACATGCAGCATCGACCTGTGAGTTACAAGTTCGCGTCACGCGACATGCCGCCGCGTTTTTGCCCTTTCACTGGCCCCGATCACCGGTTAGTGAAGAAAGGGGAAAAGGAGAACTGCACCATGCCCGTTCGGCTGAAGAAACTGATCGGCACTTTTTTGCTGGTTTCACTCGTCATCATCTATGCGGTGTTCGCTACCATTATCGCCGTAGCGCATCTCGCTGAATCGAGCGCATGGGTGCATCTCCTGTATTTCTTCGCGACCGGCATTCTCTGGGTTCTGCCAGCCATGGGCATCATCTGGTGGATGGCGCAGCCGCCACGCAAGAAACAACACTGACCCCATTCAAGGATGCTGCAGACGATGGCGGGCAAAGTTGCAGCGCGCATTCTGACGAATTTCAGCGAGATCGGCGAGCTCTGGGAAACTGGCGCGGCTATTCATGGTGCGCCACAATCGCTCGCATGGATCGATAATTGGCGTGCAATCGTCAATGCTGACAGTTTTGTCGTCGGGCTTTTTGACGGTGATGGTCCAATTCTGCTTGTGCCGTTGGAAGTCATCAGCCACAACGGCGCGAAAATTGCGCGCTATCCCGGCGGAAGCCATGCCAATTGCAATTTCCCCTGGCTGATGAAAGACCGTGGTGCGGACATCGAACGAAGCGCGGTTCGCCTGCTGATCGATGCAATTCGCAAGGGGCGGCTCGATATAGATGCGCTCTCGCTGACACGGCAACTGGCCCAACTGCAAGGCGCAGTCAATCCGCTGCTTGCTCTCGGAAAAGTTCCCAATCCAAATCCGGTTCTTTCCGCCTCGCTCGGTGGCGGTTTCGATGCCGTACTTGATCGCGGCAATCGCAAGCGCAAACTGAAAAAGCATCGCCAGCACAGTCGCCGATACGAAGAATGCGGTGGCTGGAGAATTGCCGGTCCTCAGAACCGTGCGGAATCCGATGCCATTCTCGATCTCTATTTTGCGATGAAGGCCCAGCGTTTCCGGCAGATGGGGATCCGTGATCCTTTCGGCGACGGGAATGTGCGCAATTTCTTCAAAGTCTTCTTCGGCGACGGAGTGGCGAAGGGGCAGGACGTGAGCGAACTGCGCTTTCTCGAAGTTGGCGGAACCATACGTTCGATCATCGGAAAGCTGTTCAGCTATACAGGCCCTACCGTCGAGTTTGCTGCCATCGCAGAAGACGAGCTGATGACGGCAAGTCCGGGTGAGTTTCTCTTCTTCGAGGATATCAGGCGCAGTTGCGACGACGGTCGTCCCATCTACAGCTTCGGTATCGGTGACGAGCCGTACAAGCGCGAGTGGTGCGACATCGAGCTCAAGATCTATGACACGCTGGTGCCGCTGTCCGCCAAGGGCAAGCTTTTCACAGCGCTTCAATCAGCCCGTAATGCGGTTGCCGGAAGTCTCAAGCGTAACCCACGTCTGTGGAGCCTTGCCAAGACGCTGCGCAGCAGGTTCGCAAAAAGGTAGAAGCCGTTAGCAATCTGATTCAGGAACACGGCTCAAAGCATTGTTCCAGAATCGCATTTTGCAGTCAGGCGGTTTCATCCATCAAAATGACGACGTCTTCATAGCCACCTTGATCGAGGTCGAGGGCAGCCAGCGCAACGCCCTTGTCATCCGGATCGACGATGCTCATCACGACAGAGGCGGGCCCATCGGCAATGCGTCGAATCTGCTCCGAAGATGACGGACCGCATTCCACCACGACAAAATCGTAGACCGTTTCCAATGCGTCGAGGATGAGAGGCAGGCGATCGGCAGAGCGCATGGCGAATTCAGGGTCGGCCTCGCCCAGCGGAACGACATGGGCCTGCGAGAACCGGTCACTGTGAATGACCTCGTTGAAGCGGCGCTCGCCGGTCAAAAGCTCGGTAATACCGGGTAGATGCGTGCCGTCCAGCATGGCAAGGCCAACAGTTCCCTGTGCGGTCATATCCACGAGAATTGCACGTTTGCCGCGGTCGGCGAATTCACGTAGCAAACGCACCGTTCCCGCCGATGCCTTATCGCCCTCGGGAGAGACGACCACAATGCGCTTCAACTTTCCACCGGCGAGCAGATCGGCAACAGCCTCCACGCCATTGGGATTGCGCTGTCTCGTTTCGCGCTGCTTGATCTCACCTTGCTTTATCACGGGAAACTCCTCCACGGATTTCCTTGTCTCGAAAACTGGCGACTTCGCCGCAAACGGCATAGTCCATGAACGGCGGGGTGCCACAATTGTTTCCTCGGAAACAGCGTCAATACGTTCAGATCTCGATGGCGGTACGGCAGCGGCTTCAGCGGCGGCGGCAATGACCGGCATTTCGATTTCCTCGACCGCCGCAACCCTTTGGCCATCCGCAGTCACAAATGCACGTCCGCTGAACAATTCACGCAGGAGAACGAAAATCGACAGCAACAGCAGGCCAGCCGCGAAGGTCGAACCGACAATCGGCAGTATCATCGGATAATAGGGCACTGCAGGTGCTTCAGCAGAAGAAAAAACCCGGGCATCGACCGGCACATAATTGCGGTCGGTTCGCGAGGCGGCTTCACGATAGCGTGTCAGATAGGTTTCCAGAAGCTGGCGCTGTGCCGTCGCCTCACGCTCCAATGCACGCAGCTCCACTTCCTGATCGCCCGCCTGCGCCGCCTGTGCCTTCACGCGGTTAAGCTCGCGATTGAGTTCGTCCTCGCGAAGCTTTGCTGCGGAGACTTCATTATCGAGACTTGCAACGAGCTTGCGGCCTTCGATCCTGATCTGCTGGTCGAGGTCGGCAAGCTGCGAGCGCAGCGCCTTGATACGCGGATGGCCTTCCAGAAGCGTCGTGGAAAGATCAGCAATCTGGGCATTGAGCTGAATACGCCTTTCAGCAAGGCGCTGCATCATACCGGAAGCGATAACATCCGGCAGCGTGTCGATGGAGGCACCCGAGGCGAGCGCTTTACGAATGCTTTCCGCTTTGGCTTCTGCCGAAGCGCGGCTGGTGCGGACCCGCGTAAGTTCGGTGGAGACTTCCGAGAGCTGCTGTGTCGCAATGGTGCTGTTGCTCTGCCCGGTCAGAAGCCCGCGCGAAGCACGATAATCCGCAACCTTCTTTTCCGCATCGCGAACGCGATTGCGCAGATCGTCTATTTCAGGGGCAAGCCAGCCGGTGGCATCATCGTTCGACTCCAGCTTCGCAGCCTGCTGAAATAGGATGTACTGACTGGCAAGCGCATTGGCGACGTTTTTTGCCGTCTCGGGATTTGCCGACGTGTACTGCACTACGATGACGCGCGAAGCGGTCACAGCGAAAGCCTGCATGTTCTTGCGCAGCTTCAGCAAGACACGTTCTTCTGGAGAAAGCTTGGCGGGGTCGGTGCGCATGCCGAGCATGATGAGAACGCGGGTCCACGGCTTGACTTCCGTCGTCGTGAAGGCTTCGTTGCCCGTCAGCTTGAGTTCGTCGGAAACTTTCTTGAGAAGATCACCGGAGGAGAACACCTCGACCTGGCTCTTCACGCCTTCGGCATCGAATACCGGCCGCTCCGCAGCAGTTTCACCGTTGGGACGGGTATAGATGGATTCGCGAGCCTCGATCATAATGCGGGCTTCAGCGCGATAATCCGGTGTCAGAAGAAGGCAGACAGTCCATGCGAACGCAGCCATGAGAAGCGCGCCAGCGACAATGAACAGCCAGTGACGGCGCAGGCTTGCGAACAGCGCGCCGATATCAATATCTGCGTCCCTTGATAACGGATCGACTTCTGCCATTCCCCATTCTCCATGGACTTCGCGAGTGCGCTTGCGCGCGTGATCGCTCTCGCCCGCGTGGGGTAATGCACCCCCGAATCTGGCCGGAAGGTAAAGGAACAAGGTAACCAGAGGGTTAAGCAGGATAAGTTCCCAATTATCGGCGAGGCATAAAGATTTTGCGCCGAACCCTGTCTTCTTTACCAGCCATTAACCCTAATCAATCGATAACGCTTGCAACCGATATTCGTAATCGCGCTGCCTGTACCGCGTCGATTGCGTTCGTAAGAAATATTGCTTTTCGGAAGAACCGAGGCGGATGATGACGGCGAAGACAATTCACAACAAGCGCAAAGGCCACGCTCTGCTCGTGGCACTCGGCCTTGCCGCCATGACGCTTTCCGCCTGCTCCAGCTATCGGCCTGCCCCGCCCGCTTTCCATGAGGCGCTGAACCAGCCTTACATGCTGGATGCAGGCGACCGCGTGCGCATCACGGTTTTCGAGCAACCGAGCCTCACCAACACATATAGCGTCGATCAGGCCGGCTATATCGCCTTCCCGCTTGTCGGCAGCATTCCGGCGCGTGGCAAGACATCCAAGCAGCTAGAGGGCCTCATTGCATCCAAGCTGCGGGGCGGCTATCTGCGCGATCCTGACGTCAGTGCTGAAATCGACCGCTACCGCCCGATCTTCGTGATGGGTGAAGTGGGTGCCGCTGGCCAGTATTCCTATGTTCCGGGCATGACCGCGCAGAAGGCAATCGCCGCTGCGGGCGGTTTCAGCCCGCGCGCCAATCAGGAGAATATCGACATCACACGCCAGTTCAATGGCAAGGTTCTGACTGGCCGCGTGCTGATTTCCGATCCTATCCTGCCGGGCGACACGATCTATGTGCGCGAACGTCTGTTCTGATGGCGATTGATGGCTGATGACACCAATGCCTCTCCACTGCGTATCGTCCACTGTTTCCGCGAACCGACCGGTGGGCTCTTCCGCCACGTTCGCGATCTCGTGGGCCTGCAAGCGGAAACAGGTCATGCAGTCGGCATCGTCTGCGATGCAACGACCGGTGGCCCGCGTGAAGACGCGCTTCTGGAAGAATTACGGCCAAAGCTCGCGCTCGGCCTTCATCGCATTGCCATGCAGCGCCACATCGGACTGGGCGACGCAGCGGCAGCATTCAAAGCATATCGCATCATCAAGAAATTGCGGCCGGACATATTGCACGGACATGGCGCCAAAGGCGGCGTCTATGCGCGATTGTTCGGCTCAGTCTTACGGGTATTTAAGTCTCGCGTAGCCCGTATCTATTCACCGCATGGCGGTAGCCTGCATTTCGACCGGAAGACACGCCGCGGTGGTGTCGTCTTTCTGGTCGAGAGAATGCTGGCCCCCATGACCGACGCGGTGATGTTCGTTTCCAACTTCGAAAAGCGTATCTATGAAGAAAAGGTAGGACGGCCCTATGGCCTCCATGCCGTCGTTTATAACGGCCTTGCGGAAGAAGAATTTATACCTGTCGCCAACGCGCCCGACGCCAGCGACTTTCTCTTTGTCGGCACCATGCGCGAGTTAAAGGGACCGGACCTGCTGATCCGCGCCCTCGCCCGCCTGCGTGACCAGAGCCAGCGCAATTTCACTGCAACCATGGTGGGAGACGGCGCGGAAAAGCCCGGTTTTATTGCCCTTGCCGACGAGCTTGGAGTTTCTGGACAAATCAGATTCCTGCCCGGAATGGCGGCGCGAGAAGCCTTCACCCTAGGGCAAGTGATGGTGGTTCCATCGCGCGCCGAAGCATTCCCCTATATCGTTCTGGAGGCGCTCGCCGCCGGAAAGCCGGTCATCGCCAGCAATGTCGGCGGCATTCCTGAAATATTCGGGCCTCGTTCCCCGGCGCTGGTAGAGCCAGAGGACGAGGCGCTTGCAAACAAGATGCTGAGCGTTGCCGCTGATCTAGCGGCGTTTCACCCCGCGATGCCCGATGTGATCCGGCTGCATGAGCGTTTCGGCCTCCAATCCATGGCGCACTCGATCGAGACGATCTATTACGAGGCGCATCCGGACCGGGCAGTACCGGAAGAATGACCGGTACTATCCTCACCTGATCAGCCTGCCATTGCAGCGAAGGGTTCGGACGCGGATACCGCCCTTTCGAACCGTGACCGGAATCCGCCACGCGCCGCAAAATAGATATAGTGGAACGCATCGGCACGCCCGCCGATGAGCGAGATATCCTCGCGTTGCCATTGCCAGGGCAGCATGTCGAGCTTGTCTTCGAACGGATCGGATATGGTTGCAGACCAGAAAGCGGCAATGCCGTTCGGCTTCAGCGCCCTTTTTACCAGCCGCAGACCATCATCTTCATAGATGGCTCCATTGGCCGCGCGGACGGTAAAATCCGGCCCGTTATCCGTATCCATCAATATGGCGTCGTAACGACCCGGCTCGGCGCGAAGGACATCCATCACGTCGGCGACCTGAACATCGACACGCGGATCATTCAGCGGATGGTCGGCAAGATGACCGATATGGGTCCGGTTCCAGTCCACGATTTCCGGCACAAGCTCGCAAACCGTCACCCTGGCATCAGATCCGAGTAAATCGAGCGCAGCCCGAAGCGTGAAGCCCATGCCAAGTCCGCCGATAAGCATGTGCGACACCTGCCGTCCATGAAGGCGAAGCGATCTTTCGGCCAGTACCGTCTCGGACTGGAAATTGACGTTGGACATCAATTCCAGGCCGTTGTAGCGAATTTCGTAGATGTAGTCGCGTTTTCGCAACAGAATTTCATCGCCGGCAAGATTGCCCGCTCTAGCCAGTTCGGCCCAAATAGTCATGATCAACCCTAAAGCGCCCTCCGAAGAGGCTGAAACCCGTTCGGATAAGGCGCATCAAAACAAACAGTTAATGCGACCGTGCAAGGTCGCAGCGTGAATTGCTCTCATCAGGATTTTTTGGGTCGCTGTGCGGTCAGGCGCGCAGCAACCCCATGACATCGTCCGATCTGGTGCCGATCAGGAGTGGGAAGAGCGCGGCTCTGTTGGCGGCAATATGTGCCGAACAGTCCAACGGCGAAATGCCGCTTGCAGCTTTATCTTCCAACGGTTTCATATAGCCGTCCTAGGCAATATAGTCAGACATGGCAAGCCTCGTGTCGGTTAGCCTTGCGACAACTGGCGCGTATCGGATCGTGCCGCCAATGCTGTAGCAGTATGGGCAGGAACCATATTATTTTAGCTATCACTAACAGTAACGGCTTTCAGCCGGGTGTTTACCGGGTGTTTGCCAAGTGTTTAATTGAGTGTTTACCTAAGTCAAAGGCTTGTCATGCAGCGTTTATATTCTGCTTAGGACTCTCGGTCTAATTACTACGCTGTCATTTTACGATCAGGGGCAATGTTGTGCGAGATAATAATGGGCTTTCTCCATTTGGCCGCAAAGCCATGGAAGCCAGCAGCAAACAGGATTCCGGACAAGACTCCAAGCCACGCGGCCCGGTGAAACTCAGTCCGCTGGCCCGTCAGATGGCCGAACAATATCAGCGCGACACGTTTTCGCCGCTGATGTTGAGCGGCGTCATGCGCATGGTGGAGTTCGGGCTGGTCTTTTTCTCCGGCATTGTGAGCTTCCTGCTTTATGTCGGCATCCGCACGCATCTCGTCTTCTATTATCCGCTCATCATGGTCGTCGGCGGCGCGCTTTTCGTCCTGCTGATGGAAATCAACGACGGCTATCAGATTAATATATTGCGCAGTCCCGGCCGCTATCTGCGGCGGCTTTTCATCAGTTGGGCTGCAGTACTTGGCACCCTTGCCATTGCCGGTTTTCTGCTGAAGGCTTCGTCCGATTTTTCACGCGGCTGGTTCCTTTACTGGGCGCTTGGCGCTTGCGTATTACTGTTGCTCTCGCGCATTTTCATCGCCTGGAAAATCAAGCGCTGGGCACGCAACGGCACCATGGAGCGTCGCGCCGTCATTGTCGGCGGCGGTCCCAATGCAGAAGCGCTCATCCGTTCGCTGGAACAGCAGCCCGACAATGATATTCGCATCTGCGGTATCTTCGATGATCGTGACGACAAGCGTTCGCCGCCCATTGTTGCGGGTTACCCAAAGCTCGGCAATATCAACGAATTGATCGAGTTCGCGCGCATCGCTCACATCGATATGCTGATCGTGTCTCTGCCGATCAGCGCCGAAGCAAGAGTGCTGGCTCTGCTCAAGAAGCTATGGGTTCTGCCCGTCGACATTCGGCTGTCAGCGCTCAACAATCACCTGCGCTTCCGCCCGCGTTCCTATTCCTATGTCGGCGCGGTGCCGATGCTGGATATTTTCGACAAGCCGATCAACGATTGGGATTCCGTCGCCAAACGCGTCTTCGACGTCGTATTCAGTGTTTTGGGCATCGTTCTTCTGTCGCCAATCATGCTGGGCACGGCGATCGCCATCAAGCTGAACAGCAAAGGCCCGGTGATCTTCAAGCAGAAGCGACACGGCTTCAACAATGAAGTCATCAATGTCTGGAAGTTCCGGTCAATGTATACCGAGATGTGCGACCCGACCGCCAAACAAGCTGTCATCAAGGACGATCCTCGCGTAACGCGTGTCGGGCGTTTCATTCGCAAAGCCTCCATCGACGAGCTGCCACAGTTCTTCAACGTCCTCGCGGGCTCTCTGTCACTTGTCGGTCCGCGTCCGCATGCAGTCGCAGCTCACTCGCACAACGTGCTTTACAACGAGGTGGTCGATGGCTATTTCGCACGTCACCGCGTAAAGCCCGGTGTCACCGGCTGGGCGCAGATCAACGGTTGGCGCGGCGAAATCGACAATGAAAACAAGATCCGAATGCGCACGGAATTCGACCTCTACTATATCGAAAACTGGTCGCTCTGGCTTGATCTCAAGATTCTGTTCCTGACACCGATACGGCTTCTCAATACGGAAAACGCCTATTGACCAGCGTGGCGGAAAGGTTTGACGGCAATCGGCGTCCAGCCATGATGCTCCCGGCTGATGTAGCGCGCAAACGCGCGCTCAATCGCCTCATCGCCAACACCGCAATCGGCATCGGCGTGTTTCTGCTCGGCTTTGTGATGAGCGAGCCTGCGCCCTATGAACTTTATATGGCCGGTCTGATCGCGCTGGCATTGCTGTTCGGACTGCGGCTGACCCGTTCCAGCCTTGTGCTGCTGGCCCTCTTTGCCGTGTTCAATTTCGGCGGCTTGATTTCGGTCATGCAGATGGCGGACGTCAAGAAAGCTCCGCTCTATATCGCAGTTTCACTCTTTCTGGCTTTCACATCGGTGTTCTTCGCCGCTGCCATAGAAGCCGATTACAGGTGTCTAAAGACCATCTTCAACGCCTATCTCCTTGTGGGCGCACTTTCCTCCTTGCTCGGCATTGCAGGCTATCTCGGCCTCTTTCCCGGAGCAGAAATCTTCACGCGCTACGGGCGGGCGCAGGGCGCTTTTCAGGATCCCAACGTCTATGGGCCTTTCCTGATACTGCCGCTGACCTGGACGCTTTACCGCGTCATGCGCGGCGGTGCGCGCGATGTGGCTGTCTACCTGCCGTTCTGCTGCGTGCTCACGCTGGGCGTTCTGGTATCCTTCTCACGTGCGGCGTGGGCGATGGTTCCGCTCTCCTTCGTCATTCTGTTCGGTGTGCTCTTCCTGCAAAACAACAGTAATCGCTTTCGGCTGCGCCTGATAGTGATCGGCCTGCTGGCCATTGTAACGATTGCTCTCGCGATCCTGATTATTCTGCAACTACCCGGCGTCGGCGATTTTTTCCGCGAGCGCGCGCGTCTCGAACAAAGCTATGACAGTGCGAGGCTCGGACGTTTTGCGCGGCACTGGCTCGGAATGATCCTTGCAACACAGCATCCGCTTGGCATCGGTCCGCTCGAGTTCGGGCCGATGTTCGGCGAGGATACGCACAATATCTGGCTCAAAGCCGTGCTCGACTATGGCTGGATCGGCTTCATGGCATTTCTGACGCTGACATTTCTGACACTCGGAATTGGCTTCAAGCTTCTGTTTCGCAATCGCCCGTGGCAGCCATTTCTCCTGGTTGCCTACGCGACCTATCTCGGCCACGTCCTGATCGGCAACGTCATCGACACCGATCACTGGCGACACTTTTATCTTCTTTTCGGGATCATCTGGGGTTGTGCAGGGTTGGAATACAGGTATCAGCATTCGCTCAAACCCAGAGGCCAATCAGGAGAGCAGCATCTTGCAATTCGTAATATACGCCGCCGCAGCCCTCTTTGAAATTGCCGGGTGTTTTGCCTTCTGGGCATGGTTGAAGCTCGACAAGTCAGTGTTCTGGCTGGCACCAGGCATGGTGTGTCTGGCATTGTTCGCCTATCTGCTGACGCTCATTGAAAGCAACGTGGCCGGTCGTGCCTATGCAGCCTATGGCGGCATCTACATCATCGCGTCGATCTTGTGGATCTGGTTTGCCGAAGGCGCCCGCCCCGACCGCTGGGACGTGGTCGGCGCATGCACGGCTTTTGCCGGCACATGCATCATTCTCTTCGCACCGCGATCCTGAGCTTTCAGCAGCGCAGGATTGTCATGTGCAATTTGTCAGTTTCCGGAAATTAGGCCTTGCGTGCCAAGACGTTATAATCTACGGCTTTCCCCGGCTCGGAGCGTAGCGCAGCCCGGTAGCGCACTTGACTGGGGGTCAAGGGGTCGTGGGTTCGAATCCCGCCGCTCCGACCATTTTTCTTCCCCAAACCTTTATTTTCATACGATCTTTCCTTTGCACCATGCGTGCAAATCGGATTAGCTCCGCCATGGATTGCATGGAGGAGTGGCATGAAGAACGTTCTGATCACCGGTGGCAGCCGCGGCATCGGTCGCGCCACAGTTTTGCGCAGCGCGGCGGAAGGCTGGTCGGTGGCCCTGAACTATGCGGGGAACGAACAGGCTGCACAGCAGACCGTGGCTGAGGCGACGAAGCTCGGAGCGAAAGCGCTGGCAGTCCGGGGCGACATATCCAGCGAACATGACGTCATCGCCATGTTCGACAGGGCCGAAGCCGAACTCGGTCCGCTGAACGGCGTTGTTTTGAATGCCGGCATTGTGGCGCAAACCATGTCCCTTGTGGACATGAGTGCCGAACGTCTGAAAAACATGTTCGACGTGAATGTTTACGGCACCTATCTGTGCGCGCGTGAAGCAGCACGCCGCCTACAGCCGGACAGTGCCATCGTCATTGTTTCATCGATGGCCTCGCGACTTGGCTCACCCTTTGAATATGTGGATTATGCCGGGGCGAAAGGTGCCCTCGATACACTGACCACCGGTCTCTCGAAGGAGCTTGCATCAAAGGGCATTCGCGTCAATGCAGTGCGCCCCGGCCTGATCGATACCGACATTCATGCCAGTGGCGGCAATCCGGATCGTGCGGCCAAATTGGGCGCTAGCACGCCGGTTGGACGGGCTGGCAAGGCGGAGGAAGTCGCGGAAGCCATCTTCTGGCTCCTCAACGACGCCCCTGCCTATGTAACCGGAACATTCATCGACGTTGCCGGGGGGCGTTAAACTGTATTCCGGCTCTATTTCTCGCGCAGCTGGTAAGTTTCAGCGATGTAGCGATAGCCTTCGCCTTCCCGCTTGAGATAGGCCAGTGCCGGAAACGGCATATGGTAGCCGATGAACGGAAGCCTTTCGGTCGCAATCATGTCGAACATGCGCTTGCGCGTCTGTACGGCGGCTTCCTTGTCGATATCGAAGGAAACGTGCCATTCGGGTCGCTGCAACGTAATCACGAAATGGTTTGCCGTATCCGAGACCAGCATCAGCGATTTGCCGCCCGTTTCAACGCGGAAAGCCAGATGACCCGGCGTATGGCCATAAGCTGCCACGGAATGAATACCGGAAACGACCTCGCTGTCATCGCCCAGGAAGGTCATCTTTTCAGCCAGAGGCTTGACGTTCTTGGCCACCATTTCGGCGACTGTCTTTGCCGGACTGTCGAGCCGGGCTGGATCGGTCCAGAAGTCGAATTCCTTCTGTCCGGCGGCGTAACGCGCATTGGCGAAGGCCGGCTTGCCGCCCTCCATCAATCCACCGATATGGTCGGGATGGAAATGGCTCAGCACCACCAGAGACAGATCTTCAGCCTTGTAGCCTGAAGCTTCGAGCGCACTGGTCAATTTTCCCAATCCCGCTTCGCGGGCTCCTGCTCCCATACCGGTGTCAAACAGGACAAGCTCCTTGCCCGTATTGATGAGCACCGGCGTGAAGCTGTTGACGAAACGGTCGGCGGGCAGAAGGTTTTCCTCGAGAAGCGCGGCGACCACCTTCGGGTCCTGATCGACAGCATATGTCTTTTCGGGCGCTTCGCCTGCCCTGCGCCCATCGGAAAGCGTGGTGATCTCGAAATCACCAAGTTGAAAGCGATGGAAGCCTGGATTTTCTATCTGCGACGGGGGTTGCACTTTGGGACTGCCTGTTTCGGCTGCTGCCTTGGCGAGCTCCAGAGGTGACAAGGCCAATCCGGCTCCAGCAGCAGATGCTGTAACAATGAAATTACGTCTTGAGATGGTCATCGATCGATCTCCCGGCATAATCTATGGGTAAGAACGACAGGATACCCGAAAAAGCTCGCTGATACATGGGATGGGTGATCAAGTTTCTGTTGGACCATAACAATGATGCCCCTCTTGCCTCGCTGCTCAAGAATCACTATTTACAAGGCCGCGCGGGACGACCCGTGCCTGTGTTCGCTTCGGGGACGGCCCCATAGGAGGGTGTCCTATGGCAGGGCCGATCGAACAATTCGCAATCAAGCCCATCGTTGAACTTGGCGAAATCGGCGGCCAGCCGGTTGCTTTCACCAATTCTGCACTCTTCATGGTCCTGACAGTGCTGGGCGCGGCTGCGTTCATGTTCCTGTCGACCCGCCGGAGTGCTGTTGTTCCGGGGCGCTGGCAGTCCTCAGCCGAAATCCTCTACGAATTCGTGTCGAAGACACTGCGCGAGAACGCCGGGGAAAAAGGCATGGCCTTCTTCCCCCTCGTCTTCTCGCTGTTTCTGTTCATCCTGTTTGCCAATCTGATCGGCATGTTCCCGTATGCCTTCACGGTAACGAGCCACATCATCGTAACATTTGCGCTGGCCATGCTCGTCTTTTTGACGGTCACGATCTACGGTCTCGTGCGGCATGGCTTCAGGTTTTTCCGGCTGTTCATGCCTGCAGGCGTGCCAGTCGTGCTTGCACCGATCATCGTGCCCATCGAAATCATGTCCTATATCTCGCGTCCGGTCAGCCATTCGGTTCGTCTGTTCGCCGTCATGCTTGCCGGACACATTACGCTGAAAGTCTTTGCAGGTTTTGTCATCGGGCTGGGCAGCCTTGGAACGCTCGGCATGGTCACGGCCGTGCTGCCGCTTGCAATGACCGTCGCACTGACCGCACTCGAATTGCTGATGGCGGTCATTCAGGCTTACGTATTTACTATGCTGACCTGCATGTATCTCAACGATGCACTGCATCCGTCGCACTAGAGCATGTCTCCCGAAAGTGGGAACCGGTTTCGGGATAAAGACATGCGTAAAAACAAACGAATAGAGCGCACCCGAAAAGTGTGAAACGGTTTTCGGGGGTACACTGAACAAAAGACTTTGCGGGAAGGACGACCTTCCCGCTTCCTCAACGAACGGGACGGCCCGTTCAGAACCCTTATGAGGGAGCATTTAAATGGCATGGATTTATCTGGGACTGGCCGGAATTCTTGAAGTCGTCTGGGCCTATTTCATGAAAAAGTCGGAAGGGTTTTCACTTCTGACACCGAGCGCCATCACTATCGTGACGATGATCGGCAGCTTCATTCTGCTGTCCATCGCCATGCGCAGCCTGCCGCTTGGCACGGCCTATGCAATCTGGACCGGTATCGGTGCGGTGGGTGCATTTCTGGTGGGCATATTCATTCTCGGTGAGGCTGCAACCTTCTTCCGCGTCGCAAGCGTGTCACTGATTCTTGCCGGTATCATCGGATTGAAGCTCTCATCCACCTGATCGAGCCCGCTCGCAAAAGAAAAGGGAGGCGTCAGCCTCCCTTTTTTTCGTATAACCCAAGACAGGTCAACGCACCTGGTCGAGAAGCCGCTTGCATTCAAGAAGATCGAACAATGCCTCTTGCAGGAGCGAGCGGTTGTCCTTCGAAGCCCGCTTTCCGTCGGCTCCGATGGGGCCATCTTCCTCGCCCTTCAGCAGACCAAAGAGCTTGCGAGCCGGTTGCGGCGCCTTGATACCGCTCGGCAGAGCCATTTCATTGTCTGCCGCCTCTTCGGCGGCACGCTTATCGGCAGCAGCCTGCTTCTGGCGTGTGATCGCCTCAATCGCCTGCACGTCGCCATTACCAAGCGCGATGATGAACTGGGCGTTGTTTTCGCGGAGCAGACGCTGCACGCCCTTGATCGTATAGCCCTGATCGTAGAGCAGATGGCGAATGCCCTTGAGCAATTCGACATCGAGCGGCCGATAGTATCGGCGCCCGCCGCCGCGCTTCATAGGCTTGATCTGGGTAAAACGCGTTTCCCAGAAACGCAGCACATGCTGCGGAAGATCGAGATCATCCGCTACTTCGCTGATCGTCCTGAATGCATCAGGGCTCTTGTCCATTCCACTTGCCCTTTCCAGTGGTTCGGGTTTCGCCATCACGGCGCAACCTTGCCGATCCAGATAGTTCAAACTCGTTGCCAACGCGAACGCGTCTGCTACATAAAAGGCGCTTGTCACCATCGGATTTTAAGAGACGGGAGTTAACAATCTCCAGCGTGCCAAAAGGCACTGCTTAAACGTCATTCAAAACCAGACGGCGTTCAACACAAAACCATTTCTGAGAAACGTATCGCCTCTCAGATTTCAATATCCGCGAAGCGATTCGCTCCGCCAATTCCATTATATAATATCAGAGCTTTATAAGCATCCCTTCACGCAGAGCGGAAGACGACAAGGTCGCCTCCTGGTCTGTCAGGGCCTATCCGGGACAAAACGCGATCATCACGCCCTTCAAGAACCGGACGGCTGAAACAAACAACTTCTCCGCGCGTGGCCATAGGCCAGGCACGGAAACGATGTCAGCTTTGCAATGATGATGCCAAAAAACAAAAACGCCGCCCAATGGGCAGCATTTCAGTCATTACTTCTGGCTTTTGGTTTCGCGCTTCTGGTGTTCCTGCAGAATACGCTGCTTGAGAACGTTGGAAGCTTTGAACGTCATCACACGACGAGGAAGAATCGGAACTTCCTCGCCTGTTTTCGGATTACGGCCAATGCGCTCGTTCTTGTCGCGAACCTGAAATGTCGCGAAAGACGACAATTTCACGGTTTCGCCGTTGACGATAGCGTCACAGACTTCGTCGAGGATCATCTCGACAAGAGCCGCCGACTCCGTTCTGGAAAGGCCTACCTTCCGGTAAACAGCCTCTGCCAGATCAGCTCGCGTGACCGTTTTACCTCCCATGACCGAACCTGCCTGGTTAGCGTTTGAACAGATAATATCCTTACGTGACAGGACGTTACACAAATAAAAGCGTAACGGTCAAGCCGCGAGTTTCATCACGGCAGATCAAATTTGTTGCTTAGGGTCAGGACTTCCCCAATTTGATAGAAATGACACCTGAAATGACGAGAGCAGCAAGGAGGAACACGACGGACGGGGTGGTTCCCCGGTCAGGCGGTTCGACGCAGCAGATCGCCAGTCATTTCGGTGTCCGAAGGATGTAGTCAATCCGTCCGGCTACTTCGTCGAAAAGGCTCGAAAATGAACCACATTCCCGTCGCCTTTTCGCCTCGTATCCAAACGGATGGCTCACACCATTTCTGTCAAATTGAGGGGGTCTGCCCCTACCAGCGCAACAGAACCGCGCCCCACGTAAATCCGCCGCCCATGGCCTCCAGAAGAACGAGGTCGCCCTTCTTGATACGGCCATCCGCAACAGCGGTCGCCAGCGCCAGCGGAACGGATGCCGCAGAGGTATTGCCGTGGCGGTCCACAGTGATGACAACCTTGCTTTCAGCGATATTCAGCTTCTTCGCGGAAGCGTCGATAATGCGCTTGTTCGCCTGATGCGGGACAAACCAGTCGATATCCTCGGCAGTAAGGCCGGTTTCTTCGAACGAAGCCTCGATAACGTCCGTAATCATGCCGACAGCATGCTTGAAGACTTCACGGCCTTCCATACGCAAATGACCGACCGTCTGGGTCGTCGATGGACCGCCATCGACATAAAGCTTTTCCTTGTGATTGCCGTCCGAGCGCAGATTGGCAGCGAGAACGCCGCGATCCGAGGTCAGCCCATTGCCCTCGGCAGCTTCCAGAACCAGCGCACCGGCGCCATCGCCGAACAGAACGCAGGTCGTGCGGTCGTTCCAGTCAAGGATACGCGAGAAGGTTTCTGCGCCGATGACCAGAACGCGCTTCGCCATGCCGCCGCGAATATAGAGGTCCGCAGTCGTGACAGCATAGATGAAGCCGCTGCAAACAGCCTGCATATCGAATGCAAAGCCACCGGTGATTCCAAGCTCACGCTGGATTTCCACGGCACTTGCCGGAAAGGTGTGGTTGGGTGTCGAGGTGGCCAGAAGAACGAGATCAATATCGGTCGGCTGCAAACCGGCATTCTCGATAGCTGCGCGCGCCGCCGCAGCGCCGAGCGAAACGGTGGTTTCGTCGTCGCCTGCGATATGGCGCTCACGAATACCCGTGCGCTGCACGATCCACTCGTCCGAGGTTTCGATAATACCTTCGAAATCGGTATTCTTCATGACCCGCTTCGGCAACGCCGAACCGATACCCCGCACGACAGATCTTATCATCTCTTATTTCCTGTCCTTATGCGACCGGCGCAGCGAACATGCACGCGCGCAGTCGAGAATTCTGGCCCTACACATAATCGGTAAAAGTTACTTCACCGCTTCGGTGCCGAAAAAATAATCGGCAACCCCAAATCTTTTCCAAATGCATCTTCCGGATGGCGTTGCCGGAATTATGCCTTCGCAGCCTCGCCACCATCATTCGAAACATGCGGATGACTGTGGTGGAAATGTGCCAAATCAGCCTCGATCTTTTCCAGCAGGCGATTTCTCACCATGTCGTAGCCGACTTCCACTGCCGAGCTGAAGCCCTCGGCATTTGCGCTGCCATGGCTTTTGATGACGATTCCGCTAAGCCCGAGAAAGACGCCGCCATTGACCTTGTTCGGATCCATCTTTTCGCGAACGCGATCAAATGCGCCCTTAGCAAAAATATACCCGATCTTCGCAAGCCATGTGCGCGTCATTGCCTGCCGGAGCAGTGTGGCCATCTGGCGTGCCGTACCTTCGGCGGTTTTCAGTGCGACATTGCCCGTGAAGCCTTCCGTCACGACAACATCGACAGTGCCCTTGCCGATATCGTTGCCTTCAACAAAACCGGTATAGTGCAATCCCTCAAGCGGCATATCGCGCAGAATTTGTGCGGCTTCCTTGATCTCGTCGAGGCCCTTGACCTCTTCCGTACCGACATTGAGGAGACCAACGGTCGGCTTGCGTATCTCGAAGAGGGCGCGCGCCATACCGGCGCCCATCACAGCATAATCCACAAGCTGACGCGCATCGGCACCAATGGTGGCACCCACGTCCAGGACAACACTTTCACCGCGCAAAGTCGGCCATATGGCAGCTATTGCCGGACGCTCGACATCTGAAAGCATACGCAGGCAGAATTTTGACATGGCCATCAGTGCGCCGGTATTTCCGGCTGAAACACAGACATCGGCATCGCCCGTCTTTACTGCTTCAATCGCTTGCCACATGGACGATTTGCCGCGACCAGAGCGAAGCGCCTGACTTGGTTTGTCATCCATTTTAACCGCAACCTGACTAGCGCGGAATTCGGATGCAGCCTGCAGTTTTGGATAACGTGCCAGCACAGGCTCGACCTGACCGGCCAGCCCGAAAAAAATGAACCGGATGTCAGGATGGCGTTCAAGTGCCTTCGCCGCGCCGGGGATGACCACTTCTGGGCCAAAATCACCGCCCATCGCGTCAATCGAAATTTTAATCACTCTTGATTATTCCTGTGCGATCCCTGCCCCTGCCCTGCATTTGCAGCAGACAGGTTTTCGGCGAAAATAGTGTTTTTGCGTTTCCGCACAACCAAATTCTATCAAACTCACTGTGAATTACGGCTTCTTCTGCCATTCTGAAAGTTTCGCAAACGGCGAAACTGGCTCTTCATCGCCGTCGTCGTCCCCGAAAACCCTCGATTCGCTTTCGTCAGGCAGGCCCGGTTTGCGAGGATAAGGATCGATGGCGAGATCGAAAAATTCCTCCGCAATCGCACCGACGTCGATCTTGTCGCCGGCAAAAACTTCCGGAATGTCCGCCCCCTCCGCATCGAGCAGCATTTCGCCGCTTTCATCAAGCTGAATCCGCGCAAGCCGCGAATTTTCCGGCACGAAGATCGTGTCGACTTCTTCGCCGATACTATTGGTCATCGGCTCCAGCGTCACAATGCAGGACTGCACGATTTCCGCATCGATGCGACCGCGCACCCGGATACCGTCTTTTTTCCACGGCGTGATCAGAAATTCCGCAGTGAACGCGTTTACGGCTTCGAGCCCATGTTCTGCCGCGAGCGCTGCGCGCTCTTTCTCATCCGTACCTATTTTCACCGTTATGCCTTTTTGCGGCAGGTGAAGAACCGGAACAGGATAGGTGAGCGCCGGCTTATCAGTCATTCTCATTGGCCTCTTCAGCAGTTTTTTTGGCGCAAAGTCCATCTTTGACGCGCATCTTGTCCGAAAACCGTTTCACACTTTTCAGGATGCGCTCTTATCTGCATCCATATAGGAAATGTCGCCTGCCGCCAAAGCATCGTCCGCAATTTTTTGCAGATGATCGCGGCACCCCAGAACATATTCACTTAAATGGCGAGCATGTGGCCAGAATTCGAGATCCGGGCGGATATTTCGCGTCAGTGCCGCAGCCAGCGCCTCTGCATCATTTGCATCCAGCGCCTCACTATAAGCCGCGACGCGGCCATAAAACATACGCGCGAGCTTCTTCATGCGCTTTGGTACGCCCTGATCGCCGATGCCCAGCTCGCGCAGCGAATGGTCGACATCCTTGAAAAACTCGTCGGCAACTTCCTGTGCCAGGTTGGCAAGCGCCACATTTTCTCCCCTCATGCGATGAAGGGCGAGGAAAATATGCACGGAAAGCATTTCATAGCGACCGAGCGGCGTATCGGGCACCTGAAATTGTGCATAAAATCGCTTTTGCCGCGCCGCTGCCACGATCACCTCGTAAACGCGAAGCAGAATTGCCTCGTTTGCTTTCGATTTGCGGCGGAATAGTTGGAGAATCATGTCCGTACGACCGTTCCAGTTGCATAAATAAGCAAGGTGGTTTACCGAAGTTCTCCCGACGGCGAAAGTGCCGCGCTGATTTAGAATGTATGGAGAGGTCTTTGTTGCAGCGAATTTTTCCAAGTGCATCCTCTGGCGTACGCAAGCAGCGTGCTCTTCTCGCAGGCACTGCAATTCTCGTCTCATTGGCTCTTGCCGGATGCAACACCGCGTCTACGCTTAACCCGTCCGAAACGCTGACAGAGGGTTACGTACTCGACCAGCAGGCACTCGATTCGGTGCCGGTAGGTTCCAGCCGCGAGCAGGTGCTTCTGGCGCTCGGTACGCCCTCCACCACCGCGACCTTCGATAATGAAGTCTTCTATTACATCTCGCAGAAGCGTTATCGCGCCGCGCAGTTCATGAAGCCGAAGATCATCGAGCGGCAGATTCTCGCCATCTATTTCGACAAGGACGGCAAGGTCGAGCATATCGCCAATTACGGCCTGAAAGACGGCAAGCTGTTCGACTTCGTATCACGCACCACGCCGACAGGCGGCAAGGACCAGACCTTCCTTGGCCAGATCATTCAGGGTGTTTCCAAGGCCCCGACATCGTTGCCGGGCGCTGCAGGCGGCGCCAACAACTGATCCGGTCGGATAGCTACAAACAGAAAACCCGCCTTCACGGCGGGTTTTCTTTTTTGGAGCCCATTCATTCCGTCAGGACATATGCGCCAGCACAGCCAGGAGCAGAAGGGCCACGATGTTGGTGATCTTGATCGCCGGATTGACCGCAGGACCAGCCGTATCCTTGTAGGGATCGCCGACCGTATCGCCAGTCACCGACGCCTTGTGCGCTTCCGATCCTTTCAGATGTTTCACGCCATCGGCATCAGTAAACCCGTCTTCGAAGCTCTTCTTCGCATTGTCCCATGCACCACCGCCGGACGTCATGGAAATCGCCACGAACAGGCCATTGATGATGACACCGAGAAGCGATGCACCGAGCGCCGCAAAGGCCGCAGCCTTCGAGCCCGAGATGAGCAACACGCCGAAATAAACAACAATCGGTGCCAGCACAGGCAGAAGCGATGGGATGATCATCTCCCGGATCGCAGCCTTGGTCAAAAGATCGACCGCACGAGCATAGTCCGGGCGTTCCTTGCCTGTCATAATCCCCGGCTTTTCACGGAACTGGCGTCGCACTTCCTGCACAACCGCGCTGCCTGCCCTGCCGACGGCCGTCATCGCCATGCCGCTGAACAGATAAGGGATCAAACCGCCGAAGATCAAGCCAGCAACCACATAGGGGTTTGAGAGGTCGAAGGAGACAGGCCCCATATCGGCGAAATATGGATATGTCTGTCCGTTGGCCGCGAAGTAGGCCAGATCGTTGGAATAAGCCGCAAACAGCACAAGCGCGCCAAGACCCGCCGAACCGATGGCATAGCCCTTTGTAACAGCCTTGGTGGTATTGCCGACCGCGTCAAGCGCATCGGTGGCCTTGCGGACTTCCGGGTCGAGACCAGCCATTTCCGCGATGCCGCCTGCATTGTCCGTAACCGGGCCGAAGGCATCGAGCGCCACGATCATGCCTGCAATGCCGAGCATGGCAGTGACGGCGATAGCCGTACCGAACAGGCCCGCAAGCTGGTAGGTCGAAATAATGCCGCCAACAATCACAATTGCGGGCAAAGCCGTGGATTCAAGCGAAACCGCCAGCCCCTGAATGACATTCGTGCCATGTCCCGTCACCGATGCCTGCGCGATGGAATTCACCGGGCGCTTGTTGGTACCGGTATAGTATTCCGTGATCACGACGATCAGACCGGTCACGATCAGGCCAACCAGGCCGCAGATGAAGAGATTGGAGCCGGTAATGCTTTTGCCGGCCACGGTTCCGATTTCACCCCAGCCAATGGTCAGCGTGTTGGCAACGGCAAGACCGACAATGGAAAGCAGGCCCGTTGCGATCAGCCCCTTGTAAAGCGCGCCCATGATGGAGCCATTTACACCGAGTTTGACGAAGAACGTGCCCACGATCGACGTGATGACACAGGCACCGCAGATCATCAGCGGATAGAGCATGACGCTCGGAAGAACGTCCGATCCATTGAAGAAGATCGCGCCGAGAACCATGGTCGCGACGACCGTTACCGCGTAAGTTTCGAACAGGTCGGCGGCCATGCCTGCACAATCGCCGACATTGTCGCCGACATTATCCGCAATGGTTGCAGGATTGCGTGGATCATCCTCAGGAATACCGGCTTCTACCTTGCCGACAAGATCGCCGCCAACGTCAGCGCCCTTGGTGAAAATACCACCGCCAAGACGCGCAAAGATCGAGATCAGCGATGCGCCGAAACCGAGCGACACCAGCGCATCGATAACGGTGCGGTCCGAAGGCGAATACCCAAGCCAGACGGTGAGAATGAAATAGTAGACGGAGACGCCGAGCAGCGCGAGCCCTGCGACCAGAAGACCGGTGATGGCCCCTGACTTGAACGCCAGTTCAAGCCCTCCGGCGAGGCTGAGCGAAGCTGCCTGCGCGGTGCGTACATTGGCGCGCACCGAAACGTGCATCCCGATAAAGCCGGTGACACCCGACAGAACCGCCCCGATCAGGAAGCCGATTGCGGCACTGATCGACAGCAGATACCAGGCTGCCAGAAAAACCACGACGCCGACAATTGCAATCGTCGAATATTGTCTGGTGAGATAGGCTGAGGCACCCTCGCGGATGGCTTCAGCAATTTCCTGCATGCGTTCCGTCCCCTGATCGGCTGCAAGAACCGAGCGGATCGCCCATATGGCGAAAAGAACGGAAACCACGCCGCAGGCAATGACGAGAACTAAGACTGCCACTCCCATTTGCATAAAGGCCAACTCCCATTGAGCGCATCCCGAAAAGTGAAACGGTTTTCGGAAAAGATGCGCGGCCAATCAGACAATTGGAACGCCGATCCGTTGCAAACAGACCGAAATACGCTCCACAGCTCGCGCCGGCTACCGTCAGATCGCGAACCGCGATTGCCGGCAGGCACATGCGCAGGATAGGCCCGAAAACCCCTCCCCGGACCCGATTGAGCGGCATGGAAGTGCCTGAAGCCAATACAAGATACCGGGCTTCATCGGTATATTCACGTTTGGAACTTACGCCTTGGAATCAATCAATTGGCGCGATTCCTTGCATTTCAGCATTCTCAATGCCGCATGACCAACATGCGAAACGGTTTAACAAACGTCAAGTCGTTCTTTGCCAGCGTACAATGAAAGAAGGGCTGCGATTTCTCACAGCCCTTTTTTCATATTTAATGTCGCTTAAGCCGGATCAGCGCGGCTTCACGCCACGGCTCTCGCCGCGAATGACAAATGCGAGACGATCAAGCACGGCATTGACCAGTTTCGGCTCGTCTTCCGTGTAGAAAGCCTTGGCGATATCGACATATTCCGACACGATCACAGCGGTCGGCACGTCCTTGCGCGTCTGCAATTCCCAAGCGCCAGCGCGCAGAATGGCACGCAGCGTCGAATCGAGACGCGACAGTGGCCAGTCTTCCGTCAGCGCCTGATGGATCAACGGATCGAGCTTGAGCTGTTCATCGACGACACCGGCCACGATTGCGCGAAACCACTGCGGATCGGCATCGAGATATTGCGTGCCGTCCACTTCCTTACCGAGACGGAAGGCTTCGTACTCGGCCACCACTTCCAGAACGCCTGTCCCGGCAACATCCATCTGATAGAGCGCCTGGACCGCAGCAAGACGGGCAACGCCGCGCTTGTTCGCCGTGCGTGGAAGATTTGGGGTCGGACGGCCTTCGGTAGAAGAATTCATAATGATCAGACTCCGAACTTCTTGCGCAGATCGATCATGGTCAGCGCAGCGCGGGCAGCAAAACCGCCCTTGTCCTTGTCTTCGCGGCGGGCGCGAACCCATGCCTGCTCTTCGTTCTCGACCGTCAGAATGCCGTTGCCGATGGCAATGCTTTCCTCGACCGACAGATCGGTGAGTGCGCGGCAGGATTCATTGGATACTATATCGAAGTGATAGGTTTCACCACGGATAACCGTGCCGAGCGCGACAAATCCGTCATATTCTTTGCCGCCATTCTCTTCGCCATCGAGAGCAAACGAGATAACTGCCGGAACTTCCAGTGCACCGGGAACCGTCACCACGTCATAGGTTGCCCCTGCCTCATCCAAGGCTGCCTTTGCGCCATCCAGAAGCGCGTCGGCAAGATCATCGTAGAAACGCGCTTCAACAATAAGCAAATGCGGCGCATGCGCCTCGTGCTTGGACATGAGAGACTCCATGACAAATTTTGCGGACCGCAACGATTGCGGTCAACGCTTAAAATCGGGATATGCTTTTACAGCCTGGGAATTTAGGCTGTAAGCCTATTTCTGATATTGCGCAAGCCTTGCTGCGTAACGTGCCAGCTGGTCGATCTCGATATTCACCTTGTCGCCCGCTTTCCGCTCGCCCCAGGTCGTGACTTCAAGCGAATGGCGGATCAAAAGCACATCGAACTCACTCCCATTCACGCCGTTGACCGTCAGCGAAGTTCCGTCGAGAGCGACTGAACCCTTCTGGGCGATGAATGGTGCCAGTTCTTCCGGTGCGCGCAGGGTGAACCGCACTGCGTCGCCCTCTTCCTTGCGCTCGACGATTTCAGCCTGCCCGTCGACATGACCTGAAACAAGATGACCGCCCATTTCGTCGCCAAGCTTCAGCGAGCGTTCCAGATTGATGTTCCGTCCGCTCTGCCACTTGGAGATCGTGGTCAGGCGAAGCGCTTCTTCCCATGCCTCAACCTCGAACCAGCGCGCATTCGTGCCTTTTTCCGGAAGAGCCACCACCGTGAGGCAGACACCGGAACAGGCGATCGATGCGCCAAGCTCGATCGTTTCAGGATCATAAGCGGTCTCGATACGCAGAAGAACGCCTTCGTTCAGCGGCTTGATCCGGTCCACCTTGCCGATATCGGTAATAATGCCTGTAAACATCAACTCTTCCTTACATATTCTGCATAGGCATCGTCGCCATAGCGAGCCTGCCTCAGAATTTTGAACTTGTCTGCGATATGGGTTGCAAGCCCGTCCACGGCAACCCCGTGTTCCGGGCCGATTTCAATCGGCGAGCGGAAGATCGCAAGCCGGTCGACCAATCCCTCTTCCAGAAAGCTCTTGGCAACACCTGCTCCACCCTCAACCAGAACCGAGGAAATGCCCTGTGCGGCGAGATCGTCCATCAGTTCGGGCAAGGCGATACGGCAATCATATGCTTCGGTTGCAAGAATGCGACAACCGGCAGCCTTCAACTCATAGCGCCGCTCCGGCGATGCCTCTTCGCCACAGGCGACCCACAAGGGCTGGGCATCAGCGGTACGAACAAGCTTCGAGGAAAGCGGCAGGCGCAATCCGCTGTCGAGCACCACACGAACAGGCGAGCGCTGTTCCAGCCCCGGCAGACGGCAGTTCAACACCGGATCGTCAGCAAGTGCTGTTTCTATACCAATCAGGATCACATCGGTTTGCGCTCGCAGAATATGCGATTGCGCACGTGCAATCGGCCCCGTTATCGCGACCTGTCCCTCGCCCCGGCGACCGATCATGCCATCGGCGGAAAGCGCAAGTTTCAGAATCACTTCCGGGCGTTTTTTTGCAGAACGATTCAGATAACCGGCAAGATCGTCGGCAGCCTGTTCGGCGAGAATGCCGGGCACGACCTCAATCCCTGCCTCGCGCAAAATGGCGAAGCCTTTTCCGCTGACACGCTCGTCCGGATCGGTCGCGGCAACTACGACACGCGCCACCCCTGCCCGCACCAGAGCCTCCGCGCAGGGCGGCGTGCGTCCGTGATGTGCACATGGCTCCAGCGTCACATAAGCCGTCGCGCCGCGTGCGGCCTCTCCCGCATCTGCCAGTGCCTGCGGCTCGGCATGGGGCCTGCCGCCAATTGCGGTTACACCGCGCCCAACGATGACACCATCCTTGACAAGGATCGTTCCGACGGAGGGATTGGTGCCAGTCAGCCCTTTATGACGCCGCGCATGACGGATCGTCGCCTCCATGAAGCGAACATCATCGGGAGTTGCGTTCGAAGGCGGAAACTTGCTGCCAGTCATGCTTACGTGTCCAGATCGTCCTCGGCTTCAGCGACTGTCAGTTCATCGATGACGTTGTGGAAGTCGACAGCCTGGCTGAAATTGCGATAGACCGACGCAAAGCGAATATAGGCGATATCGTCGATGCCTTTCAGCGCATCCATCGCCAGCCGTCCGATTTCGTCGGATGTCACCTCCGCCTCGCCCGAACTTTCAAGCTGACGGACAATGCCGGAAATGGCGCGTTCGACCCGGTCGCTATCGACATCGCGCTTGCGCAGCGCCACCTCGATGGACCGCGTGAGCTTGTCACGATCAAAGGGGACCCGACGCCCGCTTTTCTTCACAACCATCAGGTCGCGCAACTGCACGCGCTCAAACGTCGTGAAACGACCGCCGCACACTGAACAGACACGGCGTCTGCGAATGACCGCGCCGTCTTCCGCAGGGCGGGAATCCTTCACTTGCGTATCTTCAGACTGGCAATAGGGACAACGCATGGAACACTTTCGACTTTAACTGGAACACCCTCGCAGCGAGGCACGGGCGAGAAGGTAGCCTATATGTGGGATCGCTCACGATACAACCGCAAGAGCATCATCCCGACAACCGATTCCCGTCGATCATAGCCCATTAGCGGCAATGGACCTACCGGCTGCGACACTAAAAAATCCTGCGAAAAAGCCCCGCTCAACAGAGTTGAAACGGGGCTTCATCTTAATCATGGAAACGGGCTTAGCCCTGATAGTCGTACATCGGGAAACGGGCGGTCAAGGCCATGACCTTTTCCTTCACGGCCTGTTCGACAGCAGCGTTGCCCTCGTCGGAATTGGCAACTTTGAGGCCGTCGAGAACTTCGGCGATCAGCGAACCGATTTCCTTGAATTCCGCAACACCGAAACCGCGGGTCGTGCCGGCTGGCGTGCCGAGACGGACGCCGGAGGTGACAAACGGCTTTTCAGGGTCAAACGGAATACCGTTCTTGTTGCAGGTGATATTGGCGCGTCCAAGAGCTGCCTCAGCACGCTTGCCGGTTGCGTTCTTCGGACGCAGATCGACCAGCATCAGATGGTTGTCAGTACCACCGGAAACGATATCAAGGCCATTCGACTTCAGTTCTTCCGAGAGCGCGCGCGCATTGTCGACGACGTTCTTGGCATAGAGCTTGAACTCCGGCTTCAGCGCTTCACCGAAGGCAACAGCCTTGGCGGCGATGACGTGCATCAGCGGGCCGCCCTGAAGACCTGGGAAAACAGCCGAATTGAACTTCTTCGCCAGATCGGCATCATTGGTGAGGATCATGCCGCCGCGCGGACCGCGAAGCGACTTGTGCGTCGTCGTGGTGCAGACATGTGCATGCGGAACCGGCGAAGGATGAACGCCACCGGCAACCAGACCAGCGATATGCGCCATATCGACCATGAGATAGGCACCGACTTCGTCGGCGATTTCGCGGAAGCGCTTCCAATCCCAGACGCGCGAATAGGCCGTACCACCTGCGAGGATGAGCTTCGGCTTGTTCTCACGTGCAAGGCGGGCAACTTCGTCCATGTCGAGCAGATGGTCGTCCTGACGGACGCCATAGGACACGACGTTGAACCACTTGCCAGACATGTTGACCGGCGAACCGTGCGTCAGGTGACCACCCGAATTGAGGTCGAGGCCCATGAACGTATCGCCCGGCTGAAGAAGCGCGAGGAACACAGCCTGGTTCATCTGGCTGCCGGAGTTTGGCTGAACATTGGCGAATTCGCAGCCGAAGAGCTTCTTGGCGCGTTCAATCGCCAGTTCTTCGACAACGTCCACATACTGGCAGCCGCCGTAATAGCGCTTGCCCGGATAGCCTTCGGCATATTTGTTGGTAAGGATGGAACCCTGTGCTTCCAAAACAGCGCGCGAAACGATGTTTTCCGAGGCGATCAGCTCGATTTCATGGCGCTGACGACCGAGTTCGTTGCGGATTGCACCGAAAATCTCGGAATCGATGTCCTCGAGGCTTGCATTGAAGAAAACGTCGGAAGACGCATTCTTGGCGGCGGCGTTGGCTTGAGACATGTTTCACACCCTCCGGGTTAGCCGGTAAAAGCTATATGGATGAGGCGCATTATCACACTTGAACGCACAAGGCCAATGGTCGCAAAGCGAAAAGCTTATTCCAAAATGCGGCAAACCGATTTGATAAATGAGCTGAAACGAAAAAGCCGCCCGGAACGAGTCCGGACGGCTTGGAAAACTTCAACTCCCGATAAGAATCAGGTGTCCGTACCGAGTGCGAGTTCGGTTGCGCCGTCCATCTTGTAGATGTCGTCGCGGAACTGCACTACGCCGTCGCCAGTGGACCAGGCCGTAATGTAGACAAAGTGCAACGGAACCGGATCGGCAAGCTGGATCGGCGTATTCGTGCCGGACTTGATGGTGCTTTCGATGTTCTGACGATCCCAGCCAGCAGTGTTCTTCAACAGCCATACATCGAGATCGCGCACATTCTGGACGCGAACGCAGCCCGACGAGTCGAAGCGCATGAGCTTGTTGAAATAGCTCTTCTGCGGCGTGTCGTGCATATAGACTGCATGCTGGTTGTGGAAATTGATCTTGGTCGAGGACATGGCGTTGATCTTGCCCGGGTCCTGACGGAACATCAGCTTTACAGCATCGTCCGTATTCCAGTCGATGGTTTCCGGCGCAACTTCCTGGCCCGACTGATCGTAAAGACGGATCTTGTTCTTCGCCAGATATTGCGGGTCTTTCCGCATCAGCGGAATGATGTCCTTCTGGATGATCGACTTCGGCGCGGTCCAGTAAGGATTGAGAATGACTTCGTGGATTTTCGAATTGAGGATCGGCGTCTGGCGGTCGATCTTGCCGACAACCGCCGTATGGCGCTGCACGACGCTGCCGCCTTCAACTGCCTCGATGCGCGCAGCCGGGATGTTGACCATCACGAAACGCTGTTCCTGCAGCCCCTGATTGGCCAAAGGCGAAAGGCGCTGCAGATTGGTCTGAAGCTGGCCGAGGCGCGTGTTCACGTCCACATTCATGGCCGCATAGGTAAACTGCCCCATGACGCCGTCGGCAGGCAGGCCGTGACGGGACTGGAAGCGCTTCACGGCAGCATCGACATAGGTGTCGAAGGAGCTGGAAAGTCCTGCTTCCTGTGGCAGATCGCCAGAAATCATGAGGCGCTTGCGCAGCGCCTGTACAGACGGATCGGTGACGCCGATCTGGAGCTTTGCGTTACCCGGAACGCTCGGCCAGCCGCCGCGACCGGCAATATCGGTATATTGCGCGATAGCGGTCTGGAGGTTGCCGACCGTCTGCGGGCTCAAAACCGGCTGATTGGTTGCGACCCGCTGACCACCCGTTGCACGAGCGTCAAACTGATCGGCCCAGTTGCCGCGGCGCGACGATGCAATAACGTCAGTCAGAGCTTGTTGAGCGTAAGCCGAGGAAACCATGGCGGAGGCTGCCACGGTAAGGCCGGCGGTTGCCGCGCCGCGCAGGAAGCGGCGGCGGTCGGCCCTGAAAGCATCGGCTGGTCTGTCGGTCTTGGTCATTTTGCTTAGTCCCAAAAGGCTAGCCGCTCGCGCGGGATCTTCCCAGAGAATATCAGCAATAGGTCAACAAGGCGATATCCGGACTGCAAGCAATGCAGATGCTCGCTCTCCGAAATTCGATTTCGAGCCCATTCCTGACTGAAGTTGGCACAATCTTGCCCGTGCCCATTCTAAAACGCTTATGTCGGTTTTTATGGCTTAATCATGTCGCAGGGCCTGAATTTCAAGCCATGCGCCTTACGATTGGGAGCTTCACAGCGCCTTATTCTTCTCAATGGCAGCCTGTTGTGACAGTTCTGCAACAAAGCTTTCAGTCAGTCAGCAATACCGTTGTTTGTTAGAGCCGATAAGCGATGCTGTCGTTCCAGAAGCGGTCGAGACGCTGCAGCGACTTGTTCATCGCCGTGAATTCGTCAACCTGAATGCCACCAACCTGCTCGATCGAGGAGATATGACGTTCGTAGAGCGAGGCCACCTGATCGGCAATCTCATTGCCCTTGTCCGTCAGGCTGACGCGCACCGAACGACGGTCAACACGTGAGCGCTGATGATGGATGAAGCCCATTTCGACCAGCTTCTTCAGATTGTACGAAACGTTGGAGCCGAGATAGTAACCGCGCGAGCGCAGTTCACCGGCGGTCAGTTCCGAATTGCCGATGTTGAACAGCAGAAGAGCCTGCGTCGCATTGATATCGCTCTGGCCGTTGCGGTCGAACTCGTCCTTGACGACGTCGAGCAGGCGGCGATGCAGGCGCTCGACGAGCTGGAGTGCTTCCAGATAAAGCGAGCGAAGTGCAGTTTCCGGTGTCGTGAGCGGAGCGGATATGTCCGTCTTGCGCTGTGCGTTGATCATTTCTTTTGCCTCTCTGCCGGAGCCGCATTCCATGAAACCATGATGCAGCTCTCTTCCTGTTTTATGCGGTGTATTGTTTCTCACCGTTCTGAGAGGAATTTAGGGGAGATGCATAAAATTCGACTTAAAAGTCAGCCTTAACAGTAACTTACCGGCGAGATTGGCTATTCAGGCTTAATGTTTGCTTACTTCACGCCATTCATGGGGCTTGATCTGGATGTACTGGATCAGCGCAAAAATGCCGGTTTTCCGGGTGTTCGCAAGGTCGCCACATTAAACTTTCGTCATTTGAGAAGTGTCTCGATAGCGGCTAGATAATCGCCATCAACAATCCATTGGAGGGACCCATGGCGCTTCGTCTTGCACAATATCTTGTGGTCGGCGGGCTGTTAAGCTTTACCGGCTTTACGAGTTTCGCTCACGCCGAACCGGTTACCGCAGCTCCGCAACTGACCATGTATAAGGATCCCTATTGCGGCTGCTGCGAGGGTTGGGCTGAACATATGAAAGACGCCGGCTTCAATGTGACGGTAAAAGTCGAGGAAGCGATGGACACCGTAAAGGCAAAGTATGGCGTCGATGCCAATCTTGCCTCATGCCACACGGCCGTCGTCGATGGATATGTCATCGAAGGCCATGTTCCAGCCGGTGCGGTGAAGCGCTTGCTGGCAGAGCGTCCGCAGGCAACGGGCCTGACTGCACCCGGTATGCCGATGGGATCGCCGGGTATGGAAATGCCTGGCAGCAAGGCTGATACCTATGATGTCCTGCTCTTCAAAGGCCAGATGACGAAACCCTTCGCCCGCTATGAAGGGACGCAGGCGCTTTAACTGTTTGTTGTGAAAGCATCTTTTCCGAAAACCGTTTCACACTTTTCGGGATGCGTTCGAAAGTCAGACCGGCAGGCTCGCACGGGCCTGCCGCCTTTTCTCGAAAAAGAGCAAAATGCGAAAGACGATGTAGATGCCAATACAGGCCGCGTTGAACCCGACGGTCAGCGGCTTGTATTCGAAATGCCGGGAAAAAACGGAATAGATGGCGATTTCGCCGAGTGCCGCCACGAACCACAGCACAGGCCCCCAGGGCGCCCGCATCCACAGTCCCGTCGCCGCTACAGGCATCAAAACCGCCAGCGCGACAACGGCCGTCTGCCACGGCCACGGCATCAGATCGAAACGCCAAAGAAGCCCCGGGTGAATACCGATCAGCCTGATCCAGTAAAAAACGCCGCTCGCCAGAGCCACAAGGGCGAGTAACCGAACGAACCATGTGAAAGCCCATTCGGTTCCGCTCGGCTGGGTATGCTGGCGCAGCTCGTTCATATACATCAAAAGGTCAATTCCTTGTCGCCCAGATTTGCGAAATATGCATTGACCTGTTCGGGCTTCACTTCATCGAGCGTTGCGGGTTTCCAAGCTGGCGCACCGTCCTTGTCTATGAGCAACGCGCGAACGCCTTCATAGAAATCGTGCGCCTCCAGCATGCGGTTGGCAATACGGTATTCCATACGCATGCAATCATCGAGATCGAGCGGACGGCCATCGGCAATCTGGCGGAAAGTCACCGCAACGCTGGTCGGCGAACGCGTGGCAATAACCTTGACTATATCCATTGCAGCTTTGCTACCCGCTTCGGCTTCTTTTTCCAGTGCAGCCATACAATCGGCAAACGTTGCGCCGGAAAAGCAATCTGCAATGATCTGCCGCGTTTCGACGGATGTTTCAAAATCGGGATACTGGCTGCGTGTCAGCGCCGCATCAATGTCGGCGGTCGCAATCATGTCGTCCCGTAAATCATGCAGATCACTTGCGGCTACGGCGTGTGTCGCGATACCGCTCTGCAGGCAGTCGCCCCAGCGGATGCGATTACCGGTCAGCGCCAGATAATATCCGAAATTGTCATGCAGATGCGGCAGGAACGCGCTGCCACCCACATCCGGGAAGAACCCGATTCCGGTTTCAGGCATGGCGAACATGGTGTTTTCCGTCACGATGCGATGCGAACCATGGACGGAAATTCCTGCACCGCCACCCATGACAATCCCGTTGATCAGCGAGATATAGGGCTTCGGATAACGGCCAATGCGCGCATTGAGCCTGTATTCGTCACGGAAGAACTCATAGGCGGGCTCTCCGGCCTGACCGGCCTTGAAAGCGGCAACCACGTCGCCGCCCGCGCAGAACGCGCGTCCCTCGCCTTCGAGAATGACGCAAGCCACTTCAGGGTCGTCTTCCCAGGCCTGCAAGGCGCGATCCAGCGCCAGAATCATATTATGCGTGAGCGCATTGAGCGCGTCGGTCCGCGTGAGCTTCACAAGCCCCGCTTTTCCCTTGCGTTCAAAGCTGATTTCGCTGCCACCGCCGAAGTCAATCTGCATGTCGTGTCTCCCGTTCCATCAAATGGGTAGAAAGTGAGACGCCCCGCGTCAATCCTGCACAGGTCAATGTTCTTGGTTTAACCACTTTTCCCATGATAAACGGTGCGCATCCGATACCTGCCTTGAGAGTTCGTATTCCAAGGCTTCAATTCTCGGGAATAGTTTCATGACCGATCGTCAGTCCAAATACCTGCCCGCCAATATCAGCCAGCACGTCGATGACGTGACAGGCAGCAGACGCCTGCGCCGCATGCGCAAGGCCGACTGGTCGCGCAGGCTGGTGCAGGAAACCCGGTTGACGGTCGATGATCTCATCCTGCCTTTCTTCCTGACCTATGGAACCGGCGTTGCGGAGCCTGTGGAAGCAATGCCCGGTGTCGAACGCTATTCGGTCGACATGGCCGTTCGCATGGCGGAAAAAGCCGCCAAGCTCGGCATTCCAGCCATTGCCCCCTTCCCGCGCGAAAAGCTGGAAGTAAAAACCGAGGATGGCGCCTTCGTCGCAAGCCCGGACAACCTGATCAATCGAGCCGTGCGCGCAATCAAGAAGGAAGTGCCGGAGATCGGCATCATCACCGATGCCGCGCTCGATCCCTTCACCACGCATGGCCATGACGGCATCCTGCGCGACGGTGAGATCATCAATGACGAATCGGTCGCCATGGTGGTTCGAGGCGCACTTTCACAGGCTGAAGCTGGCGCCGATATCATTGCCCCATCCGATATGATGGACGGTCGCGTTGGTGCCGTGCGTCAGGCGCTGGACGAGCATGGGTTCTGCCACCTGCCGATCATGTCCTATGCCACCAAATTCGCTTCGGCCTTCTATGGTCCTTATCGCGACGCCATTGGCACCCAGGGACTGCTGAAGGGCGACAAGAAGACCTATTATCTCGACCCGGCCAATCCAGAGGAAGCCGTTCGAGAGGCCGAACAGGATATTGCCGAAGGTGCGGATATGCTGATGGTCAAGCCGGGCCTGCCCTATCTCGACATCATCCGCCGCCTGAAGAGCGAGTTCCGCCTTCCCACCTATGCCTATCAGGTATCGGGCGAATACGCGATGATCAAGGCGGCCGGGATTAATGGCTGGATCGACGAAGAAAAGGTGATGATGGAGAGCCTTCTGGCGTTCAAGCGCGCCGGTTGCGACGGAATTCTTACTTACTTCGCAATCGAAGTGGCTGAAAAGCTTAAGCAACAGGGCTGAGCAGTAACTCCCGCCGGTACGAATTCATCAAATTTCCTTGAAACCGCCGGTTTTGGTTCCCATGTTGATGACTGTTCCGCTGAGGTAGCGGGACAGCGCCGGTTGTCACACTCCCCCGGACGCTTCCTTGGAAACGACTGGAAGGAAACATGTCCGACCATATTCTGCACGGCGAAGTCATGGGTCCGCGTTATGAAAGCCGCGCATTCTTTGAAGGCGTGCGTACACGCCGCATTATGGCTTTTCTTATCGATTACCTGATTGTCTTTCTGCTTTGCATCCCTGCGGCAATCGTCATTGCAATCCTCGGCATCATTACGCTGAGCCTTGGCTGGATGCTCTACGGCATCATGTTTCCCATGGTAGCGCTGTTTTACATAGCGCGCACTTTGGGCGGACCACAGCAGGCCACCAAGGGCATGCAGATGATGAACCTGAAACTTGTCCGGCTCGAAGGCGGCACGGTCGATCCGATGCTCGCAATCGTTCATACGGTCCTGTTCTGGGGTCTCAATGTAGTTCTGACGCCGCTGATCCTGCTTGCCACGCTGGTTCTCGACCGCAAGCGCACCGTGCATGACCTGTTGCTTGGCACGGCTGTCATCCGTTCGGATCGATAAACGCATAGAGCGCCGTTGCGTCCTTTTGGACGCACAAACGACGCTCTGAGCCATTAAATCGACGCATCGTGCTTTCCGAAAGTCGATTCAGATTTTCGGGCCGATGCTTCAGATCAAAAAAATTCAGAGCCGGCTGCGCAAATGCCTATTGACGTTTTGTGCCGTCGGCTCAATCCTTAGAGATAGTATCGTGATGGTTTCGGTATTGCCATTTCGTGGATATTGAATGACCCATCAACCGCAACAGTCTCCGCAGTTCTTTCTGACAGCTCCGTCGCCCTGTCCTTATCTCGAAGGTCAGATGGAGCGAAAAGTCTTTACGCATCTGGTCGGTGACAAAGCGAACGAGATCAATGATCTTCTGACCCAAGGCGGATTCCGCCGTTCCCAGAATATTGCCTATCGCCCGGCCTGCGAATTGTGCAGAGCCTGCATATCCGTTCGCATCCTTACCGACGAATTCAAGATGACGCGCAATATGCGCCGCGTCTGGACGCAGAACAGTGACCTGATCGGGCGCGTGCACAAGGCACAGCCCAGCACTGAACAGTATGCGCTTTTCCGCGACTATCTCGATGCGCGCCACCGTTCGGGCGGGATGTCGGACATGACCGTCCTCGACTATGCGATGATGATCGAGGATACACATGTGAACACGCAGATCATCGAATATCGCAAGCGCGGTCCGGAAAGCTTCATCAGCGCCAAGGGCGACGGTGAACTGATCGCAGTAGCACTCACCGACGTGATGGCCGATGGCCTGTCGATGGTCTATTCGTTCTTCTCACCGCATATGCATGACCGCTCGCTTGGCACCTATATGATCCTCGATCATATTCAGCGCGCGCATGCTGCAGGTCTGCCGCATGTCTATCTCGGCTATTGGGTCGAGGGATCCCGCAAGATGCAGTATAAAATCCGCTTCACGCCGCAAGAGCACCTCGGCCCTCGCGGCTGGCAGCGGTTTGAAGGCTAGACATGGAAAAGGCGGCATCTGCCGCCTTTGTTATTAAGCCGTTTGCGCAGTGTGTGAATCAAAAAGCGGCAGGCCGTGGCGAAACTGGTGATTTCGAGAGCCGGCGCGCAGCGTACATTTGGTACGTGAGCACCGGAAGCGCAGAAATTGCCATTTGCAGACCGGCATGGCGACTTTTAGATCAGACACTTAGAACTTGCCCGAACGCGGAAAGCCTTTCGGCACGGCTCGCCCGGCGGAAGCGCGTGCGCCGATCCACTCGACCAATTCTTCCTTGTTGCGTGTAAAGGTTCGTTCTGCCGAATCCTGCCAGGAGAGCCCTTCACCGATCGCAAATGTGCGAATGTCTGAAATGCCGCCATCCTTGTACTTCTGCAGACGCACGCCCTTGCCGCGTGTCATTTCCGGAATGTCGGAAAGCGGGAAGACCACCATCTTGCGGTTCTCGCCGACGACGGCGATATGATCGCCCGAAACACGCTGGCAAAGCTTTGCCTCGTCCGGCGCCTTGACGTTCATCACCTGCTTGCCCTTGCGGGTATTGGCGACCGCCTCGTTCTCGGGAACAATGAAACCGTTACCCTCGTGGCTGACGAGCAGCAGTTTTGCAGACGGATCATGCACAAAGGCCGTCAGAATATCCTGGTCGTTTTCCATATCGACGAGAATGCGGATCGGTTCGCCATGGCCGCGACCGCCAGGGAGCGTATTCGCGCCGATGGTGAAGAACTTGCCGCCCGTCGTGAAGAACAGAAGCTTGTCCGTCGTCTCGGCATGGAAAGCGAGCTTGAGCTTGTCGCCCTCCTTGAAGGCAAGCGTCGAGAAGTCGGCCAGATGCCCCTTCATCGCACGCAGCCAGCCCTTCTCCGAAACCACGATGGTGACCGGCTCGCGCTCGATCATCGCCTGATGAATGTCTTCGAGATCATGGGTCGGCGCATTGGCAAAGGTGCTGCGGCGTTTGCCAAGCTTGGTCGTCGGGCCAAATTTCTCGCGGACGGCTTTGATTTCAGCGCTGATCTTCTTCCACTGGCGTGTACCGGAAGCGAGCAGCCCTTCCAGTTCAGACTTCTCGGCGCTCAGGCCGTCAAATTCCTTGCGGATTTCAAACTCTTCAAGCTTGCGCAAGGAACGCAGGCGCATGTTGAGAATGGCTTCGGCCTGATTATCCGTCAGATCGAAGAACCGCATCAATTCCTGCTTCGGCTCGTCCTCCTCGCGGATGATACGGATGACTTCATCGAGATTGAGATAGGCTTTCAGGAAACCACCAAGGATTTCCAGTCGCTTCTCGATTTCTGCCAGACGGTATTCGGAACGGCGAACAAGCACTTCCTTGCGATGGTCGAGCCACTCGCGCAGAACCGCGCCCAGCGACAGGACGTTCGGCACCTTGCCATGCGACAGCACGTTCATGTTGAGTGAAACGCGGTTTTCAAGCTCTGTCAGCTTGAACAGCGATTCCATCAGCAATTCCGGATCGACCGTCCGGTTTTTGGGCTCCAGAACGATACGGATGTCTTCCGCCGACTCGTCGCGAATGTCGTCGAGCAATGGTAGCTTCTTTGCCAGCAGCAGCTCGGCGATCTTTTCGATCAGACGCGATTTCTGCACCTGATATGGAATTTCGGTGATAACGATCACCCAGGTGCCGCGATTGCCCTCTTCTTTCTCCCAGCGGGCGCGAACGCGAAATGCGCCGCGACCCGTGCGATAGGCGTCGAGGATATTGCCGTGCTCTTCGACAAGGATGCCACCCGTCGGGAAATCCGGGCCACGCACCTTGCATTTCAACAGAGCGGCCGGATCGGTCTCGGCTTCGCGCTTCAGTTCTTCCCATTGCTCCGGCGAGGTAACAAGTTCCTCCACCGGCGCGTCAGGATGATTGATCAGATAAAGCGCCGACGAGCAAAGCTCCGCCACATTGTGCGGCGGAATGTTGGTCGCCATGCCGACCGCGATGCCCGCAGAACCGTTTGCAAGCAGGTTCGGGAAAGCGCCCGGAAGAACGATCGGCTCCTCGTCTTCCTCATTATAGGTCGGACGGAAATCGATGGCGTTTTCGTTGATGCCTTCCAGCAGCAGCGTCGCCACTTCCGTCATGCGCGCTTCGGTGTAACGCATGGCGGCAGCGTTATCGCCGTCGATATTGCCGAAATTGCCCTGCCCGTCCACGAGCGGATAACGCACTGCAAAATCCTGCGCCAGACGCACCAGCGCATCGTAGATCGACGCATCGCCATGCGGGTGGAACTTACCCATCACGTCACCGACGATACGGGCGCATTTCGCATAGGCCTGATCGGGATTGAGGCGCAGCAGACGCATAGCGTGCATGATGCGGCGATGCACCGGCTTCAAGCCGTCGCGCACGTCCGGCAGCGCACGATGCATGATCGTGGACAGCGCATAAGCGAGGTAGCGTTCCTCGAGGGCCGATTTAAGATCGACCTTTTCGATGTGTTCTTCGCCGTCACCCGGCGGAATCAGACTTTTTCCCATATCTCTCAGTACCAACTGCGCGATTCGCCAGCAAGAGTTCAGGAGAACCAATCCAGTACATTAGTGTGCAATAGTCGCAATCCTGCCGCCATTTGTGTCCTATAGAGTTGCCAGAGGTAAATTTCCCCTGCTGCAATCGCAGGCTGAGCAAATCATGTTGTTATTGCGCGTGATTTCCGCCTATGAATGCCGCGCTACAATAAAGATCAGGCAGGAGCTTCGAATGCAGGTTTTCGTCAATATCAAGCCAGCGGCACGTGTTTTGACCGCCGGTACAGCGCTTTCGCTGATTTTCGGCAGCGCGGCCATGGCAGCTGACGCCAATGCAGTCGCCGAGCGTATCAAGACACTTTACGCAAAACAGGGTGGCGAACTGAACTTCGCCAATGTTCAGGCGAACGGCTCCGACATCGTGCTTCAGGGCACCAAGATCAAGCTGCCGACCATCAGCGAAGGCGAAACGGCCCTCGGCGACGTGACGCTCCAGAACGTTCAGGATGCGCCGGACGGCGGCTACAGCATCGAGCAGATCACCGTGCCCGATCTTGCCTTTGCCGGACAGGAAGACAAGAACGACAAGGCCGAAATCAAGGGCCTTTCGATGCAGAACGTGCATATTCCGTCTGAAACGGCCAAGGGCCCGCTCGACAGCATGGTCATGTATGACAAGATGAAGATCGACGAAATCCAGTTCGGCACGCCCGGCAAGGATGGCGCTACCGTGAAAGGCTTCGATCTGTCGCTTGACACCACCAACAAGGCCGAAAAGATCGGCTATGTCTGGACCATCGCCAATATCGACGCGACCTTTGAAAAGGGCGGCAAGAACCCGCTTGCGCCGCTCGACATGAACACGTTCAACGGCTCTCTGAACTCCAAGGGTAGCTGGTCGCCAGCTTCAGGCGACACCTCGCTCGACCAGTTGGAGCTGCAGGCAGAGGAACTCGGCAAGATCAACATCACCGGTAGCCTCGGTGGGTATGATCTGGCTTTCCTTGAAGCCGTCCAGAAGACACAGGAAAACATGAGCAAGGCGGACGCCGACAAGGACGCTGCCGGTCTTGCGATTCTGGGTCTGGCGGAACAGCTGAACCTGAAGAACCTGTCGATCCGCTTCGACAACGAAACCCTGACCCAGAAGCTTCTCGACTATTACGGCAAGCAGCAGGGCGCCGATGGCAAGCAGCTTGGCGAGCAGATGAAGATGATGGTTCCGCTGATGGCGACACAGCTGAAGAACCCGGAATTTGCCCAGCAGCTCAAGGCAGCATCCGACAAGTTCTTCGACGATCCGAAGTCGCTGACCATCAGCGCCTCGCCGGACCAGCCGGTAACCTTCGCTTCCATCGTTGCTACGGCATCGCTGGACCCAACGAAGATCATCCAGCTTCTGAAGGTTAGCGTCGACGCCAACGATTAAAATGAAAGAGCCCGGTGCGTTTTCTCACCGGGCTTTTCTCTGCTTAGAGCGATCCCAGTTAAAACGGAAACATCGACCCGCTCTATCCCTTTGTTTTTACGCATTATACCACGCAAAACCGCTTCGCACTTTTGCTGGAAATGCTCTAATAAAAAACCCGGCTCAAGGCCGGGTTTTTTGTTTTTCATAAAGGTCGGTTAGCTCTTCTGAACGGGAGCCAGACGGATATGTAGGTCGCGGAGTTGCGCCGGCGACACATCCGAAGGTGCATTCATCAGAAGATCGAGCGCCTGCTGGTTCATCGGGAACAGCGAGATTTCGCGCAGGTTCTTCGCGCCGACCAGCAGCATGATAACGCGGTCAACACCAGCAGCCATGCCGCCATGCGGAGGCGCACCGTACTGGAACGCACGGTAGAGACCGCCAAAACGCTCCTCCACATCCTGCTGGCTGAGGCCGACCTTTTCAAAGGCCTTGACCATGACGTCCGGCAGCTGGTTACGGATCGAGCCCGAAGCGATTTCGAAGCCGTTGCAGACCAGATCGTACTGGTAAGCCTTGAGCGTCAGCGGGTCCTGCGTTTCCAGTGCTTCCATGCCACCTTGCGGCATCGAGAACGGGTTATGCGCAAAGTCGAGCTTCTTGTTGTCTTCATCCCATTCGTAGAACGGGAAGTCGATGATCCAGGCCAGCTCGAAACGATCACGATCGACGAGGTTCAGTTCCTCACCGGCGCGCGTGCGGGCATCGCCTGCGAACTTGTAGAACTTGGACGGCAGACCGGCAACGAAGAAGCAGGCATCGCCGTCTTCAAGGCCCATCTGGATGCGGATCGCTTCAGTGCGCTCTTCACCGATGTTCTTGGCAATCGGGCCTGCGCCCTCAAGCTTGTCGCCTTCCTTGCGCCAGAAGATATAGCCGAGACCCGGCTGACCTTCGCTCTGCGCCCAGGAATTCATACGGTCGCAGAATGCTCTGGAGCCGCCGGTCTTGGCCGGGATTGCCCAGACTTCGACCTTCGGGTCGTTGGCGATCATGTTCGCGAACACCTTGAAGCCTGAACCGGCGAAATGATCGGTCACAGCCTGCATTTCAATCGGGTTGCGCAGGTCCGGCTTGTCCGAACCATAGGTGCGGATCGCATCGTCATAGGCAATGCGACGGAAAGTCTGCGTCACCGGCTTGCCTTCGGCAAACTCTTCGAAAATGCCGCGCATGACAGGTTCCATCGTTTCCCAGACTTCTTCCTGGGTCACGAAGCTCATTTCAAGGTCGAGCTGGTAGAACTCGCCCGGCAGGCGGTCCGCACGCGGGTCTTCATCGCGGAAGCAAGGTGCGATCTGGAAGTAGCGGTCGAAACCGGCAACCATCAGAAGCTGCTTGTACTGCTGCGGCGCCTGCGGCAGCGCATAGAACTTGCCCTCGTGAATACGGCTCGGCACGAGAAAGTCGCGTGCGCCTTCCGGCGACGAAGCCGTCAGGATCGGCGTGCTGAACTCGTTGAAGCCGATTTCGGTCATGCGGCGACGCATCGCGGCAATGATCTTGGTGCGGCTCATGATGTTCTTGTGCAGCGTTTCGCGGCGCAGATCGAGGAAGCGGTATTTCAGGCGGATATCTTCCGGATAATCCGGCTCGCCGAAAACTGGCAGCGGCAATTCCTTGGCAGCGGCCAGCACTTCAATTTCCGTTGCGAAGATTTCGACTTCGCCGGTCGGCAGATTCGTATTGACCGCATCGCCTGCGCGGGCCTTCACTTCACCATCGACACGGATAACCCATTCGCCGCGAACGGTTTCGGCAACCTTGAAGGCAGGCGAATCGGGATCGGCCACAATCTGGGTAATGCCATAATGATCGCGAAGATCGATGAAGAGAATGCCGCCATGGTCACGGACGCGGTGAACCCATCCGGAAAGGCGAACGTTAGAACCAACGTCCGTCTTGCGAAGGGCTGCGCAGGTATGGCTGCGGTAACGGTGCATGATTTCTGCCTTTGGAATAATAAGTCAGTACTGACTGACGAAACGCTTTAAATTCTCGCGGAAAAGCGCATTTTGACCGGGTTTTGTCAAGTCTGCACTCCCTACGGGTTTTGGTGTTAAACCACCTTGACGTAATGTGTCGACAAAAAACACTATGTGCGTGTTAAGTGGAGCGCCAGTTCATGATTATTTCGCGACAAGCGGCAAAGCTTCGCCTCTTTGTTTTGTCGCATTATTCGACGCAAAACCGCTTCGCACTTTTGCTGGAAATGCTCTAAAAGGTAGACATGCATCTGATCACGACAACGCAGGCCCTCGAAGAGGCCGTATCCGCCCTCGCCAAATCCGATTTCGTAACAGTCGATACGGAATTCATCCGTGAAACGACGTTCTGGCCGGAATTGTGCCTTATCCAGATGGCTTCGCCGGACCATACGGCGCTCGTGGACGCGCTTGCGCCGGGGCTCGACCTCGTGCCGTTCTTCCGCCTGATGGCCGACGAAAAGGTGGTCAAGGTTTTCCACGCTGCACGGCAGGACATCGAAATCGTCTTCCACCTCGGCGACCTCATCCCGTCGCCTGTCTTCGACAGTCAGGTGGCGGCAATGGTTTGCGGATTCGGCGATGCCATTTCCTATGACCAGCTCGTGCAGAAGGTCACGGGCAAGCAAATCGACAAGTCGTCCCGGTTTACCGACTGGCGCCGTCGTCCGCTTTCAGACAAGCAGCTCGACTATGCTCTGGCCGACGTTACCTATCTGCGCGACATCTATCTCTATCTGAAGGACGAACTTCAGAAAGAAGGTCGCAGCGAATGGGTCAACGAGGAAATGGCAGTGCTGACCGCCCGCGAAACCTACGACATGCACCCGGATGATGCATGGCGACGGGTGAAGGCCCGTGTTCGCAAGCCGATCGAGCTTGCCATCATGCAGTCCGTCGCCGCATGGCGGGAACGCGAAGCGCGCGAACGCAATGTGCCGCGCGGGCGTATCATCAAGGATGACACCATCGCTGAAATCGCACAGCAGCAGCCGCGTGATGCGGAAGCACTCGGTCGCCTTCGTTCCATCCCCAAGGGATGGGAGCGTTCAGCACAGGCTGCCGGGCTTGTCGCCGCGATCCAGTCTGCGCTTGAAATTCCCAAGGAAGATTTGCCAAAATTGCCGAAGCCGTCGCATTCGCCGGAAGGCAGCGCCGCCGCTGCAGATATTCTCAAGGTGCTGCTCAAGCTTGTGACCGAAGAGCACGGCGTTGCGGCAAAGATCGTGGCCAGCTCGGACGATATCGACAAGATCGCCGCAGAAGGTGACAACGCCAATGTGCCTGCCCTGCATGGCTGGCGCCGTGAGGTTTTCGGCCAGAAAGCCCTTGATCTCATCGACGGAAAAATCGGCATCAAGTTCGAGAACCGACGGATCAGGGCAGTTGAGTTAGGGGAGTAAGTGATTAAGGCAGTAGGGCAATAAGGCAGTAAAATAATATGTTAATGCTCGCGTCAAACATACTGCCTTACTGCCCTACTCACCTACTGCCTTATTCCCGCATCCCCTCAATGGCCGCATTACCAACCGCGAAATAGATGTTCTTTCCGGTCAGCTTGGAAAGCTGCTGCAGGCGACCTTCAGGGCGATCAGAAATCAGATCGGCAAGATCGCCCGGAACCACCAGCGCAATGCCGTTTTCGTCCTCACGCCAGACAAGGCGGGGGATGACGCCCGGCATCGACGCCGACAGAAGATAGACCACGCGCAGCAGGGCTCCGAGCAGCTTCGCCCGCTCGCGCAGGCGCGGTGTGGCAAGCTGCATGATCTCCGGCGCAATCTCGTCCTCGATCAGCCCTTCGTGGCGATAATAATTGGCAAGCGCCATGAAGGAACGTCCGGCATGATCAATACCGCCGAATGAGCCATGGGCGATGATGTTGAGCGCCTGCGACCCGCGATAATCGGGGTGCGCGCGCCAGCTTATATCCGCCACGAGGCAGGCAGCCTGCCTGTAGCGTGCTTCGTCTTCGGTCTCATCGAAACCGAGTACCGGCAAAGACAACGTCGTCCAGGTTGCCAGTTCGCGGGCATGACGTGGCGAGCGTGAGCGCAGAATGGACAATTCGTCCGCCGAAGCGAGCAGAGGATCGAGCCGCTGCTCGTTCTTGGGCAGAAGTGAATAGAGATAGCCTTCACGCACACCGAGCGCCGAAAAGACGATCTTCGAAGGCTTCATCAGACGGATCGTCTCAAGCAGCACCGTAGCGCCATAGGACAAAAGCTGACGGCGGTTTTTCGAAACCGCTTCGATGCCGCGCATCGTGTCGAGATTGCCCTTGGCAACGCGCTTGAGGAAGCTTTGTGCTTCCACCGGGTTCATCTCGTAGCCGTGCATGACGTGCAGCGGATAGTTCTTCGCCGTCATATGCAGCTTGGCAAGGTTACGCCATGTGCCACCGACCGCGTAGAAAGCCTGGCCCTGATGCGCTTCCAGAAGCGTCGCCTTTGCCAGTTCCGTGCGTGTGATCTTTGCTGCTTCGGGCAGTTTTTCGTTGGACATATCCTGCAAACGCAGGCCGCCGAGCGGCAAGGTGATCCCCTCGCCCACTTCATGGTCGTCCACTGCGATCAGCTCAAGGCTGCCGCCGCCAAGATCGCCTGTCACGCCCTTCGGCTGATAGAAACCGGAAATGATGCCGAGCGCCGAGTAATAGGCTTCTTCCTTGCCGGACAGCACTTCGATGTGACGACCGAGAATAGCCTCTGCCTGTGCGATGAAATCCGGGCCGTTTTTCGCTTCACGCGCAGCGGCTGTGGCCAGCGCATGAATGGAAACCGCACCGGCCTGTTCTGCGAGCGCACGAAAACGTTTCAGCGCACGAAGCGCCGCTTCAACGGATTTCTCGTTAAGCTTGCCGGTCTTCGCCAGGCCTTTTCCGAGGCCGCAGAGAATCTTTTCGTTGAAAAGCACCGTCGGCGAACGGACGATGCCTTCATAGATGACGACACGGATCGAGTTCGAGCCAATGTCGATGACCGCGACGGGCTTGAGTCCCTTCAGGCGGCCTTGTGCTAAAGCTGCGCTCATACAGTCGTTTTTCTTTCCGCCTGCGCGCGCTTGCGATGCGCGATAAGGCGGGGGGCCGAAGACTTCAGCGACTTTCCGCGACCCGACAGGCTAGGATTGGTCATGAAATATTCCTGCGCGTTGAAAGCTTCCTCTCCTGCTTCTTTTTCTATCCGGCGAGAGGTGCCGTCCGCAAGTAGCTGATAGCTCTGTTGGTTATCAATTATGTTGGCAAACATGATTTGCGACAGGATTTGCTGCTGCACTGTGGCATTTGTGATCGGAACAAGGGTCTCCACGCGGCGGTCGAGATTGCGCGGCATCATGTCGGCGGAACCGATATAGACGATGGCCTTGTCGGAAGGCAGATCATTGCCGTTTCCGAAACAGAAAATACGGCTATGCTCCAGAAAACGCCCAACTATCGACTTGGCGCGAATATTGTCGGAAAGCCCCGGAACACCCGGACGCAGACAGCAGATACCACGCACAACCAGATCAATCTGCACGCCAGCCTGGCTCGCCATATAGAGCGCGTCAATTATCTGTGGATCGACAAGCGAGTTCATCTTCATCCAGATCGCCGCCGGACGCCCGGCCTTCGCATGCGCAACCTCGTCCTCAATGTGTTTGAGGATTCGCGCGCGGAGCGTGAAAGGTGAAATCGCAATTTTCATCTCTTCTGCCGGCTGGGCATAACCGGTGATGAAATTGAAGATATGCGCCACATCGCGGGCAATATCCGCATCCGACGTGAAAAACGACAGATCGGTATAGATGCGCGCTGTGATCGGGTGATAGTTGCCGGTGCCCAGATGCACATAGGAGCGCAGCCTCTGGTCTTCGCGGCGCACGACCAGCGACATTTTCGCGTGGGTTTTCAACTCGATGAAACCGAACACCACCTGCACGCCTGCGCGTTCCAGATCGCGTGCCCAGCGAATATTCGCTTCTTCATCGAAGCGCGCCTTCAGCTCGACCAGCGCCGTCACCGACTTGCCCGCCTCGGCGGCATCGACCAGCGCGCGCACGATCGGGCTGTCATTGGAGGTGCGATAGAGCGTCTGTTTGATGGCGAGCACATCCGGGTCTGCCGCCGCCTGACGCAGGAACTGCACCACCACGTCGAAAGATTCATACGGGTGATGAACCACGATGTCCTTTTCGCGAATCGCTGCAAAGCAATCACCGCCATGCTCGCGAATACGCTCCGGGAAACGCGGATTATAGGACACGAATTTCAAGTCTTCGCGCGGGATCGAAACGATCTCCGAAATCATGTTGAGCGCCAGAAGGCCTTCATGCACGCTGATGCGGCTTTCCGAAACGCTGAGTTCCGTGGCCACAAAAATACGCAAGGCCTCCGGCATTTCGCCGTCGAACTCGATGCGGATCACCTGTCCCCGGCGGCGACGCTTCAGCGCTGTCTCAAAGAGGCGAACGAGATCTTCGGCCTCTTCCTCCACTTCGATATCGCTGTCGCGGATGATGCGGAACGTACCGGCGCCACGCACCTCGTAACCGGGAAAAAGCCGCCCGATGAACAGGCTCACCGCGTCTTCGATGGTGATGAAGCGATAAACGCTCTGCTGGTCGGTCGGCAACTGGATAAAGCGCTTCAGCGCGACCGGGATGCGCAGGAGCGCCGTCATCGGATGATTATCGGCACGTCGCGCAAGCTGCAGGGCGATGGAAAAGCCGAGATTAGGAATGAAAGGGAACGGATGCGCCGGATCGATCGAGAGCGGCGTCAGGACCGGGAAGATTGTTTCGAGGAAGTGGTTTTCAAGCCAATCCTTTTCCGGCCTTGAAAGCGCTGATGGGCGGACGATCTCGATGCCGTCCTGTTCCAGTTCCTCACGCAACGCGCGCAGGCGTTGCTGCTGTTCTTCCTGCAAGCGCCCCACTTCATCCAGAACGAAGTCGAGCTGTTCCTGCGGCGTGCGTCCATCGGCGCTGCGCAGCGCCACACCGGCGCGCACCTGAGCGGCGAGACCGGCGATGCGGACCATGAAGAATTCATCGAGATTGGCGGCGGAAATCGACAGGAAGCGCAGGCGTTCGAGTAGTGGCTGCCGCATGTTCGCGGCTTCTTCGAGAACACGCCGATTGAACTGCAACCAGGAAAACTCGCGATTGACGAAACGGTCGGCACTTTGCATCAACTCGCCGTTCAAAGCTTTGTGAACGGCGGGGCCTGCTTCCATGCCGGGAACAATGGCTGGGTTGGGGGCTAAGCCGGCTGTCATCTCGTGTGTCCCGCCTTCAGTCACGTTGGGGGTTTCGCTCGCCATAACGCTGTTTTCGCTCATTTTTCCTATCCCGACTTCCACCGGAATATTCCGGCTCTGCCTTAAGCCTATGGCTGTCATATGACAGTTTGATAGCAATTAGCCTGAAATGTCCTCAGAATTGATGAAAACGCTTCCGGAAACAAGACTTTCGCGGTACACGCATGCCAATGTCTATGCATGATCTCGCCCGGAACCGGACTCAAGACCATGCTCATACCGCCATCGACCAGAACCGGAGCATATCATGTCCGATCACATCATTCCTCACTTCCAGAACGACGCCGGCCATGCTGCCATCGAAATCGGCGTGAAGGAATTCATGTGCGTCGGTGCAAACCCACCTTTCGATCACCCGCACGTGTTTCTCGACATGGGCGATGAAAGCGAAGTCGTTTGCCCGTATTGCTCGACGCTCTATCGCTACAACGCCAAGCTGCATGCCGACGAAACCGTTCCGGCTGGCTGCGTTTACGAAGCACCTGCTGATAAGGCTGCTTAATCCAAACAGCCTTCATAAGGCTGAATGCCGGATGATCTCATCGACATGAGCAAAGGGCGCATATTGATCGCTGGGGCCGGAGTTGCCGGTCTGTCGGCAGCACTGGAGCTGGCAGCGCGTGGCTGGAATGTCCGGCTTGTCGAAAAGGCTGAAACCCTTTCGGAAGTCGGTGCAGGCTTGCAACTTGCGCCCAATGCAATGCGCCATCTGGAACGGCTCGGCATTGCCGACCGACTTTCCAAGCAAGCTGTAACGCCTGAGGCGCTCTACCTCATGGATGGGCGCAATGCGCGCGCACTGATGGAAATGAAGCTTGGTGACAAGGCTCGTCAGCGCTGGCATCATCCTTATGTCGTTTGCCATCGCGCCGATCTGCAATCCGCCTTGCTCGATGCCTGCCGCGAAGAGCCGGACATAGAGATCAGCCTCGGCGCTGAAATCACAAGCCATCACGTTGAAAACGGCGCCGTGGCAGCCACCATCCGCCATGGCAATTCCGAAGAATCCTTCGATGCCGCCTATCTGATCGCCTGTGATGGCGTCTGGTCGACGGAGCGTTCAAAGGCGGGCTACAGCAAGGCACGCTTCAGCAGCCATATTGCCTGGCGCACAACCCTTGCAGCTAGAGCCCTGCCCGCGTCGTTTTCGTCCGCTATTGCGACCAGCAATGCAGTCTCCGCTTGGCTGGGCAGGCAGGCGCATTTCATCGCCTACCCGGTCAAGGGCGGCGATTTCGTCAATTTTGTCGCCATCACGACAGGCGAAAATCCCGGCGAAGTATGGTCCAGAACCGGCGACCCGGCGCGTCTGCGCTCTATCTATGCGGATTGGGGAGCGCCCGTTCGCGATGTGCTGGCGACTGCCGATGAATGGACCTACTGGCCGCTTTTCGAAATGGCGGACGCGCAATTCATCGGACCGGACCGGACGATCTTTCTGGGTGACGCGTCGCACGCGGTCACACCTTTTGCGGCGCAAGGTGCCGCCATGGCAATCGAGGATGCCGCAGCACTCGCCGAAGCGCTGGACAGCCGCGACCGCGAAGCAGGCCTGAAGCGTTTCGACATCGCCCGTAAGGAACGGATCACGGCAGTCGCCAAGCGTGGTCAGCTGAACCGGTTCGCCTATCACGCAACCGGCATATTCGCGATTGGCCGCAATACGCTCTTCGCCATACGCAGCCCGGATAGTTTCCTGAAGGATCTGGACTGGCTCTATGGCTATGATGCCATTGCGGCCATACGAAACTAAGCTGCGTCGCGCGCCGCTTCGAGCGTCGCAACATCGAGCTTGACCATCTTCATCACGGCATCGGCGACCCGCTGGCGCTGTTCGGCAGTTCCATTCTGCAGGACATCCAGCAGCATCTGCGGCACGACCTGCCACGAGAAGCCATATTTATCCGTCAGCCAGCCGCATTCCATTGGCGCACCGCCCTCCATCAGTTTCTCCCAGAACATGTCCAGTTCCACCTGATCCTTGCATTGGACGAAAAGCGAGACTGCCGGGGAAAACTTGAAAGTCGGCCCGCCGTTGAGACCGGATATCGCCTGTCCGTCGAGCGTGAAGTTCGCAACAACCACATTGGTGCCTTCGGGCTGGTGGGTGTGCTCAAACTGGATGAAACCATCGACGGAGGCCGATCTTCCGCAGGCACGGAAGATCGAAACATAGTGGTTCGCAGCTTCTTCAGCCTGCCTGTCGAACCAGAGACAAATTGTCAGACCTGACATTTTCTCCTCCCTACCGCATCGGCCTGAAAATCGGTTTCGGTTTTCGAAAAGCCGATGCATAGATTCAATAGATTAGAAGACTAGACTGCCTTGTGCGCCCGTAAGGATGCACAAGGCACTAGGTATTTGTTTTCGGAATCAGACCACTAGCCCATGACCTTGCTGGCTTCTTCCATATCCATCCACATCAGTTCCCAGATGTGACCGTCAAGATCTTCGAAGCTGCGCCCATACATGAAGCCGTAATCCTGTTTCGGACCCGGATCGGCCTTTCCGCCAGCGTTTACCGCTTTCTCTACTGTCGCATCGACTTCTGCCTTGCTTTCTGCAGACAGACAGACCAGCACTTCGCTGATTGTGCTGGCATCGGCGATCTTCTTCGGGGTGAACTGGCTGAACTTTTCGTGGTCGAGGATCATCGCATGGATAGTGTCCGAGAAAACCATGCAGGAAGCCGTGTCGTCCGAGAACATGGGGTTCTTGGTAGCACCTATGGCTTCGTAGAAGCTGGTGGACTTCGCAACATTCTTCACTGGCAGGTTCACGAAAATCATTTTCGGCATAAAATTTCCTCCGTTGGCGGGCTACACGGCCCGATCTTATTTTACGATTATCTATCGCCTGCCCTGCTCCCCCGGCGATAAGGTCGAGCTGTGAGTCTCAGACCCGGTATACATCCGATTCTTGAGCCTTCCGGGCCTAGGCAAGTCACGCAATTGGCATAGGAAGAACTCAAAGTTCGCTTGTACATAATGGCAGATAAGTTATAATTAGCAACCATGAAGTTAGAAAAAGTAACCAAATCGGAAAAGCCAGCCGCCAAACGCAGTTATGACGATGCCTGCGCTGCGGCCCATGCCCTTGATTTGATTGGGGAACGCTGGTCTCTTCTGGTCATGCGCGAATTGATGTTCGGCCCTAAACGCTTCAGTGATCTGAGGGCTGATCTGCCGGGCGTGAGTGCAAATGTCCTCACGCAGAGGCTAGAAGGGCTGGAAGAGGCGGGCATACTGCGCAAGACGAAACTCCCCCCTCCGGCATCGGTGCAGGTCTACGAACTGACCGAGTGGGGTTATGAAAGTGAACCAATTCTTCAAACATTGGGTCGTTGGGCTGCACGCTCACCAAAACATAATCCCAACCTGCCGATTTCAACCGCTTCCTTCCTGCTTTCGCTGCGGACCATGATGGATCATGACAGGTCTCTCGGTCTGCGCGCAGTGATCGGCCTCCGTCTGGATGGGGAGGATTTCACCGCCTATCTGGATGATGAAGGAGTTCGGATAGAGCGCGGCACTGCGCAGAAATACGATCTGCATTTTGAAAGTTCACCACGGATGCTGGCTGCCGCGATCTATGGCGGACAACCTCTTTCCGCTCTGGAAAGCGCCAATGTTCTCAAGGTCATAGGCGACCGTTCCCTGGCTGAAAAATTCGTGACGCTGTTTCCGCTTCCCGACAAGGCTCCGGCGCCGGAATAAAATACGCAACTTTTTAGTTGCGTATTTTCTCGATCGCTTTATATTGGCAACCGTTGAGTTGCCAATTACGGAGGATGCATATCATGACTATTGCAAGCAATACAGACCGCATCGTGAAGACCGTCGACATTCATGCAGGGATCGACCGCGTATGGCGTGCGCTCACCGATCATGAAGAATTCGGGAGCTGGTTTCAGGTCAAGATCGACGGTCCATTCGTCGTCGGCACCCACTCGTCAGGACGCATCACCTATCCCGGCTTCGAGCAGGAGCCTTGGGAATCCTTTATCAAGGAAATGAAAGCTCCAACCTATTTCGCCTTCACATGGCATCCTTACGCCATAGACCGCAGCATCGACTATTCGAAGGAACCGCCGACGCTGGTGGAATTCAAACTGGAGCCAGTCGAGGCCGGAACGCGGCTGACGGTCGTCGAAAGCGGTTTCGACGCCCTGCCTGCCGAACGCCGACCGCTGGCGTTGCGCATGAACGAGGGCGGCTGGGAGGAACAGGTTGGCAATATCAAAAGACACGTCGAAAATGCATGACAGGCCAGAGATGACAGGCACGGACATCTCCATCGTTTTTGCAGCGCTAGCCGATCCGACCCGGCTGGCGCTCATAGAAACCCTGAGCGATGGCGAAAGCCGTTCGATTGTGGTGCTCTCGCAGAATGGCAGCATCACCCGGCAGGCCGTCACCAAGCACCTGTCGGTGCTCGAACAGGCAAGACTGGTCGAACGGGAAAAGGTCGGACGGGAGAGCAGGTTTCGCCTGCAAGCTGCCCCGCTGATCGACGCCCGCGCCTATCTCGCAACCGTTTCCAGCCAGTGGGATAACGCACTCCAGCGCCTGCGCCGGTTTGTGGAAGATTGAACTGAAACCATTCTAACGCTGGTTGAAAAGCAGAGAGGATGTGCCCTTCACGAAGCCGAGCTTTTCGTAGAAGGGCACAAGCCGTTCCGGGCAGTAAAGCTCGAAGCTTTTTACGCGCTTCAGTTTTTCATGGTTGAGAATGCGTTCGACAAGGGCTTGCCCCAGCCCTTGTCGCCTGTGCTGTTCCGAGACAATCACATCGAAAATCAGCGCCTTGAAAGTGAAGTCGCTGAGAACGCGGGCAAAGCCTGCGATCTTGCCTCCTGCGTCGAGGCAGAAAAGAAGCACATCACAATGCGCGAGCATATTGGTGACATCTTCAAAGTTCCGCTCTTTCGTCCACCATTCTTTACTGTAAAACTCATGAAATTCACGGTATTGCTTTGGTGCGAGTTTCTCCACCCATTGAAAATCCGTCATGATTTGCCTCTCGCGTTTTACAAAGCCATCAGTCGCAAAGGCGTTCCCCAATGGCAATTCAGATTGAGCAGACCTGTCCGATCTTTCGCATTTTCGACGTAGAAAAAGCCCGTGAGTTCTATCTCGGTTTTCTCGGGTTCAGTCTGGATTGGGAGCATCGATTTGCCGAAGGAATGCCGCTTTATATGCAGGTTTCTCGCGGCGCATTGGTCCTGCATCTCAGCGAGCATCATGGTGACGGAAGCCCCGGCGCCAATATTTTCGTGCGTATGCAGGGCGTTGAGGAACTGCACGAGGAGATCAGTGCGCGCGGTTACCGCTTCATGCGGCCGGGGATCGAAAATGAACCATGGGGTCGCGTGATGGCGGTCATCGACCCCTTCGGTAATCGCATCCAGTTCTGCGAAGGTCCACACGACGAATAAATAAAAAACACCCGCCAGATTTTCTGACGGGTGTTTTGATTTCATGCGATGAACCCGATCAGTGCAGGATCTGGCTCAGGAACAGCTTGGTGCGTTCGTGCTGCGGATTGTCGAAGAACTCGTTCGGCGAATTCTGCTCGACGATCTGGCCCTGATCCATGAAGATCACGCGGTTGGCAACCTGACGGGCAAAGCCCATTTCGTGCGTCACGCAGATCATGGTCATGCCTTCGGCAGCGAGGCTCACCATCGTATCCAGCACTTCCTTCACCATTTCCGGATCGAGAGCCGAGGTCGGCTCATCGAACAGCATGACCTTGGGGTTCATGCACAATGCGCGAGCAATCGCGACGCGCTGCTGCTGGCCGCCGGAAAGCTGGCCCGGATACTTGTTTGCCTGTTCCGGAATTTTCACACGGGCCAGATAGTGCATCGCGACTTCTTCCGCCTGCTTCTTCGGCATCTTGCGCACCCAGATCGGTGCAAGCGTGCAGTTTTCCAGAATGGTCAGATGCGGGAAGAGGTTGAAGTGCTGGAACACCATGCCGACTTCGCGGCGCACTTCATCGATTTTCTTGAGGTCGTTGGTCAGTTCGATGCCGTCAACGACGATCTTGCCCTTCTGGTGTTCTTCCAGACGGTTTACGCAGCGGATCATGGTCGATTTACCGGAACCCGACGGCCCCGCCACAACGATGCGCTCGCCGCGCATGACCTTCAGATTGATGTCGCGAAGCACGTGAAATTCACCGTACCACTTATGCATATTGGTGATTTCGATGGCGACATCGGTTTTGGAAACCTGCATCTTCGAACGATCGACGTCGAGCTCGGATTGCGACAGGGCGCTTTGTGCACTCATTTCCATTATTCCCTTTATTCTTATCGTTTATGACCCGTGTCGAGCCGTCGTTCCATGAATATAGAGTATCGCGACATTGCGAAACAGAAAATCCAGAAAACGAAGCCCGCAAAGATCAGACCGGTGGCAGGCGTCTGTGGAGAAGCCCAATTGGCATCGGAAAAATTCTGACGGACGATGCCCAACAGATCGAACATGCCGATGATGTAGACAAGGCTCGTATCCTTGAAGAGACCTATGAAGGTGTTCACGATGCCCGGAATCACCAGTTTCAGCGCCTGCGGCAGGACAATCAGTCCCGTTTTTTGCCAGTAGCCCAGACCTAGGGCATCCGCACCTTCATATTGCCCGCGAGGAATGGCCTGAAGGCCACCGCGCACCACTTCCGCCATATAGGCCGAAGCGAAAAGCGCCACACCGATCAAGGCGCGCAGCAGCTTGTCGAATGTAACGCCCGGTGGCAGGAACAGTGGCAGCATGACGCTGGCCATGAACAGCACCGTCACCAGCGGAACGCCACGCACCATTTCGATGAAGATGATCGAGAACGTCTTGATGACAGGCAGCTTTGAACGACGTCCGAGTGCAAGCACGACGCCAAAGGGTAGCGACACGGCAATGCCCACGAAGGATAGGACAAGCGTGACCAGAAGCCCGCCCCAAAGTGGCGTTTCCACATAGGGAAGACCGAACCATCCGCCCACCAGCAGGAAGAAGGCGACTATCGGAAACACGAAGAAGAACAGGATCGCGTTGAGAACCTTCTTCGGTGCTTTCGGGATCATGAGTGGCACGAGCAGGACGACGAAGATCAACGCAGTCAGATTGACCCGCCAGCGTTCGGAAATCGGATAGCGCCCATAGATGAATTGCTCATATTTCGCATTCACGAATGCCCAGCAGGCGCCCGACCAGCCTTCCGGTTGCGCACCGCCCTGCGCGACAGTTAGGCAAGCCGTGCGATCCGTACCGGTCCACACAGCCTTGATGAACAGCCACTCGATAATCGGCGGAAGGAACCATGCCACGGCCAACAGGCCGAGAATGGTCAGCGCCGCATCGACAGGCGTTGCGAACAGGTTGACGCGCAGCCAGTGAGAAATACCCTGCACGGAGCGCGGAGGTGCCTCGCCATCCGCCAGTTGTGTACGGACATATTGGAGATCTGCGTTTTCCATTGTCATCTCTCCACCAGTGCCATCTTGGCATTGAACCAGTTCATCAAGCCGGAAACGAACAGGCTGATCCCCAGATAGATCACCATCCAGATCGCCACGACTTCGACCGCTTGGCCGGTCTGGTTGAGGATGGTTCCGCCAACCGCGACAAGATCGGGATAACCGATGGCGATAGCGAGCGACGAGTTCTTGATGAGGTTGAGATACTGGCTCGATAGCGGCGGGATGATAATGCGCAGCGCCTGCGGAACGATGATGAGACGCATCGTCTGACCGGGACGAAGCCCGACCGCATAGGCTGCTTCGGTCTGCCCCTTATTGACACCGAGAACACCGGCGCGAACCGTTTCGGCGATGAAGGAGGCCGTATAGAAGGACAGCGCCAGAAACAGCGCCAGAAATTCCGGCTTGACCTGCGCACCACCTGTCAGATTGAAGGTTCCCAGCTTTGGCAAGTCAAATGAAACCGGAAAGCCTGTCGCAATCAGCGCCAGTATCGGCAGGCCGATAATCAATGCAGCCGATACGCGTATCGTGTGGAAAGGCTTTCCCGTTGCCATCTGGCGGCGTTTTGCCCAGCGTGCAACGATGACCGACGCCACAATGCCGATGAGAAGCGCCACAGGCAGAAGCCACGCCCCCTCGCCCCATACCGGAGCTGGCATGAAGAAGCCGCGATTGTTGAGGTAGGTGCCGAGCGGAAGTGCAAAACTATCGCGTGCCTGCGGCAGGACGGACAGGACGCCGAAATACCAGAAGAAGATAACGAGCAGCGGCGGAATATTGCGGAAGACTTCTACATAGACCGTGCAGATCTTACGGATCAGCCAGTTGTGCGAAAGCCGGCCGATGCCGACCATAAATCCGATGATCGATGCCGTGACGACACCGAGCGCGGCAACGTAAAGCGTATTCACAAGGCCGACCAGAAAAGCCCGGCCATAGTTCGAATCGCTGTTGTACTGAATGAGCGTCTGGCTGATATCGAAACCGGCGCGACCATTGAGGAAACCGAAGCCGGACGCAATGTTTGCGCGCTGCAGATTGGTGATCGTGTTGCCGACTATCCAGTAGATAGCGCCAATGACCGCAGCAAAGACGATGACCTGATAGAAGATGCCACGAACACGCGGATCGTACAGGAGCGAAGTTCCGCCGCTGTCCTGGCGACGTTCAGTTGCAGAATAGGAAGCCATATGTTTCCTGTGCCTCTCGGCTGGCCACATCGACCTCGAACAAGAACGGCTGGCCGCATTTGCGGAGCAATATCTGACGTCGAGGCGTTGAATGCCGAGCCGTTCGGTCTTGCCGTCGCCTGCTCAGGCTCATCTCGAGCTTGCGGGCCTGCAAGACGCGGTTAAATTCCAAAAAGCAGCTTGTCAGCATTCAAATGCCCGCCAGATGCGGGGCCAGCAGCAAACGGACAAACTGCAGAGCCGAAAAATCCGGCGGGCGCTACCGCACCCGCCTGATGATCAGTCTGGAGAATAAGGCCCGTTAGCGGACAGGGATGCCATATTGCAGGCCACCCTTGTTCCACTGGGCATTGATACCACGTGCAATCTTGAGCGGGCTGCTGGCGCCGATGTTGCGCTCGAAAATCTCACCGTAGTTGCCGACGCCCTTGACGATCTTCACCACCCAGTCATTGTCAAGACCGAGATCGGTGCCGATCTTGGTGTCCGCTTCCACACCGAGAAGACGCTTGATGTCCGGATTGTCGGATTTCTTCATCTCTTCGACATTGGCCTGCGTAATACCGTATTCCTCGGCGTTGAGCAGCGCATTATGCGTCCAGCGAACGACATCCGCCCACTTGGCGTCGCCTTGGCGAACGGTCAGACCGAACGGCTCCTTGGAGATGATTTCCGGCAAGATGACGTGATCGTCCGGATTGGCAAGCGCCAGACGAACCCCGTAGAGGCTGGACTGGTCGGTCGTATAGGCATCGCAACGGCCGGAATCGTAAGCGGCATTGGCTTCTTCGATCTTCTCGAAGACAACCGGATTATATTCCATCTTATTGGCGCGGAAATAGTCGGCCATGTTCAGCTCGGTCGTCGTACCGGCCTGAACGCAGATGGACGCACCGGAAAGCTGCAATGCGGAATTGATGCCCGACAGCTTCTTCGAATTGATCATGAAGCCCTGGCCGTCAAAGTAGTTGATGCCAGCAAAATCGAGGCCGAGCGCAGTGTCGCGGCTGATGGTCCAGGTCGTGTTACGGATCAGGACATCCACTTCACCTGATTGCAGGGCTGTGAAACGCTCTTTTGCGTTTAGAGGGGTGAACTTCACCTTGGTTGGATCACCAAAAATCGCAGAAGCCACAGCGCGGCAATAGTCCACGTCGAAGCCGGACCACTCGCCCTTGTCGTTGGGCGAAGCAAATCCAAGCAGACCCGTATTAACGCCGCACTGCAGAAAACCTTTCGCCTTCACATCGGAAAGCGTGTCTGCGGATGCTCCCGAAGCGACACCAAACAGCGCCGCCGCACCCAATACACCCGTCATAAGAGTTTTTTTCATCTGGCCTGCAACCTTTTTTGTTCCCTGGAGAACGCCGAACCGTTGGTTCATAGCGCCTCTTGTTGCTTTATTTTTTGCATAAACCCGTTGGAAAAGCCGCGTGACCTCCCAAGCCCATGCCTACAGCAGATTGCCCTCGCCCGAGACCGCTATCCGGTCTTCGATTTTTGTTTTTGAGCGCAGTGACAAACCTGTCGCCTTCACAAGTCGTATCGAAGGCGAAATTTTGCCGTTGGTCAAGGCATTAACGTAGCCCGGTGTACAGACGTCTCAAAAAGATGAGGGAGAAATATTCAGAAATTTACACGGTTTCCCGATTTCTGGGTAGAGTCCTTCACAGGTGAAACCTATACCGCACCCACGTTAGATACGACAATTTAATTCAATTAATACAAATACTTGTATATCACTACCATCCCAGATATACGCCACCATCGACAACTTTTGGTAGAAATCAAACGCGCGGCATCGCGCTTTCATCATCCAAAGAAAAAATAATATTTCGCGTCGCCATATAGCGGGCAACCCACCAGGTCGCCACGAAACCGATCGTCAGACCTGCGAGAACGTCAGTTGGATAATGCGCGCCGGCCGCAAGCCTGCTGATCCCGAAGAGCATACATACAGTGACGGTCAGGATGCGCCAGCGTGGCAGGAATATCCAAAGCGAAACCATCATGATGCCCGCCATCATGGAATGGCCGGATGGAAAGCTCTCATAAAGAAACTGTCCCTTGAAAGGCGAGAAATAGGCAGCTCCCACATCATCCAGGAGAAACGGCCGCGCCCGACCTATGGCGAGTTTACCGATCTCGACGGGAATGCTGGCCACGACGATTGACGTCAGCACGAGTGTTGCCCAGCTATGGAGCTTCACGAACCAGGGCCTTGCACCGGCACGCAGTTTCGGCGAGAGCAGCATCGCCGTGACGAGCCACACCACCATGCCTATCGCGAGCCAGACTACAGTGCGAATCGCATCTGTAACCGTGCGCAGCAATTCCATGATGAGATTGGTGCTTTTCGCCGTTACCCGAATAATGTCTGCATCCCAAAGATGCAGCACAAGTATGATGAAAGGCAGAAGTACGACAATTGCGGTCATTTCAAGCGTCCAGGAGGACGGAGCGCCCTTGTCGGCCGGGCGCAGAAGAGCTTGAAGGAGTTCCAGCGCGGCGCGAAAGGGATAAAGAAAAATGCTTCCCGTGCTTGACGCCATCATATTGGAAATATCCTTTCACAAGCTTCTTACGCAACAAACAGCGCGCGAGGTTGCATCCAGCACGCGCGCATCCTATCCAAGTATTCAAAGTTTCCGCCGCAAACGGAATCGCAGATCTTTTTGCCGCAGCCGACCTTGATGCGCCCCGGCAGAATCCTCTCGTTCGAGAATCGGTGGGATAGCATGCAACATGGTCTGGAGGCATTTTCGTGACTAAGCAGCAGGGCAAGACAGAGAAGCTGGGTATAAACACACGGCTCACTCACGACGGCTATCAGCCACGCGACTATCATGGCTTCGTCAATCCACCCGTTGTCCGCGCCTCGACCGTCCTTTTTCCAGATGCGGAAACGATGGTGACCGGCGGCCAGAAATACACCTACGGGACACGCGGCACGCCGACCAGCGATGCGCTTTGCGCAGCAATCGATGCGCTCGAAGGATCGGCGGGCACCGTCTGCGTCCCATCCGGGCTCGCAGCGGTTACCATTCCGCTCCTCGCTTTCCTGTCACCGGGCGATCACGCGCTGTTTGTCGATTCGATTTATAATCCGACCCGTCATTTTGCCGATACGATCCTGAAGCGTATGGGCGTGGACGTCGAATATTACGATCCGGAGATTGGTTCCGGCATCGCGAAGCTGATGCGCCCGAACACCAAGGTCGTGTTCACGGAATCACCGGCATCCAACACGTTCGAGATGCAAGACATTCCGGCTATCGTTGAAGAAGCGCACAAGGGCGGCGCCATTGTCATGATGGACAATACATGGGCAACCCCGCTTTATTTCAAGGCGCTCGATTTCGGCGTGGACATTACCATCCATGCCTCGACCAAATATCCGTCCGGCCATTCCGATATTCTGTTCGGCACGGTTTCGGCCAACGAAAAATGCTGGCCGCAGCTTCTGGAAACCCACGGAACGCTTGGACTGTGCACGTCGGCTGACGACACCTACCAGATCCTGCGCGGCATGCGGACCATGGGCGTGCGGCTGGAACATCATCGCAAGAGCGCACTGGAGATCGCCCGTTGGCTTGAAAGCCATCCGGCCGTTGACCGGGTTCTGCATCCGGCACTGGAAAGCCATCCCGGCCATGAAATCTGGAAACGGGACTTTTCCGGCTCCTCCGGCATTTTCTCCATCGTGCTTGCCAGTGGCGGGCAAAAGGAAGCCCATGCCTTCCTCGATGCACTGGAGATTTTCGGTCTTGGCTATTCCTGGGGCGGCTATGAAAGTCTCGCCGTTCATGTCCGCCTCAATGACCGGACGGTAGCAAAAGGCGACTATCCGGGGCCGGTGATCCGACTGCAGATCGGGCTGGAGGACGTGCCGGACCTCATTGCAGACCTCGAAAAAGGCTTTGCAGCGATCTAATTCTGTTTTGCAGCGGCCACCTTGCGCGACCGCGCGCGGACCGTTTTCGTTGCCGTCTTCAAGGGTTTCGGCACGATTTCGGAGAGCCCTTCCACGACGGCCTCTATCATGGTGCAGGCGACGAAATCCGCCTGCATTTCTTCCCGTAATGCCTCGCGGTCAACGGATCGTGCTTCGCTCAGATCATGCCATAGCACCACGCCTATACGCACAGAAGGCCGCCGCCGTCGCAGACGGCGAACGGCAAACCGGGCGTGGCGCGCCGCCTGCCGATCCAGAAAACAGATAAGCAGCGTATCCCTTCCGGAAAGATCCAGCGCCCGGAGATTTGCCGGTTTCAGCGCATCATGCGCAACGGCTTCCGCTGAAGCGCCCTGTACGGCAAGCACCTGCGCCAGCATGATTGCAGCCGTATCGTCGAGCCCCTTTCTGCCCCCGAAGGTCAGAAGCGAACGGCCTTCGCCAGAAGGAAGCTCCAGATCGGAAGCACTGTCATCCCCGTCCGGATTCTCAATCGCTATCTCCTCGTCATCACCTTCTTCCTCGCTCGCAATCTGCTCCAGATTGGCGACCAGCGTCTTCGCGCTTTCGGCAACGATCTGAAGTTGCGGCTCAGTCAGAACTCCACGAAGGCGGTCTTGCTCTGCCATCAAGAGAGCGGGAATAGCGACCGAGCCGTAAAACTCGACCAGATATTTTTGCTCCAGCATTTCCTCGGCATTATCCGTAGCCTCATCCGGATCACCGGCCAAAAGGCGTTGATAGAGGCGTTCTTTCGGATCGAGCACAGGTTCGTTGCCAAACAGAATTTCCAGAAATTCAAACTGCGGCACATGACGTCCCAACACCACAAGGCAGACCGTCAAAGGTGTTGATAGAACAAGTCCGACAGGCCCCCACAGCCATGTCCAGAAAATGGCAGATACAATGATCGCGAGCGGTGACAGGCCGGTGCGAGAACCGTAAAGCCACGGCTCGATCACATTGTTTATAAGAAGCTCGATGATGACGAAGAGCCCGATCGTCCAGAGCAACAGGCTCCAGCCCGGAGCGACGGCAAAGGCGAGGAACAGCGGCAGGATCGCCGCAATGACCGGTCCGATATAGGGAACGAAGCGCAAAACGATGGCCAGCATTCCCCATAGAGCCGCATTCGGAATACCCAGTATCCAGAGACCGAAGGCGAGAGGCACGCCATAGGTTATATTCACCACAAGCTGGGTCAGCAAATACTGACCGACCCGCTTTCCCGCATCCTGCAAGGCTTCTGTCGTGCGGTGAAGATCACCATAGCCGACCAGCCTTATGAAGCGATCCCGCAGTTCCTCCCGTTCGAGCAGCATGAAAATCACCACAACAACGACAAGCCCGGTCGTCGCCAGCGGACCTATGAGTGGTTCGATTATGCTCCGAAGCGTTTCAACCGGATGGCGCGGCGCAAATATCTGGACGAGGAGCGGCTTTTCCTCCGGCTGGTCCGAAGGCAAAGCCTGTGTTTTTTGTTCCGGCCTGTTGATTTCGGTGCCGATGCGCTCGGCAAAGCGGTTGAGCCTGTCGAAGAAGCTGTTGTCGGAGCTTGCTTCCTTGAGGGTCCGGATTTTCTCAATGATGTTATATTGATAGAGCGAGATATTCTGCCCGACTTCCGAGACCTGAAAGGCAACCACCGCGCTGAATACAGCCACGATCAAAAACCCGCCTGCCACGCTCGTAATCACCGCGAACACTCGCGGAAGACCTGCCCTGCGCAGAAAGGCGACGATTGGCGCAAGCGCAAACGTCAGCAGCACAGCTATCGCGAGTGGCAGAAAGACGTCTTTTGCAAAATAGAGAATAGCAACGGCAACGGCCATTGCCGCCAGCGTCGGCAGGCGTGGTGGTGCAGTCGTGACGGAACGCACCGCAGAATCCGGATTGTCGATGCTCTCCATGAACCCCTCTTCAGCCTTTTCGTTTTCGCACGCATGCTTTTTGAAATTAGGCTTGTTAGCCGCAATAACTGAACAGGCGGCGTTCGGTTCCATATGGGAAAGAGGCAGACAATAAATTAATTTAGCATATACTAATAATAATATTGCCACCAATATTCCGATTCCAATAGAAGTAAATATTAATATAATTGAAATACCGACCTTATCTAAATTGCAGTCAGTACTGGAGTTTATGGGGAACTGTTTTGTCGTTAATACCAGTAAAGAACTTTATCAATCACAGCCTACACAGATCACTTCTCATTCTACTTTTAGTGGTGATTTCATCGGCTTCATACGCTCAACAAGCACCCAAACCGGTGCAGGTCGGCGTCTATGTCAGCGAGCCCTTCGTCAACAAGCAGGGCAATGCCTATTCCGGCATGGCAATCGATATCTGGCAGGATATCGCCGCGCGAATGAGCCTCGCTTCGCAATATGTGGAATATCCGAACTATGCCGAACTCGTAAAAGCTGTATCGGAAGGCAAGGTTGAAGCCGCCGTCACCAACCTGACCATCACGGAACAGCGCGCCGAAATCGTGGATTTCACCCATCCATGGTTTGATGCGGGTTTACGCATCATGGTGCATACAGAAGCAGGCAACGGCTGGGACGATTTAATCAATCGCCTTGATGATGCCGGGCATCTGGTAACCTATGCTTGGATTCTCGGCATTCTTATTACCGCCACCATATTGCTGACGATCTTCGACAGGCGTTTTGATGCAGGTTTTCCGAAGCGCTGGCGCGAGGGACTGGCGGAAAGCTTCCATCACGTGGTTTCCATCGCGACATCTGGCAAAACCTCGCGGAAAAACCTGTTCGGCTGGATGGGGCGCATCTGGCAAACGTTCTGGATGGTATTCGGCATAGCGATTATCGCCTACCTGACCTCGTCGATTACAAGCGTGATGACCGTCGCCCATATCGACAACAATATTTCGAGCCTCGCCGACTTGCAGGGGAAATCCGTAGGTGTGCGTTCTGGCAGTGTCGCGGAACAATTCCTGAGGTCACGCTCGATCGCAACAGTTCCTTTCGATCACCTTCCTGAAGCCGTGAACGCACTCGTCAATGATGAAATCGCGGCAATCGTCAGCGACGGACCTGTTCTGGAATATTATGCCCACCAGCACGCCGACCAACCTGTCGATCTGGTCGGCAATATATTCAGCCCGGATAAATATGGCTTTGCGTTTCCGCGCCATAGCGAGCTTGTCAAACCCGCGAGCATCGCGATCATCAGCGCCCATGAGAATGAAGCAGTCGCCAAGCTGAAAGCCAAGTATTTCGGCCCCGAGAACTGATCGTGCAGATTTGAAAAGGCGGCCATTGGCCGCCTTTCTTCCAACCCTGCGATTGATTACCGGCCCGCGACAATGGATGAAATGATTCCGGTCGCGATGCCGATCATCATATAATCATTGTTGACCTTGACCCAGTGATAGCCACGTGGCGGCTTACGCAACTTGTAGCCCGAATAATTGTTCACGACGTGACCGCGATAGTTTGGCGGCAGACGGTTACCCGTCTTCCAGCTCTGGTGACGGCGGTTGTCATACTTACGCGCGTCATATTTCGGACCGCCCTTGTGCATCTGACTGTAAGACGGCTTGCCGTGATGCGACGGATAAGATTGTGCCATCGCAGCAGGTGCCGCGAGAAAGGAAAAGGCAGTAAGAGCAATAACGATCGGCTTCATATCGGCTTCCTTTGTTATGTTCGATGTACCGAAAATGCGCCCGTCAATGTGAATGCCAAATGAATGCTCCCATTAAATAATTTTAATGATTTCATAGGCCTAGCTCAAAGCGGTTAACGCGCATTTCCCATCCGTCCAAAATGCGCTAGGAAGAGGCCAAATTCGTGCGCGCGCCCTCAATAGGCTAAGTGTCAGAGGACTACATCATGATGAATTGGGTTTTCATTCTGCAAGGCGTTATCGCAATCGGACTGGCTGGACTAGCCATTGCAGTCATCCTGCGCCATCGTCGCCATTGACGCTGTTTCGGTTTGCGATATTTTTCACGCAGACTTGCGGATTCCAACGCAACCGATCACGAAATCAATCGTTTAAGCTTAGTCTGATTTTTCTCAGGAGGAGACAGGGATGCGGAAAGTGGCGCTTGGGTTGGTTGCTTTGCTCGCAATAACGGGCTGCACGACCACGGAAAAGGATATTTCCATCGGCACCGGTGCGGGGGCCATTATCGGCGGCATTGCGGGTGGCGGACGCGGCGCGCTTATCGGTGCTGGCGCGGGCGCCTTGGGCGGCCTGCTGGTGCGTGAACTGCGCAACGGCAATTGCCAATATCGTGACCGTCACGGCCGCATGTATGTGGCTCGCTGCAGGCGATAGTTCCAGCAATCAGCAAGGATCATCGAAAGCGCCGGTTCTCCGGCGCTTTTTTGCTGTTCGACACCCACGACCTGTTTACCTGGATTGGAACCTTCATTCGCCGCTATCGTTTTAGAAGCGATAGAGACAGTTCAGGGAGAACTCCGATGAAGCTTGCTCTCAAAGCCGCCCTAATTGCTGTGGGCGTATTTGCGGCGGGCGCAGCGCAGGCGGCGAACGCCATATCCACCACCAACCTCAATATCCGCACCGGCCCCGGCACGCGCTATGCGACGCTGGGCTCCATCCCAAGTGGCGCGCCCGTGACCGTGCGCGGCTGCACATCCGGCTACGGCTGGTGTCAGGTCAGCTACGGCCCGACCTATGGTTGGGCATCGTCGCGCTATCTGGCATTTCGGGAGGGAACATCCAGCGGTTATTCCGATGATTTCGGCCGAACGGCTGCGCTCATCGGCATTCCGCTCATTGCAGGCGTCGCTATAGGTTCTGCTCTCGATGACCGCGATGACTACTGGTATCGTGATCGCAGATACTATCGGGACAGACACTGGGATCGCCGTGGATGGCATGACCGCCCCGACTGGCATGGACGTCCCGGTAATCATGGGCCGCGGGTTTACATGAGACAGCGTGGACCGGACGGCCCGCATGGGCAGTAACTGACACGACAACAAAAACTGAAAACGCCGTGAACGCGGCCTTCTCTCATTTTATCTTTGCTGGATAACTGCGCCGGGGCCTTACTGCGTCTTCAGGTAAACTTTGTGCCACAGGGTGACAAGGCCTGCTTCATTGAATTTCAATAGCAGCATCGCTTCGAAATGGTCGATGATTCTATCAAGACGAATGACTGTCGCCGCCATTGCCAGCACCGCTGAATTTTCTTCAGCGACCACCTCTTGTACATCATAGTCAATCGTGTGGATCGTGCTGCGGAAACCATCAAGAAAAGCCAGATAGTTAGAATGACTAGCAGGGTGAACGCTCCCGTTTACCTTGACGACAAACTGATCCGAGAATTTCTCCGCGATGATCGCCTCGGTAAGTGCACCACCCTGGACCAGGTGTTTTCGATTCCAGTCCAGAAGCTGTAGCGCCCATTGTGCTGCTGTTTGTTTTTGCAGGATGAACCTCCAAAGGGTTATCTGGGATAGCCGACGTGCTTGAACATGAAGACCGTCGATAGTCTTCTCAAGTCAATATTCGCTACAGGCGGCGGCAAATTTTCTAGATATTATGAGCCCTTACCGGTAATTTTCTGCTCACTAATCTGAAGTTACCACAAACATATTGCGATTTGATACAATGGGATGGAACCGACATTTTTCGGTCGCATTTGTTGGTGAACTGCCGCGCTCCTCATCGTCACCATCCGGTTAAGCGCATGGGACGCCAACACAAAAAGGCTGGAGGCAATATGGACCAAACAGCGAATGCCGTTCATAAAGCAGCGGTTGGACACATACCCGCATTTATAACTCCACCAGGCCAAACCGATGTGCTTTTGAACATCGTCATTGTTTTCCTGGTCTGTGTCGTGTTTCTAACCGGGATTCTCTATCTGAGACTTCATGCACTCCCCGAACACATTGCCCACCGGACACATAAAGTCCAGATCCAGCTTGTTGCTGTATTGGGATTGATAGCGCTCTTCACTCACAATCAACTGTTCTGGATTGCAGCGCTTTTGCTGGCTATGACGGAACTGCCGGACTTCCTGTCGCCAGTTACGTCGATGGCCAGGTCTCTCCGCATCATTGCTCGCCGGGGACTTCATCTGACAATTCCGCCTTCCTCTCCGGCACCAACCGTTCCTGCCAGCAATGATGTTGCGCCGCAAGCTGCGACAGCCACCTCGCAAAATCTTGCCGATCCAACGGCTGCGGTCGACATGGGCGCGCCCCTCAATACCGATCATAACCCGCAGGAGCAGAAATAATGTTTGAATTCTTGCTTTGCTCCATGATCACCATACTCCCCGATTACCTCTACCGCCGATTTGGTCAGGGGAAACGGATCGGGCGCGAAATTACAGTTTATTCCGTGTGGTTTGAGCTCAGATGGGGGATCACGGCTTGCCTCATCCTCACAGTCTCCCTGATCACCATCATTTTCTATTACCATCCATCTACATCCCATGTTACTGCTGCATTCCGAACGGTAACCATTCTTCCGGAAATAGGCGGACGGGTCGATGAAGTGTACGTCACGCGAAACCAGAAGGTGAAAGCTGGCGAGCCGCTGTTCAAACTCGATGACAGCAAACAAAAGGCGGCGCTGGAAACGGCCAGGAAGCAGATCGCCGAAATCGATGCCGAAACGATTGTTGCCAAAAGCGATCTCGTGGCATCCGATGCCCGGATAAAACAAGCAGAAGCAGCCTTCGTCCAAGCGCAAAGCGATGTAGATACCCAGCTCGAACTGCAACGCCGCAACCCCAATATTGTCGCTCGCAAGGACATTGAACGTCTCCGGTCGATAGCGGATGGCAGAGGTAGCGAACTGGCAGCGGCAACCGCCAACAAGCAGACGCTCGAAACGAAGATCACCACATTGCTTCCGGCACAAAAGGCAAGTTCAGAGGCCTTGGCTTCTCAGGCAGAGGTGGAACTCGGCAAGACCGTCGTGAAGGCAGGCGTTTCGGGAACTGTTCAACAATTCACGCTACGCGCCGGAGAGGTCGTCAATCCACTGCTTCGTCCTGCCGGGATACTGGTGCCGGAAACAGCAGGCCGAATAGCCCTTGTTGCCGGTTTCGGGCAGATCGAAGCCCAAGTTATGAAGCCCGGCATGATTGCCGAAGCCACATGCATTGGGAAGCCATTTACCATTATTCCGATGGTCGTAACCGAAGTACAAGATGTTATCGCTGGCGGACAGGTGCGAGCGAGCGACCAGTTGGTCGACATTCAGCAATTGGCGAAGCCGGGAACGATCACTGTCACTCTTGAGCCTCTCTACGGAGGGCAACTGGCTGACATTCCTCCAGGTAGCAGCTGTGTCGCGAACGCATACACAAGCAACCATAAGGAATTGCAGTCCGGCAAAGCCGGGACGATGCGATCGATATTCCTGCACGCTGTCGATGCCACAGGCCTTGTTCACGCCATGATTCTGAGAATTCAGGCTGTGATGTTGCCAGTGCAGACACTTGTCCTTTCTGGGCACTGATGATCGTTGGATACAAATAGCGAAATGGGGAGTCGATTGTGACTTCCCTTTTTTGAGTGCGCGCCCGGAAAACGGTCGCGCACTTTTCGGGGTGCGCTCTAAATTTCGCGACACCGTGCCCGCCATTAAATGAAGTGCAGGAGATGTGCCGGTTGCCACGATAAATTACCCTTGGGATCACTATAACCCATTGAGAATCAACAGGTCAACTTCGGCGGTCAACAGCAAAATTACCTTTTTGCCAAGGTAAATTACCCTTGAACTTGAAACATAGGCGTATCCGAGTCAGCTTGTTGCGAAAAATGCAAAAGTCGAGCTCGTCTCATCAATGGACAAACAACAAGCTCAACACGTTCGAATGGCAACCGACAGTGATAATGCGGGCGACTGGAACGAGAAATGGAGTTCACTCATTACGATTCAGAAGATCAGCATCATGCAGGTGCCGTATAACCCATACCACGCGGAAGCTTTCGGCCTCGTATTCAAACTGTCCTACGCATTTGGAAAAAGAGAAAATCCCCGTTTGGAAATTTTTCTTAACGACGACGAGGCTAGGGAAAGCGAGTGGGATATATACGGGACCTTATTGGATGATACCGATGACAGGTTTGCGGATGTAAGTTTCGGTTCCATAGGTGAAGAGCGAGAATTTGAAATCTGTTCTTCACGATATCGAATAATGTTCAAAAACTGTTATAGCGATACCTTCATTTTCCCGAACGGCTCCTGGGAACTCATGCCCGTTTATCAATTCCTTGTGAAGCCAATCCCTTGACGGTATTCCCGACTCGCTGAGGACTCCCCCGACCAGGTGTTAGAAGAAAGGAGCTTCCAGATTAATGCATTGGATTTTTGCTTTTGGTATATTGGTTTCGCTGCTTTTTGTTTTTGTAATTTCCTACAAGAACAAACCACCCCAAGGCCCTAACCGCTTCGGTATGGCGGCTTCGCCTGTCGACTTTCCGACTGTGGTCGTGAGATTCGTTACCGGATACCTTGATTTCAAGGGTAGAGCGAGCCGTACGGAATTCTGGTATGCGATGCTTTTCTATGTGTTGCTTCTCTTCGTGCTGGTCCGGCTCAATCTCCCGGACCTTGTTGTTACGATCTTGCTGGTCGTTACAATGATACCGTTTTTCTCCGTCACCACACGGCGACTGCACGACACGAACAGAAGCGGTTGGTTTCAGCTCGTCTCGTGGTTTATGCCTGTCGGCACGATCGTTACCCTGTTCTGGTTCAACGAACCGGCACGCGATTAAGCGGAACGTAGGCGAAATGGGAAAACTGGTTCAGTCAACGGCGAGTGAGATGGTGATGCCGCGGTTTGCACCATGGGCGACCGATCTTCCCGATGACTTGACGCCGGCGCAGGGCTATCAACTCGCGCTTGACCGCATCGCCTGGCGTGCGGCGGGTCGGCCCGACCCGGCGACGCTGGATGAGTGGCCGAACGATGACGATCTCGATTACCTGCTCAGCCGGCATTCGCACGATACGCTCGACCTAAATAGTCTGAAGCTGCGGACGATTCCCGATGAACTGTATCAATCGGGAGGCATCGCGTTCTTGTTTCTGATGGACAACAGGATAGAGACCTTGCCGGAGCGGTTCACGGAAATGCTCCGGCTTGAACAGTTATCGCTTTTCGGAAATCCGTTGCGCGAGATCCCGGCATCCCTCCTTCTCATGGCCGGACTGGAAGGGCTTTATCTTGGTCGCAGCGCGCTCACCAGGCTGCCGCATCTCGACCGGCCGTCAACCAGCATCAAGACACTTGGGCTGGAGCGCACCGAATGGCTGGAGATCCCCGATGGCTATCTCGCCAATTTCCCGAACCTTCGAAGCCTGTCCCTGGGTTACTCGTCCCGGCACAAGATCCCGGATGAGGTCTTTGGTTTGGCCGAACTCATTCAGCTTGATTTCGAGGGGAATTCGCTCAAGGCGCTCTCCCCGCAGATAGGGCGGCTGACGAAACTGCTCAGTCTCCAACTTCGGGACTGCAAGCTGGAGACGCTGCCAAAGGAGCTGGGCGAACTCACCAAGCTCGAAGAAAAGGCGGGAAGCGGACCATTCGGCCTCCATATCTCCGGCAATCCGTTCAAGGATAAGGAGCTGAGGCGCATTGCCAAGCTGAAAAATCCGCAGCAGACGGTCGAAGCGCTTTTATGGGCTCGTGCCAATGGAAGCTAAGGACCGCCGCCGTCGCTTTTGCAGGAAAGGATTTTGCCGATGCTTCAGCGATCAATGAGCCCAATACTGCTGGTGGTTGCCCTTGTCGGCACATCCGTCACCATGCCAGCTCTTGCCGAGAGTTCGATCGTGCCCACGATCAGGATGGAGAAGAAGGAAACGAACGGCTGGTCCCTCAAGACATTTGATTTCGGTGACGACGACATCAATTTCGAAACCTATGTGCCTGATACCGCAAAGGTGCAAATCACCACAATGCGTGAACTCGATGCTTCCAGGGAGATCGGCAGCGTAAGGATCATCGGAAAGATCAGGCTCGCCGACGCGCCGATCGAGGCGACGATCAAGGGTTACCGTCTCACGACGCCAGCATCGGCCGCCCGCGTTTGTGCCTACGAGATCGAAACTTCCGGATACACGCTGCGCCAGATCAGTTCCGTGGCTGATTATTCAGCCACACAAGCCTTCGCTGTGCAGCCAGCCGAAACACCCTACAAAAGCGGTGTCTTCAGCCAATGCTTTTCGCGTGGCGACAAGGTGCTCACCTTCCACGTCGTCGCCGATTTGGCCAAAGCGGCCAATGACGGTGAGCGCAAGGAGATCGGCAAGATCGCACACAACGTCGCCGGTGCATTGTTCACGAACCTGATCTTCAGCAATGGCCGCGTTCAGGCCTACGACGAATATTTGAAACGGATCGATATCCGGATCGGCAGGCAAACGGTCGCCCTGACGGTTCCCGACATCTGGAAAGTGGCGATCAACGACTTCAAGGGTTCATTGCCGGCCGAACTCCACCTTCAGCGCGAAAAGGACGGTCGCACGGAAGGGTTGTTCTGGCTGTTCGCACAGGATCGAAAGGACAAGCCGGATATTCAGGAGATTGGACCAGCTCTGATCCGCGATTATTTCGTGCAGCAGTCCCCGGACGTGAAGCCGCCAACGCTTCTGGCAAGCAGCGAGGACGAGGATTTCAAGAAAGCCGGCGTCGCGTCACGTCAATTTCGCTTTTCCGTCACGAAGAAGGATGGAGAGGATAGCGGTGACCTTATCGCCAATGTCATCTGGCACGATCAAAAACTCTATGTCACGAGCATCTGGTCGCGTGTATCGCCGAGCGGTGATCCCAACACCTTCTTCTCGCGATTGCCCGGTCTGACGGCCTTCGATCTGGTTCAAGCATCACTGCTACAGGCCGTGACCAACCGGCGGTGAATGTTCTTCCCAGTGCCCCCGGTGTCCATATCAAGCGCCTTGAGCGCATTTCTGCTGCTGGAAAAGCGTGGCTACGCCCTGTCTCAAATTTCGAAAAATCCGTTATGACACTTGAGTTTGAGGCAAAAGATGGCTCGATAAGACGTCCATTCGCCCAAAAACGCCCAAGGGTAATTTACCTTGGCAAAAAGGGTGAGCTTTTGACCAAAAAGGTAAAATACGTTGGCCGGTGACAGATGAAAAGAAAGTGGCGATCCCGACAGGACTGCAATTTTTTTACAATTATGTATTTGAAAACAATCAGTTAGTACAAAGGTGTGGCGGCATAAGTGCACATTGATTCTATTATGGAATTTTAAACGACCCTCACACCTTTTTGCACAGTAGACGAAACGTTGAAGCGCGCTATTCTCTTCGCAACGAGGAGGAGCGCATGTGCAATCTATATAATCTGACCACGGCACATGAGGCCATGCGGCGCCTGTTTCCGAAGTTCGGAGACATGACGAACCGCGTCGATCCCCAGATGGATATCTTTCCCGACTATCCCGCACCGGTTTTGCGCAATGTAAAGGGTGACGAACCGGAGCTAGTCACCTGAATCTGAAGTTCGGTTCATTGTTTTTTGGCAGAAACGCTTGACCGAAGCGAGGATTTGGTCGGCGGATTTGACCCACTTATATGGGGTGGGGTTTTCGTTGTGGATTTCGATGAAGGTGTCAATGTCGGCTTCCAGTTCTGCGGTGGAACGATGTACGCCGCGCTGCAACTGCTTTCGTGTCAGTTCTGCGAACCACCGCTCTACCTGATTGATCCAGGATGCCGACGTTGGTGTGAAGTGAACATGCCAGTGTGGGCGGCGCGCGAGCCAGGCCTTGATCCTCGGCGTCTTGTGGGTCGCATAGTTGTCCATTACCAGATGCACGTCCGGCCCATTGGGCATTTCGGCGTCGATCCGCTTCAGGAAGTCAAGGAATTCAGTCGCCCGGTGACGCTTGTAGCAACGACCTATCACCGCCCCAGTGGCAATGTCGAGCGCGGCGAACAGCGATGTCGTGCCGTTGCGGACATAGGTATGGGTACGTCGTTCGGCGACACCTGGCGCCATGGGCAGCACAGGCTGCTCGCGATCCAATGCCTGGATTTGCGATTTCTCATCCACGCAGAGCACAATCGCCCGGTCTGGTGGCGACATATAGAGGCCGACGATGTCCTGAACTTTATCGACGAAGAGCGGATCAGAGGAAAGCTTGAATGTCTCGGCACGATGCGGCTGCAAGCCAAATGCGCTCCATATCCGACGGATGGTGGTATGCGAGAGGCCGCTGTTAGCTGCCATCGAACGAATGGACCAGTGCGTGGCATCCTTGGGAGTGGTGTTCAATGTACGCTCGACAACTTCAGCAACCTGAGCGTCTGAAACAGTTCGCGGTCGACCCGTACGATATTCATCTGTCAGCCCTTCAATGCCATCTTGCACGAACCGGCGGCGCCACTTGCCAACAGTGTGCTCGTGAACACCCAGGCGTTCGGCAACGTCCTTGCTTTGCAAACCCTGCGCGCACAGCAATATCATCCGGCATCGATCTGACAAGGAGCGTGGCGCTCTATGCCGACGCACCTGAGTTTCAAGGAAATTTCTATCTGCGTCACTCAGAACGATGACGTCCGCCTGCCTGCCAACCATTGGTCAAACTCCTGCACTTGTGACAGAAGAAGAACAAATGAAGCTTACTTTGGTTCCAGGTGACTAGCAATGCTCCGCTGGGGCATGCCTACGCCGCCGATGTATGTGAGGGGTGAAGCAGATGGCGGAGTAACGAATATCCGCAACCTCACCTCGCCTCACTGGAGACGCTGGCAGGGTGTCGAAAGCCGATGCGTTGTCCCGGCCACCTCGTTTTCCGAATATGGGCAGGAACCTGACCCGAAGACCAAGCGCAAGCCGCTTTACTGGTTCGCTCTCAATGAAGCGAAGCCGCTTTTCGCATTCGCTGGCATCTGGACCGGTCGGAAAGGCGTGCGGAAGAAGAAGGAAGGACCGGTCGAGGTCGATATCTTTGCGTTCCTCACACAGAGCCGAATGCTGTCGTGAAGCCAATCCACCCAAAGGCAATGCCTGTCATTCTCCGCACCACGGAAGAAATCGACACCTGGCTACGCGCTCCGTGGGACGAGGCCAAGGAGATGCAAAAGCCCCTGCCCGATGCCGATCTGATCGACCTCACACCAAGCAATGATAATAAGGAAGAGCAGGCAAGTTTGTTCTAAGCCAATCCGCGTCACACGGTAAGTTTCACAGAAACTTTCTCGGCTGTTATGCATTAACCAGTATCGCACGAATGAACGCCGCAACGGCTTTTACTTTGGTTCACAACTGGAGGGAGGCTAGCTATGCCGTTTTTCAATGAAGCGAGCCGTATTTACACGCTCGAAGAAGTCAATTTTATGAGGCGCTGTTATTCGAGCGCAGCAGCCACGCTTGAAGAGAGCGAGCTCGATTATGTTGCAATCGATTTGTCTAGCACAATCGTAATGCTCTATGAGAGCGGGCTTCGCGACCTCGGCTACATCACCGAACTGGCTGTCCGACTGGCTCATCAAAAATATCAGTTCCGCCACCCGCACGACAGTTTCCCGGCTGCCAACTCCAACATTGAGGCGGCCAACACAGACTAGCCGGTGATGGGAACAAATCTGCTTCAACGCAGTTTCACGCAATGCATCGATACCACCTCGCGTCAGCATACCACGCTTGCACTAAACTGACGCAACCCTGCCTTATCATTCTAGGCAGGGTATTTTTTAGGGAACATACGCATTCGGATTTTGTATGGGTTATGGCGTCTGTAGCGGGGTGGCTCGCTTCGGCAGGCGTCACCTCGTCGGTCACATTTTGGCCGACGAGGACTTTTCCGGTTGATTCGGTCAACCTCATCCACCATTATTTCCAGATACACTTATTGTTGTGGGGGCGTTTCTTTGGCACATGCTGAAGGGAGGCCACTATGCCGCTATTTAACGAAGCGAGCCGCATTTTCAGTCCGTTGGAAGTGAATTTTATGCGGCGCTGCTTTAGTAATGCAGCAATAATGCTCGAAGAGAGCGATCGCAATTATTCTCCGTCAGAATTAGCATCCAGTATCATCATGCTGTACGAGAGTGGGCTGAGGGAGCAATCATATATCTGCGAGTTAGCCGCTCGTTTGGCGCATCAGAAATATCAAAAGCGCCAGGACATCCAGTCATTTCCAACGACAAACAACAATGGCTCGGCGCTGGCCAGCTACCCTGTTCTCGATGAAAATGACCCGTTTGCATAACTTGGAACAAATTCCGCCGTTGAGAGTTTAACGGCCGCAAGAACAACAACTTCGCGTCAGCGCACCTCACCTAGCACCAGAGCCATCGCTGACGCAGCCCTGCCTTGCTCGCCCCGAGGCAGGGCCTTTTTCTTCGGAGACCCGCATGTCTTGGGAGCAACCAGTAGACGTTGAACTGTACGGCGTTGGAAAATACCGTGTCGTGCCTGATACGCAAACGGCAGCAAAGTGCTTGTTGAACAATTGGCCCAAAGACGCTCACGGTCAGGAATACGAAGAAGCCTTGCAGGCTTGCCTAGCCGATATGGAAGGCCTGCCAAATACGGCCAGAGAGTCGTTCGTCAAAGCCGCCCAAGCAGCGGGCCTGACGATACGGCCAAACCAATGGAATTGAGATCGTTCAGAGTGCAACTGAGACGCCGCTGAACGATAGCGCGCGGCAAGGACATGCACCTCATTTGCCAAGCGCGGCCCCGACGCTGGAGGGAGCGTCGGGGCTTTACCGCACGAAAATCTTAGGAGAATTGAAGATGGGAAAGCCGAAGAGCCCTTGGTCCGATCCCGACTTGGTGAGAGAGAAAGAAGCAAATGATCCGTCGCAGGTTGAGCCAAGCGACCATCAGGAGAAGCCCACTCATGAACAGTCGAACGCTCCTGGCAATCCGAACGTTAAGGTCCCGAAGGAGCCCTATCCCGACCGGTCAAACGATTGATGCTGGGGCTTTACTTTTTCTCTCGTCTGAATAAAATTTTGACCGCAGGCATATGACACCTTCCATCTAGCCCCTTGCGATCTCGCTGCGGGGCGTTTTTTTTATAACAGTCGCGGCCCGTGTGAACCGATCTGACAATATTCAAAATGGGTTTACTGAACCCGGCACGATGTGTTTTTATTTGTTCAAAGGAGGCTAAAATGACATCCGCAAATTTGAGCAAATCGCTTCGAACAGCATCATCGACCGCGCTGGCTGGCATGTCGATTGCCTTACCAGCAGCCATACTCCTTACAATCGCCGTGCAACGTTCACCATTCTTCTGAGCGCTCACTGTTTAAACAGTTGCAAGAAGTCAGAACTTTACAAATCCTAATCCATGAATAAAATTTTGGATGCCGATGACATATGACTTCCTACCCCGCGCGATCACGCTGCGGGGTTCTTTTTTGGTCAAACCTTTTTATCTTGCGCCAGCACAGCCAGCACCTGATCAAGCCGTTTGTTCGTTTCCTTCAATCCCTCTCTCGTTTCATCCCTCATTTCCTTCATGCCCTCGCGTAACTGCTTCACATGGTCATCCAGATCCACACGACGCACATACTCGTCTCGGACCCGGTTAACGCGATCGTGCAATTGATCGTCACCAGCCTTCTGCGAAGTGGAAAGAGAACGAAAGGCCGCAATCAACGCGCCGCTGAAGAACACGATCAACGTCACTGCCGTGCCGATCAGCCATTTGAAGTCGTCAGACATTACCAGCAGCCCCGCCGTTTTCCGTTTTCGTCATTGCCTTCGATACGTTCTACTGCCGGCCGGTCCACTTTCGTCAACGCGACCAGACCAGCAGGCGAAAGATCATTCTGTCTCCAGCCCGCGCAACTCGTCGCATTGGTCGACTGGCAAGCCGCGACGACGAAGGGCAAGAACACAAAAATCATAATCCGTAAGCCCGCGTAGTTGTTCATCGTCGTTGCCCCTTTCCTTTTCGGCTTTGACGGTTTCGCGCAATTGCTCTGAAACGACCTCCTGCCGGCCTTCTCGCTTTCCTACGAGATACGCGCCCGCTGACAGAAACAACGCCGCCACAAGGGCAGCGAGCGAGTATCTCAGCCATTTCGGAACGAGCGCCCAGACGGTCATATCGTATCCACCAGCTTTTCAAGCTTGGCCCTCGCCTGCGGCATGGTGAAGATGGCATGCCCCGCGATGAGGATGATTGCAGCCACGATCGCCAACTGAACCTTCCAGTCGACAAACGGCATTACCGCCGCACCGCCGCCGGATCCGAACCAAGTCCAGAAGCGTGAGGATTTCGAGATTGGCTTTTCCTCGACCGGTGCAGGGACAACGTCCGAAGCCGGGGCCGTGACAATCTGCTCAACGCCATACCCCTCTGTCATCAGAGCCTTGTCGTATTCCTTGGCATACCCGGCGATCAGTTCGGCCCGGTCGGTACCGTTGACGATCCGACGAGCGTCTTTGAAGTTTGACTTCTGCAGGGTGATGTAGTCGGACAACTTCTTGCCGGTGAACCAGCCCTCGACCATACCGGCAATGATGATCGGTCCGGCATATTCCGGCTTCAGAAGCAGTTCAGGCTTCTTGACGAAATCAACGCCGAGTTCCTTGCTGGCTCGCTCGTAGTTCGACTGCCAGGTGATCTGAACATATCCGCGACCGATGAAGGGCCAGTACTTTTTCGAGCGCAGATACTTCTCACCGCCCATTTCGTTGACAGGCTTCATCGTATGTGCCGTCTCGTGGTAGGCAGTCGCGAGAACATAGGCCATATGATTGCGCAATAGCCCGCGCGCTCGACCTGCCTCAATCAAGAGGCGGGTATCGCCAAGATGCATATCCAAGGTGATTTCCTTTCGGCAAAGAAAACGTCTTTCGCATACGCGAAGAACGTTGTTTGTTTATGGGGATGTCCTGAAAATTTAAGCGTGAAGGGTTCTTGAAACCGCCAGATCGATCACTAAATCGAAGCAGTCATTCCAACTTTTTCGTTCGATCAAATGGAGGTTTCGATGAGCGACCGTTTGTTTGACAGTCCAATTTTTGTGAAGGACGGCAAATTTCTAATCAGGGAGATTGCAGGCCCTATCGACGCAATCGATTTCCTATATGAGTGGCCACAGGATGATCGAGACGTCATCTATGAAGTAGCATGGAGCGCCTGTTGCGACGCCCACAGTGGTCAGAAACCTCTAATCGTGGCGCATACCGCATTTGAAGGATTTGCACGAAAACGCAACATTCTAGAAAAACCCGAAGCCGCTATGCCGTGGATGACTTCGCATAGCAATGGCGGAGGGCGCGTTCCGGTATGAGGGAATAGCGATGCACTGGTATTTTCTGATTGAGGGCTCGATCCTCGTTGCGCTTCTCTGGGTATTATCCGTGCTTTTCTGGGATACCAGACGAAAACAATGAACATAGACCCCGGCTCGTTCCGGGGTTTTTCTTGAGGATTTTGTCGTCGAAGGGTTGTCCGTAAAACTGTCAGGGGCCATTACCGCCTGATCTTCCCCAAGACAAAGGTAATTTAAACAATGCTTATAAGATGGTCCGGTTTCGGCATGGTGTCGGTTTTCGTGCTGATCGCAGGAATGTTGGGCGCAACTTTTCTACTACGCCCGTATTTCATGCAGACCATGGCGCTTCATCCGGCGGCATATGTAGCCAACGGGATCGGTCTTATTGCTGGCGCAATAGCAAACCTGTTGATGGCTGCAGCATTCAAGAAGATTTCAGCGGTCACCTATCACAGCTTCATGGGTATCAGCATGATCGGATGGTCAGTGATCGGAGCGGTCGGCGGTATTGCTCTCGCTGTGTACGGCTGGACGCTGTAAACGCTTAGTCCGGCGTTGCAACCCACCGGGACAGTTAGTTGATGGTTTCGCATAATTGAAGCGAGAGGATTCAAACATGCGCAGCCCGGTGATCGCGACACGGCACCAGGGGTTTCTTTTTCATTGAACGAATGCCCCGCCTGATCGTTATCCTCTCGCAGTTGATCTAATCAACGCGGAGAATTGGCTATGATCAAGAACGGGTTCGACATGCGCCGCGAGCGCGACATGACCTGGTGCGTCTATGATGTTTTCAACGGCGAAATCGTCTCTATCGACGGCCACAAACAGTCAGGCCTTAATGAGAGAGATGCCAAGGAAGCAGTTGATCTGCTCAATCGCAAATATCTGGAACGACATCAGGAATGCGGATCAGGCAGGTTGCCTTGATGCGGCATCGGCTTTTGCCGTGGTCGAAAATTAGTGTTCCGTGCGAGCGAAAATAATGAGCTTCCAAGCCGACGCTGCCGAGCGCCCCGACGGTGGTGCGACCAAAAATGAAGCTGCTAAAGCTGCGGTTTTGAGGTAGTGCTCATCAAATTCGATAGCAGCATGGAAACATTCAGAAAATGGAACTGATTCCGGTATTCTTGATAGCGTTCAAGGTCCTCGTGTTAGGCACGGCCATGTTCTTCGCCATTAAGTTTCATTACGACGAAGATAAGAAGAAGGATCGTGAAAAAAGCGGGACGTAAACGCCCGTCTGATTTTCTTCGTCTTAGTTTGATTTGAGATCACCGCCGCCGTTTGGCCCGTGTAAGTTCAGTAAGTTCAGTATGGCAAGCAGAAACGTCCTGTCTCGTTTTCTTATGTTACACTTGAGCAGCGCGCCAAAACTTGTTCGCCGCATGTGAAGCGCGTGGCCCCGACAGGTTGGGAGACTTGTCGGGGTTTATTTTTAAATTTTGCCGGATAGAATGGTGGCGCGCACCGGTATAGCCCCCTGCTAACTCATTACGGTGCGTATAGCCCTGGCAGCCGCACGCTGTCGGGGCTTTTCATTTTCTAAAACGCATACTATATGGTCAGCGCTCGCCCGGGGGTCTTTAAAACCCTGTGGCCGTCTGGTGAGCAGCCCCGTGACGTTAGGAGACGTGCCGGGGCTTTTTCACGTTTATGAAAGACAATCTTAACAACCCGGAATCTACACGGAGACCGGGCGCTTATCATTGCTTTCAGCTTGGATTCCCAAGGCGCTCAGGCCCCAGTTCAGTGAAACCTTACTGGGGTCTTTTCCTTGGCAAAGAAAAAGGTCGCCTCAGTAGGCGGCAGTTGTGATGAAGGGAAGCGCGCTGTATATCTGCCCTGCGAACCATTTGAGGCTAGAGCATTGGGTATTACGCGGTTCTTTCTGTAGTTATGTGTCGTCGTCTTTCATTTAACGGCGATTGTTCCCAATGTCGGCCTGTTTGCAGTAAATTTTTTCTACGTCATCAGCGGTTTTTTGATGACGCTTGTCCTTCAGGAAGCGTATCAGTTCGACGGAAAGCGGTTCGCGACAAATCGATTTTTGCGGCTATACCCGAGCTATGCGGTCATTGCCTGTTGCGCCCTCATCGTTTTCGCAGCGTACCCTTCATACCCGATTTTTCATCCATCGTGGAACGGTCAGGCGGACTTCTGGTCGTGGATGGGCAACATGTTCATTGTGCCATGGGCGTTTCTGTCCGATCCAACCGTACATGTTACGCCGTTCATAAGCGAAACCTTCTACTTCCGTGTAATCCCGTCAACATGGTCGGTTGCCGTGGAACTGGTCTGCTATTTTCTGGTTTGGCTTGTCGGTGCGCTGTCGATCAAAGGCGCAATCGCACTAACGACATTTGGCGCTTTGTGGCACGTGTACGTCTTTGTTGCTGGTGGATTACCAACGCTACGGTACGGACCTGTACCCGCTGCCGCCCTGTCATTTGGCCTCGGCTGCCTTGCTTACTTCATCAGTACGCGATTTTCCTTGGCCAAGGACGTCCCACTGTCTGTCATTTTGTCAGGCGTTGCGTTCATTTTCGCAATCAACTGGTGGAGTTCTGTGAGCGCTCCAGACATTTTCTCCAGCATACAGTTTTACTTCAATACTGGATTGGCCTTCATTCTGGTTCTGCTTGTGAACCGTCGAAGGTTCACTGGGCGGTCTGCAAAGGTCGACAAGTTTCTAGGTGAGTTGGCATATCCGATGTTCCTCGGACATTACGTGTTTGCTTTCGCATCCTTGCAGATACTTGGCTTGAACGAACATAGGGGATGGGTTGTATTCTGTATTGGGGCCGTAGCGACAATCGCCGCAAGTGCGGTGATCGTGATTTGCATCGATTATCGCATTGACGGCTTGCGGAAATCCATCAAGGCCAGCGCAGAGAAAAGGCGTTCGCTAAAGGCCGCCACGGCTTAAGCGGCCATGTTCAACTTTTCCTCGATATCCCGAAGACGACGATTTACGGACTGCAAGCACCGTCCAAGCACCGGGATCAGTTTCGAGTAATCAACGCCCCATGGCGTGTAGTCTGCATCACCTGGATCGCCGTGACCTACTACTACGGCCTTGGGATAACCTGCCGTTGTTTCTCCGTCAGTTGAATAGCAGCCATGTCTCACAGTTCAGCGTCCTCTTGCGACACAGTCAGAGATATATCGCCGGAATGTTCATGCTTCGATGGAGCATGACTGCCTTGCATCTTGTTGGCTTCGGCAATCGCGGATACAGCGACACGCGGATCTGCTGACTTTGATTTCTCGGCAATATCTGCGAGCATGCGAAGCCTGTCTGCTGCGGTCCATTCGGCCTTTTCTGCCACTCTGGAGCGTATCTCATCAATTCGCTTCAAAATGTTTTCATTTGCTTTAAGGCGTATTGCATTGCCTCTATTAGGCTTAAATCCGGCTCGCTGATATGCTTCGTCCGCGGTCAGCCCTTCAGCCAATCCCTTGGCGAAAATTTCATGCTTTGCATTTTTCAAGACTGGCATATGCCCATCACCATAAGGATACTCTATGACAAGATCGGATGACGCTCTGTTGCTGAATGCTATTAGCGCCCAGGCCGACCGGGCCGAATTGATAATGCCCAAGACCCTTTCACTGGGTCCGATTGCCGAACGTCTGCACGACGTATTCCCTCACCGATCCACTGTCGAAATAGAAACACAGTGCCGGATTGTCTGGCAGGATCGTTTCCTTTTCTGGAATTGATATTCGCCTTTACCGATCTTGTATCGGCGTGAGACTCACGGTCTAATTATCTCTTCCACAACATTCCCGGAGAAAATCGTCTCGCCTCGCGCAAGGGGCCAACCATAAAGGAAAGTCATGACCTCTGAAAAAGCTATCTTCATATTGGGTATCATCTGCGCGATATTTCTTACCGCCACAATCTCCACCCGCGTGGATGAGGAAATAGCATCCAGTCAGTCTACCCCGCCAGTTTGATATTACGCTTTATTCTGGGCGAGCCGGTTAGCCTCTGCAATAGTTTCACGGATGCTTTCGTTAAGCCATTTGCCCACCCCTTGAAGGTCGGCTTCGAGAGCGGATATTCCACAACCTCCACGCTGATGTGGGATGAATGATCCCCGGCGGTCGTTTCCATCAAGAATCTTGCGCGTCCGATCTCGGTCGGCTTCTCCGCCATTGCAGGAATGGCAGCAGCTACAGGAGCAAGGCCGAGGAAGGAAAGGAAGCGACGGCGGTTCATTTTTCACCTATATCGTTGAGCGAAGGAGATCGGAATGGAAGATCACGAACGAACATCTGACAGCAAAAAACCGAAATACGTTTACGGGAAGCCTTTGACGTTCTTTGAAGCTCAGCTGTTCTCTGTCATTTTCAAGTTCTGCCAAGCGCTGAAATCGGCCTTTGTGAAACGATAAGCGCCGATCTTGCCCATTTACGCCGCATTATGAAGGCGCTTGCACCTCAGAGCGGTTGCCAGCGCGGCAGCATTTGTCGCTATGTTGCTGCTTTCAGCGCCACCGCGCTGATGTGGTACCGCCTTCATATCTCGCGCGAACACATTGCTAATTGTTAATGCCCCGGTTTCTATCCCTTTAACTTTTTCCTGGGATAGTGAACGGCATGAGAAATCGAACACTCATTCGCGCCAAACACTCCGCGACAACTGCGTTAAGAGCAACTTGCCTTCTCGTGCCGATCGTCGTTGCCCTGATCGTTGTCTATCTGATCGTGGCTTACGATACAGACCGGAATACAGTGCAAAACACTGGCGTTCCTGGTGCAACTGACCCAACAAGCAATTAATAAAAAAGCGGCCCGAAAGCCGCTGAAATCTATATCCGGTCGCAATTCTGCACCTTGAAACTATGTGCAGATTATTCTGCTTCGCTCGATATGGCAAGGCATTCATGCGACTTTCCGACGTTTATGTGTGAAAAAATGTCGGTGAAGTGCGTTACAAACGAGACGAATGTCCCCCAGCATGTGTGGAAAATACTGGTCTCCCTCAAGCATGAACTGCACGGCGGCGAGTAGATTAGCGTTTCGTGTTTCGAGCTGGGCCTCCTCAATGGCCCGGCGGGCATCACTATATGCCAACTTGGCCCGAACGACCCAGTTCTCGTAATCCTCTGGATCAGATGTTCCGACGGCCCCGGTTTGGTCGTAATGGGCAGCCGGTGAGCATTCGGCCTTACGTCGGTCATTCAGCACTTCACGATAACGCTCAGCAGCATCGTATTGGCTCGTGCTGATGCCTTCCGATTTGTCGCGCTTATAGGCCATATGAAGTCGGCCCAGGTTGTCGCTAGCCAGATCCGAAAGTGCTTCTGATGCTGTCATGCCGAATATCCTCATCCTTGCGAGCTGGGCGACTTTAAGCGCGACATATTCGGTCGCCCTGTTAGCGAAGGTGCGCGCCCATGACCACCCTACCGGAAGAAGCCGTGCTCGCCCTCACCGCTGCTATCCCCTTCCTCCCCGTGCAAGCAGCTGTGAAGAAGCTGGCTTGGATCAGACCGCCGCTAAGTGACACGCTTTCACGGTGCGACACTGATTTCGGCACATACCGAACGTGGACGCATGACGAAGCCAATGGAAAGTGGTTTTGGTCAGTCGAAGGCGGGTGCAATGAGGCCAACGGTGAAGCTCCAAACGAGGAAGCCGCCCAAGCCGCCGCACAGGCCGATTATGAGGCTCCCATCCTCTCCGTAATCGAAAACGGAATAGCGGTTTCAGGGCCATCCTGCGCAAAGATCAAAGCGGCCCGCAAAGCCGTGGAAGAACTAACCAACACGCAAATGAACATGCCGCTTGAAGACTGGTCGAGGATTTCTTCAACCATCTTCTCCGCGCTTGAGCCAAGGCGGATCGCCAAGCCCTGAAAGGCGGCGAGTAGATGGAAGCTAACTTTTCAACCGAATGGGACAATAACCACGAGGGCTACAGGGCCATATTCAATGCGGCTCTATCGGGCATGGCCTGCGAAAACTGCTGGCCCAGATCGTGGCGGAAAGCGGCGGAAGCAATGCGGAACTGAAGGCACTTTTCGGCTGGACTACCGACGCGATGGCGGCGCATTACATCAAGAATGCGAACGCTAAAAAGCTCGCTCAATCCGGCGCAAAGAAACTAAAGAAGAACATGCCATCCCCTCACCTAGAAACCGAAGCCCCACACCTCAAAAAAGGATAAGGGATTCCAAGAAGTTACAAGAGGGGAAAAGTAAGGTGGCGATCCCGACAGGATTCGAACCTGTGACATTCAGCTTAGAAGGCTGACGCTCTATCCAACTGAGCTACGGGACCTCGCCTTTCGAAAAAGTCGAAGATATTCCAATGAATGCAAGGCTTTGCCAGCAAAGCCTTGCTGAATTATCGCATTGCCCGGCCTGAAGCAATTGTCAGGCCATACAGGCAATCAATGCGTCCAGGGTATTGTCCGGTCGAAACGGAAATTGTCCGAATAAGAAACCTTACGACGCTTCGGCTCGTTCGGCTCGATAATGCGGTATGCGATGCCGTTGCGTTTTGCATAATCGACAGCTTCTTCCTGAGTGGCGAAGAACAGTCGAATCTGGCTCTTCATATCACCGGAAGAAGTATAGCCCATCAAAGGCTCGACCATACGCGGGCTTTCCGGCTCAAACTCCAGAAGCCACTGGTCTATTTTAGCCTGACCGGACTGCATTGCAGTCTTAGCTGGACGGTAAATACGTGCAACCATTTGAAGAACCCTGAACTACTCTCTTGCTCCACACAGGAGCTGAAAATCCACCAAGCCAATAGTTTACACGCGAATGCATGTCAACGCGATAAAGACGCACGCCACAGCCTGCGCTGAGGCATTCAAATATCAACCAATTCAAATCTTGGGGAAGATGGTCGGAGCGGCAGGATTCGAACCTGCGACCCCCTGATCCCAAATCAGGTGCGCTACCAGACTGCGCTACGCTCCGTCGCTTTTAAGCGGGTGCGGCTTCACTAGATAATCGAAAGAGATAAAGCAAGAGGCAAATTTGCCAGATCGTGCTTTTTCCTTTCAATCCGAACAAGATGGCCGGAAGAGCTGCATTTTTACAGGTCATCGAACGCTTGAACGCGAGTGTTCGCCACGCCCTGACACAACCTGCGGAGGCAGAAACCAATCCGTCCGCAAGCAACCGAGGCGGTTTCTCGTGTGAAATAGCAGAATCAGCGAATTGACAGGTCTGGTAAAGTGAGCTTACCAATTATCTGCATACATAAATTAGCTGTTTGTAATTTAACTGCCGTTCTGGGGAGAACGGTCGTTCATTGCATATCCGTCGGAAAATATTGCGACGGCGCATTTCATATCAAGGAGAGGGACTGCACCATCCAGGAAGGGAGGACCTATGCCCTGGAATCAAGTATATGACCCGTTGGGAAGCATGTTCTGGTCGACGTTGCTTGCCGCCCTGCCCATTGTCGTCCTGCTGGGCGGCATCGGATTTTTTCATATCAAAGCGCACACTGCGGCCATACTCGGTCTTCTGACGGCGCTTGTCATTGCGGTCGTCGGTTTCGGGATGCCCGCCGATATGGCCGGTGCCACCGCCGTCTACGGTGCCGCCTACGGTCTTCTGCCCATTGGCTGGATCATTCTCAACGTCATCTTTCTCTATCGGCTGACCGAACAGACCGGCCAGTTCAATATTCTGCGTGATTCCATTGCCGGTATCACGCCGGATCGTCGTCTCCAGCTTCTCTTTATCGCCTTTTCGTTCGGTGCCTTCTTCGAAGGTGCCGCCGGTTTCGGCACACCCGTCGCCGTGACTGCTGCGATGCTGATGGGCCTGGGTTTCGCTCCCCTGCCTGCTGCGGGCCTTTCCCTGATCGCCAACACGGCGCCAGTCGCCTTTGGCGCGCTTGGAACTCCGGTCATCGCGCTTTCGGCTGTAACGGGGATAGACCTGTTGCAGCTTTCCGGGATGATCGGGCGCCAGTTGCCCTTTTTCTCCGTCATCGTGCCTTTCTGGCTGATCTGGGCATTTGCCGGACGCAGAGGCATGCTGGAAGTCTGGCCAGCGCTGCTGGTCGCGGGCGTGGCCTTCGCCATTCCGCAATATCTCGTGTCCAACTTCCACGGGCCCTGGCTGGTGGATGTGATCGCTGCGATCTGCTCGATGGCGGCTCTGGCAGGCTTCCTGCGCATCTGGCAGCCGAAGCGTATCTGGACATCGACAGGCAAGGAGGGCGAAGAGGATTCGGTACCCTTGGCGGCACCGCCCAAACATTCCACCGGAACCGTTTTTCGGGCATGGACTCCCTGGCTTATCCTGTCGGTGTTCGTGTTCCTCTGGGGTACACCGCAATTCCGGACATGGCTCGATTCGCTCTGGGTCTGGAAAATGCCGATCCCCCATCTGCACAACCTGGTGTTCAAGGTTCCGCCTGTCGTTGCCGAAGCGCATTCGGAAGCCGCTGTCTACACGCTCAATCTGCTATCGGCTACCGGCACGGGTATCCTGCTCTCGGCTGTGGTCGGCGGACTGGTGCTCGGCTTCAACCCGCTGAAGCTCCTGAAAGAGTATGGCAAGACCGCCTATGTGGTTCGCTTCTCGCTGATCACGATCTCGGCCATGCTCGCGCTCGGCTATGTCACGCGCTATTCAGGCACCGATGCGACCCTCGGCCTCGCTTTCGCTCAAACCGGCTGGGTCTATCCGTTCTTCGGAGCAATGCTCGGCTGGCTTGGCGTTGCGCTGACGGGTTCCGACACGGCATCGAATGTGCTGTTCGGCGGTTTGCAGAAGATCACAGCGGAACAGCTCGGCCTGTCGCCTGTCCTGATGGCAGCGGCAAACTCCTCAGGCGGCGTCATGGGCAAGATGATCGACGCACAGTCCATCGTCGTCGCCTCGACCGCGACGCAGTGGTACGGACATGAATCGAAGATCCTTCGCTATGTGTTCTTCCATTCCGTTGCGCTTGCCGCGCTCGTCGGCCTTCTGGTGATGGCTCAGGCCTATCTGCCGCCATTCACCTCCATGGTCCCGACCGAAACGCTGCCGGCCATCGCGCATTGACGTGAATTGACCGGAAGGCAAACCCACGCGAGCACCCCTCGCGTGGGTTTTCTGCTTTTCTGCGAGAGCGTCTTCCGGGGAACCAAATCGCACGCGCGCGCGTTTTCACTTCACTACCAACCAGCTGGAGACTGAATGTGAATAGAAACGGACTTTATCTGATTATTGGCGCGCTGATTGTCGTGGCAGCGGGTCTGGCGGTTTATGTCTATCGTGAAGAAACCAAACCAGCCGGAATTGAGATGAAAATCGGAGAAGGTGGTGTTTCCATTCAGGAAAATTGAGATCGAAACAAAGTTATAAACATATAAACCGATTAAGATTTCAAACGCTTACGCTTTGTGATGCAACATTTCCGCCTTCGCTATGTTATTTGGATCACCAGATAAAACGGAGGACCGAAATGGGTATCCAGACTGTTTCCGACGAGCTTTATCGTCGTCATGAACGCGAATGGGCAGAGCTGCGCAACGCAGTTGAAGCAAGCGAAGCCAACCAACAGCAGCAAGAGAAGGCTTCCGGCCAGACCTCTTGCGATGACAAGACGTCTGGGCACCAGTAAGTCTTTACAACAATGCCTCGAAACGCCGCGAAAGCGGCGTTTTTTTGTTTCCAGCCCGTCTGCCAGATCTATCGCACCAGATCGCTCCGGTAACCAAATGCGAAGGAACAATTGGTAGCGTCTCCCCATCGCGATTCGAACAGGAGACAGACGATGGCTGCACGGAAACGCACCACCCGCTCGCCCAAGCGCTCCACAAAGCGCGCGGCCAAGTCTTCGGGCTCGTCCACTCCTTTGCTCGCCCTTGCTGCAATCCTTGGTCTTGGTGCCTTCAGCCTGTGGGCGACCTCCCAGCACAAGAGCCCGCAAGCCGCGATAACAGCCCTGTTCCAGCGCCCCGCGTCGAAACCGAGCGCCCAGCCAGCGGCAAAAACTGAGCCAAAAGCAACGGTCGCCAGCAAAGCGCCTGAAAGCAAGGCACCGTCGAAGGATTATGGCGCCGCTGTCGGCCCTGTGCCGCGTCCATCGGCGCCCGTTGTGGCCCCCGCACCGCAAAAGCCGGTGCAGCAGGCAGCTATCCAGACCGCCACCCCGCCCCGCCCCGCAAATCAGATCGTCGCCTCCGCGGCCACCGCTACACCGCGCGCAATGCCCCCACGTGGTGTCAACACACCGGCAAGCTCACCTTCCGTGATTTATGCCAAGTCACGCCTCACCATTCATAAGAATGCCTGGAACAGGTCACCGTCCATCGGCGTCGTGGAAAAAGGCCGTGAGATGCGCTCCTATGGGAAGACCGGACGCTGGCATCGCGTGATCGTCCCCAAGACGAACATGATCGGCTGGGTGCATGAAGATCAGCTCGTTGGTGGACGCAACAAGCCGGACAGTGCAAGCCTGATAACCGGCTCGGTTGCCAAGAAGCCACAAACTGCGGCGGTAACCGCACCGAAACAGGCGCCGCGCCCGTCACATTCGCGCATGGAGCCGCCCAAAGCTGTGGGCCAGAAGAATTAATCCCTAACGCGAGCCATTGCTTCGAGTTGCCGGTCGCCCGGCAGATAATCGAATCCCGCATCGACAAGCGACGAACTGTCCGCGACCAGATCGCCATAAAGCTGGTCGTAAAGACCGCTTTTGCCCGCTGCCGAAAGCAAGATTCGCATGAAGATCGGCGGAACAGGTACAAGGCGCTCCGGCTTCCCCAATGCAGCACGAAGCTTCGTCACCAGCTCTTTTGTGGAGCGCGGTTGCGGCTCGGCAAGATGAAACACGCGTCCGGCAACCTTTTCCGCAGGCGCAACGCTTAAGAATGTCAGCGCGCGCGCGACATTCTCAAGCGACACGAAACTGCGTTTGTTGTTTGCCAGGCCGAAAGGCAGCGGCATCCCGCTATCGCAGAGCTTTATCAAGGCTTTCAGGTTCGCCCTCGCCCCGGGACCATAGACCAGAACCGGTCGTGCGATGACGATCTCGATCCCGCTGATTTCGCGCAGACCGGCTTCAGCCTTTGCCTTGGCGCGCCCGTAATCGTCGCGCGGTTTTAACGGCATGTCCGGCATCAACGGTGATGAATTTCCGGCAATCACATAGATCGTGGATACAAAAACGAAGCGTCTGACACAGGCTGCCTTTGCCTTGACGGCAAGCTCCACAGCTAGTCGATGATTGACGGCATCGAATGTGGCCGCGTCCGGTCGTTCCGCGCCGGTGCGATGGGCGAGTGCTGCACAATGAACAACCGTTTCAACATCAGAAAGATCGGGGTCAGACAGCTCATTTCGGGAAAGAGGCAGGACTTCATGCCCCTCCCCGGTCAACATTTGAGTGAGAGCGCTTCCGATAAAACCACCGGCTCCGGTGACCGCGATCTTCATCCTCAGCGTTCCGGCTGTTCGCTGCCCGCCACAACCTGAGCGGCGAGTGTGCGTGTGATACGGCTTTTCTGCTCGAGCGCCGCCCGATCGAGCTTGTCAACGATCAGGATTGCAGACAGAAGCGAACGTTCCATCCGGCTCACCAGATAGGCGACGACATGCGGCTCGACGCTCACCTGCCGGTCCGCGAATAACTTGTGAATGACGCCGGAAAGCAGCAGATCGTCCGGTTCTGCAATTTCCACGACGGTCGCCGCTTTGAGGCGCGAGGCAAGATCGGGGAGTTTGACGTTCCAGTTTGCGGGCCACAGACGGGACGTCATGAGCAGAGAAGGTCCAAGCCCCTGAGCCGCATTCTGTCGAACGCTGTTGATGAGATGGAAAAGTCCGGTTTCATCGAAAGGTGCCGCACCGATATCGTCGATCAGCACGGGATATTCGGCAGCACCGTTCACGTCTTCCTCGGTGATATTCGAAGGATCGACCAGAAGCGCGCCCGTTCCTGCACGCCAGATTTCTGCCAGATGGGTTTTACCTGATCCTGTCGGCCCGGCAAGGATCGTGACGGGCGACAACCAATTCGGCCAGCGATCGATGAGATCGACGGCGGCACGGTTTGAGCCCGTGACGATCAGGTCCTCCCGGTGATAGCCGGGCTGATGCTCAAGATTCAACGGAATCTGGCGCGGTGCCTCACGCATCGCGGCCTCTTGTAAATCTCGCCCAGTTACGACCCAGTCTCATTTCTCTTTGCCTGCGTTCTCGCCTGCCTCGATCAACGGCCCGGCGTCGGGGTTGGGCTGATGGTGGGCAGGATCATACATCGGTGAGTGGAGATAGCTATTCAAAGCGAACCGCACAAGCACCCCGACTGCCGCCGCAGCAGGCACTGCCACCAGCATTCCGGTGAAACCGAACAGGGAACCGAAGGCGAAAAGAGCGAACATGAGCCAGACCGGATGCAACCCGACGGATGACCCGACAAGCTTCGGCTGGAGGATGTTGCCTTCCACGAACTGACCAAGGAAAAACACACCCGCGACGGCACAGATCATGATCCAGTCAGGCCAGAACTGGACCAGCGCCACACCGATGGCGAGCGCCAGGCCGACAAAGGAACCGATGTAGGGAATAAAGCTGATGAGACCGGCGAAAAAGCCGATCAACAGGCCGAAATTGAGCCCGGTCAGGGTGAGACCGATGGCGTAATAGGTTCCCAGAATGAGGCAGAGCGTTCCCTGACCGCGAATGAAACCGGCGACGGCGGCATTCATCTCAGCGGCGATGCGGCGCACAGTGTGAAGCTGGCGGCGCGGCACCCATGAATCGATGCTGCTTACCATGCGGTCCCAGTCCAGAAGCATGTAGAACGCAACCACCGGGGTGACGACAAAAAGGCCCGCAATATCGATCAGCGATTTCCCCGAATTCCACAGGGATTGGAGCAAGGTCGACATGAAACTGGCGCCCTGCTGGAGCAGGGAACTCAGATTCTGCTGAATGACGGAACTGTCAATGCCGATATATTTCTTCAGCCATTGCGAATCCTCATTCGCCAGCAGCGACTGCAACTGGGTGATGTATTCGGGGATTTTTGAAATAAAGTCGGCAAGCTGTGTTGCCAAAATTGGCACGACAATCATCAGACCGAGAACGAGCGCCATCAGGAAGATGAGCAGGATGACGATCGTGGCCGCAAGCCGAGACAGGCCAAAACGTTCCAGCCTGTCTGCGACGGGATCGAGGAAGTAGGCCAGCGCCATGCCGGCAACAAAAGGCAGCAGAACCGAACTGAATATAACGAGGAACAAAATGAAGACCGCGACGGTCCCCACCCAGAACATCGCCTGACGGCGCACCGAAGAGCCGGTCAGCGCACCGACTTCCACATTGACGTGAATGTCGCCATCGCGAACTGTCGCTTCCGACTGACGGATCGTTCGGCTGGCGCTCGTGCGCGTGGGTGTCGGTTTCTTGACCATAGGCGTCTGTTTTCCAGGAAACGTATTGGATAAAGCCAGTCCTGATAGCAGAATGGCGTTACGGATATGTTAGTACGACCGGGAACAAGTTAGAACGGTCCGTGAGGATTGCAATGTCTGTGCGAAAAGCGAGCCGGGACACAACCTCCATCGCGACAGAAATGATCCATAACGATTTTAGGCAGAATCCTGCGCTGTTTCACTCTTTTCGGGCTTTGTGGCCTTGCGGGCAGCGCCGTCTCGTGCCATTGCGCGCACATTCTCTGTTTATCGCATTATCCTTGAGCAAAACCGTTATAACGCTTTTGCCGAAAATGCATTAAACAGCTGCGTGGATAAGCACAGGAGCAGGCCATGACCATGGAAAAAAAGTCCGCCGATAAGCCCGTTGCCCGTAATGGCCTGACCTATGCGCAAGCTGGTGTCGACATCGATGCTGGCAATCTGATGGTCGAAAAGATCAAGCCGCTCGTTCGTTCCACCCGCCGCCCCGGCGCAGACGGGGAGATCGGCGGCTTCGGCGGTCTGTTCGACCTGAAGGCTGCAGGTTTCAAGGATCCGGTGCTCGTTGCCGCCAATGACGGTGTTGGCACCAAGCTGAAAATCGCAATCGATGCCGACAAGCATGACACGGTGGGCATCGATCTTGTCGCCATGTGCGTCAACGATCTTGTCGTACAGGGTGCTGAGCCACTCTTCTTCCTCGACTATTTTGCGACCGGCAAGCTTTCGCCGGATCAGGGCGTCGATATCGTTGCAGGCATCGCCGAGGGATGCCGTCAGGCCGGTTGTGCGCTGATCGGCGGTGAAACTGCTGAAATGCCCGGCATGTATCGCGACGGTGACTACGACCTTGCCGGTTTTGCGGTTGGTGCAGCTGAACGTGACCGCCTGCTGCCGCGCGGCGATGTTGCCGAAGGTGACGCCATACTTGGCCTTGCTTCGTCCGGTGTTCATTCCAACGGATTTTCGCTGGTACGCCGCATCGTCGAACTTTCCGGCCTCGGCTGGAAGTCCGATGCACCGTTCCAGCCGGGCGCGACGCTCGGTGAAGCTCTGCTCACCCCAACACGTATTTATGTGAAGCCTCTTCTCGCTGCGATCCGCGCTTCGGATGGTATCAAGGCGCTGGCGCACATTACTGGCGGCGGCTTCCCGGACAATATTCCACGCGTCCTGCCTGAAGGTCTCGCTGCCGAAATCGACCTTGCGTCCATTTCCGTTCCGCCAGTCTTCTCCTGGCTCGCCAAGACGGGCGGCGTCGAGCCGAACGAAATGCTGCGCACGTTCAATTGCGGCATTGGCATGATTGCCGTCGTGAAGCCAGAGAAGGTCGAGGAAGTCGTGGCTGCCCTTGCCGCTGAAGGTGAAAAGGTTGTCACGCTCGGCCGGATGGTGAAGCGCGAAAAGGACGGCGTCGTCTACAAGGGGATGCTTTCGGTATGAGCCGCAAGCGGGTCGTCATCTTCATTTCGGGCGGCGGCTCCAATATGGAGGCGGTGATCCGCGCCACGCAAGATGCCGACTTTCCGGCTGAAGTGGTGGCAGTTTTTTCCGACAAGGCAGAAGCTGGCGGCCTTGCCAAGGCGCAAGCCGCTGGCATTGCGACACAGATTTTCAAGCGCAAGGATTATGCGTCGAAGGATGAGCATGAAGATGCCATTCTGGAGGCGCTTGCCGCCTTGAAGCCGGATATCATCTGCCTTGCCGGCTACATGCGCCTTCTGTCAGGCCGCTTCATTGCCCCCTATGAAGGTCGCATTCTCAACATTCATCCTTCCCTGCTGCCACTTTTCCCCGGACTGCATACTCATCAGCGCGCGCTGGATGCGGGCATGAAAGTCGCAGGTTGCACCGTGCATCTGGTAACGGAAGGGATGGATGAGGGTCCAATTCTGGCACAGGCGGCGGTGCCGGTACTCGTCGGCGATAATGCCGAAGCGCTTGCGGCCCGCGTTCTGAAAGCCGAGCATCAGCTCTATGCGCTGGCGCTACGCAAATTTGCCGATGAGCAAGACAACCAGCCGGATTTCACCGGTGCGATGGTTCTGAGCGCGTGATAGCGCGCGACAAATTAATCACAGCCCAATTTTTTTGTTAATAAAACTTTAATTTCCCGCAAAAAGCTCTAATTCCCCGTCGTAACGGAACTTGCTTCGGCAAATCTCGTTAAGAGTCGTGTAAGCGTCTCTTTCAATATGTGTTTTAGAAGAGGACAAGGACATGTCTCTCCGTTTTTCGACTTCCTTTCTTTCGGCAATGGCCGTGATTTCCGGCATTGCGGTCACGGCTCCAGCCATTGCTGCCGACTACGTAGCTCCTCCCGCTTCGGGTCGTACCCAGCCGCGCTCGGAAGTCGGCACGCTGTCCTGTGATATTTCGCCTGCCATCGGCGTCATTATCGGCAGCCAGCAGGATGTGGACTGCGTATTCAGCCCCGCCCGTGGCCGTGGTCCGCTTGAGCGTTATACCGGGACGATTACCAAGCTCGGCATCGATGTCGGCTTCATCAATGGCGGTCGCGTCGCCTGGGCCGTCTGGGCTCCGACCGTTCGTCCGGAAGGCGCTCTTCAGGGTCGTTACGTCGGCGCATCCGCCAATGCAGCTATCGGCGTCGGCTTCGGCACCAACATCCTGACTGGCGGTTCGTGGAAGACGATTTCGCTTCAGCCAATCTCGCTTCAAGGCCAGCGCGGCCTGAATGCAGCTGTGGGTGTTTCCAAGCTGAGACTGCGTTACGCTGGCTAACAGGCGGCACGAATAAACAACGCCGGGGTGGAGATATAGAATATATCTCCACCCCGGCGTTGTTTGATAAATATTTATGCGTTTAGAGCGGTATTTTTGACGCGCATCTGATCCGAAAAACGTTTCACACTTTTCGGGATGCAGTTAATTTGCGAATCCAGATCTTGGTGTCATGCACTGCCAGCCCGCCATAGGGTGCGGCAGGTTCAGCGCCGATCAATATATTGATCCCTTCCCCGCGCTCGAATGTCGAGTTCGGGAAAATACCCTCCGACACGACGACGCCGCGCTTTTGCCCGGCACGCAGCACGGCATGCAGCACCAGCTCGCCGCGATGATTGCCAATCTCGATCCGTTCACCATTCTCGATGCCAAGCTCTGCCGCATCATCAGGATGAATAAGCAACTCAGGCCGGATTTCCTTGGCGAGCGATGTCGGCGTTTCGGCAAAGGTCGAATTCAGGAAATTATGCGCCGGTGAGGTCGTCATGCGGAATGGATGATCGGCATCCGCCGTTTCGATCACTTCCCAATAGTCAGGAAATTCGGGAATAGATTCGAACGCTCCCTGCAGACCCATGACTTCCGGTGGCTTGTTCGGCGAAGGGCTTCCGGTCCAGTCCGGGCGAAAGCGGAATTTGCCGTCCGGCCATTTGAAGCCATTGATATAGTGCGCTTCCTCAAACGGCGGCTGGAGATCGACAAACCGCTTTTCCTTCAACTCGTCGAATTGCGGAAGGTCGCTATTGGCATTCATGTTGTCGATCAGCGTGCGCTCGTCCAGATCGAAGCCCGGCAGATGCGCAACGCCAAGACGCTTTGCCAGTTCGTTGATAACGAAGATGTTCGGACGTGCATCGGCGAGAGGCTCGATCAGTTTCGGCCCCAGAACCACATGCTGCTGTCCGCCGCCGCGATAGATATCGTCGTGCTCCAGGAAAGTCGTGGCAGGCAGGACGACATCGGCCATCTTCGCCGTATCGGTCATGAACTGTTCGTGTACCGCAACGAAAAGGTCCTCACGCGCAAACCCCTTGCGAACCAGCCGCTGTTCCGGCGTCACATTCATCGGGTTCGTGTTCTGGATCAGCATCGCCATGACGGGCGGACCGCCATACAGCGCGTCACTGTCGCCGGTGAGAATGCGCCCGATCTTCGACTGATCGAGAAACCGAAGACCGACATCCTGCATGGCGCGACCTTCGATCTCGCGCTTGTCCATCTTGAAGATGCCGGAGTTCGAATGGAATGCGCCGCCGCCTTCATGGAGGAAAGCGCCAGTCACGCAGGCAATCGAGGCGGCAGCATGCATATTCACCGCACCGTTGCGCTGGCGGGTAAAACCATAGCCGAGGCGGAAATAGGTGCGCTTGGTCTTGCCGACGAGATGGGCAAAGGCCTCGATCTCTTCGACGGTCAAGCCGGTAATTGCGGCTGCCCATTCCGGTGTCCGGGTCTGAAGATGCGCCTCCAGCCCTTTCGGATCATCGGTGTAGCGCTCCAGATAGTCCCAGTCGGCAAGGCCGTCACGGAACAGCACATGCATGACGGCACAGGCAAACGCGCCATCGGTTCCCGGTTTCAACACAATGCCCATATCCGCCTGCCGGACGGTGGTATTGGCGTAAACGTCGATAACGACAATCTTGGCGCCGCGTTCCTTTCGCGCCCGCACAGCGTGGGTCATGACATTGACCTGCGTGGCAGCGGCATTGGTGCCCCAGATTACCACGACATCGGCCTTTGCCATTTCGCGAGGATCCGGGCCAGTCAGGCTTCCTGTTCCTGCAAAATATCCGGTCCAGGCCATATTGGTGCAAAAACTGTCGAACTGGTTGGAATAGCGTTTGGCAAAGCGCAGACGATTGATCGAGTCGCGCTGCACGAGCCCCATCGTGCCCGCATAGTAGTATGGCCAGACGCTTTCGCTGCCATATTGCTGCTCGGCTTTCAGGAAGCGCTCGGCGATGAGATCAAGTGCCGCGTCCCATGACGCTTCCTTCCACTGCCCCTCGCCTTTCGCACCAGCGCGAACCAGCGGATGCTTGAGGCGATCGGGATGATGGACACGCTCGGCATAGCGCGCCACCTTGGCGCAGATGACGCCAGCCGTGTAGCTGTTGTCCTTCGCGCCGCGCACCCGCCCGATGGTGCGCTCATCGAGAATTTCGACATCGAGTGCGCAAGTTGACGGACAGTCATGCGGACAAGCCGAATGACCTGTTTTGATGTTCGAGATGGGAGCGTGCTGGTTCATGTCGCCTTTTTATCCCAAGCCACTTCTCGCAGAAACGAAATTCTGCCGGAAGATCGTCACTGTGACGAAATAATTTTTCACGACAGGCGCAATGAAATCGCGCCAAGGACAATCAGTCCTGCAGCCATGAAGCGCGGCAGCCCGACTTTTTCCTTCAACACCAACACCGAGATGAGCACGCCGAAGAGGATGGCTGTTTCGCGGAGCGCCGCCACGACGGCAATAGGGGCCATGGTCATCGCCCACAGCGCCAGACCGTATGAACCAAGGGTTCCAACGCCGCCTATCATGGCTGGTCGCCAATGATTGCGCAGATAACGGGTGAACCGGTCTGGTTCACGATAGAATGCCCAACCCGCGAGCGGTATGGCGTTCATAATGAATAGCCACAGCGTATAGGACAATGGCGCGCCGGAAACGCGCACGCCCAGACCGTCAATAATTGTATAACTGGCGATGAAACCTGCGTTTGCCAGAGCAAGCAAAGCCGTACGGCTTGATGTGCCGCGATTTCTGCGGCGGGCGTCAAGAGCCATTGCAAGAACACCGGAACAGATCAGCGCTATGCCGAGCCAGCTTTGCCACCCCATAACTTCACCGACGAGCGGACCGCTCACCAATGCCACAATCAAAGGCGGTGTGCCGCGCATGATCGGATAGGCTTCGCTCATGTCGCCAGATTTATAGGCTGCGGCCACGAGCGACATGTAGAATACCTGCGTAACGGTCGAGGCCATTATGTAGCCCCAGCTTGCCGGGTTCGGCAGCGGCAGAAAAGGCAGGATAAAAAGCGCAATCAGACCGGCAGCGCTGGTCACACTCGCGGCACCGAAGAACTTGTCTCCGCTCCCCTTTACGATAGCGTTCCAGCTTGCGTGAAGGAACGCGCCAAAGAGGACGATCAGAAGGACGCCACCAGACATTTCGGGACTCGACTCAAGGAATAAGGAGCGGATGTTAAAGGTTGTATGTCATATTTGTGACAGCAGAGATATTGCAGGAACGACGCAGAGCGGGGTCTTTTTGAGTATCTCCGCCTCTTGCCGAAAACAGGCCGACATGAAACAAGCGCAACCATGAATTATCGTCACGCCTATCACGCCGGAAATTTTGCGGATGTCGTCAAGCACGTCATCCTGACCCGCCTTGTCGAATATCTGAAGCGCAAGGATCAGGCCTTTCGTGTCATCGACACGCATGCAGGCATCGGTCGCTACGATCTGAAAGGTATCGAAGCCGGCAAGACCGGCGAATGGACGGGCGGCATCGACCGCATCATGGACGCGGTGAAAAAGGGGCAGATCGAACAGCCTGCGCTGGAGTTGCTGGAACCCTATCTCGCTGCCGTTCGTGCGGTCAATGGAGGTGAAAAGCTTCGCCATTATCCGGGCTCACCGCTTGTCGTCCGGCATTTGTTGCGTAAACAGGACCGCCTGTCCGCACTGGAACTGCATCCGCAGGATTCCACCAAGCTCGCGAAACTCTTCGACGGTGATTATCAGGTTCGCGTAACCGAGCTTGACGGCTGGCTTGCGCTTGGCGCTCACCTTCCGCCGAAGGAAAAGCGCGGGATGGTGCTGGTCGATCCACCGTTTGAAAAGGAAGGCGAATTCGATCGTCTGGTGGATGGTCTCGTCAAGGCGCACAAGCGTTTCGGTGGCGGCATCTATGCGCTCTGGTATCCGGTGAAGGACCGCAAGGAAACGGAGCGGTTCACCAGACAGCTCCGTGAAACCGGCATCCCGAAGATCATGCAGATCGAGCTGGCGATTCGTGCGCCGTCCGCCGAACCGCGCCTCGATGGCACCGGCATGATTGTCGTCAACCCGCCCTTTACACTTGAAAGTGAGATGCAAACCCTGCTTCCCTGCCTTACCAAGCTTCTGGCCGAGGAAAAAGGGAGTAATTTCAGCATCAAGTGGGTGCGCAGCGAGGCTGATCGCACTTGACCCGCGTGAATTGCTGACAGAAACTGCGCCTCAACGCTTCGGTTATCGCAGATGAGAGCGGGTGCGAGCCCGCAATTTGGGACAGGACAGAGATATGCAACGAACCCTGGAACGCATCGGACAGTATTCACGCGCAGCCCTGTTTGCAGCGTCTGTCCTTCCCCTGACGCTTGCGTCTCTACCGGCCAGTGCCGCAGATTATCTTGCTTCGGCGCCTGCGGGTGTTGCCGATGCCGGCGCATGCAGCCAGCAAGGTGTTTTGCGGTCGGTGGTTTCAGATTTCGGCTATCAGGTTCGGCATGTTCCGAACCTGCCCCAGGTCGGCATTTCGGCCATGAGCGATGTTCAGCTGACGCGGTTTGAACCGAAGACCAATCCGGCCCAGATCGAGCGCACCTATTGCAAGGCAACCGCCGTTCTGACCGACGGTCAGTATCGTTCGGTCTGGTACATGATCGAGGAAGGTCAGGGCTTTGCCTCGATGGGCCGCAATGTCGAGTTCTGCGTCGACGGTTTCGACCGTTGGTATGTGTACGACGCAAGCTGCCGCGTTCTTCGCTAAAATTAAGCGGCTTGATACAGCCAGCCGTTGAGTGAATGGAGGGCATATGCTGCGGAAATTTGGCGCGGCTGCGTTTATGTTGCTCGCAGCGACAATTGCGAGCGTTTTAGCCGTTGCGCCAAGCCGGGCTGATGACATTCCGGGCGAGTTCGACTTCTATGTCCTCGCCCTCTCTTGGTCGCCCAGCTATTGCGTTTCGGAAGGCCCGCGCGCCAACAAACAGCAATGTGGTACCAGCCGTCCCTTCGGTTTTGTGGTGCATGGTCTCTGGCCGCAGAACGAATGGGGTTACCCGGCGAACTGCCAGCTTGATAACATCCGCAGTCGGGGCGGCTATGTGCCTCGCCAGATTATCTCCAGCCTGTCCGACATCATGCCTTCTGCCGGTCTCGTCGCTTATCAATGGCGCAAGCATGGCAGTTGCTCCGGCCTGTCGCAGGACAAATACTTTTCCACGCTGCGCAATGCCTTCGATCAGGTCAACATTCCGCCCAGCCTGCGCAATCTGGCCAGCGGGCGGCGTGTGGATCCACTGCTCGTCGAAAAAGCCTTTATCGCAGCCAATCCCGGCATGAAGCCGGACGGAATTTCGGTGAGCTGCAAGCGGAACTATCTTCAGGAAGTCCGCATCTGCATGACAAAAGACCTGCAATACCGCGCCTGCGGTCAGGTTGATGCCAATGCCTGCCGAAGCCGCTCGGTCATGATGCCCGCAACACAATGATCCATCAGGAATAAACGATGACACAGATTCTCTATTCGCCCGCTTCGCCCTATAGTGCGAAGGTCCGTATGGCCGCTCACTATGCCGGCATTCCGTTTGAAAGCATTGTCGTCAATACATCGGCGGAACCGGAGAACCTTATCCATGCCAACCCGCTTGGAAAAATCCCGACGCTGGTGACGGATGACGGCAAATCTGTTTTCGACAGCCGTGCAATCATCCAGTATCTGAACCGGGTTTCGGGCAACAAGCTCTTCCCGCGCAATGCGGAAAAGCGCACCGATGCCGAGCGCTATGAAGCCATCGCCGATGGTCTCTGCGACGTGCTTCTGGCGCATGTCTATGAGCGGCGCCTTCGCCCCGAGGAGAAAATTCATCAGCCCTGGCTCGACCTGCAATGGCGCAAGGCCGAACGGGCGCTCGACCTTCTGAACGAGGCACCGCCGCGGCTGGCCGGCAAGCTGCATGGCGGCCATATCGCTGTCGCCGCTACGCTCGGTTATTTGGCTCTGCGTTTTGAAGGCAAGTGGGAACGCAACCGTCCCAAGCTCAAGCGCTGGATGAAGCGTTTTCAGGAACTGCATCCGGAACTGACGGAACTGCTGCCGCGCGGTTGAGTTCTCTGCAAATGAAGAAGAAACCCCGGGTTTTTGGACTGACCCCATAAAGTTGGACGGTTCATAGGCTGGGATTATTTAAGGGCTGGGTCCTGTATTGCACAGGGCTCAGCCCTTTTAGTTTCATGCGAATGCGATCGTTGTTGTAGTAGTGAATGTAGTCCTCAACGCCATCGCGCAGACTGTCAATGCTGTCGAAGCGGTTGGGATAGAAGAACTCGGACTTGAGCGTCGCGAAGAAGCTTTCCATGGCGGCATTGTCGAGGCAGTTTCCCTTGCGTGACATGCTTGCTGCGATATTGCTGCTTTCGAGCATCCGGCGCCATTCTGGCGTCTGATACTGCCAACCCTGATCGGAATGCAGGATTGGCCTGTTCTCGTCATCGAGCAGGCTCAATGCCCTGCCGAGCATGTCCTTGACCAGCTTGAAGACGGGTCGTCTGGCTGTCTCGAAGGCGATGATCTCGCCGTTGTGAAGGTCCATGATGGGTGACAGGAACAGCTTCTCCCCGGCGACATTGAACTCGGTGACATCTGTGACCCACTTCTGATGCATCCGTCTGGCCGAGAACTGACGTTGCAGTAGATCGGGTGCCACACGGCCAGCCCCACCCTTGTAGGAACGGTACTTCTTGGGTCGAACCAGAGACTTCAGCCCCATCTCGACCATCAGCCGCTGGACGGTCTTGTGATTGACTGCGTCCCCACGCCCACGGATCGCCGCCGTCACCCGGCGATAGCCGTAGCGGCCCTTGTGCTCATCGAAGATGGAGCGGATCGTCGATTTCAAGGCCTCATGCCGGTCGCCTGACGACAGCACCTTGAGCTGATAATAGAACGTGCTGCGCGCCAGACCCGAAAGCGCAAGCAGCCCTTCAAGCGGATGGAGCGGCCTTAACGCCTGGACGGCTTGCGCCCGTTCGGCGTTTGACGCGCCTGCGTTAAGGCCTCCAGTTTTTTTAGATAGTCGTTCTCCATGCGCAGATAGGCCAGTTCTGCCAGCAATTCCTCGCGGGTCCTGGCTTCATCACTTGGCAATCCATCCCCGTCGGCAACCAGGCTCGGCGGTGCGGCGACAGGTGGCTTCGGCATAGATCGCGGCCTCCCTTTTCGGCGCGGAGCCAAGGCCTCAAGGCCGCCGCGCTCATATCGATCCTCCCAGACTGACACGCAAGCTGCGCTGCGAATATTAAAAAGCGCAGCCACCTGCCGACGGGACAATCCATCCTTCCACATCCGCTCAAGGACCGACAGCCTGAACTGTGCATCATAATGGCTGTGCTTGCGAGATAAGCCAGCCACGCCATGTGCCGCGTGACTGGCGACCCACCGGCGGACCATGGAATAGTCGAGCCCGAAACGAAGACCTACCTCTCGGTAGCTGTGCCCGCCGTCGCCGTAGTACGCGACGATCTCCTGCTTGAACGTGCTGCTGTATTTCGACATGCAAAACCCCCGAAGTTGGGTGTCCAACTTTCGGGGGTCAGTTCATTTTCCGGGGTTTCTTTTTGCGGTCTACTGGTTCTTGTCGAGCGCCTGCAATATCCGGTAAGCGGCCTTTATACGCTCATCGTTCGGATAATTCCGGTTGGCAAGCAGAACAATTCCGGTCTTCTTCGCCGGAATAAAGGCCGCATATGCGCCAAAACCGTTGGTCGAACCTGTCTTGTTGATCAAGACATCCGCTGACGGCTGCCGGGGCGTATCGAATTTCTCGATCTTGTGTGATTTCAACGCCATATCCGACGAGTTACCCGCCAGAAGCGTCTTGAGCGAGGTCGGGTAGGTATAGAATTCCCAGCCGAGTCCCTGATTGTTTGCGCCGACGTGATAGTAACCCGTGTGCGTTGCGGCGACCGCTTTCTGAAAAGCAGGCTCCAAAGATGAGCTGTCGATATTCAGTTCGACAAAGCGGATGAGATCAGGCGCAGTGGTCTTGATGCCGTAGGCTTGTGCATCCAGCGTGCCGCCCGATACCCGGATTGGCTTGTCGGCTTTGGAGTAGCCGTAAGCGTAGTTTTCCATCTGGTTTTCCGGCACGTTGACGAAAGTATGCTTCATGCCGAATGCGGGCAGAAGCTTTTGCTCCATCAGGACATCGAATGGCTTGTCCATGCTTCGCGCTGCCAGATAACCGAACAGGCCAATGCTGGGGTTCGAATAACGGCGCTGCGTGCCCGCCGCGTAGTCCGGCTTCCAGTTCTTGAAGTAAGCCAGCATGGATGTGTGGTCGGTGACAGCATCGGGAAATTGCAAGGGCAATCCTCCCGGCGTGTAGGTCCCGAGATCGAGCATGGTTATCTTGTCGAAGCTGCTGCCCGCCAGCTCGGTAGACCATTTGGACGCGACGTCAGACAAGGAAAAAGAGCCCGTAGCCAATCCGTAACCGCCAAGCATGGCGGTGAACGTCTTGCTGACTGAGCCGATCTCGAAAATCGTGTCTTCGGTGACTTTCTGCCCGCTTTCCTTCGATGCCACGCCATAGCCGAAGAAATGGCTTTTGCCGTCGATGGTGATGGCAACAGCCATGCCGGGGATGTTCTGCTCAGCCATGAGTGGGCGCACGGTTTCATCGACGATGCGGCGCAAGTCACTATCGTTTACCTTGCTCGCAGCCAGCGCGCCGCTATTCGGGATAATAGCAGCAGTCGAGAGGAAACCGATCAACAGTGTTGTATATTTTCTCATGACAGATAAATAAACCTCATGATTAGGCGTTCCGCTATGTCTCTCTCAAGACATAGCCGGTATTGCGCGATCCATTATAGTGAAGCCCGTTTTCGGCATTTTCCAGTGCTTCTACGAGATATAAGCCTTTCAGGCATTGCTGATATACGATGCTTGCGTGAGGGCGACAAACGACGTTATCTAGCATTTGGCATTAGAAAAATTAGGGCATTCATGGTTCGTCCGCATCTCCCTCTCAATTCCCTGCGTGCTTTTGAAGCCTCCGCGCGTCACTTGAGTTTTACGAAAGCGGCAATTGAACTTTGCGTCACGCAAGCGGCTGTCAGCCATCAGGTCAAAAGCCTGGAGACCCGTCTGAACGTGACCTTGTTCGAGCGTCTGCCCCGTGGGCTCATGCTGACAAGCGAGGGGGAAACGCTGCTTCCCACATTGAAGGACGCATTTGACAGGATTGCCGGTACGCTCGAGCGTTTCGAGGCGGGACATTATCGGGAAATATTGCGGGTCGGTGCTGTCGGCACACTGGCCGTCGGCTGGCTTCTGCCACGCCTGCGCGATTTTCAAAATCGCTACCCGTTCATCGACCTGCGGCTGTCGACCAACAACAACCGGGTGGATATAGCCGCAGAAGGTCTGGATTACGCCATCCGTTTCGGCAGCGGCGCGTGGCACGGCATCGACGCAACCGAGCTGCTGGAAGCACCTCTATCGCCGCTTTGTATTCCGGAACTTGCGCATGAACTGCAGACACCGGCCGATCTCGCGCGGCACACATTGCTGCGGTCCTACCGTGCCGATGAATGGACACGATGGTTTTTGGCTGCAGGCGTCACAGGTGACATGCCCCTGCCCCGAAGCATCATGTTCGATTCGTCGCTTGCCATGATGGAAGCGGCCATGCAGGGAGCGGGCATCGCACTTGCGCCGCCGCTGATGTTCTCCCGGCAATTGCTGTCAGAAACCATAATCCAGCCATTCGAGAAAACAGTGACCATGGGCAGCTATTGGCTGACAAGGCTGCAGTCGCGGACAGAAACCGAAGCTATGGCCGCATTTCGTGACTGGCTGGTAGAGGCCGCGAAGAATTGATCGAAATAAACGCAACAAAAAACCGGGCAGTTGCCTGCCCGGTTTTCCGTGTTCAATTATCAGATAATTAGAACTTGTAGCCAACGCCGACGCGGATGTCGTGGGTGTCGAGCTTGTTACGAACCGATTCGTTACCGAGGTCGTAGGTCTTGTTACCGAACTGAGTGTAACGGTATTCAACGCGGCCCAGGATGTTGTCCGTGAGCTTGGCTTCAATACCGGCACCGGCAGTCCAACCAACGCGGAACTTGCTTTCGTCGTCAAAGCCGTTGTCGAGCTTAACCTGCGAACCGGCAACACCAGCGGTGATGTACGGCATAACAGGGTTCAGGTCGTAGCCGAGACGTGCACGCAGCGAGCCTTCGAAGCCCTGCTGAACTTCCAGGCCGTCCTTGGACTTCTTGGCCCAGGAATAACCAGCGTCGCCTTCAACACCGTATACGAACTGATCCTGCTGGAAGTTCCAGCCAGCGTAAGCGCCAGCCTTCATGTCGTTAGGCTTGACGGTGCCTACGGTGTCGGTCTTGGCCTTGTTCCAGCCATAGCCGAGGTACAGACCGGTGTAGCCACCAGCCCAGCTGTACTGCGGAGCCATTTCAACCGGAGCCGGAACAGGAGGCTGTTCCTGAATGGCATCAGCAGCGAAAGCAGTCGCAGAGAACGGCAGCAGCGCAGCCGAGGCGATTACAAGAGACTTAAGAGTGCGCATAGCATTCTCCTTACACAAATTACGTTTGGCGCGGTCCCTTATCGGGTGGGCGACGTTGGGAGCAAATCGTCCATGCCGCGCTGACAGGACCGACATATCGGCGGTAATTGCGGCACGAAATGCCCGCTTCTGTGGAGAGAACCTGACGAGAACATGGCAAAAATGCGATGTTGCATTATGGCAACGGCGAATTCAGCCACCTATATAGTGGGTGAGCGCTGATTGTGTCAGCGGCGACACCCGCAAGAGCGAAACGAAGTCGCTGAAATCCCTACCGATTTGTCAGTTATGAATATCGCATGCGCTGTTTTTAGCTGCAATTTTCCGACCGAAGTGGCATGAAATCGATTGAAGAATCTCGATAAGAAAGTGTTTACCGTGTTGAACGATCACGAGCCTCGCCTGCTTGCTAAATGCCCGGTCCTGGTAACCGGCGGCGCTCGGCGCATTGGAAAGGCAATTGTCGAAGACCTTGCCGCCCATGGCTTTCCGGTCGCCATACATTGCAATCATTCCGTTGCTGAAGGCGCAGCTCTCGCAACAGCCATAACCGACCAAGGCGGGACAGCCTGTGTCGTGCGCGCGGACCTTTCATCCGAATCCGATGTTCGAAATCTCGTGAATGATGCATCGAGCCAGATCGGGCCGATCCGGCTTCTCGTTAATAATGCGTCGCTCTTCGAAGATGATCACATCGGTCAATTGGATATGGCACTGTGGGACAAGCATTTCGCCATCCATCTGAAAGCGCCCGTCCTGCTGGCCGAGGAAATGGCAAAAGCTTTGCCTGACGGCGAAGAAGCGCTTGTCGTGAATGTTATCGACCAGCGCGTCTGGAAGCTCAACCCGAACTTCTTTTCCTATACACTTTCGAAAACTGCTCTCTGGAATGCCACCCGAACCATGGCGCAGGCGCTTGCTCCGCAAATCCGGGTCAATGCAATTGCCCCTGGTCCGACATTGCCGAGCGAACGACAGAAGCCGGGCGATTTCGAACAGCAGGTGGAAAAACTTCTTTTGCAGCGTGCTCCGGAATTGTCGGAATTTGGGCGTACCGTTCGCTATTTCTGGGAAAGCCGCTCTGTCACCGGCCAGATGGTCGCGCTGGATGGCGGACAGCATCTGGCATGGGAAACCCCGGACATCGCAGGAATCACCGAATGACTGGAAACCGCAAGAACAATGAGGATACCGTTGCAAACCTGCCGTCTGATGACGAGCAGGATGTGGCCGGTATTATCATTGGCGACGCGGAAACCGAAGATGACGACGAGACCGACGATATAGTCGAAGTTTCGGCATCGCCCTCGGCTGCCGATTCCATCCAATGGGATTCATCGGATGGCCTGCCGGATATTGAAGGTCTGAGCGGTCAGGACATCATCAATGCTTTCGTCAAGCGCCTGCCGAACAATCCGGGCGTCTATCGCATGTTCAACAGTGACGGCGATGTGCTTTATGTCGGCAAGGCGCGCAATCTCAAAAAACGCGTATCCAATTATGCACGCGGGATCGGTCATTCGAATCGCATAACGCGAATGATCCGCGAGACGGTGACGATGGAATTCGTCGTTACCCGCACGGAAACCGAAGCCTTGTTGCTGGAAGCCAATCTCATCAAGAGGCTGCGCCCGCGCTTCAACGTGCTGATGCGCGACGACAAGTCGTTTCCTTATATTCTTCTGACCGGGGATCATCGGGCACCAGGCATCTTCAAGCACCGCGGCGCACGGTCCCGCAAGGGAGACTATTTCGGCCCCTTCGCCTCCGCTGGCGCTGTCGGTCGCACAATCAACGCGCTTCAACGCGCCTTCCTGCTGCGGACCTGCACAGATTCGGTTTTTGAAACGCGCACCCGACCCTGCCTTCTCTTTCAGATCAAGCGTTGTTCCGGCCCTTGCACGCACGAGATCAGCGACGAGGACTATGCTGAGCTCGTCAGCGAGGCCAAGGCGTTTCTTTCGGGAAAGAGCCAGTCGGTAAAAGACCATCTTGCAACAGCGATGCAGGCGGCTTCGGCTGACCTCGATTTCGAACACGCAGCGGTTTACCGGGATCGTCTGGCGGCGCTTTCTCACGTGCAATCCCATCAGGGCATCAATCCGCAGACGGTGGAAGAGGCCGACGTTTTCGCCATCCATCAGGAAGGCGGCATGACCTGCATTCAGGTCTTCTTCTTCCGAACCGGCCAGAACTGGGGCAATCGCGCCTATTTCCCCAAGGCAGACAGTTCGCTCGGCCCGGCCGAGGTTCTTGGAGCTTTCCTGTCCCAGTTCTATGACGACAAGCCATGCCCGCGTTTGGTTTTATTGTCCGAAACAGTTGAGGAACAATCTCTTATCGCCGAAGCTCTTTCGACGCGCGCGGGACATAAGGTACAGGTCAACGTTCCCCAGCGCGGCGAGAAGAAGGATCTTGTTGATCACGCGCTGACCAATGCGCGTGAAGCGCTTGGACGGCGGCTTGCCGAAACATCGTCGCAAGCGCGCCTGTTGCAGGGCATGGTTGAGACCTTCGGCCTTTCCCAGCCACCGCGCCGGATCGAGGTCTACGATAACTCGCATATTATGGGCACGAATGCTGTCGGTGGCATGATCGTCGCGGGACCGGAAGGTTTCGTCAAAAATCAGTACCGCAAATTCAACATCCGCTCGACCGACATTACGCCGGGCGATGATTTTGGCATGATGCGCGAGGTGATCGAGCGGCGGTTTTCACGGTTGGTCAAAGAGCATGGCACGCCGGAAAAACTAACCGATGCAGAAGCAACCGATACGTTCCCTGCATGGCCCGATGTCATTCTGATCGATGGCGGGCAAGGTCAGGTCGGCGCGGTCAGGCAAATTCTCGGTGAACTTGGGATCAGCCATCTGGTTAATGCAATCGGCATTGCGAAGGGCGTCGACCGTGAAGCGGGACGCGAACGCTTCTTTGTGGAAGGCAAGCAGGCCTTCACGTTGCCGCCGCGCGACCCCGTACTCTATTTCATTCAGCGTCTGCGCGACGAAGCACACCGGTTTGCCATCGGTACGCACCGCGCCCGACGCAAGAAGGAAATGATCAAGAATCCGCTCGATGAAATTGCCGGAATCGGCCCATCGCGCAAGCGTGCTCTTCTGCACCACTTCGGGACAGCGAAAGCAGTCTCCAGAGCCGCTGTGGCAGACCTGATGCAGATCGAGGGCATCTCGGAGGCCATGGCCAAGACGATTCACGACCATTTTCGTGACAGATGACGTAATTTTGTCCGGGATTGAAGCGCAAGCGTCATTAGGTCCCGGTAGAATATATTCGCAGGTGTTGATTTTACCTCTCATCCCTGTTGATGTGGCCTAGAGCATTTTCAATGCCAAAACTATGAAATGGTTTGCGTTCGGAAATGCGTAAAAACAAATAGTTAGAGCGGTTCTAACGATTCTGTTAAGACAGTAACCGCTCTAACAGCGACGCGGCGGAACAATGCAGAAAAAACATACCCTCTCCTTGCCCAATATCCTCACTTATGGCCGGATCATCGCCGTTCCCCTTGTGGTATTGTGCTTTTTTGTCGAGGGACGGCTGGAATCAAGCGATTTCGCCCGATGGACTGCGCTTGGATTGTTTGCCATCGCCAGCATCACAGATTTTTTCGACGGCTACCTCGCCCGCATCTGGAAGCAGACATCCACGATCGGTCGCATGCTTGACCCGATTGCCGACAAGCTTCTCGTATCCGCCATTCTGCTGCTTCTCGCGGCTGACGGCACGATTGCCGGCTGGACACTGTGGGCTGCAATCATCATCCTTTGCCGCGAAATCCTGGTTTCGGGTCTGCGCGAATATCTTGCGGAGCTGAAGGTCAGCGTTCCCGTTTCCCGTCTCGCCAAGTGGAAGACGACAGCACAAATGGTTGCGCTCGGATTTCTGCTCGCTGGCCCCGCCGGTGACAAAGTCATGCCTTATGTAACCGAAATTGGCATTGTCCTGCTTTGGATATCGGCGCTTCTGACGCTTTATACGGGCTGGGATTATTTCAAGGCAGGCCTCAAACACGTAATGGATTGATCCAGTGACGGTAAAACTCGTCTATTTCGCATGGGTACGCGAGAAAATCGGCAAGGGTGAAGAGGTTATCCAACTCCCCTCGCCCAAAATAACCGTGGGCGATCTGATCAGCCACCTGAAATCGCGCGGCGATGAATATGAAGCGGCTTTCGAACACGAGCATGTTATTCGCGCCGCGATCAATCAGGAACATGCCGAACATAGTGAATTTGTGAATGACGGCGACGAAGTTGCACTCTTTCCGCCAATGACGGGGGGATGAAATGAGCGGGCAAACCACGTGCCCACTTTTCGTCGGCATCAGAAGCGAAGATTTCGACACGGCAGCCGAACTGCGCAAGCTTGAACATGGGCGCACGGATATCGGCGCTATCGTCACTTTCACCGGCCTTTGTCGCGATGAGAGCGGCACACTATCCGCACTGGAACTGGAACATTATCCGGGGATGGCCAAAGCGGAAATCAGCCGCATTGCCCGGCAGGCCATCGAGCGCTGGCCGATAACCGCGCTCACGATCATTCACCGTTACGGGCTTATCAAGCCGGGTGAAAACATCGTTCTGGTCGCAGCGGCATCGTCGCATCGACATGCAGCTTTCGAAGCCGCCTCATTCCTGATGGATTACATGAAAACCGACGCCCCGTTCTGGAAGCGGGAGCATCTCGCGGACGGTTCGGTCGGTGGCTGGGTGTCGTCCAAAGACGAAGACGAAAAGTTCCGCGAACGCTGGCAACAATCATAATCTCACGATTACTTGTCATTCTATTGATCTCTATTTCTCAATTTAATCGTGAATTAACTATTTAACCCCCTAGAATAATGGCTAATTTGGGCGGCACGTTCTTGCGCTGCCACAATTTTCACATGAAGATTTCGCTAATGTCGGCATTATGAATCAGACGCCGACAAGCGATGATGACAGACAGATTGGAATCCGCATAAGCGCCATCTGTCTTGCAACAAACAATGCGTGCGGGAACGGAAGTTTCGGGCTTTAACGATGCGAAATGGACTGGCGAAAACCCTCTCGATTGCAGCGGCACTTGTGGTCGGCATTGGCGCGCTTGGTGGCGCTGCCTTGTTCCTGACCACATCCATGCCGACCAGCAGCCTGGCGGCGGAAAAGACGGTCAGCGGCAAGGTCATGTATCGCGAGCGTATCGCGCTGCCGCCTGAAGCCAACCTGACCGTTCAGCTTTCCGACGTCTCTCTGGCTGACGCCCCCTCGAAGATCATTGGAGAAACGCGGATTGAATCCGTTCAGGGTTCGCCGATCCCGTTCGCCATCAATTTTGATACGGACAAGATCCAGCCCGGCCATACTTATGCCCTCCAGGCCCGCATTTCCGCAGGCGACACGCTCTGGTTCGTCAATGACGAACGTTACACCATCGATCCGGAGAATCCCGGCGAACCGGCAGAAATCAAGGTTGTGATGGTGCGCAAGAGCGCCGATGAAGGTGTCGCCATCGGTATCGAGGGCAAGGATTGGCTCGCCGAAGACATTCAGGGCGGCGGCGTGATCGACAATGCGCAAACGACATTGACGGTTTCGACCGACGGGGCTGTCAGCGGTTCAGGCGGCTGCAACCGTTATTTCAGCAAGGCAACTGTCGCCGGAGAAAATATTTCCTTCGCCGATATCGGATCGACCTATGTCCAGTGCCCGCCTGCCCTCATGAATCAGGAGCGCAAGTTCATGGACGTACTCGGCAGGACGAAGTCCTACAAGATCGATATGGGTAAGCTTGTTCTCTTCGATGATGAAGGGAAAGAAATGGCGACGCTCGCGCAAAACCTCTGAAACAAAAAAGCCCGGTCAAACCGGGCTTTTTCTTTGAATTCTCGAAAGGGTTAGCCGACGATTTCGGTGCCCGAGAACCAGTATGCGATTTCTTCTGCAGCCGTTTCCGGAGCGTCTGAACCGTGCACGGAGTTTTCGCCGATCGACAGGGCGAATTCCTTGCGGATGGTGCCTTCATCAGCGTTTGCCGGGTTGGTTGCACCCATGATTTCGCGGTTCTTGGCGATGGCGTTTTCGCCTTCCAGAACCTGAACGATCGTCGGGGCGGAAGACATGAATTCGGTCAGTTCGCCGAAGAACGGGCGATCCTTGTGAACAGCATAGAAGCCTTCAGCTTCACGCAGGCTCATCCAGACGCGCTTCGAAGCGACGACGCGAAGGCCAGCCTCTTCAAGCTTGGCGGTGATGGCGCCGGTCAGGTTGCGGCGGGTCGCATCGGGCTTGATCATGGAGAAAGTACGTTCGATTGCCATTATGACACCTTGTTTGATGGGAAATGGAGAAAAGTGAGGCTCTATACCGTCGATAGGCCGAATTGCCAAGAGGCGAACCGATTAGCACCTTGAGACGGCAGAAAATTGATTGCATAGATACGCTCGCGCCGATTCAACGTCGTGCGAAGCGGCGCGGACTTGTAAGTCAGGGGGCTCTCATGGAACAGTATTTTCAAATGTTCGCCTATTATAACCGATGGGCAAATGAACTGGTCTATGCAGCCGCTGCCGAACTGAGCGATGAGGAATACCGGCTCGATTTGGGCCTGTTCTTCGGTTCCATTCACCGCACCTTCAATCATTTGCTGGTTGCCGACCGGATCTGGATGAAACGCTTCACCACCGAAGGCGATCATCCGAAGACGCTGGACACCATCATTTCAGACAATTTCATCATGCTGCGTGACCTGCGGCAGGCGGAAGACGTGCGCATTTGCCGCTATGCCGACAGCCTCGACACACAGAAGCTTGCCGGACGCTATACTTACACGCCTACTCGTGAAATGCGCACGATAAGCCAGCGGCTCGCGCCCTCGCTTGCGCATATGTTCAACCACCAGACACACCATCGCGGACAGATTCACGCCGCGTTCACAAGGCTGGGTACGGAAGCTCCATCACTCGATCTTGCACATTTCCTGCGGACGGAAGAGGGACGGCGTTTCGCTTGATACTTGCGGAAACACCTCAAGCCGTGCAAAAGCGCATTCATCATGCTTATCCTTGACGACATCTCCGTACGAATTGCCGGACGCCTCCTGATCGACCACGCCAGCGTAACGCTGCCAGCGGGATCGAAGACGGGTTTCGTCGGCCGCAACGGCACCGGAAAATCCACGCTGTTTCGTGTGATTACGGGCGATCTTGCGCCGGAAACAGGCAGCATCTCGCTTCCGAAAAATACTCGCATCGGTCAGGTGGCGCAGGAAGCGCCGGGCACCGAAGAAGCGCTGATCGAAATCGTCATGAAGGCAGACAAGGAGCGCACAGCACTTCTTGAAGAGGCTGACACGGCAACCGACCCGCACCGCATTGCGGAAATTCATACACGCCTTGCCGATATCGACGCCCATTCGGCGGAAGCCCGCGCGGGCGCCATTCTGTCGGGTCTCGGTTTCAACGCCGAAGCACAACGCCGACCGGCCTCCGCCTTTTCGGGTGGCTGGCGCATGCGTGTGGCACTTGCCGCTGTGCTCTTTGCCGAACCGGATCTGCTGCTGCTGGACGAGCCGACCAACTATCTCGATCTTGAAGGTGTGCTGTGGCTGGTCGACTATGTGAAGCGCTATCCGCACACGGTCCTCATCATCAGCCATGATCGCGATCTTCTGAATTCGGCGACCAGCTCGATCATGCATCTCGACCAGAAGAAGATCAGTTTCTGGCGCGGCAACTACGATCAGTTCGAGCGCCAGCGCCATGAAATGCTGGAGCTTCAACAAAAGGCTCATGCCAAGCAGGAAGCCCACCGCAAGCACATGGAATCCTTCGTTGAGCGATTCCGCGCCAAGGCCACCAAGGCTCGCCAGGCGCAATCGCGCATGAAGGCTTTGGAAAAGCTCAAGCCCATCGAGCTTTACGTTGAAAGCAACGTGCAACCGTTTCGTTTTCCAGATGCGGACAAAAAGACGGCATCGCCCGTTATCGCACTCGATAATGCTGACGTCGGCTATGTGCCGGGTAAGCCTGTGCTGCGCAATGTCACGCTGCGGATCGACAATGATGACCGCATTGCTCTGCTTGGTTCCAACGGTAACGGAAAGTCAACGCTCGCAAAGCTGATCGCCGGGCGACTCCAGCCGGAGAAAGGTAATCTTACTCTCTCTCCAAGCCTGAAAGTTGCGTTCTTCGCACAGCACCAGATGGATGACCTGATACCGGAAAACAATGCCATCGAGCATGTGCGCAAACTGATGCCGATGGAATCGGAGGCAAAAGTTCGCGCCCGCGTTGCGCAGATGGGTCTGTCGACCGAGAAAATGCTGACACCGGCCAGAGATCTTTCCGGTGGCGAGAAAGCGCGCCTTCTTATGGGGCTTGCGACCTTTCATGGTCCGAACCTGCTGATCCTCGATGAACCGACCAACCATCTCGACATCGACAGCCGCGAAGAGCTTGTGCATGCGCTCAATGCTTTCAACGGTGCCGTTATCCTGATTGCCCACGACCGCCATCTGATCGAAGCCACCATGGAACGGCTCTGGCTGGTCCGCGAAGGTGGCGTGAAGTCCTTCGAAGGCGATCTCGATGAATACCGGCAAATCGTTCTTGCCGATGCCAAGGGAGAACCGGCTGCCGACCGCGACGATAACGCCAAGGTCAACAAGGCAGAACAGCGGAAACTTGCTGCCCAGAAACGCGAAGCCCTGGCGCCGCTGCAGAAAAAGATCAAGGAAACCGAAGCCTTGATTCAAAAACTGCAGAAACAGATTCAAGGCTTTGCATCGCAGTTGGAAGACCCGGCTCTGTACGAGAAGGAACCCCAAAAGGCGATCCGGATCAACAAGGACATGAGCGATGCACGCTCTACTCTTGCGGATGCAGAAGACAAGTGGCTGGAGCTTTCTAGTGAATATGAAGAAGCGATGGCCGACTGAAAATCGGCCGTTTTTCTGCGGGTAGTGCCTTACGCGAACATCGACAAGATCACGATTCCCAGCACGACCCAGCCGATGATACGCATCGCGACCGGCAGAGGACGAGGCATGAACCGCACTGCGAGAAGTGCGAAAACGACCGTCAGAACGGGAAACCCGAAATAAAGCGCGGCGTAACCGCTTTGCCCTTCGAAGGAAGAGCCGAACACGCCCAGCCATTCGAGCGGTATGAGCGCAATCAACGCGGCGAGAGCCGAAAGCAGCAACAGTAGCAATCTATCGGAAAATTTGCGGAGCATCGTCATCGATTCAGCTCCGGGCTCAGCTTTGCGGACGCAGCCGCGTGCGCATCAATGCATAAAGACCGAATGCACCGAGGATCAGACCTATCGTCGTATAGACCTCATCGGGCGTTTCCGCCCCTCGGCGCAATACGAGATCGGCTTTTGAAAGTTGTAGTCCATCCGTGTTTCCCTGCACCAGACGAAACGCATAAAGCCCCGGAATGACAGGATCGATGTCACCGGCACTCTGACGAAGGACGCTGCCATCCTGCGGGCGGTCCGTGTTGATGGAACCACTCGTCGAGGCAAAATCGAGTCCCTGGGAGAGAACCGGCTGGCCGTCGCGGCTGACGGCGAGCGTCACTGCCGAACGCCGTTCCGCAGGCACATATCCTGGCAAAGGCGTTGCATCTATGAACACGCGCACAGGCCCGTCATCTGCCGACAGCCTGACTTCCTGTATCTTGAAGCCGCTCTGGCGGTTTTCCAGCATGGTCCAGCGACCAATCTCGCTGCCGGTGAAATGGCGCATATACCACGGATAGCCAATGCCAAGGCCAAAACCGAGAACGATCATCACATAGAAAAGCGGTCGCATCACGCCTTGCGCTCCCAGCGGCGATCTGGCGTTTGCTGCCAGTAGGTCAAATCGTGGCTTCCTGTCTTGAAGCTCTTCCACTGCCCCCGGGCAATATCAAGCTGCTCCTGATCATGCCCGTCGAACATGACAACAAGGCGTTCATAGGCGTCCGCCTGTTCCAGCCCTGCGCCTTCTACGAGAAAGCGTACCGTCGCACCATTCGGATTGGCTTCACTGGTGGTCAGCAATACCGGCTGGTGCTCGGGATGGGGTTCTTTATCGGTGCCGTGCGCCACGAAAGACGTATCGGAAAAGGTCCAGAGCAGACCATCCAGCGCATCGCGTCTTTCTTCGCTGACGGTCTGGATCGTGACACGCCAGCCGCGCCCAAGCGACCGCTCGACCAGACCGGGCAAGGCCTCGTCAAGTGTCGATTCCGTCAGATGGTAGAAGAGAATTTCCGCCATGCACTATCCGTTTCGGAACTGGGTGGAGAAACTGATTCCGCTTTTCCACCCATCCTTTTGTTTTAGCTTTCGAAATGATCCCGGACAAGACGGTCGAGCAGACGAACGCCGTAACCGGAAGCCCAGGTCTGGCTATACTCGTTTGCTGGCGACCCCATAGCCGTCCCGGCCACGTCCAGATGCGCCCAAGGGGTCTCGCCAACAAAGCGCTTCAGGAACTGTGCTGCCGTGACGGCTCCGCCATAACGACCAGCGCTGTTCTTCATATCGGCAAACTTCGAATCGATCATCTTGTCGTATTCGGTACCGAGCGGCAGACGCCACAGCTTTTCACCGGTCGACTGACCCGCATCATAAAGCTGATCCGCAAGTTCGTCGTCATTGGAGAACAGACCGGCATGATACTGGCCGAGTGCGACCATGACCGCACCCGTAAGAGTGGCCAGATTAATGATGAAACGCGGCTTGAAGCGGTCATTCGTGTAGTGCAGTGCATCAGCGAGGACGAGGCGACCTTCGGCGTCGGTATTGATGACTTCGATCGTCTGCCCCGACATGGACGTCACGATGTCGCCCGGACGCTGCGCATTGCCATCGGGCATGTTCTCGACAAGGCCGATAATGCCGATGGCATTGACCTTTGCCTTGCGCCCGGCCAGCGCGCGCATCAGGCCGGTGACGGCTGCGGCACCGCCCATGTCACCCTTCATGTCTTCCATGCCGGAGGCCGGCTTGATGGAAATGCCACCTGTATCGAACACCACGCCCTTGCCGACGAAAGCGACCGGCTTTTCCTTGCTCTTGGCACCCTGCCACTCCATGACAACCAGTCGCGGCGGGCGAACGGAACCCTGTGCCACGCCCAGAAGCGCGCCCATGCCGAGCTTCTTCATTTCCTTCTCGCCGAGGATTTCGACCTTCACGCCAAGCTTTTCAAGCTTTTCCGCTTCCTGTGCAAACTCCACCGGACCAAGAATATTCGCAGGCTCATTGACGAGATTGCGCGCCTGAATGACGCCGTCCGCCACCGCTTCGGCAACTTCAAACGCACGCTTCGCCGTATGAGGATCAGCAACGCAGATGCTGATCTTGGCAGCGTGTTTCGGATCGCCATTTTCCTCATTATTCTTGCGCGTCTTGTAGCGTTCGAACTTGTAGGAGCGCAGAATCATGCCAAGCGCCAGATCTGCTGCCTCGTCACCGGCGATGGTGGTTTCAGGCAGTGCAAGCGTTACGGTTGCGCGCTCTGACTTGCCGATTCGTGAAAATGCAGCCCCGCCGATCTTCAGCCAGTCGTCATTGCCAAGCTTGCCTGGCTCCCCGACACCAACCAGAACGATCTTGTCGACACCGCTGGAAGTTGTCTCGATCGCTTCCGCCGTCTTGCCCAAAGCCCCGGTAAATCCGGAAATTTCGGCAATGCGCTTAATCTTTTCCGCACCGCCTGCAGCCTGAGCCGCCTCGTCCGCGAAGCCGCCGCCCTTGGCGACGAGGACGATGGACACGCCTTTTCCCGGTGCTGCAAAATCGCTGAAAGAGATCGAAGGACGTTTAGACATGACAACTCCAAACTTGATGTCGATTTGAGAATGACACGATTGTGTCGCGACTTTTCCCCACTCATGTGAGACGAATATGGCGAAACAGCAAGAGTGGATCCCAGATTGTGCCAGTTTTAGCCCGAGGAAAACCGTGCAAGACACAATTGCAAACCCGTCTTCCCTGCTCCGTGCAAAAACTGGTTGCCTTGAGCCAACTCATCGCTCATTAACAGGCTCCATTAATGGAAACAGCAGAGCTGGCGTCTTCGAGTTGCATTTAGTAATCTGTTAACCGCGTTTATTGGGCCAATCTTAGCCAAGCGTCATTAAGTTTAGTGATTATCACGAGTGATGCAGCCTTTTTCGGGTGCGTGCTCCCTCAACGGAACCGGGATGTAGACTCTACCTATGCGATTGATTGAGTTGTACATCTTGCGCCGGGTGGCGATCATGTTCCTCGCAGTGCTTGGCGCTGCAGTGGGCATTACCTGGACCGTGCAGGTGCTCCAGCGCATCGACTTTCTGACCACAAGCGGACAGACATTCCAGACAATCGTTCAGTTCAGCTCGCTTTTGATTCCGTCGGCCATCCCTCTCGTGATGCCGTTTGCGCTGATTATTGCAATTACACAGACGCTTTCGACGATGAACCAGGATTCCGAACTGGTCGTCATCAATGCTTCGGGCGCACCGCGCAGCGCGGTCATGCGACCTATTCTGATTCTTGCAGCCGTCATTTCCGTCGTGTCGTTTCTCGTCGCCAATTATGTCGATCCCTATGCGCGCATGAACATGCGCGCGATGATCGCCAATGCCAGTGCCGATCTGATGAATGTCATCGTTCAGGAAGGGAATTTCCGTAAGCTCGCGGATAATCTCTATATTCAGGTCGCGGAACGGCGTGCTGACGGCAGCATTGGCGGGCTTTTCATTGCTGATTCCCGCGATCCATCGCTCGACCTCATCTATTACGCTGCGGATGGCGCGATTGCTTCGACGCCGACCGGCGACATGCTGCTGATGCAGAATGGCGAGGTGCAGCGGCGCGACGTGTCGGACGGCACCGTTTCGATCATCAAGTTCAATTCCTACGCGTTCGACCTCAGCCAGTTCGCTTCGGCTGGTGACGATTTCGTCATCTATGCAAAGGACCGTCCGCTTTCCTATCTGTTGAACCCGGACCCGAACGACCCGGTCCTTCAAACCCGACCGCTACGCTACAAGGCCGAATTGCACCGGCGTCTGACGCAGTGGCTCTATCCGGTTGTCTTTGCAATGATCGCACTGGCGTTCGCGGGCGATTCCCGTTCGCATCGCGAGGCCCGTGTCTCGGCCTCCTTCTCGGCAATCAGCACCGCCCTTCTCGTCTATTGGGCAGGCTATTTTGCGTCGGATCGGGCAGACAAGGATGCAGGCTATATCGTTGTCATGTATCTGGTGCCCGCGGCCGTCATTCTCGTGACAGGCTTTGCGCTCGCCACCGGGCGGCGGATCGGTCTGCCAGACAAATGGAATGACCGCATTCTCGATTATATCGACAGCTTGAGAAAGCGCGTTTCGGAACTCTATGCCCGTTTCACCGGACGTCCACGTAACAATGCCGGAGGACAGGCATGATCGGCTGGACACTCGGACGCTATTTCTTCATCCGCTATGTGCAGATAACGCTCTATTTTCTGCTCGGCATTTTCGCATTGTCGCTGCTTCTCGATTTTACCGAGAATGCGAGCAAGCTATCAAACCTGCCGGATTATTCGGTGTGGGCGGCGCTTGGTCTTTCCGCCATGCGCGTCCCCTTCATCATGCAGCAGATGATCCCCTTCGTTGCCCTGTTCTCCGCAATGGCGACGCTCATCTCGCTGAACAGAAAATACGAACTCGTCGTCGCGCGTTCCGTGGGCGTTTCCGCCTGGCAGTTCCTTTTGCCTGCCTGCTTCGGCGCCTTTCTGTTTGGCCTCGCCACGATCTTCATTCTCAATCCGTTCGCCGCTTACGGTTTTGCCAAGGCCGATGAAATCGCATCGACATGGAAGACCGGCAAGGTTACCGACGTATCCGCACTGCGTGATCCCTGGCTGCGCCAGAAGACCGATGAGGGTGAAACCATAATCGGCGCAAAAAGCATTCTGGATCAAGGTGCTACGCTTGCTGATGCGACATTCATTCAGTTCGATGAAAAGAAGAATATCAAGGAACGTTACGACGCGCGAACCGCGCAGCTGAAGGACGGTCACTGGGAGCTCACCGACGTGACGCGATTCGCGCGCGGCGAAGAACCCCAGAAAATGGCGAGTTTCCAGATAGAGACGCAGCTGCGTCCCGAATATGTGGAAGAGAAGCTCGCGACGCCGGACACCATTCCCTTCACGCAGTTGCGCCACAAGATCGAAGTCGCCCGTTCATTCGGTTACTCCGCAAACGCATTTGACATGCAATACCAGTCACTTCTGGCCTTGCCGGCATTGCTGATGGCGATGACTCTCATTGCTGCAACAGTGTCGTTGAAATTTGTGCGGTTTGGTCAGTCAGGAGCTATGATTCTGGGTGGCGTTATCGCAGGCTTCATGCTTTATGTCGTTTCGGTGCTAGTGAAGGCATTCGGGAATGCGGGATTCGTTCCGCCGTTCGTGGCTGCCTGGGTTCCAGTTATTATCGCGACATTCTTTGGTGTCTCCTTTCTGTTGCATAAGGAGGATGGTTAGTGGGTTCGAGTAACGCCCGCATGGTATTGCCCCATTCGCTCTCGCGCCTTGCGCGCGGGACTGCCATGGCGTGCGTCCTTGCTTTACCTTTCATTTCTGTCGCGGCCCTGCCCTCACCTGCATCGGCACAGGACGCGCTCGGCGCTAATTACCAGAGCGACCCGAATGCGCGCATGCTTCTGCAGGCAAATGAGCTTGTCTATGATCGCGATGTGAACACCGTAACCGCTCAGGGCAAGGTGCGTATCGAGTATGACGGCAATCATCTCGTTGCCGACAAGGTAACCTATAATCAGCAGACGCGGCGCATGACCGCGACGGGGAATGTTGAGATCGTCGAGCGCGACGGTAACAAGATCTACTCCGACCATATGGACATCACCGACAGTTTCCGTGACGGCTTCGTAAACGGCCTTCGCGTCGAGACGACGGATAACACCCGTTTTGCCGCTGAAAGCGCGGAACGCAGCAACGGCGAGATCACGACGTTCAACAACGGCGTCTATACGGCCTGCGAACCCTGTGCCAAGAACCCGGACAAGCCTGTTCTCTGGCAGATCAAGGCGCGCAAGATCATCTGGAACAGCACGACAAAGACGGTCCGTTTCGAACATGGCCGCTTTGAGTTTTTCGGCATGCCGCTTGCCTGGTTCCCGGCATTCGAAATGGCTGACCCGACGGTGAAGCGTAAAAGCGGCTTCCTGTTTCCGGGTTTCTCGTACAAGGACGATCTGGGCGTCGGTATCAAGAACTCATATTTCTGGGCACTCGCCCCGAATTACGACGTGACCCTTTCTTCGACATATTACTCAAAGCAGGGCTTTCTGACTGAAGCCGAATGGCGTCATCGCCTTGAAAACGGCACATATAATCTTCGCATCGCCGGCATTCATCAAAACAAGCCGGGCGAATTCGATCTCAACACAGTTGACCGCCAAGAAGACAACCGTGGCATGGTCGCCTCTAAGGGCGATTTCAATCTCAATTCGCGCTGGCGTTTCGGCTGGGATGTGATGGCACAGACCGACCGCAATTTCAGCCGCACCTATGGTCTTGAAGGCTATAGTGCAGAAACTCAGGTTTCGAAGATCTACCTCACGGGTGTCAATAATCGTAATTATTTCGACCTGAATTTCTATCGCTTCAACGTGCAGGAATCCCTTCTCGCGAACGACCCGAACGAGATGCATTCGAAGCAGCCTTGGGTTTTCCCGAGCCTCGATTATTCCTACACGATGCCTGATCCGGTTTATGGTGGTGAACTGAACTTCACCACCAATCTGCAGGCGCTTTATCGCCAGAATGCAAATTTTACGCCTCTTGGCACCAGGTTTCCCCGCGTTCCCGGCTTCGACGGAACAAATGTTCGTCTGACCCAGGAAGCGGAATGGAAGCGCACGTTCATCACGCCTGCCGGTCTGGTCATCACGCCGTTGCTGGCACTACGTGGTGACGCTATCAGCGCCAATACGAATTTCAATCTGACAGATGCTGGCTATACGGATGCGCTTGTGCGCTCGGAAGCCTTACGCGCCATGGCAACCGCCGGACTTGAACTGCGCTGGCCGATCCTGTTTTCGACGACAAGCTCGACACACATCATTGAACCTATCGCCCAGCTTTATGTTCGCAACAACGAACGTTATGCCGGCGAACTGCCGAATGAAGATGCCCAGAGCTTCGTCTTCGATGCGACGAACCTGTTCTCGCGCGACAAGTTCTCGGGTTATGATCGCGTTGAAGGTGGTACCCGTGCCAACCTTGGCCTGCGCTATTCTGGCAACTTCAACAATAGTGACTGGGCTCTGTATGCCCTCGGCGGTCAGTCGTTCCAGCTTGGCGGCGTAAATTCTTACGGCACCAGCGATTTCGTGAATGTTGGTGCAGACTCGGGCCTGCAGGATGCACGTTCCGACTATGTCGCCATGATCGGCACATCGAACTCGACAGGTCTCGCCCTGGCTGCTCGCGGCCGTTTCGACAAGGAAAGTTTCTCGGTTCAGCGCGGCGAGCTTGAAGCCCAGCAGAGCTGGCAGAAGCTGACAGTTTCCGGGCAATATGCCTATATCGCCCCGCAACCGGCTTACGGTTATTCCGAACTTCGTCAGGAAGTTACCGGTGCGGCAACAGCGCGTATCAATGCAAACTGGCGCGTTTTCGGTTCGGGTACCTATGATCTGGTCTCTGAAACACTGGTCCGCGCATCGTCAGGTCTTGCATATGACGATGAGTGCTTCACTTATTCGATGGCTTATGTCCAAACCCGCAATCCGGGCGATGACAAGCCGTCCCATAGTGTCGGCTTCAACATTTCGCTCCGCACCTTGGGCGACATAGGCAGCGGTAACCAGACTTTCTAAACTTGATGGACCGGAAGTGTTGGAAATGCTTCCGGTCTTTCCATTTAATACGATAAAGAAATTTGCACATCCGAGCTCAATCTGGCTTCCTTTCTTCAGTATTCAGACGATACAAGCTTCGTAAAATAGCTTTTGGGTCATTGTTTCGCCGCACTAGCTCATTTATACAGGCAGCTTATGATGAGCCGCTGATATGATTGCTTGTAGGGTTCGATAGCGGCAATGACTGTAATGGGATACGTCCGGTAAGGATTGTCGTTCGTCGACCGGAAGGAATCGGGAAAGAAAGATGATGATTGCAAGACCTCTCTTCGCCTCCATGCTGAGCGCCGCAGTCTGTCTGACGACGCTTGGAACGGTTGCGGTTCCCGCATTTGCTGCGGGTGCAGGTTCCGAGGTCAAAGTCATTGTTTCCGGCAACGCCATCACGAACAGCGATATTCAGCACCGCGTGGCCTTTTTGAAATTGCAGCGCAAGGGCGGCAATCTCAGCCAGGTCGCAAAAGAAGAGCTGACCGACGAAATGTTGAAGCGCGTCGAAATGAAATCGCGCAGCATCAATATTTCCGATCAGCAGGTGGATGAGGCTTATGCCGGATTTGCCAGCCGCAACAAGATGAGCCTGACACAGCTTAACCAGTTGATGAACCAGTCGGGCGTCACACCGGATCATTTCAAGAAATACATCATGGTCCAGATGGGCTGGGGTCGCCTTGTGAGCGCCCGCTTCCGCGCTACTGGTATGGTCAGCGAACAGGAAGCCGTTCAGCGCATGCTGAAAGACGGTGGCAAGAAGCCTGTGGCGACCGAGTACCGCCTCCAGCAGGTCATTTTCGTAGTGCCCGCCTCCAAGCGGTCTCCCGGCTTGCTTTCCAAGCGCAAGCAGGAAGCAAACGCACTCCGCTCCCGTTTCCAGAGTTGCGATGCAACCCGTCAACAGGCCAAGGGCATTCTTGACGTCACTGTTCGCGATCTCGGTCGCATTATCGAGCAGCAATTGCCGGGCGAATGGGCGAAAGCCATCAAGGCAACATCGGTCGGAGGCACCACGCCACCGCAGGAAACCGAAAAGGGCGTTGAATTCCTGGCTGTCTGCTCAACCCGACAGATTTCGGATGATCGCGTCGCCCAGCTCGTCTTCTCCATGGAAGGAGCTGATTCCGCATCTGGCCAGGAAAAGAAGGCTGAGGAGCTCAGCAACAAGTATCTCAAGGAACTGCGCGAAAAGGCGAAAATCGTTAATCGCTAAGAGGGTTAGAGCGCGTTTCGATCTGATTTAATCAGATCGATGCGCCTCGACTGTTTGTTTTGAAACGCATCTTGTCCGAAAACCGTTTCACAATTTTCGGGATGCGCTCTAGACGGTATCATCCGTATTCATTGGAATATCGACGCGATGTCCGCAGAACCCGTTTCTCCTCTCGCCGTCAGCATTGGTGACCCGTCGGGCATAGGTCCCGATGTTGCGCTTGCAGCCTGGCTGCGCCGCAACGAGCTTTCACTACCGCCCTTCGCGCTGCTGGCAGATCCGCTGCAACTCTCCGAGCGTGCGCGACATCTCGGCGTGGATGTCGAGATTGAGGTTGTTTCCACCATTGCTGCGGCAAACCGCGTGTTTTCTCGCGCATTGCCGGTGCTCCCGCTCAAGAACAGGCTGACCGACAGTGTCGGCAAACCCTTGATGGAAAACGCTGCGGGCATCATTGAGGCCATTGAGCGAGCGGTTGAGCTCACATTGAATGGCGAGGCTTCGGCAGTCGTTACCTGCCCAATTTCAAAGAAACCGCTTTATGAAGCGGGTTTTCGGCATCCGGGCCATACGGAATTTCTTGCGGAATTGGCAAGCAAGCATGTGGGAAGGCCCGTCACGCCGGTCATGATGCTGGCGGGGCCGCAGCTTCGCGCCGTTCCGGTCACCATACATATCCCGCTTTCCGAAGTGCCTGTCCGCTTGACGACAGCGGATATCATCGAAGTGTCGCGTATTACGGCCACCGAATTGCGAGAACGCTTTGGCATCCAGTCGCCGCGTCTGGCCATATCCGGACTTAATCCGCATGCGGGTGAAGGCGGGGCCATGGGCAAAGAGGACGATGCCATTATCCTTCCCGCAATCGAGGCGTTGCGCCGCGAAGGGATAGATGCTCGCGGTCCCCTACCCGCCGATACGATGTTTCACGCGCCAGCACGCGCGACCTATGACGCCGCAGTCTGCATGTATCACGATCAGGCCCTTATTCCAGCCAAAGCACTGGCTTTCGATGAGACTGTGAATGTAACCCTGGGGCTTCCCTTCATTCGCACATCGCCGGATCATGGCACAGCTTTCAACATTGCAGGGCAAGGAATCGCCCGACCGGACAGCCTTGTCGCTGCCATTCGCCTTGCACAGGAACTGGCTGGAAACGCAGCCGACGGACATTAGAGCGCCTGATCGGCACTCTGAGTATTTGTTTCAATGCGCATCTTTGCCGAAAACCATTTCACAGTTTTCGGGATGCGCTCCAATAAGTAGAGATGGCATGAGCATAGATGGCCTCCCCCCACTTCGCGAGGTAATTGAACGGCACGATCTGATGCCGAAGAAATCGCTTGGCCAGAACTTCCTGTTCGATCTTAACCTGACGTCGAAAATTGCTCGTCAGGCAGGCAACCTGCAGGACCAGCCCGTTATCGAAGTCGGTCCAGGTCCCGGTGGCCTGACCCGCGCACTTCTTGCGCAAGGCGCTTATGTTACTGCAATCGAGCGCGATGAGCGATGCCTGGATGCACTTGCCGAGATCGAAGCGCATTATCCGGGTCGTCTGCGTATCATCTCCGGCGATGCTCTTGAGCAGGATTTTTCGACCTTGTTTCCGGAAGGGCCGAAGCCGCGCATCGTTGCCAATCTGCCTTACAATGTCGGCACGCAGCTTCTGCTCAACTGGTTGCTGGTCGAACCTTGGCCACCCTTCTATTCGTCCATGACCTTGATGTTCCAGCGGGAGGTTGCCGAGCGTATCGTGGCGATACCTGACAGCGACCATTACGGACGTCTGGGGGTGCTCGCCGGGTGGAGAACGGTTTCCAAGATCAGCTTCGACGTGCCGCCGCAGGCGTTTACACCACCGCCAAAAGTCATGTCGTCGGTCGTCCATATCGTCCCGCGTGAAGATCCGCTGCCTTGCAATGCGATTGCGCTTGGGCAAATCACGCAAGCAGCTTTCGGACAACGCCGCAAGATGTTGCGCCAAAGTCTGAAACCGGTTGGCGGAGCCGAACTCCTTGAAAAGACTGGCATCGATGGAACTCGCCGGGCGGAAACGCTCAGTGTCGAAGAGTTTGTCGCGCTGGCAAATGCCCATCGCCCGATCAAGTAATCAATGATGACGGCTGCCTTTTCCGGACGCAGACTGCGTGGTTTCGGGAGCATTCGGAATGGCTGGCAGTTTCATTTCGTTGACGATTTGACCCACATGATCAATCTCTTCACGGAAACTGTTCAGGGATGAGCCGGTCAGTTTTTCGCCTGCGTTAAGACGTGCGGTCAAGGGATCGACATACTGATCGCCGACCTTGAGCTCATAATAGAGGTGCGGACCAGTGGAATAGCCAGTCGATCCGACATAGGCGATTACCTCTCCCTGCTTGACGTGCTCCCCGACCTTCAGTCCTTGTTTGGCCGATGAGAGATGCGCATAGGTTGTGCTATAGCCACCCTGATGGCGGATACGGACATATTTTCCATATCCCTTCTGATACGAAATCAGCTCCACCACACCATCACCCGCCGCGACGATGGGCGAGCCGATCGGCGCATCGTAATCGACACCATTGTGATGTTTGCGAACGTGCAGAACAGGATGCACGCGCCAGCCGAAACCATCGTTGAGACGGCCATTCGGCAGAGGCTTCTGCATCAGATACTTCGTCATGGACGAGCCGTCTTCATTGAAATAGCCGGCACCGCCATTGCCCTCATGGCGGTATAGGCGGCGGCTTTTGCCGTCCGTTGTAAACTCGACAAAAACAAGCTCAGCTTCCGTCTCGGCACTCTTGCGGAAAAGAAGGTCGATCAGGTCGGGTGTTTTCGCGCCCTTCAGCGAAACGCCGTTCTGTGCGGCCAGCTTCTCAACCTCGCCGACGATTGTGTTCGGGGCGCCTGCCTGCTCCAGCCGGGACGGAATGGAGCCGCTGTTGCTGACCGCATTCTGCGGATGATACGCCGTCAGCATCGCATCGCGCGACAGGCGGGCAAAAAGGCGTTCATTGCCTGTGGCGCGAAAAACGCCATCGTCAGCGCGCCCATAGACGGCCTTGCCAATATCGCCATGCTCGAAACGTGCAAGCGCGATATGCTGCTCCCCATCGGCCTGCTGCCGGGGTTTATCGACCAACAATTCAAGATTATCGCCGGGCACCAGTTCTGTGCGAGCCAAGGCTTCTTCCAGACGCTTGCTGTCCTCAACCGCGATACCGGCCGCTTGCAACAATGCGCCCAGCCGCTCGCGCGACTGCGGCGCGACAATGATCGCGTGCACTTTTGCCCCTGTCCCGACAGCCGGTTTGGCCAGACTGACATTGATAGGAACGCCTCGCTCCAGTTCCTCCTCGGGCCGTCTCGGCATGGATTTCGGTGCGGAAACCTCCTCGCGGAGCGTGTCATCAATGGCAGCCCGGCTCGAACCTTTCACGTCGAGAACCACATGCTGATAGGTGTATAGACGCGCATCGCCGTCCTCAACACCTTCGGCGATATCGATACGCCGTGATATGCGGTTGGCCGTGTCGCCACCTACTGCTGGCGCAAGTCGCGCTTCTTTCTGTGCGGCGTGATGCAGAACTAGAGTAGCCGGGTCGACCATGACGGGCTGAGCAGCGTGACCGTGGCGGACCAGCCGACCTGTCGTAAACAGGAGCCCGCCTCCGGCCATGGCGGTTGCGGCTATCAGCGCCAGGCAAAACCGTAAATGCGTATGCAGGGAAAACCGAACCTGCCGGAATGGTTTCAAACTGCGGGAGGAAAGCGGCTCGCTCTTCAACGCAGCACCGCAGGCCGCAAAATCTGGCTCCGCCGTCGCAGCAACTTGTCGTTTGTTTGCTGGCGCTGACCAGAAGACCATTTTGAATAATTCTCCACCGCAGGATTATCGACGGAAGAGTGGTAAACACAGCGGCTAAAATAAGGCTTCCGGCGACATATCCACCGGAAGAGAATCACATTTAGCAATTTGTGAATATCAGCCTTTGGCCCGGCCCCGACGATGTTCTACCAGCATCGACCACGTATAGAGCGCAAGCCCGGCCCAGATCAGCGCGAAGGCACCGAGCTGAGCCGTCGAGAACGGCTCATGGAAGATGAAAATCGCAAAGAAAAACAACATGGTCGGCGTCATATACTGCATGAGGCCAAGCGTCGTATAGCGCAACAGTTTTGCACCGCCGGCATAGAGGATCAGCGGGATGGCCGTGAATGGTCCTGCCAGAAGCAGCATCGTCACATTGAATGCCGGGCCGGTGGAGAAATGGTCCTGACCGGTTGCGGCCAGCCACAGCACGTAGCCCAGCGCCGGGATGCACAGGATGAGCACTTCAAGCGTGAAGCCCTGCAGCGGCGGCATCGGCAGTGATTTGCGGAAGAAACCATAGAGGCCGAAAGTCAGCGGCAGCACCAATGATACCCACGGCAGACCGCCTGCATTGACAGTCAGAAGCAGGACCGCAGCGAAAGCCAATCCTACAGCAACATATTGAACCCTGGTCAGTCTTTCGCCGAGAAAGAGACCGCCGAGAACAACATTGAACAGCGGATTGATGTAATAGCCGAGTGCGGCACCCATCACCTGATCGTGGGCAACGGCCCAAACATAGATCGACCAGTTGATGGTAATCAGCCCTGCTGTCAGGGCAGCCATGGCCAGCATGCGCGGCTGGCGCACTGCATTGAGAATATCCTTGAACTGCCCCAGCACGAGAAGGAGCAACAGTGCAACCGGAACCGACCAGATCACACGATGCGACACGACTTCCATTGCCGGAATGTGACCGAGTGCCTTGAGATAGAAAGGCAGAGCGCCCCAGAGCCCATAGGCTGCGATGGCCATCAGAAACCCGCGCGACCCGTCAGAAAGGCGCGTATCGGTGATGGTCTGATCGGACATGCCTCTCTCCTCGGCGAAACAACAGGTGTCGGCCTGCCGGTTGTGGCAGGCGAAGCATCAAATTTCACCTGCTATGCGCTCAACGATCCATAAAATCCATTCAATTAAACTGATCGAAGCATCAATCGCCGTGAACAGATGGCTTTACTCGGCAGCGGCCAGTCCGGCCATCGAACGATTCTTCATCAGCTTGTAATTGACCGAATCCATCAGCGCCTGGAAGGACGCATCGATGATATTGTCCGACACGCCGACCGTGCGCCAGCGCGCGCCGGACGCATCGCCGGACTCGATCAGCACGCGCGTGATAGCCGCCGTACCACCATTGAGGATACGCACCTTGAAGTCGACCAGTTCAAGATCCTCTATCTCGGCCTGAAAACGCCCAAGATCCTTGCGCAATGCGATATCGAGCGCGTTGACCGGGCCATGCCCTTCCGCCACCGACATGCGCACTTCACCATCGACTTCCACCTTGACCACGGCTTCTGAGACGGTCTTCAGCATGCCGTTGACATCGAAACGACGCTCGACGAGACAGCGGAAAGAGTCAACTTTGAAGAATTCGGGCTGCGGCGTCAGCATGTTGCGTGCGAGAAGTTCGAAACTCGCATCCGCACCTTCATAGGCATAACCTTCGGCCTCACGCTCCTTGACCAGTGCAATCAACGTGTCGAGACGCACATCGTCCTTCGCAACCCTAATGCCCCGGCGCTCCAGTTCCGCGATGAAATTGGATTTCCCGCCTTGATCCGACACCATGACACGCCGACTGTTACCGACCGTCTCCGGCGGAATATGTTCATAGGTCTGCGGTTCCTTGAGCAGCGCGGAGGCATGAATTCCGGCCTTGGTCGCAAAAGCGGAGGTGCCGGTATAGGGCGCTTGCTCGGTCGGGGGGCGGTTCAAGATATCATCGAAGGCTCGCGAGATCCGTGTGATCCCCTTCAGCGCGGCGGGCTTGATACCCAATTCAAAACGCTCGGCCCAATAGGGCTTCAACGCAAGTGTCGGGATCAGCGAAACGAGATTGGCGTTGCCGCAGCGTTCGCCGATACCGTTGAGGGTACCCTGCACGTGGCGAACACCCGCATCGATAGCCGCTAGCGAGACGGCAACCGCCTGCTCCGTATCGTTATGGGCGTGGATTCCAAGGCTCTCGCCCGGAACCACTGCCGTCACGGCAGCAACGATCTCGGCAACTTCCGATGGTTGTGTGCCGCCATTCGTATCGCAAAGTACAACCCAGCGCGCACCTGCAGAGTAGGCCGCCTTGGCACAGGCCAGCGCATATTCAGGATTGGCTTTATATCCATCGAAGAAATGCTCGCAATCGACCAGCGCTTCCCGCCCTGCCATGCGTGCTGCGGTGACCGAAGCCGTAATTGACTCCAGATTTTCCTCATTGGTGCAGCCGAGCGCGAGACGAACATGATAGTCCCAGCTCTTGGCAACGAAGCAGACGGCATCCGCAGAAGCCTGCAGCAGGCTGGAAAGACCGGGATCGTTGGATGCCGATACACCCGCACGCTTCGTCATGCCGAAGGCCACGAACTTGGCACGAGCAGTCTGGCGACGTTTGAAGAAGGCCGTATCGGTCGGGTTGGCACCCGGATAACCGCCTTCCACATAATCGACGCCAAGCTCTTCGAGCAGCACGACAATCGACTTCTTGTCCTCCACGGAAAAATCAATGCCGGGTGTCTGCTGTCCATCCCGCAGCGTGGTGTCGTAGATATAGATGCGCTCACGTGCCATTATTCTGCTCCCCGCGTTCGGGCAGGACAGCAACCACCCGTTTCAAGTTCTGTCCGTCCTCGCACGCTTCGCGGCTGCGGGCGGACGGTAAGCGTCTGTTGCCCGTCCCGCAAAGTGGTGTCGTAGATATAGATGCGTTCGCGTGCCATTCTTGCCTGCCTGTCGGTGGGTATGCGGCCCCCGGTCAACCTTGGTCAACCTTGCTGTTGCGGCCAGCTTTCAGTGTCGTAATCGGGATGCTGGTAGGAAATCATCGTTCTTACAAATTCGATGCTCTCCGGGTCGCGTTCCGTTGTATAGCCGGGAAGATTAGCGAGCTCGGGCACATAGGGCAGTTGCTTCTCGATACCCCATTGAACCGTTGGCTCGATTTCCTCAGGCGCATCGAAGGCACCGATAGCAAGTGCGACCCCGTCGGGAGCTTCATAGGTGAGCGGTGTTCCGCACTCGGAACAGAAACCGCGCTGCACATGATTAGACGAGCGGAAACGCTTCGGCTCGTTGCGCGTCCATTCCAGCTTCGCGTCCCCCACCGACACCAGCGGCGCATAGAAATTGCCGAATGCTTTCTGACACATCCGACAATGACAGATCGATGCGGAGCCCATCGCGCCATCGACGCGAAAGCGAACCGCACCGCACTGGCAACCGCCGGTATAGATCGGTTTGTTATCAAGCGTCATGTCATCCTCCCCTACTGCACAAGCTTGTTAGCCTACCACATCCCAGATGGTTGTGCGTTCGCCCGTTGCCGGGTCCTTGCCATCCTTGAGCTGAACACCTTCGCGAAGCAGTTCATCGCGAATACGATCAGCCTCGGCCCAGTTCTTCTCATTGATGAAGCGCAGACGCTCCGCGATACGTGCTTCGATGGCTTCACCATCCACATCGGCCTTTGCAAAAACCGGAATGCCTTCAGCCGTTATGAAATGCGGATCCAGCAAGCCCAGCAGCGCCATGCCCTCGCCCAACCCGGCGACATCCCGCTCTTTGAAAGCCTTGCGCAATGCCGTGATCGCCGTCCAGCTATTGAGATCGTCAGACAGGGCCTCGACCACCTCGCTAACTGCGATCAGCGTTTCCGGCACAGTGAATTTCCTGTCGCGCAGCAAGCCGTACCAGCGATGCAATTCATCGGCAGATTCTGCCAGACGCTGTGCCGTCCAGTTGATCGGCTCGCGATATTGCGTCTGCAGCATAGACAGGCGCGCCGCCAGACCGACCCAGCGATCATGCGCATCGACGTCATCCCACACACCCAGTTGCGGCAGACCTTCGTTAAGCACATCGCGAATGGTGATGAAGTTGCCGAGCGATTTCGACATCTTCTGCCCTTCGACCTGCAAGAAGCCGTTATGCATCCAGATGCTTGCCATCCGTTCGGTATCAAATGCGCAGCAGGATTGCGCAATTTCGTTCTCGTGATGCGGGAAGACGAGATCGATACCGCCGCCATGAATGTCGAACTGGTTCTTCAGCGGATCATCGCATTTCAATCCGCCGCCAAACGGTTCGAGCAATTTTGCCGTCGCCATTGCCGAGCATTCAATATGCCAGCCCGGCCGACCCAATACCTCAATCCCCGCAGGAGAGGACCAGCCCGGCTCGCCCTCCTTCGACGGCTTCCACAAGACGAAATCCATTTCATCCCGTTTGTAGGACGCCACGTCGACGCGGGCGCCTGCCAGCATCTCGTCCAGCGAGCGGCGGGCAAGAGCGCCATAGCGCGGCCCCTTCCGTTCGTTCATGGCAGACGGCGAGAAGAGAACATGGTCCTCGGCCACATACGCCACACCGAGCTTCACCAGACGATCGATCATCGCACGCATCTCGTCCATATGCTCGGTGGCACGCGGCTGAACGCTCGGCTGTAGATTGCCGAGCGCCGTTACGTCAGCCTGAAACTGCGCATTGGTGCTTTCCGTCACCCGGCGAATTGCTTCATTGAACGGCAGGTCTGGGTAGTCCCGTACGGCGCGGGCGTTAATCTTGTCATCGACGTCGGTAATGTTGCGCGCATAGGTGACGTGCTCTGCACCATAGACATGACGCAGCAAACGGAACAGCACGTCGAAAACGATCACCGGACGAGCATTGCCTATATGCGCGAAGTCATAAACCGTCGGTCCGCAGACATACATGCGCACATTGTCGGCATCGAGAGGAGAAAACTCCTCTTTCGTGCGGGTCAGCGTGTTGTACAGACGCAGTTTTGGCGCATAAGCCATTGTAAATATTCCCCAAAAAGACCTGTGAAATGAGTGCGCAACTGACCGCAGCCGACTGCCCGGGGCGTTATCATCCAATTTTTATGAAAGGGAGACGAAAACGGCCGGGCCAGCAAACTGCTAGCCAATAATAATCGCACAAATACAAATGATCGTGGACGGCGTTTTCATGGCTGCACTTATCCTCAGCAGGAGTGCTTCCGTCAAGAACTTTCGCTAAGCGGCTGATAGTTTGGTCGGATCGCCGGGCATGTTGTATTTTTGCAACCTGCGAGCACCCTCTCCCGCGTTAACCGGAAAACCGCAAAACCGGCTCCAAACAGCCTTCATTCGGTCTCAATGAATCACAAAATGGTGATCAGGCATTATCGAAAGGAAGGACCAATGTCTAAAAGTGAACTGCAACCCCGCCAAGACCGACTGGTCGATAAGTACCGCGAAATCGGGCCTGCCGTGCTTGTTGCAGCATTGCTGAACGCCACGCGGCGCAGCAGCGACGGTCGTAACGACAATCGCAGGCGCTCCATTCTCGCTGTCAAAAAGACAGGCTGAATAGGCAGATGTCGTTCAGCGCCGAGCCGTGCGGGCTCGGCGAACAGAGTCGGTTGATGCGTAACAAATAACGCCAGTCCGGCGAGACTGGCGGTCGCTGTCAGAACATCGAAAGCTGCCCGCCATTTCTGTCATCGGGCCCACCATCGGGTTCGGGCTTGCTCTTTCGCTTCGGCCTCGCACGTTCCAAAGGAACCTGTTCCTCTACACGCTCCTGCAAATCAGGCGTCGTGTTGGCTACCTTGTTGACCTTGTCCGACACGGGAATCGCTTCAAAGAAATCCTCCTGAGCTGGGCGCATGATATCCGCCACTTCTCGCGGCAGAAAACGCTTGCAGTCGAGCCAGCGGGCAAAATCCTCCGGCTGCACGACAACGGGCATCCTTTCATGGATCGGTCGCAACAGGCCGTTTGCGCTTGTCGTCAATATGCCTCCGGTATCGATCTGCGATCCATCCGCGCTGCTCCATGTCTCGATCAGACCGCCAAACGCAACAATGCCGCCTTTGCGCGGGCGCACCCAGTAGGCTTGAGCCTTGTTTTTCCCCTCACGGCGCCATTCGTAAAAGCCCGATGCCGGGATCAGGGCACGTCGGTGATTCAGTGCCGCACGGAACGAATTCTTCTCCGCAGCCGTCTCGGAGCGGATATTGAACATGGGTGACCAGTCGTTCGGGTCTTTAACCCATGACGGTACAAAACCCCAGCGCACCAGCAACCCGACACGATCCGGCCTGTTGCTGCCCGGCGGCGGCGTTTCGCCGCCGATAATGGTCAATATGGGCTGAGTTGGAGCAATGTTGTACCGTGGAGGAAAATCCTCTGCGATCAATGCGGCCGCGAAGGCCTCCAGCTCTTCCCGGCTTGCAGTCAATGAAAAACGTCCACACATGGCGAGCATGTTCAAGCTTTTTGGTGAGCGGTCAAGGGGTGCTTTTCCATCGCCAACTGGTGTAGTTCTAGCATGATGAAAACTGTTCCCGTATTTCCGATTCCTGCCAAGGTTCACGGTGTTTCACTGATCTGCCGACGTGCAGGGCGTTTCCTTCTGGTCGAGCGCGGGAAAGAACCGTGGAAAGGCTGGCTCGCCTTTCCAGGCGGCAGTATCGAACCGGGCGAAACACCCGAAGAAGCCGCGATCCGTGAACTCAAAGAAGAAACAGCGCTCGAGGCAAGGGCGTTATCCCATGTCATTACCGTGGACCTCGCGCTTGAGGGACAAGCATATGACAAGAGCTACTACCTGTCCGTCTTCCGGGCGATGGACGTTTCAGGTCAGGAAGTAGCCGGAGACGACGCTGCATCCATTCACTGGCTGACGATAGAAGAAATGGCTTCGGCAAAGGTGACGGACAGCACCCTCGATGTTGCCCGCACTGTGGCAGAGACTGAGGACGAGCATTCCGATATTAATCCTGTTTAGCGATCTGCCTTGAAGAGGCCCCTATTTATAGCAATAGCTCATTTTCAGGTGAGAGGTTTTCGATTGAAAAGCATTCCGTTTTTTCGACCGGCTATCTGCTTCTCGATCGCTTTATGGGTCGGGGCGGCGTTTCCGGCTTCCGCTCAGGATGCCCCCTATGAAGGGAAGATGCTGCGGCTGGCCGAAATTCTCGGCTCGCTTCACTATCTGCGCAATCTGTGCGGCGAAGCTGGCAGCGAATGGCGCGATCGGATGGATGCGATCGTAACGGCGGAGAAACCTTCCGAAGCCGAACGGGTGCGGCTCATTTCGAGCTTCAACCATGGGTATCGCGTGTTCAGCGACAATTACACCCGCTGCACCCCCTCGGCGCTTGCGGCGATAGATCGCTACATGAAGGAAGGCGAGGACTTGTCGAACGAGATCATCTCGCGCTATGGAAATTAACCAATCATTCACTCTTGTGCGGATTGACAGGATTAGTTCCTTCAAATCTGTGATAATCTGTTAACACTGTCTTAAGAAGGCAGACAGCTTGCAAGGTGGTAGAGCTCCCGCAAAACGGTGAGACACCGCCTGTGCAACAGAAAGGCGAAAGCCAGGATGAAGTCTATGGAACATGCACCGGCCGATCTGGACGAAATGATTGCACGAGAGAAGAAGCTCGTCGCAATCGAATATCACAGCGAGGCCTGGGCTGACGGTATCTCTGAAGGTATCGAACCGGAAATCCTTGCCGAAGCGGCCTTCACCACTGCGCTTACCGAATTGATCCGTGAAGCAGGCGACGACTGTGCGCTGGAGCTGATCGAAAGAATGCGCGAGCAAATCGTAGCGGGAACCTTCCTGCCGCAGCGCATTCTCCAATAGCATCGACAGAGTGCCGGTCGCGGGACCAGACCGGCGCAACAGTTCCCTCCCGGCGTCCCTCTTCCAGCGCCACATGTCATTTCCGATCAGGAACTCCGCCTCGCCCCTAATTGTATCGGCCGGGATATTCCTTGCCTGTGGCATTGCCTTGCCCGCAGCAGCCGCGAGCGCCTTTAAAGTCGCGCTGACGGATCAGTCGGATTTCCTGCAACGGCCCGGCTCCCGTCCCATGACGGATGAAGGTGAAAACCCTTCCCCTATTCCGCTACCCGGCGCGATTCCTCGTGCCTTGCCAAGAATATCGCCAGACAATGTGCCAGCCCCAGCTGCATCCTCCAAACCCATGCCGGAAATCCATCGCGACTTTGACAAGCTGCCCGAGCCTGTAAGGCTGACACGCGAGCGCATGCTGCAAGCAGCCCGCTCCGGTGACATTGAACAGTTGCGACCGCTCCTCGGCGTTGAGGACAAAGCCACCCAGCTCTCATTGGAAGACCACGAGGAAGACGTTATCGACTTCCTCAAATCACTATCGGGCGATGAAGCTGGCCGGGAAGTTCTGGCAATCATCGTCGATCTGCTGGACACAGGCTATGTGCATCTCAACGCAGGCAAAGACAACGAAGTCTATGTCTGGCCCTATTTCTACGCCATGCCTCTCGACAAGCTGACGCCACCCCAGATCGTGGAGCTTTTCGAAATCGTCACCGCCGGTGATTTCGAGGATATGAAGAAGGCGGGCGGCTATATCTTCTACAGTATCGGTATCGGCCCGGACGGAAGCTGGCGTTTTTTTACCGCTGGCGAATAATCATACTGCGATGCGAACCCGGCTCGGCGGTTCCTTATAGATGCGCTGCCAGACCCGGCGGAATTGCCGGGCAGAAGCAAAACCGGCCTGTGTCGCGACATTTTCGATATCAAGTTCGGAATGCAAAAGCATCTCTCGCGCAAGGCTGATCTTGAGCCGATTGACGTAGTCCGTCACCGTCATTCCGGCATATTCATTGAACAGACGCGAGAAGTTGCGCGGGCTCGCCCCGCCGATATCCGCCAGTCTTTCCACGGACCATTCTGCTGCCGGGTCATGTGCGATGGCATCCTGTGCGCGATGCACCACCGGGTTCATATGATTTCGCCCCTCAAGCCAGGGCGATAGCTGCGGATCATTGCCGCTACGCCGCAGATAAACGACCAGATAGCGCGCGACAGCCAGCGCTGTGGCGTGATCGGTCAACCCGGCAACGATGTGCAGCATCAGATCAATTCCGGCGGTGATGCCCGCGCTCGTCAGTCGCTCGCCATCTTCAACGAAAAGCCTGTTTTCATGCACGCGTGCGGCCGGAGCCAGTCGTTCAAGTTCACCGATTGTCAGGTGATGCGTGGTGCAGGAGTAGCCATCGAGCAGCCCCGCGCGTGCCGCGAGCAGCGCACCGGAACAGATCGTCACCAGCCGCACGCCGGGGCGAACCGTACGGCGAAGCCATTGAACGATCTCTTTTTCCAGCACCGCATCAGCGGCTCGGTCGGTCTCCGCATTTCCAAGTGGAATATCGGCAGTACCCGAAACAATGACCAGCGCGCCATCTGGCAGCGCCTGCGGCAGAGGTTCAACGCCAGCCACCGGCAGACCGATGGAGCTGAGCGCAGTTGAAGCTGGTCCGATATAATGAACATCGAACCGTACCTTCTGCTGATCGAGATTTGCCTTGCGCAAAACCTCAAGCGGCCCCGCCACGTCGAGCAGAAGCACACGTGGCGGGATGATGACATAAACCGGAATTGACCGGGTGATGTCTGCTTGCTCACTCATGCGGCCTTCCGTTCTCCCGGTGCTGTGAGCGCCTGTTCCACGGTCACGATACGGGCAAAACGATTAGCCAGAACAAGCTCTGTACGCGCCTTGATTTCGGCAGCGCTCCACTCATGGCCACTTGCGTCGGTCATCGGAAAGGTCAATGTCGCTTCACTGACGAAATCGACATGATATCCGAAATCCGATGCCTGTCGCGTTGTAGTCTCGCAGCATTGCTCGGTGCGAATGCCGGAAACCAGCACCCGACGGATACCATTCGCAACCAGCCAGACATCAAGCCCGCTTCCGACCAGTGCACTGTGGCGACGCTTGCGGAAAACCGCGTCCGGCTCAATCGACAATGGTGAAATTGCCTTCACCAGACCTGACGCTTCCGAGAATGGGCCTTCATTCTCGACATGAAAAATCTGCACCACAGGAATACCGGCACGCATGGCACCATCGATCAGCGCCTGCTGGCGTTCAATATAGGCACCAACCTCTTCGTCCCGGTAGTAAGGCCGGTGGCGGAATGACTCCTGAGCATCGATAACCAGCAGAGCCGTATCATGAGCGGACATTTTTGTTCTCCATATCAAAAGACTATAGGGAGAAAATACGCCTTGCAACCGAGATCAAAAGCCTCCTTACGGACAAAGAGCGGACAGATCACGCCAATGCGCGGCTAGCATCCTTTTCTCTAAAGGATACCATCCAGAAGAGGAACGCACTTCGCTGGCGTAAACTCAATAACATCGTAAATTGCCAGTTCATGCTGCCTGAATGGGTCGAGGTTCAGTATCGCATCCAGCTCGGTCCTGCTAACCTTGCCGCTTGCGAGGATCACGCCGCCGTCGCGTGGGTTTTTCGGTCCGGAAGCCAGAAAAACGCCATCCGCATACTGCCTATTCAGAAATTCCCGATGCGCTTCGAGATGCCTCCCGATCTCCTCAAGAGGCTTGATATAGGTCAGGTTGACAACGAACATAGGTGAACTGCCTTCAGCGATGCGGCAATGCTTCGAGGAACTCCACCGGCTCGCCCTTGTTGGCGTTGACGATTTCCGCTTCCCACATCACCTTGATCCCGCGCACAAAAGTCCCAATCGGCCACCCCGTAACGGTCTTGCCATGATAGGGCGTCCAGCCAGCTTTCGAACCGGCCTGCTCATGCGTGATCGTTTCGCGGCGCTTCATGTCCACGATAGTCAGATCGGCATCGTAGCCGACTGCAATGCGCCCCTTTCGGGCCATACCGAAAATGCGGTTCGGACCGTGGCTGGAAAGATCGACGAAGCGCTCCAGCGTAAGCCTGCCAGCATTGATGTGATCCAGCATGATCGGCACCAGTGTCTGCACGCCCGTCATACCGGACGGGGAAGCCGGGTAAGGCTTCTGCTTTTCTTCCAGCGTATGCGGCGCGTGGTCGGAACCGAGCACATCGACAATACCCTGATCGATACCCTTCCACACGCCGTCGCGGTGGCGCTTGTCACGGACAGGTGGGTTCATCTGAATGAGATTGCCAAGCGTCTTGTAATCATCTGCAGACAAAGTGAGATGGTGCGGCGTTGCTTCGCACGTCGCGACATCCTTGTGATCTTTCAGGAAGTCGATTTCCTCGGCAGTGGAGATATGCAGCACGTGAATGCGTGCGCCGGTATCGCGAGCGATGCGCACAAGCCGTTCCGTGCACTGAAGTGCTGCAACTTCGTCGCGCCAAACCGGATGGCTTGACGGATCGCCTTGCACGCGCAGGCCTTCGCGTTCCTTGAGCCGGAACTCGTCCTCGGAGTGGAAGGCCGCGCGACGGCGCGTGTTCTTCAGGATTGAACGAACACCGTCATCGTCCTCAACCAGCAGATCGCCGGTGGACGATCCCATGAAAACCTTGATGCCGGCAGCGCCCGGCAGACGTTCCAGTTCGGCAACGTCTTTCGCGTTGTCGCGCGTACCGCCGACCCAGAAAGCGAAATCGCAATGCATGCGATGACGGCCGCGACGAATCTTGTCTTCAAGCGTCTCCACCGAGGTGGTCAGCGGCTTGGTGTTCGGCATCTCGAAGACCGAGGTCACCCCGCCCAGCACAGCTGCAAGAGAGCCGGTTTCGAGATCTTCCTTGTGCTCAAGGCCCGGCTCGCGGAAGTGAACCTGGCTGTCCACCACACCGGGCATCACATGCAGGCCGGTGCAATCGATCACCTCACCCGCCGAATATGTGGAAAGAGAGCCTATGGCAGCGATGCGACCATTGCGGATACCGATGTCGCGTTGGCCTATACCGTCGTGATTGACGATGGTTGCACCCTTCAAAATCGTATCGAATGTTTCGGCCATAGTTGTCTCCTGCCAGATTGATAGGACTTGCGAGCCTTTCCATTGGGGCTTACGTAACGAGGGCGCGAAAGGCAAGGACGAAGCGATGACGACGGTAGCTGAAACGGTAAATCTTTCAAACAGGGCTTTGGTTCACATCACGGGCGAAGAGGCGGAAAAATTTCTGCAGGCTGTGATTACCACCGACCTCGACAAGCTTGGACCGGACAACCTGAAACCGGGAGCTCTGCTGGCTCCGCAAGGGAAAGTCCTGTTCGACTTTCTCGTTTCACGTATCGAAGGCGGTTTGCGTTTCGAGCTTCCGGCAAGCATTGCCGCCGATTTCATCAAGCGTATCACCCTCTACAGGCTGCGCGCGAAAGCCGAAATTAAACAACTGCCAGAATCGCTTGTCAGTGTTTCCTGGCATAATGAATCACATTCTTCACAGAATGATTCAATCAAGCATGACAGCCGCTTTCCGGCCGATCTGAACGTGCGTCGGATCTACGGTCAGGCAGAAGGCACGACCGACGATAGTGCATGGACGAAGCTGCGGGCAGAATATGGCATAGCCGAAGGCGAAGCGGATTTCGCTTACAATGACGTCTTCCCGCATGACGTCAATTTCGACCAGACCGGTGGTGTGTCTTTCCCAAAAGGCTGTTTCATCGGTCAGGAAGTTGTGTCACGCATGCAGCATCGCGGCACGGCAAGGCGGCGTGTTCTGGTGGCTCGCTCTGAAGGAATCCTACCTCCGATGGGCACGCCCATTACCGTGGACGGGCGCGAGATCGGCACGATAGGCAGTTCTGCTGACAAGATCGGCATTGCGCTTGTGCGCATTGATCGCGCCAAGGATGCAATAGATGCCGGTAGTCCCATTCTGGTCGGCGAGACGCCCGTAACGCTGGCGTTGCCGCCCCATGTGCGGTTCGGGTTTCCTGCAGCCGAAGCGGGGAACGCCTGATGGCAAGCGCCGACCGATCTTCCGGCAAGACGCGCGCCTGGCAACGCATGTTGTCGGGACGCCGTCTCGACCTGCTGGCCCCCTCTCCGCTCGATATTGAAATCGAGGATATTGCTCACGGTCTCGCCCGTGTTGCGCGGTGGAACGGTCAGACCGTCGGCGAACACGCATATTCCGTTGCCCAGCATTCGCTGCTTGTGGACCAGATATTCAACCGGCTGGTGCCCGATGCCAGCGTAGAATGGCAGCTACTCTCGCTTCTGCACGACGCCCCGGAATATGTGATCGGCGACATGATCTCGCCCTTCAAGGCGGTAATGGGCGGCAATTACAAGATGATTGAAACGCGACTGGAAAACGCAATTCACCTGCGCTTTGCACTTCCGGTAACCCTGCCCGCCCAACTCAAGACGCTGATCAAGCGCGCCGATCAGATCGCCGCCTTTTTCGAGGCCACACGGCTTGCCGGTTTTACCGAAACCGAAGCTGTGAAATATTTCGGGCGCCCGCGTGGCTTCGATCCGACGGGACTGGATATAGCACCGCGTCCCACGCAAGACGTGCAGACGGATTTCCTCGCACGGTTTGCAGCATTGGAACAAGCACGGAAGGGCCGATGAGCCGGATCGTCGTAACGCCTTTATCGCAACTGGCAACGCAGCTTGCATTGCACCAGCCGAGCCATGTCGTAACGCTTGGAAGCGAGGTCCCGGCAACTCTGCCCAATGGCTACAATGCCATTCGTCTGTCACTGACATTCAATGATATTGTTGAGCCACGCGAAGGGTTGGTTGTTCCCGATGAAAGCCACGTGCAGGCGCTTCTGCAATTCGCGAAGGACTGGCCGATGAATGCGCCTTTGCTCATTCACTGCTATGCCGGTATTTCCCGTTCCACGGCTGCGGCATACATCATCGCTTCCGCTTTGAACCCGGCACAGGATGAAAGCGAGCTTGCCGGAATTGTTCGCAGCCTGTCACCATCTGCGACACCAAATATCCGGCTCATATCGCTTGCAGACGAAATTCTGGGGCGACGGGGGCGGATGATAGCAGCCACACACGCCATTGGGCGTGGAGCGGACGCCTTTGAAGGCGAGGTTTTCAGCTTGCCTGTTGAAGGCCGATAGCCCGTCCAAGGGCGTTCAAAAACCCGCCGCGCGCATCGGGCGGTGTGACGGCACGCGGCTCCCAGACGTGCCGCATCAAAAAAAAGCCTGTCATTTTAAAAGCGTGGTCGATATCGTCATAGGACACTGCACGAACGGCAGTATTGTTGACGAAGCCCGGTAGCAAAAGAAGCTTGTCGGCCCAGGGAGCGCCCGCATCACGGCAGACCGCGCGCCCGGATTTCGGCGACACGTAGATCAGGTCTTCCTTGGTGCCAGTTGCCGCACATTCCTTGAGATCAAGGCCGAAACCCAGTTCTTCAAGCATCATCACTTCGAAGCGTAGCACCAGTTCGCCAGAGGCCAGCGGATCGTCAAAATGTTCGATGATAAGCCGCAACGTCTCATAAAGACCGCGATGCGGATCGCGTTCAGGTAGCAGGCGCAAATGGGATGCTGCCAGCTGGATACCGTAAAGCGCCACAGGCGTTTCAATGAGACGGGCTGCGGCGAATCCCAGCGGTTCGATGGTAAAGCTGCCCATATGTTCGTCCAGCCGCGCCCACCATGTCACATCCACATGATTGCCCGGCTGCAGCAAAGGCTGCATGCGGCGGGAACGCCCGCCGCGTACCATACCCATATGGCGGCCATGCTCACGGGTCATCACTTCCACGATGGCGCTTGTCTCGCCATGGCGTCGTGTCCCGAGAATTATGCCTTCATCGCGCCATTCCATGGCCGCCAGTCTTATAATTTAGGTTGGAAAATCAAGCCCCATTTCGCGATAGCGTTCCGGGTCATTGCCCCAGTTCTCGCGTACCTTCACGAAAAGGAAGAGATGAACCGTCTGCTCCAGTATCTCGGAGATTTCCTTGCGTGCAGATTGCCCGATTGCCTTAATCGTCTCGCCCTTGTGACCAAGTACGATCTTCTTCTGGCTTTCGCGCTCGACATAGATCACCTGCTCGATGCGCACTGAACCATCCTTGCGCTCTTCCCAGCGTTCGGTTTCCACAGTGGACGAGTAAGGCAGTTCCTCATGAAGGCGCAGATAGAGCTTTTCGCGAGTGATTTCGGCTGCAAGCTGCCGCATCGGCATATCTGAAATCTGGTCTTCCGGATAATACCACGGGCCGTTCGGCACGTTTTCGGCGAGAAATTTCGCCAGATCCTTGCAACCCGAACCGTTCAGCGCCGAGATCATGAAAGTCTGGTCGAATGCGACGAGCTCATTGGCCTTCCGCGCAAGATCCAGCAAAACCGGTGGGTCAACACGGTCGACCTTGTTGAGCACCAGAACTTTCTTCTGGCGTACATCCTTCATGCTGGAAAGAAGTGCCTCGGCATTCTCGTTCAGACCGCCTTGCGAATCGAGAAGAACGAGAATGATATCGGCATCCTTCGCGCCGCCCCAGGCCGTTGTGACCATGGCGCGGTCGAGCCTGCGCTTCGGCCGGAAAATACCGGGCGTGTCCACCAGGACAATTTGGGCCTGACCTTCGATGAATATGCCGCGTACAAGAGCGCGTGTCGTCTGCACCTTGTGCGTGACGATAGAAACCTTGGTTCCCACAATCTGGTTGACCAGCGTGGATTTCCCCGCATTTGGCGCCCCGATCAGCGCCACGAAGCCGGAACGGGTCTGCCCTGCTTCGTTTTCGCCGTCAGCCGGCGTCGTCCGATTGTTCATTCTTTATCCTTCCAGACGATATTTCCTTGCAGAATGCGGCTGTCCCCTAAGCACGACATTCCGGATACGACGAAACCGCTGGTAAAAGCGGTATAGCGTATTTGATTGATTATAACCGATCTCGATCTAAAAAACGCCAACTCTTGCATCAAGCGGAATTGTCGCGCTTCCAGACGCCTTCGCGATAAAGCATCACTTCCGCTGCGTTCTGTTCGGCTATCCGTTTCGAACGTCCCTCGCCCGTTTCCGTGGCAAAGCCCTTGACCGTCACCTCGACTGTAAACAGCGGGTCGTGGTCCGGACCGGTACGGCTGACGATGGTGTAGGAAGGGTGGACATTGCCCTGCTGGTGTGCCCATTCCTGAAGTTCGGTCTTGGCGTCGCGGCGAGCCGCGCCCGTTTGCAGTGACCGCTTTTCCCAGTAACGCTTGACGAAGGGTCGCACGGCTTCAAGCCCGCCATCGAGATAAATCGTGGCGATCAGCGCCTCAACGACATCGGCGCGCACATTCAAAAGGCGCTTGTCGTTCAGTGATTTGATATCGGAACCGGTATGAATGAGATCGGCAAGCCCGATCTCGTCGGCAATCGCCGCACAGGTTTCGGCGTTCACCAGCGCATTGAGACGAACAGACATTTCGCCTTCGGATGCGTCTGGAAATTCGTCGAACAACATTTCCGCGACGGTCAGCCCCAGAACGCGATCACCGAGAAATTCGAGCCGTTCATAATTTGCGCGCGATGGCGCCTGCACACTTGAATGGGTGAGCGCACGATCCAGCCGTTTCAAATTGAGAAAACGGTGTCCGGTGCGCTCCTCCAGAATTGCTGCTGCCTGATTTGCCGAAGCCATTTCAGTTTCCGGTTATGGCTGTATGCGGCGCGGCATTGACTGAGCTGAACAGTCGACCAAAGCGTACATCAGTCGGCCATTTCCAGATTTCCAGCGGGCTTGCCTTGTCGGCAATGGAGAAGAAGATGATGTTCGCACGGCCGACCAGATTTTCAAATGGCACATAGCCAACGCCGAAGCGGCTATCGAGCGAGTTGTCGCGGTTGTCACCCATCATGAAGTAATGACCGGCGGGAACCTCGAAGACACGCGTATCGTCACCGATGGAATTCGGCGCGAGATCGAGCGTGTCGTAGGTCACGCCATCCGGCAAGGTTTCACGATAGACTTCGACGGGGCGGTTCACTTCCGTCACATCGGGATTGTCGATGGTGCCGACACGGTCGCGCTTGACAGCCTGATCGTTGATGTAGAGCACGCCTCCACGCATCTGAACGCGGTCGCCCGGCAGACCGATCACACGCTTGATGTAGTCGATGGAAGGATCGCTCGGCAGCTTGAACACCACGACGTCACCGCGCTTCGGCTCGGCACTCCAGATGCGACCTGAAAACAGGTCCAGTCCGAACGGCAGCGAGTAGCGCGAATAGCCATAGGCATATTTCGAAACGAACAGATAATCGCCTTCCAGAAGTGTCGGCCGCATGGAGCCCGACGGTATGCTGAAAGGCTGGAAAAGAAGGGTACGGATGACCAGTGCCAGCAGCAGCGCCTGCACGATAACGCTGATGGTTTCGCCAAGGCCGCCGGATTTTTTTGTCTCACTCTTGCTGGACACGCTCATTGTATCTCCGCTTCCGATAACGCGATCTAATAACGACTATGAATGCATGACGCAATCACGCCGCCGGCAGAACACCGGTTTGTCGCACGATTATGAGCAGGAGTTTACCTGCCACAATCACAATTTTTCCGTCTCAGGCAGGGCCTCGATGATTACGAATGCCTGCGCGAGAGGAAAATCATCGGTAATTGTCAGATGTATGGCGGCACGCGTTCCGGCGGGCAAGAGTTTCTGCAGCTGTTTCGCCGCACCGCTGGTCAATTGCATGGTGGGCTTTCCGGAAGGAGCGTTGACCACGCCCATGTCCCGCCAGAAAACGCCCTGGGCAATACCGGTTCCAAGCGCCTTCGCACAGGCTTCCTTGGCCGCAAAACGCTTTGCATAGGATGCGGCCCGCTGCTTGCGCCCGTCCGACTTTTTCTGCTCGATCTCGGTAAAGACACGGTTGCGGAAACGGTCGCCATGTCGCTCAAGAGTGCTTTCGACACGACGAATATCGATGAGATCGCTACCGATTCCGACGATCATACTTTCTGAAGCTCCTGTTCGCGGTGCAGGCGGTGCTTTTCTGCAAGACGCTCGATACGACGACGACGGAAAGCCGAAACGGCGAACCGGGTGACGAAATAGACCACGACGGCGAATGCAGCACCCAGGATAGTCGAGCCGAACAACATCGGCTTCAACAGCGGCGTCCAGATTTCATCGAAATGCATGGTTTCCAATGCCCGCCCGAGATGAACTGGTGGAGCATCGTCAATGCTGCCGTTCATGATGAAACGACCAAGCTCGAACGTGCTTCCCCAGATGAATGGCAGCGTCAGCGGGTTGGCAAGCGTTGTGCCAAGCGCCGCAGCAGCGATATTGCCTGCAAGGAAATAGGCCAGCACGATTGCAATGATCAGATGGAAGCCAAAGAACGGCGTGAACGCCGAAAACACACCGACCGCCAGACCGGCTGCGACGGCATGAGGTGAGGCAGTGATGCGCAGAATCCGCTTGCCACCGTACCGGAAGGAACGGGTGAAGGAGCGGCGCGGCCAGACCAGAAGCCTTAGACGCTCTTTTCTGGTCGGAGGATTACGGCGTTGAAACAGCATGCGCTTCTATTAATGCTCTCCCATCGCGGACACAATTGTTATTATTCAGTCAGACTGCAGAGACGAATGAACTGCGGCTCTATCGCTGCGCTCGAAGGGAACGGTGTCCAGCCTCGGCAAATAAAACCGCGGTGAAACACCGAGCATTCTACGAAACATCGTCGTGAAAGCGGAAACGCTGTCATAACCCAGATCCAGTGCCACGCTCGTCACCGCCTCGCCCTCCGCAAGGCGTGGAACGGCTGCAAAAAGACAGGCCTGCTGGCGCCAGACTGAAAGGCTGACACCGGTTTCCCGCTGGAAATGCCGCGTGAAGGATCGGCGGCTCATCGCCAGCCTGTCTGCCCAGTCATCAATAGTGACGCGCGAAGAAGGCTTTTTCACGAATTCACGACATAGTTTCTGAAAACGCAGATCGGACGGGAAAGGCAACCCCAACGAGCGCTGCGGCAGCGTATGAAGGTCACGCAATATCAGCTCAATCACCAGCGCGTCGCGACTGTCCGGCTCCGGTGTGCTGTCATGCGCGGTCGCGTCAATAATGAGGCATCGCATGAGATCGGTGAGCCCGACCACATGAAGATAGTCCGGCACGCCTGAGACGGCATCGACACAGATGTAGATGGACCGCATGAAGACTTCGCCCAGGATTTCGACAGAATGCTCCACGCCCGCCGGTATCCACATGGCATGGTCGCTCGGGATCATCCAGCGCCCTGCGTCGGTCGTCACCAGCACCACCCCTTGGGAGGCACAGAGAAGCTGTGCCCTGCTATGACGATGGCGTGGTACGAAATAGCCGTCGGGATAACGTGTCGGCAGGGCAATGACTGGCCCTCTCATGCCTTCCAGCATGGCGATACGCTGTTCATGGAACTTCTGTAGTTCCTCGCTTCCCGGCAATAAAAGTCCCGGCGCAGATTCTGGCTTCATCGCGATCCCGACCATTGTTTGGCCCACTCTCGAAACTATTGGACCAAATCACGAAAGCGGGCGAGAAGCAATAGTCCTATTAATGACTTGCTGAGAATGGGTCGCGACATTCGCTGGCGAAATGAATTTGATGTTTGAGCAGGATAAATGCCCGTTCAGACGTCAAATTCGCGAATTTTCGCTGGCTTCTCATCAACACCCCGCAATTTCCTCGAGCGTCTGATTTCCTGTTTCCGGATAGTATATGCAGGGAATACGCCTGAAGACCGACTTCCATCTTCGGAGTAGCAGTATGAGCATGAGTGCTGCACAGCAGCCATCAAACAGCGGCGCGGACAGTACTGTCCTCGCCATTATTTTGGCCACAAGCATGGGCCATTTCCTGAACGACATGATGCAGTCGCTCCTTCCGGCCATCTATCCGATGCTGAAGGATAACTACAGTCTGTCATTCTGGCAGATCGGCCTTCTCACATTCACCTTCCAGATGACGGCATCGATCCTACAGCCACTTGTGGGTATCTATACCGACCGCAAGCCGATGCCCTATTCCTTGCCATTCGGCATGGGCTGCACGCTTGTCGGCCTCATTTTTCTGGCAACGGCACATCACTATTCGGTCCTGCTTCTGGGCGCTGCCTTTGTCGGCTTCGGCTCATCGGTCTTCCATCCGGAAGCGGCCCGTGTGGCACGGCTGGCCTCGGGTGGCCGTCATGGCTTTGCGCAATCCCTGTTTCAGGTGGGCGGCAATTTCGGCTCGTCGATCGGCCCGCTTCTGGCAGCGTTTATCGTTCTGCCTTTCGGCCAGATCAGCGTGTCGTGGTTTTCCGTCGCTGCGCTGATCGGCATGATGTTGCTCTGGTATGTCGGCAACTGGTATAATCGCTACCGGATTGCCAATGCCAGCAAGGCGAAGCCGGACAAGACCCTTCCGCTTCCACGTAACAAGGTTCTGGTGTCCGTTGGCGTTCTGGCAATGCTGGTCTTCACCAAATACATCTACATGGCCAGCCTGACGAGCTACTACACTTTCTACACCATCAGTCATTTTGGCGTGACGGTGCAGGCATCTCAATTGCTTCTGTTCCTGTTCCTCGGCGCAGTTGCTGCGGGAACGATCATCGGCGGTCCGATCGGTGACAAGATTGGCACGCGTAAGGTGATCTGGGCATCGATCCTCGGCGTCCTACCGTTCACGCTTGCCCTGCCCTATGCGAACCTGGAGATGACGGCTGTCCTGACGGTGATCATCGGCCTGATCCTCGCTTCGGCGTTCCCGGCAATCGTAGTGTTCGCGCAGGAACTGCTACCGGGACGTGTCGGTATGGTGTCGGGCCTGTTCTTCGGCTTCGCTTTCGGCATGGCCGGGATCGCGGCAGCCGTTCTCGGTATCGTCGCCGATCACAAGGGCATCGAGTATGTTTACACCATCTGCTCGTATCTGCCCCTGCTCGGCCTGCTGACGATTTTCCTGCCCAAACTGGAAAAGAAACGTAAAGCCTGACCCATATGAGAACATACAGCCCGAAAAGCGTAAATGCTTTTCGGGCTGTATTCAAAACAGTGGAGCACCGCACGTCCCCCAACGGCGGTGCTCCCATGCTACTGACCTTTTGACGGCCCGGTGCAGCAGCATTCTCTTGATAGAGCATCTTCCGCTCTACCTCTTTGTTCCAACGCAAGTTCAGACGGCAAAGCTGAAGCCGTGCATAGTCTCCCTGCGAAATTCATCGAAAGCAGCCGCAACCAGACGGATCAGCGGTTTGCCGTCGCCTGTTGCACTGATGACGCCATTGCGAACTTCCACAAGTCCGTCTGCCACCAGAGGCCGCAACAAGGCCAATTCGTCTGAAAACTCCACACCCGGTGCCATGGTGTTCAGATCGACCCGGAAATTGCACATCAAGGCTGTGATGATACCGGCACGGATGCGGTCGCTGTCGCGCATGGAATAACCGCGAACCGTTGCAAGGTCGCCCGCTTCGGCCCGTTTGGAGTATTGCTTCACATCCGAAATATTCTGGGCATAACCGCTTGGAAACTGCGAAATCGATGATGGCCCGAGACCGATCAGCGTCTGACAACGGTCATCCGTATAACCCTGGAAATTGCGATGCAGCGTTCCATGACGCGCAGCAACGGCCAAACTGTCATCAGGCAAAGCGTAGTGATCGATCCCTACCGGCTCGTAACCGAAACCGATGAAGCTGTCCGCAACGACACGCGCCTGTGCAAAGCGTTCATCTGCATCCGGCAAAAGGCTTGCATCAATCAGGCGCTGATTGGCGCGCCGCTGTGGAAGATGCGCATAGCCGTAGCAGGCAACGCGGTCAGGCTTGAGCACCGCAACCTTTTCGCAAGTCTCACGCAAAGTCTCGACGGTCTGCAACGGCAGGCCATAGATGAGATCGAAGTTGAGACGGGCAATGCCGACTTCGCGCAAAAGGCTGGCAGCCTTGGCAACCGTTTCTATAGGCTGAATGCGACCGATGGCTTTCTGAACTTCAGAATCGACATCCTGTACGCCGAGGCTTGCACGATTGACGCCCATGAGCGCAAGTGTGTGCGCCAACTGCGGCGTGACCGTGCGCGGATCAAGCTCGATGGCATGTTCCATCTCCGGCGCAAAATCGAATGCAGTGCGCAATGCCGCCAGAATGCTCGTAAACTGGCGTGGGTTGAGAATGGAAGGCGTCCCCCCGCCCCAATGAAGATGGACCACGCTGGGCCGCGCCGTCAGGCTCTTGCTGACCGTTTCGATTTCGCTGAGCAAAGAGGTGCAGAAATTTTCGACCACGTCATTGCGGACCGCCATTTTCGCATGGCAACCACAATAATGGCAGAGCTGCCGGCAGTAAGGCACGTGGATGTAAAGGGAGACACTTTCTTTTGGCCCGATCTGGCGCAGCCAGCGATGCGTCGTCTCCGCACCCACCGGCATAAAGTCCGCAGCCGTTGGGAAAGATGTATATCTCGGCACAGCCAATGCGGCGTAGCGTCTTATCGCTTCTTCATGCATAGTACGTCCACCTTAAGCGTTTGGCGCTCTGGTGAAGCCCTGCCGGATATACGCGCACCGGAACCGGGGCGACATTCTGCGGGGCAAGACGGCATGATGCGGCAAGGAAGCCCGCATGCATGACAGCCGATATTGCAATTCCCAGCCACAACAGCACCTGTTTTCCCCATTTTGAACGGTGCGGCCCCAAAATGGACCGCATCAATCTCTATGATCAGGAATAGGCTGTTTGACCGGGCGCTGCATTGATTTGAATCAACGAAAACACGCCCGGATTTTAGGGATGCGGCCTTGAATCTAGAGGTTTTCCGGGTCCATTCCAGCAACGGCTGCCAGCGAACGGCGGGACAGGATCTCCACCGTGTTGGCATCAGGCAACTGGATCAGCCCCTGGGTCTTGAGCTTTGTGAAGCTGCGGCTGACCGTTTCAATCGTCAGTCCGAGATAGTCGGCAATATCGGTGCGATTCATCGACAGATGAACCGGGTTTGGTTTTTCGCCGCGCTTTTCCGCCCGCGCGGACAGAACCAGCAAAAAGCTTGCAAGTTTTTCCACAGGCGCGAGGCGCCCGAGAACAAGCTGATTGTCGCGCGCGGTTCGAAGCGCCGCCCGCGTCATTTGATGCAGACGTTCCTGCAACTTCGGAAAACGCTCCATCAGATTGTCCATCTCCCTGGTCGAGAAGGCACACAAAACCGATGGCACAACAGCCTCAGCCGACTGGGAATAAGTCTCGTCATCAGCAAGACCAAGATAGTCGCCGGGGAACAGAAACCCTGCAATCTGTCGACGTCCATCTGGAAGGGATGTGTAAATGCGAAGCATGCCCGAAGTCAGGCTGAAGACACGGCGCTTTGGTTCGCCCTCTTCCACTAGCTGCTCGTTGGCATCCAGACGCTTGGACGTCATGATTGCTTCAAGAGCGCCGAGATCGCCGTCGTCAAGCGCAGCGCAAACCGCCGTCCGTCGAACATCGCAATCCACACATACCCCGCACGGCGCGCGATAAGGCGACCTGGGATCGAAAATGATAGGCGCTACACTCACTATGGAACCCTGTTTGTGGAAGCCGGAAGAACGTCTTTGCAGTGTCCCTTAAATAGGTAACTAGAAGGCGTCCCGCAAAGCGGAATTTCGCCGCAGGGGTGTATCATCCCCCGCAGCGTATCAAAAACCGCTGGCGTGCTTGTTTAAATGTTGCGGCTACCGGGCTTCACAGCCGGAATAGCGGCAAGTTCCGGTGGCAATTTATCGGCTGGATAAGCTGGAACTTCATATTCGGCGAGCGAAATCAGCTTCGTGCCGACATCCGCCTTCCCGGCCGAACGGTCGACAATGCAAGCCGCAGCCACGACTTCGATACCGAGTTCCCTCATGCAATCGATTGTCTCGCGGATGGAAAGCCCCGTCGTGACGATGTCTTCGACGATAACGACGCGCGCACCTTTCGCCACATCGAAACGACGCAGACGGAAAACGCCGTTTTCGCGTTCCACCCAGACCGACGGAACACCCAGATGGCGCGAGGTTTCGTAGGAAGGAATCAGACCGCCAATCGCAGGCCCGACCACGTAATCGATAGGCCCGAGATTTGCCGCCTCGATCTTTTCCGCCAGAGCCTTGCAAAGCTTTTCCGTCTTGTCGGCATGCATGAAAACGCGTGCCTTCTGAAGGAAAACCGGGCTGCGCAGGCCTGACGTGAGAATAAAGTGGCCTTCAAGGATCGCTCCCGCTTCGCGGAAGACGGCAAGCACATCTTCGGTGTTCATCTTAGTCCTATCCGTTCACGCGTTTCGCGCCACTGACGCTCGCGCTTTCTTTCAATTGGGAAATGATACGGTTGAGATGCTTGAGGTCCCAAACCTCGACATCGATAATCATCTCGGTGAAATCCGGCGCAGTACGCACCATGGAGAGATTGTGAATATTCGCGTCGTTAGCCGCCACGATCTGCGCGATCTCCGCCAGAGAGCCTGGCGAATTGATAGCCGATACGCTGACACGTGCCGGGAAACGCTCGCTCATCTGCTCGTCGATATCCCAACGCACATCGATCCAGCGTTCCGGCTGATCATCATAAGCCGTCAGCGCAGGCGACTGGATCGGATAGATCGTGATACCGGCACCCGGTTGGAGAATACCGACAATACGATCTCCGGGCACGGCGCCTTCGGGGGCAAACCGCACCGGCAGGTCCGAATTGGTGCCGCGAATCGGCAGTGCCTTCTTTCCAGGCTTCGGCACAGCATCAGCATCGGTGTTCGACACATCTTCGCTGCCCTCCGGCACCTTGAAGATCATGCCAGCTGCGTTCTGGATATTAAACCAGCCCTTTTCGCCCGTTTTCGCCGGACTGTTCTGCGATGTCACGCGCGTGTCCTGATAATCAGGATAAACGGCCTTGACCACATCGGTTGACGGCAATTCGCCGCGCCCGACGGCGGCCAGCACATCCTCCACATCCTTGCGCGCCAGACGTGGCAGGCCCGGCTTCAGAATATCCTTGCTGAACGGCTTTCCGGCACGTTCGAATGCGCGCTCCAGAATGCGCATGCCAAGCCCGGAATATTGTTTGCGGACAGCCGAACGGGTCGCACGGCGAATGGCGGCACGCGCCTTGCCGGTCGCGACAAGCGACTCCCAGGCCGCAGGCGGCACCTGCGCCTTGGAGCGGATGATATCCACCTCATCACCATTCTTCAGCTCTGTCATCAACGGCATGATACGGCCGTTGACCTTGGCGCCGACGCAGCTATCGCCGATATCGGTATGAACGGCATAGGCGAAATCGATCGGCGTCGCGCCACGCGGCAGCGCGATAAGCCGCCCCTTCGGCGTGAAGCAAAAGACCTGATCCTGAAAGAGCTCGAGCTTGGTATGTTCCAGAAACTCTTCCGGATTATCGCCTTCGGAAAGCTGCTCAATCGTCTGGCGCAGCCAGGCATAGGCGTTGGTTTCCGTTGAAATCGCATGCGGATTGTTGGCGCTGCCCCGATCCTTGTAGATCGAATGCGCGGCAACGCCGAACTCGGCGATTTCATCCATCGTACGCGTGCGGATCTGAAGCTCGATGCGCTGCCGCGACGGGCCGATGATCGTGGTGTGCAGCGAACGATAATCGTTCTGCTTCGGCGTCGAAATATAATCCTTGAACCGCCCCGGAACCATCGACCATGTCGTATGGATCAGCCCGAGGGCCCGATAGCAATCCTGCACCGTATCAACCATGACGCGGAAGCCGAAAATATCGGAGAGCTGTTCGAAGGACAGGCCTTTGGTTTCCATCTTGCGGAAGACCGACCATGCCTTTTTCTGGCGGCTTTTGACGCTGGCCTTGATGCCGTTCTTCTCGAAAATCTCGGAAAGATCCTTTTCGATCTTCTGCAAAAGACCGCGGTTCTTCTCCAGAAGCTCGGCCAGACGGTCGGTGACCGCGCGCCATGCATCCGGGTTGATATAGCGGAATGCCAGCTCTTCCAGCTCTTCGCGCATATCCTGCATACCCATGCGGCCAGCGAGCGGCGCATAGATATCCATCGTTTCTTCGGCGATACGCAGGCGCTTGTCTTCTCGCATCACGCCCAGAGTGCGCATATTGTGCAGACGGTCCGCCAGTTTGACCAGAAGCACGCGGACATCTTCGGAAATCGCAAGAAGAAGCTTGCGAAGGTTTTCCGCCTGAACGGCCTTCTTCGAAACGAGATCGAGCTTTTTGAGCTTGGTCAGTCCTTCAACAAGCCGGCCGATCTCGGGACCGAAGAGCTGATCGATCTCCTGCCGGGTGGCCGTCGTATCTTCAATCGTATCATGCAGGAGCGCGATGGCGATTGTCGCCTCGTCGAGATGCATATCGGTAAGAATTGCAGCGACTTCGAGCGGATGAGAAAAGTAGGGATCGCCGGAAGCGCGTTTCTGACTGCCATGCTTTTGCATGGCATAGACATATGCCTTGTTGAGAAGCGCCTCATTCACGTCAGGCTTGTATCGCTGAACACGCTCCACAAGCTCATATTGGCGCATCATCTACGAGAACTCCCTTTCGAAACCGATACTTGTGACCATATCGGGCATTGTGACCCAAAATCGTCGAAAATCGAACAGTTCTCGACGTTTAGGCTCAATTTTCTGCCGATAATATTAATTTCCGACAGAAATCGCTCGTCATTTAGAGCGCATTCCGAAAAGTGTGAAACGGTTTTCGGAAAAGATGCGCGTTAAAACAAATATTTAGAGCGCCAATCTGATTGAATCAGATTGAAACGGGCTCTAAAGCGCGTCGCGTTTTCCCAGCGGATAATTAGAGCGCCAGACCGTTTTGCACTTTTGCTGGAGATGCTCTGGTCTACGCAAACCATCAGCGCATAAAAACATGCGCCACGACGGGAAAGTCGCAGCGCATGCAAAAGAAAATAATTCAAACGACGATTAAAAATCGTCGTTTTTCTCCGGCGCGACGAGGCCTTCGATACCGGCAAGAAGTTCCTCTTCCGACATACGGTCGAAAGAAACCACATCTTCTTCGGCAGCTTCTGCGATGCCTTCCGCAACTTCTTCCGAAGACGCAGCGGCGATCTGAGCTGGCGCAGCAGCTTCCGGCTCATCGACTTCCACATGCTTCTGCAGCGAATGGATGAGATCTTCCTTCAGATCGTCCGGCGAAAGGGTTTCGTCGGCGATTTCGCGCAGAGCAACGACAGGATTCTTGTCGTTGTCGCGGTCGATGGTGATCTGTGCACCCTGGGAAATTTGGCGAGCACGGTGACCAGCCAGCAGAACCAGTTCAAAACGGTTCTCGACCTTATCTACGCAGTCCTCAACAGTGACGCGGGCCATGCGCGGTCCCTTTCATTTCTCGAACTTTATTGGATTTTTCCCCACATAACGCTTGTGGAGCCAAATTACAAGCAAAAGCGGAATTGCTCATGCCTCATCTCATGAAATCTGCCAAAAGAACGTCAAATTCATGGATTCGCCTCATAAAACACGGCAGCGCGTCAAAACGGCACAATATTTTATAAGCGGAAAGGGGATTAGCTAGTTGAAATTCCTCCTAAGGTAATTTAGTTTGAACAAATAACAACCAATGGTTGCTTGTTTTTCTGTGATATGTCCTTAGAAGGCAATAAACGCACTGGTAAAATTTGATACCACCCGCTGTTTGAAAACAAACTGAATGAGCGGTCGTCGGTCCACTCCCGTCCGGCCGTAGAGTGGATATATTACACGATGTTCGATTCTCGTGAAAAGATTGCGCTTTTTATTGATGGCGCCAATTTATACGCTGCCTCCAAAACTCTGGGGTTCGATATTGATTACCGGAAGCTTTTGAAGGCATTTCAGAAGCGTGGCTATCTGCTTCGCGCTTATTACTATACCGCGCTGGTTGAAGATCAGGAATATTCCTCGATCCGTCCCTTGATCGACTGGCTCGATTACAATGGCTATAAGGTCGTCACCAAGGCTGCCAAGGAATTCACGGATTCCACCGGGCGCCGCAAGGTGAAAGGCAATATGGATATTGAACTGACCGTCGACGCCATGCAGCTCACCGACACAGTCGATCATTTTGTCATTTTCTCCGGCGACGGCGACTTCCGCTCGCTCGCTGAAGCGCTTCAGCGCAAGGGCCGCAAGGTTTCTGTCGTATCGACCCTCACCACCCAGCCGGCCATGATTTCGGATGAGTTGCGCCGTCAGGCTGATCATTTCATCGATCTGGTCTCACTCAAGGCCGAGATTGGTCGCGATCCGTCGGAACGTGCACCACGCCGTCAGGACGATGAAGTCGACGACAGCTATTGACGCCGTCGTCGAGCCGGTTCATGCAAAGGCATGATTTCCGAACCATCTCCCAACTGCGATATTTGCCCGAGGCTGCATGCATTCCTGCAGGAATGGCGCGGCAAGGAACCGTTGTGGCATAATTCGCCGGTTCCCCCGTTTCTACCGGCGCATGATACCGATGTCCGGCTCCTGATCGTAGGACTCGCGCCTGGTTTGCGTGGTGCCAACCGAACCGGACGTCCCTTCACCGGCGACTATGCCGGCGATCTTCTCTATAGCACGCTGTGTGAATTCGGATTTGCCGCTGGCAAGTTCGAGGCGCGTCCCGACGATAGCTTGCGCTTGCTGGATGCCAGTATCGTCAACGCGGTGCGATGTGTGCCCCCGGAAAACAAACCGGTCGGCTCCGAAATCAATAATTGTCGGCAGTTCCTGTTACCCATGTTCAGCCGGTTTCCGAACCTGCAGGCAGTTGTCACATTGGGAACGATCGCGCATCAGTCGACAGTTCGCGCACTTGGCGCACCAGTTGCGCGACACCCCTTCGGCCATGACAGGGCGAGCGATATCGGCAACCTGCGCATTTTCTCCAGCTACCACTGCTCGCGCTATAACACGAACACCGGACGATTGACGGATGTGATGTTCCACTCCGTGTTTCGGAATGTGCGCAATTATCTGAATCAAAAGAGCGCCTGAGGCGCTCTTTTACTTTGCAGATTTTATCCCTTATCCCGCATCAAGCGCGCCTTTTCGCGATTCCAGTCGCGCTTCTTTTCAGTCTCGCGCTTGTCGTGAGTCTTTTTGCCTCGCGCCAGCGCCAGTTCCAGCTTCGCCCGGCCCCGATCATTGAAGTACATCTTCAATGGCACCACGGTCATCCCGTCGCGTGACACGGAGTTGAACAGGCGGGACATTTCTCGCTTGCTGACGAGCAGCTTACGCAGACGTCGCGGCTCGTGGTTGAAGCGATTGCCCTGCGTATATTCCGGAATATAGGAGTTGATGAGCCAAAACTCGCCGCTCTCGAAGCTCGCATAGCTTTCAGCTATGTTGGACTGATTGGCGCGCAAAGACTTAACCTCGGTGCCGGTCAACACAAGACCGGCTTCGAGTGTGTCGAGAATTTCAAAATTGAAGCGCGCCTTGCGGTTTTCCGCGATAATCTTGCGCACGGGAGAATTCTGAGGCTTGTTCATAATGGCACCATATAATGTGCAATGCCTGAAATGAAAACGCTCCCGAAGCTACGGGAGCGTAAAAATCTGCGAAAGCGGTAAAATCGACAGGTCAGTTGACCAGACCGGCATGCTTCATGGCCTGGTCGATTTTCTCTGCCGTCGCCGCTTCCACCGGCACCATGGGCGAACGCAGCGCATTTTCCACGCGGCCAAGGCGCGACAGGGCATATTTCGGACCTGATGGATTCGGCTCGATGAAGAGTGCCTTGTGCAACGGCATAAGGCGATCCTGCAATTCGAGTGCCTTGGCGAAATCGCCAGCCTGACAAGCATCCTGGAATTCAGCGCAAAGGCGTGGCGCGATGTTGGAGGTCACCGAAATGCACCCTGCCCCGCCATGGGCGTTGAAACCGAGAGCCGTGGCATCTTCCCCGGAGAGCTGAATGAAATCCTTGCCGCAGGTTGCGCGCTGTTCAGATACGCGCTCGATCTTGCCGGTGGCATCCTTGACGCCAACGATGTTCTTGTGATCGCGAACGAGCGCGCCCATGGTTTCCGGCGTCATATCGATGACAGAACGACCGGGGATATTGTAGATGATCAGCGGAACCGAAATGGAGCGGGCCACTTGCGAGAAATGTTCGTACAGACCGCGCTGGTTCGGCTTGTTGTAATAAGGCGTGACGACGAGAACGGCATCGGCGCCTGCCTTTTCGGCATGCTGTGCCAGTTCGATCGCTTCAACCGTGTTGTTGGAACCTGCACCAGCGATCACAGGAACGCGGCCAGCCGCAACTTCAATGCAAACTTCAATGACGCGCTTGTGCTCGTCATGCGACAGAGTCGGCGTTTCACCGGTCGTGCCAACCGGAACCAGTCCTTTGGTGCCTTCTTCGATCTGCCAGTTTACAAATGCGCGAAAGGCTTTCTCGTCGAACGCTCCTTCGGAATCGAATGGCGTGACAAGCGCGGTAATTGAGCCCTTCAGCATTAGTGAACTCCTGAAAAAAGAAAGACTGAACCTCATTCCCCCGATCACCTTGGGGTTTTTGACCAGGTCGAGGCGTTGCACAATAGTCTCGCCACACGAGTGGAGCAAGCGGGGTATGTTGGCAAAACAAGCGTAATGCGGCAGTTTTGCGGCGAAAAACAAAGGTATCTGCTACTAAGCCACTATTCGTCGACCGCCTCAATGGACTGTCACAGGCCCAGGACAACCAAATCATAGCCGAACCTCCGCGATAACGCTTTATTAAGGATAGATTCATTCCTTGAGCCTAACCTGACCTTTCAGATCGACCGTCAAAAACCGGGCTAAGAAAAGCCGGATTTCAACAACATATTGCCCATCAACCAAGTCTTTGTTCTAGTTAGCCAATGTCAAAACAAGTCGCAGCGATATCATTGAGAAGAAAAGTACTCCTCGCGAGTTGCTTTATGGCGGTTGCCCTGCAACCGGTGATTTCGCTGGCGCAATCTTCGCTGCCATCGGATATCCCGACCCCGCTTGCACGCCCATTCGCACCGACGGCGACAAGCCAGTCGCCGATGAATCTGGTGACGCCCAAGCCTCGTCCCGCCACGCCCGATCCGGTCGTAACGTCAGCGGTCAGCCGCATGGAAAATCCGGCTGCAATTGGCGGAACGCTGAAAAGCGGACTCGATGCCCTTTCCTCCCGTGACGCTGCAAGTGCTATCGCGTTTCGCAACGGAATGCCGCGTGGTTCGCTCGACCGTCAGATTTTGACCTGGGCCATAGCGACCTCCGGCCTCGATGGTGTGCCGAGCGCTGAAATCGCTGCAGCAGCAGCGGATCTGCGCGGCTGGCCGGGGACATCGGTTCTCCGCCGCAATTCGGAACGAGCCCTGTTCAAGGAAAATCCCGCTCCGGCAACCGTAATTGCGACAATCGGCAACGCGCGTCCGCAGACCACCGAAGGCATGATCCTGCTCGCCCGTGCTTATGTCAGCACCGGAAATACCGGCAAAGCGCGCGAGCTGCTTTCGCCGTGGTGGTCCACACAGCGCCTTTCGGCAGATGATGAACAAAAGATTCTGAAAGAGTTTTCGGGCGTTCTGACGCGCGAGGATCATCAGCGCCGTATTCTAAGTTCACTTTATAATGACCGCATGCAGTCTGCGAAACTGCTTGCAGGGCCGGCGCAGGCCCAATCGCTCTATAACGCCTTCGCGGCAGTCTCACAGAAATCGCCGAATGCAGCCAAGGCGATAGCGGATGTCGACCGCACCTGGCAGGGCAACGCCGCCTATCAGTTCCTGAAGATCCGTTATCTGCGTCGCGCCGAGCGCTACAATGAGGCGACGGACCTCATGCTGAAAGCTCCGCGCCAGGCGTCGGCGCTTGTCGATCCGGATGCCTGGTGGGTAGAACGTCGCATCCTGTCGCGAGAACTGCTCGATCTTGGCAAGCCACAACTCGCCTACAAGCTGGTTTCGGCCCATGCAGCCGAATCGCCCACGATGGCCGCGGAAGCGGAATTTCATGCCGGGTGGTATGCGCTTCGCGCTTTGAACCAGCCGAAGACGGCTGCGCCGCATTTCGCCAAGATCGCAGAAATCTCCTCGCGGCCGATTTCAGCGTCTCGTGCCTTCTACTGGCTCGGACGATCGGCAGAAGCAGGTAGCGGTGGCGATGCGCGCGATTATTATCGTCGCTCTGCCCATTTCGGCACGACATTCTACGGACAGCTTTCGGCCGCCAAGCTGAGTGAGAAAGCACCGGAGCTTATCTATCCAGGACCGAGTGAAGCAGATCGCACCCGTTTCGCCGGTCGCCCTGCCGTGCAGGCAATCAAGCGGCTGGAACAGGTCGGCTACAGCAACCGCGCGACGACACTTTATAACCAGCTTTCGCAGGAACTCGACAGTGTCGGCGAACTGGCTTTGCTGGCAGTCATGGCCGAACGCAACGAGAATCACTATCTCGCGCTGCGCGTTGGCAAAAACGCAGCCTTGCGCGGTCTTGACGTTGGCGCTCTGTCGCACCCGCTCGGCGCAATTCCTGCCAATGCAAATATAAGCGGATCAGGCAAAGCGCTCGCCTATGCGATTGCACGGCAGGAAAGCGAATTCAACGTCGGAGCAGTTTCAAAGGCTGGCGCACGTGGTCTTTTGCAGCTTATGCCCGCAACCGCGAAAAGCGTAGCGACCCGAAACGGCATGAGCTTCTCAGCACCGCGGCTCACAACGGATGCGGGATATAATGCGACGCTTGGTGCGCATTTTCTTGGCGAGCAGCTTGATCGTTTCAACGGATCTTATGTTCTTACCTTCGCCGGTTACAATGCAGGACCCCGCCGCGCATCCGAGTGGGTTGAGAAATATGGCGATCCGCGTGGCAAGTCCATCGATCAGGTCGTCGACTGGATCGAACGTATCCCCTATTCCGAAACGCGAAACTATGTTCAGCGCGTGATGGAAAATTACGAGGTATACAAGGCTCGCCTGACCGGAAGCGCCGATATCCAGACCGATCTGATTTACGGTCGACGCTAGAGCGCATTCCGAAAAATACGAAATAGCATACAGAACAAGATGTTCGTAAAAACAAACGGATAGAGCATATCCGCTTCAGTATGTTTCACTCGGAACACCCAGAACGAAAAAGCAGGCTATTCGCCTGCTTTTTTTGTCCGTCGCGATTTTGGTTTGGTCGCTGCTTTTCGGGGCTTTTCGGCCTTCTTGGCGTTGGCCTTGTTCACCACATTCGCCAGCTTGGTGGCTTGCCCGATCCATTCCTCCCGCTCGACGCGGCGCGGAAAGCCTATATTGCGCTCGATCCAGCGCGATTCGTCATCGTTCCAGCCGGAAATCTGGTCGTAGTGAAACACCCCGATCCCGTTGAGAAGTCCCTGAACGGCAACACCGATACCCTTAATCACCGTAAGGTCATCCGGCTTTCCATGGCGCGCGGCTTCCAAAAGCTCTGGACGCCCCGGATCGCGGGCAGGTTCCGTATCCGTATCCGGCTGTTCCATAAGCGACGGCCAGTCCCCAACCACTTCCGCATCGGGCAGGACATTCACCTGAGGCTTTTCGGCCCTGATCGGCTGTGGCGGAGCCTTGGATTCTGCAATCTTTTCAGGTGCCTTGGCCCGTTTGACCGCTTCCGGCTTTTCATCGGCAGGCAATGTAGCACGCGCTGCGGCAATGATTGTGCGCTCATGGTCGGGCATCGACGCGCTTCTGCGCCGCGCGAAACGGCCCCAAAGACAGCCTATAACAAAAGCGATGGCGACAAGAACAGCCAGTTGAACAATCAGCAACGGCATATGGTTTCCTCGTACTCCGAATTACTCATGCTCGGCGAACACATTCGCCGTAAATTTTCCCCACCCCAATCGCCACCACTTACTTCGAACCAGTCTGCCAGCCAACGCCCGCGCCAATCAGAACTGCCGCTACAAGAACTGGCCAAAACGAAACGGCTAAATACAGCATTGTCTGGTCCGCTTTCTATTCCGGAAACGGAACATATGATCCGCTATGCCTATTCATAAAGAGAAAGGAAAGGCCCGAACAGGCAGGCTGTCAATTCCGAACAGAAAACTAACAGGGGACGAAATTCCATATTCTGTCAGTTCACATGGCGATGAAATCTAGGGTTCGCTAATCTCGATCCGCACCAGCTTCAGAGTGAAGGGAAGCGGCGGATTCAATTGCGATTGCATCTTCCGATAGCTGGCGTCGTCTGCAGCCTTGCCCTCAATCGAGATGTTGAGATCCGAAATCTCGACCTCCCCTTCCCGCAAACCAGACAGGAGTTGCAAGGCGAAACCCACCGAATCAGCAAAACTCTCCGGACTGCCGCGCCCCACGGCCATCTCGTCATCAAGCGGAACGCCCGGAGCCGCGCTTTCGGCTGCCGTCATGATACGGTCTCTTACATCATTATCCGGCACCGAACCCGACAGGATAATTCCGTCAGCGCCTTTCTTTATCTGTAGCAGATAAGGCGACACGAGCGGGAGAACACTCGTCAGATCGGTGACCTCCCGAATACCCCTCACCTTTTCCAGCGCGGCTTTCACAGCGGATTGTGCCTCTGGATCAGGTGCGATGCCCTTCAGCGTCACATCGCGACCGTCCACATCGAAGCCTGACCATATGAAAGGTGCGAGCGCCTCGCCAGTGCGCGCTGCGATATCCGTCTCGATCCGATCGGTACCAAACCAGAGTGCAAGTGCCGTCAGCGCTGCGGTCCACGTTACACCGGGCCAAAACCATTTGAACATGTCGTGGCGTCTCCACGCTAGAAATCATCAGATTCGAAGCGGCAAAGCACATGCCGCTGCCAGGTTCGTACAAAGACCGAGTTTTCGGTGAAAGCAAGATCGCGACGGTAAAAATCGGCAAACAAAAAACCCGGCAGCGGTGCTGCCGGGTTCTTTTTGAACAATCCCAGAGGGATTAGAACGAGCGCTGGAAGCGAACCATGCCCTGGAAAGCATCTTCGCCTTCGAGGCTGATGTTGTCGTCATCCCACTTGGTGTAGGAAACTTCCGGGGTGATCGTGAAGCCAGGAACCAGTTCGTAAGCAACGTTTGCGGTTGCTGCGAAGGTCTTGGTGTCGTCGTAAGCGAGCTGCAGGTTGAAGGTAGCCTTATCGGTTGCCTTGAATGCAGCGCCACCCCAGACAGCCCAATCGCCGCCCCACGTGCCGTAGAAGCTGGTGATGCCGCGATAGGTGTAGCCGTTGCCATCAACGAAATATTCGTCGTCGTTGGACTTGTAGCCACCCTGTACCCAGAGCGAGAAACGGTCGGTGAGGTTCACGTCGCCGCGAATTTTACCAGCCCATTCTTCGTTACGGGCGTCGTAAGCCACAACACCGGCAATCGAACCCCAACCGCCAGCGTACTTCAGGCCACCAACAACATGCGGCATGTAATCGCTCAGCGTTACGTCAACGTCAGAGTCGCCGTTGCCGCCTTCTTCGAGCGACAGAATGGCCGAGAAGCCGTTGCCGCCGGTGAAGGTGTAGCTGATGAGGTTGGTGCGGTAGCCGCCAGCGAGGATCACGTCATCGTTGATGACATTGCCGAGGTAACCGGGGAAGGTTACGAAGGCCGATTCATCAAGACCAACGCGCAGGCCGCCGAGCTGGATGTAAGCGTAACGCAGCGAGCTGTTTTCGTTCGAGCCGTATGCATCTTCTTCGCCGTCACCACCACCGTTCCAGTTGTAACGCAGTTCGGTGAAGGTCTTCAGAGTGCCGAGTTCGGTTTCCGAAGCGGTCGAGAAGCGGAGCGTCGCACGGGCGTTCTTGCCCCAGGTGTCACGATCCAGGCCAGCAGGCGTACGAGCATAAACGTCGTCACCGCCCTTTGCATCGTAACGAACATAACCGTGGATACGCAGGCAGGTTTCGGTGCCTGGGATGTAGAAGTAGCCAGCGCCGTAAGCATCGCAAACGCGGACATATTCAACTGCTTCTGGCTCTGGTGCGACGATTGCGTCGGCAGCCTGAGCGCCGGAAGCTGCAACCAGAGCTGCAGCGGAGCCGAGGAGAAGGCTCTTGATGTTCATTTCTGACCTCCAGTCAAAGTTAAAAATGGGTCTGGGCATTCTGATTTGGCTGAAGGACAACCTGTCCCCATCCCCTGATGAAAAAGTCGCCCCGAAGCGCTCCTTCTTCTGGATGTGAAGATACTCGCCCGTTTCTTCGTTTCAACATCGAATGCACTCTCCCAACCTTTCTCGTGCTTCTATGAGGGATGGTTGTTGCAGAAAAGACACGAAATTGCCCGTTTCCGGGTGGGCAGTTTAGGGTTTATTAACATGAGTAAACCCGAATTAACGGGTCTTAACGCTTGAAAACACGCGATATTTGGTATCGGCACTACTTTCGGCAAGCGAATCCCTGATTTCACATGGTTCGTGCGGAGAATATGTCAGAGTACCGTCATGGATCGCCACATTGGCCGAATTCACAGCGAATCTTTCTTCGCCATATACCCGCGAAATGAAGCTGCTGACGCCTGGTGAACGGCACCGATTCCGCGCATATTCCTCATTGCGTATATATAAAGTGCGATAATTCGCAGGAAATTTACCAGTTGGCGCGCAATTCGCTTGAAATGACAAAGCGTACCGGCTATCTCGCCCTTACCGGAGAGGTGGCCGAGTGGTCGAAGGCGCTCCCCTGCTAAGGGAGTAGACCTCATAAGGGTCTCGTGGGTTCGAATCCCATCCTCTCCGCCAGTCGCTTCAAGCGAAACTCTTCACAAAAATTCAGATCAAGGTTGTCCCGTGTCGGGTGATTCTGCGCCTTTTCGCACCGCATCCGGCCCATATGGAGTTGCCTTCCAACTTCCTGACTTTTTTCGGTCTAAATTCATCGCTTCTATAAGCAATTGAAAACAAAGCTTTATTTCGGAAACCTCCGATTCTTGACTGGAGGTCAGAAATGAACATCAAGAGCCTTCTCCTCGGCTCCGCTGCAGCTCTGGTTGCAGCTTCCGGCGCTCAGGCTGCCGACGCAATCGTCGCACCAGAGCCAGAAGCAGTTGAATATGTCCGCGTTTGCGATGCTTACGGCGCTGGCTACTTCTACATCCCAGGCACCGAAACCTGCCTGCGCATCCACGGTTATGTTCGTTACGACGTAAAGGGTGGTGACGACGCCTATACCGGTTTCGAACGCGGTGGCTGGGATAAGTCCGCACGTTTTGCTCTGCGTTTCAGCACGGGCTCGGAAACCGAACTCGGTACTTTGAAGACCTACACCGAGCTTCGTTTCAACTATCTCGGTCTCGCCAATGACGATGAAGAGTTCGAGACCTATGGCTCGGCATCCGATAGCAGCTATGTTCAGTTCGCCTACATCCAGCTTGGTGGTCTGAAGGTTGGTATCGATGAGTCTGAATTCCAGACCTTCACTGGTTACCTTGGCGATGTCATTAACGATGACGTGGTTGACGTTGGCGCATACCGCACCGGCAAGATCTCGTACACCTTCACCGGCGGTAACGGCTTCTCGGCTGTAATCGCTCTCGAACAGGGTGGCGATGACCATCTCATCACCGACTACGTTCCGCATATCGTTGGCGGCCTGAAGTACGCTGGCGGCTGGGGTTCGATCGCTGGTGTTGTTGCCTATGACTCGGTTATCGAAGAGTGGGCAGCCAAGGTTCGCGGTGACGTCAACATCACCGATCAGTTCTCCATTTGGGTCCAGGGTGGTTATGCGTCCGCTGAAACGACCGACCAGAACTACGGTTCTTGGGGTGGCGATTGGGCCGTTTGGGGTGGTCTGAAGTATAAGGCGACCGAAAAGGCTACCTTCAACGTTCAGGCAGCTTACGAAGACTGGGGCAAGACCGCACTTACGGCAAACGTGGCCTACGAACTGGTTCCTGGCTTCACGATCACGCCAGAAGTTTCCTACACCAAGTGGGACGACGATCATCCGGTACGTGAAGCAGGCTTGGCCGGAAAAGATGCTTTCCAAGGCATGATCCGCTTTCAGCGCTCGTTCTAATCAGATCGACGGTTGAGAAAAATGCGCCAGCGGGAAACCGTTGGCGCACATCCATTTGAAAGATAGCTCACGAATACGTGAATTCTGATCCTTCAGGAATGGGGATTTCGAAAAGGATCGAGAACCGAAGGGAGTTGCTGGGGGACGACAGAAAGTTGGGGGCAAAACTGGTCTTTTAGAAAGGTCCAAACATGTCTCCGCATAAAGTTAGCTCACTTATCTTGTGTTCCGAGAATTATTTCATTAGTTGTACGTCTCATAAAAAGGGGGGCGTGCAATGATCGTCGTTGGGGAAACGAAGATCGACACGGGCGACAAGTTTGCGCCGATAGTCGACTACAACTTAAAGTACACATCCAGCAAAAGTCCGAACCACCGAGTTGTCGAACAGTTTTCGGTGGCGGAGTTGACGGGGAAATATATCAACATCCTGTGGGATGACGGGTCACACAAGTATAATGTGAAGTCGTTTCTCGGTGAAATTGACGAGATTCTGAAAAGCATCCGCTTTTCAGGCTTCGATCAGGAAATGCTCGACTCCGTTATCGGTTCGCTTCGTGAGCGTGGCAACAGCAATGCAACCATCAATAGAAAGATGGCTGCACTGAGCAAGCTACTGCGAAAGGCGCAAAAGATGGGAGATGTCTTCAATCTACCGGAATTCATCCGGCAGAAGGAGCGAGTCGGACGCATTCGATTCCTTGAGTATGAGGAAGAAAAGCGCCTGTTCGCCGCGATCAAGTCGCGCTGTGAGGATAGCTACCGGCTTTCCTTGTTTCTTGTCGACACAGGCTGCCGTCTCGGCGAAGCAATCGGTGTTACCTGGAACGATATTCAAGATCAGCGCGTTACATTCTGGCTGACCAAATCGAATCGTAGCCGCACTGTTCCCCTCACCCGCCGTGCGCACAAAGCAGCGCATATCTCTCATGAGAAGCTCAAAGGCCCCTTCTCCATGCTCAATCAGGTCCGGTTTCGCCAGATCTGGAATGACGCAAAGATGGAAGTTGGGCTCGGTACGGATGATCAGGTCGTTCCGCATATTCTACGTCATACTTGCGCGTCACGTCTGGTCCGTGGTGGGATCGACATTCGTCGTGTTCAGATGTGGCTGGGGCACCAAACACTCCAGATGACCATGCGTTACGCCCATTTGGCGACACATGATCTCGATTCATGCGTGAAAGTGCTCGAAGTCCACTAAACGACTTCGGCACTTCTATATTTAGGTTTGATGACCAACCACTCGTAGCGTGGCTGTGGTACTGGTGTTTTGCTAATGTTGAGAACAAAGCCCCGTCATACCATCGTCGATGAGGCTACTGTTTTTGCTCGATTGATGGGTTGCAAACCTAATCGAATAATTACGTTATTCGACAAACATAGAGTCATTGCGATGGCATCCGCGAACACAAGTTGCTATGCCTGTCGGAACGGGACAGGCGTAGACGGCTGACGGAAGTTTCCAGCCCATCGGCTCGTCCACACTATAATGGACTAAGAATCGACTGGAAATCACCATGAGATCGCCCCGCCTCACACCGCTCGTCGTAGGCTTACCTTCTACCGTTCCTTTTACCGGTCCCGAAACGTTGGAACTGCAGCGCGGAAACCCATTCAAGGCGCGAATCGGCGCGAATGAGAGTAGTTTCGGACCAGCACCGTCCGTCCTTGAAGCCATTCGGACCGAAGCCGGCGAAATATGGAAATATGGCGACCCAGAAAATTACGAATTGCGGCACGCCATTGCAGCGCATCATGGTTTAAAGCCAGAGAATATCATGCCCGGAGCAGGTGTGGATGCTTTGCTCGGCCTGGTGGTCAGGCAGTATGTTCAGGAAGGTGAGAGCGTCATCAACTCGCTGGGCGGCTATCCGACTTTCAACTACCACGTTAGCGGCTATGGCGGGCGGTTGGTCACTGTTCCCTATATCGACGACAAATCAGACCTCGACGGCCTGCTTGATGCGGCACGCAAAGAGGATGCCGCAATTTTGTACCTCGCTAACCCGGATAATCCAATGGGAACTTGGCACGACGGTTCGGAGATCCAGTCTTTTATCGAGCGCGTTCCCGAGACCACAATGCTTGTTCTGGATGAAGCCTATTGTGAAACCGGACCTGCTTCCGCGTTCCCGCCTTTCGAAACCGACCGTCCGAATATTCTTCGGATGCGTACCTTCTCCAAGGCCTATGGCTTGGCGGGCATTCGGTGCGGTTATGTCGTCGGCAGCGCCGAAGCCATCAAGTCGTTCGACAAGATTCGCGATCATTTTGCGGTGAACCGTCTTGCGCAGGCAGCTGCTATTGCGGCCCTAAAGGACCAGGCCTATCTACGCGACGTGGTCGCTAGAATAATTGCCGGGAGAGACCGCATTGTCGCAATCGCCAAGGCAAATGGCCTTACGACCATCCCATCTGCCACGAATTTTGTTGCCATCGATTGCGGTGAGGACGGAACTTTCGCCACGGCAGTTCTCAACGGGCTGATCGCGCGTGACATCTTTGTGCGCAAACCCGGCGCGCCGCTTCTGGATCGTTGCATTCGCGTTAGTGTCGGCATCGAAGAGCAGCTCGATCTTTTTGAAGCAGCCCTTCCTGCCGCTTTGGAGGAAGCCCGGAAACACGCAGATACTCGCGAAACTGCTTGAACGGTGGAGCCCCATATGCTGACTCGATCCGATAATCGGCCTCACAACATTCTTTTCAGCACACTTGCCGGGCTATGTGGTGCCCTTGCAATCGCTGCTTATGCGGGCGCGGCCCATGGCGGGGACAATCATCTGGGCAACATTGCTCCGCTTCTTCTCGGCCATGCGCCCGCATTTCTGGTGTTGTCGCTCATCGTACCGGGCAGCCGTACCGCTTATCTGGGCGGGGTATTGCTTGTTATCGGCCTCGCCTTGTTCTGCGGTGACCTCTTCATTCGTGACATGATGGACGAACGAATGTTTCCGATGGCTGCACCGACCGGCGGATCGTTGATGATTCTCGGTTGGTTTGTCGTTGCAACGACGGGCTGGTTTTCAAGAACCAAATAAAAGGGGCCGAAAGGCCCCTTCTCTTTAGGTTTGTCCTGATCAGATCAGGAATTACCTTTCAGGCGTGCATTGCAGAGGCTGTAGTAACCGCCGCCCTTTTGTATCCACTTCAAACCACCTAGTGCATTGGCATCTTTCAGCGCATAATACTGCTCTAGGCAGGTGTGCATCCGAGCCTTGCCAGCTGATTCATTCGAAAACTTTGCAGAAACTGCCGTTGGAAATTTGACGCCTCTGGGCGCTGCAACCGTTGGGGCCGCTGGCTCACTGTTACCGTCAGTGCTGAACGCAACTGGATCCGCACCCGGTCCGCATTCAGCCTTGCGGAAATCGTTCCATTTTGCAACATTGTCAGAACCGGTGTCTTTTGCCGCCTGATACTTGGCGCTGCACTGCTTCATCGTTAAACCCTTGGCGCTGTCATCCGCAGCGCTTTTCGCCGTCTTCTTAGCTGGAGAAGCTGGCGCAGGAGCTGTGGCGGTATTTGCACCGCATTGCGCCTTGCGGAAATCGTTCCACTTCATGTTGCCAAGCGTTCCTGCATCTTTAGCAGCTTGATATTTTGCGCTACATTCCTTCATTGTCAGGCCCTTGGCGCTGTCATCTGCTGCAGGGGTGGCTGCACTCTTGGCTGTTTTTTTGGCTGGAGCTGCCGGTGCTACGGCGGCATCTGCGCCGTCTCCACATTGCGCCTTGCGGAAATCGTTCCATTTCATGTCGCCAAGCGTGCCAGCATCTTTGGCAGACTGATATTTTGCGCTACATTCTTTCATCGTCAGGGCATTGGCAGGCGATGAAAAGGTAAATGCAGCAGCGCTCATGATGATGGCTGTGCCGGCCATAGCTGTGATGGTTCGAATAGACATCTTGTCACTCCCTATCGAATGCAGCCTTTTGATCGCTCGGCATGCTTTTGCACCTCGCGATCTTGCTAATATAGAAGAACGGTAGATGTCATTGTTGCTCTATCCCGTTCCGTTTATACGCCAACATTGCGCTTCACAAAGTTGACTGTCAATCATTTGGTCAATATTACCTTCAGATCCAATACAAATTTTCTAACGGGCTTTCTTTGCTCGTTATGATCATGCAGGTGCCATGAAGTAAAATTATAATACTTCCTGCCTCATGTTCGATTTTTATTCGAAAAGAGTTAAAATCCAGGGTGATATCGGTGATAAAACGGATCATGATCATTGGCGGCGCCGGTTCAGGTAAATCAAGCCTCGCACGTACGCTTGGCGGCATTACCGGCTTACCGGTCGTTCATATAGATACCCTCTATTGGCACCCCGGCTGGACGATGCGCCCGCGAGACGAGATCGGTCGTCTCACCAACGAAGCGGCAAATCAGGACACATGGATATTCGAGGGCAATCATAGCGAAACTATGAATTATCGGGTCTCACGGGCAGACATGCTGATTTTTCTCGATATATCCACCGCACGTCGTTTGTGGCGCGTCCTGAAAAGAACAGCAACGTATTACCGACACTCACGTCCGGACATGGCGGAAGGATGCGTGGAACGTTTCGATTGGGACTTCTTGAAATGGGTAGCAGGCTATTACAAAGACGGCCGCATTCGCGCATTGGCGTTTCTGGAAAAGGCGCCTTCAAATCTGGCGAAGCACCACTTGCGCAGTCCGCATGACGTGAAACGCTTCCTCACGCGGATGAGACGCGAAACAAACCAAAACAATCAGCCTTCCCAATTGCGGTAAATCCACAAAGCCGACCGTGAAATAACAATATTGCAAGCCGCGCGAAATGTCGTAACCGATGCTATATTTGACCGTCTCCCAAGACTTTGACGCCGCGTGCTATGGTCCAACCATCTACACAGCGCGAATGCATGACATGCCGGAATTCTTTCCGGCGCTCGTAATCTTTTTGCCGGATTGCCGGCTCCTCGCTGTTCTGGAGTTTCCATTTGGCCGATATCATTGATAACGCCGCCCCGCTCATCGATGTGTCTAAACCCGCCATATTCGACCGTCATCGTCTCTATGAAGATGTGATAGCGATGCTGATCGGCACGTCCTTCATCGCGCTCGGCATCACGCTTTATAGCCAGGCCACGCTGATGACCGGCAGCACCGCTGGTGTCGCCCTTCTCATCCAATATGCGACGGGCACGGAATTCGGATTGCTCTATTTTCTGATCAATCTGCCATTTTATTATTTTTCCGTGCGTCGAATGGGCTGGGCTTTCACCATCAGAACCTTCGTCGCCGTGGCGATGATGTCGGGTTTTGCGCGTCTGACGCCTCTGAGCCTGGATTTCTCGAGTGTCAATCCGCTTTTCGCCGCCCTCATGGGCGGCACCTTGATGGGCATGGGTGTACTCGCACTCTTCCGTCATCGCTCCGGGGTCGGCGGCGTCAACATATTGGCGCTCTATCTGCAGGACGCCTATGGAATAAGAGCAGGCTGGTTTCAGCTCGGTCTCGATGTCCTGATCATGCTGGCGTCACTGTTCTTTATCCCTTGGGAGAATATGGTGCTTTCCCTGGTCGGTGCGATTGCCATGAACCTTATCATCGCAATTAATCACAAGCCCGGTCGATATCTCGGTATAAGCTGAAAAGACAAAAGCCGCCTCGCAGGCGGCTTTTTACATAAACGGAGGTCTCGTCAATCAATGGGCGGTCATCCATTCGCGCGCGCCGCGCAGGGCTGATGCAAGCTCGCCTTTGCTCATTGTCGCTGCCACCTGATTGCGCATGCGGGCCGCCTTCTCGCTACCGCGAATGGCGGCAATGTTCAGCCATTTGTGAGCTTCCACCACATCGATCTCGCAATCACGACCGATGGCAAATTTCATGCCCATTTCCAGAAGAATGCGATCCTGTGCTACTGCGCTGTGCGTATTCGTAAAGCTCTGAAATTGTGCCATTTTCTTTGTCCCTGTTAAATCCCGAGAACCGTCCGGTCTTTGTTCTCAAAGCTTGGTTTTCTTGCTTCGAAACTGCCGTCTCTGTCGTTCCGTTCATGCTCTCAAATCTACGGGAAAGGGTTGAAATGCGCGTTAAGCCAGATGCTTAACGAGCAACCAACAAAATCCGAACAAGGGGTAAACTTGGGATTTTGTTAAACATGCAAGTACTGCTGATTGCTGGATTTTCGCAAAAATTGGATTCAAATCCGCACCAGCGAGCGAAACCAGTTGCTAACTATAGACAACATTCGAATGTGAGCTGGTGTGTAAAAAGGCAGCGTTTCAAGTGCCATAGGAGTCTCAACTATCCTCTTCCGCTCCGCGAAAAACTGTATTACGTTTACGTTTGCGTAAACTTGGCAGGTAGTCGAGGAGGCTTCTGTCTTAAACTGGAAAACGCATCACAGCGGTTTCAACGCGGTGCCCGGAGAACCGGAATTGCAGCGATTTGGGAGGAAAGAATGATCCGCACACTTATTCTTGGAATGACGCTTGTAGCCACCTTTGGCGCGCCTGCCCTTGCCGAGGAAGGAATTCTCGGCACGTGGAAGCGACCGAACGGCACGATCATTAGCTACACGTCCTGCGGCGCCAACAAATTCTGCGGTACCGTGCAGACTGGCGAATACAAGGGCAAATCAATCGGCACGATGTCGGGCACCGGCGGCAGCTACAAGGGTGAGGTCAACAAGCTCGATGAAGGTAAGACCTACACCGGAAAGGCCAGCGTCAAGGGCAACACGCTTTCGCTTTCAGGTTGTGTGATGGGCGGCTTGATCTGCAAGAGCGAGAGTTTAGCACGCCAGTAATATTCGGTAATATGCGAAATCCAAAAGGGCGGCGTTGAGGCCGCCCTTTCTTCTTGTCAGATATTCAACGCGCCTTCTGGCCGAAAAGAATTTTCTGGGCATCCTTGTCGGTTGCCAGATTGGATTTTTCTCGCTCTTCTTTCCCGACGAGTAAACCGCGCTGTACCGCCGGACGAGCATTCATCGTCTCGTGCCAGCGCTTCAAATTCGGGAAGTCATCCAGGTTCTGGTCATAATTCTTATAGGCGTTGATCCAGCCTATCGAAGCCATGTCAGCAATTGAATATTCGCCTGCGATGTAATCCTTGCCGTCCAACTGCTTGTTCAGGACACCATAGAGACGGTTGACCTCATTGGTATAGCGGTCGATGCCATACTGTACCTTCTCCGGCGCATAGACACGGAAATGCCCAGCCTGCCCCGACATCGGGCCCAGTCCGCCCATCTGCCACATCAGCCATTCGTCAACGGCGACGCGCTTGCGTTCATCGGTTGGGTAGAATTTGCCGAATTTTCGCCCGAGATATTGCAGGATCGCACCGGATTCGAATACCGAAATCGGTTCGCCGCCCGGCCCTTCCGGATCAATGATGGCAGGCATGCGGTTGTTCGGAGCAATCTTCAGAAAGTCCGGCTGGAACTGATCTCCCCTACCGATATTGACATATTTGACCTCGTAGGGAACGCCCAGTTCTTCCAACATAATGCTGATCTTGAAACCGTTCGGTGTCGGCCAATAATACAATTCGATAGGCTTGGTCTGTTCGGTCATAGACTCTCTCCCGTTGATGCTAAGTACCCGCGTCAGTCAAGGCATCGATGGCATCCATGCCATACCTGAGGAGCGCGTTTGCCGTCGCGCGACTGCTTACCATGGTTTTCTATCACATATCCAGAAGCAAGACTGTGACGCTGGCAGATTTACAGGACGTTCAATTTCGATACTTCCAATCAGCATGGTTTGGTATCTAAGCGCGCGTTGCTGTATATAACTTTTGGCAAGCCAGGTAGCGGTCAGCAAAATGATTTGCTCCTGAAAATAAGTAAATTTAAAGATAGCTTTATACTGTTCAAAACATCGTTTTCGACTACATTAATTAGTTCATTGCACAACGATTTTTGTACGAGTTTATGTACCGAGTATAAGAGAGGCAGAAACGGAGAGCTTACATGATTTCCTGGCCGAAGAGATTAAAATTCGGAAGTGTCACGATCGTTTTAGCGGCCTGCGCCACCGCTACCGCTTTGTCAGCCGATGCCGATGGTTATAAACTAACCGGATTCCCTGCATTGATCCTTGGCGGAGGCACAGCTACAGCCACCGTGCAATACCGCGAACCTTTCCAGAACCTCGTAAAGATTGGGTCGGTGGATGTTTCACTCGGAGCCACTTCACTTGCACAAATCCGGGAAATTCTGGGCGGTTCCACTCATATGCGGGAAGCGCTCGGGTTAAAAACTTCGTGGCTATGCTATGAAATAACTAAGGACAATCTGTCGAGGCGGATTTGGTTCATCTCGGATGGTTTTTCCAATCAAGAGGCTAAGAAAGCCATTTTGTCACTCATCGCCACGGAAGTTGCCGATGACAAGGCCCAAGATTGCTCTACCCCGAAGATTGATCTCACAGAAATTGTATTGCCCGTTCCAGCTTTAGACGATGACAGGAAAAAATTGGAAGATCGCTTTGGTGCAACAGACGCCAAGAAGTTTATACGTTATGCTAACGAACAGCGAAATTCTGAAGCCATCGTCAAGCAATCACTGGTCTACCGGCTTGATGGTGATCAGATTACAGGTGTGGGTTTCTCACAGGCTACAGCACGTTAATTCCTTTTTATTTCTACCAGGAAACCGCGTTGGAAAACGCAACGAAAGACCTGAGCGGAGCTTTGTCGGAGAGATCAGGCGGCCATAATAAATTGATGGTCTGCTCAGGTCACGTTGGTTCCACTGACATGCATCAGATTGTTCATTGTATGTCGTTATGGGCCAGCGGTGTGCCCTGCCAACCAGCATTTCGCAATCCGTCCACCAAAACAGAGGCAATGGCATCTGTTGCTTGATGTTTTTTGTATACACCAAAGGGATCCCTTGCCAGTTCCGGTGAAATCTGGGCCATCCGCTCCAAGGCACGTTTTGCGGACTCCTTTTTTCCCAGTTTTCCCTCTGCAATGGCTACAAACGACCAACTCATTGCCGAACCATCAATGCTGGATGCCAATGCAAGTCTAAGCATTTCTTCGTATTGGTTTTTCAAGTAACAATCGATCACAACGAGATGGTAATACCAACCAGGCGGACTTGCTGATTTTGCAATCGCCGACTGAAGCATGGCGACGCCCTCATCAAAGTTGCCGCGAACAGCCAGCCGCCACCCCAGTTGGGCTAATGTATCAGGATCGTTCGGATTGAGTTTGAGAGCCTCTCGTTGATAACGCTCACTAAGGGTGAAATCCCCCATGTAATGATAGATGGACCCCAGGGCTTTCAAAGCGTTAATGTTTCGGCTTTCCAGCGACAGACCATGCAAGGCTGAACGCAGGCCACGCTCGTAAGCAGCTGACTTGTCGATGTTCGGAGGCCAGCCAAAACGCCCCGCATCCATCTGCAACCACCCCAGCATTGCCCAAGCATCGGCATACCCAGGATCTCTTTCAATCGTATCCTCAAGGCATGCAAGAGCGGGTTTGAAAGCATCCAGGCTCAAGGATCTTCTATACTCATATGCCGTCATGATACATTCATAGCTCGCAGAGTTGTCGGCACTCCAATTTAGCAGTTTCATGCTCTTTCGGTTTCGGATTACTCCATATGGCTCACTTAGTGCGGATGCGGCCGATGCCGAGATATCATCCTCTATACTGAGAAATGAGCTCGCCAAGTAGTCCCGGTTATATTCACCAATCCACACAATTTGTCGGGTAGCTACATCGAGCAGCCGGGCGGTAACGCGCAACGAGGAGTTATTTTCGGTAAGCACAACCGTCCCATCCAGGAGATAATCAAGCCCAATCTCGCGCGCATTCAGAATGGGATCGGCGTCTTTACCATTATCCAGTTGCGGCGCATACAACCGAATATTGGAAAACCTATCCAGACCCTTAATTATGGCATCAGTCATACGCCTGCCGAGAGGATCCTTATCGGCTAGTGCTCCGTAGGTCGTAAATGGAAGTACTGCGATCGCCGGGCCATGAGCTATCCCGACATCGGATGATTGAAACCAGTATATACTGCCGAAAAGCAATAAACATACTGCGAGCGCCAGTCCTACCAGTACTTTCGTTCCCCCATGAAGCCCCCCCGTGGTCTGCCTGCCATCTGCCTCCCTTGGCCCGGAACGAACATCAGGTCCACTAGTAGATGTGGCCTCAGTCGCGAGCGTTGCCACATCCTCAACTACAGGTATATATTGACCTTTCGGAATTGTAATACGCAAAGGATTATTGCGTCCGGCAGATACATAATAACTATCCAGATCGTGTCTTAGTCTCCGGGCCTCCAAGCGCACAATCGGATCGGTCTGCGGATCAAACGTCTCATCGCGACCGAATACAACCGTCGCGATGGTATATCCTTTGAGAGCGCTTGCCCTTCCTGCCAGAAGTTGCTCGACAAGGTAGCTCAGCAACTGCCGTCGCCTTGGCGTTGAGCGGAAGTCTGAGCTTTCTAGTATTCGTTGCAGTTCTCGGCGAACGGCCTCTTTGTGAGGATGCGTCTGCAGTGTCGGTAAACTGTTCGCGCCAATGGGCATAAAATTTTATCCCAGCCTGCTGAATTCCGCTCTTAAGAGAAATTTCACCCCTCACACTCCTCCCATCTCGATATTGCCCGGCGATGCGTTCGAGGTTAAACCCAATAAGAACCCTCGATACTTCTTGTTACTTCGGAAACAGAAACGTAATACTACTACGCAAGCCCCAGCCGTCCGGCCCATTTTCCGGTGATTGGGCCCAATAGCGCGCGCCTACTTGCAAGCTCACGGGTTGTTCTCCAAACTTAACCAGTTTGGCTACGGTAAAGTTAATAGGTACGCTCCATTCACTATCTTCCCAATTATAAGTGCTTTCAGTGTTCAATGCAAAAGTCCACGCATCCTTGGTAGTGTAGGACACAAATGGCTGAAGGAATGTCGAGCTGACATCTGGGCGTTCACCACTACCAGCTACGGACCAAATATGATTGGCCAGAGCTCCAATCGTCCATGGCCCTTCCTGTTTTAGGATCACTGCGGTTGGACCAAGGCCAAATTTTCTACCGCCTAATAACTCGTTTGTTCCGGTGGGAAGAAGAAATGCCGGCCCTGCCCCCCATATGATCCCGTTTGCAGTTGGTTGTTTTGGCGAGAAGAAAAAACTTTGAAGTGTATCGCCCAAGCCCGCCTGATACCCGGAATCTCCAACAATGTTGTTCTGCCACACAATCGGTACGATTGTGCGCGAAATTACATTCCAGTCATCGTTTAACGAAATCGGAATTACGGGCTGTATATTCAACGTCGATTTGTAGCCATTTGCAGGACCAAATCCGCTGTCGTAGTTAAATTGCATCGGAACACTAATGAGGGAGGCAATTGGATTTGACAGCTGTTTCGCCAGATCTGAATCTTGAGCATACGCAGTGTGAAACACGCTAATTGCACTTACGAAAGCACACGCACAGAACTGATTAAACCTCATATCCACCATCCCTACTAAGATATATTTACATGTTGATTGGGCGGGACCACTCAATTGTATCTTTCATGCGGTGCTATGTTCGAGGGAATAGCTGAGTGCGATTCTTTTTCTTGGCTAAAGTCCTCTCAATAAGAATTATGCAGATAGTGTCGAACAGACCGTGCCTGAGCTATGCTATTCGTGCCAAAATCATCAGGTGCCTCGTTGTGACGGAATCTTGTTTCGCACCTTCCCGGCACTCGCTGAAACGGGTAGTTGAATATGACAGCGTGGGAGCAAGAAGGAATGCAAGTAAATCCAGAAAACCGTGACTACCACACCTACGTTCTCCGATTTTCGACAGACCTCCCCCTGGAAACAACCGATATAATAGCCGCCTTCACAAACCAATAACGGTCCAAGCAAAAATACAGCTTGAATCGCGGAAAGCCTCAATTTGCTATTTTTTCACATATAAATATAGTACTGCTTCATTTAGAACTCTCCGCGCTAAATAATCTTCAATTTTCTCAAGAAACTTGTCGATCCTGATTTCATTTTTTTCCAGACTTGATTCTTGATGACACTATTGACACGAAAAGCTGTATTTTTATTTCATATAACTTCGTCGCTTTTTGTTTCTGAGGTTGCAACCTTCACAATGCTATTTGCCAAACACACCGCATCAGATTACCGTTGCAATAATGCTGAATGCACCATGGGGAAGATTCAGTGCGTCCCCCGCTATTGCGACTAACTACAGCCATCTGCAATAATGGGTATGTGACCGATTTATCTGAACGATCACGTTACCCCTACTTCAAAACGATTGGCAATCCGTCTCGGCACTATTCAGCATTAACCGCAAGCACACTTCCATTCTGAGCGACAGTGCAGTTCGCATATTTTCCCTCAGCGCTAAGCCGTACTTCATATGTGCTTGCGTCGATTTTGCGAGAACTGACAGGAAGCGTTTTGTTTGCGTTGGTCGACAACATTCTGGATGCTTCACTCGCACATACGAGTTGCAAATCCGCAGGCGCGGTTTCCACAGCTGTTCGGGACATCTGATCAGGCGTCGGACCACTACTGACACATCCCGCAAGCGTGAACAGAAAGGGCACACTACAGACAAGCACGTTCACCGCTTTCGGAGAGCTTAAATTCACAGATGGCATTAGTTTCCTCCCTAAATACCCTTATAAAGTGCCGCGCCTTGCATCAAAACGACCACTTTTGCACCTACATTTATTCGCGAATAGAGATCTGTGACGTCATCATTGTTCATGCGAACACAGCCAGATGAAACGTCTAGGCCTATTGTCCACGGCTCCGGAGTTCCGTGGATTCGATAAATCGTATCCTGATCGCCGCTGTAGAGATAAAGAGCCCGCGCGCCCAAGGGGTTATCAGGCCCGCCCGGCATTCCCCCGGCAAACTTTACGGCATTTGGATCCCGCGCAACCATTTCCGCTGGTGGGGTCCACGTCGGCCATTCAGCCATACGACCGACCCTAACTATCCCGGCCCAGCCAAATCCTTCTCGCCCAACCCCGATTCCATAACGAACGGCCTGTCGATTGGGCTGAACTAGGTAGAGAAAATGCTGATTGCCATCGATAATGATCGTACCGGGCTCTTCTGCCGTTCTAAATGCAACCACCTGTCGGCGGAAAGCCTCGGGGACCTGTCCATTCTTTTTAAAGTATTGGTAAGCCTTCGAGCGATTGTAATCGGTCCACTGCCGGGTCGCGGGGTTATAAACCTGGGTCCCCGCAGCCCATGCAAGTCCCGCGAAACTCGCAATCCCGACACCTGCACAGAAAAGAGCTGTCAGAATTCGCTGTTTGCCAAGTGTTAAACGGGGCGGAAGTGTCTCGTTCATTGAACCCATCCCTTGATGCGATCTTTGTGTGACGCAACCCAGTTAACCGCGTAGTCGTATGGCTTCCGTTTCTCGACTTCGAGCGCATATGCCATCTGAGAAGCCTCTTCGGGAGTAAAATCAATTTTGTTCAGCACCTTGACTACATCCGGATACCGCTTTTCCAGGGAAGCTGCATAGCCTATCTGCACCTGCCCTTTTGACCACGCCGTTCTGGCAATTGATTTTGTAAACCACGCCGGATCTTCGGTTGGGAAAATGATCCTCCACTGAGACGCATCGTGCTCTGGTTCGGTCAGCCGCTGTATATCGTGCAACTCGAAAACATAATGAGGCGCATAGCAGGCAAAGACCATGGGTTGACCAATCGCTTCTGCGGCATCCACTGCGGCCATTCCAACTTCTTCGCTAGTTTCGAGCAAGTCCAGATTTTTCGAATAACCGTAGCTGTTGGCCCGGATTTTTTCGATCGGCGTCATTGACCAGGAGGAGGCTCCCACCCACATCTCTCCTTTGCCGTCCCCGTTAGTGTCCAGTTTGGCGGTTTTCTCGGGATCATTGAGATCATTAATGTCTCGAATGCCAACCGTTTCCACGGCGGCGCGCGTGGCGCAGATACCCTGCCAGGCCGGCATACTTTTTGGGCTCAATGCTATCTTCTTTTCTTCATCGACGTACTTTTTGACTAGATTGTCGAGGTTCGGCCGCCAGATTTCGGGATGCACGTCCACAGCCCCCGTCTCGAGACCAGCGAAAGCAATTAGCGTACCCATCTCCTCGACCTTGGCATCTATTCCCAGCTGATCTTTGATGACTACCTTCATGATATTTGCAGATGCCTGGCCAGACGGCCAGTTTGGCATCGCGATAACAAGATCAGCTGCAATGGATGGGATTGCCGGTAATCCCACCAGCAAAGTTGTTACGAGAAAAATCTTTCTGTTGAGATAATACATGCTTCTCCTCCTGCGCGCCCCGAAGAAGATCACCGAACCTCAAGAAAATGTCGAGAGTGAAACGGTAACAAGCTACCCTTGTTACTGTAAATTTATAAGCCTTAGCGTCGGGTGCATGGTGCTTTCCATGAAATATTTTCCCAGATCTTCCGCTTCTAGCAAAACCTGATATACAATAGATTTAGATATTCCGTGATCTGTTGATGCAGACCGGCAAATGGAGTTTGTCCGATTGTAATATAGCATCCATTCTGCTAACGATTTAATTAAATACTGGAGCATCCTGAGGATGCATTTGTAAAGAAGCTATCTCTTACAATATGTTAACCAAGACAGATATCGTGGACATCAAGCGACAGCGCGGCTTCTTTTAAGTGTTTGGCTAGGCAACTCGCCAAACAGATCATGATACCATTTCGCAAATCTGCCAAGTTCGCTGACGCCCCAATTATTTGCAATGATAGTTATCGTACACGCTCGCTCCACATCACCGGCAAGATTCTGCCTAATTCTATGTAACCGGAGCCTTCGCACATAGGCTTGAGGGGTAACATCAAGAATATCGGCAAAAGCGCGACACAGCGTTCTACGGGATGTATTGGCAGCCCTCGCGATCTCATCAAGCGACATGGGATGAGAGAGATTATCGTTTATGTACGTTCTCGCACGAAGGAACACTCCATCGTATCGGTTACGGCTGGTACGGCGAAGAAGATCGATCGGAGGACGTCCCAGATGTTGGATAATCGCGCTCAGAAGTTCGCGTGTTGCGCCATCACCATTCCAAGCACCCGAATGGATCAGATCGAATATGTCCCTCAAGTGCGCGAGCACATGAGGGGCCATTTTGCGGGCATGAATTCCGGTTCCTCCAAGCGTTGTTCGATCGAGAACGATGTCCTCCTCGGCAGCGAAATCTTCCAGCAGGTCGAGAGAGAGCGAAGCAACAGCGTAAATAGACCCCTCACTATATAATGCATCATGTTCGTCGCCGGCGTGAAATACGCCTAGTTCACCAGTCTCTACTTCGAGCAGCCATTGCCGATTGCCCGGTGGCAAGCTGAGCCCCAACCCGATGCTTACTACATCACACGACAGAGGCCCTTGCAAAGCGACCCTTCCCCCAATCCTGCCTGTTGAACATATAACGCCGTCAACTTCGGCATAGGCCAGGCTCCCAGCATTAAATTTGCTTGAATGCTGGGTTACCGTAAGATTAGCATGTCGAACAGCTTCACTAAGATCGTCGATCTGCGCAATCGGTACACGATTGAAGATCCCTCCGTCATTGCTCGAACCTGTTTCACGCGAAATCATTTCAGGCTCCTCCCCTGCGCGAGATAATCGATCTCAATAACTTCTAAATTAATATTAGTGCAGAAATTTCCAAAAATAAATATTTTTTAAACATATTATAAATTTTGCACATTAATTTAAGTAACAATCTATAATTGCATTTCAATAATACTTTAATATATTCATTGCACTTATTTGAAAAATTCATTCCTTACTGAAACTCCTCCAATTGGTGACCAGACCCAACTGAGATGCGCCTATTGCGATCCTAGGGTCTCGCAGCAATTGCCTTGAGCATCAACTCCTGGGCTTCTTCTTCAATGTCGCGACACAAGCTTCGAAATTCTTCCGCTCTTTTCTCATCGTCCCGCCAGCATTCAAACGCATTTTTTGCTGATACGTAGTCGTCACAGAGCATCCGAAATTCCAGGGATTTCCAGTATAATGATCGAATTACTGTCTCGTGATCTGGAAACCGTTGGATGATCACATTCAGGTTCAACACGATCACAACCTCACGGATACGATTTCACTCAAACAACATTGCGTAATAATTGCGTTTTACGCTAGGTTCGCACAGGTACGAACACGTTCATTATTGCCAAATCGTCGAAACTACTTGCGTTGATCCGTTATCGTTATACCTTCAGCTATGAAGATGGGTTCCCTGCCTGCCGGATAAAGATAGCAGGGGAAATGCCGGAGACACCGCTCAAATCAGAACCGCCCAACGAAACATTGGATATTGCGAAGATGAACAATACAGCCAGAATATGCGCACTTGTCATCACGAGCGCAACACTTCTTACTACTGGTTACCATGCGGCTGCAGCAGATCTTGGTCCGGCAATCATACCCGAACAGAAGCCTGTGGAGGACGGCTGGAAGATATCTGTAACACCGTATTTTTGGGTTGCCGGTTTGTCTGGGGACGTGGGAAGTTTTGGTCTTCCCTCTGTGCATCTCGATGCATCGTTCGGCGATGTGTGGGACAATCTCGACTTTGCTGCAATGATCGCGGGGGAAGCGCGGCGGGGACCATACAGTATTTTTGGAGATATCATCTACTCTGATCTTTCGGGCACCAGCGCAACGCCACGCGGTGTTGTTGCGACGGATGCAACCGTCGACAGTAGGACGTTCGCCGGGTTGCTTGGAGCAGGATATACCGTTTTGGGTGACGAGTTCAGCCATCTCGATCTCGTTGGTGGCCTGAGAGTCTGGTCAGCAAAAACTGAAGTGTCCTTCAGCGGCGGCCTGCTTGACGGGCGGGAAGTCAGTGACAGTGCAACCTGGGTGGACGCGATGGCAGGCGTGAGAGGTGTTTATTCCTTCACACCAAATGTTTTCCTGACAGGTTGGGGCCTTGTAGGTGCCGGCGGCGCTGATGTCGATTGGGATGTTGCGGCGGCTCTTGGCTATCGGTTCAATGAAACTGTTTCGGCAACGCTTGGTTATCGCGCGCTGGGCGTCGATTATAGCAATGACGGCTTCGAATTCGACGTAGTAGAAAAAGGACCTATATTGGGACTGACCGTAAAGTTCTGATCAGCGCATACCGACCACGTCGAATTAATCATCAACCGATGAGGATACTCCTCACGGATGGGAGGGTAAGATGAATGGTAGATCCGCGGTTCCCAGTAACAATCTGAAACGCATCTCGCTCCTGCTGGCGACCACTACATTTCTCGCGCTATCCGCTGATGGAGCCTCAGCCCAACAGCCCGCAGCAATTCCAACTGCCTCTACGACAGATTCCCAGGTAACGAGCAAAGCTGCACTGAGTGACCAGGAGATGCAAATTCTTGTCGCACGTATTGCGCTTTATCCAGATGAGCTCGTTGCGCTCATAACGTCAGCGTCGCTTTATCCTTTGCAAGTCGTGGAAGCTGCACGTTTTCTGGATACCGTCAAAACCAATTCTTCTTTAAAACCAAAGGAAGAATGGGACGGTAGCGTGATATCACTGCTGAATTATCCCCAGATCGTCAAAATGATGAGCGACGACCTTGAATGGACGCAGGCAATCGGCAACGCAGTCGCCAGCCAGCAGAAAGACATGCTTGTTGCTATACAAACGCTCAGGGACAAAGCCGTTGCAGATGGCGTCATTAAGAGCGACGACAAAGTACAGGTTACAAAAGAAAATAATAATGTGGTCATCAAGTCCGCTGACCCTCAGAAAATTTACGTTCCTCAGTATGAGCCACAGATGCTCTATGAGTCCGGTTACGCCGTAGCACCTGTATCTTACTATCCCGATCCTTATCCCAATTATTATTACCCGACGGCAACGTATTTTGCCGGATTTGTGACAGGAGCCGTGTTTGCGGCAGCGGTTGACTGGGATGATTGGGGCGTCTGGGGAGGACGCTATGATGGAGCCGATATTGATATCGACTGCAATCACTGCATGAACAACATCGACCTTAACGGCCGGGTTAATTTCAATGATGTCGACTGGAAGGACGTAGACCGTAGCAAGCTCAGCTTCGATCACAGCCAATTCTCGAAGATCGACAGCAAGAACATCCGAACTCGCCTGGAAAAAACTGGGGGCGATAATATCAGAAACCGGGCCCAGTCACTGAAAACCGATAAGATCGGGGCGAGACAGAACAAGATCAGCACCTCGACTATCAAGGACGTAAGAGCAAACAAGGTACAAGGCACCCGTAAAGCTGCCAACATACAGTCTCAAGTCAAGAAGCGACCATCGAAAGCTGCGCAAAGCCATAACGGCCCCGCTCATACTGTGAAGCATAGCATGGCTGGCAAACATGATGTTCGGCCGAAACGCCCTTCGGGCCTTGGAGAGGTCCGCCCCAGAGCCTCTGCCCACATGAGCTCACAACGTGGTGGCCGTGCGATGGGTGGGGGTCACCAGTTTGAACGCAGATCTATGGGAGGCGGCCATGCCCGCATGCCGCATGGACATCGACGTTAACCGGTGGAGGTAAAGACCATGAAGTGGGATATTCGTTACACCGCAGTGCTATCCTTCGCATCTGGCTTCACGGCGCTCGCCTTGCTGATGGGATCTGCCCTAGCGGCAGACAATGATGATCTTGCCAGATTGATTTCTGATAAAGCGCCACCAGAGTTCACTACCGCAGACGAAGCAATGGTGGGCTTCAAGGAAGCCGTTCAGTCCGACAACTTGGAACAAATTGCTGATATTTTGGGCTTGAAGCCGGATGTACTCAAGGAATCTGAGAGTATTTCCGATACCCTTGCTCTGATCAAGGACGGTATCTCTCGGCGCATAGGGCTTGAGACGCAAGGTGACTTTTACGTCATTGATGTCGGTGAGATCATGTGGCCATTCCCGTTTCCCGTCGCAAAAAAAGAAGATGGGAAGTTTGCATTTGATCCAGTGCTGGGGATCGAGGAAATCATCAACCGGCGTGTCGGTGAAAACGAAATTCAGACCATCGAAACCATGCGCTCTTATATCGATGCACAGGAAGAGTATGCCAATGCCGATCATGACGGCGATGGTGTGCTGGAATACGCACAGAAGATCGTCAGCAGTCCTGGCGAAAAAGACGGACTGCTCTGGCCCGATGTCGACGGCAACGATCCTAGCCCTGCATCCCCCTCGCTCGATTTTTCGCAACTCGATCAATCAAAACAGAACCGGTACTTTGGCTATCGATATAAAGTTCTGACCCGACAGGGCGAAAATATTGCAGGCGGTGCCTTTGATTATATCATAAATGGCAACATGATTGCTGGCTACGCACTCGTTGCCTGGCCCGCAAGATACGGTGAGACCGGTGTCAATACATTCGTGATCAATCGTAATGGCATCGTCTATCAGGCTGATCTAGGCGCGGAAACGGACAAGATCGCGCCATCGATTAGGCAATTCAATCCCGGCGACCGCTGGTCGATCGCGGAAAACTGATCCATGCCAGCACCTATTGACGTTGGCCGGCAATCCAGAGACGGTCCGGGTTTGGAGAAAGCCCCGCGCCTCGATTTTCATTCGGCCCACGGAGGTATTTTTTTCGAGCTTCAGCGCAGATTGCACCTCCTGCATGAAAACGCGCTGAGGACGGGCTGGCGAGCACTGGTGTTCGTGGCGCTTGCATGGGGAGGTCTTCTTGTGCTTGTGCTGCCAACATTTTTCTCGGACAAGCCCATGATCAGGAGTTTCCTTTCCGATCCCGGCCCATCAGCACGCTTCATAGTCGGAATCGCGGCATTCATCTTTTCCGAGAAATACGTCGACGCAGGTCTAAGAGCCTGAATCATAATGACTGTAACGATATCAGGCTCTTGCGATACGCCGCGTAAGGAAGCGGATATTTGCGATGTAAATCCACGCTTCGGAAGAAGCGATGGTTTTCTCGAAATCTTTGGCCAGTCTGCGACACCTTCCCAGCCATGCAAATGTGCGCTCGACAACCCATCGACGCGGGAGGACTTCAGTAAGCGGTTAGCCGATGGCGTCAGACGTGAAGTTCCAAGGCATAAGGGCTTCGATTTCGGTTACAGGCCAGCCTTGAGCAATGCGGCTTAGTGTTTGGGATAGCCAGTCGAGCGGATCGACGCTGTTCATTTTGCATGTCTGGAGAAGCGTGGCCAGTGTAGCCCAGGTCCGTCCACCACCTTCGCTTCCGGCAAACAGGCTGTTTTTCCTCGTGATTGTCTGTGGTCTGATCGCACGCTCGACAATGTTGCTATCGATTTCGACCCGGCCATCGGTGAGGAAGCGCTCCAGGGCCTCGCGCCGGGTGAACGCGTAGCGGATCGCCTCGGCGGTTTTGGGTAACCGCCCGATTGTTACCGTGGAGAATATGTATTGATGCGCGCGACGATTTCTTCGTCATCGACAAAGCATTCGAGGAATTCCTGCCATTTTTCGGCTGATTTACGTGCGTCGGCCAGCATCTGTCTGAGTTCATCGATGCCGTCGTCCGTCAGGGCGCTCGTAGTCTGGTCGTCGCCGGTTACGACGGTGATGATATTGCCATAGGTCAGGTTGTCGTCATTGTAGATGATCGCTTGAAGAAGATCGACATCCTCTTCGAGCATTTCAGCGACATAGTCGAGCGTGTAAACAAATCTGACCGTGGCCATCAGGCTGCCTTTGCATGTTCAGCTGCGAGGGGCTTCCAGTTCCACGGCAGCAACTCATCGAGTCGATTGATCTTGTGGTCGTGAATCCGGTCGAGCACATCGGCCAGATAAGCTTGCGGGTTGATGCCGTTCATCTTCGCTGTTTCAATGATCGTCATGGCGCGTGCCAGAGTTTCCGCGCCGGTGTCAGCGCCTGCGAATAACCAATTCCGGCGTCCTACTCCTATTGGTCTCAGGGCCCGCTCCGCAGCGTTGTTGTCTATGGCCACGCGCCCGTCCTCCAGGAACAGGCAGAGTGACGGCCATCTGCTCAGCCCATAGCGCAAAGCTTTCGCCAGCTCGCTTTTGCCAGGAATGCGGAGCAACTGCTTTTCCGCCCATGCATGCAGTTCCTCGACCTTCGGCTTGCTGTGCTTTTGACGCGCGGCAAGCCGTACATCGGCAGGCTGCCCCATAATACCCCGTTCGATATCATACAGCACTCCGATCCGGTCGAGAGCCTCGCGCGCAATCCCGGATTTGTTTGCAGTCCAGATGTCATGAAAGTCACGCCGCCAATGCGCCCAACATGAAGCCTCCCGGAACCGGGGCTTCCCGTCCGATCCCGGCTCATATAACTTCGCATAGCCTTTGTAGCCGTCGGCCTGAAGAATGCCACTCGCCTTTTTGAGATGGCTATGAACGTGCTCTTCCTTCCAGTCGGGAGCGAAGTAATAAACAGCACCTGGTGGTGCACCACCCGCCCATGGACGCTGATCGCGGACATATGTCCAGATCCTGCCCTTCTTCACACCTTTGCCCAATCCCTTGTCGCGCAATGAGCGATCCAGCACCCGGATCGGCGTATCGTCAGCATGGAGGAGATCGCTTTTCATGATCTCGGTCTCAATGCGCTCGATCAGCGGCCGAAGCACCTGCATGGCACGACCGCACCAGTCCACCAGTGTGCTGTCAGGTATATCGGCACCCATCCGCGCGAAGATCTCGTTGAGGCGATAGAGCGGCAGGTGATCGTCGAACTTCGAGACCAGGATATAGGCCAGAAGCCCGGCACCAGCCATACTGCCGGGTATTGGGCGGCTGGGAGCAGGAACCTGCACCATCTTCTCACAGCAACGGCACGACTTCTTTGGTCGGGCGATCTCAATGACCTTCATCGTCGCTGCGACCATGTCGAGGATTTCGCTGACATCCTCTCCGACAAGGCGCAATTCTCCGCCGCAGGCAGGACAACAATGACCGGGATCCAGTTCCCGGCGTTCGCGAACGGCATTTTCCGACACACGCGGACGCCGACGCAGTGGCCGGGACTGTGAAGTTTCATCCGGAACGCAAGCCGTATCGTTTTCAAGCTCCTCGACGGGCGCGGTCTCGTGTTCGGCACTGGCAATCAACAGATCCTCCAGAGCCAGTTCCAGTTGCGCAATTTCCCGCTCGATCTTTTCAGAAGACTTGCCGAAGATCTGTTTCTTCAATCGCGCAATGCGTAGCCTCAGACCCTGGATCAGGTGATCGTGCGCTTTCAACGCCGCCGACATCTTCGCATTCTCCGCCTGCAAGGCGGTGATCATCGCCTTCAGAAAGGCTGGATCATCAGGAAGAATTGAGCTCGCATTCGACATGATCCTGACTAGCATAAATCAGGACAGGGCACCATAAAAACAAGTAGTTTCAGTAAGATAAAATCAACCGACACGTGCCGGCGGAGCACCCCAGTCCGGACGCCTCCAGTCTATTCCTTCCCATAACATCGCCAGTTGCGCTGCTGTCAGTCGAGCCGTCCCATCGGCCGCCGACGGCCAGGGGAAACGGCCTTTCTGCAGGATTTTATAGTAAAGGCAAAATCCCTGGCCATCAAAATAAAGGAGCTTCACCCGATCGCCACGTCGCCCGCGAAAGGCGAAGACTGCTCCTCCTGTCGGCTTTTGACGCAAGACATCCTGTGCCAACATTGAAAGCCCCTCAATGCCCTTCCTCATATCTGTGACGCCGCAGGCAAGGTAAACCCGAACGCCGGTGCCCGGTCCAATCATGCCTGTTCCACCACCCGGATCAGCCGCGTCAACACCGCACCTTCCACTTGGCTGTCAAAACAAAGTCGACGGCCGCAGCGCAATTGCAATTCAACCATTGAGCATGAAGCATCGACAGAACTGTTCGCCTCAGAACCGAGCGGAGCGGCAGTCATGTCAACGGGAAGAAACAAGGGCTCCGGCGAGGAAGGCAGAAGCCCCTTCCTCTTCAACTCGCTACGCCACATATAAATCTGCTGCCGCAATACATCGTGACGGAGCGCAACTTCTGTGACTGTCGCGCCATCAACCCCAACCGAATTGACTATCGCAAGCTTCTCTTCGGCTCGCCACCGACGGCGGCGTTCATGGCCCAGTATCTCCATCCGCATCGTCCACCTCAATCTCAAGACACGTCATTAACGACGTCGCTAAAGACGTGTCTTACGTCACGAGGCCTTGTTTCAACAGGCGGTAGCAATCGGGCGGTTACGGTTTTGGACTTGCCCGAGACTTTACCCAGTTCCTTTTCCCACAGGTCGAAGAGGCGGGCGACAATGGTTTCGGACTGTTCCTGACGGAACGCGGCGCGGATGTCGGCATTCTTGCCGCGAACATCATCCTCGATCTTCCACAATTTGGTCATGGCGATGACCGTATCCGTTGCAACCTGCGAGATCCCGCTGACGTGCAGATCGTAAAATTTGCGGCGCAGATGTGCCCAGCAGCCTGCGAGCTGTATCTGTTCATTGCGCCCAGCCTTGGCTTGCGCCTTGATCATGCTCGTATAGGCGCCATATCCGTCCACCTGCAGGATTCCGTTGAACCCGGCAAGATGCCGCGCCACGCACTCTGTGCCCCGACTGTCTTCAAAGCGATAGGCCACCATTGGTGGACTGCTCCCACCATAGGGGCGATCATCGCGTGCATAGGCCCAAAGCCATGCCTTGGTGGCTTTTCCCGAACCGGGAGCCAGAGTGGGCAAAGTCGTCTCATCGGCGAAGACCCTTTCACCTTCCTTGACCCGTTCCAGGATATAATCAGCGCATATCTGAAGCTCGAAGCCCAGATGCCCCATCCATTGCGCCATCAAGCTCCGGCTGATCTCGACGCCATCGCGTAAATAGATTGCCTCCTGACGGTAAAGTGGAAGGCCATCGGCGTACTTGGAAACGGCTATATAGGCGAGCAGGCGCTCTGTCGGCAAACCGCTTTCGATGATATGTGCAGGCGCAAGCGCCTGAATCACCCCATCATGGTTCCGGAATGCGTATTTGGGGCGGCGTGTCACGATAACCCGGAACTTCGGGGGCACGACGTCCAGGCGTTCCGAGCGATCCTCGCCGATCAGGACCTTTTCCAGACCCTCGCAACCAGCCGGAATCTCCGGTTCGATGACTTCCTCCATGCGTTCGAGATGAGCGGCAAAACCCTTGCGCGGACGTGATGCCCGTTTTGGCTTGTCCCTGGCCGCATCGTCAAGTTCGCTTTGGATCGCCGAGAGACCGGTTTCCACTTCCTCGAAAGCAAACGATACCTGTTCATCGCTAACATCAAGGCGTAATCGTTCGGAGCGCCGGCCGTGCTGGGTGCGCTGCAAAACCTTCATGATGGATGTCAGGTTGGCGATCCGTTCGTTGGCGCTCTTCTCTACTGCCTCCAGCCGGGCAATCTCAGCTTCAGCAGCCTTCAACCGGGCTTCTTTCGCAGCTTGCTCACGAGCCATTGCGAGCACCATAGCTTTCAGTGCGTCAACGTCATCCGGCAGATCGTGAAGCGGTAAATCCATGAGGCTGAGTAGAGCATAAAAGTGGCCGTTTTCCCAACCATTACAGCATCATGAATCATCTTGCCGCAGGTGCGGTCACCCCGTCACCAAAGGCCGTCTTGTCCTGTTTGGGCGGATCTTTTTCCAGTCCATTCCAGCCAACAAAGCCATGAGCTGGGAATGATCCAGACGTATCCTTGCCGCCGACAGGCCCGGCCAGCAAAAGCCACCATCCTCAAGCGTTTTCGAATAAAGGCAAACGCCACTTCCATCCCACCACACAATCCGGACCCGGTCGGCACGTTTTGACCGGAAGACATAAAGTGCGCCATTGAACGGGTCGAGACCGCCATCACGGACAACTGCCATCAGGGAAGCGGCTCCCTTGCGGAAGTCGACGGGCTGACAGGACACATAAACCACCACACCGCTGGAAATCATGCCTTGCGAGCCGCCCTCAGAACCTTCACCAGGTGATCCGGATCGAAGGCTGAACCGATGCGAACCACCATGTCGGCGACAACAATATCGATCGAAGCGCTACACGTCGTTTCAACACGTGCAAATCTGGCCGGACTGGCCGTTTCCGCCGTTACTGGCGAAACAACGCCAGACGCAAGCGCCTTACGACGCCATCCATAAAGCTGCGAGGGATCCAGACCTTCAGACCGTGCAACCGCCGAGACGTTGGCCCCGGGCTGCAACGACGCAGCCACAATCCGCGCCTTCTCGTCATCCGACCAGTCACGCGGCCGCCGTCGGCTTCGCACGGGTTCCGCCGTCAAAACCTCGAATGTCCGGGGCTGATTCACAGTGTCGCTCATAGGATTCTCCGCATGATTCATGCAGAAAATCGCCCATCACACCGACGAAAGATACGTGAGGTAGCCTACCCGCTTACGGACTTCAAAAGCTTCAGCGTGATCGGACCGCTTGACGATTTCCAGTGTAAACTTCCCGACCTTTTCTAACCTGCCTTTGAGCTTTGGTCCTGCGTATCCGCCGTCAGCAAAGATATGCCGCAACCATGGCCAACGTTTGAGAATGGTTTTCAAGACATCCGGCGCACCATCTCTGTCCTGAATGCCCGCCGAATGGATCACGAGACCAACCATCAAACCCAGTGTATCAACCACAATATGACGCTTGCGTCCGTTGATCTTTTTCCCAGCATCAAAGCCACGTATTCCGCCACTTTCTGTGGTTTTCACCGACTGGCTATCGATCACACCAGCTGTAGGACTAGGCTGCTTATCCGCCAACTCGCGTGCCGCCATAACAAGCGTGTTGTTGATTGCTCTCAATGTCCCTTCATCCCGCCACCGATAAAAGTATTTCTGTACCGTGGAAAACGGTGGAAAATCCGTTGGCAGAAGCCGCCAGGTGCCGCCTGAAGAAGCTATATAAAGAAGCGCGTTCACCACTTCACGCAGGTTCGTCTTTCGAGGCCGCCCAAGGTGTTTGGACGCGGGCATCAGGGGCTCAATAATCAACCATTCCGCATCCGTTAAATCACTTGCATAACGCGAAGTGCGACGGTCATACTGTCGGCGAGCGGTTTCAGTCCAGGTCATCGTGATCTCCATCGTACGTCAGAAATCCGATTGAATCATAACCTGATGAAATCGCTCAACCCTTTTTGGAACAGGCTCTGAGAGATCGATCGTGATTAATTCACTTGACTATTGAGCGGCTGCCGCACCGTTATACGGCCAACAAAGAATAATATAGCGTGACATCATCCCGAAATTTGTTCATTGATATAAATATCTGATACGCCCACTATAGTATACTATATTTCTGGATCTGTTATCACTATTTAATATAGATCTCGATGGAAAATACTAGCACTATTTACCGGACTCTATATAATATTTTGGCACAAAATGCATAGAATGTCCGCGAGCAAAGCGTCAAAATATCTACGGTATCTCTAAATTTATCGGCTTCAACATCCAATCAAGTGTCGATCAAACAGCTACTAAAGCGCATATTTGATTCAATCAGATAAAGAACACGCACTAACCGTCTGGACTTCTGTACAGATAGGGGAGATCACGCACTAGCCTCCTCGAAGCCTGCATTCTAACGGAAACATTACGACGGACTTTGAAACATCTGTCAGTTCCACCGGAGTTTTGTTATGGCTGACAAACGTAGTCTGACTGTGATTGGAGACGTAACGACTGCTGAAGCAAAATCAGCGTTGACCGAATTACTGTCCGATCAACGATTTCATGCGACCGATAGAGCTAAAGCAATTTTGTCCTATCTGGGGGATCAATATTTTTCCAATGGCCGCGACAGTGTGAAGGCCTATGCCATTGCTGTCGACGTGCTTGGCAGACCCGAAAGTTTTGACCCTACTGCCGATCCGATTGCGAGAATTGAGATGAGCAGATTACGCTCTGCTCTTGTTCAGTATTTCGAGGCTTTCGGTCAGGAAAAAACGATCGACATCATTTTGCCTAAAGGGAAGTACGCCCTTTGTTTCGTTTATCGTTCCAATTTGCCACCTGAGAGAAGTAAAAGTCCTGATTTAATTGCCACCTCATCGGGCTCTGCGATACATTGGCCCAGCCACATCCGAAAATGGTGGCTGCCTGCCTTGATTATATGTGTAGCTCTCGTGACTGCCATGCTCACGACTTGGAGTTTCATCGAATCGACCGATAACACCGCCAAACCCATCACAACCATAGAGTTTGGCACCGATGATGACGCCCTTCTGATTGAAGCTGCCAATGTGCGGGACGCTCTTTTTGCAGCCTTGGGAAACTTCCATACGTTATCGCTCCGGACAAATAGCGATATCTCTATCGCTCAAGCTACCGGTACGAGAACGTTTGCCATACGAATAAGATATCGAGCTGATGACCGGATACGCGCATTATGGTGGGAAGTAAAGGATGGTCGGCGGAAGGAAATCCTCGGTTCTGGTGTTGTAAGAATCGATGGGACCGGAATGACCCGAGCGGAGATTGCAGAAACTCTGGCATCCTCTCTTGCCCCCACACTTGCCGCTTCCAACGGCGTCCCAAATGCCCAGCTCGTCAAAGATGAGATGGATCGTTCTGTACTGGGAAACACCTGCGTCCTGACGGCAGAGCTTTATCTGGCTAGCTTCAGGCCAGTTGCCGTTGTGCAGCAATGTCTCGAAGAAACAGTCATTCATTATCCGGAAAATAGTGACGCACTAGCTGCGTTGTCGCGTGTTTTATCTCGGTCTGCTCAAGCCAGATCGAGTGTGGAATTATTAGCAAGAAGCAGGTCACTGGCGGAGCGCGCAGTTATGCTATCTCCGCAGTCAGACAGAGCTCATTTTGCACTTATGGATGCATATTTTCGATCAGGAGAAACAACGCTTGCCGCCGAAACAGGTAAACGAGCACTAGCGTATAATCCTAACAATCCTCAACTTCGGGATTCCCTCGCCCTTGCACTTTACGCAAACAGCCAGTGGGACGATGCCTTGAATCTGATCGGTCACAAGCAGGAAAAAGACATTACGTATGAGAATCGCCGTTTACTGATGCTAGAAGCGTTCCGTCAGCAAGATTGGAAAAATGCCTTGAAGCACGCAGAACGGCTCCCGTCGGAAGTCGGGCTTCGAGATATCTACGGCTTGGCGGCGCGCGCGGGTAGTCAATCTGAGAGATTAGTCCTACCAAAAGAAACACAGGCGCAGTTAACCGCACAGATGGAATGGGAACACGTCCCCCAATCCGTTCGGGAGATAATCCTGAGCAATTTTAACGATGGAAAACCTCTCGGTCGCTAAACGAGATGTACTGAGGTCAGCAATTATTTCTGCGAGACAGGCAATACTCGGTGACTTCGAATTCAATCTCGCGACAGACCTTCTCATACTCAGCAAAAAGTGCGCTGTCTGCGTTTCTCGAAAGTCTCAACTTGTCCAAGACGTCACTTGCAATCTGATAGGCCTCTGCCAAACTTAGAAGGGGCTCTCCTTGAGAACGCTTTATGTCGTCACGGACAGTTGGTAGCTTTAGCATAAGTTTGATCATGCCCCGCTTTGAGGTGCTGTTCGGCAAAGAAGAATCTCGATCCTCTTCATAGATTCCCATACCTCGCCTCCTCTGCCCCAAAGATCGATTGCCAAACCACGGCTCCCCAATAAATAATATAAATACACCGGATAATTTATCAGTACTTCAATAGTATTTATACAATTACAACTTACCTTACACTCTTCTCTTTTTACTATAAAATACCTATAATCCAATTCTATAAAATCCCTCTAATAATATTTACCCTATTTATTGAATAATGCCTCAGGGATAATTTCATTGTTGGAAAAATCATATGAAAGCCGTCCGCGGATATTCAAACTATCTGGCAAAACGAGTGTTGTATGTTCTTATCATGCATCGCAGTCGATTTCAGATCGCAATACAGCGCAACAACGTTAGAAATAAGTGGTTGGAGTGGGGAACACTGATGCTTCCCCACTCCAACCCAAAATCACTGTGGAGATAGCCTCTCAAGCTGATTCAGCCGATCTAGGGCGGCCCGCTGCCGCAGCAAGCCATAATTGATACCGCTGGCGTTAAGACTACTGCCTTCCTGATAAGGGAACTTGTCAAAATCCGTGAAGAATTCCTTGATTTTCCCCTGCACCGGCACCAAAAGCCACATATTTCGAGCGAGAAATTCGATTGCTCCCCCACCGTCTTCCATTGCCCTTTCATATGGATCCATTCTGAGGTTGGCAATTAATGCCCAGTTGGTTACTTCTCGGGTAGCTGTTGCAATATTGCCGTGGCTCATAGTTGCAAAACTTAACTTCCAATCGTTCCAGCGAATGGCGTTAAGATTTCCACCCTGGTCGAAGTAGTACATTGCATCTCGAGGGGTTGTATCACTTTCACCTTTTAACAAAGACGTGAGATCGTACCCGTCTAGATGAACTTTGAATTCTTTTGAACCTGACTTGAAGCCAGTCTTCATCTGCTCCTTGATATCCGGAATGCCAGCTGCAGCGGCAAATGTTGGCATCCAGTCCATGAGGGTTACGATGTCGTTTATCTCCGTTCCCGGCTTCACGACACCTGGCCAACGAACCACCATCGGGATTCGGAAACCGCCCTCCCAGGTCGTCCCCTTTTCACCTCTGAACATCGTTTGTGCACCGTCTGGCCACAAGGCCAGTTCTGCCCCGTTATCTGTCGTATAAAGAACGATTGTATCGTCGGTGATCCCGAGCTCGTCCAGTTGATCCAGCAGTTGGCCAACATGCCCGTCGTGTTCTAGCATCCCGTCCGCGTGGATGCCTTTACCAGTTTTACCGACAGAATCCTTCTTCAGATGCGTGAAAACGTGCATGCGTGTTGAGTTAAACCAGCAGAAAAATGGCTTATCCGCTTTATGCTGGCGGTCTATAAAATCCTTGGCTGCCACAAGAAACTCTTCGTCGACCGTCTCCATACGCTTGGTATTCAATGCACCGGTATCTTCAATCTTCCCGTCAGCACTAGACTTGATGACACCACGCGGTCCATACTGCTTTCTGAAATCTGGGTCCTTTGGATAAAAATAACCTTCAGGCTCTTCTTCTGCATTCAGATGATAAAGATTTCCAAAGAACTCATCGAAGCCATGGTTTGTTGGCAGATGTTGGTCCTGGTCGCCAAGATGGTTCTTGCCAAATTGACCTGTCGCATAGCCCTGAGCTTTCATCACATCAGCTATGGTTGGCATCCAATCCTGAATTCCGTGTGGATCTCCGGGCATACCGATAGTGAGAAGGCCCGTCCGAAATGGCTCTTGCCCAAGAATGAACGAGGCCCGACCTGCAGTGCAGCTTTGCTGGCCATAAGAATCCGTAAAGATTGCACCTTCTTTTGCTATGCGGTCGATATTGGGAGTGCGATACCCCATAAGACCCATGGTATAGGCGCTGATCTGAGGTATACCGATATCATCACCAAAAATGACGAGAATGTTTGGCCTCTTGCCCGATTGAGCGGGCTCTCTGTTGCCTGATGTCTGCGCCTGTGCCAACGTCGGTCGCGTTGTAGCTGCAACTGTCAGTGCAGTTACGGCAAGCGAACTCCCCCCAAGCAGCAGATCGCGGCGACTCACTGCTGCGGAGTTACTTTTTGTTTGATCTGAGCTATCTTTTTTCATTTTGGGTTTTCCTTCATTAGAACCAAGTTATTGGTAACGAGGCCCTATTACTCTTCATCGTAATACAATCGCCTCGAGCGGTATTTCTATTTGTCACCAATACGCCTTACTTTTTCGGCGAGAAGACTTCTGCCCAGTCGTCTTTCATGTCGACTACAGTCCATCTATGCTGTTGGGCCTCATCCAAGGCTTTATCCAACTTCCCGAAAGCAGACTTGCGGTCATAAGCAAACTCACGTTCTGCATCCGTGTGATGGACGATCATCCCAAAGCTCGGTGATTTAGCGGTAGCCCATCTCAACATTTCATAATCGCCATCAGAGTTTCCGGCGACAAAGATTGGACGGCGACCTATGAACTTGTTGATGCCCACAGGCTTTCCTGCACCATCATCAATGAAGTCGATTTTCGGCAACCGCGTCAGGGTGGGCACTTCATCGATGACTTCATACTTGGTTTCAATCGAACTACCGACGACTTGCTCAGGAGGTATGCCGTAAAGCGCCTGCGTCACCGGACGCATAAACTCCACCCCACCTCCGGAGACAATAAAGGTCTTGAAGCCATTCTCACGCAGATACTCAAGTAGCTCGTGCATCGGAAGGTAGGTCATTTCAGTATAGAGTCTGTCTGTCTTTGGATGCCGTGCAGTGGCAAACCATTTCGTGACGAGTCTGTTAAATTCGTCAGTCGTCATGCCTGCATGGGTAGCCATAACCAACTCGATGAGCCCCTTCTCACCACTAGCAGCCACCCCCTGAAAGTCGTTATTGAGGACACTTTTAAAGGGTTCCTTCTCCTTCCAGTCAGGGTTCTTTTCGGCAAGCGTCTTAACCCGGTCGAGCGCAAATCCAAGTTGGATATAGAATGGCTGTTCGGACCACAGGGTTCCATCGTTATCAAACACAGCGATGCGATCGTCTGGTTGTACGTAGTTCTTATTGCCTTCAATCGCGACCGACGTAACAAACTCAATGATGCTAGTCTTAGTTGCTCCATCTCTCCAGGAGGGCAGCGGATCCTGTGCCAGCACTGGCTGACAAAGGCAAATCACCAGCACGGTCAATGTCAAAAAAACAGTATGAATTGGCTTCAACGCGATTTGTGCCCTTATCATCACACGCTCCTGCGAAGTGGATTTCTTTTGATGCAGCGAAACCCCACGTGGCTCATAGAACTATCTTCAGGTTGAGCATGGCGAGCTGCTGGACGATACCGGCGGCAGTAATTTGGCGCGCAAAGGTGTGATCCGCCTTTTACAACTCTCCGCGGAATCCTTATTTCAGGAAGCTGGGGATCATAGCTGCCGGAAAGGTCGCCACCGTGTGGATTCATTGGAATACAACACGACTTTTCAGCGCGCTGGGGATGTCTTGTAGACCAATAGTCGCTTGTCCACTCCCAGACATTTCCTATCATGTCGTAAAGCCCATATCCGTTGGATGGAAAAGAACGTACGGGTGAGGTTCGCTCCTGCCCTTTTGGCTTGGTTGACTGAACAGGAAAGATACCCTGCCAGGTGTTTGCCATAAGTCTGCCATCCGGGATGAGCTCATCTCCCCAGGCATATTCGCAGCCTTCAGTTCCACCGCGGGCGGCGAACTCCCATTCTGCTTCGGTAGGCAGTTCCAAGCCTGCCCAGTCAGCGTAGGCTGCGGCATCAGACCAGGCTACATGCACCACGGGGTGATCGAGTTTACCTCTGACGTCGCTCAGACCTCCCAGTGGCTTCTTCCAGCTAGCACCGTGCTTGTATTTCCACCATTGACATATATCCTGACCATCTACGGCTTTTGGCTGCTGGAATACCAGCGAACCAGCGCGCAAATTTTCAGGCCTGGCGCCTGGATAGTCAGCCGCATCCGGAACGGTTTCAGCAACGGTTACATATCCTGTTGCCTTGATGAAATTCGCAAATTGTCTATTCGTTACCGGGGCAACGTCAATCCAGAAACCATCCACCCTGACCGGATGCGCTGGAGCTTCCTCTGGATAGTGGTGGTCAGATCCCATCACAAAGTTTCCCCCCTCAATCCACTTCATATCGGCGGGAGCAGCTTCGCTAGTCATTTCCTCGAGACATTCGGCCATTGTCGCCTCCGGCTATCCATATCGAAATGTCGCTTCTGATCACCGGGAATGTAAGTACGTTACGGTAAAATATGAGACGTAACACCATGTTACATAAGTACATTCGCCAATATATAATTCCGTAATTATATATATTTTACAATTACTTATTCCGATTAGAAATGTAAGGTGCGGAGACTCCCGACGGGGCATCGTCTTAAGATATAATAAAATCTGCAAAGGCGGGCGTGCGGTGTCTAACGCTACCTCGAGAGAGCCAGTGGCGCGCATTCGCTCGAGCGTCAGTGAACGCAGTACGACAGCGCCACAGCTATGTTAACGGCATAAGGTTCAGTAGGCAGGAATAGGCGAATACTCGTTGCGAATCCCAATACCCAACCTGCAGCTAGATAGCGCGCCTGTTTCATAGGGCTGTGCGCACGTCTTGAGGTGATCCCGCCTTACAACAAAGTCTTCATCAAGCCTTTGTCATACTGAAAGTTTCTCGATCACTCCTGCGCCTAGAGATTGGTCAGAACGGATCAAGGGGAACCAGCAGTAAAAAACCATCTATAATATGGGTTTGCACCGGCATACTGCATGACAAAAGCTCCATTCTCTTGCCATGCTTCCCGATCGTTATTGTATGAGGCAAGACCTGCCTGATAAAATGTATAGAGATACTGACGATCTCGCTGCACTCTGGCAAGCGCATGCGGTGGTAGATTTACAATCTCGGGTTCCCCGGCATGATGCATAATACTGGTCAGAGTAGTCTGGAAAGTATGGGGCCGTACCCATGTACCATATTCGATAGATGGATTATTATCCGTTATGGATTGCACGTCACCTGCAAAGGCCATCAGCCCGTTCCTGTCAGTCACCCATGTGGCGAGCAACGTGTCCACAGATTGGATACCAACATCCTGAAGTGCTTTCCTGACCATAGGTTGCTCAAACCGCGCTGTCATCCGGCCATAATCCAGGGGCATGGGGCGCATGGATCCGGTCATCATCATCTCATGAAGCTCTGTCGTCCAAAGATGCACGAACGGAAACACTTCGGTGAAGCTTTTTATAAGTGCACGGGTGTCCTCTACGTTCTGTGTAGGCAACGGCAGCCACTGCGCAACAATACCGCCACCAGTCAACCTTTTCGAGGCAAGCCTGTAAAAATCGGTCGAATAAAGATTGGCGACACCTGCCGCCGACGGTGGTGGTGGCTCGAGCGTAATCAGGTCATATTGACTGTCACTGGCGATAAGCTCTCTGCGGCCGTCGCGCAAGCGCAGGTCAATTCGCGGATCATCAGGCGCTCCATAATTGCCTTTGAAAGTACGACTGGCACGGACGACCCCAGGCAGCAACTCCGCAACAACACGCTTGTCCAGACTATCAAATGCAAGGGTAGCACCCGCTGTAATGCCGGTGCCAAAACCTATTATCAATACTGATTTTGGCTCGGTATCGGCAATTATCAGAGGTAACAATGCCTGCAGCCGCATATAGCGTTCTGAGGCCATTGAATCACCCGTGTTAGATACTCCCTGGATATAAAGCCTCCTAAATCTGCTATTATTTCCCTGTTCTACGACCGCGACGGTTGCGCCTAATCCTTCCTCGTAGAAAACCAGTTCACCCTTTTGTATGCCTGGTAGAAGCTGGGCAAACCTGTTTGCAGGAACAAACGCCAAGCAGAGACCAGCAATCACGACTAGCAAGCCGGAAGCCACCATGGCTTGAAGTGACCGCCTTTCACAACGCAGTAACGCAATCGTTGCAAGCAGCGATGCAATGAGAGCGAGAATACCGATTGCACGGACAAACCCGAATTGAGGCACGAGAACAAAACCTGTGAAGAAGGAACCCGTAATACCACCGAGAGTGTTCCAGCCTCCAACCAACCCAACTGCGCGACCAACAGGCACGGTTCTCGCAACAATCATTACAACTACAGGGAACGCGGCGCCCAGGAGTAGTGTCGGAGTAAACACCATCGTGAACGCTGCAACTGCAAAGCGCGCAGACATCCCAGCAAGTCGGTTTTCTGTAGCGGCGAGTATCCAGTATTCAGCGAACGACTGCGCGACGATTATCCAGCGTCCAAGCAACGCGATCTCAACTGCGGCTACCACTCCTGCCGTTCCAATCAAAAAGCCCAGAACGCTCCAAGGTCTCTTTACGCGTGACATAAAAGGGGAAATGGCTGCCGAGCCCAATGCCAGACCAGCTAGGTAGGTTGCCAGAACGACTGAAAACGCAAAGGCACGGGTACTCATGAACTGTACAATTGACTGTGTCCAAACGACTTCATATCCGAGAGCAACTCCTCCAGCGACCGCGTACAGAATGATTGCCTGGCGGGCTTCACCTGAAAGGAGCATCGAATGTACTTTATGTCTCCCATCCGCTTCCTGCGCAGCCCCCCTTATAAAGAAGACTGTGATTGCAGTTCCAAAACTGCCAGCAGCGGCTCCCCCAGCAGTACCAGCGAGACCCAATGAAGGTATCAACACAAAAGAAGCGGCAAGCGTCCCGGCAATTGCACCCATCGTATTGGCTGCATAAAGCCTACCGGCCATTGCCGATGGATGGCCGAGTTCTTTGATCGAACACAGCATTGCCGGAAGTGTCCCTCCCATGAAAACTGCGGGGACTGTAACGGTCAAAAGGAGCAACGACCATGCCAATATGGTACTACCATCTTCTAGTTTTGCAAAAGGTACGGCAAGATGGGGAAGACTGATCGTGACTAATAATCCTAATGCTGCCACCATGGCTTCAAGCCCACCATAAAGCAGCAAGGGCGTTTGCAGATGATCGGCAAGACGGCCAAAGATGAGACTACCGACCGCCAATCCGCCCATAAATGCAGATATGCCAGCGCTAACTGCATATACGTCCACGCCGATTATTGTTGATAGCTGCCGGATCCACACAACTTGGAAAATCAGTGACGAGAAACCTGAAACCAGCAGAAGAGACGCTGCAAGCCAAAGACGTGTCGCGTTACTCGATATTTTTGCATCCTTAAGAAATATGCTGTGCACCATAGTAATCGCCCGTCGAGTTAGGTATAAAAGGAGGCCGCCTTCAGACGGCCCCCCGTCCGCTTACTGGGCTGGTGCGCTTGCGGCTTTGTCCAGTATCGCATCAATCTGCTTATGGACGGATTCTTCGACCTGATCGATCGAGAAGCTTGCCGGGCGCTGGCTCGGTGGGTATGCCACGAAGGTTTCAAGGAATGTGGCAGCCTTCATCGTGGCCTGAGCAAATAGGTAGGCATTCTTGGTTCGCCAATCGTTGTATTGATCGGAAACGATGTCTGCCCTTTCGAAAGGATCCATACGCAGGTTAAAGATCTTAGGCACGCGCAGGCAAGTGAACGGATCCTGCCATACATCAAAACCACCCGGCTTCCTCATTTCACAGAAGACAGCTTTCCAATCGCCAAAGCGCAGGCCAACGAGCTTTGCATCATCGTTGAAATAATAAAACTCGTTACGACTGCTTTTGGGTTGCTCACCAATCAGATAAGGTAGCTGGTTGTATCCGTCGAGATGAACCTTGAAGGTCTTTCCGCCAAGATCCGTACCTTTCAAGAGGCGCTCCTTGATATCCGTATCACCGGCTGCAGCGAGCAATGTGGGAAACCAGTCAAGGCCGGAAAACATTTCATTTGACGTGGTGTTGGGTTTGATCTTACCCGGCCAGCGAATTATAGCCGGCACACGGAATGCTCCTTCCCAGTTGGAGTCTTTTTCGCTTCGGAATGGTGTTGTCGCGGCATCCGGCCACGAAAACTGGTTCGGTCCATTATCTGTGGTGTAGACGACGATCGTGTTGTCGGCAATTTTCAGTTCGTCCAACAGACCCAGCAGTTTTCCGACGTCATTGTCATGTTCGATCATACCGTCGGCATAGTCATTGCCAGGCATACCGCTCTGCCCTTTAAACTCAGGTCGTACGTGGGTAAAAAGGTGCATGCGCGTGGTATTCATCCAGGTAAAGAACGGTTTTTTTGCTTCTACCTGCTTCTTTATATAATCCATCGCCGCCGCGGTTGTTTCATCATCGATCGTTTCCATACGTTTAGTGGTAAGCGCTCCAGTATCTTCAACCTGACCATCAGCTGAAGCCTTAAGAACACCACGAGGCGCGTAATTTTTGAGAAACTCTGGGTCATCTTTTGGCCAATAAGGACGTTCCGGTTCTTCTTCAGCATTAAGATGATAAAGATTGCCGAAAAACTCCTCGAAACCATGTTCAGTCGGCAGGAAACGGTCCTGGTCGCCCAGATGATTTTTGCCGAACTGACCAGTGGCATAACCACGCGCTTTCAGCGCCTGCGCGATGGTAACGTCACGATCTTGAATACCAACTGGGGCTCCGGGTACCCCGACCTTGGACATCCCGGTTCGCAACACTGTCTGTCCCGTGATGAAAGTAGAGCGGCCTGCAGTACAACTGTTTTCCGCATAGTAATCCGTGAACCGCAAGCCTTCTTTAGCAATTCGATCGATATTAGGTGTACGATAGCCCACTACGCCGTCGGAATAGGCGCTTATGTTCGTTTGACCAATATCATCCCCGAAGATGACAAGTATGTTCGGCTTGTCCCCTGGGGGTTGTGTTGACGTATTCTGTGCCAATGCAGACGTGCTCAGCAGCGTCAACGCAATGGCTGTCAGCTTTCCTGTCAGGCTCATTACTTGTCTCCCAATGTTCAAAAATCTGCCTGCATATTCACTCTGCGACATCTCAAAAGGCGTATAAGCCCACATGAGATGCTGAAGCATACCTTCGGTGGAAAGCAAAGGAAGTACGTTACAGTAACTCGGCTCTGTTACCCCTCATTCTTCTTCGGAAAATTCTACATATTGCAGAAAATCTGACTACGTTTCAGCTCTCGCGCTCAATCGGATCTTGCCGGAGCGGAATCCATTTTCTAAACGAAGACGACAAAGTGGTTTTCACGGCCGGTTCCTCTGCGGCCCGTAGTTGCTACCTCCAATCGATGATTGTCACGAACGTGAAGTACAGCAGGGACCAACCTCGCCATTCCTGATCTTTCGAGAGCAGCATACCGATTTGGGACAGTGCACCTCTCATTTGGGTGAAATTTACCGTTACGTACTTCCTAACGCTCAGTTGGTGCCGCAGCATATCCATGAGGTCGCTAGGCCCAGATCCGCAGCTAAGTTGATGCCGATTGTGACGCGGCTCAGGCGAAATAGGGAGGACGCGAATTTGCCGGCACGTGACGATATTCTCAATCTAGGTAAGCAGATTCAGAAATCTGTTGTCGGTCAACAGTCCATGGTGGAACGATTGTTGCTCGGCCTGTTGTCAAACGGCCACCTGCTGGTTGAAGGCTTGCCCGGCCTTGCCAAGACGAGAGCGATCAAAAGCCTGGCGAAGAATCTGCAGGCAGAGCTCTCACGCGTTCAATTCACACCCGATCTGCTGCCGGCGGACATAACAGGTTCTGAGGTTTATTTTTCCGCTTCAGGCAAAGGTGAATTTAAGTTTCAGCAAGGTCCTATATTCGCCAATCTCATTCTGGCTGATGAGATAAACCGTGCTCCAGCGAAGGTTCAGTCTGCGCTTCTAGAAGCCATGGAAGAACGTCAGGTTACCGTTGGCGGTCAAAGCTACCCCCTACCTCAGCTTTTCATGGTGATGGCTACGCAAAATCCGATAGAACAGGAAGGTACCTATCCGCTACCTGAAGCTCAGCTCGATCGATTTTTGATGCATGTAGAAGTCGGCTATCCCGACGAGCAATCGGAAGTCGATATCATGCATCTAAATCGTCAAGAAGAGAAAGAGCTCGAAGAAAAACCGCCTGCAGAACATAAATCAGTTCAGAGACTTGATCCAAAGTCAGTATTCAATGCCAGAGCGGAAATTGGAACTGTCAAAGTCAGCAATCCTGTTGAACAATATATCGTCGCTCTCGTTATCGCGACACGCTATCCAGGCCGCTACGATAAGGAACTTGAAAAACTCCTACAAGTTGGCGTGAGTCCTCGCGGCGTAATTGGTCTTGACCGGGTATCGCGCTCTTACGCTTGGCTCCACGGTAGAGATTACGTAACACCGGATGATGTCAAGGCCGTGGTAAACGATGTATTTCGACACCGCGTCATACTTTCATATGATGCCCACGCCTCCAGTACAACGGCTGACGAAGTCATCAACCGTATTACGGAACTGGTCGGTGTATCATGACGACAGCTGCTGACCAGGGGGCTTATATAACCACCCAACAGCTCGTCGCGCTCGAGAGGCAGGCCCGTGACCTGACATTTGTACAGAAGAAACGTAGCCATCAGTTACTGGCTGGTCGGTTACATTCACTCATGCGAGGTCGTGGACTCAGTTTCGAGGAGTTGCGCGAGTATTTGCCGGGCGACGATGTCCGGTCAATTGACTGGAGGGTGACAGCTAGAACAGGACGTCCCGTCGTACGGGTGTATTCTGAAGAAAAAGAGCGGCCAGCACTTCTGGTCGTTGATCAGAGAATTAACATGTTCTTCGGTAGCCGTCGCTCGATGAAATCTGTGGCGGCCGCAGAAGCGGCGATACTAGCGGCCTGGCGAATTCTGGGTTCCGGCGACCGCATTGGCGGCATTGTCTTCAATGATGTCGAAATCAGCGAGATAAAACCCCATCGCAGTCGCAACGCTGTAATTGCATTGGCAGACAAAATCGCGGACGCAAATGGGAGACTCCGGGCAGACTACGAACAAAAGCCAAACCCGGTCGCATTAGACGATGCCCTCAAGCATGCCGCAAGCATCGCGCACCATGATTTTCTGGTGCTAATCGTCAGTGATTTTGATGGCCACAGCGATGCAACCAGACAAGCCCTCATCGAACTGGCCATGCGAAACGACGTGGTGTGCCTGCTAATATATGACCCTTTCATGCTGGAACTACCCACCGTCGGCGATATCGTGGTTAGCAGTGGGCAACTTCAAGCCGAACTACCTCTTGGCCAACAGCACGTACGAAAATCAATTGACAGCTTCGCTCGCGAACGTGCCCGAGAGCTCTTTACCTGGCAGCACGAATTGGGTTTGCCGATGCTCCCCATCTCTGCGGCGGAAGAAACTGCTCCGCAATTACGTAATCTTCTGGGGCAGTCGGCCTGGCGTCAGCGGAGGCGATAGTGGAACAGCAGCCGAAGCTTGATCAAACAACTGAGATTGCACTGCGTTCGCTTAACGATTTGGCAATGCCTGAGCCTGTCTCCTGGTTCCCCCAGACCTGGGGATGGGGCCTCTTCGCATTAATACTGTTAGTTCTGATTCTCAGCTATTTGGCGCTTTGGTACAAACGATGGCTACGAAATGCTTACCGGCGCGAAGCCATGAAGCAACTTAAAGCCATAAGGATTCAGTTCCAAGATCCGGACCAGCGATACGTCACAGCTGTCTCTTTGGTCGAACTTGTAAAGCGGGTGGCTATGGTTTCCTGGTCAAGGCGCAGTGTCGCAGCACTTTCGGGAGAAAACTGGGTAAAATTTCTGGCTGCTCACGACGGAACACACATGAGCAGTTTGCTCTCTCGGTTTCTGAACGATCTGGAATACCGTGACGAGTTTCATCCGGCTTTCGACGACTTCGACGCAGTCGTAAATGACACAAGCAAGTGGGTAGAGAGACACAATGTATGAGCTCAATTTTCCCCTAGCTTTGCTGCTGCTTCCATTGCCGTTTCTGATAAGGTGGCTGGTTCCAGCTCATCACGAAACGTCAATTTCGATCCGATTACCATTTTTTAGGCAGGTAACCGACGCTGTAGGCATTGAACCCAGTCAAGGTTCAATTGTACGGCGAAGAACCATACCACACTTCCTTGTAGATTTCCTGTGTTGGTGCCTGGTTGTTGTTGCCCTTGCGCGTCCCCAGTTTGTCGAACCACCCCTGACCAAAACGGAACCGCAGCGCGACATTCTGTTGGCTCTCGACTTGTCACAGTCAATGGATACGCGAGATTTTGCAGATTCGGATGCGCATCTGGAACCTCGTGTAAACGCTGTGAAATCTGTAGTGACCGATTTTGTAGCCAAACGCCCCACGGATCGTCTTGGTATAGTTGCATTTGGTGATGCCCCCTATCCGTTGGCACCTTTTACGATGGATCATGAACTTGTTCAAACAATCATTCAGGGATTGCTACCAGGCATAGCTGGACCACGAACGGCGCTGGGTGATACCCTGGGGCTCGCCATTCGTATGTTCGAGAAAACAGACGTACCCGACAAAGTCCTGATACTTCTGACTGATGGAAACGACACCGCGAGTAAAATGCCCCCACTAAAGGCTGCGGAAATTGCAAAACGCAAGAAGATCGTTGTCCATACAATTGGCATTGGAAATCCGGACGCTGCGGGAGAAGACAAACTGGATACAGACACACTCCAGAAAATCGCGAGGACCACGGGCGGAAATTACTATTTTGGCGGTGATCAGGCTCAGCTTCAGAAAATCTATGAGGAACTGGACAGGATAACACCTCAGGAGCAGAAGCAGCTGACCTGGCGTCCCAGGAATGAACTGTTCGTTTGGCCACTTGGCGCCGCAGTCATCCTGCTCGCCGGTTGGTATTTTGCGGTTGGAACTGTAGGCTTCCTGCGGCGGAGGTATGCGCATGACGTTTGACTTTCACTTCCTCCGCCCTTTGTGGCTAATTGCGCTTAGCTTTCCGCCGCTTATCATCTGGCTCGCCCTGCACTCCAACGACTTCACTGATCGCTGGAAACGGGTGATCACACCGCATCTGCTTAAAAGCCTGCTAATCGAGCCTCCCCAGCAAAAGCGCAATCTCCCCGTTTTTTTATTGTCTGGAACTCTCACGCTGGCGACAATCGGTGCTGCCGGGCCAACCTGGATAAGAGAACCGCCGCCGTTCGTTTCGGACACAGCATCGCTGGTTTTGGTTGTCGACCTTTCTTCAACAATGGACGCGATTGATATTTCACCCAGTCGTATTGAGCGGGTGAAGCTGAAGATCCACGACATACTTGCCACGCGTGGGGGCGCGCGTACCGCAGTCATTGCATATTCAGGAACCGCTCACTTGGTAGTTCCCCTAACGGATGATGCTGATCTGATCCAGACCTACACTGATGCCCTTTCAACAAGCATCATGCCAAAGCCGGGAAAAGACACATCGGCCGCCCTGAAACTGGCGGATGAACTTTTGTCTCGAGAAGGCGCGACCGGCACTGTAGTGCTGCTCACAGACGGTATTGAAGCGGCGGCTACAGACATTGCTAAAAATATCAAGAGCTCCCTGATAATTCTAGGAGTAGGCACCCCACAGGGTGGCGTTATCAGGACACCTGATGGAGGTTTCGCCAGCGACTCCGCCGGCGGGCATCTGAGCACAAAACTCGATATCGACGCTCTTAAGAATTTTGGCGCCGAAACGCGAAGCGATGTAGCGACCATTACAGAGGATGATTCAGATGTAAAATGGGTTGCCGAGAGGGTCCATACGAACTTCGCTCATCAAACATCCACCCTGGGAGATCGGTGGCACGACGTCGGTTGGTGGTTTACCATACCTTGCGCGATACTGCTGGGCATGTTGTTTCGAAAGGGCTGGATCGTTAAACTTTCAGCATTTCTGATAACACTACAACTGTTCCAGGCCGCTCCGGCGTCTGCCGATGGTTTTTCTGACATGTGGCTTACCCACGATCAACAGGCACGCATGGCCTATGACCGCCAAGCGTACGCTGAAGCAGCCCTGCTTTTTGAAGACCCTATGTGGCGTGGTATCGCATTCTACCATGCAACTCAGTATGAACAGGCACTCGAAACGTTTGCTTCAATCGATAGCCCGGAGAGCTGGTATAATCAAGGCAATGCACTTCTGCATCTTGCTAATTTCAGCGGTGCAGTTGACGCCTATAATGAGGCTCTCAAAGAACGTCCGCAATGGCCAGATGCAATCGCTAACCTGGCAATTGCCCAAAAGCTACTCAAGCGGCAGCAGGATCAGGAAGAAGAACAGCAGCAGGACCCAAATCAGAAGCCGGACAGTGTGGAATTCGATGACAAGGGAAAAAAGGGCAAGGCTGGCGAGGTAGAAGTAGCTGAACAAACCTCAGAGATGTGGATGAATAATATAAAAGTCAGTCCAGCTGACTTACTTGCCAGAAAGTTCTCCATAGAAGCAGCAAAGGCATCGCAATGATAAAATCCGCAATCGCGATTTTTTTCATGCTTCTTACGGCCACAACAGCATTCGGTGCTGAACCCTTTGCCCATGCAAACGTACATCCTGCCAAACGTATCGTTCCGGGACAGCAGGTCCTTGTTGATATTGAAATATTCGTTCCTGAATTCTTCACCTCTCCCCCGCAGTTTCCTGCCTTGGAGCTTGCGAATGCGGTCGTTTCTCTTTCCACAGAACGTTCCGAAAACATAATGGAAACTGTCGATAATGTGAGATTCACTGGCATTCGGAAATCTCTTGCTGTGGTGCCTGAAACACCGGGTACGTTTACACTGCCGGCTTTCACGGTTACATTTGGTCAATCAGTGAACGGAACTGCCACGAAGAGTTCCGTAGAAGTTCCTTCTGTTTCATTTAATGTCGAAAATGTTGCTGGCAACGAAAAGCGGGAGGTGCTGTTCGCAGCACGAAACGTAACATTGCAACAATCATTCGACCGGGATAGCAAATCCCTCCGGGTTGGCGATGCGCTTGTGCGAACGATCACAATAACAGCCGAGAGTACGCAGGCTATGATGATCCCGCCATTAGACGTCGGCACTGTTCCAGATCTTAAGCATTACGTGAAAACTCCCCGTATTGATGACAACGTATCTCAAGGACGGCAGAACGCAAGCCGGAGAACCGAAGTTCATGTTTACACGGCCTCTAGGGAGGGCTCGTACGTGCTTCCAGCAATCAAGTATGCCTGGTTCGACGTTTCTTCTGCAACGAACAGATCGTCTGATCTTGCGGCGGTTCCGATATCGGTATCTACAGCTAGCCCCCCTGTTGACGGGATAGTACCGGAGTTATCGAAGCCAACGACCGAGCCCTTCATTCAACGACAAAAAGCTGCGCTGATTGTCATTTTCTGCCTCGTTCTTGCGGGCATAGTATGGCTCATCAGCATGATCGCCCCAAAGCTCCAACGAGCCGTGAAATTGTTGCGACGAAAACGGCAAGCAACTTATCGGTACAGGCTAAAACTTCTCAGGCACCGGATCCGATCCGGTACGTATGAAGAAATCTACTCTGGCCTGCACGAATGGAGCCGATTTCTTGGTTATCGGGACCTGAACGAGTGGACGTTGGAAGGTTCTGCCCCACTACGAATTGAAGTGGAAAATCTTTCGCAGACGTTATTTGGAACACCTTCCAGGCAATTTGATCGAAACGCTTTACTCACAAATATCGAAATTCATCATCGTAGCAAGGGCAAACCCGCAGCATTGCCACCGCTCAACCCATTTGCGCAAAGCTAGGTTGAATGAGGCCGGGTCGTATCGCTTGACGACTTACGAATTGAACCAAATCACCTATGCCACCGCCACCCTGAACAGGACCTTATTCATGTTGTCCTTCCTCAACCCCGTCATTGCGCTTTTTGGATGCGTCGGCTTTGGTTATCTGATCGGTAAATTAAGAGTCGGCCCGGTGTAGCTCGGGGGCGTATGTGGGACACTTTTTATAGCACTGGCCCTTGGACAACTCGGGATACGGGTTAGTCCTGATCTCAAAGATGCTGCTTTTGCCCTTTTTATATATGCACTTGGATTTACTGCCGGCCCGCAATTTTTTGCCAATATTCGTGGCGGATGGCGTTATGGCATCTTTTCAATTCTCGAAATCGTCTGTGTTCTATCGCTTTTGGCATTATCGATTCTTGTTTTTCGCCTGGATATTGGAACCGCTGTGGGGTTGTTCGCCGGATCGGCAACGGAATCCGCTGTAATAGGCACTGCGTCTGAGGCCATCTCGCATCTGAAGCTCAGTGGGGAAACAATACTTGAGTTACAGGCCAATAGAGGTGGCTCGGTTTGTCTGAACAGTTTCGGGCGTTTCGCTAAGTGGATTTCCGCCTCGATTATGCCGCCACCATCATTGGTGCCAGCGCGTTGAAGTAGGCCTGATCCGGTGTCTGCCGGTCAAGGGATGAATGTGGGCGTCGGCTATTGTAAAAGGTCAGATAGCGGCCGATGCCAGCGCGGGCCTCGGACACTGTTTTATAGGCGTGGAGGTAGACTTCCTCGTATTTGATCGAACGCCAGAGCCGCTCGACGAAGACGTTGTCTCGCCACGCACCCTTGCCATCCATCGAGATGGCGATTTCCGCCTTCTTCAGCACCGTCGTGAAGTCCATCGAGGTGAACTGCGAGCCCTGATCGGTATTGAATATGTCGGGTCTGCCATAACGGGCCAGCGCTTCCTCGACTGCTTCGATGCAGAAGGCTGCCTCCATCGTGATCGACAGTCGCCACGACAGAACCTTCCGGCTGAACCAGTCCACAACGGCGCAGAGATAGACAAATCCGCGAGCCATCGGAACATAGGTCAGGTCCATCGCCCAAACCTGATTGGGTCTGGTAACCGCCAGCTTGCGCAGGAGGTAGGGATAGATTTTGTGCCCAGGTGCCGGTTTCGACGTGTTCGGGCGACGGTAGATCGCCTCGATGCCCATCTTCTTCATCAGCGTGGCGACGTGCAGTCGACCGGTTTGTAACCCTTCTCCCCTCAAGAGCCCTTGCAACATCCGGCTTCCGGCAAACGGGTATTCGAGATGCAACTCGTCGATCCGGCGCATCAGAGCCAGATCGCCGTCAGACACCGGACGCGGCGAATAATAGACACTGCCACGGCTGAAGCCGAGAAGCTTCGCCTGACGCACGACGGACAGCTTGTGCTCGCGGTCGATCATTTCTTTCCGCTCAGCAATCCCGCCTTGCCGAGCGCTCCGGCTAAAAAATCATTCTCCAGCGTCAGCTCCCCGATCTTGGCGTGCAGCGTTTTGACATCGACGGTTGGACCCGTCGGTTCCGCCTTCGCTTCATCGCCGAAAACGCCTGTCGCCCCCTCAAGGAGCTGGTCTTTCCATTGCTTGATCTGGTTGGCGTGCACGTCAAACTGTTGGGACAGTTCCACCAGCGTCTGCTCGCCTCGAATGGCGGCGAGCGCCACTTTTGCCTTGAAAGCCGGGCTATGGTTCCGGCGCGGTCGTCTCGTCATGGTATCTCCTGTTCACGGCATCTAAGCCGAAGTCAGGCAGAAATTCCACTTATCCCCCCTGTTCAAATTTCCCGAGCCAGCTCTAATGTTGCCACAGCCTATAGCCTTACCTATCTGTTCGGTCTGGTTTCGATCGTGATCTTTACCACACAGATCGCTCCCTTACTTCTGAAGTCTGATCTGAAACAGGATGCTCTTAAATTAGCACGGGCACTCGGATCAACGGACGATGACAATGATCAGATTCAGGGATTACCGGCCTTTGTTGGGCGCGCTTTTCGTGCAGGACCGATCAGCGGCCAATCAGTCGGGGAGTTTGAGCGGAGCCGCAATTGGGCAATTGCCATTGAGCGTGTGCAACGCAATGACGAACTTCTGGAAACATCGGCTGATTTCCTATTGAGAACCGATGACGTCGTGTTCGTACGCGGGAGACGAAATGCCGTCATTGCTGCCTACGATCAGTTAGGCGAAGAAGTGCCGGTGCCCCAGGGAACAGGATTCGATCTGACAATACGTGAGGTTGTTCTCACGAGGAAAGAAGCTTTTGGTCGCCAGATCCGTCAACTCCGACATATGGCAGATCCTGAGCTGCAACGAGGTATCTTCATCTCGAGCGTGCGGCGTATGGGACAGAACATACCTGCACTTTCAGGAACGATTTTGCAGCAGGGTGATGTTGTGTCACTGTATGGGCAGGAGCGAGCGGCAGAGCGAGCGGCAACGGAACTCGGCAATTTACTTCCGCCGAGTGATAAAACCGACTTCATGTTCCTCGGTATCGGCATAGTTGTTGGACTTCTCATAGGCCACTTCAGCGTTGAAGTGGGAACCTTGGAATTGACGCTGGGGTCCGGAGGTGGAGCTCTCATATCAGGTTTGCTATTCGGCTGGTTCAATATGCGTCATCCTAGACGTGGCGGATTGCCGCTTGCTGCAGCTGAGTTTGCGAAAGACTTTGGCTTGGCCGCGTTTATTGCATCGATTGGTCTGAGTGCCGGACCCGACGCAATTGACCTTATAAAACGATACGGTCTTATTTTGCCATTTCTGGCCATTCTGGTGTCCGTGGTACCAGCGATGGTGTCTCTTTTTGTGGGCTCACGACTGATGAAAATTGAACCGCCTATCCTCCTGGGAGCTATCGCCGGTCAACATTGTAGTACTCCAACTATCAGCGCGCTTGTTTCGCAGGCAGGAAACTCCATTCCAGTGATTGGCTATACCGTGACCTACGCTATTTCCAACGTGTTACTCCCTCTTATGGGGCCTGTAGCCGTTGTATTGGCCTCAATGCTGACCAATTAGGCGAACTGTAAGCGGATGTTTCCAGACGACTGAGCTTATCGATGATTCATTTTTTTATCGAAAATTGGAGATGTATTGTGAGCCGCCAACGAATAGGACATGAATCATTGAGATGGGCCGTGAAAGGGTTGCACATCCATTTGCCTACCCACAGCTAGAGCCCGACAATATAAACACCACATGAACGACGCTCTCAGAGACCGTTCAGACGTGATCGCTAGATTGAACAAGGAGAACAGAAATCAAAACGGCTTTGGGGGCCAACCAGTATGCTTCGGCGTGTTACAATCATTTACTTGATGATCGCTGGCCTTGCCGCTGTCGCGAGCATTTTCGTAAACCAGAGATATAGCGTTTATCGGGACAAGCCAGTAAGCGGGCACCTCGCCGCATCCGCTCAGAATCCTGCCGGAACACGGCCATGAGAAAAACCCGGATCGTCGTCGCAATTGCCTTTCGGGTTTTCCTGTTTACAGCCATTTTCACCGGTCCTGCAGCTACTTTTGCCTATACTCAGATTGGCCAGCATTTCCAAATGAGTGGCATTGGACTCGTGCTGTATGTGAGCCTGCAGCGCATCGCATAAACTGGGTCATGTCATGGTCATAGACTTTGCTATAGTAGGTCATGACACAGCGAATCGAACATCCTTTTCTGACCGAGATCAAAACGCCTCCTACCGTTGATCCGGAGGTCTTTAATGACGCGGGAGCGGCAGTTTTCGCCCTGCGAAAGCTCTATGATCGCAACACCGCCTTCCTGCGCGATGCGTTCGAGAAAGTTGCCCGCGGCGAAGTTTCGCCGCAGCGTTATCGCGCTTATTATCCTGAAATCTGTCTGTCCACATCGAGTTTTGCGCATGTGGATTCGCGATTGGCCTTTGGCCATGTCTCAACGCCCGGCGATTACTCCGCAAACATCACGCGACCGGATCTGTTCGACCATTATCTAACCGAGCAGATTCGTCTCCTGATGCGTAACCACGGTGTGACCGTAACAGTGAAGGAATCCTCGACGCCGATCCCGATTCATTTCGCCTTCAAGGAAGGCACCTATGTCGAGGCTTCCGTCGCCAATGCCTTCACGCATCCGCTACGTGATCTGTTCGATGTGCCCGATCTGGCAGCAACGGATGACAAAATCGTCAATGCCGACTTCGAGCCTGCCCCCGGTGAACCGATGCCGCTTGCGCCATTCACGGCACAGCGCGTCGATTATTCGCTGCACCGACTAGCGCATTATACGGCTACAAGCCCGACCCATTTTCAAAACTTCGTGCTGTTCACCAATTATCAGTTCTATATGGACGAGTTCTGCGCTTATGCCCGCGAACTGATGGCAGAGGGCGGCGGTGGATATGAACAGTTCGTAGAACCCGGCAATCTGATCACCCGCGCAGGCGAAACCGGCCCGCGTAGCGGCAGCCCCCTGCCTCGCCTGCCCCAGATGCCTGCTTATCACCTGCAGCGAGCCGACCATTCGGGTATTACAATGGTCAATATCGGTGTGGGACCGTCCAACGCCAAAACCATTACCGACCATATTGCAGTATTGCGTCCACATGCTTGGCTGATGCTCGGCCACTGCGCGGGCCTGCGCAACAGTCAGCAGCTTGGCGATTACGTTCTAGCACACGCCTATATGCGTGAAGACCACGTTCTCGACGACGATCTGCCCGTCTGGGTACCACTGCCAGCACTTGCAGAAATTCAGGTTGCACTGGAAGAGGCTGTCGAGGAAATCACCGGTCTGGAAGGCTATGACCTCAAGCGCATCATGCGCACTGGCACCGTCGCCACGATCGACAATCGCAACTGGGAACTGCGCGACCAGCGCGGCCCGGTGCAGCGCCTTTCGCAGGCGCGTGCAGTTGCGCTCGATATGGAATCCGCCACCATCGCCGCCAACGGTTTCCGTTTCCGGGTACCTTACGGGACCTTGCTCTGCGTTTCCGACAAGCCGCTGCATGGCGAATTGAAACTGCCGGGCATGGCAACCGAGTTCTATAAGCGGCAGGTAGCGCAGCATCTGCGCATCGGCATCCGCGCGATGGAAAAGATTGCGGCCATGCCGGATGAGCGGCTGCATTCCCGAAAGCTCCGCAGCTTCTACGAGACAGCTTTCCAGTAAAGCTAGGGGATTAGGGCGGTAAGGCAGTAGGTAATATGTTAGAGCGCATCCGAAAAGTGTGAAACGGTTTTCGGAAAAGATGCGCGTTAAAATAAGTACTTAGAACGCCGGTTGTTGCTAACCGGCATATTGCCTTACTGCCTTGACCTCCATCATCGCGCCGCAATCAACACGTATGGGCAATTTCATGTCGAAACGCCGTGAAAACCTTTCATTTCTGTTGCTGCTGGCCGCCGTCGCCCTGTCAGTTCCACTCGTGCTCGGATTTCTTGGAGCGCTGCATCCGGCTCTCGATTCCTTCTCGCACTTCAGAGCCCACCTTGCCGTTTTGCTGGCGGTGCTGACCCTTCCCTTGCTTTTCACCAAAATGCGGCGCGAGGCGGCGATGCTGCTGCTTTTTGCTATCTTGGCATTCAGCACGACCGTGGGTGCCGCGCGCGATTTCCTGAGCGGCTCCACAGGTGCCCAAGCAAAAGAACAAGGCGGCGCTCGGTATAGTCTTGTCCAGATCAACCTGCGCGAAGACAATTCCGAGCCAAAACGCATTCTCCAGATGATCGCGCGGGAACGGCCAGATGTGATCACCTATGAGGAAGCCAGCGAACAATGGACAAAATGGCTTACCATTCTCCAGAGCTCCTATCCCTATCACCTCAATTGTGCTGACGATCCCAAAACCTGGGGGGTAGGTATCCTGTCAAAGAGGCCATTCAGCGAAGATGCGCCAACAGCGTGCGTCGGCGATGGCTTGCTGGCCATTGCGCCGATCAACTTCGGCGGAACAACCGTGCACGTCGCAGCACTGCATTTTTCCTGGCCGTGGCCGCGCTGGCAGCCGCATCAGCTCCGCTATATCGAACCGGAACTACAAAAGCTGAAAGGTCCTCGGGTCATCGCCGGTGATTTCAATGCAGCCCCATGGAGCAACGCGGTTCGCCGTGTCGAATATGCATCTGGCACCCGCCACATGACAGGTATCGGCGGCACGTGGATGACGCACCTGCTGCCCGTTTCGCTGTCGCCCTATATCGGCCTGCCAATAGATCAGGTTCTCGTCAGTCCTGAAATCGGAGGGGCTCAAGTTTCGGGTCGCGAAGATGCAGGCTCTGATCATCTGCCAGTGCGGCTCGATTTTTCCGTTCCGCCGCCCGTTCGACCGGATGAGGTCGAACCGGAAACCCAATCCGTCATGCTTCAATAAAAAAAGCGCCGAATTACGGCGCTTTTTTTTACATGTTTACGTAAACCGGTCCTTCGCCGCCTTGTGGCGGCACCCAGTTGATGTTCTGGTTCGGATCTTTGATGTCGCAAGTCTTGCAGTGCACGCAATTCTGCGCATTGATGACAAACCGCACATCCTTTGCCTGCGGATCAGCAGCGGAGTTGCCATCGGCATCCACCCATTCATAAACGCCCGCAGGGCAGTAACGTGTCGATGGCCCAGCATAGACGTCATGTTCTGAAGTCCTCTGCAGTTCCATGTCGCGGACCTGAAGATGCACAGGCTCGTTCTCGTCATGATTGGTGTTCGACAGAAATACCGACGACAGGCGGTCGAACGTCAGAACACCGTCCGGCTTCGGATAGTCTATCTTCGTATGCTTCTCCGCCGACTCGAGCGACTGCGCATCGGTCTTGCCATGTTTCAGGGTCCCGAAGATGGAGAAACCGAAAAGCTGGTTGGTCCACATATCAAGACCGCCGAGCGCCACACCTGCTATCGTACCGAACTTCGACCACAACGGCTTGACGTTGCGCACCCGCTTCAGATCCGTGCCGATCAGGCTCGAACGCCAATTGTTCTCGATCTCGATCGGCTCGTCATTGGCGCGGCCTGTTGCAATTGCCTCGGCGATTTTGTCTGCAGCGAGAATGCCGGACAGAACTGCATTGTGGCTGCCCTTGATGCGCGGCACGTTGACCAGACCGGCCGAGCAACCGATGAGCGCTCCTCCGGGGAAGGAAAGCTTAGGCACTGACTGGAAGCCGCCTTCGGTGATGGCGCGGGCCCCATATGACAAACGCTTGCCACCTTCGAATACGTCCTTGATAGCAGGATGGGTCTTGAAGCGTTGGAACTCATCAAACGGTGACAGATATGGGTTCTTGTAATTGAGATGCAGCACGAAGCCGACCGCAACCATGTTGTCTTCCAGATGATAAAGGAACGAACCGCCGCCCGTCTTCATATCGAGCGGCCAGCCGAACGAATGCTGGACCAGACCCGGCTTGTGCTTAGAAGGATCTACCTGCCACAATTCCTTGAGCCCAATACCGTATTTCGCCGGTTCACGACCTTCGTCGAGCTTGAACTTTGCGATCAATTGCTTGGCAAGCGACCCGCGTGCGCCTTCACCCACCAGCGTATATTTGCCGTGCAACGCCATACCGCGCGTATAGTTCGGCCCTTGCGTTCCGTCACGCTCGACGCCCATATCGCCAGTGGCAACGCCGATGACCGCGCCCTCGTCATTATAGAGCACTTCGGCTGCAGCAAAGCCCGGATAGATTTCCACACCAAGCTCTTCGGCCTTGGTGCCAAGCCAACGGCAGACATTGCCCAAAGACACGATGTAATTGCCGTGATTGCCCATCAAAGGCGGCATCGCGAAATTCGGCAGACGCACGGAGCCGGCAGGTCCGAGCACAAGGAAGTGGTCCGCAGTTACCGGCGTCTTGAACGGATGCCCCTCTTCCTCGCGCCAGCCCGGCAGAAGCTGGTCGATACCCACCGGATCGACGACAGCACCGGAAAGAATATGCGCGCCGACTTCCCCGCCCTTTTCGAGGACGACAACAGAAAGCTCGGGGTTCGCCTGTTTCAAACGGATTGCCGCAGCGAGGCCCGCAGGGCCTGCACCGACGATCACAACGTCGAACTCCATGCTCTCGCGTTCGGGAAGCTCCTGGTTTGCATATTCTGGGGCTTCAGACATTCATCCCTCCGTCCGGTGTAACATCATCTTCTGACTAGGTTAGCCAAGACGACGCATCCAATTGTTTTTGTGCATGATCTAATCGCGAATATCCATGGACTGACGACCCGCAGCACTAGTGATACACGAAAAGATCCGCCGCTTCCCCGTATTCCGCCTTACCCTGTCGCAGAGTTGGAGACTGTCGCAAATGCGTCCAATTGTCCAAAACTGGCGTCCTACGTCCTCAATTTTATTTACCTTAACGTAAACGTCAAATCTATGCCAATCAAGAAACTGCGATGAGGTTTTGCTTGTGGGGTTGAAAATAGTTGGTTTGATGAGGCATCAGGGCCATATCAGAAGGATGGCCAGCCATATCCGAGCCGTAGCCTCCACGTGCGTGCGCATCAAATCGGATATGAACTGTCACTAACCGGCGAAACGGACCCTAAATCTGAACCGGGCTATTGCATTCATCTCCAAAATTCGCCACCTCAGAGGTGAGGTAGTTAATGGCTGATAATCGCGAAACGCTGGATATTGAAGGTTTGCTCCGCTTCTACGCGGAAGCAGGCATTGACATGCCGCTTTCCGAAACGCCAATAGACCGGTTTGCGGAGCCTGAGCGCCCCGCCCCCTCACAGCCTGCAGCGCAAATGCCGAATACGCCGGAGCGCGCCCGTCAGCAACAACCGCGCCCTGCCCCGACACCCGCTCCCACCAGCAGGCCGGTACAGGCAGCAGCCGACGTTCCCGATACGACGCAGATTGCGCTCGCGCGCGAGGCGGCATCACAGGCTTCAACGCTGGAAGAACTGCGGGAAAAGCTTGCGGCATTCGACGGCTGTAATCTGAAATTCACGGCGAAGAACTTGTGTTTCGCCGATGGCGATCCATCATCCGACATCATGTTCATCGGCGAAGCGCCGGGACGGGACGAGGATATGGAAGGATTACCGTTCGTCGGGAAATCCGGCCAGCTTCTCAATCGCATGATTGAATCCATCGGCCTGAAGCGAGAAAGCGTCTATATCGCCAATACGATCCCGTGGCGTCCACCGGGCAACCGCACGCCGACGCCGCTTGAGACGGAACTTTGCCGGCCTTTCATCGAAAGGCAGATCGAGCTCGCCTCGCCGAAAGTTCTGGTGGCTCTCGGTGGCCCTGCAGGCAAGGCACTTACCGGCGCGACGGAAGGCATCCTGCGGCTACGCGGCAACTGGAAGGTTCACCGGACACCTTCCGGCTCCGAAATTCCCGTCATGCCGACCCTGCATCCGGCCTATCTTCTGCGCACTCCGGCGCAAAAGCGTTTTGCATGGCGTGATTTTCTCGCTGTGAAGCTGAAATTGGCCGAATTGACTAGTTGATATCTAGATAGTTCAGTGGCATCGGCATACGGCGCAGGAGGCATCGTCAACAACATGCCGCAAACTTGTTCTATTTCGCCGCTTGCCAAACCGCCTTCCGGCGACAAGTAGCCCTAAATTCAGTTTCCCCATGGGATTTCACTGTGGAGTTTTTCATGGCTGGCCAGCTCCTGCCCATAGCCGCTTTGCTTGCAAGCACCTTTCTTATGCTGCTTGCAGGTGGCCTTGCGGGTATTCTTCTGCCCCTGCGCGGTGGCATGGAAGGCTGGTCGACCACGACAATCGGCTGGATGGGGACGAGCTACTCCCTCGCCTTCACAATCGGCTGCATTGTGGTGCCGCATCTGGTGCGGCGCGTGGGACATGTGCGCGTCTTCTCCTCGCTGGCGACACTGCTTTCGATGGCGCTTCTTTTCCATGCCCTGGTCGTCAGCCCCGTTGCGTGGATGATCTTTCGCGGCGTCGCGGGCTTTTCGCTCGCTGGCAGCTACATGATTATCGAAAGCTGGCTGAACGAGCGCGTGACCAATGAATCGCGCGGCCGCATCTTCTCGATCTACATGATCATCACCATGCTCGGTCTGCTGTGCGGACAATATATCCTACCCTTCGGCAATCCGGGAACCCAAACGCTCTTCATTATCTGCGCTATCATCTACGCAAGCGCGCTGCTCCCGACGGCCCTTTCAAGCGCGCAGTCACCCAATCCGCTGACACAGGTTTCGCTCGATCTGAAGGGCCTTTACCGACGATCACCGGCTGCGGCTGTTGGTTCGTTGATTGCGGGTATCGTCGCAGGCACCTGGAACTTCCTTGCCGCCATTTACGGCGAGATGAATGGCCTTTCCACCTTCGGCATCGCAACCATGCTTGCCTGCGCGATGGTGGGCGGCGCGATATTTCAGTATCCGCTGGGTCGGGGATCAGATTTTGTGGATCGTCGCTATGTCATGGTGATCGCCGGTGTGATCGGCTTTGCCTTGTCGATGGTGATGGTACTGTTCCACCCCACTTCGCCCTCAGCGCTCTACATCATGATGTTTCTGTTCGGCTCGGTGATTTATCCGATCTACAGCCTCAACGTCGCCCACGCCAACGACTATGCGGATGCTAGCGAGTTCGTAAAGGTTTCCGGTGGATTGCTGATTATCTACGGCGTAGGCAGTGTCATCGGGCCCGCCCTTTCGGGTCCGCTGATGGACCTGATCGGCGCGCCGGGTTTCTTCGTAACCATGGCCGTCGCTTACGGCTTATATGGCCTGCATGCCTTCTGGCGCATCCGCCGCTTCGAGCGTCCAGCTATCAGCGACCAGAAGACTGAGTACAAGTTCCACACGCCAGACGGACAATCCACGCCGGAGACCATGCAGCTCGATCCCCGTGCTGAAGGCACACCCGGTCAAAGCTAACTTACTGCGTCTGCGGCGCGTTTACCTTGTGGGGCGCGATGGAAAGCTTGTGCTCGCGGTAGATGATGAAACCGCCTGCCGCCATGACGACGCCGCTACCAGCCAGCATTTCAAAGGTCGGAATATCGCCGAACAGCAGAAAGCCGATGGCAAGTCCCAGCAGCATCGATGAGTATTCAAAGGGCGCAATCGTCGACATTGGGGCATGGCGATAGCATTCGGTCAGAAGGATCTGGCCGACACCACCGGCAAAGCCCGCACCGACCATCATGGCAAGCTGCGACCAGTTCGGTACGATCCAGCCGAACGGAAGGCTCGCCAAGGAGATGATGCTCGCGGATATGGAAAAATAGATAACGATGGTCGATGTGCGCTCCATCTGAACGAGCCGGCGCACAAGCATCATGGCCACAGCGGACGTGACCGCAGCACCGAGAGCGGCAAGAGCGCCGATGGCCTCGTCATTCCCCATGCCGCCACCGGAGAACACGGTCATCCGTGGCCAGATGATGACCATTACACCGCCAAGCCCGATGAGAACCGCGCTCCAGCGATAAAACCGCACCACTTCATGCAGGATGACAGCGCCCAGAAAGACGGTGATCAGCGGTGAAGCGTAATTGATCGCGATTGCTTCAGGCAGCGGCAGCTTGGTGAGGGCGAAAAAGCTCATGGACATGGAACAGACGCCCACCAGCCCGCGCCAGAAGTGGCTGAAACCGTTCTGGGTGTGAAACACGCCTGAAAGTTGCCCACGCCACGCCAGATAAAGCAGTATCGCGAAGATTGCGAAGAAAGATCGGAAGAAGATCAACTGTCCGACCGGCACACCTTCAGCCGCCTTCAGCAAGGTGGACATGGCGACAAAAACGGCAACGGAAGCGATTTTGAGACCGATGCCGAGCATCGGGTTCGTTTCAAAATGGGCAGCCCCGACAGGCGCGCTCGCATGAGCGTTCACAACGCAATTCCTTAAAACCATAAAGCAAGGCTCGCCCAAAGTATTCGAGCACGTGTTTTTCTTATTCCTGTTTGTGACACAGCACCAGTAGCACAAAGGTCCGGCTGAAAATTATTTGGCAAAGCGCCTGTTGGGCCACAAAAGGCTCGTTACATATTCTGGAATTGAGTTTCCCTCGTCAGCGATTCCGGGTACGAATCCAGCATCGTGAGTTCAAGGAGAGAGTTTCGCTATGCGTACTGAAACCGGCCAGACATTCCGTCTAGAAGATTACCGTCCGACCCCATACGCCATACCCGAGACGAAACTGGACTTCTCACTGGAACCGGAAAAAACCCTCGTCCGTGCGACCCTTACGATTGAGCGCCGTGATGGCACCCTAACTGGTACGCCCTTGGTGCTCGACGGTGACGAACTGAAACTCGTCAGCATCGCCATTGATGGTAAGTCGCTCGCCGACAACAGCTATGTCGCAACGCCCGACCAGCTTGAAATCAGCGATCTGCCGGAAGGCAAGCGCTTCACGCTTGAAATCGTGACGGAAATCAATCCGACGACCAACCGCCAGCTATCCGGTCTTTATCGTTCAAGCGGCGTCTATTGCACGCAGTGTGAGGCGGAAGGCTTCCGCCGTATTACCTATTATTACGACCGCCCCGATATGTTGTCGGTCTATACGGTGCGGGTCGATGCCAGCGAGCAAGCTGCCCCTATTCTCCTGTCCAACGGCAATCCCGTCGACAGTGGATCGGTCGAAGGTAAGTCGGACCGGCATTTCGCCATCTGGCACGATCCGCATCCAAAACCGTCCTATCTCTTCGCTCTGGTTGCAGGGTCGCTCGGTGTCGTGAAGGATCACTTCACCACACAATCAGGACGGCCGGTCGATCTGGCAATCTATGTCGAACATGGCAAGGAAAGCCGGGCGCTCTATGCCATGGATGCATTGAAACGTTCCATGCGGTGGGATGAAGAGAAGTTCGGGCGCGAATATGACCTTGATGTCTTCAACATCGTTGCCGTTTCCGATTTCAACATGGGCGCGATGGAGAACAAGGGCCTCAACGTCTTCAATGACAAATATGTGCTGGCCGATCCTGACACCGCTACCGACGTTGACTATGCGGGCATCGAGGCTGTGATCGCGCATGAGTATTTCCATAACTGGACCGGCAATCGCATTACCTGCCGCGACTGGTTCCAGCTCTGCCTCAAGGAAGGTCTGACGGTCTATCGCGATCACGAATTTTCCGCCGATGAGCGCTCGCGCCCGGTCAAGCGCATCGCCGAAGTGAAGATACTCAAGGCGCAGCAATTTCCGGAAGATGCCGGGCCGCTCGCGCATCCGGTACGCCCGCGCGAATACCGCGAGATCAACAACTTCTATACGGCAACCGTCTATGAAAAAGGTTCGGAAGTCGTGCGTATGATCCGCACTGTCATCGGGCCTGAGCTGTTCCGCAAGGGTATGGACCTATATTTCGAGCGCCATGATGGCGAAGCCGCGACTATCGAGGATTTCGTCAAGGTTTTCGCCGATGTTTCCAGCCAGGACTTTTCACAGTTCGCACTCTGGTACGATCAGGCCGGAACGCCGAAGGTGGAAGCCGCTTTCGCCTACGATGCGACCGGTGAAACCTATACGATTGAACTGGCCCAGTCGCTGGGAACCACGCCCGGACAAACGGTCAAGAAACCAATGCATATCCCGATTGCCTTTGGCCTTATCGACGCCAATGGCAAGGATATGATTGCAACGTCTGTCGAAGGCGGCGATGTGCGCGGCGATACCATCCATCTGCATCACTCGTCCGAAACAATAGTCTTTCATGGCATCAAGGAACGCCCTGTACCGTCATTGCTGCGAGGATTCTCGGCCCCCGTAAATTTGAAAGCGCCTTTATCGCACGAGGATCGTGCTTTCCTTGCACTGAACGACAGCGATCCGGTTGCCCGCTGGCAAGCATTGACCGGAATTTTCAGTCAGGCTCTGCTTGACGGCGCCAAACGTGTTCGTGGCGGTCACCCACCGGTGATTGACGACACGATCATTGAACTTGCAGGGAACGTGGCTTCCGACGAAACGCTTGATCCGGCCTTCCGCGCGCTCTGCCTGACCTTGCCAAGCGAAAGCGACATCGCACGTGAAATGGGCAGCAATGTCGATCCAGATGCGATCTTCGCCAGCCGAAATCACTTCGTCGACGTCATTGCCGCCCGTTATGCCGGCAATTTCGCCAAGCTCTACGATGCTCTGAAACAGGATGGCGCTTTCTCGCCAGATGCAGGTGCAGCGGGCAAACGGGCCTTGCGGAATGTGCTGCTCGACTATCTGAGCTGCCACGAGAAAAGCCAGCAACGCGCTGCCACTCAGTTCGCCGTCGCAGACAATATGACAGACCGCTTTGCAGCCCTTGCTGTGCTGGTGCACCGCTTTGGCGATACAGACGAGGCAAAGGACGCACTGGCAAGTTTCGAGCGCCAGTTCGGCAAGGATGGTCTTGTGATGGACAAGTGGTTCAGTGTGCAGGCGAGCCGCCCCGGTAATGAAGCCTTGCAAGCTGTGCGTGATCTCACGAAACACGCCCTCTTTTCGCTCGATAATCCGAATCGCGTCCGCTCGGTGATTGGTTCGTTCTCCGCATCAAATCCGACCGGTTTCAACCGCAAGGATGGCGAGGCCTATGAGTTCTTTGCAGATACGATCCTGTCCATAGATACAGAGAACCCACAGCTCGCGGCGCGGCTACTAACGGCGCTTCGCTCCTGGCGTTCGCTAGAAGATACCCGTCGCGAGCATGCAAGGAAGGCTCTGGCACGTATTTCCGCTGCAGGTAAACTGTCTACCGATCTGCGCGACATCGTGGACCGCACTCTCGCCTGATTCGCGACCTATTCTCATCGTCGTGATGATTCGTCCGTTCCGGTTGCTTAACCAGCAATCGGAACGCGCCTTTTCGTGCGGATGAACACGAAGGCGGTGGCAGTCAGCTTTCATGAGTCTTTTCATGCCTTTAGCCGAACCAAATGCAATACTGATTCCACTTAAGGGATTGAGATTCATGAATAAATTGGCTGATAAAAATCCTGATTTTTACACCTCGTTAACGAATTCGCTGGACAGCGCGAATCACTTTTGATTCATTGATGACATTCGGAGGTGGCGTATTCCGAATCACTTCACTCGCAGGGAATTCACGAGGGACCATTATATGGCGAGCACCGACGCGTATGGCGCGCCGGCGGGGACGCATTGCGAATCCGGTCGGAAGAGAAGGAAAGGCAAGCTCTCGGGCCATGTCAGTCTTCTTGCAGGTCCGGCCTATGGAAAGTTCGTCTCAATCGAGCCTATCCTGCGACGCTTGGTTCCGGCACTCATCATCATTTTCCTGATTATTCTCGGCGTGGCGCGCGTTTTTTCGATGCTGGCGTGGCGCGAAGATATCGAACAGCAGCATAAGGCATTTCTGTCGGCTGCGACCGCCAATCTTGCACAGATGATCGAACGTGTTGCCAACGGCACCGACGCCGGGGCACAGATTGCCGCCAAGGACATTCAGGACACGATGGCGGAATTTCGCTCTCGCGGGCTGTCCTCGCCCGGCATGACGCTCGCCGTCATAGATCCTCAATCCTCCGTAGTGGCGATATCAGGTCCGATATCCGATCTGTCTGGCAAGCCGGTCGGTACGATCCTTGCAGAAGCGCAGCCGCTATTCCTGTTTGCCGAACGCGCAGGCGTACTGAAAGTCATGCTGGAGGGTGAACCGGCTTTCGGCGCCTTGTCGAAACCGATGACCCTGCCCTATTCCGTTATCGCGATCGAACCGGAAAGCACCATCTTTGCAGAATGGCGCCGGGCGGTGTCGCTCAACGTGACGCTCTTTGCCGGTACCACCGGCGTGATGTTTGCCATTCTCTATGCCTATTTCAGCCAGGCGGCGCGGGCTCGCGAAGCCGACGATCTTTCCGGCCAGATCCAGCGCCGTATCGATATGGCGCTGGGTCGTGGTCGCTGTGGCCTGTGGGATTGGGACATGGCACGCGGCCGTATCTACTGGTCGCGCTCCATGTATGAAATGCTGGGCTACGAAGCGCAGGATGCAGTGCTGCCGTTCGGCGATGTGGCCGCGATCATCAATACGGAAGATGGCGATCTCTATTCCATCGCCGAACAGGCCGCTTCAGGTGATATTTCGCATGTCGACCGCGTTTTCCGCATGCGTCATGCCGATGGTTCGTGGGTCTGGATGCGTGTTCGCGCCGAAATCGCCAGCGAAGGCGATCTCCATCTGGTCGGCATTGCCTTCGACGTCAGTGAACAGCACCGTTTCGCGCAGCAGACAGCAGAAGCCGACATGCGTATCCGTGAAGCCATCGAGAATATTTCGGAAGCCTTCATCTTATGGGATTCTAATAATCGCCTCGTCATGGCGAATTCCAAGTTCAGCGAATATGCAGGCCTTCCGGTCTGGACGCTGAAGCCCGGTGTACCGCGCAATGAAGTCGACGCTCATACACGCCCCTTCACTTTCGAACGCCGTATGGCTAATGAACACAATCGCGCCGGTGGCCAAACTTTCGAGCGCCAGTTGAGCGACGGACGCTGGCTTCAGGTCAACGAACGTCGCACCCAGGACGGCGGTCTCGTTTCAATCGGGACGGACATTACTCAGCTCAAGCTGCATCAGGAACGTTTGGTCGATAGTGAACGCCGCCTGATGGCGACCATCCACGACCTGTCCATTGCACGAAAGGGCGAGCGGGATCGCGTGCGCGAGCTTTCCGAGCTTGCCCGCAAGTACGGCCAAGAAAAGGAACGCGCCGAGGCAGCAAATCGCGCCAAATCGGAATTTCTCGCCAATATGTCCCATGAGCTCCGCACACCGCTCAATGCGATCATCGGCTTCTCGGAAATGATACAGGCAGGCACGTTCGGCCCGCTCGGCTCCGACCGCTATGAGGAATATATTAACGACATCCATACCAGCGGTAACTTCCTGCTCAACGTCATCAACGACATTCTCGACATGTCAAAGATCGAAGCCGGGCATTTCTCGCTGGACCGCGAGGAGATTGATCTCTGCCCGCTCATCAACGAAACAGTGCGCATGATCTCGCTGCAGGCGGATGAGAAGAATATAGCAGTCAATACGCGTATCGAAGATGCGATGCAGCTTTATGCTGACCGGCGCGCGATCAAGCAGGTGCTGATCAACCTTCTTTCAAACGCCGTGAAGTTCGCATCCTACGGTGGACAGATTACGGTACGTGCGCGCAAGACCGGCTCGGCTCTCTTCATGACCATTCAGGATACCGGTGTCGGCATCCCGAAATCGGCAATCAAGAAAATCGGCCAGCCCTTCGAGCAGGTGGAAAACCAGTTCACCAAGACCCATACCGGCTCCGGCCTTGGGCTTGCCATCACCCGTTCACTGGCTGAGCTTCATGGCGGCTGGCTTCGTATACGCTCTACCGAAGGCGTTGGTACGGTGGTTTCGGTCTGCATCCCTGATCGCAAGCGCGGTCATGCGGGAACTAGTGCAGAAACCCACGCCGCCTGATCAGAGCGGTTCCAGTTAAAACGGAGTCGCTGGAACCGTTCTAAGGGTTTGTTCCGTCGCATTATCCCGCGCAAAACCGCTTCGCACTTTTGCTGGAAATGCCCTAAATATCCAAGAGCGTCTCGAAGCTCGACCGTACTTCGACGGCGACCTCTGCCAGATGATGCTCCACGCGCTTGATATCCGGCATGTCCGCTGCACGGCACAACAAGTCGATCATGCCCGGAATGAATTCATCGCGGCGGGCATCGCCTCCAAGGCATAAACGGATCGTCTGGCTCAAATTGGTATAAAGACGGTGTGCGCCGACAAGATTATCGGCGAGCGCCGGATCGGCAAAGGATGGGTCGAGGGCAGACAGGATTTCCTCGGTCCCCAGAGGCCGCGGCTTCCGGTCGAACTTGTTTGCCAGCACTGCAAACTGTGCAATGAATTCTAGATCGACGATGCCGCCGGGCTTGAGCTTGAAATCCCAATCATCGGCGGGCGGTTTTTCCTGGTAGATCAGGTCGCGCATTTCGCGCACATCCTTAGCGATCTTCTTCACATCTCGGGGTGTAGACAGAACCTCGTCAATCACGCTTCTGATGTGATCCATAAAGGCCTCGTCGCCGTGGATCGGGCGCGCGCGGGTCAGGGCCATATGTTCCCACGTCCAGGCTTCGCTGCGCTGATATTTGCCGAAGGATTCGATATGGGTCGCGACCGGTCCCTTGTTGCCGGAGGGGCGCAACCGCATATCGACTTCATAGAGCACCCCCTCCGCCGTTGGCGCCGAAAGTGCTGCAATGAGCCGCTGGGTAAGGCGGATATAATATTGCGAGGGAGCCAGCGACTTTTCACCGTCGGATTCGTCCGTTTCCTTGTCGTGATCGTAAAGCAGGATCAGATCCACATCGGAACCCGCGGTGAGTTCGTGGCTACCAAGCTTGCCCATGGCAAGAAGAGCAACCCTGGCACCCTTCACCTTGCCATGGCGTCGTTCCAGTTCCGCTTCCACGACCTCGAATGCCTTGCCGATCATCAGTTCGGCAAGATCGGAGAAAGCACGACCAGCGCGCACTCCGTCAATTGCACTCGTCAGCAGGCGAATGCCGATCAGGAAGCGATGCTCGGCAGCGAAGATCCGTAGCCGGTCCAGCACTTCCTCATAATCGGTCGCAGGCCCGAGGAACACACGAAGACGTTCTTCGAGATAGCTGCGCGTCGGCATTTCGGAGAAAATCGCCGGATCAAGCAGACCGTCGAACACATGCGGGTTACGCGTGATGATTTCGGCTAGCCGTGGTGCAGCGCTCATAATCATCACGAGGAGGTTCAGAAGGCGGGGATTGGATTGCAGCAGGCTGAAAAGCTGGATGCCCGCAGGCAGGCCTTTCAAAAAGCCGTCGAAACGCAAGAGCGCTTCATCCGCACGCTTGGTTTCGGCAAAGGCCTTAAGCAGAGCTGGCGTAAGCTCGGTCAAACGTTCACGTGCTTCGGCAGATTGTGTGGCGCGATAACGTCCGAAGTGCCATGTGCGGATCACCCGGCATATATCGCTCGGACGCTCATAACCCATGGCGGCGAGCGTCTCCAGCGTACCCGGATCATCCACATCGCCGGTAAAGACCAGATTTCCGGATGAGCTTCCAAGTTCGGGAGCCTGCTCGAACAACGCCGCATAGTGTTTTTCCACGACCTTGAGCGCATCGAGAAAAATATCGGAGAAGACCGCCGGATCGGCATAGTCCATCATATGGGAGACACGGGCAAAGCCGTCGTCATCTTCTGGCAGGATATGTGTCTGCTCGTCGGCAATCATCTGGATGCGATGTTCGACATCGCGCAGGAAATAGTATTCCTTCGCCAAAGCATCGCGTGCCTTATCGGTGATCCAGCCACGTTCCGCCAGTCGCGCAAGCATCGGCACCGTCTGGTTACCGCGCAATTCGGGAAAACGCCCGCCAGCAATGAGCTGCTGCGTCTGGACGAAAAATTCGATTTCGCGGATACCGCCTCGCCCAAGTTTCACATTGTGCCCGCGCACGGCAATATCACCATGGCCCTTATGGGCGTGAATCTGACGCTTGATCGAGTGCACGTCGGCGATGGCTGCGTAGTCGAGATATTTGCGCCAGACATAGGGGGAGAGTTCTGCCAGAACCTGCTTTCCGGACTCGCGATCCCCGGCGACCGGCCGCGCTTTGATCATAGCTGCGCGCTCCCAGTTCTGCCCGCGCCCTTCGTAATAATGGAGTGCCGCACCAACAGGAATGGCCAGCGGCGTGGAACCAGGATCCGGTCGAAGGCGAATATCGACGCGAAAGACATAACCATCGCCTGTGCGGTCCTGCAAAATACGAACAAGGCGACGCGTCAGCCGCGAAAAAGTTTCGACGCATTCATACGGATCGCCGATGGCCGGTCTGGTTTCGTCGATGAAGACAATGAGATCGATGTCGGACGAATAGTTGAGTTCCCGTGCACCGAACTTGCCCATGCCGAGAACAATCCAGCCACTGCCCATGTCGGGATGATTCCGGTCCGGAAGTTTGATCTTGCCCGCATTGTCAGCATCCAGCAGCAGAAACCGGACGGCAGTGCCCGTGCACGCCTCGGCCAGATCGGTGAGCCAGCCTGTGGTTGCTTCTGTATCGAAAATGCCCGCGAGATCGCAAAGTGCAATCAGCACATGTGCCTCGCGTTTCTGAACGCGCAGGCTGGTCATGAGTGAAGCTTCCGTCACGCCCTCGCCGGAAGCATCAGCCGATATTTCCGACAAAATACCCTGAAGTGCCACCTCCGGCGCTTTCGATACGATGCGATCAAGAATACGCGGATGACGGGTCATCGCTTCGCGAAGGAACGGTGAAAGATCGAGAACAGCGGAGAAAAAACGTACGGCTTCCGCCTTTTGCAACAATGCGGCAACGCCCGGAAGCTCGTCTTCTCTAGCGCGTGCAACAAGATCAGAAAGGAAGGATTCCGCTTTTGAGGGATCGAGTGGCGTCAAAGCACGAATCTCTCTCTCGAAGAATAGTGCTTTTGTGTTTTCTGCCGCCATGATCCCCTCTTACATCAGTTTTTTATTCAACCTTATCCGATGGCAACGGAAACTCCAGCACGGCGCGCAGGCCTGGACTATTGCCTTCAAGACGAAGTGCGCCACCGTGCAATTTCATCACAGCCTTGGCAAGACTTAAACCGAGCCCCGAACCGGGCTGCGTTCGGCTTTCTTCAAGGCGGACAAAACGTTCTGTCGCCTGTTCACGTTTCTCTTCGGGAATACCGGGGCCGTTATCGGTCACGATAATACGAACCCAGTTCGGGTCTCGCTCCATCGACAGGCTGACTATCGCCGTTCGCTCTTCGCCACCCGCATGTTTGCCCGCATACTTAACTGCATTGTCGACGAGATTGGAGATCGTCTGCCCGACCAGTTCGCGATTGATGTGAAGGGCCACCTCGTCCAGATCGCCAAGCGACAGGCTCACGCCCGCATCTTCGGCAACGGGTTCATACATTTCAGCGACATCCCGAAGAATAGGCGCCACCGGCATGTCTTCCAGATTCTCGGATGAATAGCCTGCCTCAAGGCGTGAGATCATGAGGATTGCGTTGAAGGTCCGGATCAATTGATCCGACTCGCCGATAATGTCTTCCATCGCCTCACGATATTCAGGCGCGGCCTTCTTACCGGACAGAGCCTCTTCCGCACGGTTGCGCAGACGCGTCAGCGGTGTTTTGAGGTCATGCGCGATATTATCGGAAACCTGTTTCAGTCCCTCGTTCAGTTCCAGAATTTTACCCAACATGACGTTGAGATTGGCCGACAGGCGGTCGAACTCATCACCGGAGCCGTTGACCGGAAGCCTTCCAGTCAGATCGCCGTCCATGATACGCTGCGACGCCCGTGAAACCTCATCAATACGCTTCAGCGCGCGGCGACCGACAAAGAGCCAGATCAGCAACGCTCCAACGCCCATGATGCCGAGGGCCAGCATCAGCGACCGGCGAACGACGTCCCGGAATTGTTCAGGTTCACCTAGATCGCGGCCGACCAGAAGCCGCATACCGTTCGGCAATGCGATCACAACCGCAATAGCGCGATGCTCCGTCTCGGTGCCTTGCTCGCCATAGCGCCTATATTTGAAACCGCGCTCGATGACACCGTCGGTATCCAGAACACCGGGTTCGACACTTTCCACATTGCCCGCAAGGATGCGGCCGGTCGGATCGGCTACCAGATAGAGATAGGCACCGGGCTGGCGTGAACGATAGTCGATTGTACGCACGAGCTGCGGAATGCCGCCTCTTGCATAGCTTTTGCCGATGCTGCCGATTTCCTCGCCTAGCGACTGCTGGGTCTGCGCGGCCAGCATGGAGGCCGACAAATTGGTCATGTAGAAGACCAGCGCTACAGCGCCGACGATGAACAGCAGCAGGTACAGCGTTGACAGTCGAACGGCAGTGGTGCGCATGAGCGCTGAAAAGCGGCTCATCAATCTACCTTGGCGGTTGCCGATTGTTTGGTTCGCCCGGCCTTCAGCATGTAACCAGCGCCGCGCACCGTATGAAGCAGCGGGACATCAAAGCCCTTCTCGATCTTCGAACGTAGACGCGAGATATGCACGTCGATGACATTCGTCTGGGGATCGAAGTGATAATCCCAAACGTTTTCAAGCAGCATGGTGCGCGTGACGACCTGTCCGGCATGACGCATCAGATATTCGAGAAGGCGAAATTCGCGGGGCTGGAGCGTGATGTCCACATTCTGACGGCGCGCCGTATGCGCAAGCCGGTCAAGCTCCAGATCACCGACGCGGTAGATCGTATCCGCCTCACGCGGGCTGGAACGACGCTGCAGGACCTCGACGCGGGCCAGTAGCTCAGAGAAGGCATAGGGTTTGGTCAGGTAGTCGTCACCACCGGCACGCAAGCCGGTGACGCGGTCATCCACTTCGCCGAGCGCGGAAAGGATCAGGACTGGGGTTTCCATACCCTTGGCGCGCAAACCGGCCACGACAGACAAGCCATCGCGCTTCGGCAGCATACGGTCGACTACGAGGACATCGTAGCTTCCATTCTCGGCCAGCGTATAGCCGGTCTCGCCGTCACCGGCGATATCAGCAGAGTGTCCGGCCTCCGTGAAGGCCTTCTCCAGATAGCGGGCCGCTTCGCGGTCATCTTCAATAACGAGAATCTTCATGGCGCTACTATAATACCGTTTGATGATAAGGCGATGCCAGGCGGAGAGCCGCCTGGCATCGGATTGCTCAAAGCCGTCACGGGCTGCCGGCCATCATCCCTGATCGATCGGCAGGGCCACAAAGCGGCTCTGATCGTTGCTCTGCAATTGCAGCAGCACTGCCTTGCGACCCGACTTGGCGGCTTCGCTGATGGCGTTGTTGATATCCTGTGCGCTCTTCACCGTCTGGTTGTTAACGCTCATGATAATATCGCCGGAACGAACACCGCGGTCGGAGGCATCGCTGTCAGGATCGACATCTGTGACCACCACACCATTACCATCTTCGGATGGCGTTACGGTCAGACCGTAGGAGTCGAGTGTCTCGCCCTGATCGCCGCCGCCATTGTCGCCCGACGGGCTGGCCGCCTTGCCAAGATCACCAGGCATCGCTTCGATGGTGATGTTGATTTCCTCGGCCTTGTTCTTGCGCCAGACGGTCACTGCCGCCTTATCGCCTGGAACGATGCCAGCAACCTTGCGTGCCAGATCGCGTGGATCCTGCACGGTTTCACCGTTGACAGCGGTAATCACATCGCCGGCCTGGATACCGGCCTTGGCAGCCGGACCATCCTTCTGCGGCGAGGCGACGAGTGCGCCCTTTTCCTCGGCAAGACCAAGTGACGAAGCAATATCCTTCGTCACCGGCTGAATCTGGACGCCGATCCAGCCGCGTTCCACAGAGCCCTTCTTGATGAGCTGCTCAACGACCTGCTTCGCGGTCGAGGCCGGAATTGCGAAGGCAATACCGACGCTACCGCCCGAAGGCGAGAAGATGGCGGTGTTGATACCGATGACCTGGCCGGACATGTTGAAGGCCGGACCACCGGAGTTGCCCTTGTTAACAGCGGCGTCAATCTGGATGAAATCATCGTATGGGCCAGCGCCGATATCACGGCCACGGGCCGAAACGATACCCGACGTCACCGTACCGCCGAGGCCGAACGGATTGCCGACAGCCACGACCCAGTCACCGACGCGAATCTTGTTGTCATCGCCGAACGAGACGTAGGTAAACTTCTTCTTCGGATCATTAACCTTCAGCACAGCCAGATCGGTGCGCGGGTCGGTGCCGATCAGCTTGGCGTCAAGCTCGGTACCGTCGTCCATCACAACGCTGTAGGCATCGCCATCGGAAACGACGTGGTTGTTGGTCACCACATAGCCATCCTCGGAGATGAAGAAGCCAGACCCTTGGGCGACAGGCCGTTCATGTCCCGGACGCGGACCACGCTTGCCGGGGCCACGGCGATCAGGGCGGGCATCAGGGCGTGCATCGCCACGCGGGTCCATTCCAAAATCGCGGAAGAAACGCTTCAGCGGATGATCGTCCGGAAGCTGGTCAAAGCCGGGAGGGCTCGAGAACTGGCCGCCGCGGTCCGCAGCTTCCTGCACGTCCTTCTTCACGCGGACGCTGACGACAGCCGGACGAACTTTCTCAACCAGCTCGGCAAAACCGACCGCTTGCAACGGCGGAGTGACCTGCACGGCATCGGCGCGGGCGTCATTGAGCGCGCCGAGCGGACCGGTAGCGACAAAACCACCGGCGAGAACAGCCGATAGCGCAATCGCGGCAACGCCTTTGCGATAGTTGGAAATCCTGGCTCTGGACATTTATTTCTCCTTACGAGCAGTAATCCGGCCGCGCCCCGATCTTTCGGAAACGCAACCCTGTGAAACCTTTATAGAGCGTAAGATAGCTAGGGCTACCTTACCGCTCCGTTTCCACAACATGAAAGTTTCGTAAGGTTGCGAATAACAATCGCGGGCGACGGAAGGTTATTTGCCGTCCAGAAGACGCGAGAGTTCCGTCTTTTCGCTCTCCGTAAGCGGCTTAGGTGTCTCGCCTGCCTGCCTGCGTCCGCGAAAGGCAAAGACCAGCGCCACTGCACCGATCATAAGCACAACAACGGGGAAGCCCCATAGAAGAACGGTGCGCGCATTGAGACGCGGCTTCAAAAGTACGAATTCGCCGTAGCGATCGACGATGAAGTCCATCACCTGTTCGTCACTATCGCCGTCTTTCAGCCGGTCACGCACGAGAATGCGAAGATCACGGGCAAGTTCGGCATTGGAATCGTCGATGGATTCGTTCTGACAGACCATGCAGCGCAGTTCGCCGGAAATTGTACGGGCGCGCTTTTCAAGCGCTGGATCCGGCAAGACCTCATCCGGATTGACCGCGAGCGCCGCCGTCCCTTGAACAGCCAGAGCAGCGCCAAGCAGAAGTGCGGCAAATGCCGACCGCTTCTTCATGCTGTGGCCTCCGCTTCTTTCGACGTGGACTTGCGACTGCGCGAAGGCGCGCCAACCCGCAGGCGGCGATCCGCCAGAGAAAACAGTGCGCCTATCATCATGACAAGGGCACCATACCAGATGAGCGTCACATCAGGCTTCCACCAGATACGCACCACGGCCGACCCGTCGCCCGGTTCATCGCCAAGGGCGACATAGACCTGACTGAACCACAGCGTTTTGATGCCTGATTCAGTCGTCGGCATCTGGCGCGCCGGGAAGAACCGCTTGGACGGTTCGATTTGTCCAAGACTGCGCGAACTGGAATCGAGCAAGGTAAAGGTGCCGCGATTTTCGGTGAAGTTCGAGCCGGTCAACGGACGAAGGCCCTCAAAGCGCAGCGTGTAATCCTGTACCTTGGCGGTGTCGCCCGGACGCATGATCAGCACATTCTCCGTGCCGAAGGTGGTCACGCTCACAATGCCAAGCAGTGTTACACCGAGCCCGATATGGGCAAGAGCCGTGCCGAAAACCGAACGCGGCAAACCCCTGAAACGCGCAAATGCCTTGGCTGCTGAAACCTTGCCGATACCAGCCTTGAGAACGAGATCGGTCAGACTGCCGAAAATCAGCCATGCGGCAAGCCCTATTCCGCAGGCTGCCAGAACCGATTTAGCCGATGTGCTCCACAAAACGATTGCTGCGGCCAGAAGCGAGAGCGCGAAGGCCGTCATCAGCCGTTGCGACACGCCGTAAAGATCACCGCGTTTCCAGGCAAGCAAGGGACCGAAAGGAACCGCAAAAAGAAGCGGAATCATCAAAGGGCCGAAGGTCATGTTGAAGAACGGTGCACCGACGGAAATCTTGTCGCCAGTCATCACTTCCAGCAACAGCGGATAAAGCGTACCGATCAGCACGGTCGCGGCAGCAGTCGTCAGGAACAGATTGTTGAAGACGAGCGCGCCTTCGCGTGAAATCGGATGGAAGATACCACCTGCCGTCAGGCTCTGTACCCGCAGTGCAAAAAGCGACAGCGATCCGCCGATGAAGATTGCGAGGATCGCCAGAATGAAAAGGCCGCGCCCCGGATCGGTGGCGAAGCTGTGAACAGAGGTGAGAACGCCGGAACGAACAAGAAAGGTGCCGAGCAGTGACAGCGAAAAAGTGAGTATCGCGAGCAGCACGGTCCAAATTTTCAGGGCCGAGCGCTTTTCCATCACCAGTGCAGAATGGAGCAATGCGGTGCCTACCAGCCAAGGCATGAACGATGCGTTTTCAACCGGGTCCCAGAACCACCAGCCACCCCAGCCAAGCTCGTAATAAGCCCAGTAGGACCCCATCGCGATGCCACCGGTCAGGAACATCCAGGCGACCAGTGCCCACGGACGTACCCAGCGCGCCCACGCAGCATCGAGACGCCCTTCGATAAGCGCCGCCACGGCAAAGGAGAAGCACACCGAAAAGCCGACATAGCCGAGATAGAGCAGCGGCGGGTGGATCGCGAGGCCGATATCCTGAAGGATCGGGTTGAGGTCGCCACCCTCCATCGGAGCCGGGAAAATGCGGGTAAACGGGTTCGATGTGAACACGATGAACGCCAGAAATGCGACGCTGATCCAGCCCTGAACGGCAAGGACATTGGCGCGCAGTGTTTCAGGCAGATTGCCGGAAAAGGCAGCTACCAGCGCACTGAAGAAGGTGAGAATGAACACCCATAGAAGCATTGAGCCTTCGTGATTACCCCAGACGCCCGTGATCTTGTAGAGAAGCGGCTTTTGCGAATGCGAGTTCTCGACCACATTCAGAACCGAGAAATCCGACACGACATAGGCATGAATAAGGACTGCCGATGCAAGGCAGATCAGCGCGAAGACAGCAATTGCTGTTGGCGCCGCAACCGACATGAGCTGCGTATCCCGGCGATGCGCGCCGACCACCGGCACGATCGATTGGACAATCGACAGGGCCAGTGCCAGAACCAGAGCGAAATGGCCGATCTCGACACTCATCTGCAGTCTCCATCAAGCACCAGCCGGACATCGCCAGCATATGAAGTGCCTTAATCTTTATTTGCCTTCCCAGACGCCCTTTTCCTTCAGGCTGTCGGCAAGATCCTTTGGAACGTAATTCTCGTCGTGCTTCGCCAGCACATTGTCGGCGCGGAACACTCCATCGTCTCCGAAGCGTCCTTCGGCCACAACACCTTGCCCTTCACGGAAGAGGTCAGGCGGAATACCTTCGAACACGACTTTCACGGTCTTGATCGTATCGGTCACCGTGAAAAGCAGTTCGCTGCCCGCGCGACTGACAGAACCTTCCTCGACAAGACCGCCGAGACGGAACCGTGAGCCGGAGGCCATATCCTGCTCCGTCAGATCAGCAGGCGTGCGGAAGAAACGAATATCCTGGCTGAAAGCCATCAGCATCAACCCGACCGCCACCGCCAGAACCACCAGCGCGCCGCCGATCAGGATCAGGCGCTTCCGTTTTCTCTGGCTGACGGTACGGGCAAAATTGCCGGTCGGTTTCATGCCGCGTGCATTGTCGTCTGCGGTCGCGCTCATCTTTGTGCGTTCCCTGTCTCCAGTCCAAGACCGGCTGCGAAACTTTGAAGGTTCGACCGGCTTTCGCCCTGAAGGGCTGTCATTCCGCGATTGAGAGCGTCCAGCGCTGCATCGCGGCGGTTGAGGATCATATAGGAGCGCACGAGGCGCTTCCAGCCTTCGACATCCCCGCTATTCTGGCGAAGACTTTCATCAAGACGTTGAACCATGCCGTCGATCATCGCCTGCCGGTCTTCCGGGCTGAGCGACGAAGCCGCATCGACGTCGTCCGCCGTCGGACCCTTCGGCTGCTGTTCGCCGCCGGTAGCGGGATCGCGAAGCCGGGCGATAGCCTGCTCGATCTGACCGCGCCAAGGTGCATCCGCGGGTGCTTTATCGAGAAACGCCTGCAGGCGATTGGCGGCCATATCCATGCGACCGTCCTGCATCTCGCCCTGTGCAAGATAGAATTGCGGACGAACATCATGTGGTTCGAGTTCGGCGGCTTTCTTGAAAAAGCCTTCGGCCTCGGCAGTCACAGTACCGCCCGAAGCGGTTGCCAGTGCTTCACCCAACCCGAGAACGCGCGGGAAATTCTCCCCGGCGATGCGAATGGAACTGCGATAGGCATTGACGGCATCAGCGGCACGCCCCAGCCGCAGGTAGATCGGCGCCAGGACATCCCATCCGCGCACATCGCCGGGATTCTGCGCAAGATGCGCTTCGGCGCGCGCCACCAGCTCATCGACCGAACCACGATCCGCATTGGCCGAAAGCCGTTCGGCGAGCGGCATGGACGGCATGTCCGGCTTACCGAAAAGCGGATAGACGCCCCAGGCGATCAGCGGTACGGCGAGCACGGCCACGAAAGCCAGTAACCGGCCCGGTACGGCCTTGCCTGCAGCCTCGGCTGCTTTCTTGCCGGTCTTTTCAGCGTTCAAAATGCGACGCGATATTTCGATGCGCGCCTGTTCGGCGCTCTGCGGGTCGATCATGCCGCGCGCAGCGTCGGCCTCGACCTCGCGCAACTGATCCCGATAGACCTCGAGATCGTTCTTTTCAGCGGGCAAGAATGCCTGCTTGCGCCGCGTGAGAGGCAACAAAACAGCCAGAGTGGCTGCCAATGTCAGTAATGCTGCAATAAGCCAGAATCCCATGGCTACGACTTAAGCGCAGCCAAGGGAAAAACCAACCACTACCTTCAGTAAGTGAGCGCCTAGGGCAATTCGCCGCAAAGGCAGGATTGAGGAATTCAGGTCAGCGGTGTCCAGCTACCGTCCGGATTGCGACATGCCGTCCCGCGGGACGTCTGCTGCGATCCGCCAATATTGAAGCTGTGCGAATACTGGCGGCAATTCTGTGACCCGACCTGATAAGGCTGCGCCGCGGTCACATCGCCGGAATTCGATCCGCTGCCGTTCCAGGATACGGCCTTGCCTGCCGGTGAATATTCGAGCGCGCGATATTCCGCCTCCAGCGCCTTCTTTCGATCGGCTGCATTCAGCTGATTTGCAGAGCTTCCGAGAAGACCGTTGCCGAGCGACGTCAACAGGCTGGTTTCGGGCTTCTGCGCCGTAGAACCGCCGCCCAGCGAACCAAGACCGGTGCCCTTACCGGTCGTGCCACAAGCCGACAATGCAAGCGCCATCGCAAACATCATCGAAGCAACTGAAACTGGGTGAGAAAACCTGGATACCATCATCATAACAACCGGCCTTCATAAATAATTAGCATGCACACTATATCGACATGCGACTTTTCAATTTAATCTTCTAGTCCGCTTTCAGCCAAAAACAACCGTCAATCTTGCGTCAACGGCAACGCGACCCGGACACCCAGACCACCGAACGAACTCTTGCCAAGATGCAGGCTGCCGCCATATTCGCGAACAGTGTCCTGCACGATCGCCAGCCCAAGCCCCGTTCCCGGTTTCGTTTCATCGACACGGCTGCCGCGCTTCAGCGCAGCCTCGATCTTGTCCGATGCCAGACCAGGCCCGTCGTCTTCTATCAGGACTTCAAATTGTCGTTGCTCCCCAGAAATAGGGGCAAGGCTGATATTGATACGTTTACGGCCCCATTTAGCCGCATTTTCAAGGAGATTGCCGACGATTTCTTCCATATCCTCCCGTTCCCCGGCAAAAACCGCGCTGGGCAGGTCATTCCTGAAGGTAACGCTGAAAGCTGGATTGAGTTTCGCAGTCACCCGCTGCATACGTTCGAGAACCGGTGCCACGGGTGTGCGGAAGACCACACTGTCCCGTTGTGCTGCAATGCGCGCGCGTTGCAGATAATGTTGGATCTGAACCTGCATCGCCGCGCTCTGTTCCTGAACGATGCGTCCGTGTTCACCGCCCATACTCCGTGCCTCGTTGACCAGCACGGAAAGCGGGGTTTTGAGAGAATGTGCGAGATTGCCAACCTGTGTTCGCGAACGCTCGACGATGCGGCGATTGTTCTCGATCAGCGCATTCATTTCGGTGGCGAGCGGCGCAATTTCCACAGGCAGCGAGGCGTCGAGCTTTGACGAACGCCCCTCCCGAATATCGGCCAGCGCCTGACGCACCTTATCGAGTGGGCGCAAGCCGAACAGGATTACGGCCGCATTGATGAGAATACTCCCGATACCGAAGATCGCCAGATAAGTTGCGAGACTGGTTCTGAAATCGGATATCTCCTTCAGAACCTCGCTGAGATTGCCCATGACGCGAAAGCGCGCGATACGGTTGGCATTATCCAGAACCACTTCGGTTTCTACGATGAAAAGCTCCTCGCCGTTAAGGCCGGGCAAGGCGTAGCTGCGCATGAAGGAGCTGTCGAAGGGTGCCTGCGTGATCGGCATTTCCGGCACGATGCGCCCAAGCAGCGAAGGCGACTGCAACTTTCCGGTCAGGTTTGGCGTGACGGGATCGACGGACCAATACCAGCCGGAGAGCGGGCTGGAATAGCGCAACTCGCCCAGTTCCGGGCGCCCCTGCAACGAGCCTTCGCCCGACGTGCTGACGGCACCGACAAGGCTGAACAGGTGGGCGGTTAGCAGACGTTCGAAATTGCTGCGTGCAGCATCGCCATAAAGCGACCCGATGAAAGTGGCCACCACCACAAGCGCAACGATAACCCAGATCGTCGAAAGGGTGACAACGCGGACTGCGAGCGAACGAAGAGGGGGAAAGACGCGAAGAAGCTTCTTCAGTTGTCGTTGCCTTTCGTCTCGCCCTCGACCTCCCCTTCCGAGCGGATGCGATAGCCCATGCCGCGCACCGTCTCGATCAGGTCGACACCCATCTTCTTGCGCAGACGACCGACAAACACTTCAATCGTGTTGGAATCGCGGTCGAAATCCTGATCATAAAGATGCTCGACCAGTTCGGTACGCGAGACCACCTCGTCCATATGATGCATCAGATAGGACAGAAGCCGATATTCATGTGAGGTGAGCTTGAGCGCGACGCCGTCGACACTCGCTTTCGACGTTTTCGTATCGAGATAGAGCGGCCCACAGACAAGTTCCGACGAAGCATGCCCTGCGGCACGGCGGATCAGCGCGCGCAGCCGCGCCAGCACTTCCTCGATATGGAAAGGCTTGGCCACATAGTCGTCGGCACCGGCGTCAATACCGGCGACCTTGTCGCTCCAACGGTCACGGGCGGTAAGCATGAGAACGGGCATGGTGCGCCCGCTGCGCCGCCAGCGCTCCACGACACTGATGCCATCCATGCGCGGCAGGCCGATGTCGAGCACCACGGCATCATAAGGCTCGGTATCGCCGAGATAATGCCCTTCTTCGCCATCATAGGCGCGATCAACCACGTAACCGGCAGCGACCATTGCTTCGGAAAGCTGCCGGTTCAGGTCCTTGTCGTCTTCAACGATCAGGATACGCAAGCGGACATTCTCCCTCAATTTACACAGAACGGCGGCAAAAGCCGTTGTTATTGAGCGGGAACAGCCACTTCAACGCGGCGCGGACGCTCGCCATCGCGGCCCGGCACAAGCACGACGACCACGCACATGGGGCGGCCGTTCTGAGTCGTGGCGGTTGCCTTGGCAAGCTGGCCACCCTGCTGGGCGGCCACCTGTTCGCCGACTGCCGCACAATCTCCGGCGGTAGCAACGATGAGATTGGACTTCTGCGGCGCAGTCATCGGCAGAGCACCGGCATCGACCGGCAGCAAGCCAATACTAACCGCGAGAAGCGCGAAAACTTTGAGTGCAGAATTTTGTTTCATCATGCTGCCTTATATAGCGCCCGAGAGCTGAACGATGCATGAACAACCATTCGTCTTCCGGGCCCAAAGGAAAATTCAGCCTCTGACTATCACGCTTTGTAAAATTATGAAATGCGTGAAGTTGCCCCGATAGGCCCGATTATCGTAACAATTCCGGCAATTGCGGTCGCCAGTTGCAGCATTACATTCGTTGATTCACCTGATCAATCATTAGATTGTCACAACGAAACGCCCACGGGTGTAAACAGGTTATCGCATCAAACGAAGACCGAAAGCTACCTATCATTCAGGTCAATTGCCGTCGTCATGGACTGAACTTTACCTCCAAACTGGCAACGATCCACCTAAAGGCGATAATGAGTGATAAAATTACACACGTCTAGACGCCCAGAGTTTCGACGCCGCCTCCCCCGTCTCTTCTCAATGTCGAAGTTCCTACAACTGTCTAAAAATAAATCATAATACTGCGTTATACTACCCGTCTGTACGTTATGCCCCTGACTGATTCACGGGATAATCCATAGATTCTTCTAAACAGAAAGGTCAAACCTCCCTTACTCGCCGAACTTCGGCCTTTTCATCGTTACGGCGCTCGTCAGGCGGAATTTCAAGTGTGCTAGCCTTTTTTAACCCATCCAAATAACGCTTGCAGATACCAAGGGCCGACCACGCAGAAAAACCTGCAGCGAATGATCCTATGAGCAGCAGCTCGGTAGCGCCAAGCAGTCCTTCTAGAGCGAGAGTATCCGAAATCTTGATGGCTGTAGCCCCGCCGAAAACGACGCCGCAAATAACGCCGACACCAAAACGGATTGCCGCATCACGCTTTCCATGCCGCAGCATATAGGCAAGCGACACGGCAGAACCGGCCATCGCTCCTGCAACCTTGGCCAAGTATACCCACATCACATCAGATATGAGCAACGCATCCAGGTTTGCCATAACGATATCCTTTCTTAATCAGTTAACAACCAATCACATCATCCTTACACCGATGAGAAATGGTGCATCGGAAGGGATCGCTTTAATCAAGTTAGACGTTGGCTCAGCCAGGTAGGCAGGCCGTTAGCACGTGGCAACTGATGACAGAGGCGAGTTTGTTGAGACTGGGACGCTAGAGATATTGGCTGACCGAAACAGACAGCGTCGATATGTGCGCGTTGTCCATGCCGATTACAGCCTACAGCTGATCAACCAGAGAAATACGCGCGCGCCTGCACACCAGCATTTCACAATTTTAAGTGTTTATCCGCAATTTTCACATACTGAAGGCAGCTGCGGCCTTCCAAATTTGGCGCATCGGTAGCGGCCAGAGGTGTCTAGCAGAACTAGCGACAGTCACAGTTTTCCGACTGTATCTAAAACCTAACAAATCGCCGTTACGCAATCAAGGATTATTTTCCTATAAGAGACTATTTTCCTGCCGTCAAAAAGCCGCTAGCGGTTTAACCATTTCACATGAGCTGTGTCTTATTTATCTGCTATGATGATTGGGTAAGTTCCGCCTTTCTACGAAACCAAACGTGCCGAAGTCAGTGTTATGCGTAAGACGGCAGAAAAAGATCCCAGAAGCGAGAAGCGCAAACCATTCAGGGTTTCGCGCCTGATCGGACTCGACGCGTGGATCGACTCCACCCTCTATAGCCTGCGCTACAATCTCGGTGAGTGGTGGGAAAACATCACCATTTTCTCGCGGCGGTTTCGGGTGCGCGGTTTCCGGCGTTTCGTGGTCGAAATTCTCGACGAAGGTTTTACGCTTGGCGTCGGCGGTGCGGTCCTGATGCTGGTTCTGGCCATGCCCGCATTCGAGGAAACCGAGAAGGACTGGCGCGCGCAGGACGACTATGCCGTCACCTTCCTTGATCGCTACGGCAATGAAATCGGCCAGCGTGGTATTCTGCATCGTCAGGCAGTGCCAATCGATGAATTGCCGGATCATGTCATCAAGGCTGTACTCGGCACCGAGGACCGGCGCTTTTTCGACCATTACGGCATCGACTTCTGGGGCCTGACCCGCGCCCTCAGCCAGAACATGCGCGCCAATGGCGTCGTTCAGGGCGGCTCGACCATCACCCAGCAGCTTGCCAAGAACCTTTTTCTTTCCAATGAGCGCACCATCGAGCGCAAGATCAAGGAAGCCTTCCTCGCGCTTTGGCTGGAAAGCAATCTCAGCAAGAAGGAAATCCTGCAGCTTTACCTCGACCGTGCCTATATGGGCGGCGGAACCTTCGGTATCGCAGCCGCTTCAGAATTCTATTTCGGCAAGAGCGTGAAGGATGTTTCACTGGCTGAAGCCGCGATGCTGGCCGGCCTGTTCAAGGCACCTGCCAAGTTCGCGCCACATGTCAATCTGCCCGCAGCGCGTGCGCGCGCCAATGTCGTGCTGTCCAACATGGTTGAAAGCGGTTTTCTGAGCGACGGACAAGTGGCCGTTGCGCGTCGTCATCCAGCCAGCATCATCGACCGTGCCAAGAACGAAAGTCCCGACTACTTCCTCGACTGGGCTTTCGAAGAAGTGAAGAAAGTCGCCACCCACATTCCGCAGCACACATTGATCGTGCGCACGACACTCGATCGCAACCTTCAGAAGGCAGCGGAGGAATCGCTCGAATATCATCTGCGCCAGTTCGGCAAGGACTATAATGTTGCGGAAGCGGCAACCGTCATTATCGCCAATGACGGGTCCGTTCGCGCACTGGTTGGTGGGCGGGACTATGGCGAAAGCCAGTTCAATCGCGCCACCAAGGCGCTGCGGCAGGCTGGTTCATCCTTCAAGCCCTATGTCTATGCGGCGGCAATGGAAAAGGGCCTGACGCCCACCACCATCGTTTCGGATGCCCCGATCAGCTGGGGCAACTGGTCGCCGCGCAACTATGGCCGCAGTTTTGCGGGCCGTGTGGATCTGACGACGGCACTTGTCCGCTCGTTGAATAGTGTGCCGGTGCGGCTGGCGCGCGATTATCTGACGACCGCCCCCATTGTTGCCCTGACCAAGGCGATGGGCGTGGAATCACCGATCTCGTCGCACAAGACCATGGTGCTCGGCACGTCGGAAATGACTGTGATGGATCAGGCCACCGGCTTCAATGTGTTTCCGAATGCCGGTATGGCCGGAAACCGGCACGGCTTTACGCAGCTCGTTTCGTCGGAAGGCAAGGTATTGTGGGATTTCGGCCGCAATGCACCGAAGCCGCACAGGGCGCTGTCGGAAAAGGCTGCACTCGAAATGAATTCCATGCTGGTGCAGGTGCCCGAACGCGGCACCGGACGCCGGGCGGCATTGCCGATGACGCGGGTGGGCGGCAAGACCGGCACGACGCAGAATTATCGCGATGCATGGTTCGTCGGTTTCACCGGCAATTTCACGGCAGCGGTCTGGTTCGGTAACGACAACTTCACCCCGATGAAGGAAATGACGGGCGGTGTTCTGCCTGCCATGGCCTGGCAGCGTATGATGGCCTATGCGCATCAGAACATCGAACTGAAGCCTATACCGGGCGTGACGCCGCCATTCCCGGCCCCGCCCAAGAAGAGCGAGCCGCAAGTGGCAAATGCCAAGCCGGAAGAAACCATGGCCGCACCGCCGCGCGTACTCTCGCCCATGTCGACAAAAGTTATCAAGGAACTGCATGACCGCTTCCTTGAGGCACCGCCTATGCCTAAGATCGCCGAGCGCACAAAAATATCGGTACTCTGAGGGGCGATGTTCAAGACGATATTCAACACGGCAATTGTGCTTGTGCTGGCGCTGGGCGGCGGCATCTGGAGCGTCGACAAGGTTCTCGACCGTTTTGAGGGTTTCGGTGAACTCCGTGTCGGGGTCTGGGGTGCCTATCCGGCAGCGGGCACGCCCGATGCCGACCCCTATTCCAAGGCCCGCGCAGCCCGCAAAGCCTATCTGGCGCTTGGAACGGCTGAAGGGTTGCCGTTTTATGCGCGCAGCGACAATAGCGGACGCACGCTTCAGCGCGGCTGCACCTATCGCCTGAGCGGCATGACCCCGCCCGCTCGCTTCTGGACGGTCTACCCTGCAACACCCGATCTCGAACCGATCAAGCCACGCGATGGATTGCAGGAGGCATTACATTCCCGCGAAATGCTCTATGACGATGATGGCAGCGTCACGATCACAATTGGTCCCGATGCAGCGCCCGGCAACTGGCTTCCTGTCGAAGGGAGCGGCGATTTCGTTCTCGTTATGACGCTCTATGACACGCCTGCTGCATCGTCCTCCGGGCTCTCCGACCTGGTGATGCCAGGTCTCGTCCGTATAGCGGGAGCAGATCGGGGGGCGTGCCGTGGCTAGAATTTTTCACCTCGTTCTCCTCGGCCTCGTGGGTGCTGCGATTGTCCATATCGCGGTTCTCTTTCTGGTCCCCTTCTATTCCGACAAGAACGCATGGTCGCGGATCGAAGCCGGAAGCGAGCCATACGTCTTCCACCGGCTGGACGACAAGACCGGTCCGGTCAGCGACAGCGACCCGCTGGTGCAGGAAGCCACCTGCCGCTTCGATCTCGCCGACGGTCCGGTGCACATCACGACCGAGGCGAATGTGCCCTATTGGTCGCTCTCGATCTATGCGCCCAACGGGGATAATCTCTATAGCCTGAACGATAATGTTTCCAATGAACGCAAGCTCGACCTGATCGTTGCCGACCCCATCGGCATGGCAAGCCTGCGCTCGGATGGAATGCAGGCTGACGCCCGTTCAATCCTGATCGAGCAGAATATTGGCGAAGGTGCCGCCGTGCTGCGCGTCTTCGTGCCTGATGTGACCTGGAACACGGAGGTGCGGCGCTTCTTCAACGACGCACAATGCGCGCCCTTCGAAGGGCTCTGACTGCCTGCCCCAAAAGCCGCCATGCCTTGCTGCAAATGGCAGCTTTCTGCGCTTCCGGTGCTCATGTACCCTTAAGTACATTGCGCTCTGGTTCTCGAAACCCACCATTTTCGATGCGGCCTGACGACTTTTTGATTCAGGCATTACCCTAACCAAATGCTGTGTCTTTATGGCACGGTTAATGAGTTGCTAAGGCTTCAACGCTACTATCCGGAATACCGACCCATGCGGGGTGCATTTCCGTAGCCACCGGCTGCTGCCGGATGCGTGATCTGCAATTTGGGGCGGGTGAGTTGTGTGCCTACCGGAGTATTCTGCGTGACAAATGATCAGTTCCGCGCCCTGGAGGATATTTCAGGCCACCGGAGCCCGTCGAATTCAAAAGCGGGGAGCAGCAAGGCGGACGACCTTCTGGCGGCCGCGATTTCGGCGTTCGCGGGTATCACGCGCCCCGGACGGCAGGATATGCAGCAGCTCGAAGATCTGGCCATGCCGCTTCTGCAATGCGCTTCCACCCGTGGGAAGCGACACGCAGCCAACGCGCTGGCACAGTTGGAGGACGCACCGCGCCGCCTCATTCTGGCGCTCGCCAGCGAACCCGTCGAAATCTCCGCGCCTATTTTACTGCGCTCTCCCCTTCTGCGCCCTTCCGACCTGATCGAGATCATCGGCAAGAGCGGTCTTGCCCATGCACGCGCCATTGCGCGGCGCCAGTCCGGTGACATTCTTCTGCAGGGCGTTCTGAGCAGTTTCGCCGATCCGGTCATCGATCGCACGCTGGCGCTTCAGGAAAACCTCGCCAATATCGAGGCCGAACCGCTCGAAAGACCGGATGTGCCTGATCTTTCCGCAGCCCGAACGCCGCTGATGAAGGAAGGCAGTTCCGAGCGTCTGGCTCGTGCGCTCCAGCAACCTTTTTTCGAAGCAGGCGCGATAACCGGCTCGCAACATCTCATTGATACTGCGCTTCTGATCGACAGCCAGTTTTTCCGCAATGCACTTGCCGACTCTCTGGACCTGTCCTTCGAACGGTCTGACGCGATCATCGGCCAATGGCCAGATTCACATTTGCCGATTGCGCTGAAGGCGCTCGGAATGTCGGCTGCGGAATGCTATCTCGTCATGACAGCCATTCTGGGACCGATCGACGCCAATCGCGACAGCCTGCGTGAGTTTGTCCATATCTATCGCTCCATCGACCGCGAAAAAGCGATGGCGCTTGTGCGGCGCTGGAAGGCTGAGGACATGTCGGCCATGCTGCGCGGCAAACTCCGCGAAATGGCCGAATCCGAGGACGACACCCCGCTTGTAGATGCTGCCAATTCCGATCAGCCGTCGCTACAGCGGTCCGTGAAATAGGCTGCACTGACCAGCGTTTTAGAACGCCTCTCCATCCTGTGAAATCGAGAACAGTTCCGACGCATCGGCTATATCCTCAAGCTCGACCAGCCAGAGATCGGGGTCGAAGCGGGTTTCGCGCGCCATGCGGTCGCTTGCCGCTATCTCATCGGCGTCGTGAAGAATGCCCAGAAACATGCGCTCCCCATCATTATCCTCTTCATAGGAGGTCTGCGGTGCAGGCGAATACAGATCGCAGGTGCCGAAGCGCGAGCTTACCTTGATGAAGATGGCGCCCGCCTCCGGCGAACCGCGGCGGGCGAGATAGGCAAAGCCGCCCGCGCCCTGTACCTTGCGGATCAAGGCCGAAACCCAGAAATCGGATGTCAGGCGCATCGGGAGCCCATCAGCTTATCAGGCCGATCTCGCGCATCTTCGCGATAAGTGTCGCGTCGATTTCGCCAGTCACCGGTATGCTGAACAGTTTCTGGAATTCACGCACCGCTTCCTGTGTCGTCTTGCCCGACTGTCCATTCACCGGCACGGTGTCATTGCCGAATGCCTTCAGCCCGGCCTGCACGCGGATGATGTCCTGCGATGTCACTTTCGTCGAATGCACGGCAGGCGTTGCCGCTATCTGCTTTTTCGACGCCGGTTTTTCATAAGAGGCCAGATCAGGCTTCGGCTTGGAACCCGTTTCCGTCTTCAAAACAGCGGGCTGCGGCCTTGGCGTTGGAACCGCGACCTCAATCACTTTCGCAACGTCATCCTGAGCCGGGGTACTGGTCTGTGCTTCGGCCTGCAATTGTGCGGGGATGTTTGCCTCCTGCACGCCGAGCTTTTGCTGCAAGGCGCGCCAGCGTTCCACCGCTTCGCGGGTCTGCGGCCCGGTGAAACCATCCACAGGCCCCTTGTAAATTCCGAGCGTCGAAAGCCGCTGCTGCAGGCGCGCTATTTCCAGATCGGCATTGGGCGCAAGCGCTGGCAGCATGTCATCGACCGACGCACTCATGTTCAGCCGGTCCGCGGACAGGCTCGCCGCCTCCAGCGTCTGGGTCGCCTCATTGTTTGCGGGTTCGGCAGAAGCAGTCTCGGACGGTTTCGGCACGCTGTCGGTTGCTGCCGCAGTCCCCGGCAGGACTGCGCGCGGCGTCGGCTTGAATACGAAATCCGGCCGGGTACGGAAGAACACGGCATTGTGCGCCTCCGGCTGATACCAGAGCGCATTGGCCGAAACGAAACTCATCACCACCAGAAACGCTGTTGCCCCGCCGGTCAGGACGGGGTTGCGCACGATGAAATCTCCGGCAGCAAGCGCCAGCACCGAAGCCGATGTAAAGAAGGAGCGGAGGAGCCGCGATCCGAGACTACGCCGTTTTGCGGGTTTGCGCATTTTTCTGCTCCCGGATTTCGTCGTTCTGCCAGTCATTACGCCTTTCCCCCTGGTGACGGTGAATATCGATCACCGTGCCAAGTTCCTGATACTCGTCTTCTCCCGTGACAAATTGCGGACCTGCCACCGGAAGGCGGATCGTGACGATCGTGCCTTCGCCAGGACAACTCTTGAGTTGCATGCTCCCCTGATGCAGTTCCACCAGCCCCTTGACCACTGAAAGTCCAAGGCCGCTTCCCTCTTGCGCGCGCGTATAGTTGTTGTCGGCGCGCACGAACGGCGTGCCGATGCGCTGCATATCTTCCGGCTCGATGCCGATGCCCGTGTCCGACACGCTGATTTCCAGCATCGGGCGACCGTTCGCCATCACGCGGGTCGCATCGATGGTGACGCAGCCGCCGCCTTGTGTGAATTTCACCGCATTTCCGGCCAGGTTGAGCAGGATCTGCTGGACGGCGCGGCGGTCGGCGACCAGTTCGCCAATGCCGGTGCCGACGCGATGGCAGAAGGCCACGCCTTTTTTCTCAGCCTGCGGCAGCATGACAGCAGTGCACAATTCAGCCGCCTCGCGGAAAGCGAAGTTCTGCGGATCAATGCTGTAATTGCCGGTTTCCAGGCGCGAATTATCGAGAACCGCATTCACAAGTTCCAGCAGATAGTGGCCGGATTGATGAATGAGTCCCGCATATTCGCGCTGCTTCTCATTGGCCAGCTTGCCGCCCATTTCGTGCGACAGCATGTCGGAGAAGCCGATGATCGAATTGAGCGGCGTGCGCAGCTCATGGCTGACTGCTGCGAGCAGACGGCCCTTGCCGATGCGTTCCGATTCCAGCTCCGCTTTCAGCGTTGCAATCTCGTCCAGAAGTTTCTGCTCGCCTTCGAGTGAGCGGCCGATCAGCGTGATGGCGTGAGCGCTTGCAGCCCCCTCAAGACGATAGATGCGGAAGTGCGTATCGCCATCTTCGATGGAACGCAGGCGCACGTCGATCTTGCGCGAAGCAGTGCCCGTACGAAGATCGGCCAGAAGCGAAAGATACTGCACACGGTCAGCTACATGAATGCGGTCGATAAGAGCTGTGCCTTCCAGCATTTTCGGCTGTACGCCCAGTAGCTTTGCAGAGTTCGTATCGACCGAAGACACCACGCCATCCGAATCAAGACCGAACTGCACGTCGCCGGCAGCAACTGCCACTTGCGGCGCACTGACCCTGATCTGCGCGGGCTTGGCGGCGCTGGCAAAACCACGCGCAACGAGGCTTGCCGCGTAAAGTACGAGAACGGCGACGGACACATAGCTGCCGCCGGAAATGGCACCACCGCTTGCCGTCGCAAAGTAACCGAGAATCACGGCTGCAACTGCAGCACCTGCTGCTGCGGCAACCGGCTTGCGGGTTGCAAACCAGGCCTCAAGCGGCAGACCGGCTGCCATCAGCCACAGAACCGCATTGCCGTGCGAAAAGGCGCCAATGGCAGCAAGACCCGCGCCGTAGGCAGCGAAGTTCAGGCCAGCCAGAACAGGCGCAGCGACGCCCATCAGCGACAATGCGCAAAGGATCATGGCAACGCCTGCAAAGCTGACGCTGAGAATCGCAAATTCCGTCAAGCCCGGCGTTACGCCGGAAGCGAGCAAGGCGGCGCAAAGCAGGACCGGCACGGTGACGACCGAACCGATGATACGTATGGAGGCCGCATCAGGATTGGCTACCCAGCGGCGGCAGAAACGTTCGTAAAAACGGCTGATCGCCTGCACGCTGGTGCGGGCGATTTCGGCTGTTTTCAAAAGAATGGCGTTCAACGTGCCGTACTCACTCAATACTCTTGCATGATCGAAACCGGAAAACCGTTCGCCGTGACGACACTCTTCCAGCCAGCAACAGATTGCAGCCGAGGCTTTAAAGAAACGATAAAACGGGACCGCCCGAAGCGGATAAGTGACGCGCCGGGTCTGCTTTTTTGCCTATGGTAAACAGAGGGTAGCAATCAGGTGGATGAAACCGCCGCCATGGCACAATTTTGACGTTCAAATGCTTTACCATGACGCGCATCTTGTCCGAAAACCGTTTCACACTTTTCGGGATGCGCTCTAATAAGCCGATCAGTTACGGAATCTTTTCGAATTCATCCGACATTGGAGCAAACCGAGCGCTCGTAACAGCAAGAAGGCAATGATCCGTTTTCTCCTCAAATCCGCATTCTGGTTGTCGTTGGCATTCATCGTAATGCCGCGCTTCTTCGCTGCGGATGAGCAAAACAAGCCGCAGGAGAAACCAGCCGTTGCCGAGACCAAGCGGGAACCGGATTCAATCGACCAGCTTCTTGCCAATGGCAAAACCGCCGTGGAACTGGGCAAGCTGTGCATCGACAATCCGTCTTTCTGCCAGAACGGAACATCGCTTGTTTCCAGCGCCGGAAGCGGCCTCCTGGAAGGTAGCCGCGCAGCGCTCGAATATCTGAGCGACCGGTTCGGCACCAAGCCGCAACCACCTGTAAAAGCTGAGCCGCCAGTAGCAGAACCTGCACAGACCGCAACCGGCATTCCCGTCCCGACATCGCGTGAAGAAGCCTTGCGCGCGCTGGATCGCCGCTCGACTGGCTCAATTGCGCGCTAGAGCGCGTTTGTTTGTGGCGCGTCCTATCCAAAAACCGTTTCACACTTTTCGGGATGCGCTCGAGTTTTCCGTGACCTTGTGGCGTTTCATGACTATATAAGCGGCAATAATCTTCTTTCAGGCGAGTATCATGACCACGACCATCGATAGCATCATGTCCGATTTCGAATTTCTCGACGATTGGGAAGACCGCTATCGCTATGTTATCGATCTCGGCAAGGAACTGCCGCCTTATCCAGACGATGCACGCGACGCAGCGCACAAGGTCAAGGGCTGTGTCAGCCAGGTATGGCTGAAGACGCTTCCGCAAGGTGGCAATGATCCGGTCATCGAGTTTCTGGGCGATTCCGATGCGCATATCGTGCGCGGTCTGGTGGCCATCGTGCTGGCGCTTTATTCGGGCCACAAGGCTTCGGAAATTCTTGCCGTGGACCCGGAAGCCATTCTGAAAAAGCTCGGCCTTGATGAACATCTGACGCCGCAGCGCTCCAACGGCCTGCGCGCCATGGTGGCACGCATTCGCCGTGAAGCGGAGCTCGCGAAAGAATCAGCCTAAGAGTTTCTCGACCGACAAGGCTGCGGCGAGCAGCCTGTTGTCGGTGCCGCCACGTGCGCTGAGCATGAAGCCGGTCGGCAGCGTCATGCCCGGCATAGGCACGCTGATGCTACACAGGTCGAACTGGTTTCCAACCTGCGTATCACGCAGGAGCAACCCTTCCACACGGTCATATTCAGCTTCATCATTGCTGACCGACGCAATCGTCGGCGCAACAATCGGCGTAGTCGGCGTTACAAACATGTCGAACCCGCTCAAACGCCCGTCCATCTCCCGAACAAGTGCGGTGCGCGTTTCCATGATTCCACGATAGGTTTCCATCGGAACCTTGATGCGGACGGACAGCGGACGCTTCACGCGGATATCGACATTGGCATCGGGATCGCCGAGCCAGGTCGATGCATGAACATGGCTCGCCTCTATCCCGGCGATGGAACCGACACGCGTTGCCTCGCGCAGACGCTGGATCAGGTCGTCGACCTCCAGGTCGGCAATGATCGCCCCAGTCTTTTCGAGAAGCGCGACCGACGCCTCGAAGTGCCTTGCAACATCCGGCTCCATATCGGCCAGAAGATAGCCTTTCGGCAGGGCGACACGCAGACCCTGGAGCGGCAGGGCATCGGGCAGGACCGGCGCTTCACCTGCCATGATCGCATCGGTCATGATCGCATCGGCCACCGTTTTGGTCAGCGGACCGACGGAATCGAGCGACGGTGCCAGCGGAAACGCACCGTCGAGCGGTACGCGCCGTGCCGTCGGCTTGAAACCGACGATACCATTGAGCGCCGCCGGGATACGCACCGATCCGCCAGTATCCGAGCCGATGGCGATTTCGCTTGTACCTTCCGCTGCCGAGACGGCGGCACCTGACGACGATCCGCCCGGAATGCGCGTGGGATCGACCGCATTGCCGGGCTCGCCATAATGCGGATTGAGACCGACCGGCGTGAAAGCAAATTCCGTCATGTGGGTCTTGCCAACGATGACCGCCCCCGCATCGCGCAGACGCCGGACAATCGTGGCGTCCTGTGCCGCAGGGGTAGCGGTGCGGCGAACAACTGAACCGGCAAGCGTCGGTTCTCCGGCAACGTCGAAAAGGTCCTTGATCGAAACAATACGCCCGTCGAGCGGTCCGAGCGCCCGCCCGTCATGAAGACGCGCATCGGCGGCATCCGCCTCGGCGCGCGCCTGTTGTGCATAGACCTTGCTGAAAACGCGCTCGCTCCCGGCCCGCGCTTCCAGGCGCGACAGGATATTTTCCAGCCGATCCCGTACCGAATTCATATGATTTCTCCCCACTTCCCCAACGGGTACAGAGTCCCTTTGAGACAGAGGCGATAGACCTGCCTCCGATAGCTGTCAATGAAGGAGAGGCTTCACATATTCTGTGGTCGCATCTGCGGTCGATAGCCATCGGCTCCCCAATGCAGGACGACACCTCTGCCCCGTTCCTTTTCAAGTTGAGGATTATAGTGCCTGTGCAGAGCGGCCAGACCGACCTTGAGCAGCATCTTGGCCGAACGCACGGGCCATTGCCGCTCGCGCTCCACGGTTTCAAGACCTTTCAGGAAGCAGCAGACATCGACCAGAACGCCGTTCAGTTCCGGCCCGACCGCTTCCAGCGCCCGCTCGACACGAATGCGGCTGGCAAGCGCAATATCGGTCAGTTCGGCCATGCCGCCCGGCCCGCTGCGCCCGCCTCCGACACCGGTATCCCAGCGCATTGTCACAGACGGCATCAGCGATCCGCGTGTGAAATCGGCACGCAGCCTCTCACCGGCAAGAAACTCACTTTCCGAGATGAAGGTAGAGCCGTTCGCATTCCTGCGCCTGTAGAGCATGGCAAGCGGTGATTCCTCCGGGTTGATCTCGACCTTTTCACCTTGCAGATATTCGATGGTCTGCGCATTTTCCGCCGGACGGGGCAACGGCTTGTTGTCTTCCTTCAACCGCTTTGCGCAATGCGGCGATGCAACAAGACGCTCTTCGTCCCAGCGCAGCAACCCCTTCTTCTGCATGACGTCCAGTTCGGAACGGGAAGCGGCAATGGTCCCCTGATCCGTCGCGAGCAACACATGCGTAGCGCGAACCGAATCCTGAACCTCGCAGACGCCGTTTTTCAGAAAGCACATGATCCTCGCTTCGGATACTGACAACTGCTTGGTCATGCCGCCATCCTCCAGTCCGTGAAAGCACTTTGCGCAATCCGTTCGAAGGTCGAGACGATTGCATCGAATTCGGTATCGTCACGCATGTCTTCCACCAGATGGCAGGCGTGCATCACTGTTGTCCGGTCCCGCGCAAATCCAGCGGCCACTTCACGCATCGCCATGCCGAAAGCCGTATGCGCGACATACATGCCGATCTGCCGCACGCGCGCGACCTCCCGTCTGCACCGCAACGGAGACCGCAGTTCAGTGCCGGAAACACCGAACATTGCCACGAGCAGGTCGATAAGGGCATCGCACAGCACCATATTCTGCTGCTGCCGCGAACGGTCGGCGACGCCCTCCACTCTTTCGAGACTAAGGCTTCGCCCATGCCGCGCCGCAAGCAACTTCAACGCTTCGAAAGCTTCCGCCCGTGTATGAATGACATCCGATAGTTCCAAAGACATTCATCTTTCCTCGCCAGAATAGGAATATCTTCTTATACGGAGGAAAATGCAAGTGTGGATAAGTTTCGTAGAATGAATTGCCGTCTTTGATTAGTTTCGGCAGTTCTAACATAGGCTAAAGCCTTGCCATCGCAGCATTAACCTGCGTCGATCAAATGTGATCCATGGCCATTTTACAGAAAAATCCGGCAAAATCTAGGAATATTATCCAACGTCTTCCACCGTCGCTCATGCTCGTTGATATCGAGAAATGAGGGATTTTCGCCATGGAAGCAGATCTTAAACAGGCCCGCGCACTATTTTTTGCCCGACAGAAGCAGAATCAACTGACGGCCATGCAGCGTATTGCCTTGCAGATCATTGCGGGCATCGATCTGGATGAAGTTCTGAAAGCACCGCAAGAGGAGAAGGAACGAACCAAGCGGCGCCTGACGCGCCTTATGGAAAGAGAGCGGCAGAAAGGCGTGTGCGGGCATTGGAGTTATGATCTGAACCGGCATATTGCGCTGAAGCAGGCATTCGACCGGATCGGATGAATATTGCATGAGCTTCCGAAAACTCTCAGAAGACCAACAACAAAATGGCCGGTATTGAAAAGCGTGAGCTCAACAATACCGGCCATTTTCATAACATTCACAAGAACAGATGCGGCAAAGCGCAGCCCGCTCGAAAGTCGAAGCGATTAAGCGTCCTTAGGCTTGCGGCCCAGGCCCATCTTCTTCGCCAGACGCGAACGAGCAGCAGCGTAGTTGGGAGCGACCATCGGATAGTTCGGGTCGAGATCCCACTTTTCGCGGTACTGTTCAGGCGTCATGTTGTAATGGGTCATCAGGTGACGCTTGAGCGACTTGAACTTCTTGCCGTCTTCGAGGCAGATGATGTAGTCGTCATGAACCGACTTCTTCGGATTGACGGCAGGCTTCGGCTTCTCAACGACGACAGGCGCTTCTTCGCGTTCGACGTGGCGCTTGAAAGCAGCATGTACTTCGGCGATCAGCAGCGGCAGTTCGCCAGCGCGAATCGAATTATTGCCGACATATGCAGCTACAACATCTGCAGTAAGGCTCAGAAGCAGTTCTGTGCTCTCGTCGTGCGTGTCCAGATTTTCCATTAGATTTCCTTTTGACTTCTTATTGTTGCGTAATCGACGACTGGAGATCCCCGCCTGCCATCGTCGTTACGTATTCCAAAACTCTGCCCCATCCGTTCGCGACTGCGAATATCAGTTGATAATGTCATTTGCAATAGAATTGTCAAACCACATTACATTAACAACACATCTTTATTCTTGAATCGGCAAATAGAAAAAACCGGACTCAACCTTACGAAGACAGGGAAACTTTGAAGTGCGATGTGTTCGCGTTGCCGACCCTGTCATTTATTGAGGGATACGGATGAAGCCACAGTTCACGACCGTGCTTCCTTTAATTTGCTCAGCCAGTCTTAGCAATAGTTTTCTCCCTCAAGTTTTCTTGTACGAAGCTCAAGACTAACGCGTTTCCGCTACGTAGCTTTTGGCCGCAGAATCGGGCCTCAAAAAGGCATTGCTCAAATATATTTCAACGGAATCAACTCGCTTTCGCCTTTTCGGCCAACTATATAAACACCAGTATCACCCGCCTGAAGGCAGGGCTTACCGGCCTTGCAGCAAATCGAAACAGTTTTCATTGGAATTGTGGATGTCTCAAAGCTCCTCCCAACTTCAACCGCCGCATGCAGCCAAACATCCGGTAAATGACACCCGCCACGGGATCACACGCACCGACGATTATGCTTGGTTGCGCGCAGATAACTGGCAGGAAGTATTCAAGGATCCGTCGGTTCTGGCCCCCGAAATTCGTTCGCATCTGGAAGCAGAGAATGCCTATCAGGCAGCCCTGATGAACGACACGGAAGCGCTGCAGAAAACGCTATTTGCTGAAATGCGTGCACGCATCAAGGAAGACGACTCGTCCGTTCCGTCCAAGGATGGCCCTTTCGCCTATGGCGTTTCCTACCGGACCGGCGGCGAACAGCCCTATTTCATTCGAACCCCGCGTGACGGCGGAACCGAGACGATCCTCCTCGACGGCGATGTCGAAGGCAAGGACAAGGCCTATTTCCGCCTTGCCTCGGCTGATCATGCGCCGGATCACAAGCTTTTGATCTGGGGATATGACGACAAGGGTTCAGAATTCTACAAGCTAAAAGTCCGTGATCTTTCTTCGATGAAGGATCTCGAAGACATCGTCACCGATACGAATGGCGGTGGCGCGTGGGATGCCGAGAGCAAGGGCTTCTTCTATACGCGGCTCGACGAAAATCATCGACCGTCCAAGGTTTTCTATCACAGGGTCGGCACGGATCAGTCGAGCGACCGGCTGATCTATGAAGAGAAAGACCCAGGCTTCTTTCTCGGCGTCGGCGGATCGGCGCTGGACGATTATATCTTCATCGACATTCACGACCATGAGACGTCGGAATGCTGGCTCCTGCCCGCCAATGACCCGGCGGCAAAGCCGCAGCTCATCATGGAACGCAAGACCGGCACGGAATATGACATCGCGCCGGGCGGTGACGTGTTCTACATCCTGACCAATGCGGACGGAGCCAAGGATTTCAAGATCTGCCAGGCACCGGCTGCAGCGCCTCAGCCTGAAAACTGGGTAGAGGTCGTGGCGGAAAAGCCGGGACGGCTGATCCTGTCGCACTCCGCCTACAAGCATCATCTTGTCTGGATGGAGCGCGACAATGGCCTGCCCCGCATCGTGATCCGTGACCGTGAAACCGGCGAGCAACACGCCATCGCCTTCGATGAGGAAGCCCATTCACTCGGCCTTCATGGCAGCGCCGAATATGATACGGATGTGATCCGCTTTTCCTATTCATCCATGACGACGCCGGAACAGCTCTTCGACTACAATATGCGGACGCGGGAGCGGAAGCTCTTGAAAACGCAGGAAGTTCCTTCCGGCCACAACGCCCAGGACTATGTTACGCGTCGTGTCTTCGCAAAGGCATCGGATGGCGAGCTGGTGCCGGTATCCCTGCTCTATCACAAGAATACGAAGCTCGACGGCTCGGCACCCTGCCTGCTCTATGGTTACGGTTCCTACGGCATCACCATTCCCGCAAGCTTCAGCACGTCGCGGCTGTCGCTGGTGGATCGGGGCTTCGTCTATGCCATTGCCCATATTCGCGGCGGCAAGGACAAGGGTTTCGCCTGGTACGAAAACGGCAAGCGCGGCAAGAAGGTGAACACCTTCACCGACTTCATTGCCGCCGCAAAACACCTTGTTGCAGAAGGCTTCACCAGTCATGACCGCATCGTTGCCCATGGCGGTTCGGCAGGCGGCATGCTGATGGGCGCGATTGCCAATATGGCGCCCGACGCGTTCGGCGGCATCATAGCCGAAGTGCCGTTCGTCGATGTGCTGAACACGATGCTGGACGACACGCTGCCGCTGACCCCGCCGGAATGGCCCGAATGGGGCAATCCGATCACATCGGAAGCGGAATACCGGACCATCGCAGGCTATTCGCCCTACGACAATGTCAGCCGTCAGGCCTATCCGGCCATATTGGCCGTGGCAGGTCTAACAGATCCGCGCGTTACTTACTGGGAGCCCGCCAAATGGGTCGCCAGACTGCGTGAACTGAAGACCAACAACCATCCGGTGCTGTTCCGTATCAATATGGATGCGGGCCATGCCGGGGCGTCGGGTCGCTTCTCGCGGCTGGAAGAAGTCGCCTACACCTATGCCTTCGCACTCAAGGTGACAGGCAAGGCGGGCGGCACGCTCTGATCCTCGACATTAAGCATCGCATCCAGATTTTAAGGTGCGATGCTTCTCCATTGGAGAAAGTGCGCTATTTCGCTTATAATCTTATAGTATTGTTCAACAGCTATTCTTTTTAAGGAGAGACCGATGCTGCGTCAGGTCATTGCCGTTTTCCTCACTTCCGCATCGCTCGCGGTTTCAGGCTTTGTCGTGCTGCCCATGTCCGCTGAGGCACAGGTGCGCAAGGATGTCAGCGAATATGCAGGCCAGCGCTGCAATGTGCCGAGAAAAGGCAGCGGCACCATCGTCGGCCAGTTCAGCGGCGTTGACGACTCGCCCTTCATTACAGGCGGCGACGGGCTGGTCGCGATCGACCGTGTCCGGTGCTTCGGCAGCATGTCTGAATGCAAGGGGTGGCTCTATACGATGCAGAGCAAATATACCAATGCCGGGGCCGCTACTCTGGTGCGTTGCACCAAGCGCTGAATCCGAATTGTAAAAACTGCGGTTTTCACACAGCGCTGCGAATGGCATCCTCCCACCACTTGATGCATCGCCTTCGGGCATCGTCTTCGGTTTGGGAGGATCGGAAATGCAGCAGCGGGCCAGCTATGTTCATGGTGCGAGCGACAAGCTTCTCATCGGCAATACGATCGGTCGGCATCTCGACCAGATCGCTGAAAAATATCCCGAGCGACCTGCCGTCATCGTCCGGCACCAGAATGTCCGGCTGACTTATTTTGAACTCAGACAACGGACTGACGAACTTGCCGAAGGCTTTCTTGCCATCGGGCTACGCCCCGGCGAGCGTCTCGGCATATGGTCGCCGAACAATCTCGAATGGATTCTCACCCAGTTCGCCAGCGCAAAAGCGGGACTGATCCTCGTCAACATCAACCCGGCCTATCGCGCGCATGAGCTGGAATATGTGCTGGCAAAAGTCGAATGCGCGGCGCTTATACTCGCACCGTCGCTGAAGACCAGCAATTATATCGATATTCTGCGCGGCATCGTGCCTGAGCTCGACGAAGCCCGGCCCGGCCATTTGATGTCCGAGCGGCTTCCCACTCTGCGGTCAGTGATCCGGCTCGGTGCGGAACAGACCGCGGGCATGCTAAATTTTGACGATGTCGCCCAATCCGGCGATGACGTCACGCGCGAGGAACTGGCGCTTCTTGCCGACGAACTGCAATTCGACGATCCCATCAATATCCAGTTCACCAGCGGCACGACAGGAAGCCCGAAGGGCGCAACGCTCTCCCACCACAACATTCTCAATAACGGCTTTTTCGTTGGCGAGGCGATGCAGCTTTCCGAACAGGACCGGCTCTGCATTCCGGTGCCGTTCTACCATTGCTTCGGCATGGTGCTCGGCAACCTTGCCTGCTTCACCCACGGCTCCTGCATGGTGATCCCGAACGACAGTTTCGACCCTCTCCTGACGCTTCAAACTGTCGAGGAAGAGCAATGCACCGGCCTGCATGGCGTGCCGACAATGTTCATTGCGATGCTGGATCATCCGGAGTTCAGCCGTTTTGATCTCACCAGCCTGCGCACCGGCATCATGGCCGGATCGCCCTGCCCCATCGAAGTGATGCGACGTGTCGTGAGCGAGATGCACCAGAGCGAAATCACCATCGCCTACGGCATGACCGAGACAAGCCCGGTGAGTTTCCAGAGTTCGACGACCGATCCAATGGAGCGGCGTGTCTCAACGGTCGGACGTATTCACCCGCATCTGGAGGTGAAGATCATCGATGCGGATGGCAAGGTGGTTCCGCGCGGCGAAAAGGGCGAATTGCTCACGCGCGGCTACAGCGTTATGCGCGGTTACTGGAACGATGCGGAAAGCTCGGCAGGCGCTATCGACGATGCGGGCTGGATGCACACCGGCGACCTCGCGACGATCGACGAAGAAGGCTATTGCAACATTGTCGGGCGCATCAAGGATCTTATCATTCGCGGCGGCGAGAACATCTATCCACGCGAGATCGAGGAATTCCTCTTCACCCACCCCGCGATCAGCGATGTCCAGATATTCGGCATTCCCGACCGGAAGTTTGGCGAAATCATCTGCGCATGGGTGAAGCTGCACAAGGAAGGCCATCTAACCGAGGAAGAACTGGCCGAATACTGCCGACAGCGGATCGCACATTACAAGGTTCCCGCCCACATACGCTTCGTGGATCAGTTTCCGATGACTGTGACCGGCAAGATCCAGAAATTCGTCATGCGACAGGTCATGATCGAGGAGCTGGAACTGCAGGAAATTCGAACGGCGTAGCGAGGATCGCGACCACCGATCAAATCGTCATATTCACCAACTAATGAATATTGACCCTCATATTTTCGCTCATGGCGGCTTGCAAAGCGAAGGCGAGAATGCATATTACGTAAACGTAAGATTTTTGGGAGAGTCTCCATGGAAGAACTGATCGCGCGCATCACCTCCAAAGTTGGCATCGATGCGGCAACGGCAGAAAAGGCAGTCGGCATGATCCTCGCCTTCCTGCAGAAGGAAGGTCCGGAAGCAGAGGTCCAGAAGCTTCTGGCTGCGTTTCCTGGCGCTCAGGAAGCAATTGCCCAGGTCAAGGGCGGCGGGTTTCTCTCCGGCCTGATGGGCGGCGTGATGGGTCTTGGCTCTCAGCTCATGGGCGCAGGCCTGGGCATGGGTGAAATTTCCGGCGTTGCCAAGGAAACCATCCGCTTTGCCAAGGAGAAGGCCGGTGACGAACCGGTTGACGCCGTTATCGGTGCAATTCCGGGCCTCGGCCAGTTCGTCTGATCAAACTTTACATGCTCGAAAAGGCCCCGGTTTTGGACTGACCCCATAAAGTTGGACGGTTCATAGGCTGGGATTATTTAAGGGCTGGGTCCTGTATTGCACAGGGCTCAGCCCTTTTAGTTTCATGCGAATGCGATCGTTGTTGTAGTAGTGAATGTAGTCCTCAACGCCATCGCGCAGACTGTCAATGCTGTCGAAGCGGTTGGGATAGAAGAACTCGGACTTGAGCGTCGCGAAGAAGCTTTCCATGGCGGCATTGTCGAGGCAGTTTCCCTTGCGTGACATGCTTGCTGCGATATTGCTGCTTTCGAGCATCCGGCGCCATTCTGGCGTCTGATACTGCCAACCCTGATCGGAATGCAGGATTGGCCTGTTCTCGTCATCGAGCAGGCTCAATGCCCTGCCGAGCATGTCCTTGACCAGCTTGAAGACGGGTCGTCTGGCTGTCTCGAAGGCGATGATCTCGCCGTTGTGAAGGTCCATGATGGGTGACAGGAACAGCTTCTCCCCGGCGACATTGAACTCGGTGACATCTGTGACCCACTTCTGATGCATCCGTCTGGCCGAGAACTGACGTTGCAGTAGATCGGGTGCCACACGGCCAGCCCCACCCTTGTAGGAACGGTACTTCTTGGGTCGAACCAGAGACTTCAGCCCCATCTCGACCATCAGCCGCTGGACGGTCTTGTGATTGACTGCGTCCCCACGCCCACGGATCGCCGCCGTCACCCGGCGATAGCCGTAGCGGCCCTTGTGCTCATCGAAGATGGAGCGGATCGTCGATTTCAAGGCCTCATGCCGGTCGCCTGACGACAGCACCTTGAGCTGATAATAGAACGTGCTGCGCGCCAGACCCGAAAGCGCAAGCAGCCCTTCAAGCGGATGGAGCGGCCTTAACGCCTGGACGGCTTGCGCCCGTTCGGCGTTTGACGCGCCTGCGTTAAGGCCTCCAGTTTTTTTAGATAGTCGTTCTCCATGCGCAGATAGGCCAGTTCTGCCAGCAATTCCTCGCGGGTCCTGGCTTCATCACTTGGCAATCCATCCCCGTCGGCAACCAGGCTCGGCGGTGCGGCGACAGGTGGCTTCGGCATAGATCGCGGCCTCCCTTTTCGGCGCGGAGCCAAGGCCTCAAGGCCGCCGCGCTCATATCGATCCTCCCAGACTGACACGCAAGCTGCGCTGCGAATATTAAAAAGCGCAGCCACCTGCCGACGGGACAATCCATCCTTCCACATCCGCTCAAGGACCGACAGCCTGAACTGTGCATCATAATGGCTGTGCTTGCGAGATAAGCCAGCCACGCCATGTGCCGCGTGACTGGCGACCCACCGGCGGACCATGGAATAGTCGAGCCCGAAACGAAGACCTACCTCTCGGTAGCTGTGCCCGCCGTCGCCGTAGTACGCGACGATCTCCTGCTTGAACGTGCTGCTGTATTTCGACATGCAAAACCCCCGAAGTTGGGTGTCCAACTTTCGGGGGTCAGTTCATTTCCGGGGCTTTTTTGTTTTGATCTTCCATCACAGAACTCGCCCTTCGCGAACAACTGGTAGAGATCAGTATTAAAACAATAGTGTTATAGTCATGTTTTTCACGATAACGTGAACCCTGTGTAATAATCTCTATAAATTCAAAATGATACTTGCTGCATTGGGGATTAAACCGGTGCGATGATTGCAATGTCCCGGATTGTATCGGATATTTGAACCAAGGGACGAAGTTTGTTCAATTTTCAAATGCGGAGGATCGCATGCGTTTGTTTTTCCTGACTGTCAGCTCTGTAGCTGTCATGATCGCCGGCGTTGCCCAGGCTGATGTCACCGCAGACCGTCAGGCAATCATGAAGGACCTTGGTCGTTCGGTCGGGTCGATTGCGCCCATGGTCAAAGGCGAAAAGCCGTTCGACGCTGCCACGGCACTTGCCGCGCTGGAAAAGATCGATGCGGATGCCAAGAAGCTGGACGTCGACACACTGTTCCCAGCCGGTTCTGATCAGGGCGACACCGAAGCTTCGCCGAAAATCTGGGAAAACAAGGACGACTTCGTCAAGCACGTCGAAAAATTCCGGACGGATGCCGCTGCTGGACTGGCCGCCAAACCGCAGGATCTCGATGCGCTGAAGCCAGCCTTCCAGCAGGTCGCCGCCAATTGCGGTTCCTGCCATCAGGCCTATCGCATCAAGAAGAACTAATCTTCACAGTTGACATGGAGTGCACCGGACGGAAACATTCGGTGTGCTACAGCGTATCCCGAAAAGTGTGAAACGGTTTTCGGAAAAGATGTGCGGAGCGGTTCCAGCAGCTTCGCACAGATGTAACTGTTATACTGAATGACAGTCACGAGAGCGGTCCGGCGACCCACGCCGGAACCGTCACACGGGAACGAATGCAATGGTCCGAAAACTGGCATATGTCGCAGGCGCCGTGGTCGTTCTGGGAGCTGCGGCCTTCTGGATTCTAACCACGCCTGAAAAAGTCGACGCTACGGTGCTGGACGCGATGAAGCCCGGCGATCCCGTCAAGGGAGAACAGGTTTTCTGGGCGGGCGGCTGCGCTTCCTGCCATGCCGCACCGGGCGCATCGGGTGATGCGCGCAAGGTTCTGTCGGGCGGGCATGAGCTTGTTTCGGATTTCGGAACGTTCGTTGCGCCCAATATTTCACCGTCCGAACAAGGAATCGGCACCTGGACCATTCAGGATTTCGCCAATGCTATGCTGAAGGGCGTCGGCAAGCAGGATGAGCATCTTTATCCATCCTTCCCCTACACGTCCTATAGCAAGATGCAGCCGCAGGATGTGGCCGATCTTTTCGCCTATATGAAAACGCTGCCACCATCCGATAATGTCGCAGCACCGCACAAGCTCTCCTTTCCGTTCAACGTCCGGCGCGGGCTCGGCCTGTGGAAACAGCTTTATCTTTCCGATGAGCCGCCAGCGGAAATCGCAAATGCCTCCGATCAGGTAAAACGCGGCCAATATCTGACACAAGCGCTTGGCCATTGCGGCGAATGCCACACGCCACGCAATGCAATTGGCGGGCTGGAGACTGGCAAATGGCTCGCCGGTGCATTGTCACCGGAGACCGGCAGCGACGGGAAAAGAGGCGTTGTGCCGAACATCACACCGGATGAAGCGGGCATCGGCAGCTGGAGCGAGAAAGATATCGCCTATGCGCTGCAAAGCGGCTTTACCCCGGATTTCGATTCGCTCGGCGGATCGATGACCGATGTGGTGGCGAACATGGCCCATCTCACCGAGGCTGACCGCAATGCCATTGCTGCCTATCTGAAAGCCGTTCCGGCGCAGCAGAACGGCTATTCTGCGCGTTGAGTTTGGATTTGTCGGTTTCGGCATCCACCTCGCCCGGACATTTCCTTGTCGCGACGATGCGCGGCGTTTCGCGTTCGTTTCGATCTACCTTAATTAGGTCGATGCTCTAAACATTTGTTTTGGCACATTTATACGAAGCCAAATGTTTCCATTTGGCTGCAAAATGCTCTATATCGTAAGGATAGTTGAACTGAGGGAGCAAGCTGCCTGATGACTGCCGAAGACGCTATTTTTCTTGGCGCGAGCCGCAAGCCTGACGACTCCTACCAGCAGCCGGAATATCTAGCGCTGAAATACGGCAACCGGCACGGCCTCGTCACCGGCGCGACCGGCACGGGTAAAACCGTCACGCTGCAGGTTCTGGCCGAAAGTTTTTCGGCGGCTGGCGTTCCGGTTTTCTGTGCCGACATCAAGGGCGACCTTTCCGGCATCGGCGCAATCGGCGTTCAAAATGACGGCCTTCTCAAGCGCGCGGCGGAAGTGAAGCTCGATCCGTACGAGATGCGTGCCGCGCCCGTGATTTTCTGGGATATCTTCGGGGAACAGGGGCATCCTGTCCGCGCAACCATATCCGAAATGGGGCCGCTGCTCCTGTCGCGCCTGATGAGCCTGACCGACGCGCAGGAAGGCGTGCTGAACATCGCCTTCCGTCTGGCGGATGAAGAAGGCTTGCTGCTTCTGGACCTGAAGGACTTGCAGGCCATCCTCGCCGAAATGGCGGAACGTTCCGCTGAGCTTTCGGGCAAATATGGCAATGTGAACAAAACTTCGGTTGGCGCGATCCAGCGTTCGCTTCTGGTTCTCGACCAGCAGGGCGGCTCGAATTTTTTCGGAGAACCGGCGCTTAAAATTGCCGATCTGATGCGCACCACAACCGACGGACGCGGCGTGGTGAGCGTGCTTGCCGCCGACAAGCTGATGATGAGCCCGCGGCTCTATTCCACTTTCCTCCTCTGGCTGATGTCGGAACTTTTCGAGGAACTGCCGGAAATCGGCGATCCCGACAAGCCAAGGCTCGTCTTCTTCTTCGACGAAGCCCACCTTCTCTTCGACGAGGCCCCAAAGGCGTTGATCGACCGTGTCGAGCAGGTCGTGCGCCTGATCCGATCCAAGGGTGTCGGCGTCTATTTCGTGACGCAGAACCCGCTCGACGTACCGGAAACGGTTCTGGCGCAGCTCGGCAACCGCGTGCAGCATGCCTTGCGCGCCTATACGCCGCGCGAAACCAATGCCGTTAAGACTGCAGCCGATACATTCCGCCCGAATCCGGATTTCAACACGTTTCAGGCGATCACCAATCTCGCCACCGGTGAAGCGCTGGTTTCCACGCTTCAGGCCAAGGGTGTGCCATCCATCGTGCAGCGCACGCTCATGCGTCCGCCATCGTCGCGCATCGGCCCGCTGACGCCGGAGGAGCGCGCGAAGATCATCGCCGCAAGCCCGGTAGCGGGACAATACGATCAGGAGGTGGATCGCGATTCCGCTTTCGAAATGCTGGCCCGCAAGGCACAGAATGCTGCAGCAGCCCAGCAAAAGACCAAGGAAGAGGAAGAAGGTGGCGGCGGCCTGCTTGGCGATCTCGTCGGCACCGCGTTTGGCACTGGTCGCCGCTCAGGTCGCCAGACCGTGGCGGAAACCGCGATGAAGTCTGTCGTTCGCTCGGTCGGCAGTTCACTCGGCCGAGCGCTCGTGCGCGGCATACTCGGCGGTTTCAAGCGATAGAAATCAGGATCGCGGTTGGAACGTTTCAGTTAAAACGGAGACGTGAAGCCGCTCTAAGTGTCACGCCTTCGCCGGTTTGGCGAGGGCATAGGCCACAAGGGCATTGGCGTGACCATGCCCCATTTCGAATTCGGCCTTCAACCAGTTGACGATTTCCATGTGCTTTTCGCCCTTTCGCTGCTCGATCAGCGAAAGCCAATGCTGGACGGGCTGCCCATATTTCTTCTCGATGGACGGGAAATAGGATGCAGGGCCTTTCACAGCTTCCTTGACGGTCTTTTCCTCAGACATGCATGCCTTCCCTTTGTTGCAACGATACGTCCAGGCGGAAAGTGACGTATTTTTGTGGCGGCGGCAAGTATGTGCCAGATCTCCATAATCCACCCAATAAAGGGTTATCAGCCAACATTTATCCGGCTTTACGACGTATCTTTTTCTGCTTAAGTTCCATCCGCCCAATATCGGGGTTACGGGGGATAACATCATGAAATTGCTAAATATTATCGGCATTGCCTCGGCTGTGCTGATCACGTTTGTGTCTGCTTCCAAAGCCGATGATCTGGTCTTCAATCTGAAGAACGGCACCAATTCTACACTGACCCATTTCTACACATCGCCTGTTGGGGTCAACGACTGGGAAGGCGATGTCTTCGGCGATCAAGTGCTCAATCCCGGCGAAACCATCAAGATCACGATCGCCGATGGCCGTCGGGTCTGCAACTACGACATGCGCTTCGAGTTCCAGGACAGCGACGATCTCGATACGACGACGGATACGCAGAACCTGTGCGAAATGAGCACCTACACCATCGAAGAATAATTGGAAGCGGCGGCAGAGCATAACTATCTGCCGCCCGGATTACCTGCGGCTCCGCAGGTCAGTCCCTGAAATTACCGTTCCAATGCAGTGCCGCACGGTGCATCGCTTTTGTAATTGCCGAGAATTTGAGGGCTTGCCAGCAGCGATAATCCTGCACAAGTGTCGCTGAAATCCAGCAGTCGCCGCGATTTCCGGGTCGCTCCCACCCTATCAGACCGCTGTCGCGGGCCCTGACCAGCAGGCGTGCCGTATTGCTTTGCGACATCCGGTAGCGCGCCGAGATGCTGTTGGACGTCACCTTGCCGATCCAGACTTTGTCGCCGGAAAACACCCATGGCGCACGGGACGCAATATCGTGCAGAACATTGTCACCGGATTCCGCATGGGTGAAATTGGCGATACTGGCAACGGGTCGGCACCACTCGCCGCGATGCAGCAGTTCGCGCGTCATCAGCGGCTGCGCATAGCGCAGCAAATCCGGAGAGGTCCGCATCAGTTCAACGCGATTGCCACCGTCCACCCCGTCGAGCGGGACAAGATGGGTTATCTGCCAGAGCCGGATCAATTCTTCGGTTTCCGGTCGCGCCCGAAACAGGCGACGCCTGCGGTCCTGCGCCGGAATTGGCTCGACAAGCTTGTAGTGAAGGGTCTCCTGAAGGAAAGCGGCCGTCGTATTCCTGCTGGCGATCGGCGTACCATGCAGAAACTTCAGCAGGCTCGTCGGAGAAATGGGCGGGCAGCTCGCGCTGGTCAGATGCTCGAAGTGGAGCGCCAGCGTCGCGTGGCTCAAGAGCCACTTCTGCATGTCCGACATAAAACGCACTTCACGGGGCAATCGGGCCGTAATGGCCAGCAGTTCTGCCGCCGTATCCGTCAGACAATCATGAAATCTGGAATTCGCGATGAATGCGGCAGGCTCGATAATGGCAGGTGGAACAAGAACCGGGCGGGAAACAGACGCGAATGACATGATGAACACAAGCCGGATGAAGATCAGTTCGGGTAGTTCATTTCTCCAACAGCAGCAAGCTAAAACAGTAGCATGCTAATCATACGATACTCAAAAGCCTGCAATAAAAAACCCGGACAGAAACTGTCCGGGTTTTTTGCAATCTGCCATTTCGGCACGCTTTGTTACATCACGAGAATCGGCGATTTCGCCGGTACGCGATCGTAGAGATCGATGATGTCCTGGTTCAGGAAGCGCACGCAGCCCGAAGAGACTGCCTTGCCGATCGACCACCATTCCGGGTTGCCGTGCAGGCGGTATAGCGTGTCCTTGCCGTCCTGGAAAATATAGAGCGCGCGGGCGCCGAGCGGGTTCTTGAGGCCCGGAGCCATGCCGCCGTTCTTGGCGCTGTACTGCACCAGTTCCGGCTGACGGGCGACCATTTCGTCCGGCGGGGTCCAGCGCGGCCACTGGCGCTTGTACTGGATCACAGCACGGCCCGACCATGCGAAACCTTCGCGACCGATGCCGACGCCGTAGCGCATTGCCTGACCGTTTTCGAGGACCAGATAACAGAAGCGGTTGGCCGTATCGATGACCAGCGTGCCCGGCAGTTCGCCGGTCGGGTCCTGCACCACCTGGCGCAGGTAGCGCTTGTCCATCTTCTGGATCGGGATTGCCGGAAGCTGGAAGCCGCCATCTTCGACGGAGGCATACATCTGTGCCCAGCCGCCATAGGAAGAGTCGACATTGGCCTGTGGGGTGCGGTTGATCGGGTTGCCCGACTGATCCACATCAATGATTGGAACATTCTGCCCCAACTGAGCGCAACCGGCCAGGCCGGCGGCCGCTGTTGCTGTCATTGCCGTCAGAAAGGAACGGCGGGTAAGGGTCGTTTGCATATGAAAACCAGTTTGGTGACGGGAGGGGTTACAGATACACATTCAGGGTTAACGAATTGCGACCCGGCCAATTGTGGCAGATACGCGGCGAGCCATCGAAACGTCCTTAAACGGCTGTTTCCGGTGATTGGTTGCACGGAAAACGCCCGAAGAATGTGGCGTACGCCCGTTCGCAATGCGGCCTAAACGTGGCAAAAGCCCACCAGCGTGGCTCGTGTTGCAGCGGCGACACAATTTTGGGTGCCAGTGCCTGCTTTCAATAAACCCGAACAGTTCAACTTTTAGTGAGAACTCAGTCCAGCAATTGAAGGCTTGGCAAAATAAGCGCCGGAGCAAACTGCTTGTACTCGTCGGGCTGGTTGGACCTGTTGATCCAGACCCCGCGCATGCCGAACCGCACCGCGCCTGCCACATCCCAGCGATTCGACGATTGGAACGAGATTGCCGATGGATAAAGCCGCCATTGCAGGGTGATGAGTTCATAGACAGCCGGGGCGGTCTTGTATTTCCTGACTTCATCGACCGAAATCACATCATCCAGCAGGACGTCGAGCGCTGCGGAACGGACAGCAGATTCCAGCATTGCCGGCGATCCGTTGGAGAGGATTGCGAGCCGTGCACCCTTTTCCTTCAGGCTTTTGAGGGCGGCCGGCACTTCCGGATAGCAATCGAGCTTCCAATAAGCATCGAGGAGTTCATTGCGTAGCGCTGGATCGACGGAAGGGTAGCGTGCGAATGCGAAATCAAGCGAATCCTCGGTGAGTTTCCAGAAATCGCTGTAAGCGCCCATAAGGCTCAGCACCCAGGAATATTCGAGCTGTTTTGCCCGCCACAGTTCGGAAAATGCCCGCCCGTCCGGCCCGGCTTTGTCTGCATGTCGTCGTACCGCCGAATGGACATCGAACAATGTACCATAGGCGTCGAAGACATAAGAACTGTGGGACACCGTTTCCTCCTGTGAGGGTCCGCCACGCATCGCGAAGCATAAAATCTAGAATCGCGTCATCCTACTGTGATTTCAATAATAATTCATTGTCTTGAAGCTGAATTGCCCGCTGGCACCATTGCCGCCTGCGCCATTGCGGCCTATGTAGATTGCGCACGCAAGTTTTGGGGCATGCATCTGCTCGGCCCGCCGCAAGCTGCCCATGTAAGCTGAATGAAAAGAGGAGAGTTTCCAATGGCTTTCGAACTGCCCGCCCTGCCGTATGACTATGAAGCACTTGCGCCTTTCATGTCGCGCGAGACGCTTGAACTTCATCACGACAAGCACCATCAGGCCTATGTCACCAACGGCAACAAGCTGCTCGAAGGCTCCGGCCTCGAAGGCAAGAGCCTGGAAGAGATCGTCAAGGAAAGCTACGGCAAGAACCAGGGCCTCTTCAACAATGCCGGCCAGCACTACAACCACATCCTGTTCTGGAAGTGGATGAAGAAGGGCGGCGGCGGCAAAAAGCTGCCGGGCAAGCTTGAAAAGGCTATCGAGACCGATCTTGGCGGCTACGACAAGTTCCGTGAAGATTTCATCGCTGCCGGTGTTGGCCAGTTCGGTTCGGGCTGGGCCTGGCTGTCGGTCAAGAACGGCAAGCTTGAAATCTCCAAGACCCCGAACGGCGAAAACCCGCTTGTTCATGGCGCAACGCCGATTCTCGGCGTCGACGTGTGGGAACACTCCTACTATGTCGATTATCGCAATCTGCGTCCGAAATATCTGGAAGCTTTCGTCGATAGTCTCATCAATTGGGAATTCGTCGAAGAGCTGTACGAAAAGGCCTGATGCCTTTCGCATCATCTGAAAAGAAAGCCCCGGTTTTGCCGGGGCTTTCTGTTTATGGCTATTCTTTTACGACCTGCACGCCGACGTGTCGCGCCCGTCCGGCACCCCATCCGGCGATCGCAGCGCCCAGCCCCAGCAGGGCAAAGAATGCGCCACTGGCCGTAAAACTGCCCGTTGCGCTATGGATCAGTCCGACGATAAGCGGCCCGATCGCGGCCAGCGTATAGCCGACGCACTGCGCCATGCCGGAGAGATGGGCGGCTGTGTGCGAATCCGGTGCGCGCAGCACGATCACCATCATGGCAGCGGCAATGAGCCCGCCCTGCCCGATACCCTGAAAGATCGCCAGCACCCAGTAGGTCCATTGCGGCAGGTAAAGAAATCCGATCAGCGGCAGGGCCGCACAGGCACAGAGAATAACATTGAGCAGGCTCTGGTTCTTCTGGCGAATGGCAATGGAAGGCACCGCGAGACAGGTGATGACCTGCATCATGATCGAAAAGGAAACCAGACCGCCTGCAGCTGCCGGGCTCAGGCCCTGCTCGCGCAGGATCGGCGCCAGCCATCCGAAGACGATATAGGCGGTGGAGGATTGCAGCCCCATGAACAGCGTCACCTGCCAGGCAAGCCGATCCTTCCACAGGCCGATTACCTTGAAACCTGAATGCGCGACATTGTGTTTCGCACGCATGGCCTGCGGCAACCACAGCAGCAGAACGATTGCCGCCGGAACAGCCCAGAAAGCCAGAGCAAGGTTCCACGAACCTCCAAGCATCCCTTTGATCGGAATGGTGAAACCGGCCGCAGATGCAGCACCGCCGCACAGCGCCATCGTATAAAGACCGGTCATGATGGCAGCGGTTTTCGGAAAGTCACGCTTCACGACCCCCGGAAGCAACACATTGCCCGTCGCAATGGCCGCACCGGCCAGCGCTGCGCCGATATAAAGCGAATAGAACGAACCGAAGCCGCGAATAGCCGTCCCGACGGTCAGAAGTGCCAGGACAAAAAGCAGAACGCGCTCCGCACCGAAACGCTGGGCCAGACGCGGAGCGAAAGGCGCAAAAATGCCGAGGCAGACCACCGGCAAGGTGGTCAACACACCGGCTGCAACAGATGACATGCCAGTGGCGTCGATAATTTCCGGCAACAGCACGGAAACGCTGGAGAATACCGGTCGCAGATTGGCCGCGATCAGCACGAGGCTCACGCCCAACAGAATGCGCAGCGCCTTGCTCGGCGGCTGCCGGGCCGGTGGCTGTGGAACGCTGTCGGCCTCTGCATCGACCAGCGCTTCAGGCTGCACTATCGCCTCGTTTTCTGCCGTATCCGACAGGGCTGTGTTCGTGTGGCTCATGACGCCAGCAACCTTTCAAGTTCTTCAATCAGGGGCGCCATAAAACGGCGAACCGTTGCTCCGGCCTTGTCGGGATCGCCCGAGGCGATGGCGTCGACGATCTGACCATGTGCTTCATGGCCCGGCTCGGGCAATTCGCCATCGAGCGTGGCTTCTATGGATTCGCGAATGGAGGCTGAGAAAAAAGCATAGACCTCGATCAGTGCGCTGTTACCCGATGCCGCGACGATGGCTTCATGAAAAGCAAAGTCGCGGGCAACGAAAGTTGCGCGGTCGAGTTCGTCGCGATTACCGCGCTGCACCAGCATTTTCTCCAGATGCGCAATCATCCTCGGCGTGATGCGCTGGGCAGCCAGACGCGCGGCTTCGGTCTCCAGAACAGCTCGCGTTTCGAAACGATCCCGCAGGCTGGTATGGCGGATACGGTCGAGGCTGCGCGCAGTGTCGGCCGTCGAACGAACGTAGGTCCCCGAGCCCTGCCGGGTTTCGAGCATTCCCTGTGCCACCAGCGCACGCACGGCCTCGCGCACCGTGCCGCGGCTGACATCAAGTGTTGCGGAAAGTGCGGCTTCATTCGGAAGCTGATCACCAATTGCCCAGCGCCCGGACATGATTTCCGTACGCAAGGACTGCGTGGCTGCATCCGCCAAAGTCTTGCGGGATATTGCCTTCATTGTCTCACCAAAGTCATCGGATGACTTGATGAATTAGACCTGTGTAATGAAGCTGTCAACCGTTATGAAGAAAGCTGATTGCGGGATAGTGTGGTGGATCCGAAATTTGGTCGTAACCTCGCTCCAAAGTGACGCCAGTTTCGGATTCGCCACACTGGAAACCACTGCCGCATTCCGTTAACAATTTTCGCGCACAGTGCCCATAACTCAGCCGTTCGAGATTTCGAGCCAGACTTCAGGTGCCCGTATGATTACACTTTACAGCCTTTCCGGAGACCATCTCGAACAAGTCGAAGTCGAGCCGGGCAGTCCGCTGCCTGGGAATGTCATCTGGATCGATCTGTTTGCACCCGGCGTCAATGAGGACAACATCGTCGAGGCGTGGACGGGTATTTCGATTCCGACACGCGAGGACATGACGGAAATCGAGGAATCGAGCCGCTTCTATATGGAAACCGGCGCGCAATATCTCACGGTCCCGATCCTGCATGCGGTCGATCTCGACCATCGCGAGCTGGCGCCGGTCACCTTCATCCTGCACGGCTCACGGCTGATAACTGTGCGCTATGCCAATCCGAAGTCATTCAGCACCTATATCCTGCGCTCCACCAAACCGGGCAACGGATTGATTTCAGCCAAATGCTCGGGCCTGTCGATTATGCTCGGCATTACCGAAGCCACGACGAACCGGCTTGCCGATATTCTGGAAGGTGTGGCGGGCAAGATCGATGCGGCTTCGCATTCCATCTATCGTCGCCAGCCGAAAGCGCGCCCGATGACGACAGAGGATTTCCGCCATATCCTGACCCAGATCGGCGGCCAGGGAACGTTTCTTTCGCGTATGCGGGAAAGCCTGGCGGGCATCAGCCGCATGCTGGTCTATCTGTCGGCCATCAATAATCCGGCATCCGGCAAGAAAGAGACACGTAGCTGGGTCAAATCGCTGGAGCGCGACACACAATCGCTGACCGCCTATGTGGACTTTCTGTCCAACAAGGTCACGTTCCTGCTCGATACGATCGTCGGCCTGATCTCGGTCGAACAGAACGCCATCATCAAGATATTTTCCGTGGCGGCGGTCGGCTTCATGCCCCCGACATTGGTGGCTTCCATTTACGGCATGAATTTTTCCTTCATGCCCGAACTGAACTCGCCCTGGGGCTATCCGATGGCGCTGGGCCTGATGGTCGCCTCTGCCCTGCTGCCGCTCTATTATTTCCGTCGCAAGGGCTGGCTGTAGCTTGGAGTGACAACATGGGCGCCCTATGTTATATCATGCGTTATAACATAGGAGAGAAGCCATGAACGTTATCCTGCGCAAGATCGGCAATTCCGACGGTGTGATCATCCCCAAGGAAATGCTGGAGCAGTTGAACGTGCAAACTGGCGACACTCTGGTCCTGACCGCAGACAAGGATGGGCTGAGACTGACCAGGAGCACAGAAGATCCGGAAATCTTCGAGAAGAAAATGAAGATTGCCCGCGAGCGGATGAAAAAGTACGAAACCGCTTATCGCGTACTCGCTCAATGATCGACTTTCATTCGCGGGCCTTCATAGAGGCGCTGCATCAGGAGCAGTTGCGTCTGCACGGCGGTGCAGCGGGCATTCGCGATTCCGGTTTGCTTGATTCAGCACTTGCGCGCCCGCTTCAAAAGAAAGCCTATGGCGATCCGGATATTTTCGACTTGGCGGCGGCCTATCTGTTCGGAGTGCTGAAGAACCATCCTTTCATAGACGGCAACAAGAGAACAGGATTGGCTGCAGCCGACTTGTTTCTATATTTCAACGGCTACAGCCTCGAAGCCGAACAGGAAGACGTTATCCAGCTCGTCCTTATGGTTTCGACGAGCGATATAGACGAAACCGGTGCCGCGACGTTCTTCCGCGATCACACCGTCGTTATGGTTGACGACTAAACAACCTTCAGCGACACGATTTCCCAGTCGACATTATTGATCTTCACGACATCGCCGACCGGCTTGCCGAACAGCAGGATGGCAACCGGCGCCACGTGGGAAATCTTGCCGTCTGACGGATTGGCTTCGTCCTCGCCAACGATCGTCCAGCGGCGGACCTTGCCGTCGTCCAGATTTTCCAGTTCCACCGTCATGCCGAAACGCACGACATCACTGTCGGGATCCGGAACGGAAAGCTCGACATTTTCGCGCCGCGCCACCCAGTAGCGCAGATCGCGCGAAATGCGCGCAATTGCCGAACGCTCGCCAGCAACATTGGCGTCTGCCAGTTCACGCTGCAGCCTTGCGATTTCATCCTCGATCATCTTCAAGCCGCTCGGCGTGACGAGATTGCGATGCGGACTGACCGGGCGCTCACCGAGATCGGTCGGTGCATCATCCTGTTCTTTGGTGAAAGCTCTGCTCATCAAATGAATGTAAGCAGTTCGCGCCTCCCCGGCAAGCCTGTCCGTTACTTCCCCCGACAGTCCTTGCAATGCGTAAGCGCATGATTTTCATATCGGGTTTTTATTGATTGATGAGTCAATCAACGATAAACTGGATCAAGATTAGCCTGAGAACGGACCAGGACAATGCCCAAGATCGGGATGGAACCCTTGCGGCGGCGCGAGCTTATCGACGCCGCCATTCGCACCATCGGCCAGCGTGGTTCGCTGGACGTGACCGTTGCGCAAATCGCGCATGAGGCGGGCGTTTCGCCTGCGCTCGCGCATCATTATTTCGGCGGCAAGGACAAGCTTATCCTCGCTACGATGCGTCATCTGCTGCGTGAGTTGGGCAACGATCTGAATACGGCAATCAAACAGGTTGAGACGCCGCGCGAGCGCATCGCCGCTATCATTGCCGTCAATTTTTCCGCATCGCAGTTCGCACCGGAAACCATTGCCGCCTGGCTCACCTTCTACGTGCATGCACAGCAGTCGGAAGATACCCGCCGGCTCCTGCGCATCTATGCGCGTCGCCTGCAGTCGAACCTCCTTTTTGCGCTTGAGCACCTGACCACGCGCGAGCGGGCCAGCCGCATCGCCGAGGGTGCCGGTGCCATGATCGATGGTCTCTATATCCGTCACGCGCTCGGTGCCGATGCGCCGGATGCAGCTTCGGCCATTGCGCTGGTGGAGGATTACATCGGCATTCAACTTTCAGGGCAGCATTCCGGGCATCTATCGGGGGAGAAATGAGTATGGAAGCGGATTTCGTCATCATCGGCTCCGGCTCCGCCGGATCGGCCATGGCCTATCGCCTGTCGGAAGACGGCCGTTATTCAGTGATCGTCATTGAATATGGCGTTCCCGACGTCGGCCCTTTGATCCAGATGCCAGCCGCCCTCTCCTTCCCCATGAACATGGAAACCTATGACTGGGGTTTTTCCACCGAACCGGAACAGCATATAGGCGGGCGCAGCCTTGTGACGCCGCGCGGCAAGGTGCTTGGTGGTTCGTCCTCGATCAACGGCATGGTCTATGTGCGTGGCCATGCCCGCGACTATGATCACTGGTCGGAAAGCGGCGCACGCGGCTGGGCCTATGCCGATGTGCTCCCCTATTTCAAGCGCATGGAAAATTCGAGCGGTGGCCAGGAAGGCTGGCGCGGCACCAGCGGCCCGCTTTATATTCAACGCGGCAAGCGCGACAATCCGCTGTTCCATGCCTTTGTCGAGGCTGGCCATGAAGCGGGCTTTGAAGTGACCGAGGATTATAATGGCGAGAAGCAGGAAGGTTTCGGCCCGATGGAGCAGACGATCCATAACGGTCGTCGCTGGTCTGCCGCCAATGCCTATCTGAAACCGGCCCTCAAGCGTCCGAACGTCAAGCTGGTCAAGGGCTTGGCACGTAAAATCGTGCTGGAAGGCAAACGTGCCGTCGGCGTGGAAATCGAGGCGGGCCGCACCTTCACGACCATCCGCGCACGGCGCGAGGTCATCATTGCCGCTTCGTCGATCAACTCACCGAAGCTCCTGATGCTCTCCGGCATCGGCCCCGCTGCACAGCTTAAGGAACACGGCATCGAAGTGGTGGCCGACCGCCCCGGCGTCGGGCAAAACCTGCAGGACCATCTGGAAGTCTATATCCAGCAGGAATGCACACAGCCGATCACGCTCTACTCCAAGCTGAACCTGTTTTCGAAAGCGAAGATCGGTGCGGAATGGCTGTTCTTCAAGACCGGTGACGGCGCGACCAATCATTTTGAATCCGCTGCTTTCGTGCGCTCCAAGGCTGGCGTGGAATATCCGGATATCCAGTATCACTTCCTGCCGGTCGCCATCCGCTATGATGGCAAGGCGGCAGCAGAATCGCACGGCTTTCAGGCCCATGTCGGGCCGATGCGGTCGAAGTCGCGTGGCAGTGTGACGCTTCGTTCGGCCAATCCGCGCGAAAAACCTGTCATCAAGTTCAATTACATGTCGCATGAAGATGACTGGACCGACTTCCGCCATTGTGTGCGGCTGACCCGTGAAATCTTCGGGCAGAAAGCATTCGAGGCCTATCGCGGCGCGGAAATCCAGCCTGGCGCGCATGTTCAGAGCGACGATGAAATCGACAATTTCATCCGTGAGCATGTCGAAAGCGCCTTCCATCCATGCGGCACCTGCAAAATGGGTGCGGTTGACGACCCGATGGCAGTGGTCGATGCTGAATGCCGGGTGATCGGTGTCGAAGCCTTGCGCGTTGCAGATTCATCCATCTTCCCGCGCATCACCAACGGCAATCTCAACGGCCCGTCGATCATGGTCGGCGAAAAGGCTTCCGATCATATTCTCGGCCGCACGCCGCTGGCGCGCTCCAATCAGGAGCCGTGGATCAATCCACGCTGGCAAGTTTCAGACCGCTAAGGCAGTCCAGGGCAGTAAGGCAATAGGGCACTATGTTACGTCGTGTTCCCTGCTCTTAAAACACACTGCCTTACTGCCCTATTGCCTTACTGCCCTAGTTTCGAAGGAACACACAATGAAAGCACAACCCAAAGCCTCGCACTTCATTGGCGGCGCATTCGTTGAAGACAAGGCAGGCAAACCTTTGCCGGTCATCTATCCGGCGACCGGCGAAGAAATTGCCAAGCTCTATTCCGCCACGCCGAGCGTGATTGAAGCGGCTTACGCGGCTGCGCTGAAGGCGCAAGGCGAATGGGCAGCGCTAAAACCCGTTGAACGCGGGCGCATCCTGCGCCGCACCGCGGAAATCCTGCGCGAGAAGAACAAGAAGCTTTCGAAGCTCGAAACGCTCGATACCGGCAAGGCGCTTCAGGAAACGCTGGTGGCGGATGCCGCTTCGGCAGCCGATGCGCTGGAGTTTTTCGGCGGCATCATTTCCGGTTTCAATGGCGAGTTTGTGGAGCTTGGCGGCTCGTTCGCCTACACGCGCCGCGAGGCGCTCGGCATCTGCGTCGGCATCGGCGCGTGGAACTATCCGATCCAGATCGCCGCATGGAAATCGGCACCTGCGCTCGCCATGGGCAACGCCTTCATCTTCAAGCCGTCAGAAAACACACCGCTTTCAGCGCTTGCATTGGCGGAAGCCTATAAGGAAGCCGGCCTCCCTGATGGTCTCTTCAATGTCGTGCAGGGCTTTGGCGATGTCGGTGCGGCGCTCGTCAATCATCGCCTGACAGCCAAGGTGTCCCTCACTGGCTCGGTGCCGACCGGCAAGCGCATCATGGCGCAGGCGGGCGAACATCTGAAGCATGTAACGATGGAACTTGGTGGCAAGTCACCGATCATCGTGTTTGACGATGCCGACCTTGAAAGCGCTATCGGCGGCGCGATGCTCGGCAATTTCTATTCGACCGGGCAGGTCTGTTCGAACGGCACCCGCGTATTCGTTCATAAGAAACTGCGCGAGCGCTTTGTCGAGCGGCTGGTCGAACGCACGCGCAAAATCCGCATCGGCGATCCGCTGGATGAAGCAACCCAGATGGGTCCGCTCGTCAACGGTGCTCAGCGTGACAAGGTTCTGTCCTATATCGAAAAGGGCAAGAAAGAAGGCGCGACCCTCGCTTGCGGCGGTGGCGTGCCGAAACTGCAGGGTTTCGATAAGGGGTACTTCATCGAGCCAACTGTCTTCACGGATGTGACCGACGACATGACCATCGCTCGCGAGGAAATCTTCGGGCCGGTGATGAGCGTTCTGGAATTCTCCGACGAGGACGAAGTGATCGCACGCGCCAACGATACCGAGTTCGGCCTTGCGGCAGGCGTCTTCACCGCTGACATCGCACGCGGTCATCGCGTCATCGGCCAGATCAAGGCCGGCACGTGCTGGATCAATGCCTACAATCTGACGCCGGTGGAAGTGCCTTTCGGTGGCTACAAGCAATCGGGAATCGGGCGCGAGAACGGTATTGCTGCTCTGGCCCATTACAGCCAGATCAAGACCGTTTATGTCGAAATGGGCAAGGTCGACAGCCCCTACTGACCGCTGAAATCAGCCCGTGGAACCGCATTTGGTTCTGCGGGCGTCGGCGTGCAGTCATAGCGGTAAAGCTGCGGCGACGGCACTGCCTGCGGATAGACGATAGCTCGTTGCGACCGCTGGCTGGCGGGAACTGACGGTGAATTCCATAGTGGCATTGCCCAGGATGGTCTTGTCACGGTATCCGAAGCACCCGTTCCCTGAATGGGGATGCGCCGACACTCCGTCCCGAGATTGCCGTTCAGCCCCGCTGCGGGCGCAACATTCGCATAGCTAAGCACGGCAAGCGCCAAAACAGCGTAAAACAGCCTCATATCGGAACTCTTTTCAAATCGCATCGCCTGAGCCCGAAAGTGTTCGGCTTGTGACGGTGGTGGCTCGTCTTGCACGTCCCTGCTCTATGCGTGCCGACAAGGTCATTTGGATTTCTTCGACCCACAATGAAAGATAGAAGATTTGTCGAAGCGTTCAACAGCATGCATTGAGCGAAGTGTTCAAACTTCCGCGAACGGCCAGAAATTTGACTCTGACATTTAAGCTTAGGAGCATCCTCATCCGACCACCAGGCAAATCCAGGGCCGAATAAGTTCAGCGGATTCACCATTATCTGGCGGTGATGAGATCATCATATTTCTGATGCCTCTCGATACAAGCCTCCAACTTACGCTTATTCTATCATTATATTACGTTATACTAATATACAAAAAAATAGATGAACTCTCACTCTCAGCATCTAAATCTATCTCTACTCAAAGCTAAACTTTACAAATAATAGCCTCAACAGCGAGAAATTATATAATAAAACTCTAAATGATTATTTGTTTGTCGCGCGCAACTCGCTCAGGTATCAAGAACCCCGGCTTTAGGGGACTTGACGGTTTGCGATGGATATCGAGACTTCAATTTGCACCGACATGGTTGAAGATAAGCTTCGCAACGAGTTTTGGCGCGCTGTTCTCAAGCCCATGTACGAAATTACGGACGAAGACAGGAATTATCAGTTCTCTGGGTCGATTGTTGCACGTTCTCTTGGCTCTCTCCAGATCGGAGCGACTACCTTCAACACGCAGAGCTACAAACGCGCTCCCAAACTTATCGCCCAAGGTGGCCTTAGCCATTATGTTTTGCAGCTCATAACTGGTGGCGACTTGCGTGGTGATTTCAACGGCGTTGATGTCGTAGCGAAACAGGGTGATATAGTTATCATCGATCTGGCTAAGACGGTCGAGAGCCGGGCATCCGGCGGCTCACGTATCACAGTAATAATTCCGCGCGATGAGCTGGAAAAGATTGTAGGCTGGCGCAACCTGCACGGCCTTGTTATGCAAGCGGGCGCCCCTATGACCCGCCTGCTTTTCAACTATCTCCACAGTCTTCAGTCGTTGAGCGGCGAACTTGACAGGATCGAAGCGCAATCGGCGCAGGATGCGATGCTTACACTGCTCGGCGCGGGCATTAATGGCACGGAAGGCGGCGTGATCGAGAACCTCCCGATTAATCTGCCTATGCGCAAGCGCATCCTTGCCTATATCGATGACAATCTGTCAAATCCGTTGCTCGGACCCCACCTAATCGTCGAGAATCTCCGCGTCTCGCGCTCGCGGCTTTATCGGGCATTCGACACGGACGGCGGCATTGCCAAAATTATCCGTGATAAGCGGCTCGATCACGCCTATCGCATTCTCGTTGATGAGCGTGGCCGACACGTATCGTTCAAGGAAATTGCCTATCGCTGTGGCTTTCATGATGGCGCTCAGTTTACCAAGGCATTCAAGGTTCGCTTTGGCATGGCACCTAGGGAAGCCCGTGAAACGGGCGCCCAATCGCTGTTAACAAATAGGGCTAACTTTGATTATGCGGTGCATCTTTCGAAAGAAGCTGCCAAACGTGGCATTGTCAAACCATGAACCAATGATCAGCTAGGTGAAAGTTGTTTCAGAAAATCATCGCACCAACGATTGACATCATTGGTGGTCAGAAAATCCATCATATTTTCATAACGTTCTTTGCGTTCCTCAAGAGGCATGGCAAGGGCCCGAGCCATGGCATAAGCCATCGCCTCCGTATCGTAGGGATTAACCAGAAGCGCACCATCAAGTTCCTGTGCTGCGCCCGCAAAACGGGACAACACCAGCGCGCCGGGATTTTTAGGGTCTTGCGCGGCAACGTATTCCTTGGCAACAAGGTTCATGCCATCACGTAGCGGCGTAACCAATCCGACATTGGCGAGCCGATAAAGCCCCGCCAGCACATCACGATTCAAAGAACGGTTGATGTAACGTATTGGCGTCCAGTCGACGGTAGCGTTCGCCCCGTTCACCCGACCGGCGAGTTCGGCTACTGCGCGTTGCATATCCTTGTACTCAGGCACTTCGGAGCGGGACTTTGGGGTGACCTGCAGAAAGGTGACCTTACCGCGATTCCCAGGGTCGACCTTCAGGAAATGCTCAAAAGCTTCCATGCGATTTGTGATACCCTTGGAATAATCGAGCCGGTCGACGCCGATGATAAGATCGCGATCTAGCATGCTTTCACGCATGCGCTTTACTGTCGAATGGCGTTGCGCTTTATCGGCCATTTTAGCGAACATGGCTGTTTCGATGCCTATACCGAAACGCTTGGCGCGAAACCGATGTCCGAAGGCTTCAAACAGCCCAACGTCATCCAGTCGCCTGCCTATTTTCTCACGTCGCAGGCAACCTATAAAGTTGTCAACGTCGTTCTCGGTCTGAAAACCAACGACATCATAGGAGGCCAGGCCGCGCATGATGGTTTCATGCACGGGCAGCGTGAACAGGATATCGGCGGGCGGCCAGGGAATGTGCAGGAAGAAGCCAATGCGGTTGGTAACACCAAGATTGCGCAGTTCCGCTGCCAGCGGGATGAGATGATAGTCGTGGATCCAGATCACATCATCCGGTTCGATCATAGGCAGAAGATGTTTTGCAAACAGGCGGTTGACCCGGAAATATCCGGCCATGTCCTTGCGCGTATAATCGATCAGATCAAGGCGATAATGACAGAGCGGCCAGAGCATACGATTGGCAAAGCCTGCATAATATTCATCGATATCCTTCTTGTGGAGATCCAGCAGCGCATAGCGAATAGGCCCCGCATCGCGGATCGCCAACTCCTGCGCCTGACGATTAGGGAGCGTCTTGCCGGACCAACCGAGCCATATGCCACCGCGTTCACTGAGTGCGGCGTGCAGCGCGACTGCCAACCCGCCTGCAGGTGCCTTGCCCTGTTCGTCGGGTAAGGGAACACGATTGGAGACCACGATCAGCCGTCCCATACATCAAGTCCTTTCATTATTTTTGGTTGCCCGTCACGCCAGAAAGATGGAGTAACCAGAGGCGAAGCTCATCAGGATTTGCGAACCTCGCAGCACCTGGACGGTCGATTGCGTGACCGATCACAGCGGTCGTACCGCCGAGATCATCCGCCGCGTCGAGCATGGATAAATCTGTCAAGTCATCGCCAAATGCGACCGGCGCCCTACCCGCAAACGGCTTTTCGCCCATGAGGCGACGTAGAGCCAAGCCCTTGTCGCTATTCGCCGGGCGCAACTCAAACACCATTTTGCCAGACTGCACGATCCAATCCGGCCCGGCCAACTTCACGGCCTTACCGACGAGGTCATATGCCAAATCCGCTTTCTCAGGCGCGGCGCGATAATGCAGCGCGACTGCACTCCCCTTGTCCTCGGCGAGGAAGCCGCTGACACGAAGTGCCGCCTGTCGCAGAAAATCCTTGGCGATCAGAAAATGTTCGTCTGGCTCATACAATTCAACCAGCCCAGATGCATGCCGGAATTCGGCACCATGCAGCGCAGCTATCGGGCCATGATAATCGGGAAAGCGCTCCTCGATAAACGCAATTGCCCTTCCGGTGACCAATGCCATCGCACCGGACAGCCTTTCGGAAAGCACCGAAAGCAATTTCTGCAGATCGTCAGGAACGATAACGTCGTCAGGATTAGCGGCGATATCGAGTAGAGTTCCGTCCACATCCAAGAAAAGCGCGTGTTTATGAAAATCGATTATCGGCATACCGATCAGATCGGTAGCCGGATCTTGTTCCTTGCTGGGCATGTTAAGGCAAACATTCGTGCTGACGAATGGTTCCTTCACAAATGCAGTCCGCGCCAATTTCCTTGTATGCGCCCTTAGTTAGGCTCTGCTTAGACTGCCTTATGTGCGTCCATAGACGTCGTCGAAACGTACTATATCGTCTTCTCCCAGATATTCACCACTTTGCACCTCGATGAGCACTAGTGGCAGAATGCCTGGGTTTTCCAGCCGATGCCGGAAGCCGCAGGGAATATAGGTCGACTGGTTGGTCGTAAGCAGAATCTCGCGATCCCCATTGGTGACCTTCGCGGTTCCGGATACAACGATCCAATGTTCAGAACGATGGTGATGCGCCTGCAGGCTCAAGCGCCTTCCCGGCTTCACTTCGATCCGTTTGATCTTGAAGCCGTCCCCTTCTTCCAGAACTGTATAGGTGCCCCATGGACGATGGGCCGTGCGGTGAAGCTTGGCCGCTTCATGGCCGCTTGCCCGTAGTTTATTGAAAACATTGCGCACTTCCTGCGCCTTATCGCGATGAGCGACAAGCAGCGCATCAGGCGTGTCCACGACAAGCAGATCGTGAACGCCAACAAGGCTGACGAGACGGGTTTCGGACAAGACAAAGCTGTCGGTCGTATCCTCGATGACCGTTTCGCCACGCAGACGGTTGCCGTCATCATCCGGCACAATGAGATCGGCCATAGCCGCCCAGGAGCCAATATCAGACCAGCCGCATGACACCGGAATGCAGGCGATATTATCTGCCTTTTCCATAATCGCGTAATCGATGGAAATCGCAGGAGCGGTCGCAAAATCGTCCTTTGCGATTTCAACGGTCTTGGTCTCGCCGTTGACGCCACGCCGGGCATGTTCGAGCGAAGCCTGCACGGCGTTGAAAATGTCCGGTGCAAATTGCTGCATCGCTGCAAGCATGGTTCCGGCGGTGAAACAGAACATGCCGGAATTCCAGAAATATCGACCGCTTTCAACATAGCCCTGCGCGGTCTCGGCATCGGGCTTTTCGACGAAACGCAGCACGTCTGTGCCTTCGGCCTCGATATAACCAAAGCCGGTTTCCGGACGATCCGGAACAATACCGAAGGTGACAATACGGCCTGTTTCAGCGAGCTGACGGGCCTTCGACACAGCCTCGGCAAATGCAGCTTCGTCCTCGATCAGATGGTCGGCGGGCATGACAAGCAATGTTGCGTCTTGACCGTAAGTCGCGGCGGCATGCAGCGCGGCGACGGCAACTGCCGGTGCCGTATCTCGCCCGACAGGCTCCAGCAGAAACGCGTTATCGATTTTCGGCGCTTTTGCATCCGCATAGGCGTCAAGCGTCAGGAAAAGGAAATCGCGATTGGTCACGGTGAGGATGTGATCCGCGCCGTCCAGTTGGGCAGCGCGCTTATAGGTCTTGCCGATCAGGGTGCTGCCGTCGGGCAGTTCGATGAACGGCTTCGGGTGCGCATCGCGCGAAAGCGGCCACAATCTGGAACCAGAGCCGCCGCTGATAATGACAGGAATAAAGCTCATTGCTCAGTTGTCCTTCGTTGCGTTGCGGGCGATAGAAAGTCCCGTTTCCAGAAGCGTTTCTGACTGGCTCTGGTCTGAAGCCTCCACATAGCATCGCAGCTCCGGTGCGTTACCGGAAGCGCGATAATGGATTGCATTGCCTGAATGGAAGAAGAGTTTCACACCGTCAATCATTTCGGAGCGGATAACCGGATCATCCATCTGAAACAGTTCGTTTCGTGTCATCTCATTTTTGAGCAGGGACAAGAACGCAAGGCTTTTGTCCTGCGGGATATTCTGAAGCCTGTCGCTGAGCGCAAAACGGAAATGGAAGCCTAGCGCGATTTCAGACAGCGGCTTGCCGAGTTCCTTGATGGAACCGAGGCTGCCGAGAATTGGCAGCAACGCATCACGGGTCGACAGCGCGGTCAGTACACGTTCATCCCGGCTGATATCCGTGCCGAGCAACACGCCGCCATTGGCCTCAAAGCCGATAACCGCCGATGTGCCGCCCGCGATAGCCTGCGCCATGCCCTCGATGACATAGGGGGAGCCCACACGGGTTCTGATGACGCGGTCGAAATGCTCTTCAAGAGCGGAATTGGACGTAACCGGCGTCACTATCGTCTTGACGCCAAGCCAGGTCGCGGTAACCGCGCCCACAAGATCGCCACGTATGAAGTACCCCTTCTCATCCGCGATCAGCGGGCGGTCGGCATCTCCATCGGTAGAAACAATGGCGTCGAAGTGACTTTCCTTCGCCCAATGACTGAGAAGCTCGACGTCCTCGGAGCGCAGGGCTTCCGTGTCGACGGGTACGAACACATCGGACCGCCCCAGCGGTACTGCGTCCGCTCCGAGCTCCGTTAAAATGCGGACGATGAGATCACGCGCTACTGACGAGTGCTGATAGATGCCGACACGCAGACCTTTAAGGCTTTCAGGCCCCAGAAATCCGACATAGCGCTTCACATAGCTGTCGATAGCAGCGCTACTATGGGGTGCATCATGCAAATGACGAAAGGCAAGATTTCCAGGCAGAGTGGCATAGACGGTACTGATGGCAATCTCGTCGTTCTTATCGATCTCTCCATCGCGCCGATAGAATTTGAGCCCATTGCGATCATCGGGAATATGGCTTCCGGTGACCATGATGCTCGGTGCCCGCTGTGAGATCGCATAATGGCTCAATGCCGGGGTCGGCAATACGCCGCAATCCACCGGCTGAAATCCTGCATCCTCGATCGCTGCCATGCACAGCGCTGCAATGCTCGGGCTGGACGGGCGCAGATCACGACCGACAAACGCCTTGTCGCCTCGCCGCAGCTTTCCGGCTTCAAACAGCATTCCGATGAAAGCAAGAGAATAGGCATAAGCGGGTAAACCATTCAGTTCATCCGCTAATCCCCTGAGACCGCTGGTGCCAAATTTAAGGGATGTGCCGCTCATGCTTTCCGCCAGATCTTTTCCAATGTCGAAGAGATCGCGCCCGCAAGCGCCCCCCGCTTAAAAGTTTTGTCATCTTATAACGTGAGTCTGAGAAGTATCATCCCCACAATGGTGCAATCATATGCACCTTATTGCTGGTGATAATCCTTATACGCAGGCAATTTCAAATCCTTAACGCAGTCTGCGTTAACAATTGCTGACAAGTTTGACACAGCGTCGATGTCCCAGTGAAATTCTCATCGTTGTCAATGAGTGATATTTCACAGTTGCCAACTAAATCATAAGTTTGCGCTAAATTCGCACCCGGTCAAAGATCGGATCGACGCGCCTGCCGACGACAAATTTTTGTTCGCAGCGGCAATGCGGGTCCCTCAACAATTTCGGGCGATTCCGCTTGAGTGCAACCGAGCAGCAACGGTATTAATTGCGTCAGGCCAATACTCTTGGTAATTATCCTCAAATTTTGAGGTTGAGTCTTATGATTTACAAAAACATTCAAGGACTTCGCGCAATTGCGGCATTGATGGTTGTCGTTGCCCATATGTTTTGGCCTTTAGAGCCATTGCGAATGCATTGGATTGTTCCGTACGTAGACTCGATTGGGCCCGCTGGCGTGGACCTTTTCTTCGTAATTTCTGGCTTCGTTGTTTATCTCTCTGCCGACCGGCTGGGTAAAAAAGCCCAAAAAAATGGGAGATTTTCTTCCTTCAGAGAATTCTCAATCAAACGAATATTCCGAATCTATCCAGTTTATTGGGTAGCGTTCGGCGTGGCTACACTGTTGATGACCAAGGTTGAACTTGCCCCTGACTGGATGGCACAAAAGCCCTGGTGGAAATTGATGTTGCTCATTGATCAGCCCAACAATCGCATTCAAGCGGCATGGACGCTTCAGTTTGAAATGTACTTCTATGCGATTTGCGCGCTCGCCATCCTTCTGTTCCCTCGAAAGATACTACTGGTTCTGGGGGCATGGCTCGCAGCAATTTTAGGTGCATGGTTTGCTGCTTATTGGGGCTACACGGCGACATTCTCAGTTTGGATGACGCCGATGGTCCTGGAGTTTGCGTTCGGTATTATCGTTGCTCGATTGGCAATGCGTAATTATTCTGAATTCGCCGTATCTTCGTTGGCAATTGGCTTCTGTGGGCTCCTTCTAGGCGCAGTGATATTCCGTAAAAGCGGAGGCTGGTGGGATCTGCCCGCTATGTGGCGCGTACTGTGCTTCGGCCTTCCAAGTGGATTTATCGTATACGGTTTTATGGCGGTCGAGCAGCGCAAAATGTGGACATTTTCGCCCGCTTGGATTGCTCTGGGAGACTCTTCGTACTCACTGTATCTGTGGCATCAACTCCTTTTTGCAGTAATGGCATCGTGGTATGTCAGTACGGGGATTGTAAACCATGTTCCACTTGAGGTTTTGGCACTGTCATTTGTTATAATTGCCATTGCTGTGGGCTTCATCAGCTACCATTACATAGAAAATTTCTTCAATAAGCAGCCTTTTGTTGTCCGCTTAGCAAAAGGGCCCATCAAAAAACCTATAACTATAACACCAGCAACTTGATTGTGTGTCGCTACTTGATAGGGTAAGCGCTGCACAGTCCGCGTCTGGCAAGAGTTGGGCCGCGGCTCTGTTCGTCTGGATTCGGACATAGGCTTGGTATGAATGTCAGCGTTCGCTGTGGAGCACATCTGTCTCAGGGTGTAGATTTATAAGCAGTTGCACCAACTACGGACAGCGATCAGTTTGATTGCTGCGAGGACGTTCGCAGGATTCTTATCATGACTGGTGGCGATGCCACGGGACTGTTTGATGCTGTGAAAGAAGCGCTCGATAAAGTTTCTTTGGTTATAGACCCACGGCGAGAACGAGAACACAACTTTTCAGTTGAGTTGGGCGGAATAGCTGCCCATGCCTGCCGCTTTTTGGCTTTCTTCCTGATACCATCGGTATTGTAAGCTTTGTCCGCAAGCAGTGTGCTACCTTCCTTGAAGCATCCTTGAGATCCTCGGCCTGAGAGTAGTTAGCAACTTGTCCGCCCGTCAGGCTAAGAATGATCGGACGGCTTTCAGAGTCAACAATTACGTGGATTTTGCTTGCGAGACAGCCACAGGTGCTGTCGGTCACTACGATGTCTCCGTCATAAGCCTGAGATGAGGCTTCCAGCAGCCGATCGCAGAACCGACACCCGCGAACAAACCGGCTGTAGCAGGTCGTTGCAACACCATAGCGTTGAGAGATTTCGGACCACAACGAGCCAAAGCGGAAGCGCCACAGAATACCATTGAGAACCATGCGATCATCACCCCGGAGAACACCACCTGGTTTTCACGGCAATAGAGGTGAAATAATCGACCAGTCTTGTTCTGTCAGTTCAAAACGGCGACGCGACGTCCCAGAACCAGGGGAGTACGTCCCGCCTTGGTCGACCTGTTTCTCTTCCTGAGACATGGCAATAAGCTGCTGCATTACCCGCAGCTCAAAGAATTCCGACCGCAACACGAATCTGTTTGATTAAAGACAGGCGTTGCGGGGTTCCCTTTTTTTTCAATTCCGAAACAATGTCCTCCAGATGTCCTTCATCGCCAGTATCGCGGAGATTGTTCTCAATTTCCTCAATTGAAAATTGCAGCCGGTAGACAAGGTCTCGCTTCATGATAGGGCACCCTAAGAATCTCCGGTACAGAAATGCTCCTGTATGGACTTGAGATCTCAAGGTGACTTTTTTTGTGATCGCTTGAGGAATCTCTTGCAGAGGAATGGTTTGCAAATCCGATTCATTGAAACGAATTCTCTGGGGCAAGAGATTATTCAGCTCATTAATTTGGTCTTTTCCAATGTTTGATACTGGCGCAATAAGATCTTTGGGCTGAAAGATGATTTCTATCTGCTTAGACAAGGGGACCATAACTTGTGACAACCCGATTTCACCCTGCTGGATCGCCCAGAGGCGCGAATTCACGGGAATGTAGTCCTGCCAGAAGCGTTGAAATGCGTCGTTTTTGAATAGAGCGCCACTCACCGAGAAGCAGAAAGACTGAATGTGGTATTTGTGTTCCCAATTCTCAAATGTTCCACAGATATCTGCTTGTGATCTAGCTAGTCTTTCGAAGACTCTCTCCAGATTTTCTTTAAAATAATAAACGCTATCATTCATATATATTACACGTGACGGAGGCTCTTTCATGGTACTGGCAAGATACAAAGTCGCATCTCTGTATCCACCGATATCCAAGCCTGTATTGTCACGAATTAGTACGAGATGGGACCGTTCTTTGAGATAGGCAAGTCGCTCGTCTGCCAAGTCATGATTCACGACAATAACAGGATTTATGGCAGCCGCGTTCAATGCATCGAGCGCATTTTCAATATACCAGGGAAAATGATCGGGCTGCCATATCAGGAAAATTGCGTAGGCACCGTTCTCGTGGTTTTGAGCGCCTGCATGTTTGGAAAGAATGGATAGCTTTCGAAGCGAATGGCGCGTTAGATAGGCTGCGGCGACCTTGGTGTCGTGATAAGCAAGCTTAACGGCACGTTTCGCAGTTATAAATGCAGCACGCTTGAGGGACCACAATATATCCATCTGCTATCTGATCCCTTTTTCTTATGGCTTACGACATACTGTATTTCAATGAAGGATACGCAGCTTTAAAAAAACTTCACACCATGAGATAGGAAAAACAACACTGCCGATCGTCCGAATTGTTTAATATGCCACCAGCCCTTCTGTGCAGCATTTCCGCCGCTATGAACGATTTCAACAGCTGGGACGTATGCTATTCGCGATTCTTGTCGTGTGCGTATCGAAATGTCGAAATCTTCGAAATAGAGCATATACCGCTCATCGAAGCCTTTTAATGCGCGAAACGTCTCGCCACGGAAAAACATGAAGCAACCACTTACGATAGGGGGATCCCAATAGGTAGTATGGTTTGTTTCGTCGCGCATTTCATAATGAGCAAGCCGGTTCTGAAACAGATTGCGCATAAAACGGGGTGCAAAACCTCTGAGAAAAAGGTCAAAAACGCTAGGGTACTGTTTGCATAAATATTGTTTTTTTCCGTCAGGATAAGTTGCGGATGGAGTGAGGAGCCCGCATTCTGAATGTGCATGCATAAAGCCGATGGCAGCTTTTAAAGCAAGTGGATGCATCTCGACGTCGGGATTGAGAACCAAATGAAAGTCACCGACACCTTCTGCTAAAGTAGAATTATTGGCTCGCGCAAAGCCAACATTACCTTGTCCGTGTATAATTTTCGTAGAAAGATCAGCAATTATCGGATGGAAGTTGACGTCTATAGATGCTGCGGAGGAATTATCTACAATTAAAATATTGAGAGATACATCTTGATCAACGTTATGCGCAGCTTCTTGAAGGCTGGACAATGTTTTATACAGTTCCTCCTTATCCGGATTATAAATTACAATACAGACTGTAAGGATTTTCTTCATAGCCGTCCAAATATTTTCTATAACTAGAGCTAATCAAGTCGTCCCATACGATTGCGAAGACCGTGGCTTATACCAAGTGACATCATTTGCAGATGTTTTAGTCTTGGCCGGGTTATCAGGCTGTAAAAGATAAACTTCCTCAACAACCGATAGGCATCGACTATCTTCCATTCGGTACGCAGCCAGCCTTGTTTGTATAACCAGATGGCGTTCCTGAAATGATAGTAGTGTCGTAATGGACTATGTACTGGGATATTGCGCCCGAGGAACTTTAGGGGAGCATCCCCCAGCTGGTGCTTCATAAGCGCCGCGCATACTCCAAAGGACTGAAAGCCTTTCTGCTGCGCCCGGAGCCCCCATTCGATATCCACATAGTCAATGAACAGTTCTTCCTGCATTGGCCCTACCTGGTCGATTGTATCCATTGGTATCAGGCACCCCGAGGAAATGAGGTAGTCTACCTCGACCACTTGGTTTGCAGCAGAGCAAGACTGCCTCTGCAATCTGTAGTTTTTGATTCGAATAAACGGTACCGGGTTCTGCTGTCGGGGGTCGTCATAGCGCGGTCCGGCGCAAGCGACAGCAATCCCGGTCGCACGTTTCTCTTCAATAGCGCTTTTTAGCTTCTCGACCATATCAGGTTTCGGAATACTGTCTTGGTCTAGAATAAGGACATACTGAGCGCCAAAAGCCTTTGCTTGTGCGATTCCCACATTTTGGGCTTTCGCAATGCCAAGGTTTTCACCGAGCGATATATACTGAATATTTTTTCCTAGGGTGGAAAGCCATGTAGCTAACTCACTCTCGTTACCGTTATTGACCACGATAAGATGATTCAATTGAGGCCGTACGGCTTCGATAAGCTCCTCAAGGATAACTAAATCAGCGCGATACGTGACAATTACACCGCTGACCTGATGAGGCGAGGAGGCCATCGATCTTTCATCGTTGGGGTACGGCATAATGAACAGTCCATTCGCGGCGACTTCGCGCCGCTTTTCGTGAGATTGGCTAGGGCCTATTCGAAAATAATGATTGCCGCAAGTTTTCCTGGCGGAATGGTCGCCAAAAGCTGGCCATAATGTTAAAGCAGGTCAGCAGATGGACATAGTGCTTTTAAGGAGCTCCGATGAAGGGAATCATTCTCGCTGGTGGTAGTGGCACGCGTCTCTATCCACTTACGATTGCTGTTTCAAAGCAAATACTTCCTATCTATGATAAACCCATGATCTATTATCCGCTGAGTGTGTTGATGCTGGCGGGAATTCAAGATATTTTGTTGATATCAACACCTCATGACTTGCCGCTTTTCCAAAAACTGCTTGGAGATGGTACGGAGTACGGCCTAAACCTCTCTTATGCTGAGCAACCTCATCCCAATGGTCTGGCTGAAGCATTCATCATCGGTCGTGATTTCATCGGCACGGACAGCGTTGCGATGATTCTGGGTGACAATATTTACTTTGGTGATGGACTGCCTCGGCTTTGTCAGCTTACGTCTCAGATGCAAAAGGGCGGTACGGTTTTTGCATATCATGTCGATGATCCAGAGCGGTATGGCGTCGTCGAATTTGATAAAAAGACAGGTATGGCAATTTCCATTGAGGAAAAGCCCAAAATAGCCAAATCAAACTGGGCAGTTACAGGCCTCTATTTTTATGACAATGATGTCGTCGATATCGCATCTTCGATAAAGCCGTCTGAACGGGGTGAACTGGAAATTACCACGGTCAACAATATCTATCTTGAACGCGGTCAGCTTAGTGTTCGTCAATTAGGTCGTGGCTATGCATGGCTGGATACTGGGACGCACGATAGCCTTCACGAAGCGTCGTCTTTTGTTCGAACAATTGAAAAGCGACAGGGAATAAAGATTGCATGCCCGGAGGAAATCGGCTTGGAAAAGGGCTGGATTACTGGTGATGCAGTTCTTGAAAGGGCTGCAAAGCTCGGCAAGACAGAATATGCAGCTTACTTACGTCGGCGGGTCGAAGAGATAGGGAATAAATAAATGGAAGTGCGTTCGTTAGGCCTTGATGGAGTATTTGAAATCATCCCGCGTAAGTTCAGCGATGATAGAGGCTTCTTCTCCGAAACGTATAACTCCGCTGCCTTGGAAGATGCAGGAATTAACCTGCAATTCGTGCAGGATAACCAGTCTTATTCCGCTGCAAAGGGCGTTTTGCGCGGGCTTCATTATCAGACAGCACCTCGTGCGCAGGATAAGCTTGTGCGCGTAATCAGAGGCGCAATTATTGATGTTGCTGTTGATATCAGAAAAAGCTCTCCCACTTTTGGTAAATGGGTGTCTCTTGAGGTTTCCGCAGAAAAGTGGAATCAGATTCTAGTGCCAAAAGGCTTTGCGCACGGCTTCGTGACACTAACTGAAGGCACCGAGGTTATCTACAAGGTGACTGATTATTACTCGCCAGAGCATGACAGATCTATTCGATTTGACGATCCAGCTATCGGTATCAAATGGCCAGTTTTTGAGTCTGAATTGCAATTGTCCGAAAAAGACCGCAAAGCATCGAATTTTGCTGACGCAGACGTTTTTGAGTGAAGGGAAAAAGTAAGTGAACATTCTGGTTACAGGTGGGGCTGGCTTTATCGGTTCCGCTGTCTGTCGTTATCTGGCAGCTACTCCCGAAAACAACGTCGTCAATTTCGACAAGCTGACCTATGCCGGCAATTTGGCCTCATTGCGCCAAATCGAAAACCATCCGAATTACAGCTTCCTTCAGGCTGATATTTGCGATGACACAGGCGTTCTTGAAGCCTTGCGCGCTAACGAAATCGACGTAGTCATGCATTTGGCTGCGGAAAGCCACGTCGACCGCTCAATCGATGGTCCGGGGGCTTTCATTGAGACGAATATCGTTGGAACTTTCCGTCTGCTTAATGCGGCACTCGCTTATTGGCGTGAGCTGCCGGAGCCGCGTAAATCAGCCTTCCGCTTTCACCATATTTCGACCGATGAAGTGTTTGGCGACCTGCCTTTCGATAGCGGCATCTTTACCGAGGAAACATCATATCAGCCGTCGTCCCCATATTCGGCTTCGAAGGCAGCGTCCGATCATCTGGTGCGTGCCTGGCACGAGACCTATGGATTGCCGGTGGTTCTCTCAAACTGCTCGAACAACTATGGGCCGTTCCACTTCCCTGAAAAGCTGATACCGCTTGTTATTCTTAACGCGCTGGATGAAAAGCCGTTGCCGATATATGGGGCAGGAGCGAATGTACGTGACTGGCTTTATGTCGAGGATCATGCGCGTGCACTGGCGCTGGTCGCAACCACGGGCAAACTGGGTGAAAGCTATAATATTGGCGGGCGTGCTGAACGCACCAATTTGAATGTGGTGGAAACGATCTGCGCCATTCTTGATAAGAAACGACCTCGTGCAAACGGCAAAAGCTATGCCGACCTGATCACCTTCGTGACAGATCGTCCTGGTCATGATCGTCGCTACGCGATTGACGCCTCGAAGATCGAGCGTGACTTGGGCTGGAAACCGCAAGAAACTTTTGAGACGGGTCTTGAGAAAACTATTCAATGGTACCTTGATAATGGCTGGTGGTGGGAGCCGATCCGCAGTGACACATATGCGGGCGAACGGCTGGGAGACGGCGCCGTGACAATGAATAAGAGTGCTGTATGAAGGTCCTAGTTACAGGACGAGAAGGGCAGATTGCGCGCAGCCTCACGAGGAGTGCTGCAACGCGATCGGATATAGAGTTGATTGCACTGGGGCGACCGGATTTGGATCTAGCGCAACCCGATACAGTTATGAGAACCATTTCTCGGATAAACCCTGACGTTGTGATTTCAGCAGCAGCCTATACAGCGGTAGATAACGCAGAAGTTGAGAGCGATATCGCTTACCGGGTGAATGCCATTGGAGCAGAAGCGGTTTCTCGCGCTGCTGCTGCCTGTGGTGCGCCAATTATTCACTGGTCAACGGATTATGTATTCGATGGAGCTTTAGAGCGCTCTTATACGGAAGAGGATGCAACAAATCCTCGTAATGTATATGGAAAAACAAAGCTTGAGGGCGAACTTCGAGTTGCATCCGAAAATAACATGCATGTAATTCTTAGAACTTCTTCAGTTTATAGTCCATATGGAACAAATTTCGTAAAAACTATGCTGAATATTGCCGAAACGAAGGACCAGGTTTCTGTTGTATCAGATCAATGGGTGAATCCAAGTAGTGCTTTTGACCTAGCTGACGGAGCGCTGCGTGTCGTGAATTCTATCTGTTCTCGCGCAGGCTTTTCCAGTTATGGTATTTTTCATTTAGTCGGTACGAACGGCACGAACTGGAGCAGTTTTGCAAACAAAATTTTTTCAGAAAGCCAAAAATACAATGGCCCGTCGGCAAAAGTCGTTCCAATTACATCAAATGAGTACCCAACGAAGGCAAAACGTCCAGCTAACTCGCGACTAGACACTGAAAAATTTACTTCTGTATTTGGCTGGACTATGCCGCATTGGGAGTCATCCCTTCAATCTGTTGTGAGAAGTATACTGAAAGGATCGGGGGACGGCAGTTAGAGCCCTTATCCTCACTTTGAGCAAACTCACCCCTGCCCGCGAAACCTTCTTCGGGCGGGTTTATTTTCATCAGTTGAGGTCGGCATTATCTCGAACGCAGTCGAAGAACAGATTGCATATAAAATGCTGCCATTATAAGCGTAATATCGTACTGTCGGGCATATAGGGTATTGGGCGATAATGACTAAGCGGCTTGCGATCGCGTTTTTCTATGATGAAAATCATATTGTTGACGATTACATGATCTATCTAATGCGGCATCTGAAGCCGTTCGTGGATCATACCATTTTTGTTTCAAATGGCCCTCTTTCCAAGGACTCTGAGCTTGCCTTGAAGGAAGTCAGCGAAGAGGTAATCCTTCGCAAGAATGAGGGCTTTGACGTATGGGCCTACAAGGCCGGACTTGAGCATATTGGTTACGACAGGCTCAAAGAATATGATGAAGTCCTCCTATATAATCATACCTTCTACGGCCCTATTTTCCCATTCTCTGAAATGTTCGGAGAGATGGAACGGCGCCCCGATGATTTTTGGGGCATTTCATCTCATGGAAAGCTTGATCCAAATCCTTTTACCGGATCGGGAGTATTGCCGGAGCACATTAACTCCCATTTTATTGCAGTACGACAACCCCTTTTGGGATCGCAGATTTTCCGCGAATACTGGGAAACGATGGGTAGAATTGATACGTACGATGAGTCCGTACTCAAACACGAATCTCGTTTCACCGCGTATTTTTCCAAGTATGGATATAAGTGGAGCACTTATGTTGATCTCCGCAATTATGATACTCCTTACCCAGTATTTCTCAATATAACTAAGTCACTGGAGAACAGAAGCCCAATTCTCAAGCGGAGACTGTTCTTTCATGATCCATTATTTCTGGATCATCATGCAGTTGATGTACCTAACGCAATTAAGTTTATTGAAAATAATACTGATTATGATGTCAGTCTTATTTGGAAGAATATCGTTCGCGGGGCAGAACCGCGTATCCTAAATACTAACGCTGGGTTGACAAAAATTTTACCCGACTATCCAGTAGCTGGGCGACCGGCTCCTGAACAGATCAAAATAGCTCTATGCGCTCACATTTATTACGTGGAGATGACAAATGAGTTATTAGATGCAGCCGATAATTTGCCATTTCGTTACGATTTCATCGCCACTACGGACAGCAATGACAAGAAACAACAGATCGAACGTATTGCTTCTGAACGAACGTCGCTAGGGAACATCATTGTACGTGTTGTTGAGCAGAATCGTGGGAGAGATATGTCCTCTCTGTTCATTACCTGTCGCGATTTATTTCTTGATGATCGATACGATCTGGTTTTACGCTTACATACAAAGAAATCTCCACAAGTTGCTGCAGAGCACAGTTCGGTATTTAAACGTCATCTTGTAGAAAACCTTGTTGGGTCATCATATTACGCTGAGAGCATTATTCACCATTTTCAAGAAAACAAGCATCTTGGATTAGCTTTCCCGCCTGTTATTCATTTTTCTTACCCAACACTTGGAAAAGCTTGGTTCAAGAATAAAAATAAAGTACAGGGCTTATGCGAAGAAATGGGGATTCGCGTCAAGATTGATGAAGAGACTCCTGTCGCGCCTTACGGTACGATGTTTTGGTTCCGCCCTGCAGCGCTCCGAAAGCTCTTCAACTATGAATGGCAGTGGTCTGATTTTAATGAAGAGCCAAATCATGTTGATGGCGGGCTGGCGCACGCTCTAGAGCGGCTAATTGGTTATGTAGCGATGGATGCTGCTTATACCGTTCACCACGTCATGACACCCTCCCAAGCCGCCAAGAACTACGGATATCTCGAATACAAATACCAGAAAATAGTATCTCTCACTCCAGACCATTATACATACTATTTGGCGGAAGTGCTAAGGTATTGGAAGTTGAATAACCACCCGTTGGATCGATACGAATACACTAATATTAGTATAAGAAAAAGTATTACTATGCTTTTTGGAGCCATTAAGAGGTCGATCCAGTTTCGTACTGGACGTCTAAAATCTAAGGTTACTATCGTAAAGATTCCGAAAGTGAAGAAATCACGTGATGTAACTGGCACTGGAGTAAAGTAGTTCGGAATAGAGCCTAAATTTTCAGTATGCACTGAGTTGTAATTTCCCCAGCAAAATGCGAGTGCAAGCGTCGCCGTGACCTGAACCCTGAACTTCCTCCAGATTGCGGTAGAGTCTGTTAACATCAGGATACGGACGAATGAAGCGTTCACGGTTCATGGAATAACAGATCAACGGGCTATTGAAGGGGCATGAGGCAGGCGCGAAGACAGTCGATGTATACCGTAAGCACGGCATCTCGGATGCAACCTTCTACAAATACAACAAAACGAAGTATGGGGGCATGGCCGTGTCCGATGCGCGCAAGCTGAAGGCGCTTGAGGACGAGAACGCCAAGCTGAAGAAGCTCTTAGACGAAGCCATACCGGACAATGCGATCCTGAAGGATATAGCTTCAAAAAAAGGGACGCCCGATGTTAAGTGGGATGCGGTGGTTCACATCTGCGCGCAAGCACGGGGTGAGCCAGCGTCGAGCGTGCGAGGTTTTATCGGTGGATCGGTCGAGCACGCGATATCGTAGCGTGCGCTCTGGCGATGCGGCCATTTGGGGGGGCGAAGAAGACGGTGGGGTCGGAGCGTCGTCGCTTCGGCTATCACCGTATCCGCTTGATGATCGACCGTAAGCGGGTAGGCTACCCCACGTATCTTTCGTCGGTGTGATGGGCGATTTTCTGCATGAATCATGCGGAGAATCCTATGAGCGACACTGTGAATCAGGCCCGGACATTCGAGGTTTTGACGGCGGAACCCGTGCGAAGCCGACGGCGGCCGCGTGACTGGTCGGATGACGAGAAGGCGCGGATTGTGGCTGCGTCGTTGCAGCCCGGGGCCAACGTCTCGGCGGTTGCACGGTCTGAAGGTCTGGATCCCTCGCAGCTTTATGGATGGCGTCGTAAGGCGCTTGCGTCTGGTGTTGTTTCACCAGTAACAGCGGGAACGGCCAGTCCGGCCAGATTTGCACGTGTTGAAACGACGTGTAGCGCTTCGATCGATATTGTTGTCGCCGATATGGTAGTTCGCGTCGGTTCAGCCTTCGATCCGGATCACCTGGTGAAGGTTCTGAGGGCGGCTCGCAAGGCATGATTTCCAGCGGTGTGGTTGTTTATGTGTCCTGTCAGCCCGTCGACTTCCGCAAGGGAGCCGCTTCCCTGATGGCAGTTGTCCGTGATGGCGGTCTCGACCCTTTCAATGGCGCGCTTTATGTCTTCCGGTCAAAACGTGCCGACCGGGTCCGGATTGTGTGGTGGGATGGAAGCGGCGTTTGCCTTTATTCGAAAACGCTTGAGGACCGTGGCTTTTGCTGGCCGGGCCTGTCAGTTGCGAGGATACGTCTGGACCATTCTCAGCTCATGGCTTTGTTGGCCGGAATGGACTGGAAAAAGATCCGCCCGAACAGGACAAGACGCCCTTTGCTGACGGGGTGATAGCGCCTGCGGCAAGATGATTCATGAAGAGGTGGCTCGGTTTGTCTGAACAGTTTCGGGCGTTTCGCTAAGTGGATTTCCGCCTCGATTATGCCGCCACCATCATTGGTGCCAGCGCGTTGAAGTAGGCCTGATCCGGTGTCTGCCGGTCAAGGGATGAATGTGGGCGTCGGCTATTGTAAAAGGTCAGATAGCGGCCGATGCCAGCGCGGGCCTCGGACACTGTTTTATAGGCGTGGAGGTAGACTTCCTCGTATTTGATCGAACGCCAGAGCCGCTCGACGAAGACGTTGTCTCGCCACGCACCCTTGCCATCCATCGAGATGGCGATTTCCGCCTTCTTCAGCACCGTCGTGAAGTCCATCGAGGTGAACTGCGAGCCCTGATCGGTATTGAATATGTCGGGTCTGCCATAACGGGCCAGCGCTTCCTCGACTGCTTCGATGCAGAAGGCTGCCTCCATCGTGATCGACAGTCGCCACGACAGAACCTTCCGGCTGAACCAGTCCACAACGGCGCAGAGATAGACAAATCCGCGAGCCATCGGAACATAGGTCAGGTCCATCGCCCAAACCTGATTGGGTCTGGTAACCGCCAGCTTGCGCAGGAGGTAGGGATAGATTTTGTGCCCAGGTGCCGGTTTCGACGTGTTCGGGCGACGGTAGATCGCCTCGATGCCCATCTTCTTCATCAGCGTGGCGACGTGCAGTCGACCGGTTTGTAACCCTTCTCCCCTCAAGAGCCCTTGCAACATCCGGCTTCCGGCAAACGGGTATTCGAGATGCAACTCGTCGATCCGGCGCATCAGAGCCAGATCGCCGTCAGACACCGGACGCGGCGAATAATAGACACTGCCACGGCTGAAGCCGAGAAGCTTCGCCTGACGCACGACGGACAGCTTGTGCTCGCGGTCGATCATTTCTTTCCGCTCAGCAATCCCGCCTTGCCGAGCGCTCCGGCTAAAAAATCATTCTCCAGCGTCAGCTCCCCGATCTTGGCGTGCAGCGTTTTGACATCGACGGTTGGACCCGTCGGTTCCGCCTTCGCTTCATCGCCGAAAACGCCTGTCGCCCCCTCAAGGAGCTGGTCTTTCCATTGCTTGATCTGGTTGGCGTGCACGTCAAACTGTTGGGACAGTTCCACCAGCGTCTGCTCGCCTCGAATGGCGGCGAGCGCCACTTTTGCCTTGAAAGCCGGGCTATGGTTCCGGCGCGGTCGTCTCGTCATGGTATCTCCTGTTCACGGCATCTAAGCCGAAGTCAGGCAGAAATTCCACTTATCCCCCCTGTTCAAATTTCCCGAGCCAGCTCTCTACAACCTCATCGCTCACCAACTGACGGCGCCCGGCCGATATGCTCCGATGTTCATGCGCACGGATGATGAGGAAGTCCTGCCTGGCGATTGGGCCGATGGGTTCTATGGCGCCATCAAACTGAACCTGGCAGCTTGGGCGCCCCTCATGGCCGAGAAACAGACTGGCGAACCCATCATGGCCATATTGATGCAAGCCACGGAGCCAGATCTGCTCGAAATGGTCTCAGCGGTGTACCCGAAACCGCCCGAGGCCATCCTTAAAGATGCATGGCGGGCCATCCCAACCGCCGTCGAAACCATCTACGCGCACTGCAAACCAATGCGCTTCAATCCCGGCGCTCCAGCAAACGACATCTCGTAGGACAGAGATCCCCCAAAGGCGTCTCGTCAAGCGTCAAGCTAAATCCGTGTGGGGTGTTCGCAGCGGATACGATGCAAAACGACTTTGTCGAAAGCTTTAACGGCAGCTTCCGTGACGAGTGCCTCAACCAGGCGCTGTCTCGTCGCTTGCTCAAGCCTGCGCAGCCATTACCGCGTGAAAGGAGGATTACAACAGGAACAGACCCACCCACCGCTAGGCAATATCACCCCGGCGAGCTCGCAGTGAAAATGGCTACGGAAAACTGGCCGCATGAGGCCAGATCAAAAACCAAGACTCTCCCGAAATCTGGAGGGAAGTTAGGTGTCAGGTCACCCGCAAACGCTGAGCCAGGCTTACTTCAACGCGCTGGCACCTATGATGGTGGCAGCATAATCGAGGCGAAAATCCACCTAGCAGAACGCCCGAATCTGTTCAGACAAACTGAGCCACTTCCGCCTCACGATTACAATCCGCTCCAGGCTCTCAGTTCCGGTCCGTAAGTGCACTCTCCATGATCTGTTTGATCTTGGTACTATCTCCCCATATCGCCCTAGAATCATAGGATCGTATGGGAAACTCGCCCCATACCGGGGAAATTTTAAGGTTATTCATCTCAATAAACCGCAAAACCATTGTCTTTAAAGATATGGGATCGCCTGAAGAACAGTTAATGATACCGGTTACTTCCTTCTGAAGTGAAATTTCGGCTATCATATTCCCGAGTGTTTTTACATGTACAAAATCGTAAAGCAGTTCCCCGTGGTTTAGCGGAAACGTCTTCTTTCCTTCGGCTTCAGCTTCCAGCATCTTCGTGAAGATGGAATTGTTTTTGGCATCATCACCCCAAATGTAATAACACCTCGCCCATTGACTGACCGCGCCATAAGACTGACAGAGGTATGTCTGCACTTCGCGAAGATAGTTTTTTGCAATACCATAAGGGTGCATCGGACGGGTCGGAGTCTCATCATCTACCGGGCCGATATGATAACCTATCTCATGCGAAGTCCCAGCAGTAACGACCTGCTGCAAACCTCCTTTGAGCATATTCTCTAAAAACCTTACATGCTTTTGGACGTTGGATAGATGACTTTCACTTCTGTGAACAAAGCCGTCTTCCCAGGCCATGTGCACGAGTACATCCGGACGCCCCGTCTTATCAAATATATCAGATTCGGATTCCAGTATGTTGCCTACGAAGACTTCACACTGAACTGCAGGATTCATTTCACCTCTGACAGCGACAACCACTTGGTGGCCTCTGCTGATCAATGAACTCACAACATAGCGACCAATATAGCCGTTCGCTCCTGTGACCAGAATTTTCATGTAAAGTCCTTGCTTATTGTTGCGGTATCAATTCATCTCCAAAACTATCATTTTTTACGGAAAGGAAACGTGCCCCAGCGAACCAACCGATAAAACGGCCTCAATACTCTAAATAATGTAGGCGACCGAAATAGCAATGATCTTTTGATTGAAAGAACTAACCGCTTGAAAGACTGCCGTACAGTACTTGATATATTGGAATCTTCAATAAGTGAGGCCACGTGTGCGACACTTCCCGCAGGCAGCTTTGCCATGATAGTCTGATACTTATACTCTAGTGACGTATAGTTATAGGCGGCGCTATCTGGGTTCATAATCTGCATAGTTATGTAGCCACTATCCCCGGCAACATAGGATATGACCCTTTCGAGACCATGGGCCAAACCACCATCGACATGATCTGGCTCCTTATTGAAATCAGACCATTTCCAATCATACTCAAAAAGTTTTCTCAGCGCGATAGGACGGAACCAAAACATCGTACCGTATGGTGCGACGGGCGTATGGTCATCCAGCGGCGTTTTCAACTTGAGGCGCTCATGGATTTCTTTTACCTGAGGTCTGTTTGCCCACCAACCGTGCCCCAATGTGGCGTATCCTGTATGGATTGCAGGCGGGTATGCCAAGCCTACTGTCTCAGTTTCCCTAAACAATTTGAGCACACCAGAGACATATTCCTTACTATAAAGGAGATTATCCAAGAGATGCCGTTTGAAAACGAGGCTCTGTGCTTGCTCTACCTGAGGCGACTTTTTGGTATGCAACCTACAGACCACATCATACTTATCACTCAAGAATACGTCTCTGAACGTTATGAAAAGCGCGGACATGTCACGTCCACGATTCTGCTCAACGATCCGCACGTCATAGTTGTCAATTTTCTTGTTAGAAGCCAAAATCGCTTCAATCTCATTCTTCTTTTCAACAGAATCCGTTGTGCAGATGAAATCATAATTGCATGGGATGTTATCGCTATAAGAAAGGATTTCGTCCAATAAATCTACATAATAGATATGTGCACAGACCGCTATCGTCTGATCTATCCCATCAACATCTACTGGTTTATTCCCGATGATTCTCAGTAGAGCTGCATTCGTTCCCAATTCTCGCAGCTTGGAAGTCCGGGCAGCGTTTTGCCAAATCAGATTGACATCATATTCGCTATTTTCTTCGATCAGCCGTAGTGCTCTGGGAACATCAATGCCGTTCAGATCGTGAAACAAATGGGTGTGGAATAGGGAGCGCCGTTTAAGAATTGGCGACCTATTCTTAATAGTCTCTGCAATATCGATAAAGACTGGGTACCTTGAACCATAATCCTTGGGAGTAACATAGGCATCATACTCATACCCCAAATCATTAAAGTGCTTGGTAAAGCGGGATTCATGCTTGAGCACGGAGTCAACATAGGTATTGATCTCCGGCATCGTTTCCCAATAGGATTTGAAAGAAGCCGATGAAAGCATGGGTTGCCGAACAGCAATAAAATGAGAGTTAATATGCTCTGGTAAAACACCTTGGTGCGTAAACGGGTTGGGCTTCATTTTTGCGTGGGTTGATACCCCCCAAAAGTCCACAGTTTTTTCCGCCATCGCATCAAACATTTCAGATAACGGAAAAATCGGCCCATAAAACGTATGATTAAAAAGCAGTAGCTCGTCAAAATCAGTTAGCTTGTCAAAGCCAATCGAATCCAAACCTTCCTTATAAGCCCAGACATCGAACCCCTTATTCTCGCGAATAATCAAATTATCGACAATTTTTGAAACAACCTGTTCCGAATCTTTTGAGAGAGGGCCATTGGAAACAAAAACTAAACGCTCTAGAAATGGCTTAAAAGACTTCAACAGATGAATCATGTATTGATCAACAATACCAAATTCATCATAGAAGAATGCTATTCCGATCCGCTTCATTTATTCTAACTCCAGTTGGATCATCATCGCATCAAGTAAAATCTGACAAACAGAAATCAAGCTGTTTGCTCACCTCTCTTACCGTAAATCCGATCACGATACTTTCTCTATTCGTGCCAGAAGCCCGTTATTATCTTGACCAAGAACGATATTCACCTATCTCGAAATCAACCGAAATAGGAGGAAAGCACCTCATCAATATCGCCATCCATTTTCACGCGACCGTGCTCCAACCAGATGATTCTATTGCAATTCTTCTCCAGAAGTTCTCTCGAATGAGAGGCCAGTATGAGGATTTTCGTAGAGTCCACCAATTCACGCATGCGTTGATTGGCGCGCTCTTTAAAGTCTTCATCGCCGGTCGACAACCATTCGTCCATGATGAGAATTTCTGGCCTTACCGAAGTTGATGTTGCAAACGCCAACCTCAATTGCATACCAGAAGAATAGGTTCTGAAAGGCATATCCAAGAAGTCGCCCAGCCCTGAAAACTCGGCTATTTCTTCAAGCTTGGCTGCAGTCTCCTTTGGATCCATCCCCATTATCGCAGAACGTAATCGTATATTTTCACGTCCAGTCGCGTCTGGATCAATACCCAGATTGATATTGATTAAAGAAACACAGTCCCCGCTTACCACAGCCTCGCCCTGAGTGGGAATGTATATACCTGAAAAAACTCGTAACATTGTGGTTTTGCCAGAACCATTATGCCCTATCAGCCCGACCCGATCCCCTTCGCGCAAAACCAAAGACACATCAGTGAGCCCACGTATAACGACCAGACTATCCGTACGTCGTTCGATTTTGCCTCCAGTGGCAATATTCAGAACGCGATTCTTCAGGGATCGGCTGGAAGAGTTATAGATCGGAAACTCTACACTTACGTTTTTCAGTTGAATATGACTCATTGCTTACAGCCAGTATGCTACACGAGAACGGTATTTTCCAAAGAATGCGATTGCCACCGCCCAACCGACGATTGCAATCCCGGCAACAGCGCACCAGCTCACCCAAGTCGGAGATTCTCCGAATAATGGCGCCCGTACAAGCTGAATAAAATGATAAAATGGATTCCAGTAAACCAAAGCTTGTGAAACATGGTCAGGTAGCGTTTTGACCATCCACATTATAGGCGTTGCATATAGCAATATTTGCAGAACATTTGCCACAACCTGCGTCATATCACGGAACCTCGCACACAAAACAGCAAGTATCAGCATCATCCAAGCCAAATTAATGCTAACTAAAATGAACCCAGGTACAGCCAATAAAATATTGTAATTCACCCCCCTACCAAGAATGAGTATTAAAATAGGGAATATAACAATATTGTGCAAAAATATTATTATATTTCTCCACAATGCTCGCATTATATGTGTAAACAGTGGCATTTTTACCTGAAGGATGATGCCATCAGAAGAACTGAACGCAGTACATCCATCGGATAACGAAGTAGAAATGAACCCCCACATAATAATGCCTGCACACAAGTGGGGGAGAAAATCTCGCATATCCGTTTGGAAAAGCGTACCGAAAATCAAACCAAGCGCACCGATGAACACGGCCATATTGAGAGTGAGCCAAAAAGCCCCAACACGCGAACGGCGATAACGCTGCGCGACATCCTGCCACCCAAAGATCAGTGCAAGGCGGTACTTCGAAAAGGCTTCCCCGATATCGCGGACAGCAACCGCAACACCTTTTGTCGGTTCAGCGGTAGCCACAGCGCCAAAACCGTCGACATTTAAAAGTTTGGTACTCATAATCCTATCCTAGCCAATCTTCTCTTCATCGCGGCGGCCGCTTTGGGGAAAATTACGCCTATAGTGTGTAGCGTACTTGAAGAAATACAGGTCGAGAGTCAACACCGTCTTATTCGCAACTGCAGTGCATTTTAGGCCCTCGAGGGCTTAACACCGAATGATTAGGTGTGCGATGAAAATCTCTCGGTGGCGGGAACACCCTTGCTTGTCGCGCCTTAATGGAATTTAACTTTTCATCGCAAAGACGCCTTGGTCACCCCTCCGCAGTTTCTTTGATTTGCAAATGTTGCTTTTCGACAGCAATAAATGACACCCATTCTCCATCTGTTAAAGCGGCACAGCAAGCAGCTCCCGTCGAATACCGTCTCCTCTTCACAGCAAATTTTCCCTCTCAACTCGGGAAAACCTGCTGCAAGACCAACATCCAAACTCGACCATTTTAAGTCGGAGCAGGTCAACTAATATTAGCATTTCTAACTACCAGCCTGCTTGAATGCAGATTGGACCGTATCGTCTACCACGGCGGTGCGAATAGCGGGTAAATGTGAGAAGATTTAGACATGCCAAGTGGAGAGATACTTGGAAAACCCGACCGGCTTTATGTTTAAGCACTATCTGTGGCTGGGGCGCCTGGATTCGAACCAGGGAATGCCGGTACCAAAAACCGGTGCCTTACCGCTTGGCTACGCCCCAACAAATCATACCGAAGCAATCGGTTGCGCGGCCTTATAGCCGCTTCGAAACCCAAGCGCAATCGCCTAATGGCGAAATCCCGCACAAGCTTACAGGTCCTGTGAAGAATGTTTTCAACCGCATATTGCTGCTGCCAGATCCTCAAAACGAAAGCGCCGATTTGCGTCCGGCTTCAAAGCTGCTACTTCCTATAGACGAGTGTTTTTTCGGTATTCACTATGCTGTTTTTGTTGATTTCGTTTCTCGTCAGCGCCACCTTGTGCGGCATCGGTCTCTATCTGCTGAACCGGCTATTGCCCGCGCACTTTCTCGCGGCGCGGATGAGTTCGCGGTCCAACCATACGACAATAGCACGGCAAATCGGCGGGCTGGCGCTCGTTCCTTCTATCATCGCAACACTGCTGATCTTTGCCCCGGATCTGGAGGTCAATGCACATCTGGCTCTTTGCCTTTCCGCGGCCTCGCTGCTGCTCTGGATCGTGGGCGGGCTAGACGACCGCTATGAGCTTTCGGCACTTGTCAGATTGGGATCGCAATTCCTGGCTGCTGGGCTGGTTGTTTATGGTCTGGGACCGGAATTCCGGCTTTTACCGGAGCTCCTGCCCCACTGGCTTGAAGCAACGCTGATTGTCCTGGCACTGGTGGTAGCGATCAACGTCACCAATTTCATGGATGGTCTTGATCTTATGACCGCGGCAGGCATAGGGCTTCCACTGGCTGGCATTGGCATTCTGGCCGTGCTTGGTTTGGCCGGGCTGGAAAGCGGCGGTATCGGTATCATCGCAGCCGGCGGGATTCTTGGCTTTGCCCTCTTCAATCGTCCACCGGCAACAGTCTTTCTAGGCGATTCAGGAAGTTTGCCGCTTGGTTTGATCACAGGCACGGCGCTGATCCTGCTCGCGCGGGAAACACACATCGCCGTCGCGCTGATCCTGCCGCTCTATTACATTCTCGATGCAGGCACGACCATCGTGATGCGTTTGAGCCAGGGCGAGAATATCCTGAAGGCGCATTCGAAACACGCCTATCAGGCGGCGAAGCGCTCCGGCTGGAGCGTGCCGAAGGTCGTCGGCCACGTGGCGCTCCTGAATCTGATTCTCATTGCCTGTGCCACGGCGTTACTCGCTCTGGACCACACAATCACACAGGTCGCTTTTCTGCTCGTGGCAGTTGTCGCGACTCTGGTTTTGCTGCTGGATTTTCGCGGGCGCTTCAGGAAGCTATAACGTCGAACAGAATCTTGCGGACAGCATCGACGTCACCGCTTTCCATGGCCATACGAAGAGCCGTGAGACTGGCTGGAACGTCTACCGCAGCCTTCTTGCCCTGCGGGGCGCGCATGATCTTCGGGTGTCGTGTCGGCTTTGCCTGTGAAGGATCATAGAAGAGTTCTTCATACATCTTCTCGCCTTCACGGATACCTGTCACTTCAATGGCGATATCACCGTGCGGGTTCTCCTCACTCCGGACGGTCAGACCTGCCAACAGGATCATATTCTCGGCCAGATCGCGGATCTTCACCGGCTCGCCCATCTCCAGCAGGACCGTGTCGCCGGATTCAGCGATGCCGCCTGACTGTACGATAAGCTCGGCTGCTTCCTTGATCGACATGAAGTAGCGGGTCATATCATCATGCGTCAGCGTAATAGGGCCGCCATCGGCAATCTGTTCGCGGAAAAGCGGAACCACCGAGCCGTTCGAGCCAAGCACATTGCCGAAACGCACGGAATAAAATGCCTTCTTTTTCCCGGATTGTTCGGCGAGCTTACCGCAATAATAAACGACCAGTTCGGCCCAGCGCTTGGTTGCACCCATCACATTCGTGGGCCGCACGGCTTTGTCGGACGAGATGAGCACCATCCGTTCAACGTCGGTGTTGAGAGCAGCCTGCGCCACTTCCAATGTACCGAAAACATTGTTGAAGATGCCGATCAGCGGGTTCTTCTCTACGAGAGGCACGTGTTTATAGGCTGCGCAATGATAGACCGTGTCGACATTATAATCACGAATGGCTTTCTCGACACAGGCCCGGTCACGGACTGAACCCAGGATAGGCACGATTTCGCAACTGGCTATCTGCCTTAACTGCCGGTCTATGTTGTAAAGCGCGAATTCACTGGATTCGAACAAGACCACGCAGGCCGGGTTCCATTGCGAAATAGTGCGGCAGAGTTGACTGCCGATCGAGCCTCCGGCTCCCGTCACCATGATACACCGGCCCTCGACCACTTCTCGCAGGAGGGCGGCATCCGGCGGCACAGGCGAACGGCCGAGCAGATCGTCAATCTCGACATTGCGCAGCGAACTGACCAGATATTTGCCTGCCGTCAGATCGGCGATCGGTGGAAGAATACGCGTACTGACCGGAAGACGCCCCAGAAGACGCGCGAAATCCTGACGCTGTTTCTGTTCCAGTGCCGGCTCCGACACGACGACCTGCTTGATGCCGTAATTGTCGATCAGGGCGGGAATGTCTTCCACCCCGTAGACTCGCAACCCGATAATATCCATACCGTTGAGCTCGCCATCAGGATCGACAAAACCAACGACCAATGTGTCGCTATGGCTGCGAAGCGCCGTTGCCAGCTGGCGGGCAGGTTCGCCGACACCGATGATCAATGCGGAACTCGTATAACGCTTGTCTGACTCGGAACTACGCAGAAGCCATTTCGCACCGAAACGGCTGGCGGAGATGAAAACCGTACTCAAAAGCCAGTAGAGCAAGGGGACAGAACGCGGCAGACCTGTGCTGCCATAAAGTTCCATCAGGAATACGAGCGCGACCCAGAACAGCGCACCGATCGCAGTGGCCTGAAAAATCGGCCAAATCGCGCGTTCTGCGAGATAACGGATGATGGCGCGGTAAAGTCCGAAACGGACAAAAACCGGGATTGCTAGTACAGGCGCAATGAAAATCAGGAACGTTTGTCCTTCGTTCGGCACAAAAACGAAACCGAGACGTATGACAAATGCCAGATAGGCAGACAGCAAAAGCAATACACAGTCGCTCAGCATCAGAATGATCTGTTTGCTGGCGCGGGGCAAAAGCGCCAATCTCTGCCATGGATATTTCAAACTCATACGCGTGTTATCCCGCTCTCCTTTAGAGAGAAATACCGGAACGATTCCAGCGCCATAAGGCTATTTATACTAATATTGTGGACTAAAGCTTAGTCAATCCCTTCGCGGCTTTCGGTGCGTTATAGCTGCGAAGCATTCTAATTTCTCGCCACCGTTAACATGAGTCCTACGGCAGGACTATATCAATTGCCGTTGCAGGGGCTTAACAAACGCCTTTTGGCGAAATTACGGCCCATAAACAGTATCTTGGCAACTGTGCGAACCAATCCGTCGCACTTTTCCTCAGAGCACGTTTCGATCTGATTGAGTCAGATCAGCGTTCTAGGCTTTTCTGTCCAACGCATAATCTTATCGATCCGCGTTTCACTCCGGTCGGATTATGCTTTAGGCAATTATGGCGCCGCTGCGAATGCTTCGCCAGTTCGTGCCATCCGAATAGAGCATCTCCGCACCGGACGGAGCACTGGTGAGGAAAACCATTGCACCCGCACCATGGCTTCCGGCAGAAGGTAGCGACGCAACGGCATAGGACGCGGGACGGATTGGGCCGTCGACGTGAAGCCGGGTCTGTGGCCAGATCGAACCCACTGCAACATTGCCGGTCGCGTGATCGACCCTGATCGCCTCTCGCCATTGTCCCGTGTCACTACTCACCTTGACGCTGAAGTCATTGCTGCCATTCAGCCCCATTTCAGCAAAGCCGGTCCAGTTCGTCTGATACAGGAGGCTTGCCGTATCCGTAACCATCTGCTTGTTCAACTTCACCTGATGTCCTGCACCGGCATTGTTGAACAGGCTGGCATCCGACGAAACAACGAACCGGTTGACCGCATCGGCAGTCGCATGCACACCCAACATGGACAATGACAGGCTTTCTGGCACTGATGATGCGCCCTTCCAAAGTGTGCCATCGAAAACAAGCAATTGTGCTTCGTTTTCAACATAGGCCTGCCAGCCGATCCCGGGCGTCGCAAACAGCCAACCACCATCGATGAAAGAGGCAATCGCGCCCTCTTTTCCGACCCACGTTCCCGTAGCCGGTGCAGCCACAATATAACGATACCCGCTGCCAGGAGTTTCGGGCGCTTCGGTTTGGGTCCGTGATTTGACGCTCAGATGCACAACAGCATCAAGCAGCCGCAATGCCTCATTGTGAGTGACATGCTTCTGAGCCTCACTGGGCAGGATATAGGGCAATTTCAGATTTGGGGTTTGGTCCATGAACAACTCCTCGCAATAGATGTTGCGAGGAGTCTAATTGGTCTGCTCGTAAAGAGGATAAGTCCGGATCAGCTTCCGCGATAGGTTGAATAGGACCATGGGCTGACAAGCAACGGCACATGGTAATTGCCGTCAGAAGCGGCGATTGCGAAGCGGATCGGGATGAGGTCAAGGAAAGGCGGGTTGGCCTGTTCTGCGCCGCGTCCGTCAAAATATTCTGCAACATGAAACTGCAATTCATAAGTGCCAGTTCGCAATTCATCGCCGGAAAGCAGAGGCGCGTCTGTCCGTCCGTCGAGATTGGTTACCGTACGCTTGATGAGTTCGGATGTGCCATTTGCGCCAATACGATAGAGTTCGATGCGCATCGCTGCGGCGGGGCTGCCATGTGCGGTGTCGAGAACATGTGTGGAAAGTTTTCCCATGATATCCCTCAGATGAAGCTCAGACGGCTTTCGTCATTTCGATGCGATAGACGGTATCGGCGAAGAAAAACTCTTCCAGATTGTCTTCCTTGCCAGCTCTGTCGACAACCAGAAAATCGGACTTCTGCTCCAACGCCAAGAGCGGATGGTGCCACGCATTGCGCAAATAGTTGACGCCCTGATCGCCGCGCGCAAGGAAAACACGCAGATGGGCGGGCTTGCCGCCGGCATCTTCGGCGACCACCACAAGAAACGGCCTGCCGTTCAGCGGAATGAATGCCTGCGAGCCGAAAGGATGGCGTTCCATCATGACGATATCGATTGGCGCTTCGAACGACTGGCCTCGGAAAATATTGACGAGAACCTTTGCATCGGCACCGGCAGCTTCAACACGGGCGAGGTCGTGATACCGCTCCGTGGTGCCATTGTTGATCAGGCGCAGCTCGGCCCCTTCTGTCTCGATGACATCGCCAAATGGCGCAAAAGCCTCTTTCGTCAGCGGTTCGACCACCAGAGTTTCGACGTGCAAATCATCCTCCCCGTAAAAACAGATTTCTTATAGCGACAAAGCTCAACGATGGGGCGTCTGTCAATCGCGAAGCAGTTTCAACTGAAACAAGAAAAGCCGGGCAGAAGGCCCGGCTCAGACTGCTGACAAACCCCTGGCTCTGACCAGGGGTTTGTGATTCACTGGGTCATGTTGAAGAAACCTGCTCCCGAACAGACGGCTCTCGAGATGGTAACGCTCGACAGCCTGGTGCCCAAGGATCATCTGCTTCGCAAGATCGATGCGGTGATAGACTTTTCCTTTATCCATGATCGGGTTGCGGGGCTTTATTGCGCCGACAACGGTCGTCCGCCGCTCGACCCGACCTTGATGTTCAAGGCGCTGTTCATCGGTTACCTGTTCGGCATCCGCTCGGAACGTCAGTTGGTGCGCGAGATCGAGGTCAATGTCGCCTATCGCTGGTTTCTGAGGATGAAGTTGACCGATGGCGTGTTCGATGCCTCGACGCTTTCCCAGAACCGCCGCCGGCGCTTCAACGACACTTCGGTCGCCCAGGACATTTTTGACCATATCGTCGAGCAGGCTATAGATCACGGTCTGGTCGACGGTACGGTTCTCTATACCGACTCGACGCATCTGAAAGCCAATGCCAACAAGGGCAAATACGATCTCGAGATGGTGGCCAAGTCGCGCTCCGACTACTGGGCCGATCTCGACCGGGCGATCGAGGCCGAGCGGGTGTTGCACGGCCAGAAGCCATTGAAGGAAAAGGAGCGCGAAGCCGAGGTCAAGCAGACCAAGGTCAGCCGAACCGATCCCGACAGCGGCTACATGGTGCGCGACGGCAAGCCGAAGGGCTTCTTCTATCTGGATCACCGCACGGTGGATGGCCGACTTGCGATCATCACCGACACCCATGCGACGCCGGCCAACGTGCATGACAGTATCGTCTATCTCGACCGGCTGGACCGCCAGCGTGAGCGGTTCGGCTTCGACGTCGGTGCTGTCGGGCTGGATGCCGGCTATGCGACGGCCGGCATCGCCAAAGGCCTGGAGAACAGGGACATTCTCGGTGTTACCGGCTACCGCAATCCGACCCCACCCAGAGCCGGCATGATGCGTAAGTCGAAGTTCGTCCATGACACCGAACAGGACGGCTATCGTTGCCCGCAAGGCCAGCTTCTCACCTACGCCACCACCGACCGCAACGGCTACAGGCACTATACATCCGACCCCGCCATCTGTGGCGGCTGCCCGCTTCTGGCGTCGTGCACATCCAACAGCAAGGCGGTGCGCACCATCACCCGTCATGTCTGGGCCGATGCCCGCCAGCGCACCGATAGCCATCGCCTCACCACCTGGGGCAAAGCGATCTACAAGCGCCGCAAGGAGACCGTCGAACGTTCCTTCGCCGATGCCAAGCAACTGCACGGCCACCGCTATGCCCGCTTCCGAAGTCTCGTGCGCGTCCAATGCCAGTGCCTGCTGGCCGCAGCCGCCCAGAACATCAAGAAGATCGCAATCGCCCTCACCAAGGCCAGCCAGCCAAGCCCCACATGAGAAAAGGGGCATCTCAACGGCCTGGTTAAAACAGCCGATCCATCTCGCAGATCAACACAAAATAAAACCCCGCCAAAAAAATGACGGGGTTTGTCAGCGGTCTGAGCCGGGCAGAAGGCCCGGCTTTGAACGTGCAGAGCTGACAAAAAACTTAGCGTTTCAGAAGCGACATAACGGCTGGCACACCGCAGGCGGCAAGAGCGAGTTTCACAAGATCGCCGACGATAAAGGCGCCGAAGCCGAAGGCAATGGCTTTTTCCAGACCGAAGAGATAGGCCATCCAGCCTGCCCCCATCACAAGAATGACGGCTTCTGCGAGCAACATTGCACCACCGAGAGCGAAAGGTTTGCGCGCCAGCCCCTTGTCGGCAGCGCGTCCGACGATCCAGGCCGCAGCAAGATAGGAGAGAAGGTAGCCGCCCGTCGGGCCGACCATATAGGCAAGACCGATGCCTTTCTCCGGCGTCCCGGTGAAGACAGGCATGCCAAGCGCACCTTCAAGCAGATAAAGAGCGACGGTCGCCACAGCAAGCCGCGAACCGTAAAGTGCAGAAATTGCAAAGAGAGCGAAGGTCTGCATCGTCACATTGACGTAGACCAGATCAACCTTGATCTTGGCAGAGATGGCAAGAACGGCCGTTCCGATCAGCGCAAGGCCGACAAACCAGAAAGCACGGGCCAGTTGTCTGGTTGGCAGATATTCTGCAGCGAGAGAGGCGGCGGCAACGCGAGACTTTGCTCTATGGGGCATATCGAACTCCACTTCTTGAACGCGGTACATCAGCACCGAATGGCGAAATGTCATTTCCGGACCGAACATGCGGCGCATGATTGTCGGTGCGCATCACTGTTCACGTTTGCAACCCAACTATATAAGGCCTATGCCGTTTCATCAATCAAACCAAAGAAGAATGGAAGCCGCTTCAATGGCGCTTGTTTTCGACAGCAGTTTCACGCCCGAATATGGGAAGTCGGTTGAACTGAGTAAGGGCATTTTACGCCTCACTGCCAACAATCCGAGCGCTTTCACCTTTCACGGCACCAACAGCTATATTATCGGCACGGATACGCTGGCGATCATCGATCCAGGTCCGGAAGATGAAGCGCATTACAACACCCTGATCGCCGCCATTGCCGGCCGGCCGGTCAGCCACATCTTCGTCAGCCACACCCATCGCGATCATTCACCCTTGGCGCAGCGCCTGAAGGAGGAACTGGGGGCGCGCACTGTTGCCGAAGGGCCGCATCGCCCCGCCCGCCCCTATTATGCCGGCGAAGTGAACATGCTCGAAGCGAGCGCCGATACGGATTTCGCTCCGGATATCGTGCTGGCCGACGGAAGCGCAATCGAAGGCGACGGCTGGGCATTGGAGGGCTTGCATACGCCGGGGCATGCCGCAAATCATATGGCGTTCGGCCTGAAGGGAACGGGCGTTCTTTTTTCCGCCGATCATGTCATGGCCTGGGCGACATCCATCGTTGCACCGCCCGATGGCTCGATGAACGACTACATGGCCTCGCTAGAAAAACTGCTGGCACGTGATGACAAAGTCTATCTGCCGGGGCATGGCGGCGCAGTCACCAAACCAGCCGCTTTCGTTCGCGGCCTGCGTGCGCATCGCAAGATGCGCGAACGCGCCATTTTCGAACGCGTTCTGCAGGGCGACCGGACAATCAGCGACATGGTGAAAGTGATCTATCGCGAGACCGATCCGCGATTGCATGGCGCTGCAGCCTTGTCGGTCCTGGCACATCTGGAAGATCTGGTCGGGCGTGGAGAGGTTAAGACCAACCGCCATCCATCGCTCGATAGTATCTATCTTCCCGGCTGATTATTCCACGTCAGCCGGAGCCTTGTTGACCTCGCCTTCCAGCGTTCCCAGAAAATCGGTGATGAAGCCTGCATTCTGCCCCATGTCGCGCTTGCCATAGCGTGACAGCGAACGCACATCGACATAGGTGGTTTCGCCTTCGTCGAGCAGACGGATGACGATATCGCTTTTCAGACCCAGAATGAAACTATGCGCCGTCACAGCAAACCGCGTTGCATTCTGCTCCGGCGAAGGAGTATTGCGCGCAATCTCCTGCCATCCGAATGTCTTGAGAACCGTCTCGACGCCTTGCGCAACGCGATCAGGCGCGGCTTCGTAGCGGCGTCCGACTACGTCGGGATAGGCGGTCAACTGGGTCAGCGCATCGCCACTCACGGCCACTGTCAGCGGATTCATCCATTGCAGGCGTGGCGGCATATTGGATGGGAATTGCGGCGGCGTCTCGAAATCCGTGGAGAGGTCGTAAAGCGGGGGAGAGAGATACCACAGCGTCGTTACCAGCCCGACCGGAAGCAATACGGCAAAGGCGAATATGCCGCCCCAGAAGGAGCGCCCGCCGCCCTTGTCGCCATTGACCCAGAGATTGCGGAAACCCTTTGCAGCGCAAAGAAGAGCCAAAGCGGCAAGACCGGTGCTCAATCCGGCAACCAGCACAAGGTCCGGCGTCTCCAGCGTCCAGAAGCGATGCAGAAGAAATGCCAAGGCAAGCAGCACGAGCGCAAAAATGCCAAGGCGAAGTGCCCAGACCGCAGAGCGCGACTGACGCCGCTGGTAGCGAAGTTTTCTCATGCAGTCTCCGAGAGCATTTCCAGCTTATACTGAATCATTGGAAACGCTCTATCTCTCTGTTTTCAAGCAGTATGAATAGCAGAGAGAATTTCACACGGCAAAACCTCAGCAAAGAAATTGATCACCCCGCCTGTCTTACGCACGGCAGGGTGATTTTTCTCAGCGATACGGTTCAATAACGCGCGTCTTTCGGCTTCTTCGTGTTCGGCCAGTCCTTCACCTTGCCTGCGAAATCAGGACGCGGCATATGAGTGAAATATTCAGACACGTCGATGGCCTCCTGATCTGTCAGAACATCGCCCTGCCCTACAGGCAGATTGTAGTTTTGGGCAGGTGGCATCGCATATTTGACGAACTGCGCCGCCTTGTAAGTGCGTGCCAGCCCGGCGCCGATGTTGAAGCTTTCATCACCCCAGAGCGGCGGGAAGATGTAATCGCCAGCCTGATCCTTCATACCTTCGCCATCAGCGCCATGGCAGGTCGAACATTGGGCAGCATAGATCTTCGCACCGTTGACCGGATCGGGAAGCAGGCTTTCGTCGATGGGCCCGGCATTGCGGATCGCCACTTTCGTGCCCTTTTTCACATCTTGCCGCAGCCAGTCCATATAGGCGACCATCGCCCTCATGTCGGCTCCATCAGGCGGCAAAGGCTTGCCGTTCATCGAACGCTGGAAACAGCCATTGATGCGCATGACCAGATCGACTTCCTTGCCCGCGCGGGGCATGACGGCGGGATAGAAGTTGCTGCTGTTGATATAAGAAGCAACATTGTCGATCTTGCCCTGCCCCATGTGGCAGGAATTGCAATTCAGGCCATTGCCGACATTGTCGGGCAGAAGTCGCGCGGTTTCGTTGAGCAGCCGTTTGCCATGCATGATCTCGGGCGCGTTCGGCTGTTTGAGAATGTCACGGTCCGGCGGGATGACATAGGTTCCGACCTGATTCTTGTCCTTGTCCAGAACCGCATAAGCCTTGGGAGCCGGAGCATCCATCGAGGGTCGCAGATGATTGAACAGGAAAGCGCCGCCCGTTACCGCCACGGCAAAACCGGCACCTAGAACGATAATCGTACTGGTTTTCATTGCTTGTTCTCCGGAACGTAGTGGACGGGCTTGTGAGCAATTTCACGCCGCATGCGCGCAATATCCTGTTCCGTTATGGCAGCGCCGTGGTTACCCCAACCGTTGCGAATGAAGTTGAGGATTTCGGCGACCTGCCAGTTCGGAAGATTGGCGAAGCCCGGCATGGTGAAAGCCATCTTGTCCGCTGGTGTATCAGGCGTCCTGCCCCCGGTCAGCGTGACCTGGATAAGCGAGCTCGGATCGTCGGCAAAGACAATCGAGTTGCCGGCAAGCGCCGGATAGATGCGTGACGCACCCTTGCCGTCCATGCGATGGCAGACCGAACATTGCTCGACATAGGACAGAGCACCCGGCGCGCTGAAATCTCCCGCCTTGAGTGCCGCCGTCGTCACGTCTTCCTTCGGCTGCCATTCGCGTTCGCGTCCTTCGCTCGGTGGCAGCGACTTCAGGTAACGGGCAATTGCACGCAGATCGTCTTCCGCAAGATACTGGGTCGAGTGCTGCACGACATCGGCCATCGAACCGAATGCTGCTGTGCGATCGGTGCGCCCGGTCTTGAGGAAGGTGACGATCTCATCTTCGACCCATGTTGAAAGGCCGGTATCCTGATCGCGCAAATTCTTCGCATACCAGCCCTCCAGAACCGACCCCGACAGGAACTTGCCTTTTGGATCGTTCTTCACCGCTTTTTCTTCATAGGCGAGACCGCGTGGTGTGTGGCACGCGCCGCAATGGCCGAGCCCCTCGACCAGATACGCACCCCGCGCAATCACCGGATCGGTATCGGCTGCAATCTCGAACGGACGAGAATTTCCGAAAAAGAGCTGCCAGTATGCGAGCGGCCAGCGCATATTGGTCGGCCACGGCAAGGTGCTGGGCTGGTTTTCTTGCTCGACAGGCTCCACCTTCGACATGAAGAACGCGTAAAGCGCCTTCATGTCGTCATCATTCACAACCGTATAAGAGACAAACGGCATTGCCGGATAAAGATGAACATTATCCTGGCGTACGCCCTGACGCACCGCGCGCTCGAAATCGGCGTAGCTGTAGCCACCGATACCGGTTGCGTTATCCGGCGTGATGTTCGTGGAATAAATCGTGCCGAGCGGCGTTTGCATACCGAGCCCACCCGCAAACGCCTTGCCCCCCGGCGCCGTATGGCACGCAGCACAATCGCCCGCATGGGCAATATATTCGCCCTTTTCGATCAAAACCTTGTCGGTGACGTCAACGGCGCTTTCTTGTCTGGCTGTCAGCCAATGGGGTGTTGAAAGTGCAAAGAGCCAAGCTGCGGCTAACGCACCTGCGCCGCCGACCGCCGCTTTCCAGATCAGTTTCATGTGCCCTCCGACACCAATTCCTTCGTGATGAGCAAAGGGTCGAAGATTCGCGAGGAAAGAGCATTGACCGCGATCAAAACCTATCGGGATCAATGTTTAGCTATCTATGAAAGCATAGGCTAATGCACGTTTAGCGTGCTTGATAGATCGGGCAAATCGCATTAGGGGCAGCACCCTCGCGGAGCGCAATTCGATCTGATTGTATCAGACCGGCGCTCCAGTTGTTTGTTCAACACGCATCTGATCCGAAAACCGTTTCACACTTTTCGGGATGCGTCCTTAGCCTGCAAAGATCACCAGCTTTAAGAATACGTGAGAAAAAGCTAGGTAAATCAAATAAAAAGACATTGCAGCAACCGCTAACAGAAGGCATGATTGCGTATATGGGGGCTTTTAATGCAATCGTCGGAGAGGACGGAATGGATCGCGCCCTTCAAAATGGCAACCCGTCATCGGACGGCACAACCGTAGACGACACGATGACGCTTGAGGCGGTCGAACTGGAGTTCGCGCTGGGAGCTATCGACGTGCTGGTCGAAGGTTTCGATTCCGCACTTGCCAAGGCTGCCGAACGGGTCGGCGGTGAAGTTCTTTTCAATATGCCAGCTCTCGACACCAGCGCAGCACAACGCATCGGTGCAATCGCCATTGCCGGACAACCGGACGATCAGGTCATCTTCGTGACACTACGCAACGACGGCACAACCTTGTCCATCGAACCGCCGACAGGTGAAAACGCCGTTTTCGAAAGTCTTGGCCGCAACTACGCCGCCGTTATGAAGAGCCTGTCCCCGAAGGAAAAAGCCAACAACTCCTGAACTGTTGCGATCTATTTCGGCGCTGCGGGCTTTGGAACGCCCGCATGAAGATTGTGCGGTGCGACCGGATTGAGCGTCATCGTCGTCTCGACATCCTTGAGACGCACGAATTTCATTCCCTTCGCTTTCAGAGCCAGAACACCTTTGGCCACACCTTCGCCCGCCGAGCGCGTCGGCTGGTTGATATGCGAAATGATGACGTCGCCGTCACGCGCGGCGACAATGCGGCGCTCGACGGTCGGAGCCAGCAGCGATGCTCCTTGATCACCATTCAATGAATACCCGCCAATCTTGTAGCCCATGCCCGTCGCCAGCTTGATGGCGTCGGTCGAATAGCGAGCCGTCGCATCGCGATACCAGACCGGTCTGGACATGCCAGCATCCGTGATCGCTGTCGCACCGCCATCGATTTCTTGATGCACGGCTTCAAGCGAGCCTGCTGTTTTGAGGCCGTACATTCTCGGCTCATTGGTAATGGCCGGAACATGCATCGCGCCGTGGTTCTCGATATCGAACAGATCGGAATTGGCCTTCAGAACCGCCATGGCAGCCGGGTTCTGTTTTATCCATCGCCCCGTCACGAAGATTGTCGCCGGAATGCGGTTCTGAACCAGCATGTCCAGAATACGGTGATCGGTCTTGCCCATGCAGGCATCAAGCGTCAACGCCACCTGCGGAGATGCAGCACCACCGCGTGCGATATGCAATTGCGGCTCAACTATACCGATCGTGTCATGCTTGGTCTTGTTCTCCGCCTGCTCCTGCGGCGAGATATCATAGGCGCTGGCAATACCGGTCATTACGAAAAAGGCGGCACCTGCCGCAGCGATACAACGAAGCATGACAATATCTTCTAAAAATGGCTTACCTACCGGGAAATTACTCCGGTAGCTAAGCCAAATTGTGGCGTGCTGTCAAACCTTGCGTACCGCCGACTGCGCTGCGGCAAGACGGGCAATCGGTACGCGGAAAGGCGAACAGGAGACATAGTCGAGGCCGGTCTTTTCGCAAAACGCGATCGAAGCCGGATCACCGCCATGCTCGCCGCAAATACCGAGCTTCAGTTTTTCGCGGGTTTTCCGCCCGCGCTCGGCGGCGATTTCCACCAGTTCACCGACGCCTTCGAGATCGAGCGAAACAAACGGGTCCTGCTCGATCACGCCACGTTGCTGATAAGAGGTCAGGAACGACGAGGCATCATCGCGTGAGATGCCGAAGGTGGTCTGGGTGAGATCGTTGGTGCCGAACGAGAAGAACTCGGCCGTTTCAGCGATTTCAGCGGCGCGCAGGGCAGCGCGCGGCAGCTCGATCATCGTGCCGACCATGTAATCGATCTTGATACCAGCCTCGCCCATGACTTGCTTGGCGATGGTATCAATGCGCGCCTTGACGAAATCGAGTTCGGCTTTCAGACCGACCAGCGGCACCATCACTTCCGGCACCACATGTTCGCCGGTTTTCTTGCCCGCTTCGACGGCAGCTTCGAAAATCGCGCGCGCCTGCATTTCTGCGATTTCCGGATAGGACACAGCCAGACGGCAACCACGATGACCCAGCATCGGGTTGAATTCATGCAAGGCATCGGCGCGTTCGCGCAGCTTTGCCGCATCGACGCCCATCGACCGGGCAACCTCTGCGACTTCCTCGTCCGTATGCGGCAGAAACTCATGCAATGGCGGATCAAGCAGACGGATTGTGACCGGTAGCCCCTTCATGATCTCGAAAAGCTCGACAAAATCCGAACGCTGCATCGGCAGAAGTTTTGCCAGAGCCGTGCGACGGCCTTCTTCATTGTCGGAAAGGATCATCTCACGCATCGCGACGATGCGGCCTCCCTCAAAGAACATGTGTTCGGTGCGGCAAAGACCAATGCCTTCCGCACCGAATGAGCGTGCTGTACGGGCATCCGCAGGTGTTTCGGCGTTGGCGCGAACCTTCATCCGGCGGGTGCGGTCGGCCCATTCCATCAGCTTGCCAAAATCACCGGAAAGCTCGGGCTGCAGCATGGCCACAGCACCTTTCAGAACTTGCCCTGTACCACCGTCGACGGTGACGACATCACCCTTCTTGAAGGGCTGGCCTGCCGCAAGCATGACACCATTGCGATAATCCACGCGAAGCGACCCCGCGCCCGACACACATGGCTTGCCCATGCCGCGGGCGACAACGGCCGCGTGGCTGGTCATGCCGCCGCGCGTCGTCAGAATGCCTTCCGCCGCGTGCATGCCGTGAATATCTTCCGGGCTGGTCTCGATACGAACCAGAATGACCTTGCGGCCTTCCGACTTGGCCTGTTCGGCATCTTCCGAAGAAAAAACTATTTCGCCTGTCGCAGCACCCGGCGATGCGGGCAGTCCCTGACCGATAACCTGACGCTCAGCGCGCGGATCAATGGTCGGATGCAGAAGCTGGTCAAGTCCGGCCGGATCGACGCGCAGAACCGCTTCTTGCTCGGAAATCAGACCTTCGTCTGCCATTTCAACGGCCATCTTCAATGCGGCCTTTGCGGTACGCTTGCCCGAGCGGGTCTGAAGCATCCACAGCTTGCCGCGCTCGATGGTGAATTCGAGGTCCTGCATGTCGCGATAGTGCTGCTCCAGCCGATCGGCGACCTTGAGAAATTCGGCGAATGCTTCCGGCATCACCTTTTCCAGCGACGGCTTGTCGGAACCGGCTGCGATGCGCGCTTCTTCGGTAATGTTCTGCGGCGTGCGAATGCCCGCCACCACGTCTTCGCCCTGCGCATTGACGAGGAACTCGCCGTATAGTTTCTTCTCGCCCGTCGAAGGATTGCGTGTGAACGCAACACCCGTCGCAGAGGTTTCGCCCATATTGCCGAATACCATGGCCTGCACATTGACCGCAGTGCCCCAGGCTGCCGGAATATTGTGCAAGCGACGATAGGTAATAGCGCGCGCATTCATCCAGCTTGAGAAGACGGCGCCGATAGCGCCCCAGAGCTGTTCGCGCGGATCTTGCGGGAAAGGATGGCCGAGTTCTTCTTCTACCTTCGCCTTGTAAGAGCCGATGACGTCCTTCCAGTCTTCAGCAGTCAGTGCCGTATCGACCTCGACGCCAAGATCGGCCTTCATGTCCTCGAGAATTTCTTCGAAGAAGCCATGATCGACACCCAGCACGACATCCGAATACATCTGGATGAAGCGGCGGTAACTGTCATAGGCAAAACGCTCATCACCGGCTTCGCGAGCTATCGCCAGTACGGTCTCGTCGTTGAGACCGAGATTGAGCACCGTATCCATCATGCCCGGCATGGAAGCCCGGGCACCTGAACGCACCGACACCAGAAGTGGCTTTTCGGCGTCGCCAAAATTGCGCCCCGTAACTTTCGCGATATGGACCAAAGCTCCCTGAACTTGTTCATTCAGCTCGGAGGGATAGGACCTGTCATGATCGTAATAATAGGTGCAGACTTCGGTGTTGATGGTAAAGCCTGGAGGCACTGGAAGGCCGAGGCTACTCATCTCAGCCAGATTCGCTCCCTTGCCGCCGAGAAGATTGCGGTCGCTTGCCGCACCTTCTGCCTTGCCGTCGCCGAACGTGTACACCCACTTCGCCATTATGGCCTCCCTTGATGCAGGACCGGTTCATGAAAGGCTTGCAACAATTGCAAGTACTCCCAGAACCTGCTTTCCGTTGCTTATGCGATCAGCAAGGCTGCTGCCAACCAAAAAAGACAAGCCGCGACAATAGAATCGATTAAAGACCAGGCCGGTCGAAGAGTGGAACAAATCTTCCGAAGATAATTGATTTTAGAGCAAGCCGATTGTCCAAGTCCTTAGATGCCGCACACGACTCTCAGTTAAACAAGCGGATTATGATAAGGGGTCGGATTGGCTTGTTGCCACCTGCGGTTCGTTTATTCGTTCGACCACACTTCGTGAACGGATGAGGCTATCCAGCTTCCCATTAAGATTATTAAAGTGATCGACCAGCGCTTGAGACGTAACCGGAACCGTTTCAATCTTGACGATTTGAACGTCTCGCAAAGGTTCTACCCTACCTGGCTCGCGGACCAGCTTCTTGCGAAAGGCGATAACGTCCTCGCGAGCTAAAGTCTGTGTTTCGTAGAATCGTTGACTGGAAACCGACAAATCGTCGCCATAGACATAGGTGTAGAAACAATAACTGACCGCGTTTTGATTTCCTGACATGAGAATCCCCTTGCGAAAAATGGAGGGGTCGAGACAACAGGTTACCAAAGCCGAAATTAATATTGGTTTCCTAAAGAGCGATTGCGGTGCGCCCCCGCCTTTTGTGCTCATTGACCCCTTGGTGATCGGGGAGTTCGAAACCGTGCAACACGGCCCTGTAGCCTTTAGTTCGTTGAACCTGTTGCATACGCCACAGGCTCCCCGACCAAAGGTCAAGGAGAGTGATGCTGTAACAGCCAGCACCAACCTGTTGCAGGAGTTTCGACGCTCCAAGGCAGCTGCGTATCTACCTCATGGAGAATCCTATTCGGAAACAGCATGTTGACGCAAGCATTTCCACTCATTCACTATATTAAGCTTGGCTTCTCAAAGAATTGCATTGAGTTAAAGCCTCACCAGTGCCTCTCGCGCGATAACGAGCACGCTATTCAAGCCGAGCACAAAAACCTTTTCCCATCGATTTTGACAAGATCCGTCAGAATCATCTGTATTGGAAAGGAAGGGTTATCGTCTTGAACGAGCTCAGCGTCTTCCATCTCAATCAAACAATGCAATTTGGCAATCACTCCGGCAATGGATTGCGCCGGTGTCGCCAGAAGTTCACCTGCTATCGCTAACTCAACCTCTTGCAAATCGAGATCTGCCTCGAATGCCTGCTTGTAGCCGAGTTGCTCGCTATAATCATTCCATGCTTTCTGACGCGCCGCCAACTCAATTTGGGCTCTCCTCCTCGCAGAAGTCATTTCTGCTCCGGAAAGAACAATATTGATCTCTCGGGACGTGTGAACGCAAACTAACTTATCACGCCCTGGAACTTGCAATTCCACCAGCGGAAAGCCAACTACACGAAGCAACGTCCTCTCTAGTTCTTGTTGTCGACGACACAATCCTTGTCGATGCACATGAATCGCGTGCCATCTATTCCAAACATTAACAGCAGAATCCCCTTTGCCCTCTCGGCTAAAATAACTAACTACTGTATCCGATACTCGCGCTTTCTCTTTTGATGCTGCAGTCAAAAGCCCTCCTGCGACCGAGAGAAGTTTCCTTCGGGTTATTTCTGGCAAATTTGTGGTATCGTCGGAATCAGCCATGATCCGAGCTCCAATCAGCTTGGTTGTGGTTAGGCTGAGTGATGTGCCCTACACATTGCTCAGCCGTCGATAGTTTAGATTATAGGAGTTAGGGCAATTGCGCAAACGAAATCACTACAATGTTGTCGTATGACTCCTTTGCAATGTAGACTTGCGCGTACAGCGTTAGGATGGGGCGTGAGAGAGTTAGCTCACACCGCGCATATTTCTACGCAAACAGTATCCCGTTTTGAGAATGGAGAGGAATTGCGTTCTTCTACGTTAGAAAAAATTCGTGGAATATTTGAAACAGCAGGCATCGAATTCATCGAAGCAAATGACGGAAAAGGAGTCGGCATTCGTCTGAAGAAACCTTAAAATAAGAATAAGGAGTTCATGTATTTCCATATACTTTCCTAAGAAGATCATTTCTTTTTTGGATTTATCTTTGATTAATACTGCATCTCTTTCTGATTATATTTTTTCTATAAGAAGTCTCATATTTTTTGGGATCCACTCTGGAGAAGGCGGAGAACTGCAAAGCGATATCCTATACTGATGGTTTTCGCCTTAGCGTATCGGTAATCCCCCGCCGAATAACGGACTTCAAAAGTAGAATTTTCTCGGGCTATATGATCGAGGAGATTTTGATGAAGACGAGCAGATTCAGCGAACCGCAAATCCTTGCCATCCTTCGCCAGGCGGAAGGCGGCGTTCCTGTACCCGAGTTATGCCGGGCACATGGAATGAGCACTGCGTCGTTCTACAAATGGCGATCCAAATACGGCGGCATGGATGCCTAGATGATCAGCCAGATGAAGGCTCTGGAAGACGAGAACCGTCGCCTGAAGAAGATGTATGCGGAGATGAGCATGCAGGCGGAACTGCTCAAAGAGGCTCTTGGAAAAAAGTGACGCGGCCATCTCAACGCCGGGAGATGGCTGGGAAAGCAGTGGTGTTGCGAGGGGTGAGCGTTGCGCTTGCCTGCCGCACCTTCGAGGTCAGCGAGACATGTTATCGTTACAGCGCCAGGCTGAACGGCGAGAACGAGCAGATTGCCGATCTCCTGATCGGACTGACGCGGGCAAAGAAGACCTGGGGCTTCGGTCTGTGTTTCCTTTATCTGCGCAATGTCCAGGGGCATCACTGGAACCATAAACGCGTTTACCGCATCTATCGTGAGCTTGAATTGAACCTCGGGATCAAGCCACGCAAGCGGTTGAAGCGGGACAAGCCCGATGCTCTGACAGTGCCAGATGCGCCGAACATGGTCTGGTCCATGGATTTCATGGCCGACCGGCTGGAGGATGGAAGGCAATTCCGACTGCTGAACGTCCTGGATGACTTCAACCGCGAAGGTTTGGGCATTGAGGTAGACTTCTCGCTGCCTGCCGAACACGTCATCCGCAGCCTCAACCAGATCATCGAATGGCGCGGCAAACCATTCGCAATTCGTGTTGATAATGGGCCGGAATACGTCAGTGGCAAACTGATGGAGTGGGCTGCCAACCAAGGCATCGCCTTGAGCCATATCCAACCCGGCAAGCCACAACAAAATGCGTATGTCGAGCGCTACAATCGCACCGTTCGGAATGATTGGCTCGACCAATACATCATCGAAAGCATTGAGGAGGCGCAGGAATTTGCCACGCAGTGGCTATGGACCTACAACAACGAACGTCCCAATATGGGCATCGGCGGCGTAACGCCCGCACAGAAACTGAAAATGGCCGCGTGAATTCTACTGACGAGCCCCGTTAAAAACGGGGGGATTACCTATCGACTGGTGCACAATTTGGAAATGAAGGTTCGCTATTCCAAACAACATGGCTGGGTTTGAATAATTTTAGCCACGAACTCACTCAATGACATAAACGCAATGTTTCTTGTTACCCGCTCTAAGTAGAAATCTCGCGCCCTCGATTTAAACTCCGCTGCCTGCGCTCGGTCATGACACGTTGGCTTTCTTGGTGGCGAACTGTATGCTGAACAATCCTCAACTTGCCCTGCAGCGCTTCGAAGGCTGGTCGCTGTGCTGACGACAGGCGATTGATGACGGCCTTTTCGCCACGCAGGATGGCATTGCGCCCGAATCTGAGATCGAGCGCCTTACTCACCGTCGCAAATTCCTGAAGTATATGAGGTTGAAGCGAACCCGTTACGTCCTCGAGCCTGGCACCCTTCTTCTTCATCGCCTCTGTTATCCTCCGCAGCGCGACGTCTGCCATTGATGACAATCCAGGAACGGTAACCGCCATACGCTCGCGCTCCTCGCGGATTGTTCTGGTCTCCACATCAAGTGCCCTCGTCCACGAGGATCCCAGTAAGCGGACACAGGTTCCCGCCTCCGATACGGCTTGAAGTGCGGTTTTTCGTTCACGACCGGTGGCAAGCAATTTATCCACGATACGGCCGGAACCGCGTAGGGCACCATAGGCAGCCGGGTCATTGGCAATGGCTGCCGCGATCCGCTCGCCTGCAATGCCTTTCTCGATCAGGGCCTCGATCATGTCGACAGCACCGGCGGGATCGCGCCAGATACGAGATGCTGTTTCAGCAAGTGCCGATCGGTTATGACGATAATGGATTGCGGCAACTGCCCTCCCGCGCGCTTCAACCTCCACCGATGTCTTGAACTTTGTCACGGCAGCAAGCGTCGGCGGTACTGTGCGAGCTTCCTGGCCCTCATCGCCATTGTCCGGCAGGCGGATTTTGGGGGAACTGAGAGAACGTTGAATTGCAGGTGTTGAAACGCCTGTATTTTGCATGGCGAAGCTTTCGGACCGCTCCTCATGATAGGACGTGTTGCGTTCCCGATCGATTGCCAAGCCGAGCGCCACGCCTGCCCGCTCCCACAGTTTTGCAACCTGGTGGCGCTTTTGCGCAAACCACGCCAGTTGGCGGGTTGCCCCTGCCTCGATGCCGGCTGCAACTTCGGCAAGTGTGTCGATACCACGCCTGCGGGCAAAGTCATCAACATGGGCCTGATAGCCAGCCTCGCTCCTAAAATCGAGCGTAGTGGTTTTGGCGCCTGAACGAGCAAGGCGGTCGGCCAGTTGCCGAAACAATGCCGGCCGATGGCTTGCGCTTGCAATCCGCTCCCCGCGCACATCGGCAGTTTCAACCAGTTTCGCCGTCCAGACATTGCGGTCGACCGCGCGTTCCTCAAGGTGCCTTTCGCCGCCTTGCGCATCAGGGACTGCAACCTTTACTGACACAGTCTCGACGCCATCCTTGCGAAGCGTGACCGTATCCCCTCTGGAGGCTCCAGCCCTGGATAGTGCCATGGGCAGACTGACACCCCAAAGGCGATGGACCGTACCGTTATCTGTCTTCACATCGACATAGGGGCTTTTGGCAACATCTTCATCCTGCGCCCCGAACCTTGCCTGGCCGGTTGCGACCAGTTCACCGGTCATACCGGTCGCATGGTCAATACGGAGTTTCTCCCCCCATTCCGGCTTGTCCCAGAAATCCTCGCGTGCCGCATAAAGATCAGCCCGATCGCGATGACGGGTCATCGACACATAGGTCAGATGCTGATCCATCATGCCGGTGGCAAGCACGAACGTGCGATCGACGGTCGCGCCCTGCGACTTGTGGATCGTTACGGCATAGCCATGATCGATATGACGATAACTGTCTTCACTGAGAACAATCTCGCTGCCACTGTCGAGCCGGACAGACAGAAGCGGACGACGCAGTGCATGGCCAGTGGATACCACCGTGCCAAGCATGCCATTCCTGACATATTGCGGGCCAGACCCTGTTGCACGTGATTCAAGGAAGCGGGCATTTTCCAGGAAGATGATCCGGTCGCCTGCAGCGAACTCCCGCATACCTCGCTCGGTGCGGAAGCTGCGCGCAGCTGTGAGCGCTCCATCCTCCATCATCACCTGGCGCAAGGCTTCATTCAGCTTGCGGACGTCCTTGTTTGTGTGCGCCAATACCAGCAACGCATCACCCCGTAGCTCGGCACCTCGATGCCCGCCACCACGGCCTTTCTCTCCAATCCCCGCCTCTGGCCGCCCCCCTCGCCCTGCCGGTGCCTGTGCGATTGCTTTCTTGCGCGCCTCTGTCCAGTCGCTGACCAGCCGGTCGATAAGCCCGTCGCGGGTTTCCGCCTCGATCAGGTGCCCATGCCTGGCATAGATATCCAGTCCCTCCTCGACCTTGCCACGAGCGAAGAGTTTTGAGGCATCGCACGCCCATTGTTCCCTTTGCCGGCGCACACCAGCAAGCTCGGCTGAACCGATCCGTTCCGATATTGCCCGGAAAGCCGCACCCGCCTGAATTGGCTGCAGCTGCATTGCATCGCCGACCAGAACAACCTTTGAGCCCGCCTTTTCTGCTGCCTTCAGCACATGCGCCATCTGCAATGAGGAGACCATGCCGGCCTCATCGACAACGAAGATGTCACCGCGTTTTAGCTGATCGCGCCCGTTTCCCCAGGCATGTTCCCACGCGGCAAGCGTGCGCGATCTGATACCGGAACTCTCCTCCAGTCCTTCAGCCGCTTTACCGGACAGTGCAGCGCCAAAGACGCGATGATGGCCACTTTCCCAGGCAAGGCGTGCAGCTGCAAGCAATGTCGACTTGCCTGCACCGGCAAGCCCGATGACGGCAGCGATACCGCTGTCGCCAGTAACATGGCGAATGGCTTCGATCTGCCCGGGATCAAGCTTGAACGGTTTTTGTGGATCGCCCGTTTCGACGCACCGCACGGCAGCCAGCCGTTTTGCTTCGACAATTCCGAACCCCTTCTTCTTCGATAAAACATCGGCTGAGCAAACCATGTCATATTCGGTGCGCAGGATCTGGCGGGTGGTGAAGATTGCAGGTTCGGTTGCCTGGCCAGTCAGTCGCCCGACCTGCTGCGGCTTCAGCAGGACCAGATCGTTCGATGCCATCAGCCGTGCGCGGATATTGGAGAAGTCGGACGGATCATCGACATAGCGGTGAATGATCCTTGCGATATCCTTCTCATCAAAGGTCGAGCGCTCGTTGCCAAGCAGCCTGAGGAGAGGTCCCGGATCTGCAAGCAGCCGGGCGGTCATTTTCCGCCGACGTGCCAGATCGGCAGGAGCGAAATACATTTCGACGCCCTTGCGCATCATCGCCGACTTTCCGGGTCCCAGATGCCTCTGGGCAATCCCGTCAAGACCTTGTTCGGCGTAAGAGCGCCCATCCAGACGGATGTCATGGCCAGCCAGCGCCAGATACCGGCTTGCCGTTTGCGCCCAGGCGACCTTCCACGCCTTCATCGTCTTCTTGTCACCAGCCCAACACGTATAAACAATATCCCCGTTATGGCGATTTGATTTTACATCACGTAGTGGTTTCCCGTCGGGTCGGCGAACCGGCACATATTTGGGACCAAACCCTTCTTCAGTCAGCGACCTCAATGCCGTCATCAGATGGATATGCGGATTGCCGTCCTTGTCGTGATAAACCCAGTCGGCGATCATGCCATTCGAAGTCAGATTGTCTCGGACGAACTCCTGAACCAAAGCGATATTCTCCGCCCGCGTCAGTTCCTCCGGCAGAGCAATAATCAACTCACGGGCAAGTTGTGCGTCCACACGTGTCTCAAAAGCATCGACTGCATTCCAGAGCGCCTCACTTGCCTCAGCGACAGTCTTGCCTTCGATTGCTGACCTCAGCCACGATGGAATATCTTCCGGCAACGCCAGTTCTTCATGGACCAAATCATCGTCGCCGCCGCGATAGTTAAACAAGGTTCCGGTCTGTTCGTCTCTCATCCGGGCGCGATGACGATAAGAGGCGGCCGAGACGACATTGCGCCCCGCTCCCCTGCTGATCAGCTGCGCTCTGATGAACATGATTGCCACAATGTTCTCCCGTCCATTTGGCAATGCCAGCGAGTACGCTCCACTCGGACAAACGTCCGAAGGCAGCCCCTTACGAGAAACGCCACCAATGTCGACTGGATTAAACTATAAATAATTGATATAGTCAAATTTGAGCCGCTGCAGCTTTTTTGCTGGTGATATCGTCATCACTGGGCGTCAATTAATGGATTCACAAATCGGTGGAACGCACAAACATGGCTATATTAATACAGTTAACTTCAACCGAGCAACGTCTCCATGTATGAGCAGGCAAGTGGAGAGCACCTTTCGCAGATATCATCGTGGCATTCCTTGAAAGACGAAATTAACGAACTCTACGACAGTTTCATCGTGCGGAAGACAAACATATCCCTATACAACACCGCTCACGGAAAACTCAATTTCGAGTAGCAATTGTGGTTCGCGCGAAGCTATCGACGGCCAATCAGATGTTTCTTCGAAGCTGATAAAACTGGCGAGACCATAGGCAATATCAACGATCATTAGCGCTTGCGCGACGGCGACGAAACGGTGTTAAAAATACTGGATTAACGGTACGAGCAAGGTAGCCTTGTTCCTTTGCCTTGACAAAAGCCGCAACCTTCGGTCAATATTAGAACAAATAATGAACATCAAGGATTTATGCCATGCGTATCACAGGCAAGCTCGACTATCTGGAAATGCCAGCGGGACACGGATCGCTTGATGCCACGAAGAGTTTCTATGCGCGAGCCTTCGGTTGGTCTTTCACCGATTACGGCCCAACCTATTCAGCCTTTTCCGAAGGATTGGACGGCGGATTTGATGCCGATGGACAGGCGACCGGAAAGCCTCTGCCCGTACTCTATGCTGCAAAGCTGGAAAGCGCGCTGGAGTCCGTTACCGATGCGGGCGGCACCATCGTGAAACCCATCTTCTCGTTCCCTGGCGGGCGGCGTTTTCATTTCACCGACCCGGCCGGGAACGAACTTGCCATGTGGAGCGACCGGTAAATCTCGTTTGCGGCGGCGAATATCGAGTTTCAGTGAATGTGTTCGGCAGAAGCGCGATCTACGACTTCCATCTGCAAGGTGGTGTGGTGGAGATCGTATTTCTCCTGCAAGACCTGCTCCACCGCGCGGCGCACGGTTTCGCCCCTTGCCCCATCAGCCAGCACAATATGAGCGGTCAGGGATTTCTGGTTCTTGGTGAGCGACCAGACGTGGAGGTCGTGGAGCGCCGCAACTCCCGGTACAGCCAGCACAGCTTTCTGCAAATCATTGAGGTCGAGTCCCGCGGGGACACCTTCCAGCAGAATATTGATGCATTCCTTGAGCAGAACCCATGTGCGCGGAAAGACCATGAAGCCGATACCGATGGCGATCAGTGAATCCACCCACTCCCATCCGGTCAGATAAATGATCACAGCGCCGACGATCACGCCAACAGAGCCCAGCATATCCGCCCAGACCTCGAGATAAGCACCCTTGACGTTGAGGCTTTCATCCTTGTGCCCCATCAAGACCCGCATCGATATCAGGTTGATGACCAGACCAAGGGCGGCAACGACCATCATGCCGACCGACTGTACATCAGCAGGACGCGAAAGACGTTCATAGGCTTCATAGAGGATATAGAAAGCCACACCCAGCAGCAGAAGTGCATTCACCGTCGCTGCAAGGATTTCGAAACGGGCATAGCCGTAAGTGCGAAGGATATCGGCGGGCCGACGCCCTAGATAGATGGCGATCAAGGCAAGGAGAAGCGCAAAACTGTCCGTCGCCATGTGCATGGCATCGGATAACAGCGCCAGACTGCCGGTGATGAAACTGCCAATGATCTCGACGATCATGAAAAGGCTGGTCAGAGAGAAGGCAATCCATAGCCTTGGAAGCGGCGTGTCGCTGACGTCTCCGTGGTCGTGATCACCGCTCATGCCGCCCCTCCGCACAAATTGTGTTTTTTAGCTCGCTTCGCGCAACTGTTCTGCAGTCTGCAAGTCCACGGAAACAAGCTGACTAACGCCTTGCTCGCCCATGGTCACGCCGAACAGACGGTTCATGCGCGCCATTGTGATTGGGTTATGTGTGATAACCACGAAGCGCGTTTCGGTTGAAGCCGCCATTTCGTCCATCAGGTTGCAATAGCGCTCGACATTATGGTCATCGAGCGGCGCATCCACTTCGTCGAGCACGCAGATTGGTGCCGGATTGGTGAGGAACACCGCGAAAATGAGCGCCATGGCCGTCAGCGCCTGCTCACCGCCCGAAAGCAGCGTCATGGTTTGCGGCTTCTTGCCGGGCGGACGGGCGAGAATTTCCAGGCCGGCTTCCAACGGATCGTCGCTTTCGATCAGCTGCAGTTCAGCCGTACCGCCGCCGAAGAGATGCGTGAACAGGCGCTGGAACTGCACATTCACCACGTCGAACGCAGCCAGCAGACGCTCGCGCCCCTCACGATTGAGGCTCTGGATTGCCTGGCGCAATTTCTTGATCGCCTCGATCACGTCTTCGCGCTCGGAAACGATGGTATCAAGACGTCCGGACAATTCCTGCTGTTCTTCATCGGCGCGTAGATTAACCGCGCCAAGCCGCTCGCGCTCTATCTTCAACCGCTCAAGCTGACGCTCCAGATGATCGGGATCAGGCAAGGCCTCATCCGGTCTCAATCCGGCCTGGCGAATAGCCTCGTGGGGCGGGCAGTTCAGCGCTTCAGCGATTCGGGCTTCGGCATCCTTGCGCCGCTCTTCCGCCGCCGCGAGGCGTTCTTCGGCACGCGCCCTCTGTTCACGGCTTGCCGCCAGTTGCTGGATGGCAAGGGTTGCCGCCTTGTCGAATTCCGCCTGCGCTGCTTCGGCCTCGGCCAGAACGTCTCCTGCCTGCTTGCGCAGGGCATCGGCCTGTGAAAGCTCGTTCAAAAGTGCCCGGCGGCGGCTCTCGATCTCATCGGGGGCTTCTGCGAGCGCCTCGGCTTCGTCAGCCGTCTCCGCACGACGATCATTCAATGCATCAATGTGGCGGCCAGCATTTTCAACGCGGGATTTCCAGTTTCGGCGCTCCAGCGCAATCATTTCCAGTCGTCGCTTGCGTGCATCGGCCTCGCGCCGCAGCCCTTCATAGGCGGCCCGCGCTTCTGCCAGGGCTGTGCGATCCGACATGACTTCGCTATTCAATGCGGCAAGGCGTTCGCCAATCGCATCAATATCCGGCATTTCATCAAGCCGGTCTTCGGCTTCCGTTACACGAATCTGGGCCTCTTCGAGATTTTCCTCAAGATGCACCTTGCTGTCTTCAAGACCAGCGCGGCGTGTCGCAAGCTGACCTGCTGCGCGTTCGGCAGCAGCCAGAGCTTCGCGCGCTTCATCGAGCTTGCGCTGGTTGGCGCGCCATTGATCGCGGGCAATACGTTCCTGCTCGACAGCCTCGCGAACGTTCGTTTCCGTGCGCTGCACATCCTGCTCGGCCTGCTCGGCACGCTTGCGCGCGGCAATTGCTTCCTGTTCGAGTTCCGCCAGCCGGTTTTTTTGTGCCAGTCGCTGGGCCGCCGGGGTCGGCGCATCGGCACTCGCCGTATAACCATCCCAGCGCCAGAGTGCACCGGCCTTGCTGACCAGCCGCTGACCGGGCCGCAACAGGGCCTGCAGGCGCTTGCCGTCACCATCAGAAACGACGCCGACCTGTGCGAGCCTGCGACGCAATTGCTGCGGCCCCTCCACCAGTCGATCCAAAGGCGTCACGCCGTCAGGCAGCGCGGGATCAGCATTGGCAGCGGGGTTGTAAGCCCAATAGACCGGCGCGTGTTCATCGCTGGCCGCATCGAGATCTTCACCGAGCGCAGCACCGAGTGCCACTTCATAGCCCTTCTCGACACGCAGTTCTTCCACCACCGGCGGGAACTGCCCCGTTTCGCCAGCATTCAAAATGCGCGCCAATGTATGCGCTTCCGTTTCGATACGGTTCAGTTCAGTGCGCGCTTCGCTCAAGGGCTGACGGCTTGCCGCTTCCGCTTCGCGCGCGCTTGCAACACGCTCTTCCGCGCTGGCAACCATTTCTTCCGCAGACGCGAGTGCCTCTGCACAGCGGTCAACGACGATACGCTTTTCCGCCGGATCGAAAAGGCCACCGATCTGCTCTGCAACAGAAGCAATATCGCGCTCGATCGTTTCCATCTGGACAGCCAGACGGTCACGACGATCACGTGTTTCCTTCAATGCCCGCTCGATCTGCGCACGTTCTGCGGCAGCTTCAGCACGTTCCGCCGTCACCCGTGACAGGGCGTTCTCGCTATCCTGCAGGCGAACTTCCGCTTCCTCGAACAGCGCATGCAGCTCCTGATCACGTTCGCCAGACTCCTCGGCAGAAGCGATCAACTCCTGTTCCTCGTCATCGAGCCGCGCCAGAATATCGGCATTTTCACGCATCATTTCTTCTTCGCGCGCGATGTCGGCGGAAAGTTGCTCGAGCCTCTTCATCAGCTCTGCCCGGCGGGTGCGAAGACGTTCGCCTTCCTCGTCAAGCTGGGTCCTGGCTATGGAAAGGCGCTGCAATGCGGCTGCGGCTTTCGCTTCAGCCTCACGCAGTTCGGGCAGTTTGTGCGCACCGACCGCCTGCACCTTTGCGGCATTCATCTGCGCCTGCGCCATATCGCCGACGGCGGATGTGGCCTGTGCCAAAGCGCTTTGCGCCTCACCTTCCTGCATCTTTGCCTGCGACCAGCGCAGGTGCAGAAGTGCGGCTTCGGCACGGCGAATATCTGCGGAAAGCGCTTTGAAGCGGTTCGCCTGACGTGCCTGACGCTTCAAGCTTTCGATCTGGCTGCCCAGTTCGCCCACCACATCGTCCAGACGCTCGAGATTGGTCTCGGCGGCACGCAGGCGCAATTCGGCTTCATGGCGGCGCGTATGCAGGCCGGAAATGCCAGCCGCTTCTTCCAAAAGCGCTCGGCGTGCCTGCGGTTTCGCCTGAATGAGCTCGCCAATACGTCCCTGGCCGACCATAGACGGCGAACGCGCGCCGGTGGATTGGTCAGCGAAGAGAAGCTGCACATCCTTGGCTCGTGCTTCCTTGCCATTGATGCGGTAGACAGATCCGGATTCGCGTTCGATGCGGCGCGAAACCTGCAATTCATCCGCATCATTGTAAGCGGCGGGTGCGGTACGATCCGAATTGTCGAGAAAGAGCGTTACTTCCGCCGTATTGCGCGCGGGTCGCGTGGCTGAGCCGGAGAAGATCACATCGTCCATGCCGGAAGCGCGCATGTTCTTGTATGAGTTCTCACCCATCACCCAGCGCAACGCTTCGACCAGATTGGATTTGCCGCAGCCATTAGGGCCGACGACGCCGGTCAGCCCGCCTTCGATAACGAACTCCATGGGCTCGACGAAAGATTTGAAACCGACAAGGCGCAGCTTGGAGAAGCGCATCAGCGAACTCCTCCTGCGACTGTCTTAGAGACGCAAAAAGCGGGCGCAGAGGAGCGCCCGCATTTCGATCTGAAAACCGGATTAGAGAAGCTTGTCGATGATTGCCGACATTTCGTCAACCGAAAGCGCTCCAGCGTACTTTTGTCCGTTAATGAAGAAAGTCGGCGTTGCACTCACACCGAAATCCTTCGATCCACGCTCCATCGTTGCTCTCACATCATCGAGAACTTGCTGGTTCGTCAAGCAAGCCTTGAAGGACTCCTGTGTAAAACCGGCAAGTTTCGCAATTTGCAGGAGCGCTGCTTCGCCATCTTCTGCGGTAGCCCATTGCTGCTGCTGCTTGAAGAACACGTCGATCATCGGGAAGTAACGGTCTTCCGGGGCACAGCGCGCCAGCATGAAAGCAGCCGTCGCGCGCGGATCGAACGGAAATTCACGGAAGATGAGCCGCGCTTTACCCGTATCGATATATTTTTCTTTGATTTTCGGGAACGTGTTGATCGTGAAATCAGCGCAATGCGGGCAGGTCAGCGATGCATACTCGACGATGGTGACCGGCGCATCTGCCTTGCCAAAGACCATATCCTTGAGCTTGCCGGCTTCGGCGAGCTTGGCCGCATCGACAGTGCCTTCCGGACTACGCTGCTGTGCATTTGCACCACCGGCAAAAGCCAGCCCGGCAGCGGCCGCTCCGGCAAGAGAAATAACGTGTCTGCGATTAAACGCTGCAGGCATCCGAATCATCCAGTCCTGTTTCAATAGTTGACTTCGACATACAATCTAAAGCGGCAGATCGCACTTCGCTAGACCCGCAGCGTTCACATGAAAGTCAGCACCTTGCATTTTTTGTCTTCAAATTTGCGACAATAAATGAAGGGGCTGAACACAAAATGCTGAAAGCTTGCATCAAATTTATGGCGGCAGCCCCAATTCAGCTATCCTTGCCGCCTTTCCGACCAGTCATCCGCTTCTCGGCGAGAATGTTCTTGCCGAGACGCGCCAGAGCTGCACGAAGCGCATCGTCTTCAATTCCGTCCGTAGCCTTGTCGATACGACGTTCTTCGGCGGGCCCGAGCGGCACCAGCCGCTTTACGCGGCGCTTGGCCAGGATGACCGGCGGCTTCTGCTCGATGCGGATACGCCCAACCGCCGAGAACCCCAGAAATCCGTTTATGCGGCTGATGATTTCACCCGTTTCGTGCTGGACCTGCAAGGCTGCAAACCCTTCGCAGGCGATAATCAGCGTTGCCGGAGAAAACGGATCGTCTTCATGCAGACGACGCGGCCAGATGATGCGTAAAGGGCGCGAGGTTGCGCCGATGGCGGGACCGACAATATCTTCCCATGACTGGAGCAAGGCGAGATTGATGCCGGCACGCTTTTGCAGCATCGGGTCCACCAGACCCGAAGCCATATCTGCCAGCGGCCTGAAACCGCGTCTGGACGTTGGTTCGCTCATCGCGCTCCATTATAGCCGCGAAACCATTCCACAAACAAAGGAATCCCCTGATCGAGCGTGGTTTTCGGGCTAAATCCAAGGTCACGGGCGGCAAGCGCGATATCGGCATAGGTGCGCGGCACATCGGCAGCCGGCATCGGTTCCAGCTTGCGGATCGCTTCCCTGCCCGTAGCTTTTTCGATTGCCGCGATGAAATCGTTGAGCATGACCGGTCGGTTGTTGCCAAGATTGTAGACAGGCGCCGTATCTTCCGGCGTCTCGAGCACACGTCTTGCCGCACCGACTACACCGCTGACGATATCTTCCACAAACGTGAAATCGCGCTGCATCTCGCCATTGTTGAACACGCGGATCGGTTCGCCTTTGAGGATAGCCGAGGTAAACAGCCACGGCGCCATGTCAGGGCGTCCAAAGGGGCCATAGACCGTGAAAAAGCGCAAACCTGTGGAATGCAGTTTGTGCACGTGGCGGTATGAGTAAGCCAGCAATTCGCCGGAGCGCTTTGTCGCGGCATAAATCGAGACCGGGTGATCGACAGGGTCGCTTTCGGAGAACGGAACCTTTTCATTCGCACCATAGACCGACGACGAGCTCGCATAGACGACAGGCGGCCGCTTCTCCAGCCTCAGTGCAGTTTCAAAGACCGTGATCTGTCCCTGAACATTGGCAGAAATATAGGCTGAGGGGTTCTCAATGGAATAACGAACGCCTGCCTGTGCTGCGAGATGCACAATGATGTCGGCGTCTCGGTCGGAGCCGATCGCCGCATTGAACGCTTCTGCGTCGGAAATATCCGCCTTTGCAAACCGAAACCCATCCCGCATGTGAAGTTTCGAGAGGCGAGCTTCCTTCAGTGTGACCGGATAATAGTCGTTCACATTATCGATGCCGATGACCTGCCAGCCCTCATCCAGCAGACGCAGGGCGGTATGAAACCCTATAAATCCGGCAGCCCCCGTTACAATCGCTTTCATGCAGCTGTTTTCTTTCCAAAAATATATGAGGTGAGACCTGCACGACGTGCCGCCATCAATCGCCGTGATGCTGCCGCGTTCAACGCTGCAAGGAAGAACATAGTCGAGGATATAGTGACCTCGTGCAGTAGCGGATTGTGCAGCATGCCGTAACTGCCACACACAACGGCGAAATAGATCAGCGCTCGCCGCATCGCCCAGCTATCGGCAGTCCGCCACAAATAGACGAAGATGGAAATAAAGGCGGCAGCCATGAAGATGAGACCGATAACGCCGTCGTTCAGCAACTCGTCAAGAACCGTGTTGTGAACATGACGGAAGCCGTCGAGCATCGTAGCCTTGTCGCCAGCCTCGGCCTTTACGAAATCCATCTTCGAATAGGAGCCAACTCCTGTGAATGGGTGAGCTTCAATGACACGAGATGCGCTTTTCCACATAATCTCGCGGATATCAGCCGAAACCTTATCCTCCCAGTCGGCGGCGCGTCCAGTATCGTAATATTCGACCATTCCAGAAAAGCGCTTGGAAATAATACTTCCGACGGGTCCGACAACGACAAGAGCCGCGATTGCTGCGAACAATATAGCATAGGCTGCTCCCTGCTGCTTCATGCTGAAACGCTTCAGGAAGATAAGTATTTCGACCGCTGCAAAGATCGGTAGCACCACGATGACCGCGCGTGTTTCAGACGTCAAAACCGCAGCGAACCCCAGAACGAGCCAGTGCGGGCCGTTCGGCAGATAACGCGAGCCTGTGCGCAGCGGAATTGCCGCAGAAATAGCCGCTACCCCGGCAACGAATGCAAAAACTGCCTGATTGCCGCCGATACCAACCCGCCCGCCGTCGATCACAGCAAGATAGATTGCAGCGATGACGGCAAGCACAGTTCCGGCGCGCGCGCCAAGAACATAGGCCCGCAACGGATCGCGAACGAGCACCATTCCCGAACCGGCAAAAGCAAACACGGTAAGGAGCAGCGTATAACCAATCTGCCGGTTATCCTGGAACGGCTCTCCACGAAACAGGATCAGTCCCAGCGACCATACGGCATATAAAACTATGAAAAGATAGAATTTCTTGGCGAACATACGCGTGGTCGCGTGACGGCCGCAGGCCAGGTAAATACCGATACATGAGAATATGAAAAGTATGAGCGGCCCAAGACCGATGCGAATGGGCATTGATGCCGACGCGATTCCAAGCACCCAGGAATCTATCCTGCGCCGCAGGAGAAAAGATTTCTTAAAATAACTCAATCCTTTGCCTCTTTTAGCCCTTTCCTACTGAAAGCGTAAGCGATTCGCCGGACATAGTCAGTCGCTCGAAAGACAAGCGTGCTAATCCTTTTGTATATCGGCAAACGCGTCTTGGCATAGGCCGAACGTCCCTGAGCAATTGTCGATTCCGTGACGGAGAAGGAGACCAGGGGCGCATTCGTCGTGAATATCTCATGTCCTCCCGACCAACCGCGTTCGAGCTCAACATCATACGGCAAACGCATTGTGCGGATAGAATTGCTGAGTTTTCTCGCAGCCTGTTTGGTCACCAGGTAAGCAGCAGCACTTCCCATCGGTCCATGTAAACTCCGACCTACAGCAATTTCATCGTTCACCTGCATGAATGGCCGGAACGCCGACAGGCGGTGATTGACGAGCTTGATGACATCCCAACCAAGAATGTGTGTCATCTGATTCACGGAAGCATTGAATGCCTGTGACAACACGACATCATCTTCGACAATGACTGCGAAAGGCTCCGGTGCATCGGCTATAGTTTCCAATGCACGTATATGGCTGAAGTAACAGCCAATCTCTGCCGGCAGCGCGACCTTGCCGTGACAACGACGAAACCCGGCATCATCGAAATTCGTCAGTTCTGCTGGAGATAGCAGCTTTCCTTCGATGGCCTCTACGCGCCGGAGATCGACTGAAAGCGCATTCGCATTCGACCTCAACCTGTCCCAGCGGTCTTTCGACCGCGCAAGATTGATGACATAGACAGGTACTGAATGATCCACTTATTCTCTTTCCGTCGCGAGCAATGGAGCATAGTCGGGAGACTCACAGACAAACTTCTATGCGCTAGCCTCTATTATGCACAGCATTGTTTCTATCAATTGTAAAAATAAGGCATTAATCAGAATGCGGCCCAACTGTTACCTGATGCGATACACATGTTGAATTCTGTCGCTTCCGATCAGAGTACGACGCTCCTGCACTGGTATGACCGTCACCATCGCATTTTGCCTTGGCGCGTGAGCCCGACCGAGCAGGCATCCGGCATCAGGCCAGATCCCTATCGCGTCTGGCTCTCAGAGATCATGCTTCAGCAGACAACAGTAGAGGCGGTAAAGTCCTACTTTACAAAATTTGTCGAGCGCTGGCCCACCGTTCAGGCCATGGCAGAAGCCAGTGAAGACGATATCCTGCGCGCCTGGGCCGGGCTCGGCTATTATTCACGCGCGCGTAACTTAAAAAAATGCGCTGACGCAGTGGCTCAACAGCATGAGGGTAAGTTCCCCGGCGATGCCATCGCATTGAAGGAACTACCCGGCATCGGGGATTATACTTCTGCAGCAATCGCGGCGATTGCATTTGGCGAAGCAGCCGCCGTCGTTGACGGTAACGTGGAACGTGTGATTTCACGGCTTTATACAATCGACACTCCCCTACCCGCAGCGAAAACGGAAATCCGCGCACGCATGGGGCAATTGACGCCAGTCGACAGGCCGGGAGATTTCGCGCAGGCCATGATGGATCTGGGGGCAACCATATGCACGCCGAGACGGCCAGCCTGTGCGATCTGTCCGCTCAATGACGACTGCATGGCTCTCAAGGCGCGCGACCCCGAGGAATTCCCAGTCAAAGCGCCCAAAGCCGAAAAACCCGTTCGTACCGGAGCCGCGTTCATCGCCATTGCCGGGGATGGTTCGATCCTGCTGCGCAAGCGGAAAGGCGAAGGCCTGCTCGCCGGTATGACCGAGGTTCCGGGCAGCCACTGGACCGCACGCATCGACGGAGACGCGACTGTCAATGCGGCACCGTTCCAATCGCAATGGATTGCGTCCGGTTCGATTAAACATGTTTTCACGCATTTCGAACTGCGGCTTTCGGTGTATCACTCCGAGAATGTGAGCAAGGCCTCGGCCAAAGATGGCTGGTGGTCTCAACCGGACGAGCTTTCGGACGAGGCACTGCCGACCGTCATGAAAAAGGCGATCACCGCCGCCATACCAGACGCTTTCAAACCGGGGAGGAGAAACCGTTGAGCAGTCCCGTCAAGCACGTCGTCTTCGATATCGGCAGAGTTCTAATCCATTACGATCCTGAACTTGCCTATCTCGATGTCATTCCCGATGCTTCGGAACGACGTTGGTTTCTGGAAAATATCTGCACCAGCTCATGGAATATCGAACAGGATCGCGGGCGCACCTGGCAGGAGGCAGAAGCGCTTCTGATCGATACATATCCCGAAAGAAGCGATCACATCCGTGCTTTCCGGCAGAACTGGAACCGCATGGTGCCACACGCTTATGAGGACAGCGTCGAAGTTCTGCGCGGCCTGATCGGCCATGGCAACGATGTTACCATGCTGACAAATTTCGCTTCAGACACTTTCCGCGAAGCGCAAGCACGCTTTCCATTTCTGACCGAAAGCCGAGGCGTCACTGTATCGGGCGACATCCACATGCTGAAACCCGACCGCGAAATCTACGATCATCACGTTGCATCGTTCGATCTCGATCCGGCAGCCACGCTTTTCATCGATGATACTATGCACAATGTCGACGGTGCCAGACACGCAGGCTGGCAGGCGGTGCATTTTACGGATGCGGACAAGCTAAGCGCTGATTTGAAAGCTTTGGGCCTCACCTTCTAAGCCTAGAATAGCGAAGGCGCCCGAAGCCGATGCTTCGAGCGCCTCACTATCAGACTATGCTGGAGGCCGTCCGATAACTAATCATTCGCGCATCTTTTTCCGAAAACCGCTTCGCACTTTTCGGGATACGCTCTACGCGCCAGCCACTGCCATCTGGTCGCGAATAACCTTACGCAAGGCATCAATTGGCTTCAGCGCGCCGTTTTCCTCGTAGTGCCAGAAAGTCCATCCATTGCAGGCATCAAAGCCCTGAACCTTTGCACCCATACGATGGATCGAACCCGCTTCGCCGTTGGCAGCAAGTGTACCATCGGCCCGAACAATGGCAGCAAAACGGCGACGTTCATCGGAAAGTACCGTGCCGGGGCGAAGAAGGCCTGCTTCGAGGACGCTGGTGAATGCCACACGAGGTTCAGCCCGCTTGCCGGTCATCACCGTCAGTTCGGCCTTGCCGAGCGGCTCGACAGCTTCGATACGTGCCGTTGCCGCATCGATATAGCTCTGTTCGCGCTCGATGCCGACAAAATGGCGTCCGAGACGCTTGGCCACTGCGCCTGTCGTGCCGGACCCAAAAAACGGATCGAGAATTACATCGCCCGGCTTGCTCGAAGCCATCATGATACGGGCCAGAAGTGCTTCCGGCTTCTGCGTCGGATGAACCTTGTCGCCGTTCTCGTCTTTCAGGCGTTCGGAACCTGTGCAGATCGGGAACAGCCAGTCCGAGCGCATCTGCACGTCATCATTGGCAGCTTTCATCGCTTCATAATTGAAGGTGTAGCCTTTGCTCTTCTGATCACGCGAAGCCCAGATCAAGGTTTCATGGGCATTCTGGAAGCGACGACCGCGAAAATTCGGCATCGGGTTTGTCTTGCGCCAGATGACGTCGTTCAGGAGCCAGAAACCGAGATCCTGCAACTGCGAGCCGACCCGGAAAATATTGTGATAGGAACCGATAACCCAGATGGTGCCGTTCGGCTTCAGAACACGACGGCAGGCCATGAGCCAGGCACGTGTGAACGCATCATAAGCCTGAAAGCTTTCGAACTGGTCCCAATGATCGTCAACCGCGCTGACCATCGACTGGTCGGGACGATGCAGATCGCCACCAAGCTGGAGATTATAGGGAGGATCGGCGAAGATGACATCCACGGAATGATCCGGCAGGCGCTCCAGAGCTGCGACGCAATCACCTTTGATGATGGAGTCAAGCCAGGCGGTACGTGGAGCCTCGATGGGCAACTCATGTGCAAGACGTACAAGAGACATGGGATACTCGATTACCTGTGGACGCAAAAAACTTGTCCTTATGGTTACCGGGTAGGGTAAATATGCAGTTAACGCCAAGTGATTGAAATCGTAAATCTTTTCTTAACCGAGAGCGAAAGTCCGCAGTTCCGGGCTTTTCGTGGTCAATCGAAGTTCGACATTTTGCCGCCTGTCATCTTAACGCCGTGATCGCTATGCAATGCTGGTTTTAACGTTTTGCCATTGATAAGGCTTGGTTATTCCTTTTTGCCTATAATTGGCTCTCAACTTCTGAATTTGCGTGGCGGGCAGGTGAGCCGCACGCTTGCCCGGTGTATTTTATGATGAATATCGCTGAACTGCGACATAACCGGTATTTACGGGTTCTTTTCGTACCCTTTCGCATGCGGGCGCTGGTTCGAGGTAGTGAAATAGGTCTCGTTATAGCTGGTGCCCTTATCGGCATCATTTCGGGATTGATGGTCGCTGCCGTAGGCGGCATTTCACAGTGGATGCATCAGGCAATATTCGCCCTGGAGCCCGGCGAAAAATTGAGTTCAGCTGCATCGTTACAACCGAGCGCCTATATTGCGCCGCTTGCGGGCGGCATATTGATGGGGATCGTGATCTGGGTTCTCGCTCGCTGGCGCAAACGCCCCATCGTCGACCCTATCGAAGCCAATGCACTTCATGGCGGACGTCTCTCGCTCACGGACAGCTTTATCCTTGTTGGCCAGAACCTGATTTCCAACGGTTTCGGCGCATCAGTCGGGCTGGAAGCTGCTTATACGCAGCTTGCGAGCGGTTTCGCATCTCGCATCGGTCGGGCGCTCAAACTTCGTCGCGCGGATCTGCGAACACTGGTCGGCTGCGGTGCTGCAGCAGCTATCGCCAGCGCCTTCAATGCGCCCCTCACCGGAGCATTTTACGCATTCGAACTCATCATCGGCGTCTATTCGATTGCCACGCTGGCGCCCGTCGTCGTGGCGGCGATAGTCGGCGCACTGGTGACGCAGGCAATCGGCGGCGCGCCTTTCATCATCGACATCGGTCAGATCAACGACATCACACCACGCGATTATGTTCCCGCGCTCGTTCTCGGTTTCTTTTCAGCAGGTATCGCCATTCTCATCATGCGCGGCGTGACATTTGTTGAAAAGGCCGCCCGGAGCAGCCTGGTGCCCAATGTTATGGCACCGGCAATCGGCGGTGCCATTGTAGGCATGATCGCTTTCTTCTCACCACAGGTTCTGGCGTCAGGTCATGGAGCGCTGCATCTCGATCTGAATGCGAACATTACCATTCCGGTACTGCTGCTCTTGATACTCACCAAATCGCTCGCCTCTGCTGTTTCCATCGGGGCGGGTTTTCGCGGTGGCCTGTTCTTCGCATCGCTGTTTCTCGGTGCACTGACGGGCAAGCTCTTTGCAGCAGTGGCCGGGGCGGTCCTGCCCGCAGGTCTGGCACTTGCGCCTGAAGTTTATGCCGTCATCGGTATGAGTTCACTCGCCGTTGCAGTTGTCGGCGGCCCGATGACCATGACATTCCTCGCACTGGAGCTCACCGGCGACTTTCCGATTTCAATGCTCGTGCTGGGCGCAGTCGTTTCGTCGTCTTTGATGGTCCGGAAGACCTTTGGTTACTCCTTCGCGACATGGCGCTTCCATTTGCGTGGCGAGGCCATCCGGTCCGCCCACGATATCGGATGGATACGTAACCTGACCGTCACCCGGATGATGCGTCACGATGTACGGACGGTGGCAATCGATACCGACATCGAAACGTTCCGGCACGACTTCCCGCTCGGATCGACCCAGCGTGTGATCGCGGTGGATGCCGATGGACGCTATGTCGGCATGATCCCGGTGCCAGAAGTTTATGCCGACAGTTTCGATACATCTGACGGCGAACACAGCATCAGCGAGCTTCTCAAGTATCAGGATGAATTCCTGTTGCCCCAGATGAACGCCAAGGAAGCTGTTGCCCGTTTCGACCGGGCGGAAAGCGAAGCTCTGGCCGTGGTGAACAATGCACAGGAACGCAAGGTGCTTGGGCTCCTGAGTGAAGCACACACCCTGCGTCGCTACAGCGAAGAACTGGACCGGCGTCGGCGCGAGGTTTCCGGTGAAGTCTGAATTCGAACCAACCCCGATTTGACGGCTTCACCATAAAGGTGTAGCTCAACCACGGTATTTCCGGCTGCTGCCGGTGCCCACCCCTCCCAATAAAAAGGCTATGATCATGGCGGCACCGTCCCTCATCATTTTCGATTGCGATGGCGTTTTGGTGGATTCCGAAATCATCGCGGCGGAAGTCGAATCCGCTCTTCTCACCGAAGCCGGTTATCAGATCGCCGCTGATGAAATGGCTGAACGTTTCGCCGGTCTGACGTGGCAGGATATTCTTCTGACGGTAGAGCGCGAAGCCGGGATTCCGCTTTCAGCATCGCTTCTCGATAAGTCCGAAAAGCTTCTGGACGAGAGGCTCGCGAACGAAGTTCAGGCAATTGAAGATATCGTGGAAGTGGTCTCAGCGTTGAAGCTGCCGAAGTGCATCTGCTCCAACTCGACCGGTCAGCGTTTGGAAAGCATGCTGAAGCGTGTCGGCCTTTACGAGCTGTTTGCACCAAATATCTTTTCGGCGAAGGAAGTCGGCACCAAAAAGACCAAGCCAGCGCCGGATGTGTTCCTTTATGCGGCCAAGCACTTCGGGGTTGACCCGAAAGACGTCATCGTGATTGAAGATTCCGCGCATGGCATTCAGGGCGCACGCGCCGCTGGCATGCGCGTAATAGGCTTTACGGGTGGTGCCCACACCTATCCGGGGCATGCCGACAAGCTGACCGATGCCGGTGCGGAAACCGTCATCCATCGCCACAAGGACCTGCCGAGCGTTATCGAGGCCCTGTCCATCTGGACCGATGCCTGAGTAAAATTATCCGACGCCTGGCTTTTGTCAGGCGGCGGACTGCTTGTTGCGCCCCTTGGGCGGAGCGTTGAGAACTGCCAGGAGCTCTTCAGCTTCGCCTTCCGAGAGGCCGATCAGCAGGCGAGTTCCCATGATGACGGGCTCGCCAGTGGACGTATCGAAGATCGCCCAGGTGTCCGTCGGTTCAAGAATGCGTTCATATTTCTGTTTCATGAGAACACATTAGCGTAAATCTGTTGCCATTCATTTCACGCTGGCAGTTGCATTTAATTCGAATTTTATCGATCTGCATTTATCCACAGAACCAGCCTATCAGACATTTCCCGAGACTGTTTTGACACGCTTTTGCCTGGCCTTGGGCGACGTGGCTGTCACCAGCGCCATGGCATCCTTGGCATGAAGAGGCTTACCATAAAACCAGCCCTGCGCGGTCATCGGTGTTTTCATCTTGCGGAAATAATCAGCCTGCGCTTCTGTCTCGATCCCTTCGATGACAATGCCGAGATTGTGCTGTCGAGCCATGGAGACGATCTGCGGCACAATTGATACTGTCTCGCCATCGGTACAAACGGTCCGTGTGAAAGCCTTGTCGATCTTGATGGCATCGATCTGCAACTCGCCAAGATAAGCAAGACTCGAATATCCGGTTCCAAAATCGTCAATATAGACCTTATGCCCTTGTTCACGAAGTTGTCTGATGCCTTCCGACGCCGTCGAGAAATCCACTGCCGTGCGTTCCGTCAGCTCAAGACCGATCTGACGGGGATCAATGCCTGCATTGAGCAGTTTCGTCTGGATGCTGTTTTGAAAAGCGGGTGCCTGAACATCACTTGCAGTTATATTGATATTGATCTGAATGTTCCGGTTGCGACGCAACAAATCTCCCAATTCATCGATAACCTGATCGACAACATAGGCTGTTACTCGGCCTGCCATACCCTTTTCTTCTGCTTCGGCGATAAAGACATCCGGCGGGATCAGGTCCCCGGTTTGTAGCTGCCAGCGCAACAGTGCCTCAAAGCCGGTAATTTTGGCATCCGCCACGTTGACCACCGGCTGATAGACGACCTCAAGCTGTCCGGCGTTCAGCGCCTTATTGAGCATGGAAGCCAAAGGACGCTCGCGGTTGCGATAGGCGAACCAGCTCAGACCAAGCGCTGCACCGGCGAGCAGACCGAGACTGATTGCAATAAAGGACTTCCATCGGGCGGAAGCGCTGGAATTGTCCAGTCGTGCCTCGAGAGCAATGCAGATGCCGGTGTTGTCGTCGCAACGATATTCTCTGATGGCGCTGCTCAGCACATCGTACTTCCGTCCGAGCTCGCTGAAATTCGGGTTGGGCGAATTCTCTGACGGATAAGCATATAGGCGTGCGAAATGCTTCTGATCTGCATCGCGCATATAGATAGAAAAACGGAACTGCGGCGTGTGGAGCAGATCGAAGGCGACCGGGCTCAAAATAACATTAGACCCGTCTTTGCCAATGACAGAGCCATGACTACCCGGCGTAATCAGTAACCTGTCACCATAAACGTAGGTGCCATCGCTCAGATGAACGTCGGCAGGCGAGCGGCTTGGCTGCTCGGGAATATCGCTCAGAAGCGTCGAGCAGATCAGGCGATCTCCGCGAAACCGGCCTATATCCTTGATATGATATGCGGAAAAGACCAGCTTGCGCAGATAGGTCATTTCTTCCGGAGAACACATTTTAAAGGGCGAACGGTTGGCTGCTTCGACGGTTTCGTGGGCCGAGACGGCGAGACGATTGGCATGAGCAAGCAAAGCGGCCATGTAAATATTCATGTGCCGTTCTTCATCGACAATTCGAAACCTGTTGCCTACCCACTGCCCGAATGCTGCACCAAGGAACAGCATAAAAAGCAAAATGAGTGGGACAGGATTCAGAAATCTACTGCGATCAAATCGCATATGAACCTTGCCCTTAAATATACTACAGTATGCGCATGGATTAATCGCACCAACTATTGCTTCGGTCCGATCATGACGCGATAAAACCTCAACACACAAAAATCATAGCACAAAACAAAAATCTGCATGATTACTATTGAAACTGTCATTAATGCCGAATTAAAATGAAAAATTATAAATAAATTCGATCTGCTATACAATAATTCACAATATCATTTTTATGGGTAATATTATCCCTAAAATGAGAATATTTTATATTTAGCTCTCTCTAAATCAAATGATGCGCGAAAGATATCTTCGCGCATCACTCAACAGAACAATTTTATCAACAGACGCCTGACGGCAAGTCTCTACTTCGTGTCGTACGGACCTTCGTCGAAACCAACGAAAATCTGCATATTGCTCTTGTCCGCCATCGGCACCGTGATCGCCTTGTCATTGAAGACGAACTGCGTTGCGGTGTCTGCGTTGGCTATCGTAACCGCCTGCTTATGCAGCTTTGAATAGATGACCTGATCGCCCTGACGAACAGCCACACGGATCGGCATGGTGATTGTGCCGCTTTTGTACTTTGGGCCGGGAACAACCTTACCGGCAGCAGCAACATCGATTGTCATGGTTCCGGCGCCATATTGGCAGGCGCGGGTCGTATCGGTCAGAGCTGCTTGGTAGATCACACGCGCAGGGTCCTTATCGCCGCCTTTTTCATACGTATTGAAAAAGGCCGTGCCATCACGCAGCGTAACCGAAGGGCAGAAGGCGCGCAGTTCGGATTCCTTGACGCGCTGATCGCCGGTAGCGGCGGGCGTGGTCAGCGAGGAACCTGGGGCTCCGTCGGTGGCCTTATCAGTGCCACTGGTTGTACAGCCTGCAAGAGCTGCGAGCAAAACCGTTGCAAAGACTGGAAACAACGGTGAACGATTCTGTGGTGCTGTCTGCATAAACCGGGCTTCCCTGCACTAATCGACCTGTCTTCTACATCACGCATGTGTGTAGCGCGTTGACGTTTTCCCGTTTTTTGCTCCGGAGAGCAACCCCCATCCACGTCAACATGCTTTAAAACCTTGCGGCTTTTTTAGGGACGCTCTATTGCATTACGCGGCTCAAAACCGCGCCGATCTGAAATGAAGGCCCAAGAAATGAAATATGTAAGCACGCGTGGGGAAGCGCCGGTCCTAGGGTTCAGCGATGCATTGCTCGCCGGTCTCGCCCGGGATGGCGGTCTCTATCTGCCACAGAATTATCCCCAGTTTTCGCCAGAACAGATCCGCGACCTGCGCGGAAAATCCTATGTGGATATCGCGCTGGCCGTGCTCACTCCATTTGTCGATGGCGAAATTCCCCATTCGGATTTCCGCCGCATGGTGCATGAAGCCTATGGGACTTTCCGCCATGACGCGGTTTGCCCGCTGGTCCAGACCGGTGCAAATGAATTCGTGCTTGAGCTTTTCCACGGTCCGACGCTAGCCTTCAAAGACGTCGCCATGCAGCTTCTCGCCCGCATGATGGACTATGTTCTGGCACAGCGCGGCGAACGTGCCACCATCGTCGGCGCCACATCAGGCGATACGGGCGGCGCGGCGATTGAAGCTTTCGGCGGCCGCGACAACACCGATATTTTCATCCTGTTCCCCAACGGCCGCGTGTCGCCGGTGCAGCAGCGCCAGATGACATCGTCTGGTTTCACCAACGTTCATGCCCTTTCCATCGAAGGTAACTTCGATGATTGTCAGAACCTTGTAAAAGGCATGTTCAACGACCTTGAGTTCCGCGATGCACTGTCGCTTTCGGGTGTGAACTCGATCAACTGGGCACGCATCATGCCACAGGTCGTCTATTACTTTACTGCGGCACTGAGCCTTGGCGCGCCGGATCGCGCTGTATCCTTCACCGTGCCAACTGGCAATTTCGGCGATATTTTCGCCGGCTATGTGGCCAAGCGCATGGGACTGCCTATCGATCGTTTGATTATTGCCACCAACGACAACGACATCCTCTCGCGCACGCTCGAAAGCGGCGCGTATGAAATGCGTGGTGTCGCACAAACGACCTCGCCGTCGATGGATATTCAGATTTCCTCGAACTTCGAGCGGCTCCTGTTCGAAGCGCATGAGCGTGACGCGGCAGCGTTGCGCGGCTTGATGGCCAGCCTGAAGCAGTCGGGCGGCTTCTCGATCGCTGAACAGCCGCTTTCGGCAATCCGCAATGAATTCTCTGCCGGCCGCTCGAATGTCGACGAAACCGCGACAACGATCAAATCCGTGCTTGAAGCGGACGGTTATCTGCTTGATCCGCATTCGGCGATCGGCGTGAAGGTCGCTCGCGAAAATGTGTCCGAAGCCTCACCAATGGTTGTTCTTGCGACAGCACATCCGGCCAAATTTCCCGATGCCGTAAAGGCTGCCAGCGGCGTCGAACCGGAACTTCCGGCATGGCTTTCGGACTTGATGCAACGAAAAGAAAGCTTCACAGTTCTTCACAACGACCTGAAAATCGTGGAAGAATACGTTCGCCGCCATTCGAGGGCTTAAAAAGACCGGCTCCGAGACGAGAACCAGAGCGGGAATGCAGGGAGCAGTTTGCTTATGGGTGTTGAAGTAACGCGTCTTTCCAACGGATTGACGATAGCCACCGATACGATGTCCCACGTGGAAAGCGTGGCGCTTGGAATCTGGGTCAAGGCGGGAGCGCGAAACGAAGCTGCCGACAGGCATGGCATTGCTCATCTTCTTGAGCACATGGCATTCAAGGGAACCGAAAACCGCACTGCGTGGCAAATTGCATCGGATATCGAAGATGTCGGCGGCGAAATCAACGCAGCCACCAGCGTCGAGACCACATCCTACTATGCGCGTGTCCTGCGCAATGACGTGCCACTGGCCATCGACATTCTCTCCGACATCCTGACGGCGTCCAAGTTTGATGAAGCTGAACTGGAACGCGAGAAACAGGTCATCATGCAGGAGATCGGCGCAGCGCATGACACGCCCGACGATATTGTTTTCGACCGTTTCACCGAAACAGCCTATCGTCACCAGCCGATCGGGCGTGCCATTCTTGGCGAGCCTGACACTGTCATGTCCTTCACCTCTGCCGATCTGCGCCAGTACATGGATGAGCAGTACAGCGCCGACCGCATGGTCGTGACGGCTGCAGGCGGCGTGGATCACGATGCCTTCGTCAAGGAAGTTGAAAAACGTCTCGGCGGTTTCCGCGCCCACAATACGGCACCGACACTTGACCTTGCCCACTATGTCGGTGGTGATTTCCGTGAAAATCGCGACCTTATGGATGCGCAGGTTCTGATCGGCTTTGAGGGTCGCGCCTACCATGTGCGTGACTTTTATGCCTCGCAGCTCCTGTCCATGGTGCTGGGCGGCGGCATGTCCTCGCGTCTCTTCCAGGAAGTACGCGAGAAGCGCGGCCTCTGCTATTCCGTCTATGCTTTCCATTGGGGCTTTTCGGACACCGGTTTGTTCGGCATTCATGCCGCAACAGGTCGCGACGAACTTGTCGAACTCGTCCCTGTCCTGATCGATGAACTGCACAAGGTGGCCGATTCCATCAGTCTGGAAGAAGTGGATCGTGCCCGCGCGCAATATCGCGCAAGCCTTCTTATGTCGCAGGAAAGCGCCGCGAGCCGGGCTGGACAGATGGCACGTCAGTTCCTGCTTTATGGTCGCACTGTCGAAAACAGTGAGCTGATGGACCGCCTCTCACTGATTACACCCGAACGGCTGACCGATCTGGCCGGGCGCTTGTTCCTTGACAGCAAGCCCACTATTGCCGGTGTCGGCCCGATTGGGCGCCTGATGAGCTTCGACGGACTGTCGGATGCTCTTTCGACCAGCGCGCATGCGAGGAAAATCGCTGTATAATTTAAGGCTGTAGGGCATTAGGGGAGTAGGGCAATATGTTGAGCTCAGCGAATGCGTTCACCCTTTCCTATTGCCTTACTGCCTTACTGCCTTATTGCCTTATCCCGTCATGATCGGCCTGCCCTTCCGTAGAAACAACCCGACCGTCCTGCGTGGGCAGCGCATCTCTCTGCGCGAGCCGATGATGAGTGATTTTGCAAGCTGGGCCAGACTGCGGGAACAAAGTCGCGCCTTTCTTGCGCCGTGGGAGCCGACCTGGCCCGACGACGACCTCACCAAGAGTTCCTTCCGCCACCGGATACGTCGTTTTCAGGACGAAATATCCGCCGGGACCGGATATCCATTTTTTGTGTTCCGCAACAGTGATAACAAGCTTGTCGGTGGCATCACGCTCGGTAATATCCGGCGCGGCGTCGGCCAGAACGGTATGATCGGCTACTGGAGTGGCGCGCCCTATGCCGGCAACGGCTATATGACAGAAGCGCTGTCGCTGGTTATCCCCTTCGCATTCGACCAACTGCGGTTGCACCGGATTGAAGCAGCCTGTATCCCTCATAATGTGCGTTCGATACGGCTTCTCGAAAAAGCCGGATTTGAGAGAGAAGGACTGCTGCGTTCCTATCTCAAGATAAACGGTTTCTGGCAGGACCACCTGCTTTTTGCCCTTTTAGAAAGCGACAAACGTATGACGGATAGCCGCATGATCAATGGCAAGGTTGGACGCTCGTGACGGGTTTTGCGGACAAGTGGTTTGTTGCTGGTGCTCGGTTTCTCGCGCTTGTGGTCTTTCTGACCGTTTCGGTCGTCCAGGCATCGGCCATCGAACCGATCAAGATTTCCAAGGAAGATACTGCCCTTGACCTGTCCCGCGCTGTCGAACTTCTGCGCAACAAGGGCGAAAGCGTGCAGGTATCGACCGCACCGGGCCCCGATGGCATTGTCCGTCGTATCGAAGTGCAAGCCGATCAGAACAGCAAGGCTTCGGGCGACTGGGCCGCTTTCTCGATTGCAAACCCTACCGACGAACAGATCGACCGCCTGATTGTGGCTCCGCATTTCCGTCTCGTCGACTCCGGCGTCATCTGGCCCGACCTTGGATCTCCGCGTATTGCATCGATCACGCCGAGCGAGGGCTTCGCGCTCGACCGCCAGCCAAGTGCCGACGCAGACGTTTTCCGCATCACGCTCAATCCCGGCAGCGTCGTCACCTTCGTGGCTGAACTCTCTTCGCACAACCTGCCCCAGCTTTATCTGTGGGAGCCCGAAGCCTACAAGGATGCGGTCAATTCCTACACGCTCTATCGCGGTATCCTGCTTGGCATTTCCGGCCTGCTAGCTCTGTTTTTGACCATCCTTTTCGTCGTTAAGGGCACTTCCCTGTTTCCAGCCACCGCAGCGCTTGCATGGGCCGTTCTGGCCTATATCTGCGTCGATTTCGGCTTCTGGAACAAACTGATGGAGATAACGCCGGGCAATGAGCAGATCTGGCGGGCTGGCACCGAAGTGGCGCTTGCCGCCTCACTTGTGATTTTCCTGTTCACCTATCTCAATCTCAACCGCTGGCACGATCATTTCAGCTATGGCGCCGTGACCTGGGTGCTGGGCCTGCTGGCACTTGCGGGCGTCGCCGTCTTCGATCCACCCGTGGCTTCCGGTATTGCCCGCATTTCGCTTGCGCTTACCGTGCTGTCCGGTGTTGCCATCATCGGTTATCTGGCGGTCAAGGGATATGATCGCGCCGTCATGCTGATACCGGCCTGGCTCCTGACCCTCATATGGTTGCTGGGTGCCTGGATGACGGTTTCGGGCAGGCTCGATAATGATATTGTGCAGCCCGCCCTTGGCGGCGGTCTTGTCCTGATTGTCCTTCTGATCGGTTTTACCGTCATGCAGCACGCCTTCGCCGGCGGGGCGCTGCAACAGGGCCTTCTGTCCGACATGGAACGTCAGGCGCTTGCGGTCATCGGCGCAGGTGACATCGTATGGGATTGGGATGTGCCGCGTGATCGCGTGGTGACGACGCCCGACATCGCCAATTATCTCGGCAATACCGCCAACAGCCTGCAAGGTCCGGTACGTAACTGGCTTCCCGTCATGCACGCTGACGATCGAGACCGGTTTCGGTCCACACTTGATGCCATTCTGGAGAACCGGCGCGGACGCATCGGTCAGATTTTCCGGCTGCGTGCCAATGATGGCCACTATCACTGGTATGCGCTTCGGGCACGCCCGGTCATCGGCTCCGATGGCGAAGTCGTGCGCTGCGTCGGCACGCTCGTCAATGTGACGGAGCAAAAAAAGGCAGAAGAACGCCTGCTGCACGATGCCGTGCACGACAACCTGACCGGTCTTCCGAACCGCGAACTGTTCCTCGACCGTCTCAGCAATGTCATGAATATGGCGCGCGGCGAAAGCAATCTGCACCCGACAATATTCATCATCGATATAGATCGCTTCAAACAGGTCAACGACAGCCTCGGCATGTCGGCAGGCGACACGATCCTTCTGACCGTTTCGCGCCGTCTGGCGCGCCTCATGAAGCCTCAGGATACGCTCTCGCGCCTGTCCTCGGACCAGTTCGGTTTGCTGCTTGCCTCTGAAAGCGATCCGGGCCGCATCGCCTCCTTTGCCGAAGCTCTGCGTCAGGCCGTGCGTGCGCCAATCGCCTATGCAAAACGCGAAATCGTTCTGACCTCCTCAGTTGGCCTGATTACCTGGACGAAGACGGCAACGTCCGCCGAAGATTTCGTGAAGGACGCGGAACTTGCCATGTATCAGGCAAAGCGTTTCGGCGGTGACCGCATCGAGCCGTTCCGTCCCGCATTCAGAGCCATCGGCAGCGACAAGCTCCAGCTTGAATCCGATCTGCGTCGGGCGCTTGAACGCGACGAGATCAGTCTCGTCTATCAGCCCATCGTCAAGCTTGATGAAGGTACGATTGCCGGTTTCGAAGCCCTCATGCGCTGGGAACATCCTCGACGCGGCGCCATTTCGCCATCGGAATTCATTCCGATTGCCGAAAATTCCGGGCTTATCATCCAGCTTGGCCTGTTTGCGATGCAACGGGCTGCCGAAGACCTTTTTGCGTGGCAGGAACAATTCCCGAAGCTCGACCTCTTCGTTTCAGTCAATCTCTCATCCACGCAACTGATCCGTCAGGATCTCATCAACGATGTCCGTTCGGTGCTTTCCCGCATTCATCTCAATCCGGGTAGCCTCAAGCTTGAACTGACCGAATCTGTCCTCATGGAAAATCCGGAGCAGTCCACGCATGTCCTAGCTCGGCTTAAAGCCATGGGCATAGGTCTGTCGCTCGACGATTTCGGGACAGGCTACTCCTCACTGGCTTATCTCACGCGTTTCCCGTTCGATATCATCAAGATCGATCGTTCCTTCGTGAAAGGTGACCAGCCTCAGAAAGCTACCCTGCTCCGCTCGATTGTGAGCATGGCACATGATCTCGGCCTCGCTGTCGTGACTGAAGGTGTAGAGAGCGAAAGCGATGCGCTTCAGCTTCGCCAGATGGGTTGTGAGTACGTGCAGAGCTTTATGTTCGGCCAGCCGACGAGCCGAGACGAGGCAACTCGCATGATCCGCGAACAGCTGGATGCGGCAGCAGCGTGATTAGGTCATTAAGCGAATAGGGAACAAACGGATAAGCTAAAGCAAAATTATCTAGCTTAGCCCTTCCTTACGCATGTCCCGCGTCGGAAACAAGCCGGGACATATCGATGCCCATATGGAGCATCAAGCGCGAATACTTGCCCTCGATATCGCTATCGAACAGCATGTCGAGCGGCGCATCGCAGGTTAGCCAGCCATTCTCGGCAAGTTCTACTTCGATCTGACCCGGCGCCCAGCCGGAATAGCCAAGCGCCATCAGGGCTTGTGATGGTCCCCTGCCCCCGTAAATGGCACGCAGTATATCGACGGTTGCCGTGAGGCAGACATCTTCAGAAACCGGCATGGTGGAATCGACCATATAGTCGTCGGAATGCAGAACGAAGCCACGTGTGCGGTCAACCGGTCCGCCATTGCGCACCATCATATGCTGCGCCCGCTCTGGCAGAATAATCAGCTCATCCTCGTCAATAACCCCAATCTGACGCAGAAGATCGGGAAACTCCACAGGCTGAAGCTGATTGATGATGAACCCCATCGCACCTTCATCGGAATGCGCGCAGATATAGACCACCGACCGGGCAAAACGCTCGTCGCTCATTCCGGGCATGGCAAGCAGGAACTGCCCGTTCAGAAAACCCTGCTCCTTGTTCGGCGTCTTGAGAATGGTCATGAATATGAAGGTAGCAAGACTTCGCAAAATAACAATGGCCTGATCGCGTTATCACTGCACAAGCAAACAGCGAAGGCTGCAAGCTCGCCACAATTGGACTTGAAGCGACCATCTTTTCATTCCATCTTTCGTCCATGAACATCCGAACGCTTGCCCTCGCACCATTTCTGTTGGCCTCGCTGGCATTTCCAGCCATGGCGTCCACTTCCGACTGGACCGAGACGCCCGGCGGGCGCGTTCGCGTCATTATTGAAGACAGCGGCGCTGACAATGCGGCCAGACATGAACGGCGCGGTGTCTTGCAGATCGAGCTGCAACCCGGCTGGAAGACCTATTGGCGCAATCCGGGCGACGCGGGCGTCCCGCCTCAGATCAGTATCGAGGGTGATGCGAAAGCGCGGATTGATTTTCCTGCGCCTGTCCGGTTTGGTGGAGACGATGAAGGTGGCATTGGATATAAGCACCCCGTTTCGCTGCCGATAGTCTTTCACCTGACCTCCGCCGACACCCGACTGAAGGGCCATGTTTTCCTTGGGGTCTGCGAGAAAATCTGCGTTCCGGTGCAGGCGACATTCGACTTTCCGCTCAATGAAGAAGAACAGCAAGCTTCACCGCAAGCCATCGCCAGCCGCACGATCATTGAGACTGCTTTCGACCGGCTCCCAACACCGGCAAATCCAGCATTTGGTGTAACCGAGGTGAAGCGGGAAGGAGACAAGGCCGTCTTCGATCTCACCGTCCCCGATCCTGCGGCCCCTGCAGAGCTGTTCATTGCCAGCGACAATATCGGGCTTTCGGACGCTGTTGCAGTTCAGGATAGGCAATCAGGCCACCGCTTTGCTGCCAAACTGCGTGGGAAGGCAGACAAAGCCGTTATCGACTATACCATTGTGCAGGCTGGGAAAGCTGTCTCCGGTCAGGTGACATTGGACTAGACTTTCCCTCCCAACGCCTGATGCTCTTATCTGTATGTTGAAATTGTCCGGCGACCTGTTATCGGTTTAACTGTGCCGCCCGCGCTTTGCGGCGCGGATTAGAATTTGACAATAGACAGTGGAACAGACGGTCCCTGCCCCGAGGAGAAATTAAATGACGATCAAAGTTGGCGACAAGCTGCCTGCAGCGACTTTCAAGGTAAAGACCGCAGATGGTGTGAATGAGACGACGACCGACGAAATCTTCAAGGGCAAGAAAGTCGTTCTCTTTGCCGTTCCGGGTGCTTTCACGCCGACCTGCAGCCTCAATCACCTGCCAGGCTATCTCGAAAACCGCGATGCGATCCTCGCCAAGGGCGTCGATCAGATCGCCGTTGTTGCGGTGAACGACGCTTTCGTCATGGGTGCATGGGCGCAGAGCACGGGCGGAGAAGGCAAGATTCTCTATCTGGCCGATGGTTCGGCAGCGTTCACGAAAGCTGCGGGCCTTGAACTCGACGCAACCGCCGGCGGCCTTGGTATTCGCTCCAAGCGTTATTCGGCAATCGTGGAAGACGGTATCGTCAAGACGCTCAACATCGAAGAACAGGCCGGACAGGCAGTCACGTCGGCTGCTTCGGCCATTCTCGAACAGCTTTAATCAGACGCATTAAAGGGCGGTGAAAACCGCCCTTTTCGTCTGTAACTATCATTGCACTTTCAATGATTTATGGCCGCCATACTTGAATGGCTCCATGCCTTCCCGGGCAAGTTCGTCAGCGCGTTCGTTTTCCGGATGCCCTGCATGGCCCTTGATCCAGTGCCAGTTAACCTTATGCGGCTTGCGCGCTTCGTCGAGCGCCTGCCACAATTCGGCATTCTTGACGGGTTTCTTGGCAGCCGTCTTCCAGCCATTACGTTTCCAGCCTTCGATCCAACTGGAGATGCCGTCGCGCACATAGACTGAATCCGTATAGAGATCGACTTGGCACGGTTCCTTCAATGCCGAAAGTGCCGAAATAGCTGCCATCAACTCCATGCGGTTGTTGGTCGTGTCGGCTTCCCCACCCTTCAGTTCCTTGACATTGCCGTTCCAGCGCAAGATTGCGCCCCAGCCGCCAGGACCGGGATTACCCGAGCAGGCGCCATCCGTAAAAGCCTCTATCTGCTTCACGCAGCTGCTCCCTGCTGCTCAAGACCATATTCGGCGGCGGTTTCGATCTGGCGATGAAAGCGCATCTTGCGCACATACTCCATGGGATCTTTCTTGACCACGAAACTGCCTTCCGGAACATTCAGCCAGTCGTAAAGGCGGGTCAGCATGAAACGAATGGCAGCCCCCCGCGCCAGAACCGGCAGGGCATTAGCTTCCGCCGCAGAAAGCGGGCGAATGGACGTATAGCCGCGCAGAAACGCTGCTCCCTTGGTGCGGTTATAGGAAAAGTCCTTTTCAAAGCACCATGCGTTGAGACAGACGGCAACATCGTAAGCCAGAATGTCCGTGCAGGCGAAGTAGAAATCGATGAAGCCCGAAAGCTTGTCGTTAAGGAAGAAAACATTGTCCGGGAAAAGATCCGCATGGATCACACCCTGCGGCAGGTCGGAGGGCCAGTTCTTTTCCAGAAAAGCGAGATCGGCTTCCGCCTCGCCAACGAGACCGGGTTCCACCGTATCCGCGCGTTCACGCGACAGGTTCCACAAAGGGCGCCAGTCGGAAAGCGTCAAACCGTTGCGGCGGCGCAGCGAAAAATCAGCGCCTGCCAGATGCATATGGGCCAATCCCTCCCCGACCGCTTCACAGTGCTCGACAGTCGGGCGGCGCATCCACATACCTTCCAGGAAGGTGACGATTGCCGCAGGTCGTCCGGCAAGTTCGCCGATTGTCGTACCGTCACGACGGACCACTGGCTGCGGGCATTCGAGGCCGCGGCTTGCCAGATGCTGCATCAGGCCGAGAAAAAACGGTAGATCTTCCCGATTGGTGCGCTTTTCGTAAAGCGTCAGGATGAACGAGCCCGAAGTGGTGTGCAGAAGATAGTTGGAGTTCTCCACCCCTTCCGCAATGCCTTTGTAAGAGGTCAGTGTGCCGATATCGTATTGCTGCAGGAAAGCGCCAAGTTCGATTTCATTGATATCCGTATAGACGGCCATGCCGCTTATTTCCCCTGCATCAGTTTTGGAATACCGACCACCCGGTGTTCTCCGTTGACGAATGCCATGTCTTGCACCGTCAGTTCCACATCGCGAATCTCGCGATTCACAAGGAAGTTCTCGGTTTCGACAGTGGTTTCGGCCAATTCGATCTTAACGTTGAAGCGTTCCTTGAAGGCATCGATGATTTCATCGACGATGATTTCAGGAGCCGAAGCACCTGCCGACAGGCCAACAACCGATATATCGCCAATCCGATCCCATTCGATATCGGCAGCGCGTTGTACCAGCATCGACATCCGTGCACCTGCCTTCTCCGCAACTTCAACCAGACGCTTGGAGTTGGAGGAATTCGGTGCACCTACGATCAGAAACAGATCGCATCCCGGGGCGGCGGAACGCACGGCGTCCTGCCGGTTGGTGGTGGCATAGCAGATCGATTCCGCTGCCGGAGCTGAAAGGTTCGGAAAGCGTGCCTGTAGTTCCTCGATAATGCCTGCCGTGTCATCCACCGAAAGCGTCGTCTGCGTCACAAAGCCGAGATTGTTCTCATCATCGAAATGGCAGTTGCGCGCATCCTCAACCGTCTCGATCAGCGTCACTGCACCGTCCGGCAACTGGCCCATGGTACCGATCACTTCCGGATGCCCGGAATGGCCGATCAGAATAACATGGCGCCCAAGACGCTGATGGCGCATGGCCTGTTTGTGCACTTTGGAAACCAGCGGGCAGGTTGCATCGAGATAAAACAGGTTCTTGGCTTGCGCGTCGGCAGGCACCGACTTCGGCACGCCATGAGCGGAAAATACCACCGGCTGCTCGCGGTGTTCCGCAGGGATCTCGTCCAGTTCCTCGACAAAGATCGCACCACGTGACTGCAACCCCTCGACCACATAACGGTTGTGAACGATCTCATGGCGAACATAGACCGGCGCGCCGTATTTCTTCAGCGCCAGCACAACGATCTGGATCGCCCGGTCCACCCCGGCACAAAAGCCGCGCGGGCCGCAAAGGCGGATTTCCAGTGGTGGTCGCTGATCAGTCATGAAGTGTGCTCGCAAAGTTCGGCGTGACTTGAAACTTAGTCTCGGAGTTGGGCTGCAACGAGGCCGTTGTCAACCCCTCAACCCTTTCGATAACGCCACAACCACGTCCCGACAACCCCTATCAAAGCCAGAGCCAGGCCATACCATGTGGCGGCATATTGCAGATGGTTATTGGGAAAGTCGATGATCGTCACGCCGCCGGCGGGCAGACCACCCGGATTAGGCTTGCTGTCGGCATCAATGAAGAACGGCACGACCTCATCCAGATTTGGCAGATCAGCGCTTTCCGCCATCGCCGTCCAGTCCTTCCAGTAGAAGACATTCTTGGCGATGTCATTGTCGGGGAGGAAGTAGCCGGGCTTCGCCGAAAGCGGATCGCGCGCCAGGCCGGTCACACTTACCGGACCGTCAACCTGGCCTTCAGAGCGCGTTGCCGGATCTTTCTTTTCGTAAGGAACAAAGCCGCGATTGACGAGCACGAAGCGCCCATCCTCCAGCATCAGGGGCGTATAGACATAATAACCTGCCACTCCGTTATGCGTGGCCAGAAAATGCCGTTCACCCTGGTGCATGAAAGTGCCCGAGACCGTCACCGGACGATATTCGACGGACCCTTCCTGCTTGTAAATCTTTTCCATTTCGGACAGCGGCAAAGGCGGCTCATGGATGCGCTGCCCGGTCGATGCAATCAGCGCTTCCTTCCACTGCAAACGTTCCACCTGCCAGGTGCCGAGCGCCAGTAAAATGACAAGCGCGATGGCGGATGCGATCACTACACCCCAGGGAAAGCGCTGCGACTGCTGTACTGTCGTCATTTGCCATCATCCTGTCGGCTATCTATACGGCCGGGGGCTGCCTTGTTGCGATACTGCATATTTATGAGGATGCCCTTCGCCCATCGCATGGCCACGAGGCTGAGGATGATGGCGAGCGGCACCCACAGGATAAAATGCACCCAAAGCGGCGGTCCGACATTCACTTCCATCCAGAGTGCAAGACCGACGACGATAAAACCGATGATGAGAATAACAAATGCCGCCGGGCCGTCGCCGGAATCGGCAAAAGAGTAATCCAGTCCGCAAGCAGTGCAGCGCGGAGCCACTTTCAGGAAACCGTCGAACAGCTTTCCTTCGCCGCAGCGCGGACAATGTCCGGCAATGCCACTCTTTATAGGATCGACGGGAGGATAAATATTGTGATCCGGCATTGCGCTTCCCTTCTACTCGAGCGCTGCGCGTCCTTTCGGATACACAAAGCACGACACTGTAGTTTCTTCACAAACAAAAGGCGGCCATGTTGCCAAGGCCGCCTCGAAACTTGTGACCGCTAGAGCGGTTCCTGTTTTGACGGAACCGCCGAAACCGCTCTCCGCTTGTCATCACCGCATTTCCGAACGCAAAACCGTTTCACACTTTTGCTGGAAATGCTCCAGCGATCAACCGCCGTGCATCGGCGCGCCCCAGCCACCCCATACGTAGATGGCGAAGAACAGGAACAGCCAGACCACGTCAACGAAGTGCCAATACCAGGCAGCGGCTTCGAAACCGAAATGCTGCTTTGGCGTGAAGTCACCCCCGATGGCGCGGATGAGGCAGACCAGAAGGAAGATTGTACCGATGATAACGTGGAAACCGTGGAAACCGGTCGCCATGAAGAAGGTCGCGCCGTAGATCGAGTCCTTGAACGCAAACGGTGCGTGGATGTACTCGTAGGCCTGCACAAATGAGAACAGGACACCCAGCACCACGGTGATCGCCAGACCAGTGATCATGCCCTTGCGGTCATTGTGCAGCAGCGCATGATGCGACCATGTCAGCGTCGTGCCCGACAAAAGCAGGATCACGGTGTTGTAGAGCGGCAGGTGGAGAGGATCGAGAACCTCGATGCCTTTCGGAGGCCACACGCCACCCGTGAAAGCTGCACGTGCTACCTGATGCACTTCGTTCGGAAACAAGCTTGCGTCGAAAAACGCCCAGAACCAGGCCACGAAGAACATGACTTCCGAGGCAATGAACATGATCATGCCGTAGCGCAGATGCAGCGACACAACACGGGTATGGTGCCCCTCATGTCCTTCCTTGATCGTATCGGACCACCAGCCATACATGCAGTAGAGCACGATCGCGAGGCCGATGAAGAAAATCCAGGGCGTTACCACGTTGAGGCCGAAGAACGGCAGCTCACCGGCATTGATGTAACGCATCCAGGCAATACCGCCGACGGCAAGCACGAATGCACCCATCGAGCTCAGGAACGGCCAAGGACTGGGCGCGATGATATGATAGTCGTGATTTTTCTGATGAACGTCGGCCATGTCTCTCCCCGTAAATCCCCTTAGGGGTTCCTCTCTCGTACCTACCTGCTTAAACCCCATCCGGGGTTCCAAGCAAGTCTGTCTGTAACAAGCGGTATCTCCTGCGAGGATAAAACCGCTTCATTGTTTTGTCTTTGCGGCATTATGCGCCGCTGGAGCATTTCATGTTCTCCTGAACCATTGGAAATGCTCTCTTTTTGTTTTGCACGCATCTTGTCCGAAAACCGTTTCACACTTTTCGGGATGCGCCGCTAGGCATCAGCTCCCGTTGTTTGGCGTTTCAGCCTTGGCGTTTGCTACCGGCTTCGGCTTTTCAATCGGAAAGAACGTATAGGACAGCGTGATCGTCTTGACGTCCTTCAGATCGGGATCATTAACGATCTCCGGGTCAACAAAGAACACCACCGGCATTTCCATATCTTCGCCCGGCTTCAGGGTCGTATCCGTGAAGCAGAAGCATTCGACTTTGTTGAAATAAGCCCCTGCCCGGCCCGGCGCGACGTTGAAGCTTGCGCGGCCATAGGTCGGCTCATCAAACAGGTTACGCGCTTCATACTTGATCATCGTCGTTTCGCCGATGCGAACCGTCACCTCACGCTGCACGGGTTTGAAATCCCATGGCAGTCCATTGGCTGTGTTCGCGTCAAAACGTACCTTGATCGTCTTGTCGAGAATGGTATCGGAGTATTGTTCGACACGCTGTGTCGTGCCGCCATAACCCGTCACCTGACAGAAAATGCGATAAAGCGGCACGGAGGCATAGGCGGCGCCGATCATGCAGACAAAGAAAGACAGGCAAGCAACAGCAATCGTTGCATTGGAACGTTGTTGCTTCCTCAGCTTTTGATCTTTTTCCTGTTGATCCGCCATTTTTCTCCTCCCAGATGAAGTTTAAAGCGTGTCGCGTTTCGTCATGTTCATATGACGCACTTTAAACCTTTGCTTTCATGCATGTCTTCGTCCGGAAACCGGTTCCCACTTTTAGGAGACATGCTTTAGAGCGGCCTCACTAGAATGTTGGTTCCCAGTTTCGCAATCGTGCCGACGTAGACAAGCAGCACGAACAGCGCCAGCGCGATTGCCAGCCCCCAGGAACGATTGCGCTGGGCTTTCTTTTGCTGTTCCGTAGGAACGATCAGCTCCAATTCGCTGTCCATCGGCTTCTGTACGGTTTTATCCATTAGAACACTCCAAAGGCGGCGAACGCCTTCATTACCAGTGCCTCGACAAGCAGCACCGCAAACAGTCCTGACAAATAGAGCAGCGAGAAGCGAAACAGCTTGCGCGCTGCCGCCAGCATTGCTGGCTGCGATCCGGCTGCCCAGAGACGCCAGGCGTAATAAACGAAAGCCAATCCAAGCAGCGTCGAAATCGCGCCGTAGACAGGGCCAGCGAAGCCAAGTACCCAGGGCAGAACGCCAACCGGGGCCATAATGATCGAATAAAAGAGCGCCTGACGTCGGGTCGAAAGTTCACCCTTGACGTTTGGCATCATCGGAATACGTGCCGCTTCATAGTCATTGGCTGAAAAAAGCGACAGTGCCCAGAAATGCGGTGGTGTCCACAAGAAGATAATCATGAACAAAACGACGCTGTCCCAGGTGATCTCGCCTGTTGCAGCCGCCCAGCCGATCATTGGAGGAAATGCGCCTGCCGCACCGCCGATGACGATGTTCTGCGGCGTCGAGCGCTTCAGCCACATCGTATAGACCACGGCATAAAAGAAAATCGTAAAGGCGAGCAGTGCCGCCGACAGCCAATTGACCATCAAGCCGAGAGTGACGACCGAGAAAGCCGACAGGGTCAGGCCGAAAGCCAGAACCTGATTGGGAGCGATCACACCGGCCGGGATGGGCCGGTTGCGCGTACGCTTCATCACCGCATCGATATCGGCATCGTACCACATGTTCAACGCGCCGGACGCACCGGCGCCGACCGCGATGCACAAGATGCTGATAGCAGCGAGTACAGGATTCATATGTCCCGGGGCGACCACGAGACCGACCAGCCCGGTGAAGACCACAAGGGACATCACCCGAGGCTTCAAAAGAACAAGGTAATCCCGCGCAGTCGCTTCAGAGAGAACGAGCGCGTCGTCGGTACCTGCGTTTTTTTCCACCAGAGACATTTTAACTTCAAAAACCTCAAATTCACCGGTCCGAACACCGCGCCCCTACAGCACGGATCGGCACCATCACAACCATGTCCTCCCGGAAACCGTTCTGTTCCCGCCGGAAAGTGCCGTGCTTAGTGGCCGACTTTTCGTCTACCGGCGACGGGCGGAACAGAATGCCGCCCGCCATAGCACATATTGTAAAGAAGGGCGAAGTCTTTTCCGGACTCCGCCCATCGCACAATTACTTGATGCGCGGCAGCTGTTCCCACTGGTGGAACGGAGGCGGCGACGAAAGCTGCCATTCCAGCGTGGTTGCGCCTTCGCCCCATGGGTTTGCACCAGCTTCACGCTTCTTCGCGAATGCCTCGAAGACATTGTAGAGGAAGATCAGGACGGCGAAGCCCGAAATGTAGGAGCCGTAGGACGACACCATGTTCCAGCCCGCATAGGCGTCCGGATAGTCGATGTAGCGGCGCGGCATGCCTGCAAGACCAAGGAAGTGCTGCGGGAAGAACACCAGATTCACGCCGATGAAGGTAACCCAGAAGTGCAGCTTCGCAGTGAACTCGTTATACATGTAGCCGCTCATCTTCGGGAACCAGTAGTACCAGCCCGCAAAGATCGCAAACACCGCACCCAGCGACAGCACGTAGTGGAAGTGTGCTACGACGTAATAAGTATCGTGCAGCGCGCGGTCGAGACCGGCATTGGCGAGCTGAACGCCTGTCACACCGCCGACCGTGAACAGGAAGATGAAACCGATTGCCCACAGCATCGGCGCGCGGAAGGTCAGAGAACCGCCCCACATAGTCGCAATCCACGAGAAGATCTTGATGCCCGTCGGAACCGCGATGACCATCGTTGCGAAAACGAAATAGCGCTGCGTGTCGAGTGACAGGCCGACCGTATACATGTGGTGGGCCCAGACGACGAAACCGACGACGCCGATGGCGACCATGGCGTAAGCCATGCCGAGGTAACCAAAGATTGGCTTGCGCGAGAAGGTCGAAATGATGTGGCTGACAATGCCGAAGCCCGGCAGGATCAGAATGTACACTTCAGGATGACCGAAGAACCAAAACAGATGCTGGTAGAGGATCGGGTCACCGCCGCCGTCCGGCGTGAAGAAGGTCGTTCCGAAGTTGCGATCAGTCAGCAGCATGGTGATGCCGCCTGCCAGAACCGGCAGCGAAAGCAGAAGCAGGAACGCCGTCACGAGAACAGCCCAGGCGAAAAGCGGCATCTTGTGCAGCGTCATGCCCGGTGCGCGCATGTTGAGGATCGTGGTGATGAAGTTGATCGCGCCGAGGATCGACGAGGCACCCGAGATGTGGATTGCAAGAATAGCGAAATCCACAGCCGGTCCGGGCTGACCCGAGGTCGAAAGCGGCGGATACAACGTCCAGCCACCACCGGGGCCCCAGCCGCCAGGTGCCGAAGGCATGAACAGCGAGATCATCAGCAGCAGCAGCGCAGGCGGCAGAAGCCAGAACGAAATGTTGTTCATGCGCGGGAACGCCATGTCCGGCGCGCCGATCATCAGCGGCACCATCCAGTTGGCGAAACCACCAATCAGCGCAGGCATGACCATGAAGAAGATCATGACCAAGGCATGCGCCGAGGTGAACACGTTGAACATCTGCTTGCCCGCATCAAGCGCGGCATCGCCCTCGACGCCGTAAACCATGGACGCCAGACCATGGAAGATCTGGATGCCCGGCTCCTGAAGCTCAGCACGCATCGCGATGGACAGAGCGCCGCCGATAATACCGGCGATGATTGCAAAAATCAGGTACAGAGTACCGATGTCTTTATGATTGGTCGAGTATACCCAACGAACCCAGCCGTGCGGCTTGTGGTCGTCGTGGGCACCATGCTCGTGAGCTGCTGTGCCAGCCATGGAATTCGCTCCCGTTTTTCAACAGTTTGGCGTTCGGGATCAGAGACCCGCCGCAGCCACTTTATCGTTTGCGCCACCTTCAACAGCGGCCTGAAGCGCCTTGTTCGCGCCGTTCAGATCCGATCCCGCAGCAGCGAGCCAGGTCTGATACTGCTCTTTCGAGACAACGCGCACTGCGATCGGCATGAAGCCATGATCCTTGCCGCAAAGCTCCGAGCACTGACCGTAGTAGAGGCCTTCTTTGTCTGCTTTGAACCAGGCTTCGTTGATACGGCCCGGAACAGCGTCCATCTTCACACCGAAAGCCGGGATCGTCCACGAATGGATCACATCGGCAGCGGTAACAAGGAGACGAACCGTTTCACCGATTGGAACCACGACTTCATTGTCGACGGCGAGAAGACGCGGATAACGCGCACGATCCTCTTTTCCAGCAGCAGCGCGATCCGCATCCTTCAGAAGAAGGGCATCGAAGCTGACCGGATTATCGACCTGATATTCGTAACCCCAATACCACTGGTAGCCCGTTGCCTTGACCGTCAGTGTCGGATCTTCAGGCGAATATTGCGCCGTCAGAAGCTGGAACGACGGAACCGCCAGGAACAGAAGAATGATCACGGGCCCGATGGTCCAGATCACTTCAATAGCGGTATTGTGGCTGGTCTTGGATGGCTCAGGGTTTGCACTTGCGCGAAAGCGTAGCGCTACCCAGATCAACAAAAACAGAACCAGCAGGGTAATTGGAATAATGAACCAGAGCGTATAACGCTCAAACCAATGAATCTGTTCGGCAATCCCAGTCGCTGCGTCCTGAAATCTCCATTCCCAGGGACGGGGCTGGTCCGCAAAAGCCGCACCAGTCGTCCACAGCACTGCAAGAGCGCCGCCGAAGGCGCCCCTCGTTGTGGCAACAATCTTATCCACCAGAACTCTCTCCCTTTTCGCCCTTTCGAGCTGGACGCCGGACGCTAAAGACGGCCGCATCCCCCGTCGGCGTTCAAACCACACCTTAGCGCACACCGCAAGGAAGGCGAATATGTTCCTGTGCGGCATTTTTGCGCGCAGCCCACATGCCAAAGAGCGAATGCCCGAGTTTTTTCAATGCAGCAGAGCAGTTCATTTTCACCATGAAAACTTGGGAAAACCGCACGAAACCCATAATGAAGCCATGATTTGACAAGACGTTTCTTTTAACGTGCCGCGTGACAATCGACGCAACAGACGGTATCACCGTTGCTATGATGGCCAGGACTGATAAACGCCTGTCACGGCGCTTTTCATGGCCAATGCAGCGCGTTAACGTCCCGGTGATTCGATCTGGAGATTTCATGACTTTTCGCATGCTCGCCCGCCGCACGATCAGCCAGCGCCTCGCAACCCTTGCAACAGGGGCCGGCATGGCGCTCGCCGTTGCAACGCTTCCTTCGGTTGCCCAGGACACCCCGGCGCAGTTACAAACCCCACAAGAAGCCCCTGCGGCCCAGTCGCAGGCGGCCCCGACCAGCCCGCAGCAGAGCGGCAAGCTCAAGTCGCAGCATGGCGCATGGTCCGTTCTTTGTGACACGCCTGCCGGCGCCAAGACGGAGCAGTGTGCACTGATCCAGAACGTGGTCGCCGCAAAGCGCCCTGAACTGGGCCTTTCGGTCGTGGTTCTCAAGACTGCGGACAATAAAGCCCGCATTCTTCGTGTTCTGGCTCCGCTCGGCGTTCTGTTGCCCAACGGTCTCGGCCTCAACGTCGATGGCAAGGATATCGGTCGCGCCTATTTCGTCCGCTGCTTCGAAGACGGCTGCTACGCCGAGGTGATCCTTGAGGACGATCTTCTCAAGACGCTGCGCTCCGGCAAGGCCGCCACCTTCATCGTCTTCCAGACGCCGGAAGAAGGCGTCGGCATTCCGGTGGATCTCAAGGGGTTTGGTGAAGGCTTCGACGCCCTCCCTTGATCACAACTGCGATGACCGGTTGTTCTCAACCGATTTAAGGCTTACATCCTGCAGCAAACACATGCTGCAGGATTTATTTTTATGAAAAGCCTGATCGACAGTTTCGACGTCAGCCGCGACGATATCGAGCGCTTGGTCGCCCAAAGCCTGAAGGGCAGCGACGACGGTGAGCTCTTTGTGGAATACCGCGAGGCGGAGGCGCTTGTTTTCGACAATGGCCGTCTCAAGACCGGCTCCTTCAATCAGGACCAGGGATTCGGCCTGCGATCGGTTGCGGGTGAAGCCATCGGCTATGCCCATGCTGGCGATCTTTCGCTAGCCGCACTGAAGCGCGCTTCTGATGCCGTATCGGCGACGTTGAAAGGTTATGGCGGAAACTATTCGGCAGCACCTGCGGGCACGAACCGTCACCTTTACACGGATGAAAACCCCATCGGCTCGCCGAGCTTCGATGCGAAAGTACAGCTTTTGCAGCAGATCGACGGTTATCTGCGCGCCAAAGATCCGAAGGTCCGTCAGGTTTCCGTTTCACTTGCAGGCTCATGGCAGCAGGTCGAAATTCTGCGCGCCGACGGTCACTTCGTGCGCGATATACGACCTATGGTGCGGTTGAGCGTTTCGGTGGTGGCTGGCGATGGCGACCGTCAGGAATCGGGCTCGCATACGGTTGGCGGTCGCAAGGGCTTTGGCGAATTCATCACCGTCGAAAGCTGGCAGCACGCGGCCGACGAAGCGCTGCGGCAAGCACTTGTCAATCTGGAAGCCATACCTGCCCCGGCAGGCACATTCGACATTGTTCTGGCCAATGGCTGGCCGGGCGTGATGCTGCATGAAGCGGTCGGGCATGGGCTGGAAGGCGACTTCAACCGCAAAAAAACCTCTGCTTTTGCAGGACTGCTCGGCCAGCAGGTTGCCTCCAAGGGCGTAACGGTCGTGGACGACGGCACGATTGCCGAACGGCGTGGTTCACTCACGATTGACGACGAAGGCACGCCAACCAATCGGACGGTGCTGATCGAAGACGGCAAACTGGTCAATTATATGCAGGACCGCCAGAATGCGCGTCTGATGGGCATGGAAGCCACCGGCAACGGCCGCCGCGAATCCTACGCCCACGCGCCGATGCCACGCATGACCAACACCTACATGCTGTCAGGCGACAAGTCGCCGGAAGAGATCATCTCCTCCATGAAGAAGGGCATCTATGCTGTTTCATTCGGTGGCGGTCAGGTGGATATCACCTCCGGCAAATTCGTGTTCGGTTGCACGGAAGCCTACATGATCGAGGATGGCAAGATCGGCGCGCCGATCAAGGGCGCAATGCTGATCGGCAACGGTCCGGATGCCATGCAGCGGATTTCGATGATCGGCAACGACATGAAGCTCGATACAGGCAGCGGCAATTGCGGCAAGGGTGGCCAATGGGTTCCCGTCGGCGTCGGCCAGCCGCATCTGCGCATGGACCAGGTAACTGTGGGTGGCACGGCTATATAAAAGTCTGCCATCCTCAACGTGGTTTAGGCGGATGCATTTCTATCAGTATCATCTAACTTGCAGATTCTAACGGTAAAGTGCAGGCTACGAGGATAGCGATGCTGCACGGCAATTTTCAATGCCGCGCCGATCTGGAGAGAGGAATGCCTGAATCGCCTTATGACTGGACGGGCAAGCAAACGGAAAAGCGTGACCGGCAAAAGCGTATGCTGGTCGTGACAGCCATCACAATGGGTGCGCTCATTCTTGTCCTCGGCATGGTGGACGGCCTGCTGATCCTGCTAGGCTGACATGGTCCCCATCTACGAAATCGATTGCGTCGGCATAAAAGGCCCCGATGAACTCTGGCGACGTTACCTTTCAGCCGTCCCAGCCGAGGACCCGGAATCTTTCGGTTACACACTCGACTCGTTCTGGGATGCCGTACAATGGCGGGGCCCCGGCTGGCCCGGCGAATGCGAGCTGGTGTTCAAGAACGTTGAAGCTCTGGTCAACCTGAAAACACGCGGCGGAAAGCCGTTTCTCGATGCCTTTCGGCAACTGGTAGCCGACACAGATCGCCTGACAATCAGACTGGCGTGAACGGAATTATTCTGCCGTTCCAGTATTTTTGTCATAGTGAGCAGAAGCTGCAACAAGCGCATTGATATCATCTGCGCAAAGATACGCTCTCATGGCGTCAAATTTACGTTCGTCCCACTTGTAGATTCCCAGCCCCAGAAGAGTATCGACAGTCGTCGCTGGAAAACGGGATCGAACTGGGGCTGCAGGGTTGCCAGCCACAATGGTGTAAGCTGGAACATCCTTTGTAACGATGGCGCCCGACGCAATAATTGCGCCTTCTCCAACAGTAATCCCAGGCATAATCATGGCGCGCATTCCAAGCCACGCCCCATCACCGATAATCGTATCACCCTTTCCCTTGTAGGCATCGAGAATAACATCGGGAAATGGGTAGAGACTGAACCAGTCCGTACGATGCGTATGGTTACCGCCCATCAGGATGACAGCCTCTGCGCCGATACAGACGTAATCGCCCACATAAAGCTGATCGACAGGCCACTGGGACTCCCAGGCCTTCAGACTGTATTCGTCGCCATAAAGATAACGAACAACACTCTCTTCGAACGAGCCCGTCCATGCATTGCTGTAATAGCTACACCTGCCGCGCACGTGAATATTCGGGTTTTTTACCGTCTCGTGAAGAAGCTCCACGTTAGACCAATGCTTGGTTTTTGAACCTGCAAACGACACGGTTAAGGCAACTTTCCAAAACTTATATCGCTGGATCTTCTTCCAGCAAACCGGTCACGAAATCGAACAGGCCCGGACGGCGGTCACGACGAAGACGCTCCGCCTCGATGATCGACTTGATCGCCGTAAAGGAACGGTCGAGATCCTCATTGATGACGATATAGTCGTATTTCACCCATTTCTGGATTTCAAAACGAGCGTTCTGCAGGCGGGTCTCGATGACATCAGCCGTATCTTCCGCACGACGATTCAAGCGCTGTTGCAACTCTCGCATGGTGGGCGGCAGAATGAAAATTGACACCACGTCGGCTGGCATTTTTGCCTGTAGCTGGTCCGCGCCCTGCCAGTCGATATCAAACAGCATGTCCTGACCGTCGGCCAGAGCGATTTCAGCCGTTTCGCGCAGCGTGCCATAGAAATTGCCGTGAACCTCGGCCCATTCGATCAGCTCGTCATTGTCACGCAGACGTTCGAATTCCCGGATCGTCTTGAAATGGTAATGGACCCCTTCGATCTCGCTCGGGCGGCGCTGGCGCGTCGTCACGCTGATCGACAGCGAGAGGTTCATCTTCTTGTCTTCCAGCAACAGCCGGGCAATCGTGGATTTACCGGCCCCGGATGGTGACGAAATCACTACCATCAAGCCTCTGCGTGCGACGCCATTTTCAACCGAAGAGATGGCCATGATACCTGTTACTCCAGATTTTGTACTTGTTCGCGAAACTGATCCACGACCGCCTTCAGTTCCAAACCGATGGCTGTGACAGACGCTGCATTCGATTTAGAACACAGTGTATTAGCCTCACGATTAAATTCCTGTGAAAGAAAATCGAGCTTGCGCCCGACAGGACCGCCTTCGGTCAGAAGCTTGCGGGCGGATCCCACATGGGTGTCCAGCCGGTCAAGTTCCTCCTGAATATCAGCCTTGGTCGCAAGAAATGCCGCTTCCTGATAGAGCCGTGCTTCGTCGAGTTCGCGTGCAGAATCCATCAACAGGGCCACTTGTCCGGAAAGACGGGATTTGATCGCGTCAGTGCCGCGCGACGGGTCGCGGCGGGCGTTCTCGGTCAAGCGTTCGATACTGTCGACATGGGCGGAAAGAATGGTGAAAAGGGCCTTGCCCTCCTGCCTGCGCGCATCGGCGATTGCCTTGAGGGTGTCCTCAAAGCCGGAGACGATGGCAACTTCCAACCCACCGCGTTCATCTTCGTCATCAACCATTTGCGCTTGATCAATGATACCGCGCAGCGAAAGGATGCCGTCTACGCTCGCCGGTGCCAGTCCGTGTTTCGCCTGCAAATCCGCACCTAGCTTGAGGATCTCGGCAAGCATTGCCTGATTGACGCTGAAACCGGCCTGAGCTTCGCTGCGCTCGACGTTGAGACTTGCCTGAAAATTACCGCGCGAAAAATGACGCGCGAGCATCGAACGGACCGGATGTTCGGCCGCTTCAAGCCCTTGCGGCAGACGCAGCCGAAGGTCGAGTCCCTTGCCATTGACGGAACGCACTTCCCAGACGATGCGCGCTTCTCCGCCTTCCATGGCATGTTGCACGGCATGGCGTGCAAATCCGGTCATGCTTTGGAGCGCCATGCGTTCCATCCCCTCAACTCGTGCCCGCGAAGGTGCGAACTCACTCTAAAAAACCAAGCCGAAGCCGGGAGTACTACCGGCTTCGGTTACACGTTCTCAAGCCCACCAAGTCGTGCGGTGTGCTACTGTCCGGAACTCTGGCCCGAACTCTGATTTGCATTGCTGCCGCTATTGTTCTGCTGCTCTATATTCTTCTGCTGTTCCACAGAACGCCACTTGCGGACATTGGCGTTGTGTTCCTGCAGTGTCTTCGAGAATACGTGACCGCCCGTACCGTCGGCAACGAAGTAAAGATCTTCCGTATCCAGCGGATTGGCGACAGCTTCGAGTGCTGCCTTGCCCGGATTGGCAATCGGCGTCGGCGGCAAACCGTTGATCACATAGGTGTTGTAAGGGGTTGGCTTTTCGATGTCCGACTTGAAGATGGGGCGGTCAGAAGGTTTGCCGGCACCACCGAACAGGCCATAAATAATGGTCGGATCGGACTGAATGCGCATGCCCTTCTTCAAACGATTGACGAAGACCGAAGCGACATGCGGGCGCTCAGATGCGATTCCCGTTTCCTTTTCCACAATGGAAGCCAGCGTCACGAACTCGTTCTTGTCCTTGATCGGCAGGTCTGGACCGCGTTTCGCCCAAGCATCATCCACGAGCTTTTTCTGGGAAGTAATCATTCGGTCGATGATTTCCGCCCGCGTCGTGCCGCGCGTGAAATTCAGCGTATCGGTGAAGAGCGCACCTTCCGGCGGCATATCCTTCGGCATATCGCCAACCAGAGTTGGATCAGTCGAGATACGGTCAAAAATCTGCTTGACCGTGAGGCCTTCCGGAATGGTCAGCGGATACATGATGGACTTGCCGCTGATGAGAATATTCATCACATCGCGCATCGTAGCGCCGGCAGGAATGGCATATTCGCCCGCCTTCAGATCATTTTCGTGTCCGAGCGTCCGCATACCATAGCGGAAGATGCGCGCATCGCTGACAATCTCACGGTTTTCAAGACTGTTGGAGACTTCGGCGATCCCGGCACCGCGTTTGACGAGAAATGTCGTTTCAGCAGTGAGCGGACCTTGCGCGTCGAACTGCATCTTGCCGAAATAGAACAAGGCGGACGCACCGAGCAGAACCAGCACGACCAGCGACAGCATGAAGTTCATGAAAACGACGACCTGGCTGCGTGCATGGCGCGAGCGCTTGCGCGGCGGCGGCGTTCCCGGCTCCGGGCGCAGGGCTTCAGACGCGGATTTCGGCACGAACGGCTTGGAAGTCGCGTTCGTTTCCTGCGCTACGCCCTTGGGCTGCTCGTCTGCAGGGGGTGTTCCGGATGGCGCCTCTGAACTCACTCAATCACCTCGGTCCAGAGCATTTCGATAGCTAAACAAAACTATCAGAAAGGCTCTATCTGTCTATTTTGGCGAACGTCCCGACACATTGTGCCGAATGCCCGCCTGGAACGGCTTTTGCATCTGTTCTTCGTCAGAGCGAATAAAACTCTTCGGAGTCGTAACCACACTAACCGCTGTTCACGATTTTAAACATCGCATCGGGTTATATTTTGGCAAAAACGCGGAGAAATCCCCGCGTTTTTTAGATTCGATATTCCATTTTCGACGATACAGATCAGGAGTATCGGCGCAGGACCAGCGAAGCATTGGTTCCACCAAATCCGAAGGAGTTCGACAGAGCAATGTCGATCTTGCGTTCACGTGCCTTGTGCGGCACCAGATCGATCTTGGTCGTGACAGCCGGGTTGTCGAGATTGAGCGTTGCAGGCGCAACATTGTCGCGGATCGCCAGCGTCGAGAAAATCGCTTCGGCAGCACCGGCGGCACCCAGAAGATGGCCTATGGACGACTTGGTCGAGGACATGGAAATCTTCGAAGCCGCATCGCCAACCACGCGCTCGACAGCGCCGAGCTCGATGGTGTCGGCCATGGTCGAAGTGCCATGCGCATTGATGTAGTCGATCTGGTCAGGCGTGATTTCAGCGCGCTTGAGAGCCGCAACCATGCAGCGCTCCGCACCTTCGCCGCTCTCGGTCGGAGCCGTGATATGATACGCGTCGCCCGAAAGACCGTAGCCGATGACTTCCGCGTAGATCTTCGCGCCGCGTGCCACGGCGTGTTCCAGTTCTTCCAGAACCACAACGCCAGCACCTTCACCCATCACGAAGCCGTCACGGTCTTCGTCATAAGGACGGGAGGCTGCGGTTGGGTCATTGTTACGCTTAGTGGACAGCGCCTTGCAGGCGGCAAAACCAGCCAGCGAAATGCGGCTGACCGGCGATTCCGTTCCACCGGCAACCATCACATCGGCATCGCCGAAAGCGATCAGACGGGCAGCGTCGCCAATGGCATGAGTGCCGGTTGCGCATGCTGTGACGACCGAATGGTTCGGGCCGCGCAGCTTGTGCTTGATGGAAACATGGCCGGAAGCCAGATTGATCAGACGGCCGGGAATAAAGAACGGCGAGATACGGCGTGGCCCCTTATCGCGCAGCGTGTAGCCTGCCTCGACAATACCCTCGATACCGCCAATACCGGAACCGATCAGAACGCCGGTGCGCACCTGATCTTCGTCGCTTTCGGGATGCCAGTCGGCATCGTCCAGCGCCTGATCGGCAGCGCCGACGGCATAAACGATGAAAGGATCAACCTTGCGCTGTTCCTTGGGCTCCATATGGAGGTCGGGATTGAAGGTGCCATTGGTGCCATCACCAAGGGGGATGCGGCAAGCGATCTGGCAAGCCAGATCATCGACTTCAAATTCCGTGACGCGGCGAGCACCGCTTTCACCGGCAATAAGACGCTTCCAGGTCTCTTCGACACCGCTCGCAAGCGGCGACACCAGACCAAGACCGGTGATGACGACACGCCTCATATCCACCCCTTAAAACTCTGTTATGTCACGAACACCGTCCCGCAGGCTTTAACCGGCAGAACATATGTCCGGGCCTGACTTTAGAGGGATGGTGCCCCAATTGTTAAAACCGGAGCCTGCCATATCAAACGGGATCTTCGATCCGCGCTTAAACAGATTCACAATCAGGCTGCTGAGCAACCTTCTTGCGAACTCGCCCCTCCCTTGAAAGAGAAAGAGACGATTAAAGACAAGCAGGGCCGGGATTCGCGAGAACCCCAGCCCAATGCCCAAGTTCAGATTAGGCAGAAGCCTTGTCGATGAACTTCACAGCGTCGCCGACCGTAAGGATCGTTTCGGCAGCGTCGTCAGGAATTTCAACGCCGAATTCTTCTTCGAACGCCATGACCAGCTCGACCGTGTCGAGGCTGTCTGCGCCGAGGTCATCGATGAAGCTTGCGCCTTCCGTGACCTTGTCGGCATCTACGCCCAGATGTTCAACAACGATTTTCTTGACGCGCTCTGCGGTATCGCTCATGTCGGAACCTCGACCTGTGTGTTTGTTGCTCTGCCTTGGTTAGCGGCATGCAGGATTGTAATCAAGTTATAAGATGTCTGCCAAGTTTCGAGCGAAGCCGCTCGGACAGTCATCCTGTGGATATTCCTTTCGGAACAGGATCGCGGCACTTCTACTCAGAATGCAGCAATTCTCGATGGGCGCATTACCATGCTTCTTGAGCAAGGCAAAGCGCCTTTTCCTTCTCCAAGCCCGGTATTAAGGCATTTTATACCATAATTCGGGGAAGAAGGAGGGTTAGATCATAGCCATGCCGCCGTTCACGTGCAGGGTCTGGCCCGTCACGTAGCCTGCCTGATCGCTGGCGAGATAGACCACAGCCGCAGCAATATCCGCACCAATGCCCATGCGCCTCATGGGGATATTGCTCATGATCGCTTCCTTCTGCTTGTCATTCAGCTTGTCGGTCATGGCCGATTCGATGAAGCCTGGAGCGATGCAGTTGACCGTCACGCTGCGGCTGGCGATTTCCTGCGCCAGCGACTTGGAAAAGCCAATGAGGCCAGCCTTCGACGCGCAGTAATTCGCCTGACCGGGGTTGCCGGTGACGCCGACGATGGACGTGATGTTGATGATACGGCCGTTGCGGCGACGCATCATCGGATGGGTCAATTCACGCGTCAGGTTGAAAACGGACGTCAGGTTGACGTTCAAAACGGCATCCCAGTCTTCATCGCTCATGCGTACGAACAGGCCGTCGCGGGTAATACCGGCATTATTGACCAGAATGTCAACGCCGCCCATTTCCTCTTCCGCCTTCTGGCCGAGCGCCTTGACGGCTTCGCGGTCCGACAGGTTGGCCGGGAAGATGAAAGTACGATCACCGAGTTCGGCAGCCAGTTCCTTCAGCTTTTCTTCGCGCGTGCCGTGCAGGCCGACAATGGCGCCCTGTGCATGGAGAGCGCGAGCAATCGCTTCACCTAGACCGCCGGTCGCACCGGTTACGAGAGCCTTGCGGCCAGTCAGATCAAACATATCGGATCCTTTGTAGCTAATGAGCTTTTATACCAGCGCTGCAAGCGCTGCTTCGATTTCTTCAGCCGAACCAACGGCAGCGCCGGACACATCCTTGGAGATGCGGCGCGCCAGACCGGTCAGAACCTTGCCCGAACCTACTTCATAAAGCGAGGTCACGCCATTGGCGGCAAACCATTCCACGGTTTCGCGCCAGCGCACCTGACCCGTCACCTGCTCGACCAGCAGATCGGCGATTTCATTGGCGTCGGTCACCGGCGCTGCACGCACATTGGCAATGAGCGGCACAACCGGATTGTGCTTTTCGACACTGGCCAGCGCTTCACGCATCGCTTCAGCAGCTGGTGCCATCAGGGTCGAATGGAAGGGCGCGGAAACCGGCAGCATGATGGCGCGTTTGGCGCCCTTTTCCGAAGCAAGCGAAGCTGCTAGCTCCACTGCAGCCTTGGAACCAGAAATGACGAGCTGGCCGCCGCCATTATCATTGGCGATCTGAACGGAGCCGGAAGCCTTGGCTTCGGCGCAGATCGCTTCCACATCGCCGTGCTCCAGGCCGATGATCGCAGCCATCGCGCCTTCGCCAACCGGAACCGCCTTCTGCATCGCATTGCCGCGAATACGCAGGAGACGCGCCGTATCGGCAAGCGAGAAGGTACCCGCAGCGCAAAGTGCGGAATATTCGCCCAGCGAATGACCGGCCACGTAGGAAACCTTTTCCTTCAGCGAGAAACCGCGCGCTTCCATGACGCGCAGGACTGCCATCGACACGGCCATCAGCGCGGGCTGGGCATTGGCAGTGAGCGTCAGTACGTCTTCCGGGCCTTCGAACATGGTGGCGGACAGCTTTTCACCAAGTGCCGCGTCCACTTCGTCGAAGACGGCGCGCGCTTCCGCGAACTGTTCGGCCAGGGCCTTGCCCATGCCTACCGCCTGGCTGCCCTGTCCGGGAAAGGTAAATGCTACCGCCATTGATGCCTCATTCTGGTTTAATACATATTATCGCGCCGAAACTCGTATGTGTACCAGCGACATGCTTTGCAATTAATGCATAATTTGGCGCGATGTGCCTTAGCCTTGAGCGAAAAGTCAAGCATTTGTCGGTTTCTTGGGGATATCGCGCTTGCAAACAAGGGGAAAAACACGTAATAGCCGCCCGTTCATTGCTCGGCATCAGCTGGGGGCTGAACGGAGGGCCGTATCCATGACTATTTATTTAGTTGGAAATACGTTGGAAGTCACAAGTGCTTCTGCCTCCCGTGTCTCCGCTCTCGACCGTCTCAAGTACGCGTCCTTTCTTCACCGGTTTTCCGGCAAAAGAGAAGTCGCAGAGGCTTAGCCGTTGATGTCGGCATGATAAAACGAAGAAAGGCAAAGCCAATGGCTCTTTATGAACATGTGCTTCTTGCCCGCCAGGACATTTCCCAGCAGCAGGTCGACGCTCTCGTCGAACAGTACAAGGGTGTCCTCGAAGCTAATGGCGGCAAGGTCGGTAAGGTCGAAAACTGGGGTCTGCGTCCCCTCACCTACCGCATCAAGAAGAATCGCAAGGCGTATTACACGCTCGTAAACATTGACGCTCCGGCTGCCGCCGTTGCCGAAATGGAACGCCAGATGCGCATCAACGAAGATGTTCTTCGCTTCCTCACCGTTCGCGTTGAAGAACACGAAGAAGGCCAGTCGGCTATGCTCACCCGCCGTGACGACCGTCGCGATCGCGATGGTGACGATCGTCCGCGCCGTCGTGAAGGCGGTTTCGACCGTGGTGATCGCGGTGACCGTGGTGATCGCGGCCCACGTCGCCCGCGCGACAACGAAGCTGGTGAAGGAGCATAATCATGGTTGATATCAATCAGATCCCGACCCGTCGTCCTTTCCATCGCCGTCGCAAGACGTGCCCGTTCTCCGGCGCGAACGCACCGAAGATCGACTACAAGGACATCAAGCTTCTGCAGCGTTACATTTCCGAACGCGGCAAGATCGTTCCTTCCCGTATTACGGCTGTCAGCCAGAAGAAGCAGCGCGAACTCGCCAAGGCGATCAAGCGCGCCCGTTTCCTCGGCCTGCTGCCTTACGTAGTGAAGTAAGATACGATTTTTCGGGAGGCGTTCTCGTGAGAGATTGCCTCCCGAACCCCTTTCCTCCATTGCGATGGGCGCGACGGAGCGTACTGAAAACCCAAGTTGAGATGTGGCACATTCTTGGGCATGTCCGGACACAGAACCGGTTTCCACTTTTGTTGGACATGCTTTGTAGCCGTCTCTAACTGCAAAACCGGAATAGCCGGAGCAGGACAGCGAAACTCATGAAGTTCAACGGAACCATTATCGGTATCGGCATATTGGCGGGGCTTGCCTCGGCCCTGATGTCGTCCGGCGTCATCGCCCAGGGCGGCGCTATGGCGGCTATGGCCATGGTTCTCTATTTTCTGACGCCGCTTCCCATCTTCGTTGTCGCCCTTGGCTGGGGTTCGAGCGCCGGTATCGTTGCCGCCGCCACAGCCACGGTTGCCGTTGGCGTTGTCGCGGTTCCGATGGCCGCTCTGTTGATGGCATTGACCAGCTTCGTTCCTGCAGCGACAGGTGCCTATCTTTGCGGCCTTGCACGGCCTGCCGAAGAACTCGGCGGACCGAAGGATGTTCTGGTCTGGTATCCGCTGTCGGATATCGTGTTCCGGCTTGCCCTGATGGTGGCGCTCAGCTTCATCGTCATCGGCGCAATCCTGGGCTTTGGCCCGGACATGGCGCGCGAACTCGCGAATACGCTTATCGACCGGGTTGCCGAAGCTGATCCTCAGTTTACGGCCAGCGATGATATTCGCAACAATGTAACGTCGCTGCTAATGGTCGCCTTGCCTGCGATCCAGCCGGCAACCTGCCTTGCGATTCTCGTTGGCAATCTTTATCTGGCGCAGCGTTTGATCTCGATGTCGGGTCGCCTGCGCCGTCCACGTGACGACTGGCCAGCAACGCTGCGCATGCCGCGTCCGGCTCTGCTCGTCTTCGCGGTCGCTCTCGCGGTTGCATTTCTTCCCGGCGGCGCCGGATTGATCGCAACTGTCGTGGCCGGTGCGCTCAGCGCGGGCTTCATGATGTCAGGCCTTGCCATCATGCATTTTCGCACACGCGGCAAGGTGTGGCGCCCGGTGGCACTGTGGCTGGCCTACTTTGCGATCATACTCTTCGCATTCCTGCTTTTCATCTTCATGGTTCTCGGACTTTTCGACACTTCGCGCGGCGCGCCGGTCTCGAAAATGCCGGGCACTGACAGTCAGTAACCGAATCAGAAACTCGAAAGGAAACTCCAATGGACGTCATTCTTCTGGAACGCATTGGCCGCCTCGGCCAGATGGGCGAAACCGTCAAGGTTAAGGACGGCTATGCCCGTAACTTCCTGCTTCCGCAGGGCAAGGCTCTTCGTGCCAACGAAGCCAACAAGAAGAAGTTCGAAGGCCAGCGCGCTCAGCTCGAAGCTCAGAACCTGGAACGCAAGAACGAAGCTGAAGCAGTTGCAACCAAGCTCAACGGCGAATCGTTCATCGTTGTGCGTTCGGCTGGTGAAACCGGTCAGCTCTACGGCTCCGTTTCGACCCGTGACATCGCCGACATCATCACGGCGAACGGCTTCACCCTGCACCGCAACCAGGTTGAACTGAACCATCCGATCAAGACGATCGGCCTGCACGAAGTCTCGATTTCGCTGCATCCGGAAGTTCAGGTTCAGGTTTCGGTCAACATCGCTCGTTCGACCGAAGAAGCCGAACGTCAGGCAAAGGGCGAAGACCTGACCACGATCGAAGCCATCTATGGCATCGAAGAACAGCCTCTGTCGGAAGAAGTTTTCGACGAAGATGAAGAAGCTGAAGATCAGGCTTAATTAGCCGCCTTTTATCCCTGTGGAAGCCCGCTTTGTCAGTAGGCATTCCAATGGTGGTAAACTTTAAATGATCGTGCCCGGCGGCCTCCGTCGGGCATTTTCTCTTTTCAGATCGGTAAAACTCCCTATTCTGCATATTAGTATTGGATTGCAGAGGGTGCTGACGGAAACGTCTGCGTTGCTTGGGCATTACTCCGAGGCTGATTGACCAAAGGGATATTGCCTGAAAATCTGATGACAGAGCGGCTCTGATACTTATGCACTGCCGCCTGCCATGCAAACGCATGGACGTGCGCCTGCTTCAATCCTGAAGAGGAGATGGGGCCGATGTATGGAATGATGCGTACTGTTCTTTCGCATATGATTAAAACCGGCGATCTGACGGTCACCGATTCTAGTGGTGCGCGTTCGCAGTATGGCGACAGGACCGGGGTGCCGGTTCATATACACTTCAAGACAAAGCACGCCGAGCGCGCCGTAGCGCTCGACCCAGAATTGAAACTCGCCGAATGTTTCATGGACGGCGAGATCGATTTTCTGAACGGCGATATTTACACGCTGCTTCAGATCGTATTCGAAAATACCGGGCCGACCGTGGCGATAGAGCCGTGGATGAAGGCACTGGCCAAGCTGCGTATTCTGTTCCGCCGCTTCCAGCAGATGAACACGATTGCGCGCTCGTCCGACAATATCAAAAGTCACTATGACCTTTCCGGCGAGCTTTACGACCTGTTTCTCGATCCGGACAAGCAGTATTCCTGCGCCTATTTCGATCCGCCAAATGCGACGCTTGCCGAAGCGCAGCTCGCCAAAAAGCGCCATATCGCCGCGAAATTGCTGGTGAAGGAAGGCGACAAGGTGCTCGATATCGGCTGCGGCTGGGGCGGTATGGGCCTTTATCTGGCTCGCCATCTCAAGGCCAATGTGACCGGCGTGACCCTATCGGAAGAACAGCACGGCATTGCCAACCAGCGCGCGGCGGACGAAGGGCTTTCGGATCGAGCCAAGTTCGAGCTGACCGACTATCGCAATATCGATGACAAGTTCGACCGGCTGGTTTCGGTCGGCATGTTCGAACATGTCGGTGTCAGCCATTTTGCGGAATATTTCCAGCATGTGGCGCGGCTGATGAAGCCGGATGGCGTGTTCCTGCTGCATGCCATCGGCAGGGCTGACGGGCCAGGCGCGACCAATCCGTTCATCCGCAAATATATCTTCCCGGGCGGTTATATCCCCGCCCTGTCGGAAGTGCTGCCGCATATAGAAAAGGCGGGGCTTTATGTCACCGACGTTGAAATCCTGCGGCTTCATTATGCGGAAACGCTCAAAGCTTGGCGTGAGGCATTCATGGCCAATCGCGAACGGGCCAAGGCGCTTTATGACGAACGCTTCTGCCGCATGTGGGAGTTCTATCTTGCGGCTTCCGAAAGCGCCTTCCGCTGGCAGAACATGATGGTGTTCCACATCCAGATTGCGCACAGGCAGGAAGCCGTTCCGCTGACGCGTAACTATATCGAAGCTGAGGAAAAGCGCCTGAAGCGGCTCGACAGCGCACCCAAAGGCGCCAATAGCGAAGCTCGCGCTGTCAAGAAAAGCATGAATGCCTGAAGCCAGAGCCGCTCTGCTTGAAATCAGGGCGGGCTGTTCCGATGGAGCAGCCCGCTTTTTCTTATCTTATTCCGACTTTGGCACGCCAGATTCCCACTTGTCCCAATGGGTGACGATGTCGTTCACGACCGGAGCGCCGACGAGGTAAATGTTCTCGACTGTTTCGGCAAACCCGCCAGCCGTTTCGCCCGGTGCCGGATCCAGATGCTGCAGCGTGGTTTCTTTCGGATTTCCCTGATCGAAATTCACCGAGCCGCGCAGGCTGAGGATACGGTCTGTACCGTGCTGCCGTTTGATAACGAGTGCGAGTGCTGCAGCTTCCATCTCGGTGGCGAGATAGTCATCGGCACCATAGAGCTTGGCGATATACTGTGCCTCTTTTGACAGTCCGGGACCGTGGAAGAATGTATCTCCGGTCATATGCGTGCCCGTCTTCAAGGCCGGCTTTGCCTGCGCGGCCTTGTCGGGATAGCGCATGCGATAAGCCTGTGCCTTGGGTGAATCGCGAAGCTCGACATTGGAGCCCAAGCGAACCGCTGCCGCGACCAGTTCAGGATTGAGCTTGAAAACGCGGTAGTCCTCGTAGCCCTTTCGCGGCATGAAAACCGGCTCACCCAGCTTGCCTTCTTCCGGTGCCCAGCGATGACCGAGATCGTAATCGACAAGCCACGTTGCCCAGCTCACATCGCCGATTGTACCGCGTGAAGGCGGCGTTCCGGCCACGCCGGACAGGATGTAATAGGTTTTGGAAAAATCAAAAGCCGGGTCGAGCATGATTGCTTGCATGCTGGCCGAAGAATTCACCTTGCCCATGCCGAGAACAGAGCCACATACACCATCGTCGTTACAATAAACGGGCTTCAGAGCGCCTTTCACTTCGATCGGCTTGGCATCCTTCCAGTAATGCTCATACCACCGTTGAAACTCTCCGGCGCGATCACCGCTGTTCTGACCGATCTCGAACATGGCGGCGATAAACACTTTTACCTTGATCGGTTCTGAAGCTGCCGATGAAGCGACTGGTGAAGAAAGGAGTGCCAGCGCCGTCAGAAGCCAGGCTGCAATGGTGCGGTGTCGCATGAATATTCCTCGTGAAAGAGAGCCGGTCTTTGCGTCGAATGCCCGCGCAGATCATCGAACTCCAGATGAATGAGAGAAGATTAGTGTTACCGGTAGTTCCCCGCAATCTCCGTCAATAGGAAGTGCATAAAAGAGATGCCTGATCTGTGGATCAGTGTGAATCATGGTATAGGTTTTCCCTTCCAGCAGGAATCGTCCAAAGCCGCGTTGCGTTTGGCATCGCTTGAGGGCTAGCTGGTTGCATCAGGGACAGGATTGAGAATCATGGCGGAAGCGGCGGTACGCAAACTCGACGATGCGCGGGACCAAAAGGATGCGCGCTATCGGGAAGCACCCCATAATATTGAAGCGGAACAGGCGCTGCTCGGTGCTATTCTGATCAACAACGATGCCTTCTACCGGGTATCGGACTTCCTTAAGCCAACCCATTTCTTTGAGCCACTGCATCGTCGCATCTATGAGATCACGACCGATCTTATCCGCGTGGGCAAGATGGCCAATCCCGTGACGATGAAGACCTTCCTGCCGACGGAAGGCAAGGTGGGCGATCTCACGATCTTTCAATACGTGACCCGTCTTGCGACCGAAGCCGTCACCATCATCAATGCCGAGGATTACGGCCGCGCCATTTACGATCTGGCGACACGCCGCGCCCTGATCGGCATTGGCGAAGACATGGTGAACGTTGCCTATGACGCGCCGGTCGACAATGCGCCACAGGAGCAGATCGAAGACGCCGAACGCCGCCTGTTCGAACTTGCTGAAACCGGTCGTTATGACGGTGGCTTTCAAGCGTTCAAGGATGCCGTCACCACTGCGGTGGATATGGCCAATGCCGCCTTCATGCGTGACGGTCATCTGTCGGGTGTTTCCACTGGCATCCACATGCTGGATGGCAAGATGGGCGGCCTGCAGCCTTCCGACCTTATCGTCCTTGCCGGTCGTCCGGGTATGGGCAAGACCTCACTTGCCACCAATATCGCTTTCAACATTGCCAATGCCTATGAAGGCGAACAACAGGCCGATGGCACAATGAAAGCCATCAATGGTGGCGTCGTCGGTTTCTTCTCGCTCGAAATGTCGGCAGAGCAGCTTGCGACGCGTATCATTTCCGAGCAGACGGAAGTTTCTTCCTCAAAAATCCGTCGCGGTGACATTACCGAAACGGATTTCGAGAAATTGGTTGCTTGCTCGCAGGTCATGCAGAAGATTCCGCTCTATATCGATCAGACCGGTGGTATCTCGATTGCCCAGCTTGCTGCGCGCGCCCGTCGCCTGAAGCGCCAGCGCGGCCTTGATGTTCTGGTGATCGACTATATTCAGTTGATGACCGGTTCGTCGAAGGCCTCGGCGCAGAACCGTGTGCAGGAAATCACTGAAATCACCACCGGCCTCAAGGCGCTCGGCAAGGAACTGAACGTTCCGATCATCGCGCTCTCACAGCTCTCGCGTCAGGTAGAAAGCCGTGAAGACAAGCGCCCGCAGCTCTCCGATCTTCGTGAATCGGGCTCCATCGAGCAGGACGCTGACGTGGTGCTGTTCGTGTTCCGCGAGGAATATTACGTCAAGAATCTTGAGCCGCGTGATGAGTTCGATCCGAAATATGAAGAGTGGAAGCAGCACTTTGAAAAAGTAAAAGGCACAGCCGACGTTATTGTCGCCAAACAGCGTCACGGACCGACCGGAACGGTCAAGCTCGCCTTCCAGTCCGAATTCACGCGATTTGCAGATCTGGCCGAGGGTTCCTATGTGCCGGAGCAGTATGAATAGTATTTCTTTGAAAAAGGCGTGCCTCTGATGGCCAAGGCGCGCATTCAGTTCATCTGCCAGAATTGCGGCACAGTGCATACGCGCTGGGCGGGCAAATGCGATTCCTGCGGCGAGTGGAACACGCTCGTCGAGGAAGGCACAAATAGCGGTATCGGATCCGGTCCGGGCGCCATGTTGTCCAAGCGCAAAGGCCGCGCCGTGGCACTGACCTCGCTTTCCGGCGACATCGAAGACGCGCCGCGCATCATTTCCGGCATCAGCGAACTCGACCGCGTGACCGGAGGTGGTTTCGTGCGCGGTTCGGCGCTGCTGATCGGCGGCGATCCCGGTATCGGCAAATCGACGCTCCTCACACAGGCAGCAGCAGCCCTTGCCAATCGCGGCCATCGCATCGTTTATGTTTCGGGCGAAGAAGCGGTCGCGCAGATCCGCCTGCGCGCGCAGCGTCTCGGCGTCGCCACATCGGCGGTGGAACTTGCCGCCGAAACCAATGTCGAAGACATCATCGCCACGATTTCGGACACCAAACGGCCTGATCTGGTCATCATCGATTCGATCCAGACGCTCTGGACCGATATGGCGGATTCCGCGCCCGGCACGGTCACGCAGGTCCGCTCGTCTGCGCAGGCAATGATCCGTTACGCCAAGCAGACCGGCGCTGCTGTGGTGCTCGTCGGCCATGTCACCAAGGACGGCCAGATTGCCGGTCCCCGCGTGGTCGAGCATATGGTTGACGGCGTTCTCTATTTCGAAGGTGAAGGCGGGCATCATTATCGCATCCTGCGTACGGTGAAGAATCGTTTCGGCCCCACCGACGAAATCGGCGTCTTCGAGATGTCCGATGGCGGCTTACGGGAAGTGTCCAACCCGTCCGAGCTATTCCTGGGAGAGCGCAATGCCAAAGCTCCAGGTGCGGCGGTCTTCGCTGGCATGGAGGGGACGCGCCCCGTTCTGGTAGAAATTCAGGCGCTTGTCGCTCCCTCCTCGCTCGGCACACCGCGCCGTGCCGTTGTAGGCTGGGACGGCGGTCGTCTCGCTATGATTCTCGCTGTGCTGGAATCGCATTGCGGGGTTCGTTTCGGCCAGCATGATGTCTATCTGAACGTCGCAGGAGGCTATCGTATCAGCGAGCCTGCCGCCGACATAGCAGTGGCTGCTGCACTGGTTTCGTCCATGGCCGGTATTGCCCTTCCGCCAGATTGTGTTTATTTCGGCGAGATCAGCCTTTCCGGTGCTGTTCGTGCGGTAACGCATGCAGTACAGAGGCTCAAGGAAGCCGAGAAGCTCGGTTTCCGGCAGGCAGAAGTACCCGGCGGCAGCGGCGAACTTTGGAAAGATCGCAGCTTCCGCCTGATGGAAACTTCGGCTTTGCCCGATCTTGTGGCACGCATCGCGGCTTCAGGCACCGGAAAGAAGCAATAAATCTGGAAACTTGCGACTGGAAGAATCTGTCAACCTTCCGGTGATAAGCTCCAGCATCTTTGACTGCCCTGCGCACTGAAACGATTGCGCAAAATAATTGAGGACAGGCCAGAATGCCGATAACCATGCTTGATGGAATTCTACTCGGGATAACGCTGGTTTCAGCTGTTCTGGCGATGGTGCGCGGTTTTTCCCGCGAAGTGTTGTCGCTGGTATCCTGGGCGGCAGCGGCCGCTGCAGCTTATCTTTTTTACCAGCCGGTTCTGCCTTTCGTGCAGCCCTATATCAATAACGAAACCATCGCGAAAATCGCCGCCGCTGGCGCGGTCTTTCTTGTGGTGCTGATCGTCGTCTCGCTGATCACCATGAAGATCGCAGACTTCATCATCGATAGCCGCATCGGGGCGCTCGACCGCACGCTCGGCTTTCTGTTCGGCGGTGTGCGTGGTGTGCTTCTGGTGGTCGTTGCCATGCTGTTCTTCAACTGGCTCGTTCCGACGAACCAGCCAGCCTGGGTGACCAACGCGAAATCTAAACCAATGCTCGATTCTTTCGGCCAGCAACTGATCGATCTTCTGCCGGCCAACCCCGACCAGATGATCGACAAGTTCAAGCCACACCAGAATGCTCCGGCTTCTGGTGAGCAGGAAGAGGCACCTGTCCCAGACGACGCGCCTGCACAGCAGTAACCAGTTGTGAAATGTCGAAAAGCCGTCAGCCCCGCTGGCGGCTTTTCCGATTCTGGAGGCGGAAGCCGAATAGTACTGAGCAATCAAATTGACGTTCAGACATTGTCATTTTGGTTCCGCGAACATATTTCAGGCGGGAATTTGCGGGATTATTCGCTGGTATCGTGCGATACTGCCATCGATGAGACTATATCGACGCAGCGGTGAACTCTTCGCTTTTAACCAAAAGCCATCTTATGATAGAGAGGCGCTTTAGTTGCCTCTGCAATCGAAAGGTCTTGCGGCAATGACCAGCCATTCTTCTGAAAATGCCTCCTTCATGCTGGATGAAGACACCCTGCATGAAGAGTGCGGTGTCTTTGGCATACTTGGCCATGAAGACGCAGCCGCACTGACAGCATTGGGCTTGCATGCTCTTCAGCATCGCGGGCAGGAAGCCGCCGGTATCGTTTCCTATCACAATCGCCGCTTTCATTCCGAGCGCCATATGGGTCTCGTCGGCGATCATTTCACCGATGCGGCGACGCTCAATCGCCTGCCGGGCGACCGTGCTATCGGCCATGTGCGCTACTCCACCACCGGCGAGACGATCCTGCGCAATGTGCAGCCATTGTTCGCGGAACTGGAAGTCGGCGGCATCGCAATTGCCCATAACGGCAATTTCACCAACGGCATCACACTGCGCAAGCAACTGATTGCCTCCGGCGCGATTTTCCAAGCGACATCCGACACGGAAGTCGTGCTGCACATGATTGCCCGTTCACGCCATTCTTCCTCGTCCGACCGTTTCGTCGATGCCATCCGGCAGGTCGAGGGCGGCTACGCCATGCTGGCTTTGACCCGCACCAAGCTGATCGCCGCGCGTGATCCGATCGGCATCCGGCCGCTCGTCATGGGCGAGCTCGACGGCAAGCCTATCTTCTGCTCGGAGACCTGCGCCCTCGACATTATCGGCGCGAAATATATTCGTGACGTCGAAAACGGCGAAGTGGTCATCTGCGAGATCCAGAAGGACGGCTCCATCACTACCGAATCCATCAAGGCTGAAAACCCGCAGCCGGAACGCCTCTGCCTGTTCGAATATGTCTATTTCGCCCGTCCCGACTCTGTCGTCGGCGGTCGCAGCGTCTATGTCGCGCGCAAGAATATGGGCATGGAGCTCGCCAAGGAAGCCGGCATTGAAGCCGATGTGGTTGTACCGGTGCCCGATGGCGGCACGCCCGCTGCCCTCGGCTTTGCGCAGGCAAGCGGCATTCCGTTCGAATATGGCATCATCCGCAACCACTATGTGGGCCGCACCTTTATCGAGCCGACACAGCAAATTCGCGCACTTGGCGTCAAGTTGAAGCATTCTGCCAACCGCGCCATGATCGAAGGCAAGCGCGTCGTGCTGGTGGATGATTCCATCGTGCGCGGCACCACCTCCGTCAAGATCGTCCAGATGATCCGCGACGCAGGCGCAAAGGAAGTGCATATCCGCGTGGCAAGTCCAATGATTTACCATCCGGATTTCTACGGTATCGACACCCCCCATGCCGATAAGCTGCTGGCCAACCAGCACAAAGACCTGGAATCCATGTGCCGTTATATCGGCGCGGATTCCCTGGCGTTCCTTTCCATTGACGGGCTCTACAAGGCTGTCGGTGGAAAGCCACGTGATCCGAAAGCGCCCGCTTTCACCGATCACTATTTCACGGGCGAATATCCGACCCGCCTCCTCGATCAGGAAGGCGAGAGCAACGTGCACACGCTGTCGCTGCTCGCCAGCAACGGCTGATCGCCCAATTCTTCACGCAGGCGGCCCAATAGGCCGCCTGTTTCTTGTGTTTGCACAAAATATGGGGACTAGATGAGCATCGACCTTACGGGCCGCATCGCACTGGTGACAGGCGCATCGCGCGGTATTGGCTATTTTCTTTCACTTGAACTGGCAAAACGCGGCGCACATGTCATCGCGGTTGCTCGCACAGTCGGCGGGCTTGAAGAGCTGGACGACGATATCCGCAAACTCGGAGGCAATGCGACGCTTGTGCCTCTCGATATTACCGACATGGAAGCGATCGATCGCCTCGGCGGCTCCATTCATGAGCGCTGGGGCAAACTCGATATACTGGTGGCCAATGCGGGCGTTCTCGGCACGATCTCGCCGATCGGCCATGTCGAGGCCAAGACCTTCGAGAAAGTCATGAACGTCAATGTTACCAGCGTGTGGCGTCTCATCCGGTCAACGGACCCGCTGCTGCGCGCTTCTGACGCCGGGCGTGCCATTATGCTCTCTTCCGGTGTGGCGCATACCTGCCGGGCTTTCTGGGGCCCCTACGCCGCCTCAAAGGCCGCTGTCGAAGTCATGGCACGCAGCTGGGCTGAAGAAACCAAGCAGATGAACCTCAAGATCAACTCGGTCAATCCGGGCGCTACCCGCACGGCTATGCGCGCGCAGGCAATGCCGGGCGAAGATCCAGAGACGTTGCCGACACCGCAGTCGGTCGCAGAAAAGATCGTCAAGCTCGCCGATCCTGCGCTTGACGTCACGGGCAAGCTGTTCGACGTGCGTCAGGATCGCTTCCTCGATTATCATCAGCCGAGCTGATTTCTTTCTTCCGGCCTTGCCTATACGCAAGGCCGGTTCTATTTATTGTCTGATCCTTCCCGCCCAGCCGCCTGACGGCTCTTATTTCAGCGGGTTTTTCTCCCTCTTTCAAAACTCCTCATCACGCGCTGACTGGCTTGGCGCGTATTCCCTTTGCTATTGGAGGACCTATGACCCAAGATCATCGGCGTTTCATCATCATCAGCGGCGGGCCCGGATCGGGTAAAAGCACACTGATCGATGCGCTTGAAAAGGATGGTTTTTCGCGTACCGTTGAAGCGGGGCGCGCCATCATACAGGATCAGGTTGCCATAAGCGGCAATGCCTTGCCCTGGGGTGATCGCGCTCTTTTTGCGGAGTTGATGCTTTGCTGGGAAATGCGCTCGCACGCGATGGCAGAACAACAGCGCGGTACCGTCTTCTTTGATCGCGGTGTTCCCGACGTGATCGGCTATCTGACACTGTGCAACCTGCCCATTCCACGGCACATGGAGGAGGCCGCACGACAGTTTCGGTATAACAGAACAGTTTTCCTGACCCCACCATGGGCTGAAATCTTCGGTCAGGATGCTGAGCGGAAGCAGGATTTCGAGGAAGCCATACGCACTTTCGACGCGATGGAAAAAACCTATAGGCAGCTTGGATATGAAATCGCGCTCCTGCCGAAATCATCGGTCGAGGAGCGCGTCAGTTTCATCAAGCAGGCGTTGCCCTCAGTTTTCCTCTGAAGGCTTATCCTCTTCGGAGCTGGCTTCTTCCTCTGCCCTTCGGTCGGCAGCTTCGCGCCTGTTCCAGGCCGCCAGGCTGAATGGAAGAAAAGCAAGATAGGCAAGCGCGGTGAGGCTAAGGGTTTGCCAGGTATAGCTCATCAGGAACGCGACATAAACGACCACGAACAGGATGAGCGGCATGACGATATCACGCCGGACAAGGCTTCCTGCGGATTTGCCATTATAGACTGGCAAACGGCTTACGAGCAGGAATGCTATTGCTACGGTATAGATCGCCACGCCGAAAGCGAGCCCCCGCGTTGGCGTCAACCCGAGAAAACCAAGATAGACCGGCAACAAGACAAGCATGGCGCCTGCCGGTGCAGGCACACCGATGAAGTAGTTGCTTTGCCATGCCGGGCGGTTCGGGTCTTCCAGCATGACATTGAAACGCGCCAGCCGCAGGCAGCAGGCAATGGCATAAAGGAGTGCCGCGATCCAGCCGAACGAGCGCGCCTGATCGAGCATGAAGGCATAGAGCACCAACGCAGGCGCCACGCCGAAATTGACGATATCGGCGAGCGAGTCCATTTGCGCGCCGAATTTTGACGATCCCTTCATCATGCGCGCGACGCGCCCGTCGATGCCGTCCAGAAAGGCGGCGACAAGCACCATGACGACGGCAAGTTCGAAACGGTTCTCGAAGGCTAGACGGATGCCGGTAAGACCGGCACAGATGGCGAGAACCGTTATGACATTGGGAATAACGATACGCAGCGGTATCTGCGACAGCTTCGGGCCGCGCGATGAATCCACGCGGCCATTGGGCTCAAAAGGCGGAAAAGGCGTTTCCATCGGCTCAGCCGATCCGCACCACAGGCTCGCCGCGCACGCTGCCGTAATCGGCCAGCACGGTTTCACCGGCGATTGCCGTTTGGCCAATGGCGACACGGACGGTCGCATCTGCCGGAAGGTAGACATCGACCCGCGATCCAAAGCGGATCAGGCCGAACCGCTCGCCCACGGACAGATCATCATCCTCATTGGACCAGCAGACGATGCGCCGCGCGACCAGACCAGCGATCTGAACAACGCCGATCTTGCCATGCGGGCTTTCAATCAAAACGCTGTTGCGTTCGTTTTCCGTGCTGGCCTTGTCCAGTTCCGCATTGAGGAACTTGCCCGGACGATGCACGACCTTCTCTATCTTGCCACGCACCGGAGAACGGTTGATGTGAACCGAGAACACATTCATGAAAACCGATACGCGCATGCGCGGTTCGGCACCCAGATCCAGCTCGGCAGGCGGCACAGCCGGGCCAACGAAAGAAACCTTGCCGTCAGCGGGACTGATGACCAGATCATCGTCCATTGGCGTGACGCGTTCGGGATCGCGATAGAAATAGATGCACCAGACGGTCAGCACCAAGCCGATCCAGAACAACGGATCCCAAAGCCAGCCCAGAATAAGTGAAACCACGAAAAAGCCCGCAATAAACGGATAGCCTTCCCGATGGATCGGTACGAAAGTGTTGCGGATGGTGTCAGTAAGGCTCATCGCTCTTCCTTTGAGTTTGGCCGTTATTTACCTCATCCTGTTCAGAATCGAAATCCATTTCGCAAATTATTCACGGCTGTTAGGGCACGTGATCGTGCCCTAATATAACTAGCCGCCAATAAACAGGCTATTCCGCCGCCGGAACACCGCGTGTGATGATGCCCATTTCGTCGCTTTCCCGGACCTGACGCAGGCGTTCTTCCGCCTCGTCCGCCTCGCGCTGGCGAGCCCACATGGACGCATAAAGCCCCTTATGCTTGAGAAGCATGCGATGCGTGCCTCGCTCGGCAATCAAACCATCTTTCAGGACGATGATTTCATCCGCACCGATCACGGTCGAGAGGCGGTGTGCGATGACGAGCGTGGTCCGGCCACGGCTGACGATGTCGAGTGCTGACTGAATTTCCTGTTCGGTGGCCGTATCGAGTGCGGAGGTCGCCTCATCAAGAATCAGGATTGGAGGCGCTTTCAGGATCGTGCGCGCAATGGCGACACGCTGTTTCTCACCGCCCGAAAGCTTGAGGCCGCGTTCGCCGACCATGGCTTGATAACCTTCCGGCAGGTGCTTGATGAAGCCCGAAATCTGCGCCAGTTCCGCCGCCTTTTCCACCTCTTCGGTCGTGGCATCGGGACGACCATAACGAATGTTATAGGCTATCGTATCGTTGAACAACACCGTGTCCTGCGGCACCATGCCGATAACCTTGCGCAAGCTTTCCTGCGTAACGTCGCGGACATCCTGCCCGTCGATGGAAACCGATCCGGACTGCACATCATAGAAGCGGAACAGGAGGCGCGAGATCGTGGATTTACCTGCTCCCGACGGCCCGACGATTGCTACAGTCTTTCCTGCCGGAACTTCGAAACTGATGCCTTTGAGGATCGGGCGGTTCGCATCATAGGCGAAATGCACGTCATCGAAACGGATTGCGCCGTGATCGATTTTCAACGCTGGCGCATTGGCTTTGTCGATGACTTCCTGCTTCACATCAAGGAGATCGAACATCTGTTCGATATCGGTCAGTCCCTGACGGATTTCGCGGTAGATGAAACCGATGAAATTGAGCGGAATGGATAGCTGCATCAGCATGGCATTGATGAAAACGAAATCGCCGATGGACTGTGTTCCCGCCTGCACTTCCAGCGCTGACATGACCATGACCGCTGCCATGCCGACACCAAAAATCACGGCCTGACCGAAGTTCAGCCAGCCAAGTGACGTCCATGTCTGGGTTGCCGCTTTTTCATAACGCGCCATCGAAGCATCGAAACGCTTGGCTTCCATATTCTCGTTGCCGAAATATTTGACCGTTTCGAAATTGAGCAGCGAGTCGATTGCCTTGGTGTTGGCATCCGTATCGGAGTCGTTCATTTCGCGGCGAATATTGATGCGCCAGTCGCTCGCCTTGATCGTGAACCAGGTATAGAGGCAGACCGTTGCAGCAACCACGAGAAGATAGGAGATGCCGTAGGCGAAGGCGAAGATCACCGCCGTCAGCGCAAATTCAAGAATGGTCGGCAGCGTGTTGAGGATCGTGAAACGGACAATCGTTTCGATGCCCTTGGTGCCACGCTCGATGACCCGCGAAAGCCCGCCTGTCCGCCGTTCAAGATGGAACCTCAGCGAAAGCTGGTGCATGTGCACGAAGGTCCTGTAGGCCAACTGACGCACCGCATACTGGCCGACGCTCGCAAACAATGCGTCGCGAAGCTGGTTGAGACCCGCCTGCACGATCTTGGCACCGTTATAAGCCAGAACCAGCATCACGGCGCCAACTAGAAACAGCGGGATATAATCCGGCGGGTTCAACTGACCGGTCAAGGCGTTCGTCACCCATTTGAAGAAATAGGGCACGAGGATGAGTACGATCTTGGAAATCACCAGATAGAACGTGGCCCAGACCACGCGCATACGCAGGTCGGGCCTGTCGGACGGCCACATATAGGGCCAGAGATTTCGCAGTGTCTTGAACGTCTCGCCGGAGTCGGCGGAAACCGTTTTGGGGGAACTCATGGTGCGTTCTTTCAAGTCGGTGGGCTCAAGCGATTTCGTACGAGATGAAACTCCGTTACCGCTTTATCTGTTTGTATTGATACATCTTTTCCGAAAGCCATTTCGGACTTTTTCTGGAGATGCTCTAGCCGCAACATCTGCTTTTGAAGGAAGCAAAATGCGTGCGAACAGCATTGAGTTGTGGCCAGTTGACGCTGTAACGCGAGGACTGGCGATCAGGCCGATAATCGATAAGACCAGCCTGCACGAGGACTTTGAGGTGTTGAGAAACCGTCGATTGAGCAAGGTCGAGCTTGCCGACAATATCCTTGCAGCAACAGGCCTCCTCCATCATCAACTGGCGAATGATACGGATGCGGACAGGATGACCAAGCGCGGCGCAAATGCGCGCTGCCGCCTCGTCGTCAATGCCGAGCTGCGCGAGATCTGGCGCAGTTTCGGTCGACGTTTTGTCCTGAACTATCTTCATCGTAAATCGACGATATACGATTATGCTCTGAAGTTCAAGATTTGGAGGTGTTTATTTCGGAAACGACCGCCAGAACAGAAACAACTATCGTGACTGACACTTATTGCTGAAACGCGCCACCATGACGGGAGCGCGGGGTTCAGTTTTAAAAAAGTTCCGTCAGTTGTTGCGATCTTCCAACTGGCGCTTCACCTCGTCTTCACCCATAGGTTCCTTCGGCATATTGAAGACTTGGCCCGGCCAGATCAGATCGGGATTACGGATCTGTTCGCGATTGGCGAGATAGATCGTCGTGTATCGCGTGCCTTTGCCATAGGTGCGCTTGGATATCGTCCAGAGATTGTCCCCGCGCCGAATGATGACAGAACCTTCCACTTTCTGCAGCGGGGCTGCAGATGAAGCGGCTTCACCCCCATTTGCTTCCGACGGAGCTGCCGTCTGACCGTCCGTGTCGGGGGCAATGGCTGAAATATTCTCGCCAGCTTCGCGACGGAACGGGACGCGGGCTGTCGCCAAAACCTGATTGGCATTGTCGAGCAGATCGGCACGAATGATATAATCACCGACGCTCAGCGGCTGCTTGCTCTGCACAAGGAAACGGCCATCTGGCGAAATGAGGCTTGCACCGAGCAATGTATCGTTGGCGTGAACGATCACGCGATTGCCGCCTTTGGCTTTACCCGCCACGAAGACGGACTGGCCTTCAATCTCCACCGCTTCGATTGCAATCGGCAAATCCTGTGCAGGCTTGGCATCCGGCTTGTCGGCCTTCGCCTCAGCTTCGGAGGTAGCCTCCGTATTTTCCTGCGGCTTCGGTTCCGTTTCCGGCTTGGTGATCAGGCGGCTCGCCTGCCCTGGCTCCTCGACCAGCGCCAGAACCTGCCCGGACTTGGTCTCAGGCACCGACACGATGGCGGTCTGTGCGGAAGTGGCAACATTGTTGTCCGCGCCGGTCGAACGCAAGACGAGCTGATGATCACCCGCCTTCAACGGCTCGTCCAGAACAATGGCGAAATCGCCATTGGCTCCCGCCTTGGCCTTGCCGACAACGGTTGCGCCCGCCACGACTTCGATATCGGCATTGGGAAGCGCCTTGCCCGCAATCACGACCGAACCGTCCGGCTCAACGCGAAGAAGATCGAAAACCGGTGTCTTGCTGGCCTGCTCTGCGGGAGCAGCGTCAGTCTGCTTGGCCGGCTCTACGGATTGAGTATCCTGTGGCTTCGCATCGCTCGCCGCAGTTTCGCCCGCAGGCTTGGTCGCCTCCGGCGCTGTGGTTTCAGATGGCGTTTGTGCATTGTTCGACGCTGGCGCGGCGACATCGGATTGCGGTGCCTCAACGCGGGATCGTGTTGCATTCCAATATAGGCCGAGCCCGGCAACGATTGCGACGAGCCCGATACCGAGCAATCCTAAACTGTTCTTTTGCATTTCGTTTCGAAATCCACGCCAGAGACTATAATAGCGGGTTTATAGCTTTTGGCTTCCCCCCACAAGAAATCTGCACCGAAACAGCAAAAGGTACGAGGCTTTTTATTAGCAAGGTTACTGTTCTACACAGTTTGTCGGCTTTGATTGGTCCGGATCGTCCATAAGGTTATAAAGATCGGCCGTATCGCCCTTGGTCCACCAGATATAGACGCCGCCGGCATATTTGGCGCCAGACCCTGAAATGACGTTGGATGCAACGACGGTTTCGTCTTCGAGCTCCAGCTCGGCAAGCGAAATATCCCCGGCATTGTAGTAGGTTACAGAAACGTTTTTTTCACCGCACTGATACAGAACGGCATTGGTCGTTACTTCAGTATCGTCCAGCAGTTTGATATTTATTTCGCCAGCCGATGCGGATGATGCGGCAAAGGTGAGCCCGAGCAACACAACCCAGTTCTTCATATCCAATCCACTTCTCAATCTGGAGTACATACCGATTGAGATATAACAATCGTCGGGAATTTCCAACCCGAGCGCTGCCTGCACGGTCTCGTTGACCACGATCTTCACCGCAAAATGAAAGCGCGGACGCTTGACGCTGAAAGGTCAAAAGCGCACAAGAAAATCATGTCTGAGATTCGATCCATCTGCGTTTATTGCGGCTCGTCCACGGGCCTGAATCCCATCTATCGTGAGGCAGGCGTTACGCTTGGCCGGTCCATTGCCGAACACGGTCTGCGCCTTGTCTATGGCGGTGGCACACGCGGCATCATGGGCGCGGTTGCGCAAGGCGTGATGGAAGCCGGCGGCGAAGTCACCGGCATCATCCCGACCTTCCTGCTCGACAAGGAAGCAAGCCTTGAAAAGGCCGAGCAACTGACCGAACTCATCGTCGTCGGCGATATGCATGAGCGCAAGCACCTCATGTTCCAGAAATCGGATGCATTCGTTACGCTTCCCGGCGGGATCGGCACGGTTGAGGAAATCGTGGAAATGATGACCTGGGCGCAGCTCGGCAAGCATCGCAAGCCGATGGTATTCGCAAATATCAACAATTTCTGGCAGCCGATGCTCGCGCTTCTCGAGCACATGACGGCGGAAGGTTTTATCCACACCGCCCATCAGATGAAGCCATTGGTGATCGACAAGGCTGAAGACATCGTTCCCGCCATCATCGCCGCCAATGGCAAGGCACATGAAGGCGACCAGAAGATCATCGAAAAGATGTGATTACGGCTTTCGCCAAATACATGACCGAATGACATATATGACCGAATGACAAGGGCGGAGCAATCCGCCCTTAATTATATCCGGGAGGGATTGATGAAGACAATCGGGCTGATAGGCGGGATGAGCTGGGAAAGCTCGCAGGAATATTATCGCATCATCAATCAGGAAATCCGCACACGGCTCGGCGGCACGCATTCGGCCAAGAGCCTGATGTGGTCGATGGATTTTGGTGAAATCGAGCAGCTTCAGCATGAAGGCAAATGGGACGAGCTGACCAAGCTGATGGTCGAGGCCGCACAAAACCTTGAAAGAGGTGGCGCGGACTTCATCCTGATCTGCACCAACACCATGCATAAAATGGCCGCGGATATTGAACGCGCCACTTCGGTCCCGCTTGTGCACATTGCGGACCCGACAGCGGAAAAGATCAGGGCCGCAGGTTTGTCAAAAATCGGGCTTCTCGGCACCGCCTTCACGATGGAGCAGGATTTCTACAAAGGCCGCCTCGCCACCGAACACGGGCTTGAGATTTTGACGCCCGATGATGCCGACCGCAAAACTGTTCATGAAATCATCTATCGCGAGTTGGTGGTAGGCGAAGTGCGCGATGCGTCACGCGAAAAATACCGCGCTGTCATCAATCGTCTGGTTGAGCGTGGGGCCGAAGCCATCATTCTCGGCTGCACCGAAATCATGCTGCTCATTGGTCAGCAGGACAGCCCAGTGCCGGTATTCGACACGACGCGGCTGCATGCAGAAGCGGCGGTGGATTGGGCGTTGGCTTAACGCTTACTTCTTCACCAGCGTCGCCACGGCTTCGACATGTGGCGACCAGAGGAACTGGTCAATCGGCGTCACGCGCGTGACGCGATAGCCGCCCTTCACCAGAATGGCCAGATCGCGGACCAAGGTCACCGGATTGCACGAAACTGCGACAACCTTCTCCACCTTGGATTTTGCCAGTTCAAGCGCCTGCTCTTCTGCACCTGCACGCGGCGGATCGAAAACCACAGCGTTATAAGGCAGCAGCTCCTTCGGCATCAGTGGTCGGCGGAACAGGTCGCGGCGTTCGACCGAAACGGGCTTCAAGCCCTGCACATGGCGCACGCCACGATCGAGAGCCGCAAGGGCCAGCGCGTCGTTTTCAACGGCATGGACCGCGCTCTTTTCCGCAATCCGCAGCGCAAATGTGCCGACACCGCAGAACAGGTCCGCGACACGCTTGGCCTTGCCGACATGATCCAGCACCAGCCGCACCATTGCTTCTTCGGCATCGGCCGTTGCCTGCAAGAAGCAGCCGGGCGGAACCGGAACCGGAACCTTGCCGAAATGGATGAGCGGCTTTTTCGGCTCAACAATGATTTCGCCTTCATGCGAAAGGCGCGCCAAACCCTTTTTCATCACAAGCGCGGTCAGCGCGCGCCGTTGATCATCGCTCAGCTTGCCGCAGCCGCTGGCCGCGAGATCGAGACCGGATTCCGTTAGTGTCACAGCCAGCTTGAACGGCTTGGAACCAGGCGCAACCAAAGCTCCTACTTCACGCAGATCATCAAGTCGCGCGATGATCTCGGGAACGGTTACCGCGCATTCGACGATATCGATGATTTCATGGCTGAGGTGACGGTTGAAGCCAAGCAACACGCCCTTCTCCGTCTTGCGTGCCGCAAAAACAGCGCGACGGCGTGTGCGCGGCTGGCAAGCCACCAGCGGAGCCACCTCCGTGTCGATCCCCCTGCCCTTCAGAGCAGAGACAACCAGTTCGCGCTTCCACAGACGATAGGGTTCATCCTGCCAATGTTGCAGCGCGCAGCCGCCGCAATCCTCAAAATGCTGGCAGGCAGGGGCCTGACGCTCGGGCGATGTTTCGAGGAGCGCCATGACCGTCGCGCGGTTCTTGTCGCGCGCAATATTGGCCACTTCGCCCGGCAGCGTAAAAGGCACATAGATCTGGCCGTCAGGAAGGTTGGCGATGCCATCGCCACCCGCACCAATCGAGCGGATTGTTATTTGCCCCATTGCCTGCGTTGTCATCGATCTTTCTTTCCTGCCAGGAGATATTCACGATTGCCATCGCCACCTTCGATGGGCGACGGGCAAAGGCCGAGCGCGCGCCAGCCAGCTTGCGTCTCAAGCCATGATCTCAGTTCTTCTGCTATGCGTTCGCCATCTTTCGGATCGCGCAAAATGCCGCCCTTGCCGATAGCCTCGCGACCCGCTTCAAATTGCGGTTTTACGAGAAGCGCGCAGATAGCACCTTTTTGCGCAAAGGCCAATGCCGGAGGCAATGCGAGTTTCAGAGAAATGAAACTCACATCCGAAACCACGCAATCGATTTCGCGTCCATCCAGATGGATAAGTTCCAGCGCACGGGCGTTGATCCCTTCCTTATTCGTGACGCGAGGATCGTTGCGCAGGGTTTCGTGCAACTGGTCGTGGCCGACATCAATGGCAAGAACGTGGTTCGCGCCACGCTCCAGCAGAACTTGCGTAAAACCGCCAGTCGAAGCGCCGATGTCGAGCGCCGTGCGCCCTTTCACATCGAGTTCGAAATCGTCGAGCGCCGCGATAAGCTTCAGGGCAGCACGGGAAACATAGGTGCTTGCCGGATCGTCCACGGCGATCTTCGCCGTGCGCTGAACCGTCTGGCCCGGCTTGGTGACAGGCTTGCCGTCAACCTTGACCGTATCACGCTGGATCGCATCGCGCGCCCGCGAACGCGTTGCAAACAGCCCAAGCTCCACCAGCAGCTGATCGAGCCGCAGGTTCTTGTCGCTCGTTTCCCCACCCATCGGTCAGGCGCTAAATGGCGCAGCAACCGCCTCGCGGCCAAGAGCTGCAAACACCGCGTGCACAATACCTGTCCGGTCGAGACCGGCCTCGGCATACATGGCATCCGGCTTGCCGTGATCCTGATAGGTATCTGGTAACGTCAAAGCCCGCACCTTGAGACCACGATCGAGAAGGCCGTCAGTGGCGAGGAATTGCAGCACATGGGAAGCAAATCCGCCGACAGCGCCCTCTTCCACCATCACCAGCACCTCATGCTCGCGTGCCAGACGGCGGATCAGATCGTGATCGAGCGGCTTGGCAAAGCGCGCATCGGCAACTGTGGCCGAAAGACCGGCAGCTCCCAGTTCATCGGCAGCAGCAAGGCATTCCTGCAAGCGCGTCCCGAAGGACAGCAGAGCGACCTTCGTTCCCTCGCGCACGATGCGGCCCTTGCCGATTTCGAGCAATTGACCGCGTTCCGGCAGGTCCACACCGACACCGTCACCACGCGGATAGCGGAAAGAAATCGGGCCTTCATCATATTCAGCGGCGGTGCGCACCATATGGCGCAGCTCAGCCTCATCCGAAGCAGCCATCACCACGAAACCGGGGAGAGCGGCGAGAAAGCCTGTGTCGAACGAACCTGCATGGGTCGGGCCATCGGCTCCAACGAGTCCGGCGCGATCGATGGGAAAGCGCACCGGCAGATTCTGTATCGATACGTCATGCACGACCTGATCGTAACCACGCTGCAGAAAGGTCGAATAAATGGCGCAGAAAGGCTTGAAGCCCTCGCTCGCAAGACCGGCAGCGAAAGTCACCGCGTGTTGTTCGGCAATACCGACATCGAATGTACGTTGCGGAAACACTTCGCCAAAGAGGTCAAGTCCCGTACCCGACGGCATGGCAGCGGTGATCGCCACGATCTTGTCGTCATGGCGGGCTTCCTCGATCAGGCTGGTGCCGAAAATCTTGGTGTAGCTCGGCGCATTTGCAGGCGGCTTCGACTGCTTGCCGGTAATGACGTCGAATTTGTTGACGCCGTGATACTTATCGGCAGCAGCTTCCGCAGGCGCATAGCCCTTGCCCTTCTGCGTCACCACATGAATGAGCACCGGGCCTTCCTGCGTATCGCGCACATTTTTCAGGATCGGCAGCAGATGGTCCAGATTATGACCGTCGATGGGACCGACATAATAGAAGCCCAACTCCTCGAACAGGGTGCCGCCGGTGAAGAAGGCGCGCGCATATTCTTCCGATTTGCGGGCCTTGTCCTGCAGGAATTTCGGCAGTTTCTTGGCGACCTGTTTCGCAGCTTCGCGGACGCTGCGATAGGTCTTGCCGGAGACGAGACGTGCCAGATAGGCACTCATGGCGCCGGTCGGCGGCGCTATCGACATGTCGTTATCGTTCAGGATGACAACAAGGCGGGCATCGAGCGCCCCGGCATTGTTCATCGCCTCATAGGCCATGCCTGCCGACATCGAACCATCGCCGATAACTGCAATCACATTGCGCTTCTCACCCGAAAGGTCGGAGGCGACTGCCATGCCGAGGCCGGCGGAAATCGATGTCGATGAATGCGCCGCGCCAAAGGGATCGTATTCACTTTCATTGCGCTTGGTGAAACCGGAAAGACCGCCGGTCTGGCGCAATGTGCGGATACGGTCGCGACGTCCGGTCAGAATCTTGTGCGGATAGGCCTGATGGCCAACGTCCCAGATGATGCGGTCATGCGGTGTGTCGAAGACGTGGTGCAATGCCACTGTCAGCTCCACCACACCCAGTCCCGCTCCCAGATGCCCACCGGTGGTCGAAACCACGTCAATCAGCTCTGCACGCAATTCCTGCGCGAGCTGCGGCAAGTCGGATTCCGGCAATGCACGCAGGGCTTCCGGGGTCGGCGCCTTGTCAAGCAATGGGGTCATAGGTCGGGACATTAAAACAACCTGTTTCTGGTTAGGCTTTGTTGTCGGTATAGCAGCAACGCGACGGGATCAAGCAGGGCGGGACATCGTGTCCTATGGCCCAGCCCGTTATCTTCATTCGGGCAAAGGTATGAAGTCCTTCTCGTCACCGGGCACGATATCGAAACGCCCGCTGCGCCATTCCTCCTTGGCCTGCTCTATCCTCTCGCGTGAAGAGGATACAAAATTCCACCATACATAGCGCTTCGAACCAAGTGCCGCGCCGCCAAAAAGCATGATATGTGCGCCTTCCGGCCCGGCCTGCACGATAATATCGTCACCGGGACGAAAAGCCAGCAACCGATCCGGCGGAAACACTTCGCCGCCAATGCCGACATTGCCCTGCAGTGTATAAATAGCGCGTTCTTCGGCCACGGGCGCGATTGGAAAGCGCCCATTCGGCTCTATGCGAATATCCGCATAGAGCGTATCGGCGTGCTGAATCACGGGAGATTTCACCCCAAGCATGGAACCCATGATCAGCCGACCGGAAAAGTCACGATCCTCCATCACCGGCAGGTCCGGCGCATTGGTGTGAAAAAACTCAGGGCTGATTTCTTCCAGCGCATCGGGCAGTGCGAGCCAGGTCTGGATACCGGAAATCGATAATGGCCCGTTGCGTTCCTCTTCCGGAGATCGTTCGGAATGCACAATGCCCCGGCCTGCGGTCATCAGGTTCACGTCACCCGGACGGATAACCATTTCGGTGCCAAGACTGTCTCTGTGGCGGATATGCCCGTCGAACAGATAGGTCACCGTGGAAAGACCGATATGCGGATGCGGACGCACATCCAGTGCATCACCATCCCGCAGAACAGCCGGTCCCATGCGATCGAAGAAGATGAACGGCCCCACCAGACGGCGACGCACTGTCGGCAAGGCCCGCCGCACTTCCAGCCCGCCAATGTCGCTTGTACGCGGAATGACTAGCGTTTCGATGCTATCAACCGAGGTCTTGTCACCAAGAACCGGATCAGGACATGGAAAGAAACTCATGAAATGCAACTCCAGCCGTTGATCTGCGGTGCTTAAATAAGCGATGGCTTCACTTTATCGAAAGTAGCGCCAAAACAAAACCGCACCGACAAGCGGTGCGGTTCGATCACGATGTAAATCCCGTCAGCGTCCCTGCAACAGCTTCGAAAGCGAGCTGGCGTCCGGTACTTGTCCGTTCGCTGTCAGCTTGTCCACCAATCCTGGCAGAACCTGGGATAGCTGATCCAGAAGCTCCTGCTGGTCGATACCGGCATGCTGAGCGACCTCACTCAGCGTTTTCTGGCCGATCGCATCGCCGAGCTGACCCGGCTCGATTGAATGGTTGGAGCCCTGACCGACCCAGGAATCCACCTTGTCGCCAAGGCCAGCCTGTTTCAGTTGATCAAGGAGACCACCAAGTCCTCCGCCAAGAGAGCCCGGAGCGGAGGGAGCCGCAGAGGCATTTCCAGCAGCCGCGCCGCCGAGCAGACCACCGAGCCCGCCAAGGATACCGCCGAGCAGGCCTCCGCCTGCCTGCGACTGATCCGGCACTGGCACAGGCTGCGCCTGCGTGGCTGCCGCATCATCGCTGCCACCCTTCAACATCTTGCCGATCAGCAGGGCGCCGAGCGCAATCAGAACCGGTTTCGCGAGGCTGCCGCCGGGAATCGGCGAATTGCCCGAGTTGTCGTCATAACTTCCCATCACACGATACTCCCTGTTATCCGATGCCAACTGTGCATCCGGTAAGTTAAAGTTAAATAGGTTTCCCAATTTGACAAGCATTATACCTTGCAAATTTTGTAGCAGTGTGAAAATTTCCTAAGTGCGTGATGCAAAAGTGTATTTACGCATCGGGAGATATTAGATGTCTGTTATAAGCTGGATAATACTAGGCTTGATTGCCGGCTTCATCGGCAGCAAGATTGTCAATAAAAGTGGCCAGGGCATGTTTCTGGATATTGCTCTCGGCATTGTCGGCGCCATCGTCGGCGGCGTTATCTCGTCTCAGCTTTTTGGACGCGGCGTCACTGGCGCATTCGATCCGATCAGCCTTGTTATCGCGATCGTCGGCTCAATAATCGTGTTGTGGGTCTACCACGCCATTACCGGCAAGCGTTCCATCGGCTGATATCATATCATGAAATTCAGGCTCCGGCTGGTCCGGAGCCTTTTTAATTCTGTTGTCGAAAGACCGCCATTCGATGAGTTTTCTTGAACCCTATATCGCCGCCTATGGCGCGCTGGCGCTTTTCTTCATCGTGTATTTTGAGTCTTTCGGCGCACCGTTACCGGGCGAAAGCGCCCTCATAGCAAGCTCCTTGCTTGCCCTGCATGGAACGCTGAACATCGAAGCCGTGCTTCTGGCGGTCTTTGTTGGCGCGGTGCTTGGCGATTGCACGGGATATCTGATCGGTCGTTTTGGTGGCCGTCGACTGATCCTGCGATACGGACACCTCGTGAAACTCACGCCGGAACGGCTGGACCAGTTCGAGAAACTTTTCGATACAAAGGGAATTTATGTCGTGGCGACGGCGCGCTTCGTCGTGCTTCTGCGGCAGCTCAACGGTGTCGTTGCGGGTTCAATGAAAATGAACCCGCTGCATTTTCTGGCAGCCAACATGGTTGGCGCTGCGGGATGGACGCTGGTCTGGGGACTTGGCCCTTACCTGCTGAGCGGGGTTCTGACACCCTATCTCACCCAGCTCAAAACACTATTCTAACCAGAATGATTCTGGCCAGAATTACTCTGGATCAAGCGGTTCGGTACCGACCGGCTGGCCATCGCGACCGATACGGATTTTCTCGACCTTGTCCTCAGCAGATTTCAGAAGCGTGTCGCAATGCTTCTTCAAGGCTTCGCCGCGCTCATAGATGCGGATGGATTCCTCCAGCGGTACGTCGCCCCGCTCCAGATCGTCGACGATCTTCTCGAGCTGCTTCAGCGCATCCTCGAAGCTCATCACTGCAATATCGGGGTTGGACGGTTCGGTCACCATGATTCATCCTTTCAACAGCCGCGTAATATGCGTAGACGCGGACTGCGACAAGCCCTCTAGATCATATCCACCTTCAAGCACACTCACTAGCCGGTGATCGCAGAACCTTTCTGCCCGCTCCATGAGTTTGCCCGTCGCCCAGTCAAAATCCGCTTCGTCAAGATTGAGCTCGGCCAGCGGATCGCGAAAATGAGCATCGAAGCCCGCCGAAATAAGGATCAAATCTGGCCGGAAATTGTCCAAAGCCGGCAATACACGACTATTAAATGCCTCGCGGAATTCACGACTTCCCGTATCGGGGGAAAGCGGCGCATTGAAAATGTTGCCGACGCCGGTTTCATCCTTCGCTCCCGTGCCGGGATATAAGGGAAATTGATGCGTCGAACAGAACAGAACGCTTGGATCGTCCTTGAAAATATCCTGCGTCCCGTTTCCGTGATGAACGTCCCAATCCACGATTGCAACGCGTTCTGCGCCATGATGGCGCTGCGCATGGCGGGCGGCAATTGCAATATTGTTGAACAGGCAGAAGCCCATCGCGGTTGAGCGTTCAGCGTGATGACCGGGTGGACGGGCTGCCACGAACACATTATTTGCGGCTCCGGAAAATACATCGTCAACCGCTGCCGTCGCAGCACCGATGGCCGTCAGTGCAGCATCCATGCTTTTAGGACTGACATATGTATCGCCGTCAAGCTTGACCACAGGCGGCGGAGCTTCCTCGTCCGAAGCTGGCTCCGGTATTCCAGCTCTCACCGTCTCTAGATGTTTCTCAGAATGGGCAAGAAGAACTGCCGCCTCGTCGGCACGTGGTGCTTCCACACGATCGAGCCGATAGAAGTCGGGGCCTTCCAGTTCACTCATCAACGCCCGAATACGATCCGGACGCTCGGGATGACCGGGCGGGGTCAGGTGTTCAAGATAGATCGGATGCCAGTAAAGCCGTGTTGTCATTCGTTCACTATAGCATCTCACTAGTGGTCTGATTCTGACATTTGCATCCCTTGGATATAATCCGCTAAGCAAATGTCGAAATCAAAAAGACCACTATTAACTCTATGGATCTAGTGGATTCTTCGAATTTGACGTTTGAAACGAGATTTATATCGGACGGATATCAAACATCAAATTCAATCCACCGGCACATGACCATGACGGCCATGTGCAGGCTTTGTCTGAAACGAAGTTAGAGCGCATCCCGAAAAGTGTGAAACGGTTTTCGGAACAAGATGCGCGCTAAAACAAACAGTTAGAGCGCCGATCTGATTCAATCAGATCGAAACACGCTCTAGATGATTTCAGTGCGGGCGATGCGGATGCCGAAGCCTTCCAGGCCGACATAGTGACGCTCACGCGATGCCAGAAGCACAATCGACGTGATGCCGAGATCCTTCAATATCTGGGCACCGAGGCCGATCTGACGCCATTCTTCCTCGCGGGCAACCGCTTCAGCATGGCTTTCATGGTCGCTCTGGATCACATCGCGAGCACGAGTGTCGTGGTGATCCGCGCGCACGCCGACAGAGCCTTCGCGCAGATAAACCAGAACCCCACGGCCTTCCTTGCCCATCTTTTCCATGATGGCATCGAGATTGCTGCCACCTTTGCCGAAGACATCATTCAGCACATCTTCGCGATGCAGGCGAACCGGCACTTCCTCGCCGTCACGAATATCCCCGAACACCACGGCCACGTGCTGCATCGGCTCCCATGGCAGTTCGTAGGTATAGGCATGGGCTGTGCCCGCGCAGGTGTTTACCGGTGCATCGCCGATACGCTTGACCAGAGTTTCCTTGCGCTGGCGATAGGCGATGAGGTCGGCAACCGTGACCCGGTGCAGCGTGTGCTTTTCGGCAAAGGCCTTCACATCCGGACCGCGCATGACGGAACCGTCATCATTGACCAGCTCGCAGATGACGCCGATGGGCGGCAGGTTCGCGAGCTTGCAGAGATCGACAGCAGCTTCGGTATGGCCGGAACGCATCAATACGCCGCCCTCGCGGGCGACCAGCGGGAAAATATGGCCGGGGCGTACGAAATCCGAGGCACCGGCATTGGGATTGGCCAGATTGCGCACGGTCAGCGTGCGATCTTCTGCCGAAATGCCGGTCGTTGTGCCATGGCGATAGTCAACCGTTACGGTGAATGCCGTGGTGTGGGCGGACTCGTTGTCGGCAACCATGGGCGCTAGGTTGAGGCGCTTGGCTTCATCGCGCGTCATCGGGGTGCAGACGATACCGGACGTATGGCGTACGATGAAGGCCATCTTTTCCGGCGTGCAATGCACGGCAGCAACGATCAGGTCGCCTTCATTCTCGCGCCCGTCATCATCCATGACCACAACGATCTCGCCGCGTTCGAAAGCGCGAAGCGCATCCACGACCTGTTTCTGATTATAGCTCATTTCGACCTCTATATGTCAGGAACCAACGGGCCCAATCGTCGGTCAGATATGGCCAGTCTGGCCGGAAAATATTCAGACGCGGCCTGTTTGACCGCGGTGACGCAGATAATGATCAGCAATCGCGCAGGCAACCATCGCTTCACCGATCGGCACGGCGCGAATACCCACACATGGATCGTGACGGCCCTTGGTCATCACATCCACTTCCTTGCCGTCCTTGTCGATGGAGCGGCGCGGCGTCAGAATCGAAGAGGTCGGCTTGACCGCAAAACGGGCCACCACCGGCGCACCAGTCGCAATGCCACCCAGAATGCCGCCTGCATGGTTGGACAGGAACAGCGGCTTGCCGTCATTACCCATCCGCATTTCGTCGGCGTTCTCCTCGCCTGTCAGGCGCGCAGCCTCGAAACCGTTGCCGATTTCCACACCCTTTACGGCGTTGATCGACATCAGCAGGCTGGCGATGTCCTGATCGAGCTTGCCGTAGATCGGCGCTCCGATACCTGCAGGCACACCCTCGGCCACGATCTCGATGACCGCACCGACCGACGATCCACTCTTGCGAATGCCATCCAGATAGTCAGCGAAAAGCTCAACCGAACCAGCATCGGGTGAGAAGAAAGGATTGTTGTCCACTTCGGACCAGTTCCAGCGGCGGCGGTCGATACCGTGCACGCCCATGGCGACCAGTGCGCCCTTGACTTCCAGCCCCGGCACGATCTTGCGCGCAATGGCGCCTGCTGCTACCCGCGCTGCCGTTTCGCGCGCCGACGAACGTCCACCACCACGATAATCACGAATGCCGTATTTGACGTCATAGGTATAATCGGCATGGCCCGGACGATACTGGCGGGCAATCTCGCCATAATCCTTCGAGCGCTGATCGGTGTTCTCGATCATCATCGAGATCGGCGTGCCGGTCGTCGTCATCGTCACGCCGTCGTCACCGAGAAGAACGCCAGAAAGCACGCGAACCTGGTCCGGCTCGCGGCGCTGTGTCGTATATTTGGACTGGCCGGGCTTGCGCTTGTCGAGATAGGCCTGAATTTCGGCTTCGGTGAACGTGATGCCGGGGGGGCAACCGTCAACAACGCAACCGAGCGCCAGACCGTGGCTTTCGCCCCAGGTGGTTACGCGGAACAGATGACCGAAACTATTGTGAGACATGCGCGACGCCTGAATAAATTGTCCTTGTCCGGAGCAGGTCAAGGAAAGAGCAGCTACTTTACGGGCCGGTTTTATTGAGCTTTTTGACGCCGGTCAAATCAAGCTCCCCGGTGACGTAAAATTTCCTTCTGAAGATCGATTTCCGGCATTTTTTTTGACACATTCAGCACGCTACATTGTGGGTATGCGGCGCTTGGCGCTGAAACTACCAAAGCGCGTTGCGCTTTGAACGAAATATTCTGCATGTCATTATCGGAAAACCGGTTTCCACTTTTCCGCGACATGCTCAAATCGCGACAATCGTGTCGAATCGGTCAGGCGACAACCCAAACCCGAGGCACAACCAAAGGAACGGAAGTCATGCATTATCTGGTCGGACTAATTCTCATCGTGGCGTCGCTTTTCTCGACTGTAGCGATGGCAGACGATGCCGAAGGCAAGATCACCGGTATCAACAAGGACAGCGAAACCATAACACTGGATGACGGCCAGACATACAAGCTTCCCGGCGAGTTCGATTACGGCGCGATCAACAAGGGCATGAAGGTCCTCATCATCTACGATATGGTCGACAGCACGCGCTTCATCACCGATATTCAAGAAGCTCCATAAGCCCGAAGCCTTGTCGCGATAAAGGAATGAGCGGCACATAGGCCGCTCTTTTCATGTGGGCTGCAACCAGCCGCTTCTGACAACACGCGCCCAATCCGCACGACCGTAGCTTTCCGCCATCCGGACCATCCGCGCGGTATCATAGGGAATATTGCGCATCGCCACCTGCCAGCCCATTCCGGTCTGTTCAATGATGGCATAAGATGCATTGGGATTGCCGGTCTGGACAATATGCGGAACCGGGTGATCGTCGTCGTAACCGGGGCAACCCACGCTTCCCGGATTAACCAGCAGCCGCCCATCGCCAAGACGAACGATCCGCGGTGTGTGCGTATGGCCGCAGAGGATAAGAGACGCCGCAATATCTTCGGCTTCAGCCTCGATCTCGTCCCGAGACCGCAGAACCACGTCGCCACTCGCGGCAACTCTTTCGATCCAGTAGGTCGTATCACTCGACGGGGTGCCGTGGCAGATGAATATCCGTCCGTCGTCCAGAGTACGCGATGCAGGCATCGCACGCAGCCATTCGATGTGTCGGTCATCAAGCTGTTCGCGCGCGACCCGATCCGACGGCCCCATATCTCCGACTGGCTTTTCGACAAGCCAGCGGTCATGATTGCCGCGAATGCAGATCATTTCACGTGCCATCAGCATGTCTGCTGTCTCACGCGCTGCCATAGGCCCGCTCAAATGATCGCCGAGATTGATAATCGTCTGGATTTGCAACGCATCGATGTCAGCCAGCACAGCCGCCAGCGCATCGCTGTTGCCGTGAATATCCGATATAACCGCGAAACGTTCGAAGGGCATGACGCCTCCATCGCTGGCAGAATCTAGTTCGTGGTCACTATAGACCGATTTGCGGAATCAAACCCACTCAAGCTTGCCGTTTTCGAACTTCAGTATTTTGTCCTGCGGAATCGAAAGATTGGCGGCGGCGTGACCGTCCATCTCGCCGTAGAGGTAAAACAGGGTGCGGATGCAGCCCCCATGCGTCACGCAGACAGTCGGCCATTCCACAGCTTCCACCCAGCGTCCGATACGGCGTGACAGGCCCATATAGCTTTCAGCGGTTGTGCCCGGCGGAACGAAATTCCATTTATCGCGGGCGCGTGCTTCAAGAAGATCCTCCCGCTCCTTGGCAATATCTTCCATCATGAAGCCTTGCCAGTCGCCGAAATTGACTTCCATCAGCTGCGGATCGGTGCGGTAATCATAGGGGTCCAGCCCCATGCGCAAGCGGATGCGCTCCATCGTCTCGCGTGTGCGGCGCAAAGGGCTTGCAACAAAATCAAAGCCTGCACCATTGCCGATCAGCAACTTCAGCATATCGCCGTTACGGTCTGCCTGGGTGCGCCCACGAGCATTGATATCGATATCGAGCTGTCCCTGGATGCGCTGCGAAACATTCCAGTCCGTCTCGCCGTGACGCGAAAAGTAGATGATTTCCCGAGCCACAGCCCTACCTCTATCTGCCGTCAATCAATGTCTGGATAACTTTCCGCACAGGAAAGGACAAAGAAAAATCCCGAAAAGCCGGTCAACTTTTCGGGATTTTGTATTCGCTTCTTCAGTCTTTCACGACCGAAATATCCGGAGCGTCAACCGCCTTCATGCCGATGACATGATAGCCGCTATCCGCGTGATGGACTTCGCCGGTCACCGAACGGGACAGATCGGAAAGGAAATAGAGGCCGACGTCGCCCACTTCCTCGATGGTCACGGTACGGCGCAGCGGCGCGTTGTACTCGTTCCACTTGAGGATGTAACGGAAGTCGCCGATTCCCGAAGCGGCAAGCGTCTTGATCGGGCCTGCCGAAATCGCATTGACGCGAATATTCTGCGGGCCGAGGTCGACAGCCAGATATTTCACGCTTGCTTCGAGAGCAGCCTTGGCCACGCCCATGACGTTATAGTTCGGCATGACCTTCTCGGCGCCGTAATAGGTCAGCGTCAGGATTGAACCGCCATCGGCCATCAGCTTTTCTGCGCGACGCGAAATCGCCGTCAGCGAATAGACCGAGATCAACATCGTGTTGGTGAAATTGGCTTCCGACGTGTCGACATAACGGCCCGTCAGCTCGTCCTTGTCGGAAAAGCCGATGGCGTGCACGACGAAGTCGAGCTTGCCCCACTTCTTTTCAAGCGTTTCGAAAACAGCATCGATGCTGGCAGCATCAGCCACATCGCAATGTCCGGCAACGAATGCGCCAAGTTCTTCAGCCAGCGGCTCGACCCGCTTCTTCAATGCATCGCCCTGATAGGTGAATGCGAGCTCTGCGCCTGCATCGCGAGCGGCCTTGGCAATACCCCATGCAATGGAGCGGTTGTTGGCGACGCCCAGAATCAATCCACGCTTGCCCTGCAACAAACCTGACTGTGCGGTCATTAGGGGTCCTCATTGAAAACAATTAACTTCTTGCCCTATCGCACAGGCTCGGCTCTGCTTCAAGCAATTGCGGTGAAAAAGCCGGGCATTGTCACTTTACTGCCGCAAAGAGACAACACCCGGCTTCAACCGATTGAATGTGAAGTTAAGCGACTTTGCGCTTTTGCAGGAATTCTTCCAGTTCCTTGTCGCCGCCATCCGGCAGCATGATCCGCACATGCACGTACAGATCGCCGCGTCCGCCAGCCTTCAGCGGAAGGCCTTTTTCTTTCAGGCGCAGCATGCGATCGGAACTCGACCAGGCCGGTATTTTCACTGCAATCCGTCCATCGAGCGTTTCGACTTCTTGCTTGCCGCCAAGAACGGCATCGGCAAGTTCGACCGGCAGGTCTATATGAACATCACGTCCTTCCAGTCGAAACCGCGGATGCGCCTTGAAGTGAATCGTGACCAGCGCATCACCAGCCGTCCCGCCCATCGACGGTTCGCCCTGCCCTTTCAGGCGAATGGTCTGCCCATCTTCGACAAATTTAGGCAGTTTGATCTTCAGGTGCTTGCCATTCGGGAAGATCGCCTCGACCTTGTCCGCACCAGCCGCCTGTTCCAGCGTAATGTCGATTGAAGCCGAAAGGTCGGCTCCCTTGGCCGGGCCACGCTGGCGCGCACCGCCAGCGCGGGCGCCTCCACCAAAAGCACCGCCGAAAAGATCGTTCAGAATATCTTCTGCTCCGCCGAAGCCGCCTTGCTGAGAGCCACCAGGGCCGGAACGAAATTCGAAATGGCCGTTGCCGCCGCCCTGTCGGAAACCAGCAAACGGGTCACCGTGAGCGCCGCCAAAACCTTGTCCGCCGGTGAAACCCTGAAAGGCAGGCTTGCCATCGGCATCGATCTCGCCACGGTCGAATTGACCCCGCTTGTCCTTGTCGCCCAGAATTTCATAGGCCTGGTTCAGTTCGGCGAAGCGCTCCTGCGCCTTCGGATCGTCCTGGTTCTGATCCGGATGGTGCTTTTTGGCCAGTTTGCGAAAAGCCGATTTTATTTCCTCGGGCTTCGCCGTTTTGGCGACGCCCAGCACGCTATAGGGATCGCGCATATAGTTCCTCTTTCAGGAAAATACTGTGAGATACGTAGGATTCGTTGCCCATAATATGCGCATCTGGCCGGAAAAGTTCCAGTCAGGCCAAGCTTTTCTTTTCAGTGTCTGAACCGAAAAGTGACAGGCGACAGCGAAATTGGTGGCTTTGAGCACCGGTAGCGCGCAAAACCGCCATTTGCGGTAAAAGCCTGTTCGAGAATGAAGCGAGCGTTTTCAATAGGCTGATTTTCTGCCTTCTGCCACCGGCATGGCTGCGTCCCCGGCATATGCGGGACGCAGCCATATCGGGCTTCCGGAGCAATTCTTGATAGGGATTATTCCTGAAATGTGTTCGGCAAACACCGCTTAGCGGTGCTTCATATGCATACTCAATGCGTGGGCGGCGGGTCCATTTTAATGCATGCATAGCCGCCATCACGGCACTTCACACATAGGCCCTGGTCACAATGTCGTTCGCAGTCAACCCCGCTCTCATAAGCACACATACCCGATTGCACCGGCCTGCTCATCGCCACTGGAGTTTTTAAGTATCCCTGCAGCGTTACCGGGTTCAGTGCCGGACGGACGGGTGTACCAGATGCGGCATACGCCCCCGTCGCACTCAGCAACGATAGCAGTATTACAAAAACCCTTGGGAACTTCTTCATCGTAGCCTCCTGTTGAACTACTCAACAAGAAGCTCATTTCAGGGCATGCACAATCGCAACTAGTCCATAGCAAGAAAGCATAGGAGACCGGCCCAAAAATAAATTTAATGATTTCAACAGGTTAATTTTCGGCTTTTTACCGTCAGAGCGCCTTTCGGATCAGACACTCAGATGGGAGCGAAAGACGTCACTGTCCATTGACCGCCACGCTGCATGCAGGTTTCGCCGCGATAAATGGAAACACCGTCAAAGGCTTCACGCGAGGTTTCGAACTCGCGGCAAAGCTGATTGTTCTTGCTGTTCTCGGCAATCGTCGTGATCGTGCCCTGGCTGCCCGTTTCGGGGTTGGCCCATGGTACAGGCTTTTTGCCCCATTCCATGAAATTGAGCGCAGAAACAACGTTCTTTATGGCGGATTGGTCGGAAAGCTTGCCTGTATCGGTTTCCACCGGCTGCGGCTGCGTTACTGATCCGGTGATCGTGGAAGAATCGGGAACAGCCTTTTCGATACTCACACCACCCATGGCGCAACCGGCAAGCGAGAAGACGCAGATGCCAATCACAGCCTTGCGCAGGACGTTTGCGCCACAGCTTGGGCTCCAGACATTGTTTTTGTGGCGAACCGTCTCGACAGCCAACACTATTCCCTTAATTTTACACGCTAAAGATGCAGGGATTATGGATGAACTTGAGTTAACAAGCAGTGTGCCGGAAAGGTAAACAAATCGGAATCAGAGCACAACGCCCAACTCCCTACTTTATTCAGCCGTCAAAGGATGTTCCCGGTTTTCTGTGACCGCTGACCGTCTTTCGCGAGAAATCGAAAGGGGTGCATTCACTGTTGCTGTGCGGGTTGCATAGCCGTTTCGGCCTGCCTGCTTTACCTTGTAGAGCGCGAGATCGGCCCGGGCAAAAACGTCGAGGTCACTCGTCTCGCTGCCAGTCTCCTCGCCTGCTATGCCTATGCTGACGGTCATTGCGAGCTTCCGGCCATTGAATACAAGCGGTGCGTCGTTGATTGCCGTAACGATTTCGCGCGCGATCTCTGTCGCTTCCCGCTCGTGCATCTTGGGAAGCAGAACAGAAAATTCGTCGCCCCCAAGGCGTGCCAGCACACCACGTCGATCAAGTATGTCAGCTGCGACATCGGCAAAATGCGCAAGCGCCTGATCGCCGAGCGCATGGCCGTATGTGTCGTTCCATTGCTTGAAATTATCGATATCAATCAGCATCAGGACATAGGACATACCGTCATCGCTGAATGCAAGTTCGGCCCTCGTCAGCCTTTTCATGAAATGGCGGCGGTTCGGAAGTCCGGTCAACTCGTCCGTTTCAGCTACCTTTGCCATATCGCGATGCAGGCGGTTCATTGCCATGACGACAAAACCGAAATTCCATATCACACCGCTATAAATCACACAGACAAGCGCATAACTTTCGATGGTAAAATAGAGCGACTGGTCGAACTCCCCCACCCATGCGGCGATGTTCAGCGACGTCTCGATGGCGTGCCCGATAATACCGAGCACGAACGCCATGATCGCGATCTGGCCACCAAGACCGATACTCTTTTGACGGAACAGATAGAAGACCGTCATCGCCATGGGCACCGACTGCCCCACTGCATAGGCAATGTTGCGTCCCTGCCAGCTCGCATAAAACGCCGCCATGACCGCGAAACTGGCGAGCGATATTCCCATCGCCATCCGCCAGCCGCCTTTTTCGCCGTAAAAATAACGCGTGCCGACCAAGGCAAGGCAGAAGCCATAGATGATGATCGTATTACCGATGACCGCGGGCCAGAACGCGCCTTCATTGCCTTGCAGCGACAGAACGAAGCCTCCGACCAGCATGAGCGCGGTCGAGAGAAGCCAGATCCTCGCAGGCCGGAATTTACGATAAGATAGGGCGACGGCGGTCCAGATTATGCAAACCGTCAGCGAATTTAAGAAGATTACAATATAAAGTGTCAGGAAATCGAGTTTTGGCATGGCCCCTACCTTGATCGGCGCCCTACAAGAAGTTGCCCGCTAAGTAAAGGTGGGTCGGCTCCTGCGACGACGCATCCCGGTAAAGTCGTGGACAAAATGCCGGTTATCGAAGAAGCTCCCTCTCGCCACGCTCCATTGGGGTTTCTTTGGCGGGGATTCCCTTTTGGGATGAACCGCGATTTTCCGACAGGCTGTTGAAATATCCAAGATGACAAACGCAAGCGACGACTTCACCGAATCCGCCCAGCCGTTCAAACTCTTTGCCGACTGGCTGGTCGATGCCAAAGAAAGCGAACCGAACGATCCCAACGCGGTCGCACTGGCAACCGTCGATCCCGATGGCCTGCCCAATGTGCGCATGGTGCTGCTAAAAGATTTCGACGAACAGGGGTTCGTTTTCTACACCAATTATGAAAGCGCCAAGGGCAAAGAAATCCTGTCGGCGGAAAAGGCTGCGATGTGCTTCCATTGGAAGACGCTGCGCCGTCAGGTGCGCGTGCGTGGACCGGTGGAGAAAGTCAGCGACGCTGAAGCCGACGCCTATTACGCTTCTCGCCCGCGCGGCAGCCGCATCGGTGCCTGGGCATCCAAGCAGTCACGCCCGCTGGAAAGCCGTTTCGCGCTGGAAAAGGCTGTTGCAGAGTATACAGCGAAATATGCCATCGGCGATATTCCACGCCCGTCCTACTGGTCGGGCTTCCGCATTCGCCCGGTCTCGATTGAATTCTGGCACGACAGGGCCTTCCGCCTGCATGACAGGGTACTGTTTACACGCCCGGCACCCGACGGCGACTGGAACAAGGAACGGCTCTATCCGTAACCCGCTAACAACAAGGCCACCGTTTCCGGTGGCCTTGTTGTTTACACCAGCGGCTTGACCGCTACCCAGAGGCTTCCGAGAACGAGCCCGAGGAAAATCAGCCAGCCCACAATGTTGTTGGATTTGAACAGTTTCAGGCACTGGTCGGGATCGTCGATATCGAGCACGATGATCTGTCGGTAGAGATGCACGCCCGCAGCGAGCAATCCGGCAAGTGCCGGCATCGGCACCTGTGCCACGGCGAAGGCCCCCGCGAAGAAGCCGATAGCGCCGCCATAGAGGACCATCAACGCCGTCTTGGTGTGTTTGCCGAACAGTCGCGCGGTTGAGCGCACGCCCACCAGCGCATCGTCTTCCTTGTCCTGATGCGCATAGATCGTGTCATAGCCGATCACCCACAGGATCGCACCAATATAGAGAAGCACCGGCGCGAGACTGAGCGAGCCTTCCACGGCAGCCCAGCCCATGAGTGCTCCCCATGAGAAAGCAAGACCAAGCACGAATTGCGGCCAGTTGGTAATGCGCTTCATGAAAGGATACGCGGCGACGATCAGAAGCGAGAAAATGCCAAGGCTGATGGAAAACCAGTTGAACTGCAGCACGACCACCAGACCGACCAGCGCCTGCACGACCAGAAACAGCTTGGCCTGACCGCGCGTCACCTGCCCCGACGGTAGCGGCCTTGAACGCGTGCGATCCACCTTGTCGTCAATATCCTGATCGACAAGATCGTTATAGGTGCAACCGGCACCGCGCATGGCAATGGCGCCGACCAGAAACAAAGCGAGATGCCAGATCGAAGGCATGACAGCCCAGGCGCCGTCTCCCGGTTTGGCACCTGCACCCGCCACGAGTGCTGCCGACCACCAGCACGGCCAGAGCAGGAGCTGCCAGCCGATCGGACGATCCCAGCGCGCAAGCTGCGCATAGGGCCAGAGCCAATGCGGCAACAACTTATAGACCCAATGGCCCGACGGAGCGTCCTTTACGCGCCCTTGCGCATTGCGTGACTGAATCGATCCGTGTAGTTCGGGCTGTGACATGGCGAAATCCTTGATATATGCAGCCATCACTATAACCCCGACGAAGACGGAGCAAGCAATGAGAGTTCTTTTAATCGGTTCTGGCGGTCGTGAACATGCTCTTGCCTGGAAACTGTCCGCTTCTCCGTCATTGACGAAACTCTATTGCGCGCCCGGCAATCCGGGCATTGCAACGGTCGCGGAACTCGTCGACATCGGTGTCGACGACCATCAGGCGCTGATCGCCTTCGCCAAGGACAAGAAGATCGATCTCGTCGTGGTCGGGCCCGAAGCGCCGCTCGTGGCTGGCCTCTCAGACGAAATGCGCGCCGAGGGTATCCGTGTGTTCGGCCCCTCCAAGGCTGCCGCACAGCTTGAGGGATCGAAGGGCTTCACGAAGGATCTCTGTGCACGCTTCGATATTCCGACCGGTGCTTACGGCCGCTTCAACAATGCGCCTAAGGCCAAGGCCTATATCCGCCAGCAAGGCGCGCCCATCGTCGTCAAGGCCGACGGGCTTGCTGCAGGCAAGGGCGTAGTTGTTGCGATGACGCTCGATGAAGCGCTCGACGCCGTGGATGCCTGTTTCGAAGGCGCATTCGGTTCCGCTGGTGCCGAAGTGGTGGTCGAAGAGTTCCTGGACGGCGAAGAAGCAAGCTTCTTCTGCATCTGCGATGGCAAGACAGCCTTGTCGCTCGGTTCAGCGCAGGACCACAAGCGTGTCGGCGACGGCGATACCGGGCCGAATACCGGCGGCATGGGTGCCTATGCTCCGGCTCCCGTCATGACGCCGGAAATCGTCGAACGCACCATGCGCGAACTGATCGAACCCACCATGCGCGGCATGGCTGAAATCGGTGCGCCATTCTCCGGCATCCTGTTCCTCGGCCTGATGATCGGCAAGGACGGCCCGAAGCTCATCGAATACAACACCCGTTTCGGTGACCCGGAATGCCAGGTGCTGATGATGCGCCTCGATAGCGACCTGCTCGCGCTCATCAATGCCGCCGTGGATGGCAAGCTGGATCAGGTTTCGCTCGACTGGAAAGACCAGCCCGCGCTGACGGTGGTGATGGCTGCGGAAGGCTATCCGTCCAATGTGAAGAAGGGCAGCGTCATCCGCGATCTCGACAAGCTCGAAGGGATCGACGGCGTCAAGCTTTTCCACGCGGGAACGGCGGAGAAGGATGGCAACATCGTTGCCAGCGGAGGCCGCGTGCTCAACATCACCGCCATTGCCGATACAGTCGCCGAAGCACAGGCCCGCGCTTATGAAGCCGTGAAGCTCATCGACTGGCCGGAAGGCTTCTACCGCTCCGATATCGGCTGGCGCGCCGTGGAGCGTGAGAAGCAATCCTGATCTGGCCAGTCGGGCTTAGAGCGCGTTTCGATCTGATCGAAGCAGGATCAGAAATCAGTCCGGTGGACTGATTTCCCCGCCTAGGCGTTTCACACTCTTCGGGATGCGCTCCAACAGCCGAGAAATAATTCTCCCCATTCAATATACCTGTCGGTGTTGAGATGAATGGCCGTCGCCCGTGCATGGTCGTACGCCATCCATCACGATGATGTGCATCGAAACGTTGACGTTTACGTAATAAGCCGATAGCTCTTATGTCGGATAGCCGTTTGGCGCCTGCCGGAATGCGATTAGCGCCGATGCAGGATGGGCTTCTGAGGAGGGGCCAACCAACCATATTTGGAGGAAAGATGTATCGCGCGCCGGTTTCTGAAATTTCCCATACGCTGATGAAGGTTGCGGGGCTGGAAAAAGCCCTTGATGACCACCGCTTCCCTGAATTTTCCGCCGATCTTGCCGCTGCCATTCTGGAAGAAGCCGGCAAGTTTGCCTCCGAGCGGATCGAACCTCTGCGCGTCACCGGCGACAAGCATGGCGCCACCGTCAAGGACGGCGTCGTCACAACCGCGCCGGGCTGGAAAGAGCTTTACCGCGACTGGATCGAAGGTGGCTGGAACTCGCTGACCGGCACGCCGGAATATGGCGGCCAGGGCCTGCCCACGATGATGTCGGTGGCAGTGAGCGAAATGTGGAACTCCGGCACGCTGGCCTTTGCCATCGCCCCGACGCTGACCATGGGTGCCGTCGAAGCGGTCGAAAAGCACGCCTCCAAGGAACTGAAGGACATCTATCTCGAAAAGCTCATCAGCGGCGAGTGGATGGGCACGATGAACCTGACCGAACCACACGCCGGCTCCGATCTCGGTGTACTTCGCACGCGTGCGGAACGCGCCGATGACGGCAGCTACCGCATCTTCGGCCAGAAGATTTTCATCACCTATGGCGAGCATGACCTGACCGACAATATCGTGCATCTGGTGCTGGCGCGCCTGCCCGATGCCCCGGCCGGAACAAAGGGCATTTCGCTTTTCCTCGTGCCGAAGTTCCTCGTCAACGATGACGGCTCGCTTGGCCGCAGGAACGATTTGTTCTGCTCCGGCCTCGAACACAAGATGGGCATCCACGCCTCGCCAACCTGCACCATGATTTATGGCGATGGTTTCGTGAAGGGTGAGGAACAGGGCGCTGTCGGCTACCTTATCGGCGAGGAAAATCGCGGTCTGGCCTGCATGTTCACCATGATGAACAATGCTCGTCTTCTGGTCGGCATTCAGGGCGTCGGCGTCGCCGAAGCCGCCTATCAGCAGGCCCTTGCCTATGCCAAGGAACGCAAGCAGGGCCGCGCCATCGGCGCTGCCCCGAAAGACGGCATGAGCCCGATCATTGAACATCCCGATGTGCAGCGCATGTTGCTGACCATGAAGTCGCTGACACAGGTTGCCCGGTCGATCACCTATTCCTGTGCTCATGCCATCGACATGAGCCATGCGACAGACGGCGCAGACCAGCAGTTCTGGTCGGATCGTGCCGGTCTGCTGACCCCGCTTGCCAAGAGCTTTGCAACCGATGCAGGTGTGGATGTCGCTTCGCTCGGTATCCAGATTCACGGCGGCATGGGCTTCATCGAAGAGACAGGTGCTGCGCAATTGCTGCGCGATGCCCGCATCACCCCGATCTATGAAGGCACCAATGGCATTCAGGCCATCGACCTTGTGGCGCGCAAGCTGCCGCTCGGTAATGGCGAACATATCAGGGGCCTCCTCGCAGAACTCGAAGGCGATGCCGACAAGGCTACAGCATCCAATCGTCCGGAACTTGGCGAAACCGGCGTGCGCCTTTCCAAGGCCATCAACGAGGCCCGCGAAGCCACGGACTGGCTGCAAAAGGCGGTCGCAGAAGGGCAGCTTGAAGCCGCACTTGCCGGAGCCACGCCCTATCAGCGGCTTTTGTCGCTTGTTTCCGGCGGCGCTTATCTCGCGCGTGCAGCGCTTGCAGGCGATGATAGCGGACGCGCGGTGCTGAGCCGCTTCTTCGCAGAAAACATGCTTGCCGAAGTATCGTCCCTGAAGGACACCGTCGTCACCGGCGCTGCCAGCCTTGCCGCCGCCAAATCCGCGCTGGAGGCGTGAGCATGAGCGAACATGTCCTGATCGAGCGCAACGGCGCGATCCAGATCATCCGCTTCAACCGTGCAGACAAGAAGAACGCCATCACCCGCGCCATGTATGCCACCATGGCAAAGGCGCTTGCGGACGGCGATGCCGATGAGGCGGTGCGTGTGCATGTGTTTCTTGGGAGTCCGGGTGCATTCTCATCCGGCAACGACATGCAGGATTTCATGGTCGCGGCATCGGGCGGCGATCTCGGCAACGACACCCTGGATTTTCTGTTCGCTCTATCCAGCGCGAAGAAGCCAATCGTTTCCGGCGTCGACGGCCTTGCCATCGGTATCGGCACGACCATCCACCTGCATTGCGATCTGACATTTGCAACGTCGCGCGCCCTGTTCCGCACGCCGTTCGTCGATCTCGGCCTTGTGCCGGAAGCAGCTTCCAGCCTGCTGGCGCCGCCACTGATGGGGCATCAGAAGGCATTTGCCCTGCTGGCGCTCGGTCATGGATTTACCGCTGAAGCCGCGCAGGAAGCCGGGATCGTCTATCAGATCGTTGCCGAGGATACGCTGGAAACGGAAGTGATGAAGGCGGCAGAAGAGATTGCCTCAAAGCCTCCGCAGGCGATGCAGATCGCTCGCGCGCTGATGCGCATGCCAGCTGAAAAAGTTTCCGAACGCATTGCGCGTGAGGCCAAACATTTTGCTGAACGGCTCACCTCGGATGAAGCCCGCGAGGCTGTCATGGCATTTCTCAGCCGAAAAAAATAAACCCGAATGTTGTGAACATTCGGGGGCTTTTTGGAGGTCAGCCAAATCTTGTAACGGGCCACTCTAACAGAGTGGCCTTTTCAATTCTTAAAATCAGTTCCTTGCGATGATTTCCTTGCCCGAGATCACCAGACGGACGCCAAGCGTACCGGTCTTGCGGCGAGCGAGAAAACGCGGACGGCGACGGCGCGGCTCCTGTCCCTGACGACGAGCCTGCGGCTGGCTGGTGCGGACCGCGCCTGTGCTTTCATAAAGCGGGCGGGCAACACCGTCTTCCTCAACCAGCATCATCGGCAGATTGAAGCTTGCGGCCCATGCGCGCCAGTCGGCAGCAACGTCAGTCAGATCATGTGCGACAAGCAAAGGAACGGAAAGCTGCGGATCTTCATGCATCAGCTCCAGCGTCACCGTGATTTCGCCGAGCTCATCTTCCACCGCGCGGGCGGCAACGCCCACAAATGCGTTGGCCGGGAGGGCGATGGACATAGGCAGGCCGCTTGAAGGCAAAACCTGCCGGATCACTGCACCGCGCTCGTTGATGGTAAAGGTAACGTCGGTGCTCCCGTCGTGGGTCGCGTAGCTTACAACCTGCGGAAAATGAAACGGATCGAGCCGCAATTCCCGTCCTGCCCAATCGGGCTTCAGTCCCTTGCTCATCATTTTCGACGCCTCTGTCTCTCTGTTTTTTTATTTTTGAGAGCCGGTTATTCCGACTTCCCTTTGTCGAGCTTTTTGCTCTTCGTTGAGATGGAGAATAGGCGCCGTTTATTACCGATGGGCTTAATGAGTTGGGTTAACTTTTTCCTGCCTTTTCCTTTGGTTAGCAGATTGCAACCAGGTGTAAGAATTCGGAAATTCTTCTGAAGAAGCGTTTACTAAAACAAACGGGCGGTTAATACCGCCCGTCTTGCTTCCTGGAATAGCGCTATTTTTACAGAACCTTGTCGGGGTTCATGATGCCCGCCGGATCGAAAGCCGATTTGATGCGACGCATCAGATCGAGCGCGACATCCTGCTTGAAGAAGGCCAGTTCTTCGCGCTTGAGCTGACCGATGCCGTGTTCCGCCGAGATCGAACCCGTATAGCTCGCGACGATTGTGTGAATACGGTGATTCAGTTCGTGCCAACCTGCAAGGAAGGTTTCCTTGTCGGCGCCGACCGGCTGTGAAACGTTGTAATGCAGGTTGCCGTCGCCGATATGGCCGAAGCAGACGACACGCGCGCCGGGGATCATTTCAAGCGTCGCGGCATTGGCTTCATGGATGAAGGCGGGGATGGAAGCAACCGGCACAGAAATATCGTGCTTGATCGAGCCGCCTTCAGGCTTCTGCGCCCAGGACATTTCCTCGCGCATTTTCCAGAAGGACTGTGCCTGCGCCACGCTTTCGGCGATGGCCGCATCCTGAATGATGTCGTTCTCAAAGGCTTCGGTGAGGATCATTTCCAGCGTCGTGCGTGCGTCCTCCTCCGAACGGGACGACGAAATATCGATCAGCACATACCAGTCATGCGGGCTTTCCAACGGGTCGCGCACCCCATCGACGTGACGCACGGTGAATTCCACCCCGACGCGCGGCATCAACTCGAAGCCGGTCAGCGACGGGCCTGCATGTTCCGTTGCAAGCTGGAACAGGCGCAGCACGTCTTCCGGATTGCGCAGGCCCGCATAGGCCACGCCCTTGCCCTTCGGCTGCGGAAAGATTTTCAGCACCGCTGCCGTGATGATTCCAAGCGTGCCTTCCGATCCGACAAAAAGGTCTTTCAGGTCGTAACCGGTATTGTCCTTCTTCACATAGCGCAGATCGTTGAGAATCTCGCCCGTTGGCAGCACGACTTCAAGGCCAAGGCAAAGCTCGCGCATATTGCCATAGGCAAGCACTGCCGTGCCACCAGCGTTGGAACCAAGATTGCCTCCGATCTGGCAGGACCCCTCTGCACCCAGCGAAAGCGGAAACAGGCGTCCCGCTTTTTCAGCAGCTTCCTGAAGGTTCTTCAGGATCACACCTGCTTCAAGCGTTACCAGATTGCCGACCGTATCGAGATTACGGATGCGGTTCATACGGCCCATCGACAGAATGATGGCCGCGCCGCTTTCATCGGGCTGCTGCCCGCCGACGAGACCGGTATTGCCGCCTTGCGGTACCACAGGCGTTTTCGTCTCGCTGGCAAGCTTCATGATGGCTGCGACTTCTTCCGTCGAACCTGGACGAAGAACAAGCGGCGTGCGTCCGTGATAGAGATCGCGCTGCTCGATGAGATAAGCGGCGAGATCTTCCGGCGCGGTCAGCGCATTTTTTTCACCCACGATGGCGGAGAAACGTTCGATCAGAGCGGTATCCAGCATAATCTGTCTCTTGAATTCAGGGGAGGATTAACGCGGGGCAGCCGCGCGTTTAAGACGGTCATTGATGGCCTCACCAAGGCCCTCGAAAGGAATGGGTTCGACGGCGATGGTCGTAGCGCCCGTCGCATCGAGCCTGCGCATGAAATCGAACAGATTGGCCGCTGCCTCGCGCAAGTTGCCATTGACGCTCAGATTCATAATCGTACTGGCACTGTCTGCACCAGCCACGCGCTGCGGGCCAAAGGCAAGCAGGGCCTCGCCCGGCTGCACCGAACCCACGTTGAGCCGCATCGCCGCATCAGGCGCATAATGCGATGCCATCATGCCCGGTGCCTGAATTGCAGAATTATGGTCGGCTCGCACAAGTTTTTCGCCGATGACGGCCTCGATTTCTTCCGCAGCCAGCCCGCCCGGACGGAGCAGATGCACTTTATCGCCGTCAACCTTGACGATGGTGGATTCAACACCAACGCCGCAAGGACCGGCATCGAGGATCAGATCAAGCTTGTCGCCAAGATCCTCTGCAACGGCATGAGCGCTTGTCGGGCTGATGCGGCCCGACGTGTTGGCGCTCGGCGCTGCCACCGGACTGTCGAGTTCCGTGATGATATCGCGCACGCGGCCGAGCGGCATACGGATGGCAAGGGTTTCAAGCCCCGCCGTCACAAGCGGATGAATAGGCCGATAACTGGAACTGTCAGTATCCTGATGGTCTTTCAGCGGCAGCACGATCGTCAGCGGGCCGGGCCAGAACATTTCGGCAAGCTTGCGCGAAAAAGCGTCGAAAGTGACATAGCGTTCGGCCATGGCGATGCCGCTCACATGCGCGATCAGCGGATTAAACTGCGGACGCCCCTTGGCCGCGAAAATACCGGCCACCCCTTCGCCGTTGGAAGCGTCGGCGGCAAGGCCATAGACAGTTTCGGTCGGAATGGCGACGAGACCGCCGCGCCGCAGCACTTCCACCGCGCGCTGGACTGCCTCATCATCGAATTTGACTATATCGGACACTGGTTTTCCGCCTCTCGGGCGTCCCAAGTTAAGCCCGTTCTGCCTACACAAGCTCAAGCCCCGGTGCAAGTGACGTGCAAGCGATGTGCAAGCAAGCTCCGCCCCTATCCCGACACAATCACGGCAATACGATCATGATTGCGCATGAAAAATTGCGTTTTGTTAGGTTTTTCAAGGCATAATGATATTATTCATGCGTGAGGTGAATAATGTTATCGCGATTTATCGCTATTTCGCTGACGGCTATCGGACTGCCCGCAATTGCTTCCGCAAACGGGGGTGAGCGCGCGCCATCGACCTATCAGGTCGGTTCCATAGATTATATTGGCTATGACAAGATCGGCGCCAACGGCCTCCCAGTCTGCGGTCCTTGCGCGCGAAAGCAGGCAGCCGAAACGGACGCACAGAAGGACATCGAGGCCCGCCGCAAGCGTGCCCGTGCTTATATGGCGCGTATGCAGGGCCAGCCGGTTCCGGATGATCTGCTCGAACCCGCCGCTACGCCGGTTGAGAATTTCGACCCCGCCAATCCAGTGCGGGTCGTTGGCGACCCCTGGGCCGGGGCATCAGACGAAATCGATCTTAGTTCTCTCGAACTTAGACCAAGCCTGAAATAAACAAAAATGGCGCCCGAAGGCGCCATATTTTTATCGTGTGGCCTATAGTCATCCAGCAATCTTGGAGAAATCCGCAACCTTGCCGGTGGCCGTGCGGATCAGGTCGAGCAATGCCAGACGGTTGGCGCGGACATTTTCGTCCTCGTCGTTCACCAGCACCTTTTCGAAGAACGTATCGACCGGACCGCGCAGCTTGGCGAGTGCCAGCATTGCACCGTTGAAATCTTCACGGGCAATCGCAGCCTCAGCATCTCGCGATGCCAGGGTAACCGCTTCGAACAGCGCTTTTTCTTCCGCTTCACGAAGAAGGGAAGCGCTCACGCTTTCAGCGACTTTGGTGCCCTTCTTCTCTTCGGCAGCGAGAATGTTGGCGGCGCGCTTGGTGCCAGCCAGAAGGTTCTTGCCATCTTCCTCATTGATGAAGACGATCAGCGCTTCCAGACGGCGCGCGACCAGCAGCAGATTGTCGGCGTCCGGCGTCAGCACAGCGTCAATGGCATCGTAGCGTGCGCCTTCTTCCTTCAGATGCACCTTGAAACGGTCATGAAGGAAGGACAGAAGATCGGCTAGCACCAGCTCGGACGATGCTTCCGCCTCGGCGCGAGCCTGCTTTTCATAACTGGCCAATGCGATGTCGACATCCTGTTCGCCATCGACATCGCCTGAATTTTCAGCAGCGAGCTTGGCTTCGAATTCGTGCAGCTTGCGCTGGACCTGACCTTCTTTCAGCGCCGCGAACGCCGAACGGAAGAGCGGCAGAAGCGGGAACTTCCACTCCTGCGACAGCAGCAAACGGATCACGCCGAGTGCAGCGCGACGCAGTGCGAACGGGTCTTTCGAGCCGGTCGGCTTTTCGTCGATTGCCCAGAATCCGACCAGCGTGTCGAGCTTGTCCGCCAGCGCCACAGCAACAGAAACTGGGTTTTTTGGCACCACATCGGACGGGCCTTGCGGCTTGTAATGTTCCTCAAGAGCCACAGCAACAGCCTGGTCTTCGCCCTGAAGAAGTGCATATTTGCGGCCCATTGCGCCCTGAAGCTCGGGGAATTCACCCACAACTTCTGTGGTCAGATCGGCCTTGGCCAGAACAGCCGCGCGCGCTGCAAGCTTCGGATCCGCGCCGACCAGCGGTGCGATCTGTGCAGCCAGTTCGCGAATACGCTCAACGCGCTGCCCTTGCGTGCCAAGCTTGGCATGGAAGGTCACATTCAGGCTGTCCAGACGCGCCATGCGCTGATCGAGCGGCTTCTTCAGATCAAGGCCGAATTTTTGCGCCGAGGCATTGAGCTTGTCGAGGTCGGGAAGATCATGTTGATCGGTGTGCCAGAAATAGAGCGCATCCGACAGGCGTGCGCGCACGACCTTGCCGTTACCATAGGCGATTTCCGTGCCGCCATCGCGGGCTGCAATGTTCGATACAAGAATGAACCGGTTGGATAGTGCTTCAGTCTCGCCCTGCTTGCGGGTGACGAAGCATTTCTGGTTGGCGCGGATGGTGAGGCGAATGACTTCCGGCGGGATCGCCAGAAACTCTTCCTCGAATTCACCCATCAGCACGACCGGCCATTCGACGAGACCCGACACTTCTTCCAGAAGCCCTTCGTCCTCGACCAGTTCGAGGCCCGACGCAAAAGCAAGATTATGTGCGTCCTGCGAAATCATTTCCTTGCGGCGTTCAGCGTCGAGAACCACGAAAGCCTTTTCGAGCTTTTCGACATAATCCTCGAAGCGGCGCACCTTGATTGCCTGACCGTCGCTCAGGAAACGATGGCCATAGGTAATATTGCCGGACTTGATCCCGTCGACATCGAAATCGATGACCACGGTTTCTTCGGTTTCGGGACCGAAGGTGCAGAGGATCGACTGAAGTGGACGCACCCAGCGAAGCGAACCCGGCTTGGCAGAAGCCGCGCCCCAGCGCATGGATTTCGGCCATGGGAAGTTGCGGATCGTCTGCGGCACCAGCTCGGCGACGATCTCTTCCGCCGCACGGCCGGGCTTCGTCAGATGGGCGACATAGAAATCGCCCTTCTTCGGATCGGAATGCACATGCGCCTGCGCAACATCGGTGAGACCGGCCTTACGCAGAAAGCCCTGAATGGCCTGTTCCGGTGCGGCGACAGACGGGCCCTTGATGTCTTCGTGCACGTCCTTGGAGCGCACAGTGAGGCCGCGAATGTCGAGCGTCAGACGACGCGGCGTCCAGTAAGCGGTCGCAGCTTCGTAAGTTAAACCGGCTTCCACCAGACCATCGGTGATCATCTTTTTCAGATCGCCGGCAGCCTTGCGCTGCATGCGGGCGGGAATCTCTTCCGAAAAAAGCTCAAGAAGTAGGTCAGGCATTACTCGCCCTCACGCTTGAAATTGAAACCACCGGCATCCGTCAAAAGGAATGCCTCGCCGCACTGACGCGCAAGGTTGCGCACGCGCAGAATGTAGCTCTGACGTTCAGTAACCGAGATCACGCCGCGCGCATCCATCAAGTTGAAGACGTGCGATGCCTTGATGCATTGGTCATAAGCCGGGAAGACGCTCTTATGCATCTTATGATTGGCGTCTGGACCAGGTGCTCCAGCCTTCAGAATAGCCTCGCATTCACGCTCGGCATCGATGAAATGCTGATGCAGGGCCTCGGTATTCGCCATTTCGAAATTGTAGCGGGAATATTCCTGCTCGGCCTGCAGGAACACGTCGCCATAGGTGACCTTCTCGTCGCCTTCGAGACCATTGAAGTTGAGGTCGTAGACATTGTCCACGCCCTGCACATACATGGCGAGGCGCTCGAGACCGTAGGTCAATTCACCGGCGACCGGCGAGCATTCGATGCCGCAGACCTGCTGGAAATAGGTGAACTGCGACACTTCCATACCGTCGCACCAGCATTCCCAACCAAGGCCCCATGCGCCCAGCGTCGGGCTTTCCCAATCGTCTTCCACGAAGCGCACGTCGTGCAGCGTCGTATCCAGACCGATGGCGCGCAGCGAACCGAGATAAAGATCCTGAAGGTTCGGCGGCGATGGCTTGATGATGACCTGATACTGGTAATAATGCTGCAGCCGGTTTGGATTTTCACCATAGCGCCCATCCTTCGGACGACGCGACGGCTGCACATAAGCGGCTTTCCAAGGCTTTGGCCCCAGCGAGCGCAACGTCGTTGCCGGATGGAACGTACCCGCCCCCACTTCCATGTCATATGGCTGCAAAATGGCGCAACCGTGCTCCGCCCAATAGTTATGGAGCGTCAGGATCAAACCCTGAAAGGAACGGGTGGGATGCATATGTGCTGGCAACGTACTGGACACGGGGTCGGGCCTCGTAATTAAAATGATGGCCCGGTCTAATTTGTCAGCACGGCAGGGTCAAGCGCGCACTGTGCCGCTATTATTTCAGCGCGGGAAAAGAGAAACCATCTCGGGAACAAAAGCACCCTGCCCTCGACCCTTCGACAAGCTCAGGATGAGGGCATGGGTACTGAGGCGTGTGAGGAAGCCTCGTCCTTAATCCGTTGCCGGCTTTTCAGGAACCTTATCGGAAGGTGCGGCAGGAGTAACCGATGGCGCGGGGGCTTCCGGCTTCGGCTCATCCGGCTTTTTCTCGACAGGTTTTGCGGCATCGACGGAAGACTGTCCCGGAATGTCCGGCAGACCCTTCTTCAGCTTTTCCTCGATCTTGACCAGATCTTCCGGCTCGGGCTTGCCTGCAATCGCATGGTTCCACTGGAATGTCGCTTCCAGAAGACGCCCGACACGCCAATAGGCATCGCCCATGTGATCGTTGATCGTCGGGTCTTCCGGACGAAGTTTGACCGCCTTTTCCAGTTCGACCACCGCTTCCGGGTAGCGCCCAAGCATGTAGTACGCCCAGCCAAGTGAGTCGACGATATAGCCGTCCTGCGGGCGCAGCTCGACCGCCTTCTTGATCATGCCCAGCGCTTCATCGAGATTTTGACCCCGATCGACCCAGGAATAACCCAGATAATTCAGCACCTGCGGCTGGTCCGGGTAAAGCTCAAGCGCCTTGCGGAAATTGGGCTCGGCCTTGTCCCACTCCTTCAGGCGTTCATACGCAATGCCGCGCTGATAGAAGACCGGCCAGTCCTTGCGTTCCGGCGTCTTGATCTGTTCCACCGCAGCATCATAGATCTTCGCCGCATCGGCGAAATTCTTGTCCTGCGCATAGACACCACCGAGCGCAAGATAGGTGCGCATATCGGTCTTGTCGCGGCCGAGCAGAATCTTTAGCTGCTTGACGGCTTCCGCCGACTGATCGTTTTCCGCCAGATTGAGCGCGCGCTGCATTTCTGCATCGCGGCGATAAGGCGATTTCTCCGGCACGCGGCCATAATAGTCGATGGCCTTTTCCGGCTGGCGCAATTTGGCGGAAATATCGCCCAGCTGATAAAGCGTTGCATCATTATCCGGACGCAACGGCAGCGACATCTGCAGATAAAGCTTCGCAAAAGCTTCCGCGCCGCTGCGGTTGATCGCCGTGCCAAGCGTATAGAGCGCTTCGGCGGTACCTTCCTGTGCTGTCTTGATCAAGCGGCCATATTTCTCGCCAGCCTCGATCTTTTCGCGCATTTCCGTGATCGTCATGCGACCGTTCAGAAGCTCCTCGGCATCTCTGAGCGTCTTGATCGCGCCTTCCTTGTCGCCCTGACGAAGCTTGAAGGAGGCATAGGCCATCACGATGCGTTCATAAGTGTCGGGCGCAGCACTTCCGCCGGGCCGGTCATCGATAGCCTGCTGATAGAAATCACGTGCTTCCTGCTTCTGGCCGGCGAGATCGGCTATCAGTGCGGAATTATAGGTGCGGAACAAACCGTACCATTCCGGCCCTTGCATTTTCTGGATATCGGCAAGCGCCTGTTTGGGGTTGCCCTGCCCGACCTTCACCCATGCATTCATGAAGCCGGTCGCAAGGCGATCCATATCGGATTGCAGCGACAGCATCAGAAGCGGCCCGACTTTGCGATACTGTTTGCGATTGATGGCGTCGATGGCCAGCGCCACGCGCGAAAAACGCTCGATGTCCGGGAGGTTCTTCAGTTCTTCCGCCAGCGGCAGCGCGTCCTTGAAACGGCCTTCCGTCAGCAAAACCAGCAGCAAATCCTGCTTGATCTGCGCATTGCCCGGATCGAACGCCATGGCCTGACGATAGAAATCGACAGCGGTGGCGAGATTATTGTCAGATTCGGCAGTACGTCCGGCAAGATAGGCCCCGGCAAACGAACCGGCGCGGACAGGAGGCGATGCAGGATCGGTAGTCGCTTTGGCGAAAGCACCGCTTGCGGGGACCGCGAGTCCCGCCAGAAGCGAGAGCAGCAAACCATAAAGCGGGCGATATTTCGATCCTTGCCGCATAAAGCCCTATCCTCTTCTCAAATCCCTGTGACAGACACCGGCAAGCAAACTCCAGGCGGCTCAAAAGCCGGGCACGCTGTCTCTTTGCCGGAAAAGGCACCCCAAGCATGGCCTTTTTGGGATGGCGGGGCAAGAAAAGCATCCGTGATAGGACGCTTTTCCTGAGTATTGTTGCCAGCAAAAATGCTGGCCGGGGTTTGCAGCACCCGCCTTTTACAACGACTGCCGGTCAGTTCACGCGGCTGATGCAGAAATCGATGACTTCGATCAGCGCGTCCTTCTGAGGCGTTGCTTTCAAAGGCGCCAGTGCATCGCGGGCAATTTCGCCGAAATGCCGCGCGCGCTGCACCGTGTCGGCAATCGCGCCGTGCTTCGTCATCAGCCCGATGGCTTTTTCAAGCGAGGCGTCGTCGCTCGCACCGTCTTCGATCGCGTGCTTCCAGAAAGCGCGTTCATCGTCGGTGCCGCGGCGATAGCTCAAAATCACCGGCAACGTGATCTTGCCTTCACGGAAATCGTCACCTGTGTTCTTGCCGAGATCGGCAGCCGAGCCGCCATAATCAAGCGCGTCATCGACAAGCTGGAAAGCGAGACCCAGATTGAGGCCGTAATCGCGAAGCGCCGCGCGGTCCGAGCGCTGCACACCGGCGATGATCGGGCCGACTTCGGCCGCAGCAGAGAACAGCGCAGCCGTCTTGGCCTTGATGACCGCCAGATATTCGTCTTCGGTGGTTTCCATGTTCTTGGCGGCGGCGAGCTGCATCACTTCGCCTTCAGCGATGACAGAAGCCGAGGTGGCCAAAACGTCGAGCGCATCGAGCGAACCGACATCGACCATCATTTTGAAGGCCTGCCCGAGAAGGAAATCGCCGACAAGAACGCTGGCCTGGTTGCCCCAGATCATGCGCGCCGTGCTTTTTCCGCGGCGCAGATCGCTTTCATCGACCACATCGTCATGCAAGAGCGTTGCCGTGTGCATGAATTCCACGGCGGTCGCGAGACGCACATGGCCGTCGCCTTCGTAGCCGAACATGCGAGCGGCTGCGAGCGTCATCATCGGGCGCAGGCGCTTGCCGCCGGAGGAAATCAGATGATTGGCGACTTCCGGTATCATTTCGACATCGGACCCGGCACGCGACAGGATCATTTCGTTCACCCGCGCCATATCGGCCTTTGTCAGATCGACAAGCGGCTGAACCGATCCTTCCTGCTTTTTGTTACCGTCCAGATTCAGAACCACACCCAATGCCATTTCTCCTAGCTGCCCGGCCACATTATTGAAACGGACCGGATTGCTCAAGTCGCAACTGCCCCCAAAGCGTCCTCGAAGCGTAAACGTTCGACGCCTGTTCACCATTGAAGGAAGCTGTTGTCAATGCGGTGCATTCGCTACAAACTGTCCAAATGATCGAACTTATCCGTACGAATGATTCCGTTCTGCTGTCCTTTGCCGAGGCCTTGATGAAAGAGGCCGGGATCGTTTATTTCATTGCCGACACCAATATGAGCATCATCGAAGGCTCTTTGGGCGTGCTGCCACGTCGCCTTCTGGTCAGCGAAGAGCAGCTTGAAGAAGCACGGCAGATTCTGGTCGATGCCGAGATTGAACACGAACTGCGCGATCAATGAATTCGGAAGCAAGCTTTGAAACCAGAGAGGAAGCGGGAGAAACACTGGATGTGTTTCATCGCGGAGCGTTTCATCTCATCCAGCCCGCATTGAAAGGCCATCGTTCCGGTGTGGATGCGATGATTCTGGCAAGTGCCGTTCCAAACGGTTTTGCCGGACGCGTTGCCGATCTTGGCAGCGGAGCAGGCGCTGCCGGGCTTGCCGTTGCCTCTCGCTGCCCTGGCGCCAGCATCACCCTGTTCGAACGTTCCGGTTTCATGGCCAATTTTGCCCGCAGAAGCATTGCGCATCCGCTCAATTTAGCGCTGGCAGGACGGATCGACGTCATCGAGGCCGACGTCGCACTGAGAGGCAAGGCACGCATCGCCGCGGGACTTGTCGATAACAGCTTCGATTTCGCCATCATGAACCCGCCCTTCAACGAAGCACGCGATCGCAGCACCCCCGATCCGTTGAAGGCCGAAGCGCATGTCATGCCAGAAGGCATGTTCGAACAATGGGTGCGCACTGCGGCAGCTGTTGTGAAACCCGGCGGCGGTATTGCCATTATTGCCCGGCCCGGCTCCATTTCCTCCATCCTGGAGGCACTTTCAGGACGGTTTGGCGGCCTGAAGATCATTCCCGTCCAGCCGCGCCCCGATGCGTCGGCGATCCGTATCGTCGTGACAGGGACAAGCGGGAGCCGTGCTGGCCTGTCCTTGATGCCGGCGCTCGTACTTCACGGCAGCGAGGGACATGGTTTCACACCCCGCGCCGATGGCATCAATAACGGGCTCGACGCCCTCCTTTAGAGTATTTCCTGTTTTTCCTGAAGCATTGGAAATGCTCTATTTCTTTGTTCTCATGCATGTCTTTATCCCGAAACCGGTTCCCACTTTCGGGAGACATGCTCTAATATTTAGGCTGCGCCAGCACGACGAGATTGCGGTCCGGGTCGTGCAATCTCAGAATCGTCGTATAGTCGGCTGTCTCGACATTTCCTGGGCGAATCCCGTCGAACGATAGACGTGCATGTTCAGCCCTCACGTCGCGGACGATGAGTGTCAGCGTGCCGTGTCCCGCGTCAGCCGGGTTCTGGTAAAGCTGGAAGCCTGCGCTTGACCCGTGATGCCATTCCGCCAGGCCCTGCATCGGTCGCGCATCAGGCCCACGATCAAAAATTGTGGCAAACCATTCCGTGCTGCGTTTGAGGTCGGAACAATTGAGCTGGGCAAAAATAGCTGTGAGCACCATCGGCGTCTCCTCCCGGATCGGATAACACAGCAGCATTTCAGAAGTTCCGACAGTGCGAGCGTATCGATTTCGATCAGAACAGGTAATTTTGATTGAAACCTCATATTCGAGCCAATATTCCTAAAGTCGCAATTTTCGTTCTGCGGCTCCCCGCCGCCCTTTTCCGAAAAAGCGCAAACAATAAACCGGCAAGAACAGGCAACGGGAACCAATGAACCACAGCACGAACAAAAGCCGCCCCGTATCGATCATGCGGCGCTTTCTGGATAGCGAATCTGCCGGTGGCATCAGCCTCATGGCGGCGGCGGCGCTTGCTCTGATTGTGGCGAATTCTCCATTCTCGCACGCCTATTTCGAAGCACTTCACATTTATATCGGCCCCCTCAGCCTTTCCCACTGGATCAACGACGCCTTGATGGCAGTGTTCTTTCTGCTCGTGGGGCTGGAAATCAAACGCGAATTTCTCGACGGACAACTGGCAAGCTGGCCAAACCGCATGCTGCCCGGCATCGCCGCTGCGGGCGGCGTCATCCTGCCAGCCCTCATCTTCACAGCGTTCAATTGGCATGACCCCGCCAAAGTGCGGGGTTGGGCTGTGCCATCTGCAACAGACATCGCTTTTGCGCTCGGCGTGCTGTCGCTGCTGGGTTCGCGGGTACCCTCGAGCCTCAAGGTGTTTCTGGCGACGCTCGCAATTCTCGACGATCTCGCGGCCGTGGTTATCATTGCGATTTTCTATACGGCCGAAATCTCTATGCCCTATCTCGGCGGGGCTGTTGTCGCCGCTCTTGCTCTGTTCACCATGAACCGCATGGGCGTGATGAAGCTCCTGCCCTATCTGATCGGCGGTGCAGCGCTCTGGTTCTTCGTGCTGAATTCCGGCGTTCATGCAACGGTTGCGGGCGTGGTGACCGCACTGATGATTCCGCTGAAGGCCGCCCCCGGCAAGCCCGACGACATGACTTCACCGCTGCATGTGCTGGAACACGCGCTGGCAAAGCCTGTTGCGTTCATCATCGTGCCGGTTTTCGGCTTCGCCAATGCGGGCATATCGTTTGCCGGTCTTGACGCCTCGGTGATGCGGGACACGCTCACGCTTGGCATCATGCTTGGCCTCTTCATCGGCAAGCAGCTCGGCGTTTTCGGCGCGGCCTGGCTCGCGATCAAGACGGGGATGGCGCAAAAGCCGCTTGGCGCGACATGGATCCAGCTCTACGGCGTGGCGATCCTGTGCGGAATCGGCTTTACGATGAGCATCTTCATTGGCCTCCTCTCCTTCCCGTCCGAACTCATGCAGGCGGAAACAAAGATTGGCGTGCTGGCCGGGTCGGGCTTGTCGGCCATTTGCGGCTATATTCTGCTGCGGTTGGTCACGAAGCCGAAAACCACCTGACAGAAACGATACCACTGCCCGAAAAACAAAATTCCGGGCAGTTTTCTTTGTGTTTGCCATATTGCTTCCTACATTTGGCTGAAATTATTTCTGTAAGCAGGAGTTTACTTTGCCCGGTTTATTGACGCGCCTCGTTCCGCGCCGCTTCCGTCCGGTTTCCATCGAGATACCTGTCGTGCGACTGCATGGCGCCATCATGTCTGGCGGATCTGCGTTCCGTCCGATGCTCTCATTAGCGTCGACTGCGGCTATTCTTGAAAAGGCATTCACCGACAAGGAAGCGCCGGCCGTCGCCATTTCACTCAACTCGCCCGGTGGTTCGCCTGTACAGTCCCGACTGATCTACCGGCGCATCCGCGATCTTGCCGCCGAACATCAAAAGAAGGTTTTTATCTTCGTTGAAGATGTCGCTGCCTCAGGCGGCTATATGATTGCACTTGCCGGGGATGAGATCATCGCTGATCCGTCATCCATCGTCGGTTCTATTGGCGTGGTGTCGGCGTCCTTCGGTTTCCCCGAGCTTTTGAAGAAGATCGGTGTCGAGCGCCGCGTTTATACGGCGGGTTCCAACAAGGTGACACTCGATCCGTTCCAGCCCGAAAAGAAGGCCGATATCGAGCGGCTGAAATCGCTGCAGCTTGAAATCCATGAAACCTTCATCGACATGGTGAAGGAACGGCGCGGCAGCAAGCTTGCAGAAGACAAAGACCTGTTTACGGGGTTGTTCTGGACCGGCATCAAGGCGCAGCAGCTTGGTTTGATTGACGGGCTTGGCGACATGCGCGGCGTCCTGCGCAAGACCTATGGCGACAAGGTCAAGCTCAAGCTGGTCGAACAAAAGCGCGGCCTTCTGGGACGCAAGATGCCCGGCGTGGATATGGCCATGAATATGGCATTGAGCAATCTTGAACCGGCTTCCATTGCCGCACATCTTGGCGACGGGCTGCTTTCGGTCGCCGAAGAAAAGGCGCTTTGGGGTCGTTATGGTCTTTAAAATCAAAACATAACCGAAAATCGCCGTCGATTCTCGAACCAATATTTTGAATTCCTTCGTTTTGCCGTGATATGGTATCCGAAAGTGGGGCGGGCCGCTTCCTGCCCCTTCATGAACATCCGGCATTTCGGCCTTTGCGACCAGGCAATCCGAAGTGCGACCCTTAAGGACTTGAGGCCATGCCCCAGCTCATTTTTCTGCTGCTGATCATCGCCGCCGCATGGTACGGCTACCGCTCGTTCAAGCGTGAAGCTTCACGCGTGTCCCAGCGTGTGCGTCAGGCGGAAAAGGAAACACAGAACAGGGCCCATGGAACGTTGGTACAGGACCCAAAAACGGGCGAATATCACGTCAAGAAAGACTGACCTTTCGCTGAAGAGAGTTTTTAGCCGATACCGGAGCGCGCCCGACGGCAGCCGGAGCGCCATGTTTCCTCCAAAGCCGATTCGCAACCAGAAATGACCGATTTCCCGACAGCCGAAACACCCGCGAATGCCGGGTTTGCGTGTGGCGTGACGCGTGTAGCTCCGGCCAAGATCAATCTCGCGCTCCATGTGACCGGGCGTCGCGACGACGGCTATCATCTGCTCGAAATGCTGGTGGTCTTTGCGCGCTATGGCGACGTCATCCGTATCCAGTTTGCCGAAAAGGATAGCTTCACGGTCAGCGGTCTTTTCGCAGCCGGCATCCCGTTCGATGGCAGCAATCTGGTTCTCAAGGCACGCAATGCCTTGCGCGGTCATGCGCAAAGGGCTCTGCCGCCTGTCGCCATCCATCTGGAAAAGAACCTTCCCATCGCGTCCGGCATAGGCGGTGGATCGAGCGATGCGGCCGCGACGCTGCTGGCGCTTGATGCGTTGTGGCGACTTGATCTCGGTTTTGAGCAACTCGCTATGATCGGCCTTGGTCTTGGTGCCGACCTGCCGATGTGTCTGCACGGCGCATCGAAGGGTACGCCTCTTGCAGCCCGTGGCATCGGTGAAAACCTGACCCCCGTTACCGGATTTCCAGCCTTGCCCATGTTGCTCGTCAATGACGGAACCGCTGTGGCAACACCTGATGTTTTCCGCGCGCTAGACAAACGCAATCATCCGGCCTTGAGGCTCGCTTCCCACGCTGATATCGGCCAGCTATGTGCTTATCTACAGACAACCCGCAACGATCTTCTGCCTCCTGCGCTGAAACTCGCACCCCGGATCGGCGATAAACTCGATCTGCTTCGTGCGTGCGGTTCGCTCTACGCACAGATGTCGGGCTCAGGCGCAACCTGTTATGCGATCTTCGAAGACACGGCCGCTACAGAGCGGGCCGCGGCAATTGTTTCCGCCAAAAGACCGGACTGGTTCACAATCGCAACCCACACGGTTTCGTCCCAAGAATAAATTCTGAACAGCCTCCCTTCCGAAAACCCGAAAAGTTGCCCAATTGTTCACTCTCATTGGACAATATATTGGGACAGACTGTTCGCGCATTTCGAACAAAGATGGCTTTGTAACAGTCATGTAATTGCTGGCATATCAATCAAACTATTGTTATTATTTTCTTTTTTTAACGGTCATAATCGTTTCTCAAAACATTACGGGCAAGAATGTGTGATTAAGAAAACATTTTCGTGACTGGAACTTTTCTCCACTGTCACCCATTTCAGTAGTATCGGAACGACGAACAAAACGCCGCTCCACTTTCCAAGGAGATAGGAAAATGAAAAAGATTGTTCTTGCTGCCGCTGCCCTCGCTCTTAGCGCCGGTGCTGCCTTTGCTGAAAACCCGCGCGTTGGCGAACCTGCCGATCTTTATGCAAACGACCGCACGCCGGTTGCTTCCCAGAAGGTCGACTACACCGCTCCCGCTTCGATCGGCCAGTCCTCATTCCAGGACGGTTCGGCTCATCGTTTCGGTGACGCATCGCCTTCGAGCTACCAGAACTAAGCCTTTCCTCAAGGCTTAAGTGCAGGGCGTCATCAAAGCCTCCCAGCCGATGACGCCACGATGAATTTCAAAGCTGGATATCCTTCCAGTCATTCAGCTTCCCCAGTTATCTCCCCGATGGATGGCACGGTTGCCAACCGGGAGCCCGGAAAGGCTTCTATGCCATCCGAAGGGGCGATTTGTTTCACTGCATTTGTGCGACGTCAAATGCTCCCATTTGACTGCAAAATGCTCCAGAAGGATTACGAAAATGAAAAAGTTTGCTCTTGCTGCTGTTGCCGTTGCCCTTAGCGCCGGTGCCGCTTTCGCTGAAAACCCACATGTCGGCGAACCTGCCGATCTCTATGCAAACGACCGTACGCCGGTTGCAACCCAGAGCCAGAAGCTTGACTACACGGCTCCGGCTTCGATCAACAAGGCTCCGGTCTATCAAGATGGTTCGGCTCATCGCTTTGGTGATGCTTCGCCTTCCTCTTACCAGAACTAATCTGGCCAGGACTATTTGAGTCAGTATGCCTGACAAAAAAGGCGAAGCTTCCAGCTTCGCCTTTTTGTTTTGGTCAGTCTTCGTTAGGCGGCAGAATGAGGTGTTTAAGGCGAGTTGGTCGCAAGCGCTGCGGAAGCTGATCAAACGCAACGCCATCGAGCAGCAGCGGCTTTACCACGTCCAGGCGAACCAGAAGACCAGCATCCAGTGTCGCCTTGTGACCGAAGATTTTGCGGACCGTCCCGAAGCCACTGTCTTCCGGCAGTGAAAAACGCGCGGCGTCGCCATCGTTTTCCATGTGGCGGCGGAGGATCTCCTCCCATCCTTCCTGCGGGATCGCTCCCGGCTTTAAAAGCAGAACCCACGGCGTGCGAATTTCATCGAGCGCGGTTTCAATATCCATTTCGGCATAAAAGGCGCAGCCCGCGCCCAGCGCAACGAGAGCGGTTTCATCCGACGATCCTCTGTCGACGACCGTGACACGGCGCAGCAAACCCTCCACGACAGCCGGCACTAGTGCCGAAAGCGTATGGGCCAGCGCTCTTTCTGAATTCAGGGTTTCGATGACGACAGACAACATGCGCGCTTCATATATCAAGAACGTGTGAACGGGAAGCTATCGCATATATGTTCTTGATTTGTTCTATTTCTTGCGATAGGAATAGATTCATCAGAACAGAGTCGCATGGCTGCACGGCACGCGCAACAGAACAGTTTCCAGCCCCGAAAGGGTGTCCGGTTTGCTTTCGTCGTGACTGTACAACGCCAGATGTTTCCACTCAGGGAGACGAAGATGGAAGTGATCCAGCAGGCAGATATCATCAAGCAGGCCGACAGGGCTGCCTTCGGTAGCGGGCGCGCGGATCACGCCAATGCGATGATTGGCGAGGCTGGCTTGCGCATCGACCACGCCCGGCGGCGCGGACGCGGCGCGGGCATCAATCCAACCGGGCGTTTCGAGCCCGCGACACGCCATGACTTCGATGACGGCTGGACCACGCTTGAAGAACTGCCGCCATTCAAGACCGATGTGCAGATCGAAAAGCCGCGAACGATCATCACCCGCAATGACTCGCCCGACATCAACTTCGATCGCTCGATCAATCCCTATCGCGGTTGCGAACATGGCTGCATCTATTGTTTTGCGCGGCCGACCCATAGTTACATGGGGCTTTCAGCCGGTCTGGACTTTGAATCCCGCCTGTTTGCGAAGCCCGACGCCGCGCGCCTTCTGGAACGCGAACTGGCCAAGTCCAATTATCAGCCGAAAACCATCGCCATCGGCACCAATACCGATCCCTATCAGCCGGTCGAGAAGAAATGGCGCATCATGCGCGAAATTCTCGAAGTGCTGGAGGCTGCCAATCATCCAGTCGGCATCGTGACGAAGTCTGCCCTGGTCGTGCGCGACATCGATATTTTAAGCCGCATGGCCGAAAAAGGACTGGCCAAGGTCGCATTGTCGGTCACGACGCTCGATGCCAATCTGTCCCGTACGATGGAACCGCGTGCCTCGACGCCGACGCTGCGGCTGCAGGCCATCCGCAAGCTGACCGATGCGGGCATTCCGGCATCCGTCATGATGGGCCCGGTCATTCCGGGCATCAACGATCATGAGATCGAACGCATTCTGGACGCAGCCTATGCGCAAGGTGCGCGTGAGGCAGGTTATGTTCTGCTGCGCCTGCCGCTTGAGGTCGCGCCTTTGTTCAAGGATTGGCTGCTGCGCAATTATCCGGATCGCTATCGCCATGTCATGTCACTGGTACGCTCCATGCGCGACGGCAAGGATTATGATGCCGAATGGGGCAAGCGCATGCGCGGCACAGGCCCCTACGCATGGCAGATCGGACGTCGTTTCGAAATTACCGCACGCAAGCTCGGCTTCAATGCGCGCCGCCTTCAGTTGCGCACCGACCTGTTCGAACCGGTCGAAAAGGGAGGCAAACAGCTTTCCCTGTTCTAGAGCGCATTTCCTTAAGCTGGAAACAGGTCTGGGCCGCCCACCAATGATCGTCTGCATGTCTGCCGGTCCATATATTGCCATGGTTGATTGAGTTTCCGTCTGCCTTTTGATCAGACGGAAGGGCTACCTGCTTTCACGCCACCATCCTCGAGCAGGGCCCTTGCGGAGAATCGGAAGCAATGCGAGCATTGCCGCCAAATGAAACGCTCGACTTCTGATTCTCCGCTCCTCTTTGATATCCCCCTCGCGCCTGACTTTTCTGAAGAGAAAAAGCTGCTTTCGCGCGGACTGAAACATATTGCCGGCATCGATGAAGCCGGACGCGGACCCTTGGCCGGTCCCGTGGTTGCCGCTGCGGTCGTGCTGGACATCGATAATCTTCCGGACGGTCTGGACGATTCCAAGCGACTTACGGCTGCAAAACGGGAAGCGCTCTACGAAACCATTCTGGCAAAAGCCATCACCGTTTCGGTTGCAAGCCTCAGTGCACGCAGCATTGATGGAAGCGATATCAGGAAGGCAGCACTCGAAGCCATGCGTCGTGCTTCTGTCGGCCTGACCTTGCAGCCCTGCCATGCGCTGATCGACGGGCGCGATGTTCCACCGGGACTGCTCTGCCCTGGCTCGGCGCTCGTCAAAGGCGATCAACGATCCATTTCAATTGCCGCTGCCTCCATCGTCGCCAAGGTAACACGTGACCGCATGATGATACGCGCCGGTGCAGCCCATCCACCCTACGGGCTGGAAATCCATGCGGGTTACGCGACCGTCAAGCATCGCACTGCCATCGAAACGGCTGGCCCCGTTCCCGGCATCCACCGCTACACTTTCGCGCCCATCAAAGGCCGCTACAGCGCTTAAACTTCACACAGTCGCCAGCTTGGCAGCGAAGCCGAAAAGCAGCGCCGCAAAACCCCAGCGCTGGACCGTCTGTATTGCGGGATACCGTTTGAACAGGTTGCCAAGCGACGACCCCGTGAAAGCGTAAATCGCGTCGAACGACAATCCCACCACTGTCATGATAGCTCCCAGCAACGCGAACTGGAGCGTAATGCTGCCATTCTCCGGGTGGACGAACTGCGGCAGCAGGACCGAACAGAAAAGCAGCGCTTTCGGGTTGAGCAGATTGGTGAGGAGACCCTTGCGGGCCGAAGCCAGATAGGAACGGCGTTCGCGCACGCCTCCAACCGCATCCACAGTCGGCAAAGGGTGGCGCAGAATGCCAATGGCAAGCCAAACCAGATAGCAGGCGCTTACGATCCGGACGAAATGGAAAGCCATGGGAAAGGCGTGCAGAAGCGCAGCCAGACCAAAAGCGGCAAGAGCAACATGACATGCGCGTGCGATTGCAAGGCCCGCGGCTGCCGCAAGCGCATGCGCCCGGCCCTGTGCCGCGCCGGTCTGGAGAAGCAGAAGCATGTCTGGTCCCGGAATAAGAAATGCAGCAGCCAATGCGCCTGCGTATAACCACATCTCGCCCATCGATATCGCCCACAAAAATGATACCTGCCTGACCGCTGCGCGAAACGTCCGATAAAAGAACGCCGCGAAGCAGCAGAATATCCGAAACTATCCGGTGATGGATGCGCATTTCCTTGCGATTTATGGCGCACTGCTAAGTAATTTTGGTATAATCTGCCATTATTCCAACCTGGACTATCAGACCATGCCAAAACTTAAACTTGATGCCATCGACCGCAGAATACTCGTGGCGCTTCAGGAAGATGCCCGGCTCTCCAACGTCCAGCTAGCGGAGAAAATCGGCTTATCGCCCTCTCCGTGCCTGCGGCGCGTCAAAATACTCGAGACGGCCGGCGTCATTCAAGGCTATCACGCAGCGCTGGATCGCAATGCGGTCGGGCTTGGATTGACGGTCTTTGTCGGTATCCGGGTGGAGCGCCATCACGAGGAAACGGCAACTGCTTTTCGTACCTCCGTGCAGAACCTGCCGGAGGTTTTCTCCTGCCACCTTGTATCGGGGGAATCCGATTTCCTGTTGCAGGTGGTCGTGGCTGATCTCGCTGCCTATGAGCGCTTTCTATCCGGCACGCTGTTACGGCTTCCCGGCGTGATCGACATTCGAAGCAACTTTGCCATCCAGACGGTCAAGTCACAGGGAGAATTGCCGCTTGCGCGGCTGGCAAACCTCGAGGATTGATCTCGCATCGGAGCATCTATCATGCCGGATATCGTCAATGGAGTTCTCGTCGGCCCTCAAGGTATCCTTCTCGGACGTCGCAGCCCGGATCGGCGGGCCTATCCAAACCGATGGAGTTTTCCGGGCGGCCACGTGGAAGCGGGAGAAAGCTTTGAATACGCCTTGGAAAGGGAAATCCAGGAAGAACTCGGATTAGCGCTTCGCGCGTTTTCATTTCTCGCGACGATAGAAGTGGCAAGTCCGGCAGCATCATTCCACCTCTATACCGTCACCGCCTGGGGCGGGCGCCCCACGATTCGCGACCATGAGCACACGGAACTCAGATGGTTCACACCACAGGAAGCCTACACATTGGATGAGCTGGCACTGGAGCAATACCGACCGCTGTTTCACAAGCTGAGTGGAACGGAACCGTGCCGCTGATCAGATCATCATCGAAGTCAATTCTGCAACTCCAAAAACAAAAACGCCGCCCTTTCGAGGCGGCGTTTTCGTTAGAACTTTTGTGAGTCGAAATCAGTTCAGGTTCGACTTGACCTGCGACAGAGCATCCTTGAACAGGTTGCCTGCGACCTTCGCGTCGACCTTGTCGGCAACGATCTTGCCGGCTGCAGCGACTGCAAGATCGACTGCCGAAGCACGAACTGCGTTGATGGCGTCAACTTCAGCCGTTGCTATCTTCTGCTCGGCAAGCTTGTTGCGGCGTACAACATATTCTTCCGTTGCGCGCTTGGCGTCTTCGAGAAGAGCCTTGGCTTCGCGCTCGGCGGAAGCAACGATGTCGCTTGCTTCCTTTTCGGCTTCCTTGCGCTTGCGATGGTATTCGGCCAGCAGCTGCTGGGCCTCTTCGCGAAGCGTGCGGGCTTCTTCCAGTTCGTTCTTGATACGGTCAGCGCGCTCATCGAGCGAACGACCGACCATGGCCGGAACCTTCAGATAGGCCAGGATTGCCAGAAAGATGATGAGGCCAACCAGTGCCCAGAATGTAGCGTCCATTGTCCTCTCCTCAGGCGTTAGCGGCCTTGACGGCTGCTGTTACCGAAGCCTTGTCAGCCTTGGCGCCCAGAAGCTGTTCGACGATCTCTGCCGTAGTTTCCTCGGCAATGTTGCCGACGTCGTTCATGGCCTTGGCCTTGATCGCGGCGATGCGTTCTTCGGCTTCCTTGAGCTTGCCTTCCAGTACGGCTTCAGCGGAAGCGCGTTCTGCGTCGGCTTCGCCCTTGCCCTTTTCACGCGCAGCTTCGGCGATCGAAGCAGCCTTGGTGCGGGCCTGGGTCAATTCCTGCTCATAGGCAGCAATAGCGTTGTCAGCATCCTGCTTGAGGCGGGCTGCCTGCTCGAGATCCTGAGCGATACGGTCACGACGGGTTTCGATCACGCCGCCGATGCGCGGCAGAACCACGCGCGACATGAACAGATAGAAAAGCCCGAAGGTGATCGCGAGCCAGAGGATCTGCGATGCATAATGGGTGGAATCAAACGGCGGGAATACGCCGCTGCCGTGTCCGGCATCGTTGGCGACCCCGGTCTCGGTGTGCACAGCATCGGCTGCGCCGTGCTCGCCAGCAGCAGGTGCCGGTTGCGATTCGGTGGCGGTTTGGGCAAACGCCGTGGACACGAACATCCAGATTTCCCCTTTAATCCAGCACGATCTGATCCAGATGGAAAAGGATCATGCCTTACTCAGACCTCATATGCAAAGGCCAGCCGCGTCTGCATTTCTTTATGGAACCAACCTTGCGGTTGATGTCCTCAAAGCTGCTTCGCGGCCAGCCCGTTTCTTGCGACCGTTGATTAGACGGCGAAGAGGAGCAGAAGCGCGATGAGCAGCGAGAAGATGCCCAGAGCTTCCGTAACGGCGAAACCGAACACCAGACGGCCGAACTGGCTGTCAGCAGCGGACGGGTTGCGCAGAGCGCCGGAGAGGTATTGGCCGAAGATGTTGCCGAGGCCGAGAGCCGTACCGGCCATACCGAAACAGGCGAGACCGGCGCCGATGTACTTTGCTGCTTCCGCTTCCATGTTGAGCTCCTTCTGGATTGAAATAAGTGCGGATTTCAGTTCTGGCGGTCGCCCGCCGGTTTGAACTCAGTGTCCCGGATGTACAGCGTCGTTGATGTACATGCAGGTGAGAACGGTAAACACGTAGGCCTGCAGGAAGGCTACGAGGAATTCGAGTGCGGTGATCGCGACCGTCATGAACAGCGGCAGGATAGCGCCGCCGATGCCGATCGGGCCGAGCGCGGCCAGCGAAACGACGAAGCCCGCAAAAACCTTGAGCGTGATGTGACCAGCAAGCATGTTCGCAAAGAGACGAACCGAGAGGCTGATCGGACGCGACAGGAAGGAGATGATTTCAATGGCTACAACCAGCGGCACGATGATGCCCGGAACGCCGCTCGGCACGAAGAGCTTGAGGAAGCCGAAACCGTGCTTGAAGAAACCGTAGATGATGACCGTGCCGATGACCAGAACGGCGAGTGCAAAGGTTACGATGATCTGGCTGGTAACCGTATAGAAATACGGAAAGAGACCGAGGAAATTCGCGACCAGCACGAACATGAAGAGCGAGAAGACGAAGGGGAAGAACTTCATGCCCTTCGACCCTGCCGAATCTCTCAGGCTGGTGGCCACGAACTCGTAAGCCATTTCCGAAACCGACTGCAAACGGGTCGGGATCAGGCCGCGGCCCGAAGACGTCAGGTAGAGAAAGCCCGAAGCGACCACGACAGTTGCGACCATAAAGGCCGAAACATTCGTGAACGACAGGTCAACGCCGCCTACATCGATGGGAATCCACCGGGAAACCTGGAACTGATGGATCGGATCGTTCGCCACCTTAACCTCGTCTGTCTTCCCTGCCCGAAGGCAATTTGGCCTGCCCGAAGGCGTTTCAGTCTCGGGCCTGACGGCCCGCTTGTTCACTCCTGGGCCTGACGGCCCACTTGTTCACTTACACTTGAACGAACTTTACCGGGAAGCCCGTCAAGTCCTATTTCTTGTCGTTCTTTTCCGCGCTAGATTTAATGTTGCCCTGTTCGGCAACATATCCAGCGGAACGAAGCACGTTGAGGACGCCAGCACCAAAGCCAAGGAGGAGAAATACGATCAATCCCCAGGGCGATGTACCAGCGACACGATCAATGAACCAGCCAATCAGCGCACCGACCAGAACCCCTGCGATAAACTCGCTGGAAATCTTCATGGCCTGCGCGACCGAGCTTGCAGTCGCCGATCGCTCCTCTTCGGAAGCCGGTTGTTTGAGCACACCCTTCTTGGCCAGTTCGGCCTCCAGGCGGTTCAAACGCTGATCCAGCTCCCCGGAACCGGGTTCGTTCTTCGCATTCTTGATCGCACCGGATGGCTTTCCGGGTTCAGTCCCGCGCGCCATTGGCAGCTCCTTTTTCAAGAAATACGAGGATTTCAATCCCATTTCCAAGTTGCGCGCAACATATTGACACGCCGCCCGCTAGTCAAGGCGGTGCAGGCATTGCTCCAAAAGGTTTTTTAGCAAGCAATATCAATCACTTAGATACTAGTGCGACTCATTTTCCGACCAAAGGATCAGATTGGTCACATTATTGGCTAAAAAAACGGAATCGATTTTGGATGGTCGCGCCATATTCGGCTCGATACGAAAGTCGGCCTTATGCGCCTGTTCGACCTTTTAGTCCGCTAACAAAAATGTGACCTGAAGTCAGCCCGATCCGGTTATGCCGGGAGACTGGATGGATCAGCTCCACCCGCCGCCATAGGTACGATAGAAAATATGGAGGCCGATTTTCGTGACCTTTTTCATGGTCGGCGCCCAGAACGGGCGAACATAGGTCGCGTGATAGTGGGTGGCGGAGCCCACTTCCGGCAGCCAGATCTGACCGGCAGATACGGTCTTTGCCACCTGTTGGGCCATACGCCATTGCGGCATTTCAGTAACGCGGTGCTTCTGGCCGTCACAGGCAAAGGAAAACTGGCAGGCATTGAGCCAGTCGCGATTCTGGTAGACCACGCCGCAGATCGAACCCGGATAGGCCGGGTTGCGCACACGGTTGAGGACAACCTGAGCGACGGCAACCTGCCCCTTCACCGTTTCGCCGCGCGCTTCATAATAGACGGCCTCCGCAAGGCACTTCTGTTCGCTCTTGCTGAAAGCAGAAGGCGGCAGAGGTGTTGCTGCCCATTCATGATCCTTTTCACCGATGGGGGGCACGAAGCGGCCTTCGTCCGGCTGAGGCTTCAAGATGCTTTCGAACGGCGATGTCTTGCCATAGTCCGGCGTCGCAGGCGCATAACCAAGGGCCAGCGCATCCGGCTGGTCATTGGTAATGAGCTTGGCAAGCTGGGTCGGCATTTCAGAGCGTATTTTCGGTGGCATGACCGCATGGAATGCCATTGTGATGGCGACTTCCTTGCCCTCCAGCTTGCTGGAGAAAGCCATTTTCGCGTCCGTCTTTTCCGGCGGACGCGTGATCATGCTGATCTTGTCGAACATGCTGCCGGCGGTAAAAGCCTTGGCAGGTGCCTTGGGTTTCACCGAGACCAGACGGCCGGTCTTGTCGGCACGATTGATCCGGTTTTCGTCCGGGTTCGGATCGTCCGGGCCGAGCTTTGCCGACTTTCGTCCGCCAGAGAGCGCAACCCGTCCGATACCCGGCACTTCGATGCCGTTGGTGGCGATGCTGCCGGTTACAGTCGTTGCATCCACGAACGGCATTTCGGCCTGATGCACCGAGCCGACCGGTGCCTTGGCGACAAAGGCGGTCCAGCGATGCGCGCCAAGATCGGCAGACGGCACGAGGCTCGCCATATCCTGAAAGGCAATCGCATTGGGGTTGAAAAGATAGGTCACCGCCGCCAGAACCAGCGGCACCAGACGATGCGGTTTATGAACTGTCTGGCGTGGCTTTGCCCTTACGGCGTAATAGCGCCCCTCTTCCGGGCAATAGCCCGTGACAGGGTAATGCCACACCGGCTCGGCAACGGCCTTCCTTCGACCAAACAGCGCTCGTAAAGATACAAGACGCACCGCACACTCCACTCACACTGACTTAACTGACGCCGGTGATAACGGAATATTAACCTTGTCCAATGGGTGGAGGACACGCTTGCAGCTCCGGCTAATACAGTCATTATCAGCAGCGCGTTAACCATGAACGAATATGGTTAATGCAGGGTTTAAGCGTTTTGCCTTTACAAGTGTCGAACAGCTGCGGCGAAGGAGGTGCCTCATGGAAAAATTCACGGGTGGATGCCTGTGCGGCAATGTCCGCTTTGAAGCGTCGGGACAACCCTATCGGGTCGGCGTCTGCCATTGCCTCGACTGTCGCAAGCACCACGGAGCCCTGTTTCATGCCTCGGCGATATTTCCTGAAGCTGCGGTTACGGTCGAGGGGGAAACCCGCGACTATGCGGGACGGTTTTTCTGTCCGCGTTGTGGCTCTCCGGTTTTCGGGCGCAGTGCGGATGAAGTCGAGGTCAATCTCGGTTCGCTTGATGCGCCGGACCAGTTCAGGCCGACCTATGAACTCTGGACGATCCGTCGCGAATCCTGGCTGCCGCCTTTCCCATACATGAAAGGCTATGAGCGCGACCGCGATGGGTCGAGCCGCTTCGAGAATTAGCTGCCATCTTTTCTTTAGTGACAACCGTTCTATTTGCGATGAAGATACCGTTCATTGAAGCTACGGGGAGGAAGTTTATGCGGGGTTTGAAGATCGGGATTATCGGGCTGGCTTTCAGTTCGTTTGCAGTCATTGCCACGGCTCAGGCCGATGACTGCCAGAACGCCAGTTCGCAAGCCGCACTCAATGAGTGTTATGGCAAGGCCTACAAGAAATCGGATGCCGAACTGAACAAGATCTTCAAGACCTTGCAGAACCGCGCCGACGATGCGGACCTGAAGAAAAAACTGGTTCAGTCGCAACGAGCCTGGATCGCCTTCCGCAATGCCGAATGCGATATGCAGACAGTTGGTGGCGGCAGCATTTCCGGCATGGCCTATTCGATCTGCCTGTCCGACCTGACGACGGAGCGCGTCACCGATCTCAGGAAATATCTCAAATGCGAGGAAGGCGACAGCAACTGTCCCTTCCCCTCCGCCAGTAACTGATCAGCGCCAACTGATCAGCCCCAACTGATCAGCTATGGCCCTCATAGGCGGCATCGAAGAATGCCTTTTCCAGTTCGACCGCTCGCCGGAAGAACTGCTGGCATTGTTCTGCCGCTGCCGGGCCAACCCGGTCGAGCTCCGAGCGCAGGAAACCCACGAACTCCACGAAATATGGATTGTCGTGCAGCACGATCCATTCCGCGAAAATGAAATCGTCGGGCAATGGCTTCGGCGCTTTTTCCGCCCAGTCGAGATAAAGCCATTCGGCAACCGTCAGCACCGACAGGCAGGCCGCATAGGAGCCGGATCGCGCAGCCTCCAGCATCAGTTCCTTGAATGCGGCGGTCGGCGCCGCATCGGGCGTATCGAAACGCTCGGTGTCAGCGACTGCAAGCTTTGCAAAGGCGCGCTCGAAATAGGAATTCTCGTCGCTGCTGATCATGCCGATGAACCGGCCCAATGTCAGCTTGGCTTCCATCCTGTCGCAATTGACGAGCGTTCCACCCAGCAGTGACAAAAAGCAGTCGATAAACCGATGGTCCTGCACCAGATAGCGCGTCATGACATCGGGTGCGACAGTGCCCGTATAGATTTCGCCAACGAGGCGATGGTCAACGGCCTGCGACCAAAATGGTTCGGTGCTTTGCCGCAGGCGCTCAGAGAAGGCTTGGACGGTATTGTCTGACACAATGATCTCCATTTCTTTGAACGGAAACCTACTCAGGCAATGCTTACCATTTTACTGCCCAGCGTTCGATATCAGCGCTCTGCCCGATCAATGCGAGGCCATTGGCAATGGAATCGAACTGGTTCGAGCTTGTTACCGCGGCATCGGGGAAGCGATTCTCGAACACGGTGCGGATGACGGGCACGAAAGACGTGCCGCCGGTCAGGAAAACGCGGTCGATAGCCGAAGTTTCAAGGCCCGCTCTGTCCACGGCCTGCTGCACCGATTGTTCGATCTGGCGCACATCGTCAAAAATCCAGTTTTCGAAATCATTGCGTGTGACATCAGAGCGGATTTCAAAATCGTCCGCCTTGAAGTGTAGTTCGCATATGCGTTGCGAAGAAAGACGCACCTTCAGGTCCGACACAGCGCGATAAATTTCGTAGCCATAGTCGTTCTCGATCAGATTGATGAAATGTTCGAGCGGCTTCGGATCGACCGCTTGCCGGGCCAGTTCGTCCAGATCGCGAATAGTCGCCGGAGAGTTCATCAGGAACAATGTGTTCCAGCGCGCAAAGTTTGCATAATAATGGTTCGGAATGGTCAGCCGCTTGCCGAAGGACTGGTATTCCGTACCCTTCCCGAGCAGCGGCGACACGGCATTATCGATGATGCGATAGTCGAATGTATCACCTGCGATGCCAAGTCCCGTCTGGCTGAGTGGCATGAAGCTGAGACCATTCTTGTCCACTTCGAATCGCACGATGGAAAAGTCGCTCGTACCGCCGCCGAAGTCAGCCACCAGAACGGTCGATGCTGCCTTCAGTTCCTGTGCATAGAAATAAGCGGCAGCAACAGGCTCATAGACATAGTGAATATCGGTGAAGCCGAACGCCCGGAACGCCTTTTCATAGCGCTGCATGGCCAGCGCCTCGTCCGGTGATGCGCCTGCAAAAATCACCGGCCTGCCGATAACCACACGGTTGCCCTTTGGCGGCAGGCGGTCGCCCAGCCGTGCGGCAACCGTTTCGAGGAATGTCTTCAGAATGTCCTCGAACTTGAACCGCTTGCCGAAAACCGGTGTGTCGGTGAAGGATTTCGATGCCGCGAATGTCTTGAACGATTGCAGCATGCGGGTCGAATGCGGCGCGTTGACGAATACATCCATCGCCCAAGGCCCGCTTTCAACGGTGCGCTCGCCGGTTTGGCGATCCTGCCAGAAGCAAAGGATCGAACGGTAACCCGTAATGTCGACCCCGTCCTTCGGCACGCTCAGAACCGCTGTCGTGCCGTCAGGCGCTGCGACAGAAATTACCGTATTGGTCGTGCCAAAATCGATGCCCAATGTCACGCCGTCAAAACGGCTCTGGCCAGCCTTCGTCATGGTTGCACCTTTTTGCGGGATTTCGAGACAATTCGCGGAAGGCAGGCGACTTACCAGTCGCGAGAGGAGAGCTCAACCCGAAAGTGCGAAATTAAGTGCTGGTCGCGATCACGATCACGACCAGCGCTGTTCTGATGAGAAAAATCTCCGGTCGCGCAAATGTTAATGAGGGTCTTTAAAGTTTACATGAATTCTGTTTTGGGCCTGTTAGGTTTCTGCGCCGCACCTGGAGTGGTTCGTCTTATGCTCACATCCGCTGAACTGCTCCGCTTATTTGTTCTCACCGCCTTCACGTATTGCCCGATGTTTTCCATCTGGCTTCGCTATGCTCAAGGTCATCCAACAAATGAAAGCGATACTCATGGCGTTTCTCTCACGTACGGTTCTTGCCGCTGTCTTACTTTCAGCCAGCGCGCTTCCCTATGCTGCAAATGCTCAGGAGACAACCGGCCAGCCGATAGCAACCGGCTATCACAGCAGCGGTCAGGCGACCGCAGAGGTCAGCGGTGTCGTGGCAGACGGCGACAAGCTGACGGTCAAGGTCCGTTTCATCAATGCCAGGGAAGGTGGGAGCGTTTCGACAACGCTTTACACAGCGCTGTCGGACAAAGATTACGAGAATGATTACTATCTTCTGGCAGGCGACAAAAAATATCTTCTGCTGAAAGATTCGGAAGGCAAGCCGCTCGCTCCGGCAGCAGTTTCCCTTTTCGGCACGGGCCATGTCGTCGGCGTCTGGCATGGCGTCTTTCCCGCGCCACCGAAAGGCCAGAAGGTGACGCTCTATATAAAAGGGGTCGAGCCGCTCGGACCATTCGCCGTTCCCGCCGAATAGGGGCTGTCCATGACCAATCAGTTCATAGGCAGCATCGCAATCAGCCTTGCCGCGCTTTGCCTGCCATCCATCGCGATCGCGCAGAACACAGGCACTGACAACAGCGCCTATATCCGTGATCTCGTGCCCGAGATTCGTGACCTTGTATCCGCATCGGGCAGTACAGATGGCAAGGCACGCGGCCTGTCAGGGGCAGCACAACAGATTGTCGAGAAAAGCGGCAACATCACAATGCGGGAAACCGATGACAGCATCGTCCTTTCCGTGACGAGCGATATTCTGTTCGGCTTCGACAGCGCCAAATTGACCGGCAAGGCCAAGTCTACGCTGACTGACATTGCCAGTATACTCGACAGCATGCCGGACTCTGCCGTCCGTGTTGTCGGCCACACCGATTCCAAAGGGTCAGACAGCTACAACGATAAACTGTCGAAAAGCCGCGCCGATGCGGTCGCCAGATTTCTCGTCAGCAATGGCGTGCAATCGGAACGACTGAAGCCAGAGGGGCATGGCGAGAGCGAACCTGTCGCGCCCAATGAAATCGAGGGCAAGGACAATCCCGATGGGCGGACGCAAAACCGGCGCGTCGAATTTGTGCTGCCGAAAGGCTAGAGCGCGTGTCGATCTGATCTAAGCAAGATCAGAAATCAGTCCAGCGGACTGATTTCCCTGCGCAGGCGTTTCACACTTTTCGGGATGCACTCCAGCCCAAACATGACTTCCGGCAGTACGCCGGAAGTATGCAATCCCTGCCTCCAAATATATTAGTGACGGCTTATTCTCATGAGAAACTGATGCCCTATTTCTCGAGTGCCTGCCTTGGCATCAACGTCAAATAGGAAACCGTCTCATGAGCACAAAACCGACTATCGTACTCGCGCATGGTTTTTGGGGAGGAGCGGCGCACTGGAGCAAAGTCATCCTCGCACTTTCCCAGATGGGTTATGACAAGATAAGAGCTGTCGAAATGCCGTTGACTTCGCTCGCCGACGATGCGGAGCGCTTGCGCAAGATGACGGCACAACAGGATGGTCCTGTCCTTCTGGTCGGTCATTCCTATGGCGGCGCGGTCATTACGCAGGCAGGCGATCTGCCCAATGTGGTGGGTCTGGTTTACATCGCGGCCTTTGCACCGGATGCGGGCGAAAGCCCCGGCGGCATCAGCCAGGAACATCCGCCTGCGGCAATTGCCAACCTGGCCCCTGACAGCGACGGCTATCTCTGGATCAAATACGACAAGTTTCACGAAAGTTTCTGCCAGGATCTAAGCGCCGATGAAGCTCTGGTCATGGCAATCACGCAGAAAGCCCCCATCGCCAATACATTCGGCGACACGATCACAGCGCCAGCCTGGAAGAAGAAGCCAACCTGGTATCAGCTATCAACTCAGGACCACATGATCGCCCCGGAAAACCAGAAAAGGATGGCTGAGCGCATGAAACCGCGCAAGACCATCACACTGGATGCGAGCCATGCCTCGCTTGCGTCAAAACCCGACGAGGTTGCCGCATTGATCGCCGAGGCCGCCGGCGGCGTCTCGTGAAAATCGAAAGCAAAAAGCCCGGATCGCTCCGGGCTTTTTCTTTGTGTCAGCTTATTTCTTTTTCTTCGCGCGGCCTGCGAACGGATTGTCCGAGGTGCGCAATGAAAGCCTTATCGGCACGCCCGGCATATCGAAGGTCTCTCGCAGACCGTTGATGAGGTAGCGCACATAGGATTGCGGCATCGCATCGGGACGCGAGCAGGAAACGACGAAGCCCGGCGGGCGGGTCTTCACCTGCGTCATATATTTCACCTTCAGGCGGCGACCCGAGACTGCCGGTGGCGGCTGATGCGCGATAACGCCTCCCAGCCAGCGATTGAGACGTCCGGTCGAAACGCGGCGGTTCCAGATTTCGTGGGTCTTGACGACATTCTCCATGAGCTTGTCGATACCCTGCCCGCGCTCGCCGGAAATCGGCACGGCGCGAAGCCCGCGCACCTGCGGCAGCAGGCGAGCCGTCTTCTCGTAAAGATCGGCCAGAACCATCTGGCGATCCTCGATCAGATCCCATTTGTTGAATGCGATGATCGGTGCCCGGCCTTCACGGATGATGAGATCGGCGATCTGCAGATCCTGCTTTTCAAACGGGATCGTCGCGTCGAGCACGATGATCACGACTTCCGCAAAACGGATCGCGCGCAGACCGTCGGCAACCGAAAGCTTTTCGAGCTTTTCCTGCACGCGCGACTTGCGGCGCAGACCTGCCGTGTCGAACAGCTTGATCTTGCGACCTTGCCATTCCCAATCGACCGAAATCGAGTCACGCGTGATGCCCGCTTCCGGCCCGGTCAACAGGCGGTCTTCGCCGAGCATCGTATTGATCATCGTCGACTTGCCCGCATTCGGGCGTCCGACAATGGCGATGCGCAGCGGTTTGGTCGCATCATAGGCCGGGATGATTTCCTCATCCGGGTCTTCGATGTCGTCGCCGATGAGTTCTCCAACTGCCTTCGGCGTGAAAACCTCGTCTACAACTTCCTCTTCCTTCTCGTCGGCAAAGGCACGCTCTTCGCCCAGAAGCTCGACAATCGCGTCGCGCAGATCGGGCATGCCCTGACCGTGTTCGGCAGAGATCGGACACGGTTCGCCGAGGCCAAGCTGGAAAGCGTCGTACATGCCTGATTGCGCGCCGCGCGCTTCCGCCTTGTTGGCGACCAGCACCACCGGCTTGCCGGAACGTCGCACCACTTCAGCAAAGGTGCTGTCGGTCGGTGTCAGGCCGTTCTTGGCATCGACGACGAACAAAATCACGTCGGCTTCCTGAATGGCGGCCTCGGTCTGGGCGCGCATGCGCGCTTCCAGGCTGTCATTGGCAGCTTCTTCGAGACCTGCCGTGTCGATGACCTGAAACTTCAGATCGTAAAGCTTGGCATCGTGGATACGCCGGTCGCGCGTGACGCCCGGCAGGTCATCGACCAGCGCCAGCTTGCGGCCGACGAGGCGATTGAACAGCGTGGACTTGCCGACATTGGGACGCCCGACGATGGCGACTGTGAAACCCATGGGAGAAGATAACTCCAGAAACCAGATCGGTTCCGATTTTAACGGAACCGATCTATCTATTTATTTTCCCGCGCATCTTATCCGAAAACCGCTTCGCACTTTTCGGGATGCGCCTTGTTTGCCCGCGCATCTTGTCCGAAAACCGCTTCGCACTTTTCGGGATGCGCTTGTTGTATTATGTGTTTTGCGCGTCAGGCACTTTGACGCCTGCGCTGCGCATCAGATCAAGCATCGTATTGGAGCGCTGGCGAATGTTGGCCGGAGCCAGATTGTCGTTGGCGATCTGCTGGAACAGTTTGACCGCATCATCGAAACGTTCAGCCTTCCAGGCAGCCAGACCCAACGCTTCGCGTGCGCTTGAACGCATCGGATTGCCATCTGCGGAAAGCGTTTCGACACGCTTGGCGACATCGTCATAGGAACCGCTGTCAACCAGCAGATAGCCGGCACGCAGGCGAGCCACATCGCGAAGCGGCGCAGGCACGGCGTTATCGGCGGCGACTTCATCGAAGGCCTTCACAGCACCGGCGGCATCGCCCTTGTCAGCAATGACCGATGCGGCGCGAAGACGCGCCAGCACCGGATAGGAGCCGTAGCCGGTCTTTTCCAGATCGTCGAGCGCGGTCAGCGCTTCGTCGTTCTTGCCTTCCGAGGCCAGATCCAGTGCGGCAAGGAACTTGTCACCGGAAGCGGAAGCCTTGCTGTCGACCCAGTGTTGGTAACCGACCCAGCCAGCCGTTCCCAGAACAACGGCCACAGCGGCGCCGATCAATGCCGGACCGAAATTCCGCCAGATCTGCTTTGCCCGTTCCGAACGGATTTCCTCGTTTACCTCGCGAATGAAACTGTCGTCTGCCATGGACCTGCCGCTAAAGCCAAATTGATGTTCGTACGTGTTTGTACTTGTTCATTCTGGCGCTTTTAGTCGCATTTCGCGCCATATGTAAGACCCGTCTGCGAAATAAGCCGAAACACGTGTCACAAAGTGCACTTCTGTCCGACAATAGCCGTATTCATGAGACCATATTCAAGGAATAGCTAACAAGTTCCTGGAACTGTTTCCTCCCCCGCCTCGTTTAGTGGTCCATGCGCATTCTGTCCCCCCGCCCTCTTCTTCTGTCCGCTTTCGTTCTGGCCACCTGCACCGCGCAGGCGGAACCGGTGTCTGCAAAGCCGCAATATGTGCTGGTTTCCTTCGATGGCGCACATGACAATGCGTTGTGGACCCGCTCCCGCGAACTGGCAAAAAAGAACAACGCCCATTTCACCTATTTTCTTTCCTGCGTCTTCCTGATGACCAAGCAGGACCGGCGCGATTACCAGCCGCCCCGCAAGCGGGCCGGTTCGTCCAATGTCGGCTTTGCGCTGAGCCATAACGAAGTCGTCACCCGCCTCGACAATATCTGGCAAGCGCATCTGGAAGGAAACGAGATCGCCAGCCATGGTTGCGGCCATTTTGACGGCACCGACTGGTCTGCCGCCGACTGGGACGAGGAAATCAAGGAGTTTCGCCGCATTGCCGCTGATGCCTACAGGAATAATGGCATCGACGGTGAGCCGGAAGGCTGGCGCGATCTTGCGTTGAAGGGTATCGACGGTTTCCGCGCGCCTTATCTCGCCGCATCGAAGCCGGTGCAGGATGCGCTCAAGAAAAACGGTTTTCGCTATCAGGCGTCATCCATCACGCGCGGTCCTGAAGAGCCTATCCTTTCCGGCCAGTTTGCTTCATTCGGATTACCGCTTGTGCCGGAAGGACCATCCCAGCGCCCCATTGTGGCGATGGACTACAATCTCTATGTCCGCCACTCCAAGGGCAAGGAAGCGCCGCAGCAATCGGCAGCGTTCGAAGATCGGGCCTACAAGGCTTTCCGGGCAGCGTTCGACAAGCAATATGTGGGCGAGCGTCTTCCGCTTCAGTTGGGCTTCCATTTTGTGCTGATGAATGACGGTGCCTATTGGCGCGCCATGGAACGGCTCGTGACGGAAGTCTGCACCAAGCCCGACGTCAAATGCACCACCTACAGCAACTATCTGGACAGCCTCGACAAGCACGCTGTCCATACAGACCAGAACCGGTCCTGACCGCCCCTTATGCCGAAGGTGTTGTCCCGAAATTTGCGCTTTCCAGCGATGGCAGCGGCTCGTCGCGGATGACCGCCTCGAATGCCCTCAGACGTTTGTAGATCGACAGCAATTCGATGATCGTCGTCCATGAATTGACGAGATACTGGAACGATCCCTGCACCTGCGAAAAGACATTCGTGATTTGGTTCATCAGGCCAAGCGTCAGCTTGCCTGCCACGATCGACGGGATAAGGATCAGGGTCGGGAAAATATTGTCGGCCTGAATGTAGAAAATACGGGCGACGTTGAAATAGACATAGTGGAAATAGAGCCGGAAATAATTGTGCCGGACATTGCGAAACAGCTCGCCCAGCGTGATTGGTTCCGCGCGATCTGCATGATCCTCGCCATAGACCAGTTCTTTACGATAGGCCGCTTCGACGCGCTGATTATTGAACTCCAGTCCCGGCAGCTTGATACCCACCAGCGCCAGAAATCCGGTGCCGAACGCGGCCCAGAAAATTGCCGCCACGACCAGCGCATGCGGCATCATACCAACCACCGGCAGCTCACTGACCTTTTCCGAAAAGCTGAAAAGGACCGGCAGAAAAGCGATCAGCGTCATCACGGATTTCACAAGGCTGACACCAAGCTGTTCCAGCGTCGTGGAAAAGCGCATCGTGTCTTCCTGCACGCGCTGGGCTGCACCTTCGATGGAACGCAGTTTGGGCCAATGGCTGACGTAGTATTCATTCATCGCCGAACGCCAGCGGAAGATATAGTGGCTGACGAAAAACAGGCTCAAAACCCCAATCGTCACGCCGATAAAGGCGATCTCGGCAAAGGTGACCATGCCCCAGTAGAAATCAGTAGCGCTGACCGCTCCGGGCGATGTAAGCGCCTTTTGAACCAGATCGTAGAACGGTCCATACCAGGCGTTGACCGCAACGCTGACCTGCACGCCGAAATAGGTGGTGAACAGGATCAAAGCCGATCCGAGTATGGACCAGCGCTGCCATGGGTGCGGGGAAAACCACGCCCAGAACAGATAGAAGGCGAATGTCATGACCGCGAAATATATGTAGAACCAGAGAAACGGCGCCGACCAGAAAAGGCTCGCACCGATAATCGGCGCGGCATCGTGTGCCAAAGGCGGCAGGCCGAATGTAGCGCCCAGTTCTTCCCCTCCCTGATACCAGCCGGCGATGGCAAGCAGGCTCCAGACGAGCGCGGACCAGAAGAACAATTTAGGGCGAGGAAAGAACGACACAAACACTGAATTTCAGTCCAACTTCGTGAGGAATTTCCCTCATATGAAGCCTGTCCCTGTGCCTTTACCAGTTAAATTCCTGTAAGGTTTCAGACATGTGCCTTGGCGTCTGTTCTGGCGGCGCGCCCTGCCACGATGCCTAGTACCGCGACGACGACCAGCGAGAGCGCTGCGGCCAGACTTGCCGAAGTGAACGAGCCGGAGCGCTGCGCCATGAAGCCTGCAACCAGCGGGCCGACGATCTGGCCGATGCTGAAGCAGACCGTCATCCTCGCCAAGGCGCGTTTCGGGGACGCCGGGGCAAGTGTGCGGGCGATCTGCAATCCGAAAGCCGTCAATGCCATGAAGGTGCTGCCCAGAAGCACACCGCCCACCAGGGGACCGAGCGGCGGCGCCAGAACCACACTTGCGGCAACGCCGACGGCTTCGAGAATGGCCGTCAGGGCAAATGCGTTGAAGAGGCCGAACTTCTTTGCAGCCGGGGCCCACAGCCAGATCGAGGGCGCTGCCGTCAGGCCGGTCACCACCCACACAGCCGCTTCCATCAGCGGGCCGCCGTCGGTCGCGCGTACAATTGCAACGAGGAAAGTGGCCGTGATCACATAGCCAAAGCCGAAAATGCCATAGGCCAGAGCCAGCGCGTTGAAGGCAAAGCTCTTGGGGAGCGGCGGTTCGCGCGTGCCGCTATTTCCGCCGACCGGCCCTTCCCTGACGAAAGTCGCAACCAGGATAACCATAACGATGGTCAGAACCGCAGCCCCGACCCAGTCGGCGCGCCAGCCGAGCCCGGCAAAGCGGATCAGTGCCACCAGAACGGCAGAAAGTGCAATGCCGCTACCGACACCGCCGAAATGCAGGGCTCCAAGCCCCGCTCTTTCCGCCGCTGTGACATGGCTCAGCACGATTGCCGTGCAAAGGATCATCGTCACTGCACTGATGAAACCAGCGGCAAAGCGGATAATGGAAAACAGCCAGACACCATCGAAAAGCGCCATGGCAGCGCAGAGCAATCCACTGACGATCAGGCCCGCAATCACGCTTGCCCGCTCGATACCCGCAGACCATCCATAACCTGCAACAATCGCCCCCAGCAGATAGCCGATATAGTTTGCCGATGCGATGAAACCTGCGTCGGCGGCAGTGAAGCCGACATCGGCCATCATCCCCGGCAGGATCGGCGTATAAATGAAACGACCTATCCCCATGGCGGCGGCCATGGCCAGAAAACCGCCGAAAGCATAACGGACCGCAGTGCGGTGTTGTGAAGATACAGGCTTGGTCATTTCCAGGGAGGTCTCGGTCATTGGCGGGAAAATATACCTCAATCATCCAGGGACAATTGAATTTTTCTGATCGGATCGATCACACCTATTGAGGCTGAAACGTTGCTCACCTTAAGGCCATAACCACAGAGTTGGGTTTGAACTCTGGCGAAGCAGACCTACAATAGATTGACTACACTCTATTGATGGAGGATCGGGATGAATAGATCGGGACTATCCGTTTGTCTGTTGACCACCGTTATGATCACCGCCACAGGGGCCGCTCAGGCGCAGGAATTGAAGACGATGGACGAGGTCGGAAGTGCGTTGAACGCCTGCTGGTCGCCACCTTCAGGCAGCAAGAATTCCGCCGTTACCCTCAGCTTCAGCTTCAAGCGTGACGGAAGCCTGATGGGACCGCCGCGTGCCAGTGCAATCAATGTTCAGGGTGATGACGCGGCCAAAAAGGCATTCCTGAATGGTGCAATCGAGGCGATCGAAAAATGCACGCCACTGAAGCTTGCTCCCGCGCTGGCAGAGGGCATCGGCGGGAATGTCTTCACCATGCGGTTTCATTCGTCTGACCAATGATAACGGCCGTATTCAAATAAGGCCTTGCGAATCACATAAGTGCGTGCTTATGTGATTGCATGAACGAGAACGATATATTTCGGGCGCTTGCCGACCCGACCCGCCGGATGATTTTCGAGAAGCTGGCATCGGGCAGCATGAATGCCAGTGCGCTGCGCGAAGGCATGGAGATCAGCCAGCCCGCCATGTCGCAGCATCTCGCGGTGTTGCGCGGTGCAGGGCTGGTGCGTGAGGAACGTGAGGGACGCTTCGTCAATTACGAAGTCGATCCGAACGGGCTGACACTCATCGCCAACTGGCTTGCGAAATATCGTGCCTACTGGCCGGAACGTATCGACGCTCTCAAAACCTTGCTGAAGGATATGGACCAATGACCGACCGGCAGGAAGAACCACGCGAAAAGGGCATTGAGCTGGAATATGAGCTGGATGCCGCGCCGCAGAAAGTGTGGCGGGCGATCAGCATTCCGGAGTTTCGCGAAAACTGGCTTCCGTCCGAGGCGTTGGCGGAGCCGGAGCCCGCATCCTGCAAGCCCGGCGAGGAAATAAGCTACCGGATACGGGAAAGCGAACCGCCCTTTCTGGAAAGCTTGGTCACGTTCCGCATTGTACCGGGCATTTCCGGCGGCACCTATCTGCGCGTCATCCATGAGCTGAACGACACGCGCCTGAAACGTGCCGCAGCGGTTGCCGCAAACAGCAACAGGGCACCGCTGATGCGCGCCGCCTAGAGCGGTTCCAGTTAAACCAGAGCGTTGGAACCGCTCTATCTCTTTGTTTTTACGCATTATCCTACGCAAAACCGCTTCGCACTTTTGCTGGAAATGCTCTAGTCCCCCAATTTCTGGAAGAGAGGAGTTCGCCGATGCGCGAAACGATGCAACTCGTCCCTATGGTCGTGGAACAGTCCAGTCGTGGCGAAAGGTCGTTCGATATCTATTCGCGCCTGCTGCGCGAACGGATCATCTTTCTCAATGGCGAAGTGAACGACACCGTGTCCGCACTTATCTGCGCGCAATTGCTGTTTCTGGAAGCGGAAAATTCCAAACAGCCGATCAACCTCTATATCAATTCGCCGGGCGGCGTTGTGACCAGCGGCCTCGCGATCTATGACACGATGCGCTATGTCCGTGCGCCGGTGCACACGCTTTGCATGGGCACGGCCCGCTCGATGGGCTCCTTCCTGCTGATGGCCGGTGAGCCCGGTCACCGCGCTGCACTTCCCAACGCAAACCTTCTTGTCCACCAGCCCTCCGGTGGTTTTCAGGGGCAGGCATCAGACATCTTTATCCATGCCGAGGAAGCACAACGAACCAAGCGGCTGATGACGCGTCTTTATGCCGAACATTGTGGGCGCACTTATGAAGAGGTGGAGCGTGCGCTCGACCGCGATAATTTCATGACGGCGGAAGCAGGTCTCGAATGGGGCTTGATCGACCATATTCAGGAAAGACGGGAAATCTCGACGGCGTGAAAAAAGGGAAAACACTCTCTACGTTCCGCCTTTATTGTATATGTCCGCCGAGCACAGTATCTACGAATTATGGACGGAAATCACACAAAAATCCCAGACGAAGCAGCAAGAGCTCTAACCGTTCTGCGGGAGTGTCTGGGACGATCCTTGCAGGCTGTGTATCTGCACGGCTCTGCCGTGAATGGCGGTCTTCGGCCCAATAGCGATGTCGATCTGCTGGCGGTCAGCGACCAGCCTCTCACACTGGAAACCAGCGCGCATCTCGTCGACCGGCTCATGCAGATATCGGGTCGGCATCCGGCCAGTCCCGGAACACCCAGATGTCTGGAGGTGATGATCTTTTTGCAGCAGGATCTCGCCGCTCTCAGCTATCCTGCGCGTTGTGCATTCATCTATGGAGAATGGCTGCGCGACGAATTCGAGGCGGGAACCGTGCCTCAACCGCACGCTGATCCAGAATACACACTGGTGCTCGCGCAAGCCGGTCAGGAAGCAGTAAGCCTCGTCGGCCCGGCACGGGAACATATTCTGCCGGAAGTGCCACGTGAAGATGTTCGCAGGGCCATTGCCGATGCGTTGTCCGGCCTGCTTGGCAATCTTCCAGGTGACGAGCGCAATGTGCTGCTGACGCTTGCGCGCATGTGGTACACACTCGAAACCGGGAAATTTACCCCGAAAGATGCAGCCGCCGAATGGGCATTGCCGCTTGTTTCGTCCGAAACCGCTTCTGCCCTTGCACTTGGGCAGGCAGCCTATCGCGGCGCGGCGTTTGACGATTGGCAGAACCGCCCCAGGCTCGCCCGGCAGGCGGCGGATGAGCTGGCGCATCATGTGCGGTCGCTTCTCTGAAAATCTTCAAGCTGGGGCTTCGTCCTGCTTTTGCTGCCGTTTGGGTACGGGAAGACTGTCCGGAATATCGGAATGCAGGAAGTGCAGAAGCGTGTCCTGAACCGATGCCAGCCGGTGTGCGCAATCGCGCCAGCCGAACGGAATGTCCTTTGGCATGGGAGGAATCCGGCTTGGCTCCTGCCCTTCCTCAAGCTCGCAATTGGCAATGACCACCTGCAAGGCTTCCATCAGCCAGGGCGGCGGCGGCGCCTCCTTCTTTCGCAGCGCATTGCCAAGTGCTTCCCCGAACAGAAGCGCCGATGCGTAAAGACGGATGCCGCGCCGGTCGTACCGGCCCGCCATTTCCGTAACCTCACGCGCCACCAGCCGCCCACGCAGCGACCAGCGCGCATTGCTGCGCGCCAATGCGATGCCGTCGCCCAATGCGATCACCGCCCGGTGGGCGGAAGTGAACTGATTGATCGCACTCTGGGCCCTTGCGAGGTCCTGCTTTTCAAGTGCTACAGCCGATTGTTTGAGCCCGTTCGCAAGACGGTCCAGCAAGCCGCGAACGGCCTTGTCGATCAGAAGTACGGGGCTGGGCGTCATCAATATCTGGCTGAACAGCAAGCCCACACCGGCACCGACCAGCACATCGATCAAGCGCGTCACACCTGCAACCTGAGGCCCCATGGCGAGAACCAGAATTGCCGAGACGCCCGACTGAATGGCAATGGCCGGAGCCATGCCGAAAGACGTCGCCAGAACCATGGCAACGAAGGTCACGATGCTTGTGTGGAAGACCGGAACAGTTTCCGGCAAGAGCAGCGAAAGTTCCCCAACCAGAACACCGGTCGTGACGCCGACCATCACCCCTATCGCCTGCTTGCCATGGTTGGGCAGGTTCGGCGCCAGACAAATCACAGCCGTGACCATGGCAAAAACGGGTTTCGGCTGCCCTAGAGCCAGTTGGCAGATCAGCCATGCGACACCGCCTGCAAAGGACGCGATCAGGGAATCGCGCCAGCTCGCAGACCATTGCTGAACGACCTTATTCGCGCGCTGCCGCATCGATCCCTCCATCAGCCTATCGGCAGCTATCTATGGCAGCGCTCTTCGGCCTCAAGGCTTGAAGAAGTTTTCGTACTGGTCCGGCTTGAAACCGACCGTCAGTTTTCCGCCCTTGTCGAGAACCGGACGCTTGACCATCGAAGGCTGTGCCAGCATCAGCGCTCGTGCCTTGGAGGCATCTACATTCTGGCGTTCCTCCTCCGGCAGTTTGCGAAACGTGGTTCCTGCCCGGTTGAGCAATTGTTCCCACGCAATATCTTTCAGGAAGCGGTCCAACGTTTCGCCGTCGAGCCCTTCCTTCTTGTAATCGTGAAATGCGTAGTCGATGCCATGGTCTTCAAGCCAGGTGCGCGCCTTCTTCATCGTGTCGCAGTTCTTGATACCGTAGATGGTCACGCTCATATTCGACTCCTTCGATCATTTTGCCGCGATCAAAGGCCATCGAAACGTCGGTTTCAACCTCTATCTGGAATCGTGAAAGATTATGCCCAGCGTATGCCGCTGGCCGGAACGGATACGGCTGACACCGTGCCGCATTTTGACGCGATAATCGCCGCGTGAGCCCTGCATCGGGCGATCATTGACCGCGAAAACCACACCATCGCCCTGCCGGAGCGGCACGACTTCCGCCCGGCTTTGCATGCGCGGACGCTGTTCGGTCAAAACGAATTCCCCACCCGTAAAATCCCTCTCCGGCTCGGAAAGCAAGATCGCAACCTGCAAGGGAAAAGCGATATCGCCGTAAATATCCTGATGCAGGCAATTATAGTCGCCCTCGACATATTGCAGGATGAGCGGTGTCGGGCGGGTCTGCCCTGCTGCGTGGCACCGGTCCAGAAAGTCGTCGTGGGTCGGCGGAAAACGGACATCCGAACCCAGCCTCTCACTCCAGCGATTGGCGATGGGCGCAAGCTGCGGATAGAGCTTCTGGCGCAGATTCCAAATTAAGGCAGGAATGGGATTTGCGTAATATTTGTATTCTCCGCGCCCAAAACCGTGTTTTCGCATCGAAATAACGGTTCGAAATGCGGCCAAATTGTAGTAACCGGCGACCAATTCGCGGCAATCCTGTGGCGAAATTATGTTTTTGAGAGTTGCGGCGCCGAACTCGTCCAGCTCGGCGCCAATTTTCTGCCAGTCGTAAGCGGCGACATTTTCCGCCTGCAAGGGTTCATTTCCGTTCATGCCTGGCTCTCCCGCTTCAGGAGATCGCGCTTGCGCTCGACGCCCCAGCGATAGCCGGAGATGCCGCCGTCGTTGCGCACCACCCGGTGACACGGAACCGCGACAGCAATCTTGTTGGCCGCGCAGGCCTGTGCCACCGCCCGAACCGATTTCGGCGCACCGATGCGTTCGGCAATTTCAGTGTAACTTACTGTTTTTCCGACCGGAATTTCACGCAATGCCTGCCAGACGCGTTGCTGAAAAGCGGTTCCCTGCAAGTCGAGCGGCAGGTCGAGGCCGATGCGTGGCGCTTCGACGAAACCGACCACTTCGGCCACCATATCCTCGAACTCACGGTCCGCGCCGATGAGATTGGCTTGCGGAAACCGCTTTTCCAGATCGCGGATCAGTTCTTCCGGGTCGTCGCCCATCCAGATGGCACAGACCCCCTTGCCGCTTGCAGCAACCAGCACGGCGCCGAGCGTCGACTGGCCGATGGCAAAACGAATATCCGCGTTCTTGCCACCCTGCTTGTAAGCCTTTGGAGTCATTCCCAAAATCCCGTCCGAAGCCTCATAGAAGCGGCTGCTGGAATTGTAGCCGGCATCATAAATGGCGTCAGTTACGCGGATTTCCGGCGCATCGAGCGCCTCCCGCATCTTCTTCGCGCGATGCGCATCGGCATAGGCTTTCGGGGTCAGCCCCGTGAATTCCTTGAATACACGATGGAAATGGGCAGGGCTCGCCTTCACGGAAGCCGCTATTTCTTCAAGGGAAGGCACTTCTTCCGCCGTCTCGATGAAGCGGCAGGCGCTCGCAACCATATCGGCATAACGGATGCTGTTCTGTGTCGCCAGTGTCTCGGAGAGATGCGGCTTGCAGCGCATGCATGGCCGGAAACCGGCGCGTTCCGCATCTTCGCAAGCGTCGAAGAACTGTACATTTTCGCGCTTTCCACGCCGCGACGGGCATGATGGACGGCAATAGACGCCGGTGGTGCGCACCGCATAGACAAATGCACCGTCCGACGTCTTGTCGCGGTCGAGCACCTTCTGCCAGCGATTTTCATCAGGGTCGTGGGTTTTCAAGGTCATAAGGTTCATGTCCGTATTCCTTCAATATGAGTATGAAGGAAGGCTAATGCCACCGTGTCGAAGCTACACTCCGCTGCTTGCTTTCAAATTCGAAACAGCGCTGTTGCACAGTCTGTTCACAAATAAGGATCATGCAAGCTCCCAGCTTTTATACCATGATGAGAAAGGTAAACAGGGAGAAGACCATGACGACAATCGGCTTCATCATCGATGGCAAGGAAACTCAATCTGCATCGGGCAAGACGTTCGACCGCAAGGACCCGGTCACCGGAAAGGTCGCCACCACCGCGCCTGCGGCCAACCTCGCCGATGTCGATGCGGTTGCAAAATCTGCCGCGAAAGCCTTTGAAAGCTGGTCTGAAACGGGGCCGACCGAACGTCGTTCGCTTCTGAACAAGGCGGCTGACCTGATGGAAAGCCGGGCCGAAGAATTTACCCGTCTCATGCTTGAAGAGACCGGTGCAACCGCCCCCTGGTCGGGCTTCAACGTCCATCTTGGCGCTGGTGTGCTGCGCGAAGCCGCAGCGCTCACAACACAGATTACCGGCGAGATCATCCCTTCCGACAAACCCGGTATCGTTTCCATGGCCGTGCGCCAGCCGGTTGGCGTGGTGCTTGGCATGGCACCATGGAATGCCCCGATCATTCTGGGCGTCCGCGCTATCGCAGCCGCACTTGCCTGCGGCAATACGGTCATCCTGCGCTCATCCGAATCCTGCCCCGGCGTTCATCACCTGATCGTCAAGACGCTCAACGATGCAGGCTTCCCTGCCGGTGTGGTCAATGTCATTTCCAATGCACCTGAGGACGCGCCGGAAATCGTTGCGGCCCTTGTTGCCCACCCTTCCATCCGCCGTATCAATTTCACCGGCTCCACCCATGTCGGCAAAATCATCGCCAAACAGGCCGCTGAGCATCTCAAGCCGGTGCTGCTGGAACTGGGCGGCAAGGCGCCCTTCATCGTGCTGGACGATGCCGACCTCGACCAGGCGGTCGATGCCGCGGCTTTTGGTGCCTTCATGAATCAGGGCCAGATCTGCATGTCCACGGAACGCTTCATCGTGCATGAGAAGGTGGCCGACGCCTTCGCGGAAAAGCTTGCCGCCAAGGCCAGATCCCTGCCTGCTGGTGACCCGCGCGGCAATGTCGTTCTCGGTTCGCTGGTCGACCTCAAATCAGCCGAGCGCATGGACGCCCTTATCAAGGATGCGGTGGCGAAAGGCGGCAAGGTTCTGGCAGGCGGCAAGCGCGATGGTTCAATCGTCGAGGCGACGATCATTGATCACGTGACGCCGGATATGAACATCTATGCGCAGGAATCCTTCGGACCGGTGAAACCCATCATCCGCGTCAAGGATGCCGACGAGGCAATCCGCGTGGCGAACGATACTGAATATGGTCTCTCATCGGCGATCTTCAGTCAGGATGTGAAACGGGCATTGGCGCTTTCGAAAAAGCTTGAAACCGGCATCTGTCACATCAACGGCCCGACGGTTGCCGACGAAGCGCAAATGCCTTTCGGCGGCGTGAAGTCTTCCGGTTATGGCCGTTTCGGCGGTAAGGCCGTCATTAACGAGTTTACCGATCTGCGCTGGATCACGATTGAAGGCCCGCAGCATTATCCGTTTTGAATCAGAAAGGGCGGAGCTTTTTCACCTCCGCCCTTCGTCAATCGTGTCCGTTCAAGACTTTCGCGCATCCTTGATCGCTTCGATCAGTTCCGGCTCCTTCATGACACCGCCATAAAGCTTGGTGCCGATAACGAAGGAAGGCGTGCCGCCAAAATTGAAGGCTTCGCCCTGATCCATATTGCGTTCAAGAATAGCATTGATGCGCTTTGAATCGGCTTTATAGGCTGCATTGAGCTTTGCCGGATCGAGCCCGCCCTTCTTCAGTGCTGCATCTACCTGTTCCGGCGTGAGACGACCCGGCGTTTCCATCAGCGCTTCCATGGCCTTCACATAGTTGCCGGACTTTTCCGCAGCCAGAACGAGGCGCGCGGCATAAGCCGACGTGTCGCCGAAGATGATCCAGTCCTTCATGACAAGGCGAACATTGCCGTCATTCTTGATCACGCGCATCAGCTCGCCATGCCCCTTCTTGCAGTAAGGGCATTGGTAGTCGAAATATTCCACGATGGTCACATTGCCGTTCGGATTGCCCAGAACCGGGATTTCCTTGTCGTAAAGCACTTCCGCAACCGTCGGAACGCGCTGCGCAAGGCTCTCGCCGCTTGAAATCGCAATCGTTGCGGCACCGGCTGCCGTTGCGGCCAGTATCTGACGACGGTTCATCATGAGCTTGCTCCTTTGCCCGATTGGGCCTTATCCAACACGACGACACGCGCACCGGGGGTGGCACGCTTGTAGAGATCGAGGATATCCTGATTGTAGAGACGGATGCAGCCGGACGATGCAGCCTTGCCCACGGACCAAGGCTCGTTGGTGCCGTGAATGCGGTAAAGCGTGTCCTTGCCATCGCGGTGAAGATAGAGCGCGCGGGCACCAAGTGGGTTGCGGATGCCGCCCTCAAGGCCAGTTGCGTATTTTGCGTAATGCTCCGGATTGCGCTTGATCATATTGGCTGTCGGCGTCCAGCGCGGCCACTGCGACTTGTAGGCGACCTTCGCATCACCTGAGAAAGTCAGACCGGCGCGACCGACCCCCACCGAATAGCGGATTGCCTTGCCGCCCGGCTGCACGAGATAGAGGTAGCGCGCATAGGGATCGACCACGATGGTCCCGACCGGTTCGGTCGTGGCATAATCGACTTCCCGGCGCAGATTGCGATCCGCGATCTTGTTGAGATCGAGTGCCGGAATGAGATTGCCGCGATCATTCACCGCGCCATACATGCTCTCAAATTCGCTCTTGGCCGTTTGCACTTCCGGCGCCGGTTCAACTGCAACAGGTTCCGGCTTGAAGGCAACCGGCTGCGGCATGGTGACGGCAATCGGCCGATCCGCGGATGCAGTCGTGCATGCTGCGGCAACAAAAGGCAGACAGGCCATCACGGCCATCCGCAACAGCGTTCTCCGCGCATTTCGCTTTTCATTCACTACGGTCAAAACCCCAGCCCCCGGTCCATCTTAAAATCCTTTATTTCTGGTCGGCATTCACAAGGCCGGCCGAACGTTCGATAGAGGCGGTTGTGACATCGCCCACCAATCTGGTCCCCTCCAGTTCCTTGCTGATGCGATTGAAGAAGATCATCGTCGGCGGACCCGCCACACCAAGCTTTGCCATCAGATCGGCATTGCCACTGGTGAGTTGCGAAATATCCGCTTTGACGAGCTGATAGCCATCAAGTGCCTTCTTCACGCTTGCGTCGGGCAAAACCCGACGCTCCACAGTGGAACAGCTTACGCACCAGTCCGCCGTGAAATAGATAAGCGTCGGCTTGTCGCCGCGCGCCTTGCCAAGTTTCTCCTGAAGGGAAGAAACAGTCTCGACCGGCGCAAATTGCAGCGCGGCCAGATTCTGGTTGCCGCCACGGTTAGCGAATGCGGCCAGCGGTTGCAACGGGTCTTTTCCGCCCGAAGCCACGCCGAGCATCAAAATGACACCGTAAACCAAAGCTGCCGTACCGATCGTGCGTGCGACTATGCTGCGCCCCGGAATCCTGAGAAATGCGAAACTTGCAGTCCCGAAAAGCAGAAGCGCCCACAGCACCATATCAACACCGGGTGGCAGAAGCGGAGCGGCCATGAAGATTGCGGTAGCCAGAAAACCGAAGCCGAAAATCTGCTTCACCGTTTCCATCCATGCACCTGCACGCGGAAACGTACCCGCGCCAAGCGTGGCGAAAGCAATGAGCGGCAGCCCCTTGCCGATGCCGAGCGCAAACAGCGCGGAAGCACCCAGCGCGACATTAGCCGTCTGCGCGATATAGAGCAGCGCGCCTGCAAGCGGTGCTGTCACGCAAGGGCCGACAATCAAGACCGACGAGAAACCGAGAATGGCAGCGGAACGCTTGGAACCTGTTCGCTGCTGGCCATGGGGGCCAGTACGCGACGAAATTGCGCTGACCCAGGACGTTGGAAGCTGGATCTGGAACAGGCCGAACATGGAGAGCGCCAGAAGCGTGAATATTCCGGCCAGCACGAGCGCCGTCCATTTCGATTGCAGCACCATCTGCAGGTTCTGTCCCGACCAGCCTGCTATCGCTCCAACCACGGCGAAGCCTAGCGCCAGGCTGACGACATAGACGGCAGAAAGCACGAAGCCGCGCTTTGCTGTCAGCTTTTCACCCTCGCGTGCCAGCGTTCCGGCAAGGATGGGATAGATGGGGAAAACGCAGGGCGTGAAAGCAAGCAGAACACCGAAAGCCAGAAATGCCGCGATCACCAGCCCGGTGCCGCCCTGATCGAGCAGCCCTTCGACCATACCCTTTTCGGGCGCCAGAGCAAACGCCGTATTCTGCTCCACGGGTGGCACAGCAGCCGGTGCAAAGACCGATGTCTGGGTCAGCGCCTTGGCCTTCTGCCCCATTTCGCTGGATATTGCGAGTGTGACCGGATCGACGGTTCGAGTTTCCGGACGGTAGCAGATGCCGTCTTCCTGACAGCCCTGATAGGTCAGTTCCAGCGGCTGTGTATCTGTTTTGATGCTCGCTGTGGCATGGGTGTAATAGACTTCAAGTCGCCCGAAATTCGGATCGTCCTTGGGCTGACCGGGTTGCGTGTCGACAGCAAGCGCATTTCCCTGATGGTCCTTTGCCTCTATATGATCACGATAAAGATAGTAACCGTCCGCAATCTGCCAGTTGAGTACCAGACGGCCATCCGTATCCTTCATTACGTTGAGGCGGAAAGCCTGATCGACCGGCAGCGGATTCGCTGCCAATGCCGGGCCGAGCGCCAGAAACAAACTGATGAATAAGCCGGCAAGGCTCGTAAAGAAACGCATTACGATTTTCCGCATAAATTCGATTCGGTGCAAATTGATCATGTTGCAAAAGGCGAATGCTCCGGCCACCTTAAGGCAGCCTTAAGGTGGCGCGGTGAAAAGCTCGCGTGCTTCTAATTGTCAATAAGGGCAGAAACAGGAACTCATGCGCATACTCGTGGTAGAAGACGACACGATCCTCCTCGACGGACTGACTGTAGGGTTGGGGCTTGCCGGTTTTACCGTGGATGCCGTTTCGAATTGCGGCGATGCGGAAGCCGCCCTTGCCGCACAGAACTACAACGCCGTGGTGCTCGATCTGATGCTGCCCGACGGCTCAGGGCTCGATATTCTCAAGACGATGCGGCGCGGTCGCGACGAGACGCCGGTTCTGCTGCTGACCGCCCGCGATCAGGTGCCGGAGCGCATTGCCGGTCTGGATGCAGGTGCCGACGATTATGTCGGCAAGCCCTTCGATCTGCATGAGCTTGCCGCCCGCGTGCGTGCGGTCGCCCGACGCGGTGCCGGACGCGCAAATGCCCTGCTTGAATGGCGCGGCGTCGAACTCGACCCGGCGGAGATGTCGGTGCGTTTCCATGGAGAACCCGTCAGGCTGACCCGGCGCGAATTCTCGATCCTGCGCGCCTTGATGGAACGACCGACCGCCACTCTCTCCAAATCCTCGCTGGAAGAAGCGCTTTATGGCTGGCAGGAAGAGGTGGAAAGCAATGCGGTGGAAGTTCATATCCACCACCTGCGCTCCAAGCTCGGTTCCGATTATATCGAAACGGTGCGCGGGGTCGGCTACCGTCTGGCAGGGGCAAACGTATGAATTCCATTCGCAGCCGCCTGACCGGCATCCTGATCGGCGTCACCTGTATCGTCTGGCTTTTCGCAGTCATATGGATCCACATCAGCACCCAGTCACAGCTTGAAAAAGTGCTTGATGCGCGTCTGATGGAAGCCGCGCGTATGGTCAATTCGCTTCTGACCGAGCATCGTGTGGAGGTTGGGCCGGAAGGCGACGGCGGGCAATTGTCGTTGAAACCGATGCCGGATTTTCCACTCTATGACCGACAGCTATTCTGCCAGATATGGGCGCTTGACGGTAAGCTTTTGGGACGGTCTGAAAGTGCGCCTGGCGTACGGCTCACCAATGTCGCAAACGGCTTTTCCGACACGGAAGTTGCGGGTGACCGATGGCGCGTCTTCGCCGTAGAAAATACCCAGCTTGGCCTGCGTGTCATGGTCGGCGATAGTCTGAGTGTTCGCGACAGGTTGGTACAAAATGTCGTGACGGGTCTTGTGCTGCCAGCCCTGCTGATGCTGCCCGTTCTGGCGCTGATGATCTGGCTCTGCGTGCGGCGCGGTCTCAATCCGCTGAGCCGTCTTGCATCCGTGCTTTCCAAACGGCAGGCAGAGGATTTGCGCCCGCTTCCCGAACAGAACCTGCCCAAGGAGATCGCGCCTGCCGTCACCGCGCTGAACGGACTTTTCCATCGCGTCGAGGAAGCGCGTGAGCGTGAGCGCAACTTTGCGATCTTCGCTGCACATGAATTGAAGACACCGCTCGCCGGACTGAAGACGCAGGCGCAGATTGCCGAAGGTGCAAAGGACGAAACAATGCGCGCCAATGCGGTGCGCCAGATAGCGGCGGGCGTCGACCGCACCAGCCGCCTCGTCAACCAGCTTCTCGATCTCGCGGCGCTGGAAACCGGCGACGAAATGGATAGCCCTGTGCCTGAACCGTTGCGCCAGCTTCTGGTTTCGATTTCGACGGATATGCGGATGCTCGCAGCCCAGCGCAGCATCTCCATCGAACTGCCGGACCCTATCCCACCGGCGCAACTGCCCTCCCCGCACCTCTTCACGCTCGCCGCCCGCAATCTGATCGAAAACGCCGTCAATCATTCGCCCGAGCACGGCACAGTGCATTGTCGGATCGAAACCGAAGCGGACAAGCTCAGGCTCACTGTCGAGGATAGCGGGCCGGGCATTCCTGAAAGCGAAATGCCGCGCGTGACCGAGCGGTTCTTTCGCGGCGCACATCGCAACGAAACCGGCAGCGGCCTCGGTCTTGCGATCGTGAAAATGGCGACGGAACGGATGGGCGGCGAACTGCAGCTGCACAATCGCCCGCAAGGGGGACTAAGCGCGTCGATTGTCGTGCCAGGCAAATTTGTCGGATGACATAACACCGCTACAATTGGATTGCCGTTGGCGCATCTGCTGACTTCTATAATTTGCAATTGAAAGTCATTTGCAACAGTTCACAGAATGCCGCCTCGCCCCCATTTTTCGGGTCTTTTGGCAGCTGTCTTTGATTTAGATCAATGACACTTGCATCCAGAACGCAGATAGGGAACCTATCGCTATTGCTGTCTCATCCGAGACGGCTCTTGTTATGCGCTGCGAGGGGATTTCATGAACTACGCCGCTGGAACAGTCCTTTCCGGTCTGGGGGCACTTTTTGCCGTGCTTCTGGCCGGATTCTCCCATGATGAGCTGTTCAGAACCCATATGTGGATTCTGTTCGTTACACTGGCCATCTTCACCATTCTTCTGATGCGAAATGCCGATTACGGCCTGACGCCGAAAAAGGTCGACCAGTCCACCTATATGGACGGACCGATCCGCTACGGTGTCATCGCAACGGTTTTCTGGGGTGTGACCGGCTTTCTGGTCGGTGTGGTTATCGCCGCGCAGCTGGCCTTTCCCGATCTCAATCTGGAACCCTATCTGAACTTCGGTCGCCTGCGCCCGCTGCACACTTCTGCAGTTGTTTTTGCGTTTGGCGGCAACATCCTGATCGCATCGTCATTCTATGTCGTGCAGCGCACCTGCCGCGCGCGCCTGATCGGCGGCGATCTCGCATGGTTCGTGTTCTGGGGCTATCAGCTCTTCATCGTCATGGCTGCAACCGGCTATCTGCTCGGCATCACACAGAGCCGCGAATATGCCGAACCGGAATGGTATGTCGACATCTGGCTCACCATCGTCTGGGTCGCCTATCTGGTCGTCTTCCTCGGCACGATCCTGAAGCGCAAGGAGCCGCATATCTATGTGGCGAACTGGTTCTACCTGTCCTTCATCATCACCATCGCCATGTTGCACATCATCAACAATCTGGCGATCCCCGTCTCCTTCCTCGGCGTGAAGAGCTATTCTGCTTTCTCCGGCGTTCAGGATGCCGTGACGCAGTGGTGGTATGGCCATAATGCCGTCGCCTTCTTCCTGACCGTCCCCTTCCTGGCCATGATGTACTATTTCGTACCGAAGCAGGCAGAACGTCCGGTCTATTCCTACCGTCTGTCGATCGTGCACTTCTGGTCGATCATCTTCCTCTATATCTGGGCTGGTCCGCACCATCTGCATTACACCGCCGTTCCCGATTGGGCGCAGACGCTCGGCATGGTGTTCTCGATCATGCTCTGGATGCCGTCCTGGGGTGGCATGATCAACGGTCTGATGACGCTTTCGGGCGCATGGGACAAGGTTCGTACCGATCCGATCATCCGCCTGATGGTTGCAGCTATCGCCTTCTACGGCATGGCGACCTTTGAAGGCCCGATGCTGTCGATCAAGGCCGTGAATTCGCTGTCCCACTATACGGACTGGACCATCGGTCACGTTCATGCGGGTGCACTTGGCTGGAACGGCATGATTTCGTTTGCCGCCGTCTATTATCTCGCACCGAAGCTCTGGAACCGCCAGCGGCTCTATTCGATCCGCATGGTCAACTGGCACTTCTGGCTGGCAACGCTCGGCATCGTTCTCTATGCGGCAGCCATGTGGGTTGCCGGTATTCAGCAGGGCCTGATGTGGCGCGAATACGACGATCAGGGCTTCCTCGTCTATTCCTTCGCGGAAACCGTGCTCGCCATGTTCCCATACTACGTCATCCGTACGCTTGGCGGCGTGCTCTACCTCGCCGGTGGCCTCGTGATGGCCTGGAACGTCTATCAGACCATTCGCGGCAATCTGCGCAACGAAGTGCCAATGGGCGGTGCCCGGGCCGTTGCCGGTGCAGCCATGCAGCCTGCCGAATAAGGAGCGTGTGATTTATGTCGATACTAAAGAACCACTCCAAGCTGGAGAAAAACGCAACGCTGCTGCTGATCGCATCGCTCGCCGTGGTCACGGTCGGTGGCATCGTTGAAATCGCACCGCTCTTCTATCTCGAAAACACCATCGAGAAAGTGGAGGGCATGCGCCCCTACTCGCCGCTGGAACTTGCGGGCCGCGACGTTTATGTGCGTGAAGGTTGCTATCTTTGCCACAGCCAGATGATCCGCCCGTTCCGCGACGAAGTGGAGCGCTACGGCCATTACAGTCTGGCTGCGGAATCCATGTACGATCATTCGTTCCAGTGGGGTTCGAAGCGCACGGGGCCTGACCTTGCGCGCGTCGGTGGCCGCTACTCGAACGAGTGGCACGTGCAGCACCTTGTCCGCCCGCGCGACGTTGTGCCGGAATCGGTCATGCCAAGCTATGCTTTCCTGAAGAACCGTCCGCTGGACGCCTCCAACATCGCAGGCAATCTGAAAGCCAATGTGGCAGTCGGCGTGCCTTACACGCAGGAAATGATCGACAGCGCGCTTGACGATCTGAAGGCACAGGCCTCTCCCGACGCCGATACATCCGGCATCGAGGCACGTTACCCCAAGGCCAAGCTCGGCGACTTCGACGGCAATCCGCAGATGATCTCGGAGATGGACGCGCTCATCGCCTATCTCCAGATGCTCGGCACCCTCGTTGACTTCTCGATCTACGATCAGTCCCCCAAGGCGAGATAAAGCGGAGATTTAGCGATGGATTACAACACCCTACGCACTTTCGCCGATAGCTGGGGCCTGCTTGCCATGGCGCTCTTCTTTGTCTTTGTCATTCTTTTTGCTTTCCGTCCGGGAAGCAAAAAGAAAGCCGATGAAGCGAAGGAAATTCCATTCAAGGACGACAAAAATGACTGACAAACAGATCGATGAAGTCAGCGGCGTACCCACAACCGGACACGAATGGGACGGCATCAGGGAACTAGACAATCCGATGCCCCGCTGGTGGCTGTGGACTTGGTATGCAACCATCTTCTGGGCGCTTGCCTACGTGATCGCCTATCCGGCCTGGCCGCTGATTTCCAGCTCCACGGAAGGCATGCTTGGCTGGTCGAGCCGTGGCACTTTCTGGGAAGAAACCGCCAGGGTCGATAGCGAGCGTCAAGGCATCATCGACCAGATCAAGGCCAAGGATGTGCACGAGATTCTGGCGGACGAAAACCTTCGCCAATATGCGATTGCCGGTGGCGCTGCTGCCTTCCGCGTCAACTGCGTCCAGTGCCACGGCTCTGGCGCGCAAGGAGCGCCGGGCTATCCGAACCTCAACGATGACGACTGGTTGTGGGGCGGTTCCATTGACGACGTCCTGACGACTATCCGTCATGGCGTGCGTTCGAAGGATGATGCCGACACGCGCGTTTCCGAAATGCCGGCATTTGTCGACGTATTGGAACCGCAGCAGATCCGCGATGTTGCCGCTTATGTGGTCAGCCTCTCCGGCACGCCGCACAATCCTGAAATGGTGCCGGAAGGGCAGAAGGTATTCACTGAGAACTGTGCTGTCTGCCATGGTGCGGATGCCAAGGGCCTGCGCGAGTTCGGCGCACCGAACCTGACGGACGCAATCTGGTTCTACGGTTCCGGCGAGGACGCCATCGTGCGTCAGGTCTCGCATCCCAAGCATGGTGTCATGCCCGCATGGGAAACACGCCTCGGCGATGCGACCGTCAAACAGCTTGCCATCTTCGTCCATTCGCTGGGCGGCGGTGAGTAATAATAACTGGTCCCCGCATCGGAACCGATGCGGGGACCAGAGCATATCTCCCGAAAGAGGGAACCGATTTTGGGATAAAGACATGCGTTAAAACAAATAGATAGAGCATTTCTAACGTTTCATCTTAAACAAGAAATGCTCTCGGTGTTCCCGGCTTAAACGGCAGGTCGGGGCAAAGTTCAAACCACTGCATTGGAACGGACGGCGAATAACCACCCCGCTCTCAATTGTTGCAAGTGCGATCATTCCGGAAAACCAGCTTCTGTCTTTCCGGGATCACGCTTCAGGAGCAAGGCAAATGTCAGACGATGTCGAGCGCATTGACGTTCAGGCAGTCAATTCCCCCAATATCCGCCAGTCGCTTTATGCGGCGCGGGTGAAGATTTTTCCGAAGCGCGTGCAGGGCGAGTTCCGGCGCTTCAAATGGATTGTCATGCTCATTACGCTGGGCATCTACTATCTGACGCCCTGGCTGCGCTGGGATCGCGGGCCCTATGCTCCCGATCAGGCAGTGCTGATCGATCTTGCCAACCGCCGCTTCTATTTCTTCTTCGTCGAAATCTGGCCGCAGGAATTCTACTACGTCGCAGGCCTTCTCATCATGGCAGGCCTCGGCCTGTTTCTCGTGACCTCTGTCGCGGGTCGCGCCTGGTGCGGCTACACCTGTCCGCAGACCGTCTGGGTCGATCTCTATCTGGTCGTCGAACGCGCCATCGAAGGGGACCGCAATGCGCGCATGAAGCTCGACAAGGGCCCATGGACGTTCGACAAGATCTGGAAGCGGGTGATAAAACATTCCGCGTGGCTTCTGATCGGCGCGCTGACCGGTGGCGCATGGATTTTCTATTTCGCCGACGCGCCGAAGCTGCTTACGGATTTTGTGACAGGTCAGGCCGCACCTGTCGCCTATTTCACCGTCGCCATCCTCACCGCCACCACCTATATATTCGGCGGACTGATGCGCGAGCAGGTCTGCACCTATATGTGCCCTTGGCCGCGCATCCAGGCCGCTATGCTGGATGAGAATTCCCTGACCGTCACCTATAATGACTGGCGTGGCGAACCGCGTTCACGCCATTCAAAGAAAGCCATTGCTACCGGCGAAACCGTGGGCGATTGCGTGGATTGCAATGCCTGTGTCGCCGCCTGCCCGATGGGGATCGACATTCGCGACGGCCAGCAACTGGAATGCATCACCTGTGCGCTGTGCATAGACGCCTGCAATTCCGTGATGGACAAGATCGACAAACCGCGTGGTCTCATCTCCTATGCGACACTGGCCGATTACGACTTCAACATGGCGCTAGCGACCAATAACGGTACGGCTCCCATCGACCCCGCACGTGTTTACAAAGCGCCGAACACTTTCTCGGACAAGGTGCAGAACCTGTCTTGGAAGAAAGTTCTGCGTCCACGCAGCATCTTCTATTTCATCGTCTGGGCGCTGATCGGACTCACACTGGTGATCTCGCTCTCCATGCGTCAGCGCATTGGCATCAATGTGCTGCACGACCGCACCCCGCAATATGTGCTTCTGTCGGACGGCTCGATCCGCAACGGTTATACGGTCAAGTTGCTCAACATGATCCCGACGCCGCGCACCTTCCGTCTTTCCATCGAGGGCCTGCCCGACGCGACACTGACCGTTCAGGATGAAGCGTCGGATGCAGACGGCAATTATGATATACCGGTGGAACCCGACCGTCTGAAGACGTTGCGTGTCTTCGTCACCATGCCGCATAATGCGATCACCGATCATCGCAAGGACTATGAGATCGAGGTGCGTGACGCAAACGGCGCGGAACACGCCCGCTACAAGGCAACTTTCATGGCACCGGAGGGCAGATAATGTCGATCAAGTCGAAAACCTCGGGCACTTTTACCGGCTGGCATATGCTGGGCATCATGCTCGCCTTCTTCGGTGTCATTATCGCCGTCAACCTGACCATGGCCTATAACGCTATCCATAGCTGGAGCGGGCTGGTGGTGAAGAACACCTATGTCGCCAGTCAGGAGTTCAACGACAAAGCCCAGACCGGCAAGGAGCAGGCCGCGCTGAACTGGCAGTCGAAGCCTGCTTTTGAAAACGGCGTTTTCACCTGGAAGCTGACTGATCATGAAGGCAAGGCCGTCATCATGACGGGCGGCACGGTGGAATTCAAACGCCCTGTCGGTGACGAACACGACACCAAGGTCACGCTCACCACCCGCGAAACCGGCACACTGACTGCCCCGCTTGAACTTGGCGAAGGTGCCTGGATCATGGAAGTGAATGCCGATGCCAGTAAAGACTATGGTCTTGAAGACCCCTATCGCCATATCATTCGCGTTCTGGTGAAGGACGGTAGAATACTATGAGCTGCTGCGTCGAGAATGCTCAGATAGCAACCGTTGTTCAGGCCGTTTCGGCGGATGAAATGCAGATCGCAAGCCGTGCGCTCGGTGACGGCTTTCGGCAGCTCGACCTGTCGGTTCCCGGTGTTCATTGCGGCCTGTGCATCAAGAATATCGAGGAGACGCTCGGCAAGATCGCCGGCGTTGCCTATGTCCGCGTCAACTTGACGGCACGCCGCGTGACCGTGCGCTGGAAAGACGGCGAGACACCGCCCGATGTGGTCGATCCGTTGCGCAGGCTCGGTTACGAAGCGCATATCTTCGACATGGCGCAGGACAAAGACCCTACCTTCACGCGCCTTCTGATCGCGCTTGGCGTCGCTGCCTTCGCTTCCAGTAATGTGATGCTTCTGTCCGTTGCCGTATGGTCGGGCGCCGACGCCGCAACACGCGATATGTTTCACTGGATTTCCGGCCTTATCGCCCTGCCTACGCTGATCTATTCAGGCCGGATTTTCTATGTTTCCGCGTGGAATGCGCTGCGCGCAGGGCGCGTGAACATGGATGTGCCGATCGCGCTCGCTATCACGCTTGCCTTCGGCATGAGCGTTTATGAAACCCTGCATCATGGCCAGCACGCTTATTTCGATGCCTCGGTAACATTGCTGTTCTTCCTGCTGATCGGCCGCACGCTCGATTATATGATGCGGGCGCGGGCACGTTCTGCGGTGCGCGGTCTGGCGCAGCTCGGCAGCCGTGGCGCCGTGGTGATCGGTGAGAATGACGAACGTAACTACCTGCCGGTCAACGAAATCCGCCCCGGCATGCGCATCATTCTTGCGGCGGGCGAACGGGTGCCTGTCGATGCCAAGGTAGAAGAAGGCCGCTCGGAACTCGACTGCGCCATTGCATCGGGTGAAAGCGATGCGGTCCCGGTTGGCCCCGGATCGGATATTCGCGCCGGCACGCTCAATCTATCCACACCGCTCATCATCCGGGCGACGGCGGAAGCCAAGGATTCCTTCCTTGCCGAAATGGTGCGGCTGATGGATGTCGCCGAAGGCGGGCGCGCCTATTACCGTCGTCTTGCCGATCGCGCATCCGAACTCTACGTGCCGATGGTTCACACCATTGCCTTTGCGGCATTTGTCGGCTGGATGATCTACACCGGCGGCGACTGGTATCGTTCAATCTATATCGCGATCTGTACCCTCATCATCACCTGCCCTTGCGCGCTGGCGCTGGCGGTACCAATCGTTCAGGTGGTTGCGGCCCGCCGCCTGTTTGAAAACGGCATCATGATCAAGGACGGCTCCGCCATGGAGCGGATGGCCGAGGTCGATACCGCCATTTTCGACAAGACTGGCACTTTGACCCTCGGTCAGCCACGCCTGATCAATGTCGACGCCATCGATCCCCACAATCTGGAAATCGCCGCCGAGCTGTCGCTTTATTCGCGTCATCCTCTGTCGCGGGCGCTTGCGCTGTTCTCGGGTGCAAAACCGATGACCGCCTTTACCCGTATCGAGGAAGTGCCGGGAGCAGGCATCGAAGCGGAACTGAACGGCTCCATCTATCGACTTGGCAAGCGCGACTGGGCAGACAATAGCGCCGCCATACCTCACGCCGATGGTCCCGAAACCTGCCTTTCCATCGATGGAAAACTGGTTGAGGCCTTCCGCTTCGAAGACCAGCCGCGTGAAGACGCTGCCGGAGCGATCGCCACACTGAAGCGCAATGGGCTGAAGCTTAGTATCATTTCGGGTGACAGGTTGCCTGCCGTGCAGAAGCTTGCGGGTTATCTCGGCATCGATAATTTCCAGGCGGAGGTATTGCCCGCCGACAAGTCGGAACTGGTGCAGAAACTGTCGGCCGAAGGTCGCAAGGTCCTGATGGTCGGCGATGGATTGAACGATGCTCCGGCCCTCGTCGCCGCCCATGTTTCCATGGCCCCGGCGACCGCTGCCGATATTGGCCGCAATGCCGCCGATTTCGTCTTCCTGCGCGAAAGCCTGTCGGCGGTGCCGCTTGCCTTTGCGGTCTCGAAGGAAGCGGGCCGGTTGATCAGCCAGAATTTTGCGCTTTCCATCGGCTATAATATCATAGCGGTGCCGATAGCGATTTTCGGCTTTGTCACCCCGCTGGTGGCTGCACTTTCAATGTCGCTGTCTTCCATCGTGGTCGTCAGCAACGCCTTGCGGTTGCGGGCCGGAAAACAAAAGCAGCAGACGCAAAAGACAATCGCGCCTGTTGCCGTCATCAAGGAAGCGCACAAATGAGCGGACTTCTCTTTCTCATTCCCATCGCGCTGTTTCTAGGCCTGCTCGGCCTTGTCGCCTTTCTCTGGTCGTTGAAAAACGGCCAGTATGACGATCTGGATGGAGCCGCCAATCGCATCCTGCTCGACGACGAAACTAAGCCACTATCAAAATAGCCCGCAGATCATTGACATTCGTGCCGGTTGGCCCCGGTACGAACAGATCGCCGATGGCGTCGAATGCCGTCCATGCATCATTGGCATTGAGCCGCGCCGCGCCATCCTCGCCCGCCTTTTGCAAGCGTGAAACTGTGGAACCATCGGCAAAGGCTCCCGCATTGTCTTCCGAACCGTCGATGCCATCCGTGTCAGCGGCAAGCGCATGGATATTTTCATAACCATCAATGTCGAGAGCGAAAGACAGCAGGAACTCGCTGTTGCGCCCGCCTTTACCGCCCTTACCGCGAATGGTGACTGTCGTTTCACCGCCTGACAGAATGACCACCGGCTTCTTGAACGGGCGGTCGCGGTCAGCCACTTCGCGGGCAATCGCCGCATGAACATGCGCCACTTCCCGCGCCTCGCCTTCCATCGCATCGGACAGGATCACCGCTTCGACGCCGTGGCGCGCGGCTTCCTTCACTGCCGCTTCCAGCGAAACGGCAGCCGAGGCGATGACGCGCACTTCATTGCCTGCGAAAACCTTGTCGCCCGGCTTCGGTGCGTGGGCAGCTTCGCTCTTGATGTGGGCAAGTACCGCCTGTGGTAATTCCAGCCGATAGCGTTCGATGATTTTCAACGCCTCGTCGCGATTTGTCTCGTCCGGCACAGTCGGGCCGGAGGCCACAAAGGCCGGATTGTCGCCCGGAATATCCGAGACGACCAGCGAGAACACTTTTGCCGGATGTGCGGCTGCGGCAAGCCTGCCGCCCTTGATCGTCGACAGGTGTTTGCGGACCGCATTCATTGCCGAAATCGGCGCACCGGAAGCGAGCAGGATTTTGTTGACGGCGATTTCATCCTCAAGCGTCAGCCCTTCCGGCGGCGACGGCAACAAGGCGGAGCCACCACCGGAAACAAGTGCCACCACGAGGTCGTCTTCTGTCAGGTTCGATACGGCATCGAACATCCGCTTCGAGGCTTGAAGCCCTGCTGCATCGGGAACTGGGTGTGCAGCCTCGATGATCTCGATGCGTTCGCAGGGCGCGCCATAGCCATAGCGGGTGACCACCACGCCCTCCAGAGGAGCTTCCCATGCCCGCTCAAAAGCCGCCGCCATCTGCGCCGAGCCCTTGCCCGCACCGATGACAATCGTGCGCCCCTTCGGTTTGGCTGGAAGATTGGCGCGGATCACCAGTTCAGGATCGGCAGCCGCAACAGCGGCATCGAAAAGGCTGGTCAGAAACTTCTTCGGATCGGCGATGGCAGTCATGAGATTCCCGATGTGATTTGTGGCTCGCAGGACTATTCCGCGCCGCACCAATAAAATCAATGGAGCCGGCCACCTCCTCCAAGCAGCCAGCTCCACCCTCTCCCTCCAGAGAATTCAAATCCCTGAATTAGCAACTGTAGCGTCAGGCGACGTCGTGGTTCGCCATCCGCTCCAGAGCGCGCACCAGACCCGAATGGTCGAGACCATCGTCGCCATGAGCCGCACAGGAATTGAACAGTTCCTGAGCCGTGGCCGTGTTCGGCAGCGAAACACCGAGCGCCTTTGCGCCCTGCAGCGCAAGGTTCAAATCCTTCTGGTGCAGCGAAATGCGGAAGCCCGGGTCGAAAGTGCGCTTGATCATGCGTTCGCCGTGCACTTCGAGAATGCGGGACGATGCAAAGCCCCCCATCAGGGCTTCGCGTACCTTTGCCGGGTCTGCGCCTGCCTTGGAAGCAAAAACCAGCGCTTCGGCGACAGCTTCGATGTTAAGCGCGACGATGATCTGATTTGCGACCTTGGTGGTCTGGCCATCGCCGCAATCACCGACGAGCGTGATGTTCTTGCCCATCAGCTTCAGGAGCGGCAGCGCCTGATCGAAAGTTGCCTGTGCTCCACCAGCCATGATCGATAGGCTTGCGTTCTTCGCGCCGACCTCACCGCCGGAAACCGGCGCATCGATATATTCCGCACCCGTCGCCCGCACCTTCTTAGCGAACTCTTTCGTCTCGATGGGCGAGATCGAGCTCATGTCGATAAGCGTCTTGCCCTTGCCGAGACCTTCTGCCGCTCCGTTCTCGCCAAAGAGAACTTCAGCTACCTGTGGCGTATCCGGCAGCATAAGGATGGTGGTGTCGCAATGCGCTGCCACATCCTTCGGGGTATCGAGAATCTGCATGCCGTTGTCGAGCAGTTCCTTGTGCGTCGGCACAATATGCTTCGACGTGAAAAGCTCATGACCCGCATCCTGCAGATGCCGCGCCATTGGCTTGCCCATGATCCCCAGTCCGATGAAGCCGATCTTGGCCATTTCGCTTACTCCTTAATAGCGCTTTTCGATCTGATTTTATCAGATCGGCGCTCCAATCATTTGTTTGCGCGCATCTTGTCCGAAAACCGCTTCACACTTTTCGGGATGCGCTCCAACTTATGCGGTCAGCCGTTCGGCTTCATAGTTTTTGAACCAGCCTAGCCCTTCCTCGGTGGCGGTCTTCGGCTTGTATTCGCAGCCGATCCAGCCCTTGTATCCGGCGTTTTTCAGGGCTTCGAACACGTTCGGATAGTTAATCTCGCCGGTACCGGGCTCATTGCGGCCCGGATTGTCGGCAAGCTGGATATGGGCAATCAGCGGCTTGTAACGCTCATAGGTCGCAACCAGTTCGCCGCGTGTACGCTGCTGATGATAGAGGTCGTACTGGATGAACAGGTTGTTGCTGCCTACTTCATCAATGATCGAAACCGCCTGCTCTACCGTGTTGAGGTAAAAGCCCGGAATGTCATAATGATTGATTGGTTCGATCAGCAGGCGAATGCCATGCTTGCCCAGTTCCTTTGCGGCCAGACGCAGATTGCTGACGAAAGTGGCGCGCATCGCGTCTGGATCGATGCCCTGTGGCGCAATGCCGGAAAGGCAGTTGACCTGCGAGCAGTTCAGCGTCGTGGCGTAATCGATGGCATCGGCCACCCCGCGACGGAACTCATCGACACGATCCGGCAGAACCGCAATGCCGCGCTCGCCGCCAGCCCAGTTACCTGCGGGCAGATTGTGCAGGACCTGCGCCAGGTTATGTTTGGTCAGCGCTGCCTTCAGCTCATGCCGGTTGAACTCGTAAGGGAAGAGATATTCCACCCCGGTGAAACCAGCCTTTGCGGCCAGCGCAAAGCGATCCATGAAAGGCGCTTCGTTGAAAAGCATTGTGAGATTGGCTGCAAATCTCGGCATTTTCGCCTCCTTATAATTCTCTATTTGCGCAATTGCGGACAAAACCGGGAATTGCTCTTAATCCAAAAGTGCTGCGATAGCGGTCGGTGCATCTTCGCCACGTTCGGCCAGTTCCTCGAATTCGACAACCTGATCGATGTCGACACCCATGGAGATATTGGTAACGCGTTCCAGAATGAATTCCAGAACCACCGGCACCTGATGCTCTGCCATGAGCGCTTTTGCCTGTTCAAAACTTTCGGCAAACTGGTTGGGGCTGCGCACCCGGATCGCCTTGCAGCCGAGCCCTTCGGCAACCGCCACGTGATCGACGCCGTAACCCTTTTCCGCGTCACCGTCGGCATTGATGTTATCGAAGGCGAGGCTCACCTCGAAATCCATGTTGAAGCCGCGCTGTGCCTGCCGGATGAGGCCGAGATAGGAATTGTTCACGACTACATGAATGTAGGGCAGCTTGTGCTGTGCGCCGACCGCCAGTTCCTCGATCATGAACTGGAAATCATAGTCACCTGAAAGTGCAACAATCGGCCGATCAGGATCGGCAGCACGGACACCGAGCGCCGCAGGCAGCGTCCAGCCGAGCGGACCGGCCTGACCGCAATTGATCCAGTTGCGCGGACGATAGACATGCAGGAACTGCGCGCCCGCGATCTGGCTGAGGCCGATGGTCGTCACGTAGCAGGTATCACGACCGAACGCCTTGTTCATCTCCTCATAGACCCGCTGCGGCTTGAGCGGCGTCTGGTCGAAATGCGTCTTGCGCAGCATGGTGCGCTTGCGCTCCTGGCATTCGCTGGCCCAGCCTGACCAGTCGCGCAGCTTGCCAGCAGACTTCCATTCGGTCGCGATGTCGAGCAGCAGCTTCAGCGCCTTGCCTGCATCTGAAACGATACCGAAGTCCGGCGCAAAGACACGACCGATCTGCGTCGGCTCGATGTCGATGTGGATGAACTTGCGGTCTTTCTTGTAGGTATCGACGTTACCCGTATGACGGTTGGCCCAGCGGTTGCCGATACCGATAACGACATCGGAGGCAAGCAGATTGGCATTGCCATAACGGTGCGAAGTCTGAAGACCGCACATGCCCGCCATCAGGTGATGATCGTCAGGAATGACACCCCAGCCCATCAGGGTCGGAATAACCGGAATACCCGTGATCTCGGCAAATTCGACCAGAAGATCGGAAGCATCGGCATTGATGATGCCACCGCCAGCAACGATCAGCGGACGTTCCGCCGCGTTCAACATGGCGAGCGCCTTTTCGGCCTGCGCCCGCGTTGCGGCAGGCTTATAGGCCTCCATCGGCTGGTAAGTGTCGATGTCGAATTCGATTTCGGCAAGCTGGACGTCAATCGGCAGATCGATCAGAACCGGACCGGGGCGGCCCGACTTCATGATGTGGAATGCCTTCTGGAAAACAAATGGTACCAGTGCCGGTTCCATGACCGTGACTGCCCATTTGGTGACAGGCGCTGCGATCTTAGCGATATCGACGGCCTGAAAATCTTCCTTGTCGAGACGCGCACGTGGGGCCTGACCGGTGATGCAGAGGATCGGGATCGAGTCGGCGGAAGCCGAATAAAGACCCGTAATCATATCCGTGCCCGCCGGGCCGGAAGTACCGATGCACAGGCCAATATTGCCATGTTCTGCACGGGTATAACCTTCGGCCATATGCGAAGCACCCTCGACGTGACGCGCCAATATGTGGCGGATCGAGCCGCGCGCTTTCATCGCCGAGTAAAATGGATTGATCGCTGCACCCGGCACGCCGAAAGCACAATTGACCCCTTCTCTTTCCAGCACAAGCACGGCTGCATCGACTGCACGCATTCTGGCCATGGCCATTCCTCCTATGGAAACCTACTCCATTTACAAATGCTATTATCAAAAAATGGAAATGCATACCATTATATGGAAATAAAGATTTTCAACGGAATGGAGATAATCGCCACGCACTTTCCCAGTTCACGGGGATAGGGTAGTGATGAAACAACAGGGAATCGGAGGCGGCTCATGGAACAGGCAAAAGCGAAGCGCGGCCGCAAGGCAGCGGAAAATGCCGCGCCCTCGTCTGTGCAGGTTCTGGACCGAAGCCTGAAGCTGCTGGCATTGATTGCCGCGAATGACGGCTCGACATTGACCGACCTTGCCGACGAGAGCGGCATGGCGCCCTCAACCGTGCACCGCCTTCTGTCATCGCTCGCCAATCACGGCATGGTTTCGCATGATGCGGAAAGCGGCGACTGGACCATCGGCGTCAAGGCTTTCGAAATCGGCAATGCCTTTCGCCGCTTCCGCAAGCTTGGCACATTGGCGCGGCCTTATCTCAAGCAATTGATGGAAGCCAGTGGGGAAACCGCCAATATCGGTGTCGAGGACAGCGGCGATGTCGTCTTCATCTCGCAGATCGAAAGCCACGCGCCGATGCGCGCGTTTTTCAGACCAGGACGCCGCGGACCAATCCACGCGTCCGGCATCGGCAAGGCTGTTCTGTCCACCTGGTCGGACAAGGAAATCGCACACACCCTTTCAGGCAGAACGCTGGAACATTTCACGCAGCGCACGCTCGACAGCCTGCCTGCCCTATTGAAAGATATTCAGGCGACCCGCACACGCGGCTGGTCAATTGACGATGAGGAACATACGCTCGGCATGTGCTGCATCGCTGCTCCCATCTTCAATGAATATGGCGAAGCGATTGCCGGTATTTCCGTTTCCGGGCCCGCAGTGCGTTTGCCAAAAAAGAAGCTCGAGGAATTCGGACCGCTGATCCGCTCCACCGCCGATGAGCTGACCCGCGCCATGGGCGGCAAGCGGCCGGAAGAGCTTTAAAACACAAGGGCCCGCAGCAGATCGCTCCGCTGCGGGCCATCCTCCTCCAAGGATTGGTTGATTAAGCCAGTTCCGCCTTGAGCGGCTTCCCCGCCACATAGGTTTCGACGATGGCGCGGTCATCCCCCAGCGTCTGCAGCAGGAACAGTTCCTGCTCCAGCGTCGCACCAGCTGCCATGCGGAGCCGCATCGGTGATGTGGCCGATGAATCCAGCACCACGATATCGGCTTCCGTGCCTTCATCGAGCGTACCGATCTTGTCTTCCATGGAGAGCGCGCGGGCATTGCCGAGCGTCATCATATAGAAGGACTGGAACGGGTTCAGACGCTGTTCACGTAGCTGCAGGATTTTGTAGCCTTCGTCCATGGTACGCAGCATCGAGAAACTGGTGCCGCCGCCCACATCGGTCGCCACCGCCATCCGTACACCCGCCGCCTGCAACCGATCACGGTCGAAGAGGCCGGAACCGAGGAACAGGTTGGAGGTCGGGCAGAAGACGGCAATCGAGCCGGTTTCCGCCATGACGCGCACTTCACGCTCTTCCAGATGGATTGAATGGCCGAGCAGCGTCTTGCTGCCCAACAGGCCGTAATGCTCGTAAATGCCGAGATAGTCCGGTGCATCAGGATAGAGCGACTTGGTGAATGCGATTTCGTCGTGGTTTTCTGAAAGATGCGTCTGGATGTAGCTGCCGGGGTGCTCACGGACAAGCGCATGGCTTGCTTCGAGCTGCTCAGGCGTAGATGTGATCGCAAAGCGCGGCGTAATCACATAATCGAGGCGGCCTTTGCCCTGCCAGCGCGCGATCAGCGCCTTCGTATCGTCATAGCCGGACTGTGCCGTGTCGCAAAGTGCAGGCGGCGCATTGCGGTCCATCATCACCTTGCCGCCAAGCATACGCATGTTGCGATGCTGCGACGCGCGGAAATAGGCATCGACGCTTTGCGGATGCACCGAGCAATAAGCAACTGCCGTGGTGGTGCCGTGGCGGATCAGCTCGTCAAGAAAGCGCTCCGCAATGAATTCGGCATGCTGCTCGTCGGCAAATTTCTGCTCCGCGACGAACGTATAGGTGTTGAGCCATTCCAGCAGATTGGCTGCATAGGAAGCGACTACCTGCGTCTGCGGATAATGGATATGCGTATCGATGAAACCGGGCAGGATCAGGTGCGGGCGATGGTCGGCGACGTTTACATCGCTGCCTGCCTCGGCACTGACTTCGGCATAGTCTCCGAGGCGCAGGATACGGCCATCTTCGACCAGAACAGCGCCGTCTTCGATATAGCGATAAGCGGCATTGTCATCGAGGCTCTGCGGCTCGTCACGAAAGGTCAGCACACGGCCGCGGATCAGAAGCTTGGTCATTTTAGTCGTGGTCCTTATTTCGGGCCTTGCGTGGCAGACTGGTACCAGGAGGCAAGAAGCTGGCGCTCTTCTTCGCTCACACCAGTGACATTGGCGGGCGGCATGGCATGCGAACGGCCTGCCTGCAAATAGATTTCACGCGCATGCGCGGCGATGTCCCGGTCGGTGTCCAGCACGACGCCCTTCGGCGGCGCAATGATACCTTCCCAGCCTGGTTCCTTGGCATGGCACATGGCGCAGCGCCCCATAACGGTATCCCGCACTTTTTCAAAGTGCGGGTCCGAGATGAAGGATTGCTGCAATGCCGAGACCTTTTGTTCTTCCGGCTCACCAGTCAGAACTTTCGGCACCGTCGAGAGCCAGATGATGATGATGAACAGGATCACCGTTACCAGCCAGGTCCAGGTCGGGCTGCCCTTGCGGGCGTGCTGCGTGTTGAACCAGTGACGGATCGTGACGCCCATCAGGAATACCAGCGAGGCGATGATCCAGTTGAATTCGGTCCCGAAAGCCAGCGGATAGTGGTTCGACAGCATCAGGAACAGCACAGGCAGCGTCAGATAGTTGTTATGCGTCGAACGCTGCTTGGCGATCTTGCCGTATTTCGGATCCGGCTTGCGGCCTGCGATCAGATCCGCCACCACGATCTTCTGGTTCGGGATGATAAGCATGAACACATTGGCCGACATGATCGTGGCAGTGAACGCGCCAAGATGCAGGAAGGCGGCGCGTCCGGTAAACAGATGCGTGTAGCCCCAGGCAACGAACACAAGCACGACATAGAGCATCACCATCAGCAGCGTATCGCTCTTGCCGAGCATGAGCTTGCAGATCGTGTTGTAGGCGATCCAGCCAAACGCCAGCGAGCCGATGGAAATGGCGATAGCGACCGGAACAGACACATCGAGGACATTCGGATCGATCAGGTAGAGATCGGCGCCAGCATAATAGACGATGCAGAGCAGTGTGAAGCCCGACAGCCAGGTGGCGTAGGATTCCCATTTGAACCAGGTCAGGTGTTCCGGCATTTCGGCGGGCGCAACCAGATATTTCTGGATGTGATAGAAACCACCGCCATGGACCTGCCATTCCTCGCCGTGCGCGCCTGCCGGCAAGCCGGGACGCTGGCGCAAACCCAGATCGAGCGCAATGAAGTAAAAGGACGAGCCGATCCACGCAATCGCGGTAATCACGTGCAGCCACCGCGCTGCGAAGCCCAGCCAGTCCCAGGCTACGGCAAAATCATACATCAGGCACTCCCATTTCTTGACCCATTTTTGGGCCCCATTGTTCGTTGTTGCATTATGTGCCAAAGGAATCAGGTTCAGGGAACGTCACATCACGACCAGCACTTTCAAAAAAATCTAGACAATCGTGGAGGGGACGTATGTCATATCTTGATAATCTGCGCGTTTTTGTGCGCGTTGTCGAATTGGGAAATCTATCTGCGGCGGGTCGCGACCAGCGCGCATCGCCAGCAGTTGCGAGCAATCGAATCAAGGAGTTGGAGAAGCATCTGGGAGTCAGGCTCTTCAACCGGACGACGCGCAAACTCACGCCGACCGAACACGGTCGCGTATTCTATGACGGGGCGTTGAAAATCCTCGAGGCCGTGGATGAAGCGGAGGCCGCCGTCGCTGAACTGGCGAAAAATCCGAAAGGATCGATTCGCATCACCGCCCCGCTTGGCTTCGGAAGACGGCTGATTGCATCGGGGATTCCGGAATTTCACGACAAATATCCGGACATCGAAGTGCGGCTTCGCCTGTCCGATCATGAAGTCGATATCATGAGCGAAGGCGTGGATGTGGCCTTCAAGCTCGGTGTGCTGGAGAATTCAAACCTGCGCATGCGCGGCATCATGAATTGCGAGCGCGTAATCTGTGCAGCGCCTGAATATCTCGAGAAACACGGGCTTCCGCAGTCACCTGACGAGTTGCTGGGCGACAAGCATGACTGCCTCCTGCTGCGCTTTCCAGGCTCGAAGGAGTATTACTGGTCGCTGCAGACGGCGGAAGGCTTGCGCAAGTTCGAAGTCACCGGACCTTATGACTCGGATGACGGTGACGTATTGACGCAGTGGGCGCTCGGTGGACGCGGCATCATCAACAAGCCGCTGTTCGAAGTGAAGGAATATATCCGCGACCGACGGCTGGTCCCCATCCTCGAAAACACGCCACCGGCGCCGATCCAGCTTGCTGCGATCTACCCGCACAAGCGCTTTCAGGATCCGAAGGTGCGTCTGATCATCGATTTCATGACGGAACGGTGCCAGCGATTGATACGGGAAGCGCTGGCTTAGAGCGCGTTTCGATCCGACTGAATCAGATCGACGCTCTATCTGTTTGTTTTAACGCGCATCTTGTTCCGAAAACCGTTTCACACTTTTCGGGATGCGCTCAAAAAAAGCGGCCTGCCAAATCAGGCAGGCTGCGAGACTTTGCTCGTGGTCAAAACGGCGGTCAGAACCTCGGCAGCGGCCAGCGCCGCGATGACTTCCGGCCGCTTGTCTTTTACCACAGCTCCGCCGACGGGGCAGACCAGATTTTCAAAAAGATTGTCGTTACCGACTTCGCGTTTCAACCAATTTTTGAAAGTGGCTTTTTTGGTCTTCGAGCCGATCATGCCGACATAGACGGCATCGCGCCGCTGCAAAGCCTCAGTGACAATGAGAAAATCCAGCGCATGGTCATGGGTGAGGATGATGAAAGCGCTGCCCGGTGGCGCGGAACGCACCACCTGCTCGGGCATTGCCGAAAGACAGGTTTCGACGCCCGGCACATCGCAGGCCATTAATTCCGCTTCACGCGTATCCACCAGAATGACCCGGACGGGCGTGAACGAGAGGGCATTTGCCAGCGCATCGCCGACATGCCCTGCACCGAAGACATAGACATGTGGGCGCGTGGCTATTTCCGCATCGACCTTGCTGACAAGCTCGTCGGTGAGCCCGCGACTGACACGTCTGAAGCACAAGCCTACCCGTCCGCCGCAGCACTGGCCGATTTCCGGACCAAGTGGAACATCCATGGGTGAGTCCCTGCCGCCGAGCAGGATTTTCCGGGCATGGTCAATCGCCATATATTCAAGCTGCCCGCCGCCGATGGTCCGGAAGATCATGTCGCGGGCAACCAGCATCCACGCCCCGGCATCGCGGGGTGCAGACCCTTTCACATCGGTGACTTCAACCAGCACACTGTCAGGACGCCGGTTGAGAAAGGCCCGGATATCGTCGCGTGCACCCGGCATAGTTCTAGCCCTTTTGCTTGCGGAGCCGTTCGATGGCCATCAGCACACGTTCCGGTGTAGCTGGCGCATCGAGCCGCGGGCAGACCTTGTGATCCGCCACGCTGGCAATGGCATCGGCCAACGCATGCAGGACCGACAGCCCAAGCGGCAGCGGCGGTTCGCCAACAGCCTTGGAGCGATGGATCGTCGGCTCATAGGCCTCGGACCAGTCTGTCAGCGCTACATTGAAGATCTTGGGCCGGTCGGAAGCCAGCGGGATCTTGTAGGTGGAAGGCGCATGGGTGCGAAGCCGCCCCTTATCGTCCCACACAAGCTCCTCTGTCGTCAGCCAGCCCATGCCCTGCACGAAGCCGCCTTCAACCTGACCGATATCGATGGCGCGGTTCAGGGAACGCCCGGTATCATGCAGAATATCGGTGCGCTCCACCACATATTCGCCAGTCAGAGTGTCGACGGAAACTTCGGAACAAGCCGCTCCGTAAGCATAGTAGTAGAAGGCGTGGCCCCGACCCTTGGCGCGATCCCAATGGATCTTCGGCGTCTTGTAGTGACCTGCTGCCGATAGCTGCACGCGACCGATAAAGGCCTGCTTAACAAGATCGTTGAAGCTGATTTCCTGATTGCCGACACGAACCCGGTTGGGAAGGAAGACAACCTGATCTTCCGGCACCTGATATTGCTGTGCCGCAAAATGGATGAGACGCTTTTTGATCTGTCGGGCAGCGTCCTGTGCCGCCATACCGTTGAGGTCGGCACCGGAAGAGGCTGCCGTTGGCGCCGTGTTCGGCACCTTGGCAGTGGTGGTCGCGGTGATCTTCACCCGGTCGATGTCGATCTGGAATTCCTCGGCCACGACCTGCGCCACTTTCAGATGGAGCCCCTGCCCCATTTCCGTGCCGCCATGGTTCATGTGCACCGAGCCGTCATTATAGACATGCACCAGAGCGCCAGCCTGATTGGACTCCGTCTTGGTGAAGGAGATGCCGAATTTCACCGGCGTCAGCGCCATGCCCCGTTTCACATAACGGCTTTTTGCGTTGAATTCGCGGATCGCTTCGCGGCGCTTTGCGTAATCGGAGCTTTCTTCAAGTTCCGCAACGATGCGCTGAATTATGCAATCTTCGACCTTCTGGTGATAGGGGGTGACATTGCGCGTGCCATCTTTTCCCATCTCGTCGTAGAAATTGCGCTTGCGGATTTCGAGCGGATCCTTGCCGACAGCGAAAGCCACTTCATCGATAACGCGTTCCGCGCCGACCATGCCCTGCGGGCCGCCAAAGCCGCGAAACGCCGTATTCGACACAGTGTTCGTGTAAAGCGGCGCCGACTGTGCATGAACTGCCGGAAAGAAATAGGCATTGTCGCAGTGAAACAGGGCGCGATCACCCACCGGCCCGGAAAGGTCTGCCGAGAACCCGGCATTGAGGGCAAACAGATAATCGATGCCCAGAATATTGCCGTCATCGTCGAAGCCGACTTCATAATCGATGACGAAGTCGTGTCGCTTGCCGGTCGAGGTCATGTCCTCGTCGCGGTCGAGCCTGATCTTCATGGCCCGTTTGTGTTTCTTGGCAGCGATGGCAGCGATTGCCGCCCACTGGTTGGCCTGTGTTTCCTTGCCACCGAAGCCGCCGCCCATGCGGCGCACTTCCACTGTCACGGAATGGCTTGGAACGCCCAGTGCATGGGCAACGAGATGCTGGGTTTCGCTCGGCCCCTGCGTGGAGCAATAGACGGTGACGTCCTCATCCTCGCCGGGGATAGCCAGCGAAACCTGGCCTTCAAGATAGAAATGATCCTGCCCGCCAAGATACATGCGGTTCTTGATACGGTGCGGCGCAGCGTCGATAGCGGCGCGCGCGTCGCCGCGCTTCAGCGTCAGCGGCGTGGTGACAAGCCGGTCCTTGAGACCGTCCAGCGCTTTGATGGAATAGATGCCCGCCGCTTCCTCATATTCGATCTTCGCCAGACGCGCGGCGCGGCGCGCCTGATCACGTGTTTTCGCGATAACCGCAAAGATCGGCTGGCCGTGGAACTCAACCTTGTCGACGGCAAAGATCGGGTCGTCATGCATACCTGACGGCGAAACGTCGTTTTCGCCAGGCACGTCCTTGTAGGTCAACACATCGACCACACCGGGAGCAGCGCGCACTGCCGACAAATCAATGGATTTGAACGAACCGTGCGCAACGGACGAATAGCCGACCCCAATATGCAACGTGCCTTCGGGTTCCGGTATATCGTCAATATAGACAGCCGTTCCCGTCACATGCTTGTGCGCGGAATCGTGCTTCTGATCGGTGGCAACACCGCCGACAATGCGGGCAGCCTTCAATGCGTTTGCAGGATGCTTGTTCATGATTGCCTCCTCACGCCGCCGCGATTTCAGCCGCGCGCAGCGGCGTGTAACTGCCTTCCGTTTCGGCGAAGAAACGCCGCAACAGGTTGCGCGCTGCGAGCAGCCGGTAATCCGCTGTCGCGCGCATATCGCTCAAGGGCGTATAGTCCTGTGAATAGGCTTCCAATGCCGCTTCGACCGTTGCTTCGGTCCATGGCTTTCCGGTGAGCAAGGCTTCCACCGTGCTGGCGCGCTTCGGCGTTGCGGCCATGCCGCCATAGGCGATGCGTACCGTTTCCACATTGCCCGCCGCATCGAGCGTCAGATGGAAAGCGCCGAGCGTCGCCGTGATGTCTTCCTCGAAGCGCTTCGACACCTTGTAAATGGCAAAATGGCTTCCTTCGCGCGGCACCGGCACATGCACGGCCTCGACAAACTCGCCGGGCTGGCGATCCTGCTTGCCATAAGCGATGAAGAACTCTTCCAGCGGTATGGTGCGGCGCTCCGCCCCTTTGCGCAGGGTCAGCTTTGCATTGAGCGCGATCAGCGGCGGTGGCGTATCGCCGATCGGCGAACCATTGGCGATATTGCCACCGATGGTTCCCATATTACGCACCTGCTCGCCGCCAATGCGGTTGATGAGGCTCCCAAGCTGCGGAACGCGCCTGGCGAGAAATCCGAATGCTTCCGTGTAGGTCACACCTGCGCCGATGGTAACGATACCGTTTTCCTCACGGATGGAACGCAATTCCTCCAGATGGCCAATGAAGACGGCCGGGGAAATGTCGCGCATCATCTTGGTGACCCAAAGGCCCACATCGGTCGAACCGGCAACGATCGTCGCCTTCGGCTCTGCGGCCAGAAGGGTGGCGAAGTCATCGAGATCGCCAGGCACGATCAACCGGTCCTTGCCTTCACCCACTTCCACCCGCACACCGTCGCGCATGGCTGTCATCTGTTCAAGAACATGGGCGCGCTCGGCTGCAAGCGGGTCTTCCATGACTGTACCGTAATCGGAAATGATGCGGGCGGCGCGCATGATCGCCTCATAGCCCGTGCAGCGGCAAAGATTGCCCTGCAAGGCTTTTTCAATCTGCGCATCGGCTGGTTTCGGCTCGCGCATCCACAGAGCGTAGAGCGACATGACGAAGCCCGGCGTGCAGAAGCCGCATTGCGAGCCATGAAACTCGATCATCGCCTTTTGCACCGGATGCAGATCACCGTCGGCCCCGCGCAGATGCTCGATCGTCACAACATGGCAGCCATCCAGCGAACCCATGAAGCGGATGCAGGCATTGACGCTCTCATAAACGAGCTTGCCATCGGAAATCTTGCCGACCAGCACCGTGCACGCGCCGCAATCGCCTTCGCCGCAGCCTTCCTTGGTCCCGCGCAGCTTGGCGGACAGCCGAAGATAATCCAGCAGCGTTTCGGTCGGGGAAACACGATCGAGTTCGATCTTTTCACCGTTCAGAAGAAAGCGGATCGTGTGTCGCACGGACTGGTGCACAGACTGGTTCATGGCGCTTAGCTCCCGCGATAGGTGGAATAGGAAAACGGCGAAACGAGAAGCGGTACATGATAATGCGCTTTTTCATCGGAAATGCCAAAGCGCAGTGGGACGACATCGAGGAACGGAATGGCATCGCCGGTCTTGCCGAAATACTCGCCGACGTGGAACAGAAGCTCGTAGGAACCTGCCCGCAACTTCTCGCCCGACAGCAACGGTTCGCTGCAGCGGCCATCCTCATTGGTGCGAATTTCCCGGATTGGCTCGGCCTGCTGATTCTCGACGCGGCGCAATTCGATGCGCAGATTTGCAGCCGGTTTGCCGCTTACCGTGTCGAGGACATGCGTCGTCAACCGGCCATTACCGCTCTTTTCCTGACCCATTTGCACTCCTGCAGCTTGCTGATTCTCTAATCAAGTAGACTGGAAAATGTTACAAGCTTTTGATTTCCGGTGGTTTATTTCGACCCGACGTCGCCATCGACTGTGGGGGCCGCAAACCACACCATGTTCCCAGCATTCAGTATTTCTCGATCCCCCTCATTCTGAAAGATGGTTATCGTTGGATGTCTTTCAAATTTTTGAAGGGGAATAATAGCGATAAATCTTTATTATCATGCGTAAAACGAACGAAAACGAGGGAAGACCCGAAATGAAATATCCGCGCAATCTCGTTGGCTACGGACGCAACACGCCAGATCCGCGCTGGCCGGGTGGAGCCAATATCGCAGTTCAGTTCGTCGTCAATTACGAGGAAGGCGGCGAATGCAACATTCTCGATGGCGACGCGGCCTCCGAATGCCTCTTGTCCGAGATTGTCGGCGCGCAGCCCTGGAAGGGTCAGCGCAACCTCAATATGGAATCCATCTATGAGTATGGCGCGCGCTCCGGCTTCTGGCGCCTGTGGCGCGCCTTCATCCGCCGCAACATGCCTGTCACTGTCTATGGCGTGACGCTTGCGATGGCGCGCAATCCCGAAGCTGTTGCCGCCATGAAAGAGGCTGACTGGGAAATCGCCAGCCACGGATTGCGGTGGTGGGAATATAAGGACGTTCCCGAAGAGATCGAACGCGAGCATATCCGCGATGCGGTTCGACTTCATACGGAACTCACCGGTTCGCGCCCGCTTGGCATTTATCAGGGCAAGCCTTCCGACAACACGCTGAAACTGGTGATGGAAGAAGGCGGTTTTCTCTATTCCGCCGATTCCTATGCCGACGATCTGCCTTACTGGGTTCAAGGTCCACGGGAACCGCACCTGATCGTGCCCTATACGCTTGACGCCAACGACATGCGTTTTGCAACGCCGCAGGGTTTCAATTCCGGCGACCAGTTCTTCACCTATCTGAAGGACACATTCGACGTGCTCTATCGCGAAGGTGCAGAAGGCGCACCGAAGATGATGTCCATCGGGCTGCATTGCCGCCTTGTCGGTCGTCCCGGCCGTGTGGCCGCGCTCGAACGGTTCCTCGACTATGTGCAAAGCCATGACAAGGTCTGGATCGCCAAACGCGTCGACATCGCCCGTCACTGGCACGAAAACTACAAGCCTGTCGCTGCCGATGTCGTTCCTTCGAAAGCCGGTAAAGATGATTTCGTCGCGCGCTACGGCAGCATTTTTGAGCACTCACCCTGGATCGCCGAACGCGCATATGATGCCGGTTTCGGCCAGGAGGAAGACACCGCATCGGGCCTTGCAGCCGCAATGACAAAAGTATTTCGCTCCGCCGCCGCAGATGAGCGGCTTACCGTTTTGAAGGCGCACCCGGATCTTGCCGGTAAGCTCGCACAGGCCAAGCGGCTGACGGCGGAATCGACTGCCGAACAGGCCGGTGCCGGCCTTGATGCACTCACCGATGCGGAAAAGCAGACATTCACCGAATTGAACGATGCTTATACCGCGAAGTTCGGCTTTCCGTTCATTATTGCCGTCAAGGGCCGCAACAAGCGGGAAATCCTCGACACCTTCAAGCGTCGTGTTTCCAATGATCGTGACACGGAATTCGAAACGGCCTGCGCCCAGGTGGAACGCATCGCTCTTCTGCGCCTCCGGGATATTCTACCGGAAGCGCTCTACTGATCCTGCCGCCCGGACGGTCCGTTTCCGGGCGCTTCGTTCTCTACATTTCACGACGACCGTCCCGTACTTCGCTGTGAATGCTCAGATTCTTACATAAGGGATTCCCGCCATGGGCAACGACAAGAACAATCGCACTTACTACGCACCAACGGGCGGGTTGCCGCCGCAAAACCAGCTCCTCACCGACCGCGCCATGTTCACCGAAGCCTATGCGGTGATCCCCAAGGGCACGTTCAGCGATATCGTGACGAGCTTCCTGCCGTTCTGGGACAAGACGCGGCTTTGGGTGATCGCGCGTCCCCTTTCGGGCTTTGCCGAGACCTTCTCGCAATACATCATGGAAGTGCAGCCGGGCGGCGGCAGCGAGCGCGCCGAACTGGATGAAGGCGCGCAAGGCGTGCTGTTCGTGGTCGAGGGCGAGATCGCCGTCACCGTGGCAGGCAAGACGCACACGCTGACCGAAGGCGGCTATGCTTATCTGCCGCCGAAGAGCGGCTGGACGCTCCGCAACAATGGCACTGCGACGGCCCGCTTCCACTGGGTACGCAAGGCTTATGAATATGTCGACGGGCTAGACGTCCCGGAACCGCTTTTCCTCAATGAAAACAATATCGCTCCGAGCCCGATGCCGGATACCAACGGTGCCTGGGCGACGACGCGCTTCGTTGACCCGAACGATCTGCGCCATGACATGCATGTGACCGTTGTCACATTTGAACCGGGTGGCGTCATTCCGTTTGCCGAAACCCACGTCATGGAGCACGGGCTTTATGTGTTGGAAGGCAAGGCTGTCTATCGGCTCAATCAGGATTGGGTGGAAGTGGAAGCCGGTGACTTTATGTGGCTGCGCGCTTTCTGTCCGCAGGCCTGCTATGCGGGCGGTCCCGGCAAATTCCGCTATCTGCTCTATAAGGACGTCAACCGCCATATGAAACTTTCGCGATAGGGCGGCGCCGAGCTCGGATCAACCCATACTCTCGGATGCACGACACAACGAAAAAGGCCGGATCATTCCGGCCTTTTTCGTTTCTGGAGTTTTCCAGAATCTGGAGAAATGCGCCGAGGAACCCAGATCACGCACTGCCAAAATAAAAACGGCGAGCCGAAGCTCGCCGTACCATTCTTCCGACTGGAGATCAGATTTGAAAACAGCGCAGTCCTTCTACGCTATCGAATGGTTCTTTCAAGATAGTACAGACATATCGAAATTCAAATTAAAAATTCGACGCTTCGATATTCGTTTATCATCACGCTATAATATTCTTGCAAATAGATTGTACCAATAAACTAAAACGCATTAAAATTAATACATCTACACACATTAACCTGAACGCCCAAGACGAACAGTTGGCATTACTCTTCAGACGTGAATGGGAGACCTGTAGAGACCTCCCGGATCAGCATCAGAACGAGCGCTGGAAGCGGACCATACCCTGAACGGCATCCTTGCCGTTAAGATAGGACTTGCTGTCGCTCCATTTGGTGTAAGAAACTTCCGGCGTGACAGTGAAGCCCGGAACCATTTCATAGGCCACATTGGCCGTGGCTGCGAACGTGCTCGTTCCGTCATAAGCAAGCTGAGCGTTGATGACGGCCTTGTCGGTCGCCTTGAATGCCGCGCCGCCCCAAACAGCCCAATCGCCACCCCAGGTGCCATAGAAACTGCTGATCGCGCGAACCGGACCGATCACGTCACCATTGCCGTTGGTCGCGTTAATGTACTGGTCCTTCATGGACTTGTAGCCACCCATCGCCCAGACCGAGAAACGGTCCGTAATGTTCACGTCGGCGCGAACCTTACCGGCCCATTTTTCATTGCGCGCGTCGTATGCTGCAACGGCTGCAAGCTTGCCCCAACCGCCTTCATACTTCACGCCACCAACGACATGCGGCATGTAGTCCTTGATGACGCCGTCATAGCCGTATTTGCTATCGGTATTGTCGTTGTTGCCCTGTTCCAGCGACAGGATCGCCGAGAAGCCGTTCCCGCCAGTGAACGTATAGCTGATCAGGCCGGTGCGATAACCGCCGGCAAGGATCACGTCATCGTTAATAACGTCGCCGAGATAGCCCGGGAAGGAGACAAAGGCCGATTCATCGAGACCGACGCGCAGGCCGCCAAGCTGGATATAGGCAAAGCGCAGCGAACCGGAAGAGCCCTCGATACCATTACCCCAATCATAACGGGTTTCGGCAAAGGTCTTCAGAGTGCCCAGTTCGGTTTCCGAAGCAGTCGAAAGGCGTAGCGTAAAGCGAGCCTTGTTGTCCCAGGATTTACGGTTCGTATCCACGCTACCGTCACGATCGACGAAACCGCGACCGTAAACATTGTCGCCGCCAGCGGCGTCATAACGCACATAACCGGATACACGAAGGCAGGTTTCGGTGCCCGGAATGTAGAAATATCCGGCACCATAAGCGTCGCAGACGCGAACATACTCAACAGATTCAGGTTCGGGCGCCACAACGGCATCCGCAGCATATGCTCCTGTGGTTGCAACCAGTGCCGCAGCCGAGCCGAACAACACGCTCTTGATCTTCATTTCATTGCCTCCAGAAAATTTTCAGACGAGACCTCATAGAATAGATAGATCAAGTATATCAATTCCAACTTTAAGAATTAAATATGGTTCACCGTGCCTTGTGTTAAATATAGCACTAATTATAAACATCTTTACTTTGTAACAATTAAAAGCTAAAAAAATATAACTAAGAATAATTTTTAAATGTATTTGAACTAGCAATTTGTATGTATAAAATTATTTGTTTCTGATAATGGAAAAAGAAACGGGGCCAATTGGCCCCGTTCCATAAATTGCCTCGCAGCTATGTGGCTCGCGGGTTTATTTGCCCGCCGCCTGCTGCGCATAGACGTAGCTGTCATAAGTATATTCGGCCACGCGAAACCATTCGAAGCCCTCGTCGCGAAACTTCTTCCAGCTCGGATAGATTTTCGCCCATGCTGGGTTTTTCTCGTTGTATTCCGCATAAAGTTCGAAAGCGACCTTGTAGGCAGCATCCAGAACGTCGCGCGGTAGCGGCTGAAGCTTCACGCCCTTGGAAACCAGAGACCGGATCGCAGCGGTGTTCTTCACATCGTAAAGCGAAATCATGTTCTGGGTAGCAGCCTCGGCCGCCGTATTGAGCGCCACCTTGTAAGCTTCCGGCAGGCTTTCATATTGCTGCTTGTTGATGAAGAAATGCACCGACGCCCCGCCTTCCCAGAAGGCTGGATAGTAGTAATAAGGTGCAATCTGGTAGAAGCCGAGCTTCTCGTCGTCATAGGGGCCGACCCATTCTGCCGCATCGATCGTGCCGCGTTCCAGCGACGGATAGATATCGCCGCCAGGAAGCTGCTGCGGGACCACGCCAAGACGCGACATGACCTCGCCTGCAACGCCCGCAATACGCATTTTCAAGCCCTTCAGGTCCTCAAGGCTCTTGATTTCCTTGCGATACCAGCCGCCCATCTGGGCAGCCGTATTGCCGCCGACGATGCCGACGATACCGTAATCGGCGAGGAAGGCATTATAAAGTTCGTTGCCACCGCCATGATAGAGCCATGCGTTCTGCAGGCGGGTGTTCATGCCGAAGGGAATGGCAGTGCCGATGGCGAAGGCCGGGTTCTTGCCGGTGAAATAATAGCCGCATGTATGCGCCATTTCGACCGTATTGGCCTGAACCGCATCGATGGCCTGCGGACCCGGCACGATTTCACCAGCCTGGAACACCTGAATCTGAAACTTGCCGCCAGTCATCTTCGACACGGCATCAGCCATGAAGACCGCGCCGCCATAGATGGTATCAAGATTGTTCGGAAAACCCGAGGTCAAACGCCAGCGCAGCGTCGGCAGCTCCTGCGCGATTGCCGGTGTCGCCAGAGCGGCTCCACTTGTCGCCGCGGCAGCGCCGATTGCGGCTCCCTTTGTCAAAAAACTGCGACGGTTCAAATCCTGTTTCATGTGTCTCCTCCTAAGATTGTTCTGGTTTTATCAGGACCTACGCAATGCTCGTTTTTCCCCTCATTGCGCAGGTTTTTGCTGTTGGTCCTTGTCCTGTCCGAAGCTCGGTTGCGGCGAACCGAAGGACGGCGCTGGCAGAGGCTCGTTCGAAGGCGAAGGCGCCCCGAAAGGTGCGGGTGTCGCGCCGAACGGATTACCGCCGCCGGCATCTGGCATCGGCACATTGATCTGGATGGAAGCCGGATCTGCCTGTGGGTGACCGCTCTTGTAGTGGGTGACGATGCCGGGGAAGGCGATGATGATGCCGACCATGACAAGCTGGATCATAAGGAACGGGATCGATCCCATATAGATTTGCCCCGACGTCACCGGCTGGATGGTCGTGCCTGTCACCTTATCCTTGTAAGGCCGGGCTGGAGCGACCGACCGCAGATAAAAGAGCGAAAAGCCGAATGGCGGATGCATGAACGATGTCTGCATGTTGACCGCCAGCATGACCCCGAACCAGATGAGATCAATGCCAAGGCTGTCTGCCACCGGCGCCAGAAGCGGGATGATGATGAAGGCCAGCTCAAAATAATCGAGGAAGAAGGCCAGAAAGAACACCAGAAGATTGGCAACGATCAGAAAGCCGACTTCGCCTCCAGGAATGGACGTCATCAGATGTTCGACCCAGACGTGGCCGTTGACGCCATAGAAGGTGAGCGAGAAGACGCGTGCGCCGAGCAGAATGAAGATGACGAAGGACGACAGTTTCGCTGTGGCATAAAGCGCCGACGTCAGGATCGTCATATTGAGGCGGCGATTGATGATCGCGAGAAGCAGAGCGCCAACCGCTCCCATCGCGCCGCCTTCCGTCGGGGTTGCAAGGCCGATGAATATCGTACCCAGAACAAGGAAGATCAGCACAAGCGGCGGCACAAGCGAGATCACAACGCGTTGCAGCAGCTTCCAGCCCTTCAGTGTGCGGGCTTGCGGTGGCAATGCTGGCACCGATTCCGGTCGCAGGATCGCCATGCCGATTATGAAGGCGCAATAGAATCCAACCAGCAGGAGGCCGGGAACCAGTGCACCCTTGTACATGTCGCCGACCGAACGGCCGAGCTGATCGGCAAGAACGATCAGAACGAGGCTTGGCGGAATGATCTGCGCCAGCGTGCCGGAGGCGGCAATCGTGCCGCTGGCCACTTTCCGATCATAGCCGTAGCGCAGCATGATCGGGAGCGAAATCAAACCCATCGAAATAACGGAAGCGGCAACGACGCCGGTGGTCGCCGCCAGAAGTGCGCCGACGACGATAACGGCAAAGGCCAGCCCGCCACGCACAGGGCCGAAAAGCTGCCCAATCGTATCGAGCAGATCCTCCGCCATGCCGCTTCGCTCCAATATCAGCCCCATGAAGGTGAAGAACGGGATAGCAAGCAATGTTTCGTTCGACATCTGCCCGAAGATGCGATCCGGTATCGCTCCGAACAGATTGACAGGCAGAAGCCCCATTTCGATGCCGACGAAGCCGAAGGCAAAACCGACAAAGGCCAGTGCAAAAGCCACCGGATAGCCGAGCAGCAATATGACCACCAGCGATAGAAACATCAGCGGCGCGAGATTTTCCGCGATAAAAGCAAACATATCCATTCCCCTCAAAGCGCCTGTGCTTCTGCATCTTCTACGGCAACCGTATCCGGTATCCGCCCCTGCAGAATGGCAATGCGCTTGATGAGTTCGGAAATGCCCTGCAATGCGAGCAGCGTGAAGCCGATCGGGATCAGCACCCAGACCGGCCACAAGACGAGCCCGCCCGTATTGTTGGAAATTTCACCACTTGCAATCTTGGCTTCCACGATGGGCCACGAGAGATAGATCGTGATGAGGCAAAAAGGCATGAGGAAAAAGATCGTACCGAAGATCTCGACGAGAAGCTGGGTTCGTCGCGAGTAGCGGCTGTAGAGAAGGTCGACCTTCACATGCTCGCTATGCAGCAGTGTATATCCGGCTGCGATCAGAAAGACCGCCGAGAACAGATACCACTGCGCTTCCAGCCAGGCGTTGGAACTGACATTGAACAGCTTGCGCGTGGTCGCATTGATAGCGCTGATGAGCACTGCCACCAGTATCAGCCACGATACGGATTTTCCGATGAAATTATTGGCCGCGTCGATAGCGCGCGACAACGCCAGCAAGACTGACATCGCTCCTCCCCTCCTTTTCCGCCTCCTCAAGCGGTTTTGGAGCGAATGATAGGACCGGCGAATCCATGCTGCAAGCGGACGAAAGTTCTAAGAAACAAAGCCCTACCCATTAGTGGGTAAGGCGCATCAGGGATGAGGCTGAATATCCGTTACTGCGAAGACAGGCGCAACCGGTTCTCGATAGCGTGGCGTGTAAGACCGGCCGTGCTGGCGATTCCAAGTTTCTTCTTGATGTTCTTGCGGTGGGTTTCGACGGTTGCTTCCGAAATACCGAGCCTTGTTGCAATCTCGCGATTGCTGCCGCCTTCGGCCACCAGTACCAGCACGTCATTTTCACGGGCGGACAGGCCTTCCGACCTTTTTTCTCCGCTGTCGAGCAACGCTTCCGAAACACCGGATGAGAAGTATGTGCCTCCTGAAGCCACCGCATGAATGGCGGCAACAATTTCAGTCGTGGACACGTCCTTCAACACGTAGCCCGACGCGCCGCGCATGATCGAGGTCGAGATATATTCGCGGCTGTCATGCATGGAAAGCATGAGAATGCGGATACCCGGCAATTGTTTCTTGAACAGTTCGATAGCGTCGATACCGTTGAGAAGCGGCATATTGATATCCATCAACACGACATCGGGATTGACGGTCAGCGCCAGTTCCAGCGCGGCCCGCGCATTGGAAGCCGCACCTGCAATATCGATATCGTCATAGGTTTCGAGCACAGCCCGCAGACCGTCCAGCACCAGCGGATGATTGTCCACGAGCAATACGCGGATCTTGCATTCGTTCGTCATGCGACTTCCGGTTCCCGCTTTCTTTCTGTTGCCGATTTCGGCAAACGCGCGGTGAGCTGCGTACCATCTGCGCTGGTTTCAACCAAGAGCACGCCGCCAAAATGTGCCATCCGTTCCTGCATATTGCGCAAGCCCAGCCCCGACAACTGATCCTTCAGGTCACGTGCCGTGAAACCATTGCCGTCATCGGCCACCGTCATTGTAACCTTACCGTTGGAGCCCCAAAGTCGGATCCCCACATGACTTGCACCAGAATGGCGCTCGACATTGGTGAGCGCTTCCTGCACGACCCGATAGAGCGCGGTACTTGCCTCCGGCTTCAACGTTTCATTCAGCCCGCTTGCTTCCAGTTGCGTTTCAATGCCGGTTCGTTCCGAAAAATGCGCACACAAGGCTTTGAGCGCGACTGTCAGACCAAGGTCATCCAGAATGCGTGGACGCAGATCATGCGAAAGCCGCCGCACCTCCTTGATTGCGCCGTTGAGTGCATCCGATGCTTTCTCGATCGCAAGAGGTGCACCCCCACTGCCCATCCTCACCTGACGGCTTGCAAGGTCAATGGCATAGCGAACACCGACCAGATTTTGCGAAATACCGTCGTGAAGTTCACGCGCCAGACGCGCTCTTTCTTCTTCCTGCGTATCGATGATGCGCTGTGCCAGTTCTTTTAGCTTGTTATCGGCCATGCGCCGTTCCCGCAGATTAAGCAGCATACAGGTCGCGAAAACGAGCATCACAGCCGGTACGGCAATCAGGCTGACGATCAGGAATGTCGTGCGGATATTGGCGCGGAAATCCGCATTGGCTGCTGCGGTCTGTGCATAAACATCATCAAGATAGACGCCCGTTCCAAGCATCCACTTCCATTTATCCAGACCAACGGCGAAGGAGAGCTTGTCGGCCATCTCGCCGCTCGACGGCTTTTCCCATTTATACTGATGTAGTCCTCCGCCTTCCTTCGCCTTGCCAATCAGGTTGGCGATAACGCGATCGCCGTCGGGATCGACGAGATCAAGCCAGTTGTGGCCAGGCCGGAAGGTTTGGCGCGGATGGACGACATTGTTGCCGTCATAGTCATAGACAAAGAAGTAGCCATCGCGGCCGTAGTCGAGCGAAGTCAGAATCTCCCGCACCTTTTCCATGGCTGCGGTATCGTTGGGACCAGCCTCGTCGTAAATCTGCTGTATGGAAGAAAGCGCCAGATTGGTGAGATTGAGGAGTTCGGTCTCCTTGGCTTTCAGCATATTCTTCTCGAAAGTCGCGATACTGCTCTGAACGAGATTTGCCGATTGCCAGGTAATAAAGGCCGTAACCGTCAAAATAGCCACAATGAGCGGCACAATCGCCAGTGCAACGATCTGATAACGCAGCGTCACGTCTTCTCCTCCAGGCACAACGGACCGACTTGTCACCCGGCGACTTTAGAGCGTATCCCGAAAAGTGTGAAACAGTTTTCGGACCAAGATACGCGTTAAAACAAACAGTTAAAGCGCCCGTCTGATTCAATCAGATCAGAACGCACTCTAAAATTCCCAAATTGTGAGGGAAAGGGGCTATAAGCAAAACCTTGCCCCAAAGAAAAAGCGGACCAAATAACCAATAATATATTGACCTATATTTATATAAGTAAAATATAAAAGATAAATCATAGTTGAATACACGAATATTTTATGCTCAATAATGTTTTCCTGGACATAGTGTCCGAGTATACGGTTCTGGGACTCATTCATTTCAGAGAGAATCTATTTATGAAAAGCTATCGCGCAATCGGTCTTGCATTCACGCTCGCAGCCATTTCCGGAGCACCAGTGCTGGCGGCTCCCCTCCCCGGCGGAGCAAGCACCCTTCAGGAGACCTACCAGGACTGGACCGTTTCCTGTCAAAGCCAGAAAGAAACAAGCATCTGCGTCATGCGACAGGACCAGAGCAGCACGCAGACCGGTCAGCGCGTCCTCACCGCAGAATTGCACAATGTCGCCGGCGGCAAGGTTGAAGGCGTCATTCTGATGCCGTTCGGCCTTGATCTCGCCAAGGGCGCTTCGCTCAAGATTGATGAAGTCACCGGACCGAATCTCGCTTTCTCCACCTGCTTGCCACAGGGCTGCCTGGCACCGGTAAGCTTCGAAGCCAAGCAGGTCGCAGCTCTCAAGGCTGGTACCAATATCAACGTCACGACCACTGCCTTGAGCCCAAGCCAGCCGGTCGCCTTCAAGATTTCGCTGAAAGGCTTCGGCGCAGCCCTCGACCGCATCGCGGCTTTGACGAAATAAGCCTCAAGTATCGCGATCTGAAAGCCATACGCCTGTCGCGGCGTATGGCTTTTTCTTTTGTCAGGCCGGATGGGCCGAGATATGTGCGAGGTGCTTACGCCACCGCAGCGTCATCAGTACCGCGACAATACCGAGGCCGGCGGCAAGACCGAGCCAGATACCCACGCCGCCGAGTTCGAACTTGAACGCAAGCAACGCACCAAGTGGCAATCCCACTCCCCAATAGCCGAACAAAGCCAAAAACATCGGAACGCGTGTATCGCGCAACCCGCGCAGCATGCCTGCAGCGACGGCCTGCGCACCGTCCACGATCTGGAAGAGGGCTGCCAGCGCCAGGAAAGTCACGGCCAGTTCCATCACCGGTAGATTTTGCGGATCGTGGAGATCGAGGAACACGCCAATGAACAAACGCGGAATGAGGACCATCAAGAGCCCCATCACGGCCATGAAACCGACACCGAGGAAATAGGCGCTCCAGCCAGCATAGGCAATCGCCTTGGGATGGCCGGCGCCATAGGCTCTGCCCACACGCACGGTTGCAACTTGCCCGAAACCGAGCGGCACCATGAAGCTGAGCGATGCGATCTGGATTGCCACGGCATGAGCGGCCATCGCAGTCGGGCTGATCCGGCCCATCATGACAACGGCGGCATAGAAGATGGAGGTTTCAAATACAAATGTCAGCGCCATCGGGATGCCGATGCGCCAGAGCTCGCGCAGGCGCGCCCAGTCGGGACGCCAGAAGCGGCCGAATAGGTGATAGCGGCGGAAACGATGGTGACGCAGCGTGATGAATGCAAGTCCGAGGAACATCATCGTGCTCGACGCCGTGGTGGCGATACCAGCACCGTGCAGTTCCATACGTGGAAAACCGAAGTGACCGAAAATCAGCGTCCAGCCTGCAAGCGCGTTGAAGCCGATGGCCAGTGCGGCGACAAGCAACGTCCACATCGGCTTTTCCATGGCCGCAAAGAACGAGCGCAGGACGATATAGCCGAGATAAGGCAGCAGCGCCCATTGCAGCGTGTGCATGAAATCCGTCGAGCGGGCTGCAATATCCGGGCGCTGGCCCAGGAACAGGAAAATCTCCTCGCAATGCCAGAGTACGACCCACACCGGGATCGCGATCATGATCGCAGTCCAGAATCCCTGACGCACGGTGCGGCGCACATCGCGCACCGAATGGCGGTTCTTGCCGAGCGCAATGGCGATCATCGGCATTACAGCCGAGACAAGCCCCATCGAGAAGATCATTAGCGTATGATAGAAGCTCGTCGCCAACAGCGCCGAAGCGAGCGTATTCGCCCCAAGGCGGCCGATAAAAATAACGTCGGTCGCCGTCAGCGCTGCTTGCGAAAGATTGGTGAAGATAAGCGGCCAGCCAAGTTTCAGTGCCGCTGCCATCTCTCTGCCCCAGCGTTGCGCGCTGGTTTCGTGGGGTTCCTGCAAACCCGCATCGATTGTCCTGTCCATAGTCAGCTCCCCGAAACACCCGGGACCGTCAATCCGCCGGATGTTCCATTTTGATTGAGGCCGCACCCCGGAACATCAGAGACCATGTCAATCTGAGAAGAGGCGTGGAAATACGATCATCGACCGTCCCATGCCGGCTAAGGGTGTCCATCGCTCGGAAAGCGACCACACCCCGTTTTTCGGGTTGTTCAATTTCTATCGGGAACGTTGTGTATGTTCCAGAAACTGATCCGGAGCCAAGCGGGCTGCGCATCGATTTGCACAAAATAAGAGCACCATGGATAACAGACTTGTTCAAAGAAGCAACACGTCTCGAAATGGATTTTTCGTCTCCTGACATAGAGAGGAATGAAATCCTCATTCTGGCGCGAAAGCGCAATTGCCCGTCCGATAAAGGATTGACGCCAACGCCCTAACCGATAGAAATAATTACGTTAGGCCACCGATCCGATTGCATCAGATCGGTGGCCTAACTATTTGTTTTCACGCGCATCTTATCCGAAAACCGTTTCACACTTTTCGGGATGCGCTCTAATTGCAGGAGGCGTCATGCGCAGCACCAAAGTCATCCATATTGTCGGCTGTCATGCGGAGGGCGAAGTCGGTGATGTCATCGTCGGTGGCGTGGCCCCTCCTCCGGGCGAAACGGTGTGGGAGCAGTCGCGTTTCATCGCCAATGACGAAACTTTACGTAATTTCGTGCTGAATGAGCCGCGCGGCGGTGTGTTCCGCCACGTCAATCTTCTGGTGCCGCCGAAAGACCCGCGCGCGCAGATGGGTTTCATCATCATGGAGCCTGCCGACACACCGCCCATGTCGGGTTCGAACTCGATTTGCGTTTCAACAGTTCTGCTCGACAGCGGCATCATCCCGATGCAGGAGCCGGTAACCCGCATGGTTCTGGAAGCACCGGGCGGCGTCATCGAAGTGGAAGCCGAGTGCCGCAACGGCAAGGCCGAGCGCATCAGCGTGCGCAACGTGCCGTCTTTCGCGGATAGGCTGGATGCAGCGCTCGAAGTCGAGGGACTTGGCACTGTTACCGTCGATACGGCCTATGGCGGCGACAGTTTTGTCATTATCAATGCGGCGCAGATCGGCATGAAGATCGAGCCGGGTCAGGCACGCGAACTGGCCGAGATTGGTGTGAGGATCACCAAGGCCGCCAATGAGCAGCTTGGTTTCCGTCATCCGGAAAAGGACTGGAACCACATTTCGTTTTGCCAGATCACCGAGCCGGTCACGCGCGAGGGCGATGTCCTGACCGGCGTTAACACGGTGGCGATCCGTCCGGCCAAGCTCGACCGTTCGCCAACCGGCACCGGATGTTCTGCGCGTATGGCCGTGCTGTACGCCAAAGGCCAGATGAAAGTCGGCGAACGCTTTATCGGCAAATCCGTGCTCGGTACGGAATTTCATTGTCGTCTCGACAAGGCGCTGGAATTAGCGGGTAAGCCCGCCATCAGCCCGATCATTTCCGGCCGCGCATGGGTGACGGGAACCGCTCAGCTGATGCTCGATCCGAGCGATCCGTTTCCGGGCGGGTATCGGTTATCCGATACCTGGCCCCGGGGCGAATGATATTCAGGCGCTGACGGCCTGCAAATGGCGCTTCTCTTCGCTTCCGGTGCTCATGGACCCTAAAGTACACTCCGCTCCGGTTCTCGAGAAACACCATTTTCGTCTCGTCATCACCAGAATCTCAATCACCCCGCGCACCTTCTCGCCGCCGCTCTTCTGACCTCTTTATCGAGCGCCACACCCCTCACCCTGAGGTGCGGAGCGAAGCGAAACCTCGAAGGGCGAGGTCCAGATGGAACTGGCAACGCAACGCTGTCCTCCATCGTCATTCTTCGATCCTTCGAGACGGCCCTGCGGGCCTCCTCAGGATGAGGATCGAAGAAGGCAGAGCGCAGCATGAAGCGCGCAATAAAAAACCCCGCCAAAGCGGGGCTTTTCAGGTCTCTTATTCCGCGTTCACGCGAAGTCGAGCGCGCGGTCGCCGTCTTCATCCTTAATGCGGGATGGCAGGCCGATCTGGTTCAGGATGTGGAGGAAAGGCTTCGGATTCAGCTCTTCCACATTGACCATCTTCTTCACATCCCATTCGCCCGAAGCGATCAGGATTGCGGCTGCAACAGGCGGAACGCCAGCCGTGTAGGAAATGCCCTGCGAACCCACTTCGTTGTAAGCGTCCTTATGGTCGGCAACGTTGTAGATGAAGACTTCCTTCTCCTTGCCGTCCTTGGTGCCCTTGACGAAATCGCCAATGCAGGTCTTGCCGGTATAATCCGGCGCAAGCGACGACGGATCGGGCAACACAGCCTTGACCACCTTGAGCGGCACGACTTCCAGACCTTCAGCGGTCTTGACCGGCTGTTCGGACAGGAGGCCCAGATTGTTCAGCACCGTGAAGACGTTGATGTAGTGATCGCCAAAACCCATCCAGAAGCGGACATCGGCGTTCGGATAGTTCTTGGATAGCGAATGTACTTCATCATGGCCGGTCATATAGGCTTTGCTTGGGCCGACGACAGGCAGGTCAAAGGTGTGGCCGACTTCGAACATCTTGTTCGACTGCCATGCACCCTTCTGCCAGGAATAGACCGTACCGGTGAATTCGCGGAAATTAATTTCCGGATCGAAATTGGTCGAGAACCAGCGGCCATGCGAACCGGCATTGATGTCAACGATATCGATGGACTTCACTTCATCCAGATAATCGTCGGCAGCCAGACGCGCATAGGCATTGACCACGCCCGGATCAAAGCCGATGCCGAGAATAGCGGTGATGCCCTTCTCTTCGCATTCCTGCAAGTTCTTCCATTCGTAGTTGCCATACCATGGCGGCGTCTCGCAGATCTTCTTCGGATCTTCGTGAATGGCCGTATCCATATAGGCAACGCCCGTATCGATGCAGGCACGAAGGACCGACATATTGAGGAAGGCCGAGCCGACATTGATGACGATCTGAACACCCGTCTTCTGGATCAGAGCCTTGGTGGCTTCAATATCCAGAGCATCCAGCGCATGCGCTTCCAGCTTCACCTCGGTCTTGAGGCTCTTCTTTTCATGCACGCTATCGATAATCTTGCGGCATTTCTCAACCGTGCGGGACGCAATGTGGATATCGCCCAATATGTCAGAGTTTTGCGCACATTTATGTGCAACAACCTGTGCCACGCCCCCGGCGCCGATAATGAGAACGTTCTTCTTCATTTTCTGTCGATGCTTCCTCTTCCAGCGGTTTCCCGCCATCTGTTTCTCGTCCCCGGCGCTCTCAGCCGCGGAACCTGTTTAAGCTTTACGCCGCTGAGTAATACCGCGACGCAGGGTTCAGGAGAGCGAACCCTCAAAATCCGCATAATCAAATTCGCGGACAAGCTTGACCGTGCCATCAAGTTCGCGCACGGCAATGGCTGGCATTTTAACGCCATTAAACCAGTTCTTTTTGACCATCGTATAACCGGCCGCATCTTCAAATGAGAGGCGGTCGCCGATGGAGAGCTCCTTGTCGAAGGTGAACTCGCCGAAAATATCGCCAGCAAGACACGACTTGCCGCAGACCATATAGCTATGCTCGCCATTGTTTGGCGCCATCTTCGCTTTTTCGCGATAGATGAGCAGATCAAGCATATGGGCTTCGATCGAGCTATCGACGACAGCGAGGTTCTTGCCATTGAACAGCGTGTCGAGAACCGTCACTTCAAGCGTCGTGGTTTTGGTGATCGAGGCTTCGCCCGGCTCCAGATAGACCTGCACGCCGAACTTTTCCGAGAAAGCCTTCAGGCGCGCGCAGAATTCATCGACCGGATAATTGTCGCCGGTGAAGTGAATGCCGCCGCCAAGGCTGACCCATTCAACCCGGTGCAGAAGCGAGCCGAACTTTTCTTCGATATCGGTCAGCATCTTGTCGAAAAGACCGAAGTCGGAATTTTCGCAGTTGTTGTGAATCATGAAACCAGTCACCCGGTCCATGACCTTCTCGACTTTCATCACATCCCATTCGCCAAGGCGGCTGAACGGACGCGCTGGATCGGCTAAATCGAAGCTCGATGACGACACGCCCGGATTGAGGCGCAGACCGCGCTTGATATGCGCTGCCTTGTCGGCGAAGCGTTCCAGCTGGCCGATGGAATTGAAGATGATCTTGTCGGCATTGGCGATGACTTCATCGATCTCATGATCGGCATAGGCAACGCTATAGGCGTGGGTTTCGCCGCCGAATTTCTCGTGGCCGAGACGCACTTCGTTGAGCGAGGACGAGGTCGTGCCGTCCATATACTGGCTCATGAAATCGAACACAGACCATGTCGCGAAGCATTTCAGCGCCAGCAAAGCCTTCGCGCCGGAATTCTCGCGCACGTAGGCGATCTTTTCCATATTCCGCTTCAGCTTGGTCTTGTCGATCAGGTAGTAAGGCGTCTGGATCATGGCAGTTCCGGGTCGTCCATAAGGGGAAATCTGGCCTCGCCAGCAAGGCTGGTTTGCCAAGTTGAGGAAACACGCAAGTAGTTTCCCGAATTATTCGAAGGCTTATAGGAAGCTTGTGACAGAAACACAAATCCGCCACAGCATTATCGGGAAAAAATTTCCCCACAAGCTATCGCGGATTACTTCCTCGCCTTTGGCGGTACGCGCTTCATATAGAGTTTTTTGTGAGGATTTGAACCCCTTCCCTTATGCTTCCCTTTTGCAGCGTTGTTTTCATTGAAAGTCTTTGTCTGGACAAAGAGCTTCTGCCCAACAAGATAGCTTGCTACAGTTCCCGGAGTATCATCAATTTAATTAAACAAGCATTTGCTTGACAAATTATAGGTGCGAGCGTAGCCATTGGCTCCATGTTCGGGGCGACCTCATTCAGGCTTACGCTCGCGTAATGACAGTCAAAGGAAAATAAAATGCAGGATCACAAGCCGACCGCCGGTTGGGGAGACCTGTTTGCAGGTAGAAACGCCATTGTTTCGCTGACGCTTGTCGGCGGCGTTGCGCTTCATGCCATCAACGTGTTCATTGCCACAACCATTTTGCCAACGGTCGTCGCCGATATTGGCGGCATGGATTACTACGCCTGGAACACAGCACTGTTCGTCACCGCATCTATTCTCGGTTCGGCCCTCGTGCCGCGCCTGCTTTCGCAGGCGGGCCCGCGCAGTGCCTATCTGATTGCAGCAATTATATTTGCTGCCGGAACTCTGACTTGCGGCCTCGCTCCATCCATGCCCGTCATGCTGGCGGGGCGGGCCATACAAGGCCTTGGCGGCGGCTTGATGCTCTCCCTGTCCTATTCCATGATCCGCATTGTTTTCGACGAGGCGCTATGGCCTCGCGCCATCGGCCTCGTTTCCGGTATGTGGGGCGTGGCCACGCTCGTCGGCCCTGCCATTGGCGGCGTTTTTGCCGAGCTCGGCATCTGGCGCGCAGCCTTCTGGTCACTCGCCCCGGTTATCGCCGTATTCACCATTATGGCCATGACGGTGCTGCCGCGTGAATCCGGCTCCGCCGCCAGCAATGACCGGCTGGCCTGGCCGCAGCTCATCCTTTTGACTGCAGCCGTCCTTGCCGTTTCGGCCGGAAGCATTTCATCCGAACTGGTATGGAATGCTGGTGGTGTGGTGCTTGCCGTCGTCTTGCTGCTTCTTCTTGCAGTGGTGGAAATGAAAGCCCGCAGGCGGATTCTGCCGAAAGGCTCGTTCAGCATCCAGAAACTCGGGGCGCTTTATCTCACGCTTGCCTTCCTCAGCGCCTCGGTGACCAGCGCGGAAGTGTTCGTGCCGCTGTTCTTCCAAGTGCTGCACAATCAGTCGCCACTCGTTGCAGGATATCTGGCTGCAATCATGGGCGGTAGCTGGACGCTCGGCTCCATCGGATCGTCAGGGGTTGCCGCAGGGCGCACCGATCGTGTCATTCTCGCCGCTCCTGTCATGGGCGTGGCAGGCATGGTGACATTGGCCGTTCTCATTCCGGCTGGAAGCGAAGGACATTGGTACAATCTGCTGCCAATCTGCATCGCGCTGGCCGTGATCGGTTTCGGCGTTGGCCTGACATGGCCGCATTTGCTGACCCGCATCTTCAAGCGCGCCGACGCAGAGGACCAGAATCTGGCCACCGCTTCCGTGACCATGGTACAGCTTTTCACAACAGCGCTTGGTGCAGCACTTGCCGGAATGATTGCCAATATGGCCGGGCTCACCAATCCCGGCGGCTTTGCCGGCACTGCGCATGCCGCACTTTGGCTCTTCTCCGGTTTTGCCGTTCTGTCTGCGCTGGCTTTCCTGTCAGCACTCGCTCTTGTTCGTAGCGCAAGACGGCCCCAGCCTGCGCAATGCTGAAAGTGTAATCAAGCGGCGGGCGAAATAACGTAGGCGCAGCGCCGCGCACCCGCCAGAATATGCTCGGTGCGGTTTACCGAAACATCGGGGCCCAGCACGGCCCTGAATACCTGAAGCTCCGACCGGCAGAAACCCTGACAGGCATCGGCGGCAGCGCAAATGGGGCAATGATTTTCAATGAGAAGCCATGAGCCATCTTCGCGCTTTTCGGCATCGGCCATGTAGCCTTCTGCGGACCGGATGTCGGCGAGTTCCTTCACCCGCTGATCGAGAGACAAGTCCTTCAAACGTGTCTGATACTGACGGCGCGTCTCGGTCTCACGATGGGCGATCAGCGTATCCAGCGCATCGTCGCCGAGAATGGTGCGCACGGAATGCAGAAGCTGAACGGTCAGATCGGCATGGGTATCGGGAAAGCGCTTGTTACCGGTTTCCGTCAGATCCCAGAACTGCGAGGGGCGACCGACGCCCTGCGATACGGAATGCGGCGCGACGAGACCTTCCTCGGCCAGCCGCACCAGCTGCTGGCGCACCGCCTCGCCGGTGGTGCCAAGATGTTCGCCAATTGCGGCAGCCGTCTGCGCACCGCGCATCTTGAGCGCGAGCATGATCTTCTCGGCGGGAGAACGTGCTCCCAATTCGTCGGTATTTAGAAAGTCATTTCTTGACATATTGCCTGTTTTCGATTTAAAGAAGAATTATCTTGTTAAATTAAGCGATCCGCTCAGAATTATCAAGATAGTTGTATATCAAGGAGTCTAAAATGAGCTTCACCTTGCCTCCGCTTCCCTATGCGACCAACGCTCTTGAAGGCGTCGGCATGGGCACCGAAACGCTTGAGCTGCACCACGGCAAGCACCATCAGGCTTATGTAACGGCGCTCAACGGCTTCGTTGAAAAGAACGATGCGCTCAAGGGCAAGTCGCTTGAGGAAATCGTGCTGTTTGCGAAAGACAAGGCCGATCTCGCTCCGGTCTTCAACAATGCCGGCCAGCATTGGAACCACGACCTGTTCTGGCAGAACCTGTCAGCAAACGGTGGACGCCTTCCGGGCGCGTTGGAAAAGAAGATCGTCGAGGATTTCGGCGGCGTCGACCAGTTCAAGGAAGCCTTCAAGACGGCGGCGGTTGGCCAGTTCGGCTCGGGCTGGGCGTGGTTGGTTCTGGCCAATGACGGCAAGCTGAAGGTTACGAAGACGCCAAATGGCTCCAATCCGCTGGCAACCGGCGAAGGCAAGGCGCTATTAGGGCTTGATGTCTGGGAGCATAGCTATTATCTCGATTTCCGTAATCGTCGGCCTGACTATGTAACGAACTTCCTCGACAAGCTGGCCAATTACGAATTCGCGGAAGCCACCCTGAAGGCAGCATGACGCGCTTACATTGATTGCAATCAAAGCGTTTTGCCTGCAGAGGATGCAGAACTCCCCGGAGCTGCATGACTGCGGGCAAAATGCGGCAATGACCGATAAAGACTGACCAACCAATCCATTCCATAGGCGCCGTCCTCCCAAGCGGTGCTGGAGCAAGACAGAGACAGTTCCGAAAATGAGCAGCAACTTCAATCAGGAAACCGTCACCGACATCCATCACTGGACCGACACGCTGTTTTCCTTCCGCACGACGCGCGACCCTGGCTTTCGCTTCCAGAGCGGACAATTCATCATGATGGGCCTGGAAGTGAACGGTAAGCCGCTCACACGCGCCTATTCGATTGCGTCGAGCCTTTACGAAGACGGACTGGAATTCTTCTCGATCAAGGTACCGAACGGTCCGCTGACCTCCAAGCTGCAGCATTTGAAAGTTGGCGACCAGATCATCCTGTCCAAGAAGCCGGTCGGCACGCTGCTCTATGACAATCTGAAACCCGGCAAAAATCTTTGGCTGCTCTCGACCGGCACCGGCCTCGCGCCATTCCTGTCGATCATCCGTGATCTGGAAGCTTATGAACGTTTCGAGAAGATCATTCTCGTTCATGGTGTGCGTCAGGTGGCAGAACTTGCCTATACGGATTTCATCTCCACCGAGCTGCCACAGGATGAGTTCCTTGGCGAGATGGTGAAGAAGCAGCTCATTTATTATCCGACAGTCACGCGTGAACCCTATCGGAATCGCGGCCGCCTGACCGATCTTATTCGTTCGGGTCAGCTCTTTACCGATGTCGGCCTACCTGAATTCAATCATGAAGACGACCGCATGATGCTCTGCGGCAGCCCGGAAATGCTGGCGGAAACCAAGCAGATTCTGGAAGAACGTGGTTTTAAGGAAGGCAGCCAGAGCGAAGCCGGACATTACGTCATCGAGAAGGCTTTCGTCGAAAAGTAAGGCTCGCAGCTATCTAGATAAAGAGGGAGGCAATCGCCTCCCTTTTTCATGTCAACTCTTCAAAGTCGAGCCCGATATCGAGGTTTGGCGCGCTGTGCGTGGTCCAGCCGACCGAAATCAGATCAACACCGCTGGCAGCCACTGCCGCCACCGTTTCCGGTGTGATGCCGCCGGAAGCTTCCGAAATGGCGCGCCCGCCGATCACCGACACCGCCTCACGCAATTGCGCAGGTGACATGTTATCGAGCAGCACCGCATCGACGCCGAGAACCATGGCTTCATCGAGCTGTTGCAGCGTATCGACTTCAACCTCGATCTTGACCATATGACCGGCACCGGCCTTGGCGCGCTCGATGGCCTCGCGCACGCCGCCAGCGACCGCGATGTGATTGTCCTTGATCAACACCGCATCATAAAGCGCGAAACGGTGGTTCATGCCACCGCCTGCCCTGACCGCATATTTTTGCAAGGCACGCAGTCCCGGCGTTGTCTTGCGCGTGCAGACGATGGAGGCCCTGGTGCCCTGAACCGCCTTCACCAGATTAGCCGTCGCCGTGGCGATACCGGACAGGTGGCCGAGAAAATTGAGCGCGGTGCGCTCCCCCGCCAGAATGGAGCGGGACGAGCCGGAAACGCGGGCAACATCCGCCCCCTTCTCAAGAGACTGACCGTCCCGCGCCAGACGTTCGAATGTGACATCCGGATCGACCAGACGAAATGCCATTTCGGCCACATCCAGCCCGGCAATGACACCCGGCTGGCGCAGGCTGAATAGCATGGCCGAGCGGTGATCCTCCGGCACCACCGCATTGCTGGTAATATCGCCAGCAAGCCCCAGATCTTCCAGAAGTGCGGCGCGCACCAGCGGTTCTACGACAAGCGGAGACAAGCGCGGCAGGTTCATCATGCAGTCCTTGTAACAGGGTGAGGCGCGGCTATTTCGCGTGCCAGTGCGAAAGCTGCCGGAAAGGTGAAAAAGCTGCGGGCGGGTGCCGCGTTTTTGGCGGGATAGTCGGTGCGGGCATGGCTGCCGCAGGACTCGCACCGTTCAAATGCCGCAACCGCAACGACCAGCGCCACGGCTGCGGCATCGTCGGTCTCTGCGAGGGGGAGAAGGGCGGTGATTGCAGAGCGCAAACCTTCTTCATCACGCAGCAGGCCAAGATGGCGGGAAACGATCCGCCGTACGGGTTCAGCGTCCGCACCTTGCGGCAGGCTGACCGGCAGGGGATGCCGCACGGCAACCGCTTCTGCATCACCAAGCGCGCGGGCGGCGCGCAGCCCCATCGCGGCGGCTTCAAGCAGCGAATTGCTGGCAAGCCGGTTGGCGCCATGCAGGCCGGTGCAAGCCGCTTCGCCCACGGCCCAGAGACCCGGCAGACCGCTGCGCCCATCGGCGTCAGTCTTGATCCCGCCCATATGGTAATGCGTGGCCGGTCTGACCGGGATCAGATCGCGGGACGGATCGATGCCGTGTTGTTTGCAAAGCGCATCGATACCGGGAAACCGGGTTGCAAAACGCGCCCCCAGAGCCGTGCATGCATCAAGATAGACCTTGCGCCCTTGCGCGATCTCGCTGCCGATGGCGCGCGCCACCACATCACGGGGCGCAAGCTCGCGGCCCGGAACATCCGCCATGAAGCGTTCGCCGCGATCATTGACAAGCTTGGCGCCCTCCCCGCGAACCGCCTCGCTGATCAACGGCAGACGCGGCGCAGAAACGGCAAGCGCTGTCGGGTGGAATTGCACGAACTCCATATCGGCAAGCTCAGCGCCCGCGCGGCCTGCCAAAGCAGCCCCCAATATCGCAGCTTGGCCGAGATTGCCGAGCGGCGTGGTCGTTGCGTTATAAAGTCCGCCGATCCCGCCCGTCGCCAGCACCACGGCGCGCGCGGCGACCGGGCCGACATTTTCAAGACAAGCGCCGACCACACGACCATCCTGCCAGATGAGCCGCAGAGCGCGGGTGTTTTCCATGACGGTGATCGAAGGCGTCGCCAGAACCTTCGCGGTTAGAGCGCGCATGATGCCCGCGCCGGTCGCATCGCCATCCACATGCACGATGCGATGGCGACTATGGGCAGCTTCCAGACCGAGTGAAAATGAACCGTCCGCCTTGCGGTCGAAGTGCACGCCATGCGCTTCCAGCGCCGCAACGACGTCTGCGCCCGCCGCGATGATTTCCGCCGCCACGCCTGCGTCACACAGGCCGTCGCCCGCCGCAATCGTATCGGCCAGATGCAACGCCGCGCTGTCATCCGCGCCGACACTTGCGGCAATGCCGCCTTGCGCCAGCATGCTGGAACCGGACAGGCCGAGGGTTCCTGCCGTCACCAGCAGAACCGGCTGCGGCGACAGCGTGAGCGCCGTCATCAGCCCGGCAAGGCCGCTGCCGATGACGAGGACTGGGACCGGGGCAGTCCAGGCCGTGTTCATACCGCCAGCATCCGCTCGACAGCACGCCGGGCAGGCTCCATCAGTGCTGCATCGACTGTCACTTCATGACGATTGTTTTCCAGCGCATCGCGAATATTGGCAAGAGTGATCCGCTTCATATGCGGGCAGAGATTGCACGGGCGGATGAACTCGACATCCGGGTGATCGACGGCAACATTGTCGCTCATCGAGCATTCGGTCAAAAGCACGACACGCTGCGGCTTCTTCTCGCCGACATAATCCGACATAACCGCCGTGGAACCGGCAAAATCGGCGACCGCCACCACTTCCGGCGGGCATTCTGGATGCGCCAGAACCACGACGCCCGGATGGCTTTCGCGCAATTCGCGGATATCGTCGGGCGTGAACCGCTCATGCACCTCGCAATGGCCATGCCAGGCGAGAATTTCGACATTGGTTTCGCGCGCCACATTCTGCGCCAGAAACTCGTCGGGGATCATCAGCACACGCGGCACGCCAAGCGACTCCACCACCTTTTTGGCATTGCCGGAGGTGCAGCAAATATCGGATGCCGCCTTCACGGCAGCAGATGTGTTGACATAGGTGATGATCGGCACGCCGGGATGCGCCTCGCGCAGCAACGCCACATCTTCCGGCGTGATGCTGTCGGCCAGCGAACAGCCCGCAGCCATATCGGGGATGAGCACCGTCTTGCCTGGATTGAGCAGCTTGGCCGTCTCGGCCATGAAATGCACGCCCGCCAGCACGATCACATCGGCATCGACCTCCGCAGCCTTGCGCGCCAGCGCCAGACTGTCGCCGACAATATCGGCCACGCAATGGAAGATTTCCGGCGTCTGGTAATTATGCGCAAGGATGACGGCATTGCGCTTTTTCTTCAGCTCGATAATGGCGGCGACATCGTCTTCGAAGCCCAGCCAATCCGCCTTGGGCAGCACCTTGGCCACGCGGTCATAGAGTTGCGAAACGGAAACATGATCGTTCATGTGCGAGCCTCCCAGCTCATCGACATGCGTTACGCATCAGCCTCACGTGAAAGCGTTTTACGCTTTTGCTGGAAATACGCTGGCATGCCCATTTATACTCAATCTGAGTATTTCATGTTTATGAACTTATACTCGATTCGAGTATATTGTCAATCGCGAGAGATTGGCAGCTTGGCTCCGGCCAGATGGCGCTCGGAAAGGGCGCGTTCCTCGACAATCGAGTAGCGGAAACGGAACAGTTTTGCCGGGCGACCTCCGGTTTCGCTGTCGCTTTCGCCGGTTTCCTCGACGAGATCCTGCTGCTCGATCAGGCGGCGGAAATTCTGCTTGTGCAGGCGCAGACCCGCCAGCGCTTCGACAGTCCGTTGGAGTTGCAAAAGCGTAAAACTGTCCGGCATCAATTCGAACACCACCGGGCGATATTTGATCTTGGCTCGCAGCCGCGCAATCGCCGTGGCAAGGATGCGGCGATGATCGGCAAACATGGAACGGCCGTTCTCGTCTTCCTTCATTCCGGCTTCCGCCACCAAGCCTGCCTCGAACAGCAGCTCATAGCGTTGCAGCACGAGGTCTTCGTTCCAGCGCCCGCCCCACTCTCCATTGTCAAAGCCAAAGGTGAAGGCGATGCGCCGCATGCGCTGCGCGGTCAGTTCCGGTGTTTCGGCCCGATAGGCCCAGACAAGGAGCGCATTGTTGAGATGCTCCATGATGGCCGGTTCGCCCTGACGGTGATCTTCCCACGGCAGATAATCATACCAGCCGCGCCAGCCCGCCTGCCCTGCCGCCGCATCGCTTTCGCGCACGAGGCCGAGATAGCTGATCGAGATGATGCGCTCGCCCTGTGCGTGGCGGTCACGGTCGGCAAAAGTGTAAAGCTGCTCCAGATAGCCGACCGGATGCGCGGTTTCCGACTGCACCCAGGCGCGCAGACCCGACTGCAACGAACGATGCTCGCTTTCGAACGGGCCGGAGGGAAGAGCCTGCCCTTGCCGCACGGTCATGACGCGCGGCTGTTCGCTGGTCACGGCAGCCAGCACGGCAATCAGTTCGGTATGGGCAATATCGTCGGTCACGGCAACTCCGGAAAACAGTTCCGACATTGAACGCGATTGACGAATAATTACAAGGCGCTACCGCCATACGGCACAGGTTTTAAGCATTTCCAGCAAAAGTGCGAAGCGGTTTTGCGTAGGATAATGCGAAAAGCAAAGAGAGGTCAGGCTTTCGGTTTGGCGCCGAAAACATGCTCCGGTCCCGGGAATGTGCGCGCCCGCACCTCCTCGGCATAGGCTTTCGCCGCATCGGACACCTGCGGCGCCAGTTGCGCAAAACGCTTGACGAAGCGCGGCGTGAAATCCTGGAACAGCCCCAGCATATCGTCCGAAACCAGTATCTGCCCGTCGCAGGCAGCCGATGCCCCGATGCCAACCGTCGGAACGGAGAGCGATGCCGTGATCTCGCGCGCCAGCGGCTCCACCGTGCCCTCAATGACCAGCGCAAACACACCGGCGTCGGCGATGGCCTGCGCATCGCAACGAATGCGGTCGGCCTCATTGTCATCGCGTCCCAGCGAACGGAAACCGCCGACCGTATTGACCTGTTGCGGCATCAGCCCGACATGACCGAACACCGGAATGCCGCGACGCACCAGAAAATCGACCGTTTCGGCCATTTCCTCGCCGCCCTCAAGCTTGACGCCGTCACAGCCGGTTTCCTGCATCACGCGGGCGGCGTTGCGAAACGCCTGTTCCTTCGATTCCTGATAGGAGCCGAATGGCATATCGACGATGACACAAGCCGTCTCCACCCCGCGCATCACCGCCTGCCCATGGGCGATCATCATGTCGAGCGTTACGGCAAGGGTAGAATCCATGCCGTAAAGCACCATGCCGAGCGAGTCCCCCACCAGCAGCAAGTCGCAATGCGGATCGAGCAGACGCGCAATCGGTGTCGTATAGGCGGTGAGGCTGACAATCGGGCGTTCACCCTTAAGAGCCGAAATGGCCTTGGGCGTTAGTCGTTTCTGTTTGACGGGTGCGCTCATCTCAGGCCGCCTGTTCCTGCGCGACATGCGCAATGACGCGATTATCGAGAAGCCGCGTCGTGCCAAGCCGCACGAACAGCGCAAGCAGCACCGGACGCCCCTGCACCGCCGTCAGGCGTTCCAGCGTTTCGGGGTCACGCAGCGCCACCACTTCCGGCGTCGCCAGCGGTTCCGTGGCGATAAAGGCGCGAATCGCCATTTCGAGCGCGTCGGGATCATCCATACCGGAGCGATACAGCCGCTCCGCCTCATCGAGCGCCTTCGGCACGATGATAGCGGCGGCGCGTTGTTCCGCCGACAGATAGACATTGCGAGACGAACAGGCGAGCCCGTCATCCTCCCGCACCGTCTCCACACCGACAACATGTACCGGAATGGCCATATCCTCCACCATGCGGCGGATGATCACGAGCTGCTGAAAATCCTTCTCGCCAAAATAGGCGGCATCGGGGCCAACGATATTGAAAAGCTTGCTGACCACCGTCGCGACCCCGGCGAAGTGGCCGGGACGCGCCTCGCCTTCCATCTGGTTGCCGAGCGTCGGCACATCCACCACCGTCTGCATCGGACGCGGATACATGTCGCTAACGGCTGGCGCGAAGAGGTAATCGACCTCTGCCCCGCGCAACAGAGCCGCATCGCGCTCCAGATCGCGCGGATATTTGTCGAGATCTTCAGTCGCGCCAAATTGCAGCGGATTGACGAAGATCGACACGACCGTCACGTCATTATCGGCGCGCGACCGATGAACAAGTTCCAGATGGCCTTTGTGAAGATAGCCCATGGTCGGCACGAAGCCGATGCGTTTTCCAGCCTGCCTTGCGGGTGCCAGAACCTGACGCAATTCCTCGATGGTGCGGATGATCTGCATGAGGTCCTCCTCGCGGCCCAAATTTATTGGCCGCGAGTCCTACAGCGTCAGCCTGAATATGACAACTGCACGGGCAAAGCGCTCTCAACCCATTTACTGCGTCGGGATCGTCACCGCACCAACCGTATTGCCGACAGCGCGGCCAAAGCGATCGATCTGCTCGTCATAGGTTTTGCGTGTGTTTGGATCGAACACGGCAATCGGCGCCGTCACGACCAGTGACGCAGCAGTACCGACGCCCTGTGCAGTACCCATGGCGACCGCACCCAGACGATCTCCAAGACCGACCTGCGAATCCGTGATCGTCTGACCCGCAACAAGGCGCTGACCGATCAACTGCACGACCTCCGGACTGGAGGCGAATTTGCCATGGTTGAGCCTATCGCCCGACTTGAGCTTGGTGAGATCGATAACAGTAATACCTGCTTTTTCAAGCTCGGAACGATACGGCTCGATTGACGGATCGATCTGGCCGAGGCGGTCGATATTGCCGGAAATGCGTCGTGACAATGCAAGTGCCTTGTCGTCCCGGGATGTGAAGAGAGTGAACCGCGGATGCGGCTTGCCCATGGCAAGAAACTGTTTCGAGAATACGTCAACGTCGAGATCGGGAGAAGCCAGAATGACATCCGTAATCTTGGTATTCACGCGACCGTCGCGGATCGCCATCTGGCGCAGGGCCTCTACCGTCAGCCAGCTACCCATCGAGTGGGCCATGACGGTAATGTCCTTGACCTCGGGCTCACGAGCAATGGCGCGCAGGATCTGCTCCAGCGCATCGCGGGAATAGTTGGTGCTTTCCTTGTCGTAATTGTAGTCGAACACGCTGGCGCGCGATGGCCAGGTGAAGATCACCGGCGCAACATCGGCCCCGGAATCATGCACGATCTGGGCAAAGCGGTAGACGGAATCCTCGAACGTATTATTGAAGCCGTGGACGAACACCATGACGCGACGGCTCTTGGTGAGATGCGGGCGGACCCAGCCTGCCATCTCCACATCGGTCTTGAGCGGCGTGACGCTGACGGTGGTGAAATCCTTCTGCGGATTGGGCGGCAGTTTCTTGGGCCACTGCACTTCGCCCGCCTTGCGGTTCTTTTCCGGCGGAATGGATACAACGATCTCGTTGAGCGACACCAGCTTGTCGCGCTCGCCTGAGAAGAGAATACCGGGCTTATCGGAAGGGCGGCGTGTGGTCGCGACGACAAGATCAACCTTTGTCGTACCGGGAGAAACAACATCGCCGACCGGAACAAGCACGCCTTCAGGCCGGCTGGCGCAACCGGCAAGCAGGGACAAAAGCACAAGCAACGCAGGGGCAGTCCGAGAAAAAACGCGCCGCAAAACCAAACTCCCTCAAAGCTACGCCTATAGGTCTCTTACACCCGAATTTTGAGGGTTAATATATTCTTTACATGAAACGTTCTGCCAAGCCCCAATTATCCACCATTGTCGAAACGCAACACGATTGCGGCTTATGGGTTACACACTGTTCAACAAGGGATACTTTCTTCAAGATCAAGCCAGACCGATATATCCGCCAACAGCAACTCCGTTTCTGAAGGAGGCACAAAATGGCATTGGAACTGACAGGGCTGCACCATCTGACAGCCATTACCGCCGATGCGCCCGGCAACCGACGCTTCTATAGCGACACACTCGGGCTTCGGCTTGTCAAGAAAACCGTCAATCAGGACGACACCAGCGCTTATCATCTGTTCTACGCAGACGGACTGGCATCGCCCGGCACGGACATCACCTTTTTCGACTGGCCTGTGCAGCGCGAACAGCGCGGCACCAACAGCGTCACCCGTACTGGTTTGCGTGTGAACGGCGTCGAAAGTCTTGAATGGTGGCGAAAGCACCTGAACGATAAAGGCGTTCAGGCAGGCGATATTTTCGAAGTTGCAGGGCGGGCCGTTCTCGACTTCGATGATCCAGAGGGGCAGCGCCTGCGCCTGACCGACGATGGTGGCGCGGGTGAAGCGCATAGCTGGGACAGGAGCCCGGTCCCCACAGAAAGACAGATCAGGGGCCTTGGACCGATCACGCTCAGCGTTCCCGAACTGGCACCGACCCAGATCATTCTGGAAAAGGTCATGAATATGCGTCAGACCGGCGACTATGCCTCGCCTGATGGCGACGGCCATGTCCATGTCTTCTCCATGGGCCCGGGCGGCGCTGCAGCCGAACTGCATGTCGCCGTACAGCCCAACCTGCCCACTGCATGGCAGGGTGCCGGCGCGGTTCACCATGTCGCATTCCGCACGCCGGATCAGGAAAGCATGCAGGAGTGGGTCGACCGCCTGCGGTCCGTGCGTATGCCGTCCAGCGGCGAGGTCGAACGCTACTATTTCCGCTCGCTCTATTTCCGCGAGCCGAACGGTATTCTGTTCGAGATCGCTACCGATGGGCCGGGCTTCGCAGTTGATGAACCACTTGAAAGCCTTGGCGAAAGCCTGTCGCTTCCACCTTTCCTCGAAGGAAAGCGTGAAGCCATCGAGCGAAACCTGAAACCACTCGATTAATAAAGAAGGGCTGCGGATTTTCCCGCAGCCCTTTTCATTTAGAGCGCCGATCTGATTGAAACAGATCGGCGCTCTAGCTATTTGTTTCGACGCGCATCTTATCCGAAAACCGTTTCACACTTTTCGGGATGCGCTCTAAAGCTTGCCCCGAAGCCAGTCGCCCGCGATGCGGATATCTTGATCGATGAGCGCGTGCCCGGCATCGACCGTGCTGGTCGTGAGAGTAGCCCCATCTTCTCTCAATATCTTTTCCAACGCTCCGGTCGCATCTCCAAAAGGATCGGAAGCGCCGTTCATCAGGAGCACTGAAGCATCCGACAAATCAGCGCCTTCGGGCTGTTCTTCCAGAACCTCCTGACCGCGCAGAAGCACTGCCGTGCGAACCACATGCGGATGCAAACGCATGAAGGCCGCTAGCAGATTTGCACCGTTGGAGTTGCCGATAAAGGCCGTCCGATTCAGATCAATGCCGTACGCAGTTGCAGCGCCATCTACAAATGCCTCGAATGCCTGCGCTTCGAACTGAATATCAGCCTGATCAAACCGCTTCAGGTCAAAGCGGCGGAACCAGCGCTGGATACCCTCTTCCGTACTGCGGCCACGTACGCCCAGAAGCGTTGCTCGCGGTGCGACCTTGCGGGCGAAAGGCATCAGGTCGTTTTCGTTCCCGCCAGTGCCGTGCAAAAGCACCAGCGTACTGCCATCCGGATCTTCAGGCTGGTGTATCCGGTGAACGAAAGGCAGGTCGCGATAGATGACGCGCTCTTCGCCCGGTAGAGCAAATTGCGGCATCCGCGCCCGGATAGCATCCGCCTTTTCTTCATTGCCCGGCGGCACGAACAGGAACCGGCCCAGCTTTTCAACCGACTCGTCTATTGTGAAGCCCGGCGCATCGGTTGCAAATTCGAACAGCGTTCCGCCCGGTTCACGCACGTAGAGCGACGTGAAATATTTGCGGTCGTGTACATTGACGGCACTCGAGTTGAGCTTTGACAGTTCTTTCTCCGCCGTTTCCACTTCGCCGGTATCGGCGGCACGGAAAGCGACATGATCGGCGATGCCTGTACCGGGGATGCCCGGCCAGAAGCCGCTCGCATCGCGAACATCGATAACATCACCGGAATCCGACAGAAGACGGTCTATGGTGCCTTCTTTTGCCGAGGGCCTAAAACCGAAATAGCGTTCGATGAAACCCGCAGTCTGTTCCGGAGCTTCGGACAGAATGGTCGCAGCTCGTAATCGCCTGACGGCGAAAGCTGCGGAAATTCCGTCGCTTTCCCACGCATCGTTGGCGGCAAGATCGCAGCCGACCAGCTTGACGATCACCCCGTCTGGATCGCGCAGGCGCAGAACGGGTTCGCCGAACTCCTGAACCGGCCCTTCGGACGGCACGTGGTAACGTAAGGCGCGTTCGAGCCAGAAACCGATAGCGGTGCGATCAATGGCAAGTGCAATTTCACTGACTTGGCCATGGCCGACACGCCCCTTGGCACCGTCTTCCCAGACCAGAAAGGTGATGAGTGAGCCGGGTGTTCCCGAGCGGTCGCCATAAAACAGATGGAGCTGTTCGGCGTCCTCGAACCCACCCGTTTTCTTGACGATACGCAACCCCAGAAAGCCGGCGTAGAAATCGACATTCGCCTGCACTTTTCGGGTGATGAGGGTGATGTGGTGGATGCCGCTTGTCATGGACGCTGTCTCCCCGATTCATAACTTGAGCCAGAAATAGAGCAGATGCTGCAGCTTGCCTATGGGGCTGCACGGTTACGCATTGTCAACGCGGGGAGACGAAACCGGAATAGGAAACGGGGAGTTGAAAAAGAAAAAGGCCGCGCGGGAGGAGGATGCGCGGCCTGATCTTGAATACGGCTTGGGAGGAGGAGTGCCGTATTCGTTATCGAGTTCTGGGAGGAGGAGTGAACTCGATGAACAAATGTTTACCTGCCCCCTCGCCCTGCAGCAACGGCCATTAATGCATATCAGTTATGCAAAGACGTTGACGCTCAAGAAAAAGGCAAGTGCGCCAATACAGAAAACGCCAGGAAACCGGGCATTTTTAACGAAAGGCTTGTAAAAACAGACCTTACAGAAGGTGGGCAATCAGAGGCGCTGCAAGCACATTCACCAACCCCACCAGCACCATGACCAGCCCGGCAATCGAGCCTTCCTCGCTGCCGATCTGATGTGCCTTGGCCACGCCAGCACCATGCGCGCCCATGCCGAAGAGAGCTCCACGTGCCAGTGCCGAGCGAATCGGCAACCAGTTGAGCATCACTTCACCGAGGGCCGCACCGAACACACCGGTCAGTACCACAAAGATTGCAGTCAGATCGGGTGTACCGCCAATGTCGCCCGAAACCGTCATCGCAAACGGCGTGCTCATCGAGCGGGGCATCAAGCTGAGGCTGATCGCTTCGTTGAGACCCAGTAGATGCGCAAGCCCCCATGCCGACGCCATAGCTGAAGAACTTCCAACGACCACGCCCGCCAGAAGCACCGGCCAATAACGACGAATCGTTGCACGCTGCTGGTAAATCGGGATCGCGAAGGCAACCGTTGCGGGTCCGAGCAGTGCGACCAGCCAATGGGTGGCGCTGAAATAACCGCGATAGTTTTGATTGAGCCCGATGACCAGCGCCATCAGCAACAAGGGGGTGACTGCGAGCGGGGTCAGCCACCACATCGGGAAGCGGCGATAGACGCGCTTGGCAGCAAGATAAAGCAGGATCGTTGCGGCGGACCAGAAAAGTGTTGCTACGAGCGGGTTACTTAGCGACATAACGCAGGCTCCAGCGATAGCAGAGATCAACCGTCAATGCGGTGACACTCATAACCGTCAACGTGCCCAGCAGAATAACAGCCATGATTTTCAGGCCAAGCAGACCGATCAGTTCTTGATGCTCGAGAACTGCAAGGACTGCAGGAACGAAGAAGAGCAGCATCTCCGCAAGAAACCATTCTGCGCCACGCTTCATGCTGAACAGGCTGACGCGACCGCTCAAAAGCAGAGCCAGCACCAGCGCCATGCCGACAATGCCGCCTGGAAGAGGCAGGCCGACGAGGCGGACGAAAAGCTCACCCGCCAGCCAGAAGCCAACCAGCGTCGCGATCTGCATCAAACGGCTGTGATGCAGTGCGTAACGAAACCGGATCAAGAGGCTGTGGGCGTTCATGTGCTTTTCCAATGGGAACTGATGCATTTTCAAGGGTGAATATAGGCCCTCAGGCTCTATTCTAGAAATGAATTGATTTCATTGCAGCTATTCCGTAATAGAATGGCTCATGAACTTGCGCAGCTTCCAGGCATTCGTCGAAGTGGTGCGGCAAGGCGGTTTTTCCGCCGCCGCGAAAACCATCAACGCGACCCAGTCGACCGTCAGCAAGGCTGTCAGGCAGCTTGAGGACGAACTGGGGCTGGTTCTGCTGGATCGTGAAATCTCGCCCTCCCGCCTCACCACAGCAGGTGAGATTGTCTTTCGTCGTGCGATTGCCATGCTGGCGGAAAAGGACGACATGTTGGCCGAGCTGGGCGAACTGCGCGGCCTCAAGCGCGGCCTGCTGAAACTTGGCCTGCCGCCCATCGGGTCCAGTGTGCTTTTCGCTCCCGTCTTCGCGGCCTATACGAAGCTTTATCCGGAGATCGATATTCAGCTGGTTGAGCACGGCAGCAGAAGGCTGGAGGAACTGCTGCTTGCCGGAGATGTGGAACTCGCGGCTTCGCTTCTGCCGGTCGAAGACAGTTTCGAATGGCAGGACGTGCGATGCGAACCGGTTGTGGCACTGCTTCCGACAAACCACGCGCTCGCGCATGGCGATGGCGTTTCGCTGCAGGATATTGCCAACTTGCCGTTCATACTTTTCGAGAGCGGTTTTGCCCTCAATCATATCATCCTCGATGCATGTCGTTCGCATGGATTCTCTCCAAACGTTGCGGTCCGCTCCAGTCAGATCGACTTCATCGTTGAACTAGTAGCGGCAGGCATGGGCATCGGCTTTCTGCCGAAAATGATCGCGGAACAGCGGCATCATCCGGGCGTGCGCATCCACAGAATCAAAGGTGCCGACGTGAACTGGCATTTGGCTCTGATCTGGCGAAAAGGCGCATTCCTGTCTCACGCCGCTCGTGCCTGGCTCGAGCTGAGTAAAGCCGGAACCGACACCGCATCGTCTTGAAACGTCCGTCCTGTCGCCTATCTCAAATAGATATACCGACTGGATAAGTGCCCTTGGCACCTCTTCAGCCATAGGCCCGTGTGTAGAACATTGCTCTACCCACCCGTTTCAAAGCGCATGACGCCTGAAACCGCCGACGGATTTCTGCGCTGCGCTTCATCAGAAGGAGGCTATGATGGAAGGTCAGGTTATATTCTACAAGGACGACAGGATCCTATACCGGCACCATATCGACGTGCAGGAAGACGATTTTTCAAAGGGCGTAAATGACGCGCTCATTGCCTTTCAGCGCAACTATGCTGGCTTCGACCTCGCAGGCGACAATATTCACATCCGCTTCAAGAAGCCAGGTGACGCGTAAGCATTAGAAGATCCGGCGGATCGAAGCAGGGCCGGTTCCCGAACCGAGGAAACGGCCCTCAGCTACTGCTCAGGCAAAAGCCGCTTCGCGTGCGACGCGATGAATATCGGTGCGCGACAGGCCAAGATCAGAAAGCTCGCGGTCCGTGCAGCCATTAAGTTCGCGAATATTCTCGCGATACTGCATCCAGCGTTGGAAATGGGTACGAAGATTCATGGTGGTATCCCCTTTTTTATCTTCCTCCCAATGAAGAGCTTCCGCCTTTCTTCGTCGTTTGAGAAGTGCATATCCTGCATGGCTGCCGTGAAGGCTGCGAAATCCTAGTGTTTTTCCCGGATTTCAAAACTCCCCAACAGAATAGCCCCTACTATTGTAATCATTCTGTAATTCTAATTTAGATATAACTGCTATGTCGCAACTGGCACTGGTTCATTCTAGTTAGAGTTGGAGTGCATGAAAAAGACACTGATCATCGTCGGCAATGCGCCTTTGCCGCGCGATCTTTCCGCCGAAGTGGATGCGGCAGATTTCGTTGTCCGCTTCAATGAGCCCAAGCAATCCATCGGCATGAGCGGCACCCGGACAGATCTTTTGATGCTGGCAACCTCCAGCAAGCCGATGCAGCGACGGCTACGCGATCCGGGCTTCGTGCTGACACCGACTTTCAAGGCAGCCAAGGAAGTGATGCTTGCCTACCATCCGAGTATCATCCGCAAGTATCACCCTGGTCCGAATTTCCTCTCCCGTCTCAAGGGAAGGCGTGGTGACTGGACGATGCAAACCCTTGAAGTTGTCGGCTCTGCCGGCAAGGAAATCCGGATAATGCCGCCCCAATTCTATCTGGCCGGATGCAAAGAGCTGGGTGTAACCGATGAGAATATAAGCAAAGCTTTTCCAAGTACTGGCTTTTTCGGCATCTGGTACATGCTCGGAAAATGTCCGCAGGAAAGCTGGGACGTGAAAATCTGCGGCTTCACCTGGGAAGGCTGGAAACGCCATACATGGGGAGATGAGCGCAGTTGGATTGAAAAGAAAGTCCAATCCGGACGCATCAACCTTATCCAGTAATCCCGCGCCATCACTATGTTTCCGGCAGAAACGTGGGGACGATCACGACACAATCTCTTTAAGAGGAGCATATGAATGAGTGAACCGTTACGCATTTTCATCGGGTGGGATTCTCGCGAACCCATCGCATATGAAGTGGCCAAAGCATCCGCATTAAAGCATTCCTCTATCCCGCTGGAGATCGTGCCGATCAAATTGCAGGACCTTGTCGATCAAGGGGCCTACACACGGGAAGTCGATCCGCTGGCATCGACAGAATTTACCTATTCGCGGTTTTTCACACCATGGCTTGCGGGCTATAAGGGGTGGGCACTTTTCTGCGATTGTGACTTTCTTTTCCTGGGCGATATAGCTGGCCTCCAATCTTATAACGATCCTTCGAAGGCCGTTTATTGCGTTCAGCACGACTATCAACCCAAGGACAGCGTGAAGATGGACGGCAAGGTGCAGACCAGCTATCCACGCAAGAACTGGTCTTCATGCATGTTGTTCAACTGCGAGCATCCCTCGACACGCAAATTGACGCCAGAGCTGATCAATCGCGAAACCGGCGCATATCTCCACCGCATGCAATGGGCTGCCGACGATGAAATCGGTGCGTTGCCAACGGATTATAACTGGCTGGAAGGCTGGAACGAGAAGCCGGAAACCGGACTGCCGAAAGTCGTGCACTATACGCGCGGCGGGCCATGGTTCAAGGATTGGCAGAATGTCGACTACGCCGATTTGTGGCGGGCGGAGGCCGACAGCGTCGAGCCGGGCTGGAAGCCGGTCTGATCTGCAAAATACCTTGAGCTTTCTGTGTGCTGCAAGGTAGATATGGACCATGAACGAAACGCGTCCTGATATCACCTCCAATGGCGGCCCACAGAGGGCCGTCAAGGCTTTCATCGTTCATCTGGAGCGCGCCACCGACCGGCAGCCGCAAGTTGAAGAGCTCATTCGAAAGCTGCCGGTAGAGACCGATGTGGTCAAAGCCGTCGATGGGCGCATACTCGATGCCCAAACGATCAGCCGCGTTTATCGGCGGTCGGCACACAAGCCCCGCTATCCATTTCAGCTCAGCACGAACGAAATCGCCTGTTTTCTTTCGCACCGGAAGGCCTGGCAGGCAATTGTTGATCAGGGGCTGGATGCGGGTCTCGTGCTGGAAGATGATGTTGAACTGACGTCGGAATTTGCCGCAGCTTATTCTGCGGCTTGTCAGGTTCTTGAAACTGACAGTTTCATCCGCTTTCCCTTTCGCGATCGGGAAAGCGGGCGTGTGGTGCTGAACACCGAAACGTTGCGGATCATTGAGCCGGTACCGGTTGGTCTTGGCATGGTTGCGCAGCTTGTCGGGCGCGAAGCGGCGCAACGGTTGCTATCCGCAACACAAATCTTCGATCGCCCGGTCGACACCACAGCGCAAATGAACTGGGTTACCGGGCTCAAACCGCTGTCTGTCCTTCCCGGCGGAGTGAGGGAAATTTCGGTGCAGCTTGGCGGCAGTACGATTCAAAAATCGCGTTCCCTGCCGGACAAGCTGAAGCGTGAAATATTGCGCCCGCTTTACCGCTGGAAGATAAAATCGCGCTCGCGCGCAGCTGTTTGAGGTTTCCCGTGCCCGTTCCAATCCTTCTTTATCACCAGATTGATGTGCCGCCGACGCATCGCGCGCCGTACCGCAGTATGATCGTGCATCCGGCCCGTTTTCGCCAACAAATGGCCTGGTTGAAACGGTTGGGTTATCGCGGCCTATCGTTGAAGGATGCAATTCCCTATATTTACGGCGGGAAGCAGGGCAAAGTCGTTGTCATCACCTTTGACGACGGCTTCGAAAATGTTTTCCGCAACGCCTTGCCTGTGCTGCAGGAATTTGGTTTCACCGCGACGAATTATTTCGTCGCCAACCAGATCGGCGGTTTCAATCTCTGGGATCAGAAGATCGGCGTTGCGCGTGCTAACTGCATGGGCGCAGCCGAATTGCGTGAGTGGGCGAATCTTGGTCATGAAGTCGGCTCCCATACGCTCGACCATATCTTTCTGCCGGAAGCAAACGAGCACGAAGCCATATCGCAAATCCGGCAGTCGCGCATAAAGATCGAAGATCTGCTCGGCAGCGAAGTCACGTCTTTCGCCTATCCTTACGGTGGAGAAAACGCAGCGACACGCAAGATCGTCGAAGCAGCGGGCTATAAAAACGCCACAACCACAGAAAAACGTCGCGCACGATCAACTGACGATCCGTTCGGCATTCCGCGCCTTACGATCAGGCGCAATGACATCTTACTGCAGTTCCTGCGCAAGACATTTACGCGCTAAGTCGTCTCTTCGGCTTGGTAGCATGCTCTATTTCGCGCAAATCTGCCATAAAGCCACGCTCTACAAGGCAGGCTGGCCCCGTATATTGAACCGAACCTTCATAGACGAGCGAGAGATCGTCCGAAAAACGTTCGTTCTCGACGATTGCGCGGTAGTGCTCAGCACCACCCGCATGGCTTTTTTCCGACGCAATACGCTTGAACTCGCCGACTGAAAGTGACGAGAAGCGGTAGTGGAGAAGAGCGCCGGTTGCCGGAAGAAAATTCCGGAAACAAGGTCCCGGTCCGTGAATGCTGCCCCGGCGATAGTCCGTCTTCTTGTCGACCCACATCAAGGGGAACTTGGAAAGCCGCATGCTGCGCCCGAACAAGCGTAGACGTGGGCCACCGCGCACTGCTACGCCAAACTTCTCCGGTGTCGCTGTATAACCGTCGCCGTCGAAATGTGAGGAAATCTCGAACGGATACCTCGACCCGTCATCGACAAAAACGCCGTCACGCAACAATCCACCGGGATACATGTCGATCATCGGCGCCAGGCAGCGGCGAATTCCATTCTGCTCCAGTTCACTGATAAATGAGCGGATGTCCCGCTGTTCCATTCTCGGAAAGACGAAGAACTCGTCGGCATCGACGGACAGATACCAGCGCCCCCGTCCGTAGAGATTGAACAGAGCATCGCGCCAGACGCGCCCGCGATCGGCTTGTGCGTAACGCATATTCGAACCGAACAAATCCACATCAGGCGAACTGGACAAAATCTCGGTTGTGCCGTCGTCCGACCGGTCGTCCACGACGATGAAACGCGTAACACCCATCTGGCGATAGTAGCGCAGGAACGACTTCATATAGGGCGCCGCATTGCGAACGACGCAGACAAGCGGCAGATCGTCCGGCCGTAAAGCCTCGAAGCTCCCGGACGCGGCAATAAGATTGGCCTTGTCTTTGCAGTTCGGAACCGAAAGCTGCGCATGCCGCCATCGCAAACGCAAATGGCGCATCGGTGACGCGCGCCAATACGGCACCCAATCCCCCGCCGTCGAGGCCGGATAGTTCATCGCCGTCTGCGTTGGTTTCATACAGGTGCCGAGCTTTTAAGGAATATGGAAAATAGCTGGTAGTTTGTTGCCATTCATTCAAGCAACTCTTTGTCTAAGCCAATCACTCTGCGACATGCTCCGACATGCTTCGTGATGAAAAATTCGTCACGACTATTTTGAACGTCGAGCGCATTTGCTTGATTTCAATCAATGCTGCTTCACACAAACGTGGCAAATTGCCCACGAATGCGCCATGGACGGCAAGTGCCAAAAGCGCTAGTTAGGGCACAGACTAAGGAGCGCATTATGGACTATCGCCGTTTTTTCGAAGAAGCGATCGACCAGTTGCACGCCGAGAAGCGTTACCGCGTTTTTGCAGATCTTGAACGCATTGTCGGACGCTTCCCCCGAGCTATCTGGCGCAACAATGGCACTGCCCGCGAAATCACCGTCTGGTGTTCCAACGATTATCTCGGCATGGGACACCACGCCGACGTGATCAAGGCTATGTGCGATACGGCTGGCAATGCTGGCTCAGGTTCCGGCGGCACGCGCAATATTTCCGGGAACAACCATCCGCTGGTTGAACTGGAAAACGAACTTGCTGATTTGCACGGCAAGGAAGCCGGTCTCGTTTTCACATCTGGCTTTGTTTCCAATGAAGCTTCGATTTCGACGATTGCCAGACTGCTGCCGAACTGTCTCATCCTTTCCGACGAACTGAACCACGCGTCGATGATCGAAGGTGTGCGTCGTTCGGGTGCGGAGAAGAAGATTTTCCGTCACAATGATGTCGAGCATCTGGAGCAGCTTCTGAAAGCAGCCGATCCGGCACGCGCGAAGCTGATCGTGTTCGAATCCGTTTACTCGATGGATGGCGATATCGCGCCAATCGAGAAAATTGCAGATCTGGCCGACAAATATAATGCCATGACCTATATCGACGAAGTTCATGCCGTTGGCATGTACGGCGCGCGTGGCGGCGGTATTACCGAACGTGATGGCCTTGCGCATCGCATTGATGTTATCGAGGGCACGCTTGCCAAGGCCTTTGGCGCTCTCGGCGGTTATATTACCGGCTCACGTGCAATTGTTGACGCCGTGCGGTCCTATGCACCGGGTTTCATCTTCACCACCTCCCTGCCCCCGGCAGTCGCCGCATCCGCAACGGCCGCCATACGGCATCTGAAGACCTCGCAGGTCGAACGCGATGGCCAGCAGCGTCAGGCCCAGCGCGCCAAGGACGTGCTTTCCGCTGCAGGGTTCCCTGTCATGTCGTCTGAAACGCATATTGTGCCGATTCTGGTAGGTGATCCTGAGCTGTGCAAGAAAGCCAGTGATCGCCTGCTGGAGGTGCATGGCATCTATATCCAGCCGATCAATTACCCGACGGTCCCGCGCGGAACCGAAAGGCTGCGCATCACACCGTCGCCTTTGCATGACGACGCGCTGATCGACGGTCTCAAAGATGCCTTGCTGGAAGTGTGGAATACACTCGGCATTCCTTACGCTGAGTCAACGATCTCACAGCCAGCTAGCTCCGAACGGATCATTCCGCTGATGGTCTCCAAGGCCGGCGGCTGATAAGCCGATCACCCAAATGAAAAGGCCGGTTCAACCGGCCTTTTTTCGTCAGAGCTTTTCGATCCAGCGCACAAGCCGCCTTGCAGCTTCATCCACCTGCTCAGGGTCCCGGCAGAAACAAAGGCGGAAGAAACCTTCGCCGCCAAGGCCAAACGCGCTGCCAGGCGCCAGGCCGACATTGGCATTGTCCACCATATCGATGGCTGCCTTGACGGAATTTTCGACACCATCCACGCCGAAGAAAAGGTAAAATGCGCCCTGTGGCGGTGTCAGGCGAACTTTGCCTGTCGACAAAAGCGCAGCACACAGGCGATCACGTGTGGACCGCGCCCGCTCGACCTGCATCGAAATGAAGGCATCTCCCTCATCAAGGGCTGCAACGGCGCCACGTTGCATGAATTGCGCAACGCCCGAATTCGAATACTGGATCAGATTTTCAATGACCGGCCCCAATGACGGGTGAACCGTCATCCAGCCAACGCGCCAACCTGTCATCGCCCAGTTCTTGGAGAACGAATTGACGAAGATGATGTGATCATCAGGCTCCATGATGTCCATGAAAGATGGAGCCCGACCGCCACCATAATAGAAGTGGGTATAAATCTCGTCTGCAATGATCCAAAGTCCATGCTTGCGCGCAAGATCGAGAATAAATTGCAGTGTCTCGCGATCCGCCGTCCAGCCAGTGGGATTGGACGGCGTATTGATGAAGAGCGCCTTTGTGCGCGGCGTGATGGCGGCTGCAATTTTCTGCGGATCAAGCATCCAGCCATTGGCACCGAATTCGAGCTCCACCGGCACAGGCACGGCGCCTGCAAGACCAGCCGCCCCGACAAAATTGGGCCAGGCTGGTGAAAGATAAATCGCTTCTTCACCCGCTCCAACCGTTGCTGTCAGCGCCATCTCGATGGCGTGCATACCAGAACCGGTGACATAGAAATTGTCCGGCTTCAGAGACAGCGGAAAATGGCGGGCATGATAACCTGCGAGCGCTTCTCGAAGCTCTGGGATGCCAGCCTGCCAGGTATAGAAGGTCTCGCCGTCCGAGATACCTTTTTGAGCCGCAGCGCGAATGAAGTCCGGCGTCGACAGATCGCCCTCCCCCACCCAGAGCGGGATAAGCCCTTCGCGTCCGCGCCCGTGATTGGCGACCGCGACAATACCGCTTTCCGGCGAAAGGGCAGCTTCCTGACGAAGATTGGCGATGAGCGTCATGATTTCCCCGCGTTGAATTTCGATTTTGATTTCGTGCTTATCAAGGCCGGTTAGCGAAATCACGCGGCTTTTTGTGATGGTCAGATCAACCACATTTATGGATCAAAAGAAAACGGAGCCGCAAGGGCTCCGCTTTCATTCACCAATCCTGGATCGGTCAGGCTTTCTGCTTTGCCAGAAGATCGCGGATTTCGGTCAGAAGAACCTCTTCGCGCGGTGCTTCCGGTTCCGGCTTTGCTTCTTCCTTCTTCTTCATACGATTCATCGCTTTCACCACAAGGAACAATACCCATGCGATGATCAGGAAGTTGATGAGAAGTGTGATGAAATTACCGTATGCAATGGTCGCACCGGCATCACGAGCAGCTGCCAGCGTGGTCTTGGGCTCACCTGCAAGCTGTATGAACATGTTCGAAAAATCGATACCACCAGTCACCAGACCGATGATCGGCATGATGATATCATTGACGATGGAGTTGACGAGGCCGCCGAACGCCCCGCCGATGATGACACCGATGGCCAGATCGACCATATTGCCCTTCAAGGCGAATTCTTTGAATTCCTTTAGCATAAGCCTGTCTCCCTCACGAACGCGGACCGTTAGGGCCGTCCTGCTGCGGTAGCGTTCGCCAAATCAACCTGGACACCAGTAAACTGGCGATGGATGGCAAAGCCGTTTTCCAAAAACGGAACCGAAACGCGCTCTGCCATTTCAAACGCGATCATGAAAGTGACGCGCACTTTTCAGGATCACACTCCTAGTTTGTAGGCGAAAATTACCAAAGAAAAGATGAAGCGGCGAAAACGCACTGTTTTTCATCAATAATCTTGCACGGGCGCACCGAAAGTGCTTGCGTCAAATCATAATCGAGGAGTGAGGGAACAAGCCGGCTATGCAGGGCTGGGGTATTATTGGCGCCGCTTTTTTGTATCTGCTGCTGCTGTTTGCGGTAGCCAGTATTGGCGACCGGCGCACCTCGCGCTGGAACAGTGCTCCACGCCCTTATATCTACGCACTCAGCCTGGCTGTTTACTGCACGTCCTGGACCTTCTTCGGCTCTGTCGGCCTATCGGCACAGCGCGGCCTCGAATTCCTCGGGATCTATATCGGGCCTATTCTCGTCTTTACACTTGGCAACCGGTTGCTGCGGCACATCGTTCGACTGGCGAAATCCGAACATATCACGTCAATTGCCGACTTCCTCGCTGCCCGCTATGGCAAAAGCTTTGGGGTAGCATCCCTCGCAACCTGTATCGCAGCCGTCGGCTCAATCCCCTATATCGCTCTGCAGCTCAAGGCCGTTTCCGGGAGTGTCGGGCTGGTCATGGAGCATTATGGATCGGCAGTCGATCCGTCAGTTTTCATATTCGGCGATATCTCCCTGCCCGTTGCCGCTGTGCTCGCTGTCTTCGCAATCCTCTTCGGTACGCGCCATACCGACGCCACGGAGCACCAGAACGGTCTCATTCTGGCTGTGGCTCTGGAATCCGTCATCAAGCTTTGCGCCTTCCTGACCGTTGGTTTTGCCTGCACCTTCTTTCTGTTCGGCGCCCCATCGCAGCTGTTCAATCAGATTTCCCAATCGCCGGAGGCGCTGGAAGCGTTCCACTACCAGACATCCATCGGCACATGGATCGTGCAAAGCGCGCTCAGTGCCGCTGCCATCATCATGTTGCCGCGGCAGTTTCATGTGACAGTGGTGGAAAGCCGCAGTGAAAAGGAATTGCGAACCGCCTCCTGGCTGTTTCCGCTTTATCTGGTGCTCATCAATATCTTCGTGTTTCCCATCGCACTCATCGGCGTAATGACGCTCGGAGGCAATGTCAGCGGAGACTTATACGTTCTGGCTCTGCCACTTGCAGCGGGCGCCCACTGGCTCGCGCTCGTCGCCTTTCTCGGCGGATTGTCGGCAGCAACCGCAATGGTCATCGTCGCCTGTGTTGCGCTTTCGATCATGATTTCCAACCATCTGGTGCTGCCGCTCTTCATCCGGCGGCTGGCAAAGCAACACGCGGCAGAACAACGCGACCTCACCAAGGTCATTTTGAACACACGCCGCCTTACCATTATCGGTATTCTGGCGCTGGCCTTCGCCTATTATCGCTTTACCTCCAACAACATCCATCTGGCTTCGATCGGTTTTGTTTCCTTTGCAGCGATCGCGCAATTCGTTCCAGCCTTCATCGGCGGGTTGTTCTGGCGCAATGCGAACGGACGCGGTGCCATGCTGGGACTATCAGCCGGGTTTCTTGTCTGGGCCTACACATTGTTGCTGCCAACCATGGCGCCGGAAAATGCCGCGATTTTGCGCGACGGCTTTCTTGGCTTTACCGCCCTGCGTCCCGAGGCGCTTTTCGGAACCAACGCTCTTCCCTTGACCAACGGTGTAATGTGGAGCCTTGCGGCCAATACGCTCTTCTACATTCTTGGTTCCCTTTCACGCGCCTCGACGCCACTCGAACGCATTCAGGCAAGTATCTTCCTGCCACGTTATTTTATCGGCACGCCAACACTCAAGCGTTTCCGCACAACTGTCACGGTTGCCGAACTGAAAGCTACCATGGCGCGCTATCTCGGCGCTGAACGCGTCGAACGCGCCTTTCTTCGTTTTGAAGGAAGGGAACAGCGGCGTCTCGATCCAGGCATGACCGTCGACACCCCGCTGATCCGTCATGCAGAACAGCTTCTTGGCACAGCCGTTGGCTCCGCATCGGCACGCCTTGTCCTGTCACTGCTGTTGCAGAAGAGTGATGCTTCCGGGCGTGACGCGCGGCAGCTCCTGGACGACGCTTCGACCGCTTTGCAGCAGAACCGCGACCTGCTGCAGACCGCCCTCGATCAGATGGAACAAGGCATCACCGTTCTCGACAAGGATCTGAGGCTGACATGCTGGAACCGGCAATTCCGCAAGCTGCTCAACCTTCCCGATGAGGTGATGCAGGTCGGTATACCTGTTTCGGATATCGTGGAACAATTGCACCGCCGGGGCGATATATCGTTCAACGCGCAAAACGGTGTGATCCGCTCGCTTGCTGCTGCACGCCAGCCATGGCGCATCAATATGAAATCGACTGGCAAAGTGCTGGAAATTCAATCCAACCCCATGCCGGACGGCGGTATTGTCGCGACATATACCGATATCACGGCAGCAGTCGAAGCTGATGTCACGCGTCAGAAGGCGGCGGAAATGCTGGAGCAGCGCGTGGCGGATCGCACGGCAGAACTGACCCGCGTCAACCAGCAGCTCGCCAAGGCACAAACGGCAGCGGAAGAAGCCAATCAGGGGAAGACACGCTTTCTGGCAGCAGCAGGCCATGACATTCTGCAACCGCTCAATGCAGCAAGATTATACAGTACTGCGCTTGCCGAAAAACTTGGACGCTCCGAAACCAGCGAGTTCGCACGCAACATCGATTCCTCGCTGGAAGCGGTGGAAGCCATTCTGGGTATGGTGCTGGATATTTCCCGACTGGACACCGGATCTCTTAAACCGGACCTGTCGGTATTTCGCCTCGACAAGCTTATGAGCCAGATTGCAACCGACTTTTCTCCTCTCGCAGCCGCCAAGGGGCTGAAGTTGCGTGTTGTACCGTCAAGTATCGTCGTCAGAACTGACCGCAACATGCTGCGGCGCTTGATCCAGAACCTTGTTTCCAATTCCATCAAGTACAGCCGCAAGGGCGGCATTTTGCTCGGCGTCCGGCGTCGTGGATCCTTTGTAGAACTTCAGGTGCTCGATACCGGTATTGGCATCCCTTCGCAAAAACTGAAACTTGTCTTCCGGGAGTTCACAAGGCTGGATGAAGGAATGCGCGAAGCAGAAGGACTGGGGCTTGGCCTTTCAATCGTCGACCGCATCGCAAGATTGTTATCGTTGCCATTGTCGCTGTCGTCGAAGCCAGACAAGGGAACCATGTTCACCCTGCGCATTCCCGTTTCGCAGGAAAAAGTAGCCACCGATGAAGTGAAGAGCCGCCGCGGCCTGCAACGGGCGCTGGAGCTGACCGGACTCAATGTTCTGTGTATCGATAACGACGCCAGTATTCTGTCCGGAATGGAAACACTGCTTCGCGGTTGGGGCTGTCGGATCACAACGCTAAGCAGCGGAACCGCATTGAAGAACTATTGTGCCGATCACTCCGCCCCGCCCGATGTGATCGTTGCAGATTATCATCTGCTCAATGAAAACGGTCTCGATATGATTGGCTTTGCGCGCGAGACGTTTCAGGTGGAGATCCCGGCCATCCTGCTGACAGCCGATCGCTCAAAGGAAGTCCGTCAGCGCGCTGAGGATGAAAATGTCACGGTTTTGCACAAGCCGCTTCGGCCCGCTGCACTGCGTTCCCTGCTATCGCATTCTTATCATGCGAGGCAGGACAATACGTCAGCGCAGAATGCCGCTCAGTAACGCGCAGCATTCAATCCGCGTTCAGTGCGTCGTTGCCAATGCGTGACAGAAGAATGACCGCCTGGGTACGACTGTCGACGCCGAGTTTCTGCAACACTGCCGACACATGCGCCTTGACCGTGGCTTCCGATACGCCAAGCTCGTAGGCTATCTGCTTGTTCAGCAAACCTTCGGCAAGCATGGTCAGCACGCGTGTCTGCTGTGGTGTCAAGGCACGCAGCCGCGCAATGAGCGCTTCAATTTCAGGGTCGTGCGGATGATCCAGTTCGATATCGGCCGGTGTCCAGATATCGCCTGCCAGAACGGTACGCACGGCCTCGCCAATGGTTTCCATGCTGGCGGATTTCGAGATAAAGCCCGAAGCGCCGAGTTCGACTGCATGGCGGATGGTTGCTGCATCGTCCGTTGCCGAGACGATGATGACTGGAAGCGCTGGTTGCAAGGCTTTCAAAGTCACCAAACCGGACAGCCCTGTTCCGCCCGGCATCGTCAAATCCAACAACAGAAGATCAATATCCTCTCGCTCGCCGACCAGTTTCTTGACGGCGTCAAAATCGCCGACTTCGATGATTTCCACACTTTGTGACTGCCCAGAAAGGACCTGCCTGAGTGCTCCCCGGAAAAGCGGGTGATCGTCAGCGATGATGAAGTGCATGAGCCTCGCGCGCCATTGTTTCAGGTCTCCTCCCTCGCGGTGCTGGCTAATCAGCCAACCATTCCGTTTTATGCCGTTTTTTGACGCGGGCAACCAAAATTCACGTTGCTAACCCCTTTTCACATTACGCCTTGCCGCCATCTGGCCGCATTGTATGTTAGGCTGAGCGTTGAAATAATATAGGAACGGCCCGGCCATCCGAATGGAAGGGAACCAAAAAGGCATTTCATGACGCGCAATACGCTTTATCCAGAGATCCAACCGTTCAAAGAAGAGATGCTTCAGGTTTCTCCGTTGCATCGAATCCATGTCGAGCAATGCGGCAACCCAGACGGCAAGCCGGTCATCATGATCCATGGCGGCCCCGGCGGCGGCATCACGCCGACCATGCGTCGTCTGCACGACCCCGAGCGCTACCGCATCATCCTGTTCGATCAACGCGGCTGCGGTCGTTCCACGCCGCATGCGGAACTGCGTGAAAACACGACCTGGGATCTTGTGGCGGATATGGAGCATATTCGCGCGCATCTCGGCATCGAGAATTGGCAGGTTTTCGGCGGTTCCTGGGGTTCGACGCTCGGCCTAGCCTATGCGCAATCCCATCCGGATCGTGTGGCGGAACTTGTTTTGCGCGGCATTTTCATGATCCGCCGTTTCGAAGTCGACTGGATGTATTCCAACGGCGCGAGCATTCTCTTTCCGGACCATTTCGAGGCTTATCAGGAACATATACCGGAAGCCGAGCGCGGCGATATGATTGCCGCTTATTACAAGCGTCTGACTGATCGCAATCCGCAAGTGCAGCTTGAAGCAGCACGACGCTGGGCGCGTTGGGAAGGCTCTGTCATTTCACTTCTCCCTGACCCCGCCCGCGTCGATGCCTTTGGCGAAGATCAGTACGCCATCGCGTTTGCACGTATTGAATGCCACTATTTCCAGAACCGGGGCTTTCTCGATTCCGATGACCAGCTTTTGCGCAACGTCGATCGCATCCGGCATATTCCCGGCGTGATCATCCATGGCCGCTATGACATCTGCACACCGTTTATCAATGCCTGGCAGTTGAAGAAGATGTGGCCTGAAGCTGACCTCAAGATCGTCGAGGATGCAGGGCACGCCGTCACGGAACCCGGCATTACCCATGAATTGATCGAAGCGACAAAGCGTTTCGCCCAGTAATCAAAAGGCGCCGTATGGCGCCTTTTTCCTTATCATCAGGTCCGACCGCCCGGCGCGGCACCATCGTTCAGGCTTTCCGGCTCGCTATCGAAACTTTTCGCAATATCCATGAAGCGGCGCATGAAGCGTTCCATATAACTCATGGATTGCTCGAACTCCTGTTCGCTCGGAAGACCCGACGCGGCACTTCCGCCCTTTCCTTCAAGGGCGGAAACCTTGTCCTCAAGCTTTTTTACGCGATCCTGCAAATCGGCGATGTCGTTCTCATAAGCCTCGCGATCCTCTGTCGCCATCTTACAGACAAGCTGACCCTGCTGCTCCGTGCAGGTCGAGATTACCCCGGTTCTGGTGTCCAGACGGACATAGCCGGTTTCCGTGCCTTCCAGCCGAAAACGTCCGTTTTCCTGCGCAAGCGCATTGGCCGGAACGAGCGCTGAACCGAGAAGAGCAACAGCAGCCAGATTGCGGATGATCGATGTCTTTCTGTTCAACATAATGCAATTCCCTTCAGCTTCTCTTTGAGATGTCCCCATCATATGGGACGTTTACGACGAAAATCGAACATGCGGGACTTTGATTTCCGAAGAATTTCGGTCTAGAGAGCAGCCATGACCAATGAGATCATCTATAAGATCGCTCCGCGCGAACTTTGGGCACAAGCAGAACAGGCCGGTAGTTTTACCGGGGCTCCGGTTGATATTGCCGATGGCTATATCCATTTCTCCACTGCAACACAGGTGCGGGAAACGGCAGCCAAGCATTTTGCCGGCCAGCGGAATCTGCTTTTGATCAGTGTGAATGCTTCCGCACTTGGCGCAGCATTGAAGTTTGAAGTTTCACGCGGCGGAGCCCTCTTTCCTCATCTTTATGGCGAGCTGCCGCTTGCCGCGGTCTTGAAGGTTGAAATCTTGCCACTGGGCGACGATGGTCTTCACATTTTTCCGGAGCTGGAAGATTAATGAGTGGGCTTTTTGAAACTCTCGGGCGACGCGCCCTGTTTGCCTTCGACGCGGAACAGGCACATGGCCTTTCCATCGCGGGCCTGAAGACAGGTCTTGTGACCTGCGGTGCGCCGAACGATCCGGCTCTTTCCGTTAAGGTCGCGGGCCTGCAGTTTCCAAATCCGCTGGGCATGGCGGCCGGTTATGACAAGAATGCCGAAGTGCCGGACGCGCTGTTGAAACTTGGTTTCGGCTTCACCGAAATCGGTACCATCACGCCGCGCCCGCAAAGCGGCAATCCGCGCCCGCGCATTTTCCGCCTCGTAGATGATAAAGCGGTTATCAACCGTCTGGGCTTCAACAATGAAGGCCATGATGCGGCGTTTAAACGCCTGTCACAACGTGCAGGCAACATCGGCATCGTGGGCGTCAATATCGGCGCCAACAAGGATGCAGAAGACCGCATTGCCGACTATGTTGCCGGCATTCGGCGCTTCTATCAACTCGCACGCTATTTCACGGTCAATATTTCCTCGCCCAACACACCGGGTCTGCGCAATCTTCAGGCTCGCGACAGTCTTCGGGAGCTTTTGAGCCGTGTACTTGATGCCCGCAACGAAGAAGGCAAGATGTGCACGCTGAAGCGTCCCGTTTTCCTTAAGATCGCACCCGATCTGACCGATGAAGAACTGGACGATATTGCTGCCGAGGCAACCGAACAGAAGCTGGATGGCATCATCGTATCCAATACGACGCTTTCGCGCGCGGGATTGAAAAGCACTATTAATCGCGATGAAACGGGTGGCCTTTCTGGCGCACCGCTTTTCGACCGCTCCACCATCGTCCTTGCCCGGATGCGCGAACGCGTAGGGGCTGACATGCCCCTGATCGGTGTCGGCGGCGTGGATAGCGCCGAGACGGCGCTGACGAAGATCAAGGCAGGCGCCGATCTCGTCCAGCTTTATACAGGTCTGATCTATCGTGGGCCAAACCTGCCTGCCGAAATTGTGCGCGGCTTGTCCGCTGCTGTGAAACGCGAGGGCGTTGCCAATATTGCCGCATTGCGCGACCGGGACGTCAAGGAATGGGCCAAGCGCGAACTACCCGCGTAATCAAGTGACGAATTCTGTACGATAACGTCGCGGCAGGATCGCTAGAAGCGTGACGCCACGGATTGACAGAAACATGTTAAGAGCCAGCCAAAGCCCGTGATTACCCATCACGGGCTTTGCCGCATAAAGAACAACCATAAACAATGCGAGCGACAGAAACATCATGTTGCGCATGTCACGCGACCACGTGGCACCAATGTAAACGCCGTCCATATGAAAGGCCAGCAAGCCTGTAATCCCTGTCAACGCCGCCCAGGGCAGATATTTCAGGGCCTCGGCATGAACGTCTTCCGCCTTGGACAGAAGCCCGATGATTGCATCGCCAAATGCCAGCAGGAAAAAGGCAATGATGCTCGCCATGATCAGTCCCCAGACGAAAGTAAGCTTGGCGCCTCGCACAAATGCCGGGCTGTAACGCGCCCCGATCGACCGTCCGACAATTTGCTCGGCAGCCGCCGCCATCCCGTCCAGAAAGAAACCGGCAACGAGGAAAAAATTCAACAGCACGGCATTGGCCGCAAGGGTGACCGTGCCAAGATCAGACCCTGCCCGCGTAAAGAACGCAAAAGCTGTAAGCAGCAGGAATGAACGGATCATGATGTCGCGATTGACCGCGAACATGCGCAGAATACCCTGTTTCTGAACAATCCGCGCCCAGTTCGGGCGCAGCGATGCATCCTTACGAAAATGCCGAACTACGATGAACATGCCGACAATCGCCGCGACCGTTTCGCCGGTGACAGTGGCCCATGCGACGCCCGTCACGCCCCAGCCGAGTTCGAGCCCGAGAATAATGCAGAGCACGATATTGATACCGTTGAGCAGCACCTGAAGACCGAGGCCGACAAGGCCTTGCCCACGCCCAAGAACCAATCCCAGTATCGAATAGTTGATAAGCGCGACCGGTGCCGACAACATGCGGATCGACACATATGTCGCCATGGCTTCCTGCGTTGCAGACGTTGGATGCATGAAGGTGGATGAGACGGCCACGATGATCGGCAGACACAGGATCATCAGGCTACCGGCCACAACCGCTATGATGATTGCCCGCCAGAAGATTGCCTGTTCTTCCACGGCATCTTCCGCACCCACTGCTTGCGCAACGAGACCGGTCGTGCCGGAGCGGAGGAAATTGAACAGCGACAGCAGGAAGTCAAAGACGAGCGCACCGATCGCCAGACCACCGATCAGTTCGGCCTGCCCCATCTGCCCGACAACGCCCATATCGACGAGCCCGAGAAGTGGCGTCGTGACTGCGGCAAGCGTCATGGGAATGGCGATAAGCATCACCATCCGATGCGTTACTTCGAACGGCCTTGTTACGCCACCAGCACGTTGCAGCGACTGATCCATTAATGCTTGTCCCGAATGCATGCCCTTTTAGAGCGGTTCCGGTTGATATCGAATCGTCGGAACCGTTCTATCTATTTCTTCTGTCGCATTATCCTACGCAAAACCGCTTCGCACTTTTGCTGGAAATGCTCTGGATCGAAATGATCTACTCTGGAATCACTCGAAACTACAGAGAAATCGGCCACCGGATTGTCGCAGTTCCTGACAGCGAACTGTCAGGAGAAACGAAGCCGTTACAATCCGAGCATCATAGCCCAGTACATATAGGTGGGTTTGCTTTCAGGCGTGGCCCAAGCAAGGCCATAATGCTCGAAAGTCGGATCGAGCATGTTCTTGCGATGGCCCGGCGATTTCATCCATGCGTCGAAGACAGCCTGTGTATCCCGCTGTCCTGATGCCACATTTTCTGCTGCCGGTCCGCGGATACCCGCCTGGCGCAGTCGAGCGACAAAACCGTTACCCCAGCCGACACTGTGACCGATCTTTCCATAACTCGCCATACGCCGGGCCTGATAAAGAGCGGCTTGCTCAAGCTTGGAATCTGTCGCCATCACAGGCAGACCGTTTGCCTTGCGAATAGCGTTAAAAATCTGCGTGGGCTCATTATCCCCCGCAGCCGATGCCATGTTCGATGGCATTGCCGACACCGCCAGCGCTCCTCCGGCGAGGAGCAGAAAGCCGCGCCGGTTCAATGTTAATCCTTGTTCTTGCTGCATTGCCTATCTGAGCTATCCAATTACCGAATTGAGTTCATTTCCGGTAGCTGAGGATACGGAGCAAAATAAAGGCAGGAATAACGACTGCCGCACCAAGGATGAAATAATCGACGAAGCCTGCAATTGCCGAAAAGCCCATATTCCAAAGGCGCAGGAAGAAATCGCGGATACCATAGAAAATATCATAGGGCGTCCAGTGAAACGCGCTCATAACCACGCCGACGACCAGCGAAATCAGCACCAGCTTGATCAGGATACGGGCGGGCGTATCGCCAAGAAAACGGTTCACACCATCCGACATGCAAATCTCCTGTGTCTCTGCCAAGGCATTGTGATGCCAACGCATCACGCCTTCAAAAAGTGCAATCGCCACTCTGGCTTAACCAAAACCTTCGGGTTTTGGTATTATTCGCCAAAGCGGCAGATTCATCGCGCAAGAAATAGGCTGTCCGTGCCACCTTCGCAAGTTCTGCGCTTGCCTATCGCTGTTTGCGGTAATCGCGCGGAGCCTTCTGCTTTTGTCGTGTGAACGAGCGGTTCATGCTCCGCGTATCGGTGAAGCCGCTTGCAACAGCCACCTCAAGCAGCGACAGGCCTGTTTCAGACAAGAGTTCCTTGGCCTTTTTGACCCGGAGCTCCTCGCGAACCTCGAATGCCGTTCGTTCGAGGGCGAGCCTGAAACCACGTTCCATCTGACGAACGGAAATTCCCAGCCGACGCGCAACGTCGATCATCGGCACAGGGTCTTCCAGTGTTTCTTCGAAAATCCGTATTGCCTTGCGGATCATCGGCGAGCGCACGCCGTTGAAGCTCAAGGCAGGCTGCTCGGAGCGCACTAGCTCATAGGGGATCATAAGAATGGATGCGCTCTTGCGCGCCAGTTCCTCGGAAATCTCGGTCTGTATGATTGAAAGCGCCAGCGATGCCGTACCTAACCCACCCGCGCAGGTGAAGTGTCTTCCGCTCCGGTGAAACAGGCTGGTCGTATCAGCGCTATAACCGTCGAAAAGCTCCAGAAAATCGTCGCGATGGAACCAGCTCACACAGCAATTGCGATCTGGCAGAAGATCGGCTTCCGCCAGCAGAAAGGCAGCCGTGCAAAGACCAACCACGGTCTTTCCACGTCGGTCGGCGCGCTTGATAAGATCGACCAGCGCCTGTTGTCGCGGCCGATATTGCGCGAGCAATCCGCCGACAACTGCGACATAGTCACAATCGTCGAGTTCGCCGATAGGAGCGGTTGGCTCGATCACCATACCGGAACTGGACGTAACAGGAGCCCCCGATAGCGTGCAGATTTTCCACGCACAGCGTATCTGACGGCTCTTGTCGCGATCATCGGCAGCAAGGCGAAAAGGATCGAGGAAAAGGCTCAGTGCACTCAGCGTAAAGCCCGGTAGCGCAACAATACCAACCGATAGCCTGCGTTGCGGGACATCTGTTGCCGCTTGCAGCTTCTTGACCTGATCCCGTTCAATTCCATTGGTCACTTAGGTCGCTCTCCTCCGCCCAAAACTATATCTGCTTGGAGGAGGCTGATATAGTCAACGAAAATGCTTGGAAAGCTTCAACTGCTGCGCTTGATAGTTGGAGCCGAGATCGACGCCGTAAAGTGCTGAAGGGCGATGCAGCATGTGCTCGTAAATGAGGCGCCCAACGATCTGTCCGTGCTCCAGAATGAACGGAACTTCGTGGCTGCGGACTTCCAGAACGGCACGACTGCCGGTGCCACCTGCAGCGCTATGTCCAAAGCCCGGATCGAAGAAGCCTGCATAGTGAACCCGGAACTCGCCGACCAGTGGATCGAACGGCGTCATTTCAGCCGCATAAAGCGGCGGAACGTGCACAGCCTCACGCGAAACGAGAATATAGAATTCATCCGGATCAAGCACGAGTTCACGCGCGCCCCGATCGTAGATGGGCTCCCAGAAATCAAGAATGTCGTGCGCGGCACGCTTGTCCACATCGACCACAGCCGTATGGTGCTTGCCGCGATAACCGATCAGCCTGTCAGGACCGCCCGAAAGATCAACCGAAAGGGCGATGCCACCGCCGGAGATATTCGGCATCTCGGCCGCAACCAGCGTTTCCGCATTGTGCAGTGCAGCGAGTTCTGCCTCGTCAAGCTGGGCCCGCCCCTTGCGGAAGCGTATTTGCGACAGGCGCGAACCCGTGCGCACGACGATCGGGAATGTGCGCGGGCTGACTTCCAGATAAAGGGGGCCGTTGTATCCCGCAGGCACCTTGTCGAATTCCTGCGCCCCGTCAGCAATAACGCGGGTGAAGATATCCAGGCGGCCCGTTGAACTTTTCGGATTTGCCGATGCCGAGAGGTCTGGCGACAGCGCCAGGCCTTCGAGGAGCGGGACGATATAAACGCAACCGGTTTCAAGCACTGCACCAGCAGTCAGGTCGATCTCGTGCAGCTTCAGACGTTCCAGCTTATCGATGACCGGCGTACCGGGACCCGGCATGAAGGAGGCGCGGACACGATACGCTTTTGCACCGAGCCTCAGATCGAGGCTTGCAGGCTGTATCTGATCAGGATCAAGGGGGCGTGGAGACGCCAGCAAACCGCTTTCAAACAGCGCGGAAATATCCGCATCCGCCAGAATTCCAGCATCTTTCTGCACCATCAACCCGACACTCCGTAGCCTAGAGCGCCGTGCGTCCGTTTGGACGCATAAAGGTCGCTCTAACTGTTAGAATCTATGCATCGTACTTTCCAAAAATCGAAATCGATTTTTGGGCCGATGCCGTAGCATTACTTGACAAAGACCATTGACCGGTCGCAGCGTCAATGCCAACCCTTGGAGCAGCCTGAAACCGGGTTTTCCGCAGGAATCCGAGTATTATCGGGACGTACGGGATGTACTTTTCCCGAAATGAGACTGTTTCGGCATTGACGGCTCTACTCAACAGGCATAATGGAAAAGTGTTCCGTGGTGATTTGGCCGGCCGGCTTGCAGCCACGTTAAAGAATTCGCTAAAAAAGGCCGCGGTTCGTTACCGGCCTTTTGCGTTTTCGCAAGGCCGGTTTTTTATTGGCCGCCGAGGCTCGACTATCCTGCCCCGGCCGACCAGCTTTCGACAGGTTGGAAAAATGACGACTGAGAATACCCGTAAATTTCGCCCTGCAACTGAACTTGTGCATGCCGGATCGTTGCGTTCCGGGTTTGCCGAAATGTCGGAAGCCATGTTTCTGACGCAGGGTTTCCTTTATCCCAATGCCGAAGCCGCCGAAGCGCGCTTCAAGGGTGAGGATCCGGGTTTCATCTATTCGCGTTATGCCAACCCGACCACGGATATGTTTGAAAAGCGCATGTGCGCGCTGGAAGGCGCTGAAGAGGCGCGCGCCACTGCATCCGGCATGGCAGCGGTCGCAGCAGCCATTCTGTGCCAGGTGCAGGCCGGTGATCACGTGATTTCTGCGCGCGCTGTCTTCGGTTCATGTCGCTACATCGTTGAGACAATTCTGCCGAAGTACGGCGTCGAGATTTCGATCATCGACGGCTCCGATATTGAAAACTGGAAAGCGGCTGTTCGCCCGAACACCAAGGTGATGTTCCTTGAAAGCCCGTCCAATCCGACGCTCGAAATCATCGACATTGCCGCCGTAGCGCAGGTCGCCGATGAAGCGGGCGCCAAACTGATCGTCGACAATGTTTTCGCCACGCCGCTTTTCCAGAAGCCTCTGGAGCTGGGTGCACATATCGTCGTTTACTCTGCAACCAAGCATATCGACGGTCAGGGACGCTGCCTTGGGGGCGTCGTCCTCTCCGATCGTGAATGGATTGAAAACACCCTGCAGGACTACTTCCGTCATACAGGTCCGGGCCTCAGCCCGTTCAATGCATGGATCATGCTGAAGGGTCTTGAAACGCTCTCCGTACGCGTACGCCAGCAAACACTGTCCGCAACTGCGGTTGCCGACTTCCTGGCCGGCAAGCCGGGCGTGAAACGCGTGATCTATCCGGGACGGGCAGATCACCCGCAAGCCGACATTATCGCCAAGCAGATGACCGGCGGTTCGACGCTTATCGCTCTCGAACTGGAAGGCGGCAAGGATGCGGCATTCAAGTTCCAGAATGCCTTGCAGGTTTTCAGCATCTCCAACAATCTGGGTGACGCAAAAAGCCTTATTACCCACCCGGCAACCACCACGCACAAAAACCTTTCCGATGAAGCGAAAGCGGAGCTGGGCATTTCGGACGGTCTGCTGCGAATCTCGCTCGGCCTAGAAGATACTGAGGACCTCGTGGAAGACGTGGAAGCAGCACTGAAGATCGCTCGCTGAACACTCGCTTCTCGATATTGTGGCATTTAGGCTGCAAACCGAGGCTCAAACGATGCAATTGCCGGAACATTCCGGCAATTGCCGCACATTTACCGACCCGAATTATTGACCTCCCCCGCAACTTTAGCGATAGGTGGATCAATAACGGCTCCCATGAACAAAACCGGCGAACCGTTGAGTAAAAAGCACCTATGCTATCCGGCCTCGCCAGATTGCAAGTGCCAAGACCGATGCGAATGTAGGGCGGGTGTGCATGTACAGAGCGGTAACGCGGGGGATCGAAGTTTCGGTCGAACCTTTCTATTTGGAAGATCAGTCCGAACCCGATGAAAACCGTTATGTCTGGGGCTATCGCATAACCATAGCCAACAATTCCGCCGAAACCGTGCAGCTGCGTTCGCGTTACTGGCAGATTACCGATGCGAACGGGTATGTCGAGGAAGTGCGCGGATCAGGCGTGGTTGGCGAACAGCCAACCCTCGAACCAGGCGATTCATTTCAGTATTCTTCGGGCTGCCCGCTAACGACCACCTCTGGCGTTATGGTGGGGCGCTATCAGATGCAGGGTTCCGGCGACAGCCTGTTCGACGTGGACATCCCCGCTTTCTCGCTCGATATTCCCGAACAAAGACGCACTTTGAATTAAGTTAAGTCCATATAGAAATGGCTCGCCACGACCAGCAGCGAGCCATTCCTTTGCTTGCAATAAGATCAGCTTAGGCCTTTTGCACGAACTCCGCCGGATCAAACTCATAGCGTTTCGAACAGAATTCACAGGTGACGCAAATCTTGCCGTTGTCCGCGCTTTCCGCAATTTCCTCAGCCGTAAAGCCTGACAATACGCCGGAAATTTTTTCCCGCGAGCATGAGCACTCGTCCAGTACCGGCAGAGAATCGAAGACGCGTACGCCGCGTTCATGAAACAGGCGGTAAAGCAGCCGTTCAGAGCCCACTTGCGGGTCTGTCAGTTCCGAACTTTCAATCGTCCCGACCAGTGAACGAGCTTCATCCCACGCGTCGTCTTCAGGATGGAGGGCGACTTCGGCTTCATCCTCATCTCCTCCCGGCAGATCCGGCATGCGGGCGCGCAGTTCGGATTCCGGCAGGAACTGAATGATCAGTCCGCCGGCACGCCACTGTTCGACAGGTTTTCCATCGGCACCGCGCTCGACAAGCTTGGCCACACTCAGCTTCAGGTCGGTCGGAATCTGTTCCGACTGACGGAAATAGGTCGTGGCGATTTCTTCCAATGTCGAACCATCCAGCGCAACGATACCCTGATAGCGCTGGGTATAAGTGCCCTGATCCACAGTGAAGGCAAGCGTGCCGCGCCCGAGCAGCTCCTCGGGCTTCGTCTTATGGGCTGCAATCGCATCCTTCAAGCGCTCCTCATCGAAACGCGCATAGGCACGCACCGAACGTGGAGTACGGAAATCAACCACCAGCATGTCGACCGGACCGTCGGACTGCGTCTGGAAGATGAACTTGCCTTCGAATTTGAGCGACGTGCCGAGCAGCACGGTTAATACAGTTGCCTCCGCCAGCAGACGGGCAACTTCTTCCGGATAATTATGACGTTTCAGAATGCCGTCGATGCTCGTGCCAAGCTGAACCGCGCGACCACGCACGTCGAGTCCTTCCACCTGAAAGGGCACAACGGCGTCATCGCCTGCGAAGTCGAAATCGCCCAGATTGACCTGAATGTTTTCGACTTCGGTATGCTCGTTGCTGGTCTTATCAGCCAAATTATGCTCCTTGCAGACACCAGGCCAGAATGGCTTTCTGGGCGTGAAGCCTGTTTTCCGCTTCATCGAATACGACCGATTGCGGTCCATCGATCACTTCATCCGTCACTTCCTCGCCGCGATGGGCAGGCAGGCAGTGCATGAAAAGCGCCTTCGGGTCAGCTTTTGCCATCAGTCGCGCATTGACCTGATAGGGCATGAAAACGTTGTGGCCGCGTGCATGGTCTTCCTGCCCCATCGACACCCATGTATCGGTCACGATGCAATCCGCACCGTTTACCGCCCATTCCGGGTCGATGGTGGACATGATGCTCGCGCCGTTCGCTTTCGCCCAATCGACATATTGCGACTTGGGTTCACTGCCTTCCGGCGTTGCGATATTGACGTTGAAATCAAAACGCGCCGCAGCTTCGACCAATGAGTGGAGGACATTATTGCCATCCCCCATCCAGGCAAAGGTCTTGCCGTTGATCGGGCCGCGATGTTCCTCATATGTAAGAACGTCAGCCATGATTTGACAAGGGTGCGTATCATCCGTCAGTGCATTAATGACAGGGACGGTCGCATATTCAGCAAGTTCCAGCATGCGCTCATGCGACGTGGTGCGGATCATGATCGCATCGACATAGCGCGACAAGACCTTCGCCGTGTCCGCAATGGTTTCGCTGCGCCCGAGCTGCATTTCCGAACCGGTCAGCATAATTGTCTCGCCACCAAGCTGGCGCATACCCACATCGAACGACACGCGCGTACGCGTGGACGGCTTTTCGAAGATCATCGCAAGCACTTTGCCTGCAAAGGGGCTTTCTATTTCTCCCGCCTTCAGGCGCGCTTTGCGCGCCTTGGCATCTTCCATGATTGCGCGAAGCTCCGACGCCGGAACAGCGGAGAGGTCGATAAAGTGTTTGATCCCGTTATCGTTAGCCATGATATCACGCCGTCTTGCTGATCGGATTTGCAGTTGCGAGCCGTTCGACCGCCATTTCGATGCGCTTCAGCGCTTCGCGCGCTTCTTCCGGTGTCGTAACCAGCGGAGGAAGCAAGCGAACCACATTGTCACCGGCACCAACACTCAAGAAGTGCTCATCGCGAAGAGCCTGAATGAGGCTGGCGTTCGGTACCACGCATTTGATGCCGATAAGCAGACCGCGACCACGAATTTCGGAAACGATGTTCGGGTAGCGATCAATGATGGAAGCAAGCCCCTGTTTCATGACCAGAGCGGTTGACTGAACATTTTCAAGAAAACCATCAGCCAGAACAACATCAAGCACCGCATTGCCGACAGCCATGGCCAACGGATTGCCGCCATAGGTCGTGCCGTGAACGCCGGCGGTCATACCCTTGGCTGCTTCAGCGGTTGCAAGGCAGGCACCCATCGGGAAACCGCCGCCGATGCCTTTGGCGACAGCCATGATGTCCGGTCTAATGCCCGCCCATTCATGCGCAAACAGCTTGCCGGTGCGGCCAACGCCCGTCTGCACTTCATCGAGGATCAACAGAAGGCCTTTTTCGTCGCAAATCTGGCGCAGCATGCGCATAAATTCTTCTGGGAAGCCGCGCAGACCGCCTTCACCCTGCACGGGCTCGAGCAGTATCCCTGCGGTTTCATCGGTAATAGCGGCGCGCAATGCCGCTTCATCGCCGAACGGAACCTGATCGAAACCATCGACCTTCGGCCCGAAGCCTTCGAGATACTTGGCCTGACCGCCAGCCGCAATCGTGGCCAGCGTACGGCCATGGAAGGCGCCTTCAAAGGTCACAATGCGAAAACGTTCCGGGTGACCGCTCACATATTGATAACGGCGCGCGGTCTTGATTGCACATTCAAGAGCTTCGGCTCCGGAATTGGTGAAGAACACCTTGTCGGCGAAGGTATTCTCGACAAGGCGCTGTCCAAGTTTTTCCTGTGCTGGAATTTCATAGACATTCGACAGATGCCACAGCTTTTCTGCCTGGGTCTTCAGCGTTTCCACAAGATGCGGATGCGAATGACCAAGTGAGTTCACGGCGATACCGGCCGCAAAATCGAGATAACGTTCGCCGTCTTCGGTAATAAGCCAGATGCCCTCACCTCGCTCGAAGCGCAGAGCCGCACGATTGTAGGTGTCGTAAAGCGGTTGCACGGTCGTAGCGTCGGTCATAACGTCAGGCCTCCAAAGCCCTTTTGCAGCCTGCCCGATTGAACTGGCACGGCTGTGTTTCCCATAATCAGTCCTCGGACATCTGAGAAGGTTCCCACCTTTCAAAAAACGCCCGATATTCCATCCCTAGCTGTCGCGATATAATAGTGAGACATATGAGGAATGGACCGGCTAGCTTCATGCTCCTCGCTTGAGCCTCCGGCAGAAATAAAAAACCGCCCTCAGGGCGGCATATTTATCTCGCGCGTATATTGGCGTTCATGGAAAAAATGTCAATCAAAGCAAGCAAGGTTTGACGGCCATCTTTCAGCATGAGTTGATGCATTTTCGCAACCTTGCATCATTCTCTGACCGTAGATGCCTTTACGTGGACACTCACTCTATATAGATAAAGGCCTTCCTCGGTTGAGGCTGCCAGACGGCATGTCCGCTCCGCGAGCTTGCGATGTTCCATCCTGAAACAGTCCGGGTTTTCAGTTCAGTGGTAATTGCGTGCAAAATTTCGGCGCTGGACCAAAGAAAAACCGTCTTTAGCACCCAAGTTGGGGAAAACCATAAAAATGGAATCTGCCTGACAAGGCTATCCCTTGTCATAGAGTCGTTGAATACTGTAGTTTCTTTTTAGAGATTAAAGCTACATTTCGTGCGGCGGACCTAGTCACCCGGATAGATATGGTGTTTGCGCTTGGAGCAATCCGAGAACACTGGCGGATTCCGGATAACGAAATTGATTGGAGCCCAGGGCGATGAACTGGACAGACGAACGCGTCGAACTACTGAAGAAACTGTGGAGCGAAGGCTTGAGTGCAAGTCAGATCGCAGCGCAGCTTGGCGGCGTGAGCCGTAATGCAGTGATCGGCAAAGTGCACCGTTTGAAGCTTTCGGGCCGTGGCAAGACCACGACCGCTGCTCCACGCAGCAAGAAAGTCAACACGGTCGCCGCTGCGCCGCGTCCAGCAGCACAACATTCAACCGGCGTACATACAACGACAATGCGCACGGCTACCGTTACCAAGACGGTTGGCGCCACCGCCCTTCAGGTGGACTATGCCGTAGACGTAGTTGCGGAAACGGTGATCAAGCCTGCCTCCGATGTGGTGGTGCCGATTTCGCGCCGTCTCTCGCTGCTGCAACTGAGTGAGCGCACCTGCAAATGGCCGATCGGCGACCCGCTGAATGAAGATTTTCATTTCTGCGGTCACGAATCCGGTGAATCGAGCCCTTATTGCAGCTATCATTCGCGCATGGCTTTCCAGCCGACTGGAGAGCGCCGCCGGGCTCGTTAACGCAAGTACGAGATTTGAGACATCTGGCCCCGGAGCGAGTGCTTTCGGGGCCATTTTTTTAATAGACCAAATTTCTATTTTAGGATGGATGTATAGACTTCCAGCGTGCGATCAGCGATGCCGTTCCAGCTGTAATCCCGCGCAATCCAGTCGATCATTTCTTGCGACTGCTCACTAGTCAGGGGCTTGTCGATCTTCTGCCGCAACGCACTCTTCAACGCATCGACATTGCCGAGCGGAAAGTAATTTTCTTCCGGAAGCCCTACTTCGACATTAGCAGTAATATTGCTCGCAAGCACGTTCAAGCCATATCCCATTGCCTCGAGAAGCGCGATTGGCATACCCTCATGACTGGAAGGTAGAACGAACAAGGCCGCCTGACTGAACAAGGCCGACAATTCTTCGCCCTGAAGTGCACCCGTCAACACAACACCTGGCACAGCTTCAGCTCCGGCGCGGACGGCTCCGGCATATTCAGCGGTATATTCTGCAGAACCAATCAGAGCCAGTTTCAGAGAAGGATCGGAAAGTTTTGCGAAGGCTTCGATGAGATCGAGCTGACGTTTTTCCGGAACGATACGGGCCACCAGAGCAATGTAGCGGCCCGGGGTCAGACCGTGCTTCTCCAGCCACGTCTCATCCCGGCAGGCAGGACGGAGCGTAACGCCATTCGGGATGAAGGTAATCGGCACATTGTAGTGCTGTTGCATGGTCTGCGCGATGTCGTTGGATACCGCGATACGCGCATTGGCAAACCGCATGCCGCACCATTCGCCAAGCTTCAGCATCGTGCGCGCAAGCCGTCCCCACTTCTGACGATTATAGTCGAAACCATGATGCGTCACGACTGCGCGCAACCCCAGCAGTCGCGCCAAGGGAACAGCCAGAGCCGGGCCGATTGCATGAATGTGCACAACATCCGGACGTTTGAAGCCCGCGCGCAACACGCCCAGCACTGTGTGAACAATCGCTTCGAATTTCATGGAGGTTGGTGCCCAGATCGGCGTCACCTGCACACCTTCCCAGACATAAGGTTGCTTCTTTTCCAAATAAGGACGACGCCCGATGACTTCGACATCCCAGCCCTTTGTCACATAGAGCCGCGCAAGCTCCTCGACGTGTTTTTCCACTCCGCCTTGAACATTCGGAACGCCACGCAAGCCCAGCATCATGACGCGAGGTCGTTTGTCTTCTCGGACCATCAAAGCGCCCCCAACTCGGCGTAAAGCTCCAGCGTGCGGTTTCTGTACGCCTGCGGTGAGAATTCGTTGCCGGCCCAGACCCGGCCTACATTTCCCATCTTGCGTCGTGCCTGCGGCGTTAATTCCGCGAAATTGCCAAGAACACGGGCGAGATCGTCGGCGCTCCCGGAACGCGAGACCATTCCGGTCTCACCTTCGATGATCATTTCAGGAATTCCGCCAATGTCAGCGCCAATCACCGGCACCCCAAGAGCATAAGCTTCCAGAATACTGATCGGAGCATTCTCATACCATTCAGACGGTAGGACGAGCGCTTTCGCTTCTCCAATCAGGCGATGCAGCCGCTCACCCGAGACATAGCCTGCGAAAGTGACGTCACCGCCTGTCTCAGCCGCGAGTGCCTGCAATGACTGTTCTTCAGGCCCGGTGCCTGCAATGACGAGTTTCTGGCCCGCACTGGCTGCGGCACGAATGAGAGTGCCGATCCCCTTTTCAGGCGCCAATCTTCCGACATAGGCGAAATAATCGCCCTCATCCTCATAGGGTTTCAGATCGTCCGTATGAGCGAAATTGGGGATATAGACCAGCTTTTCCTCCGGCCAGCCCCATTCCGCGAGTTTGGCAATATAGAACCGGCTAGGCACAACAATCCGGTCAAGCGTATTGCGGTAGAGACCGAGCATGCGATGGATCGCTGTCTCGACAAAAACCAGCCCGCTCAAAGTCGTGGAATCCTTGATGCATTTGTGAAGCGCCACATTATAGATGCGTCCGCCTTTGCAGCGTTCGCAGATCTGGTTATGTGACAGCATCTTATAGGCCGGACAGGCCAGCTTCAGGTCGTGCGCCGTCATAACCGTCGGGACACCCGCGTCTTTCAGAACCGGGAAAATCGACGGCGACAAATGATGATAGATATTGTGCGCATGCGCGACATTCGGGCGAAACCGTTCGATCAACGCCTTGATGCGGTCGCGCGCTTCCCATGAGTAAATGATCTTGCCTGCCTGCACGACTTTGGTAAGCGGGCTGCTTTCCCGGCCATACTCGATTTCCGAAACGAAATAAGAGGACCAGTCGGACGCAAAGTTGTCCGGATGCTGCATGGCAAAGGGGGCTGTTTGCCAGCCGTTTTCAGAAAACAGTTTGATATGGTCGAGAAAAACAGTCTCGGCGCCACCGCGCCGATAAAAGTAATTATTGATCGCCAACAGGCGATGTTCCTTTTCATTTACATGCGTCAAGCAGCACCTCGTTGCGCGCCAAGGCGCGCCAAGGCCTCGCGAACAGAAAGAACAGTCGCTCCACTTCTCATTGCATGAGATACGAGGCGTTCAAATGTTTCAGGTTTGCACCCGAATTCGGTTGGCGTATCGCTGACATCGTGCGTGTAGAAGACGAGCCAGCCGGGATTGGCATCCAGATCGTCGATCCAACGGGTCTGGCGTATGGCCTCGTCATCGGGCTGCCTAATTTCGACCGCTTGCAAAAAGGCCAGATCGATCATGCCGCGATTGATCCGGTTACCGCCGCCGCGACATGTTGCGAAACGATCGGCAAAAAGCCGACGCGACATCATCGAAGATGCGCAATAAGGATAAGCAAAATTGCGTAGTTCAGCGCGATCCGGCTCGAACGCATCGAGATAGGCTGTGTTACGATCAAGATCGGAAGCGATCTCCCGCGCTCCGGCGTAAGGGACTTTGAGATGGCTATAGGTATGACAACCCAATTCATGCCCACGCTCGACCAGCTTGCGGCACCCTTCCTGCGTGATCAGGTTCCTTTTGGTCTCTTTCGTACCAACCAGATTTCCAGCAATATAGAAGGTGCCGTGAACCCCATGTTCGTCAAGAATAGCGGCCCCGGCGCTCTCCGCCGTATCGGGCACGTCGTCGAACGTAAAAGTGATGATCCGCTCATTTTTCGGCAAGCAGAACGGACGCAATGGGAACCGACGACTGATACTGTCGTTCAGCCGAATGGCATACCATTCCAGGCGACTGCGCGCCCGCTCGAGACTATCCATTTCCACCATTGCCCCAGCCCCCCAAAAGCTGTTTCAGACGAGCCTCGCCTTTGCCTGCAAGCGCAATCCGAAGACAGCAACCATAATACAGAACCACAATGCCCCACCGTTCTGAAAGAACGTACTTTCCATACAAGACATATATAATCCGTAAAGCCAAAGGCGAATATAAAGGAGCGTTAATATAGGGTCGTTATCTGTGCTTTCCGCTTCCTTAATGTATCGCAGCGGCAAGACCATTATCCAGATAAGCGTCAGAATTAAACCAATAACCCCCGCATTGATCATCATATCCAGGAAAGAATTATGCGCATTGAAGGCTGCAACAGCCCAACTGGCACCGCCGCCGCCCGCATAGACCATTTCAGGGGTTTTCCAGAACGAGTCCAGACCATAACCAAATATCGGTTTGGCCGAAATAGCAGCGAATGCGAGTTTCCAGATATCGGATCGATTTGTGAAGCTGGCGTCCACTCCCAGGCTTTGAACAAGCTCGCGCAAGGGATCGAAGACAGCCGCACCGACGGCAACAACGTTGAAGGCGACAATCCCGCCGATCGAAATGAAAACCCGCGTCCATTTCATCCTGACAAAGACCAGCGACATCAGGACAATGAAGGGCAACATGGCCGTCGATGTCTTGCCGCCCGTATGCAGAACGAAAAACACGCAAAGGGCGACGATAAGCAGACCGGTTTTTGGTAACCCGGCTTTCCAGATATAGAGCCCGAAAAAGCTCATCAGCACCAGCGATGCAGCGGCAGCATTCTTGTGCGGATAGTGACCGCGCCACGAACCGGCCAGCATGGGCTCGATGACTTCAGTCGCCTGATGAATGGCGCGTTGCGGCATGAAGATTATGCCAAAATAAGCAAATGCCAGCGTTATCAATGAACCAATTGCCAGCAACCGCGCCATCTGGCGTTCGGATTGCGGCAATATAAGAAAAATGCTCGCATTCAAGGCGGTCAGGATAGACAGGACGACCTTCTTGCTGGCAATCATGGGATGAGCCGACAGCAAGGCGGTCAGGAAGAGCCAAAAGAAAATCAGACCAATCAAAAGGCGCGGTTGCATGACGGCATTGCGCATGGAGCCGCTTAGCGCACAAACCAGAAAGCTGCCTGTAAGGAACAAGGTGACCAGCTGGTTCAACGAACTGGATGCTGCGGCTGTAGCAGTCACACCGGTAACAGTGCCAAGATCGGGATAGGGGCTCGTGCCTATCCAGACAAACAAGAACATGCAGAGAAAGAGTGCAGCCCCGATAGTCGACGAGACTCGCGGCTGTGTCTCCACACGGCAATGTACCGATAACTCAGCCAAGTCAGACCAGATCCTCTCGGTTTCGCCGCCACGCACCAAGATAGCCCAAACCAAGTGCGAGAACCACGCCAAGACCCATTCCAGCGATGCCGCCGCCGACACCAAGCACCATAGTCTTGGGCGGCCAGCTACGACTGATGGGAGGAATGGCGGTCGAAATGATCCGAATGTTCGTCGCATCAAGTTGCTGGCGCTGGCTTGTCTCCGACGACCGGGTCAGGAACGTATTGTAGATCGCCACTTTGGCGGCCATGTCACGTTCGAGGTCTGAAAGCTGAACTTGCGCATCATTGTCGAGTGCGACAGCCGAACGTGCGGAAGCTGCCTGCGCATTGAGAGCTGCGACAACGGCATTTGCCTGATCGAGATCAACCTTGGCCGATTGCAGGATACGTGCCCGCTCCTGCATCATCTGCTGTTCCAGACCGGCAAGCTGACGTTCCGTGTTTATCAGTTCCGGATAACGCGGCCCGTAGGTCATGGTGAGAGCATCGTAACGCTGTTTCAGCGATGCATATTGTCCACGCAAGTTTGTCATGGTGGGCGACTGCAACGTGCTTGCCGGGCTAACTGCGCTGCCCGTGTCCCTGGTCAGTTCCTCATAGCGCGTGCTTGCATCGGCGACGCGCGCTTTGGCATCGACCAGCTTGGAGTTGATCTGTGTCATCGACTGGGTGCTGACGAGTTCCCCGCCCGCAGTCTGCAGACCATGCGCCCTGCGGAACGCCGCGACTTTTTCTTCCGCCCCAGTTGCTGCTTTCTGCAGCGAAGACAGCCGTTCGGACAAGGCGGCGGCAGCGCGCCCCGCCCCATCGGCATCCGCTTGTGCGACTTCTTCCTGGAAAGCACTCGCCAGAGAATCCGCAACCCGCACGGATTTCTCGGGATTTTCGGTCCAGACAGCAATCGTAACCAGATAGGACCGTTCAGGTCGCGTAACGTTGATCCGCTGCGAAAGTGCGCGAACCGCGGTCAGCGTGTCATCTTTTGGACCCGCCGGTTTGCTGAGGCCCAGCATAGCCCGCAGATCGAAGGCGGGCGGAGGAGGAACAAACTCCTCATCTTCATTCAGTTTCAAGTCCGTCACGACCCGCCGGAGTACATTCCCGGAAGTCAGGATGCGCATCTTGCTTTCGATGTCGAGAATCTGGCTATCGGCTTGCATGCTTTGAGCATAGACATCGTTCGGCAACAACTGGAGCCCAGACGGCGGAACCAGCAAATCCGTATAGGCTGTGTATCGCGGCTTTGCCGTCATGCCGTAAGCGAGCCCCGCCAAGCCACCTATTATTGCCAGTGCCGCGATCAAAATCCACCGAGCCCGCATCCAGGCAAGCGCCTCGAACAGGTCGAGTTGAGGCAGCATCAGTCCCTTGTTTACGGGTGCGACTGTTTCGGTGACTTTTTCTTCTTCACGGGCGATATGCGTCTCGCGTCTGACTGCGCGCAACCGGTCATCGACGGAGGCCAGATTTTCACCGCCGGTCTCCGTTACCTGTGCTTTCGAAGCGAGGTCGCGCAAGGTGTACATTAGTCGCCCCTGAAGTTCACTCAATAGCGCAAACATGGCGCTACTGTTTTCATTAGACTTAAAGATTAAAAAATTCGGTTAATGAAAGGCAATCTCGTGCAAGAGTGTCACTAAAATGCAAATGATGGTCATTTAGTCCTATAGATCCTCACAAATTTTGGCCGACATGCTTGGCACTTCGTGTTTTTCGGGATTAAGAGAAGATGGAGCATATGTCTCACCACCAGAAGCTTTACGAAAAATAATCCGGTTCGCTGCCATAAGCTTTTCTTGAAATTCGAGCGCGTCTTTTATTCTCCCAAAAGCACGCTGGGCTGGAACAGCCTGAACATTTGGTATAAAAACTTGAAACGCCATTGGTCGACATTACTGTCCTACGCAGCTTCTAGCGGCAGCCTTTTCGCGGCAAACATCGCGCAGCTTTTTACATTTGCTATTCTGGCGCGATATCTCGGCTCTCACGAGTTTGGTCTGTTCGTGACGGTCATGGCGGTAACCAGCATCGCCACTTTCATCTGTGGCCTTGGCGGAGCAGAGTGCCTCGTGCGTCGCGTGGCGCAGGATCGGGCAATCTATCCGGCAATGCTTGGCCACAATCTTATTCTCATCGCAATAACCGGCATCATACTCGTCGCTGCTGGAATGCTGATACTGCCGTTCTGGCTAAGCAGCGCTCCGGAATTCTCCGGCAACCTGGTTGGGCTTTTCCTGCTGCTTGTCACGAACATTGTGCTGGTGCGCCTTATCCTGCTGGTCGAGCAGATCTATATCGCACATACCGACTTCATATCCGCCAATCTCTCCGTTGTTGGATTTGCCGTGGCTCGCACGATTGCCGCAGCAATCGCTTGCCTCGTATTCGGCGTCTCTACCGTTGTCGGCTGGGCCTATTGGCAATTCGGGGTTCATGTACTGGTCGCCGTAGTTTATGCCCTGTTCTTGCGCAGGCTCGGTCGGCCGCAATACACGATTGTACGCGACGAACTGCGGCTCGGTGTGATGTTTGCATCGCAGTTCATCTTTAAGGCAGTCCGCCAGAACGCAGACCTTCTGCTCCTCGGCACGTTGATGCCGCCAAGCGTCGTCGGCAGTTATGGCGTCACCCGCCGCATCATCGACAGCAGCACACTGACCGTCGAGGCGATGAACCGTCTCGTCTATCCTCATCTGGCACGCGCCAGCGCAAATGGCATTCATCATGCCCTGCCGATCACGATGCGCTTGCTCGGCGCTGCTTTTGCGATTGGCATATTCACATCGCTGGCTGTGTTTATTATCGCGCCTTACCTGCCCTATCTGTTCGGCAGCGAATACGACACGCTGGTTTCCTTCTGCCGCACACTTTGCTGGATCACGGTGTTCGTTGCCTTATGGTCGATAGCGGTCGATCTCCTGGGTGCAGCAAGCCAGCACAGCTACCGCACTGCGGTCCTGAACACAGGCAATATCCTCGGCGCGCCGCTTCTGGCATTGGCAACGTGGTACGCCCCGATCACAGGAACTTTCGCGGCCATTTACGTAATTGAAATCAGTATCGTGTTGGCATCGTGGGGTTGCGTTATCTACCTCGTTCGCCGGAGTCGTGACGCAGAAGAGAAAAAAGGCGGTTTCAAGCAAGTGGGGGCTTAGATGGCGCATGTTTCGATACCAGCAAATGGCACCAAATCGCGACGTGTTCGCGCGATGGATACCGACGATATTCCAGCCGTCCGCACCCTGTTCCAGCAAGTTTTCCGCCCACAATCGAAATCTTGTAACGAAAACTTCGATCAGTTCTTTCAGAAGTTCTTTTTTGAGAACCCCTATTACGATCCTGCAATCGGCAGTGTCGTGCACGAGGACGATCATGGTGGGATCGATAGCGCCCTCTCGGTTCTCCCAATCCCCTACAGGGTCAATGGCCGAACGATCATGGGGCGACTGCTATGTGCTTTCATGATGAAGCCGGACATGTCGCCACGCGGTGCCGCCGAACTGACCCTCACCTTGCGTCCAAGCGACAAGATACTCAATTTCAGCGACAGTGCGGCGCCAGTGAGCCTCAGACATTTCGAGGCTATAGGAGGGGTGACGCTCAGCACACACGGGCTTGGGTGGACCCGCGTGTTCCAAGCAGCAAGCTATGTGGCCAGTTACCTCGCCGAACGGCGGCCGATCCTTGATGGATGGGCGACAAGTTCAGTCGGCAAAATGCTCAACCCGCTTTTTCCGCTTCCCCCGATCAAGAAAGCCGCCAAATCCCGAGCGAATGTGAAGGAAATAGCGCTTGAAGAAGCGGTCTCACTCGTTCCTGGCTTGCTCGAGAGCTATTCGGCCCATCCGGTCTGGACCGAAAGCGACATCAACTGGTTGTTTCAGATGGCGTTGGACAATCAGGCTGCTGGTACATTGCACCTCTGCGCGATCAACGACCATACCGGCAGTCCGAGCGGCTTTTTCTGTTACTACAGCCGTCCCAACGGCATGGCTGAAGTTTTGAACGTCATCGCACAAGCCGGAACGGAAAAACATGCCGTCGATGCGATGCTGCTTCACGTGCAGGAAGAAGGGCATATCGCAGCGCAAGGCCGGGTAGACCCGCGCTATCTCAATGCCCTTTCGCAACAATCCATCATGTTCTTTCGTCTGAAAGCCAATGTCTGTGTTGTTACTGCAAGCGCGGACATGTTGAACGCGGTACACCGCAATGATATTTTCATTGGCGGATTGGCTGGCGAAAGCTGGAGCAGGCTATCGACAGACTTCTATTGAACTGCGAGTTTTCGTTCCAAAAGGAAGAAAGTCGTCGGCCCCTCCTTGCCCGCTGCGTTATCAAGCCGGAAAGCAATGGGGCCGGACCCCACCGCTATTTCTTCGTGAACCTTGCCGTCAAGGCCGACTGGCGAGAGCATCCATGAAATCGTATTTCCTGCCAGTCTCACATCCACCCGATTGCGCAGCAAAGTGACGGGCAGTCGCCCCCAATCCTCTATGACTTTCTCCGCCTTGTCGCGGAAGCGCATATCAGTATTACGAGCATCGCTGGCGAAAATTATCAGCAGCTTTTCGCTGTCCTTCAGCGGCTTCTCATCAATTGCCGAAACAGCAAACAAGCCTCTTTCCTCGGCATTACCAATGGATAACTCATTCAAAGTCAGCCGATTTTTCAGTTCGGCAAAGGCGATAGCCTCTGTCTTAGGTGTGACCACGTGCATCCGCTGCTTGTTACGGTCGAGCCGGATTTGACCGGTGGCACTTTCAAACAAGCCTTGCGAGGGATTGGTCACGTTATCATCCGAAAGAAGTCCTGTTGCTTTCAAGCGCTGTAACACGTTGTCGAGTGACACGTTCCGATAGTCAACCGCGACTTTTTTCTGCAAGCCTTGCGGCCACGCCAGTTCCTTCGCGGCAAGACCAATCCCGCCAAGAAGTGCTAGCGGTTTCAGCCGGGCCGGTTCCCGAAGTTCGAGCGATTCACCAAGGCTCGTCTCTCCTTGCGTCATGAATGGCACATCGAAAGCTGCGGTTTCGACGTCTCCCCGGCGAAACAGGAGCGCTGCCAGTGTTTCGCCGGCACGCGCAACCGGATCTACCGCGAAAGTGTACGGCACGATACGTTGACGAAACGGAGCTGCCTCATCAAATGCAAGCGTCAGGGGTCCCTGGCCATGACGGCAGATACCGTCCCAGCCTTGCAATGCCGCATAGGCCGGAAACACCAGACCCGCCTCATACCGATGACTGTTCCAGAACAGCTGCTCATACTCGGTCACAAGAAACGGCCGGCCGATCCAGCGCCCGGCAGCGATCTCACTGACATAGGAAGCAGCGTCGGCAATCGAGCTCGCATGCTTGATTGCCGTACCCGGGCTGAGAGTTCCGATCCAGTCCTGATAGGTATTGGCCGCCACCACTTTCTGAGGCTGTCGCGAAAGGGCCGTTTGGACCGTGAACCAGTTGTTGTAAGGGGCGATCGGACCGCGATAGCCAAGATCGCGCAGCGCCCCCTCCATCCGTTGCGCCAGCAAACGTTCACTTTCGACGAGAAAGGCCTGAAAATCCCGGAGCCTCCTCCCCCCACTGCTGCGGCTTTCGGGCAGATGGATGGTTTGCTGCTCCAGATTTTCGTCGGAGGCCAAACCACCCCATGCTCGTGACAAGCCAGCAGTATCGGCATAGCGTTTTATGAGGAATGCATTGAACGCGGGACGATAACCCGGCCAAAATCTGGTCCCATCGTCATTCTCATGCACGAAGCTCGTAAACTCGATACCATTTTCGTTGAACGGAATGACCAGAGCGAGAGCAGGATCTTCTAGAGGTGAAAGGCCGGTATAGGGATTGACTGTAGCGTAGACTTCTTTCTGGAAGCGCAGCCAATGTTCGAATGCCGCATCTTCCACAAAGGCCCGGCGCTTCAGATTACCTTCCAGTCCCCAACGATCAGTGTCCTTTCCGCCGAAAGCGCCGCTTTCAGACGTAAGCCCGTCAATGATCCAGTAAATACCTTCACGTTTGAGCGCTGCCATCAGGTAGCGCGTCCGGTCAAGCGCTTCGGGACGGAAGTCGAAATCGCGCGCCTGTCCAAGCATCAGATCGGCATCGACGAAATGAAACCGGGCTATGTTGTAGCCATGCAAGCGGAGCTGTCGGACATATCGATCGATGAACGCATGATCCACGTCGCCTGAAGATGGAGGCCCCCAGCCAATCGCCGCACACTGTAGCCGCATCGCTTGATCCGGCTTGTCAGCCTGCGCGAAATGCCCGTCAGCATTTGCGATCAAACGATTTTTCTCGTCAATCGGGGTATTTGGCAGAAAACCTGAAAAATCCAGAGGGCTTTCTGCGGAAATTTCGAGATTGTTTTCTGTGACCGGAAGCCATTCTTCAGCATTGGCGCCGGGCATTGCGAGGCCTATAAGCGAAGCAGATATGACCAGTCGCAACCCTTTCATCACGGCTCTCTTATAATCTTGCTTTCGATCCAGTCGGTTGGTTTGCGGCGCGGCTGAAAAAAGCCGAGTGGAAGTGCTGCTGCATGAAAGATCCATGCGACCACCGCATAGACGCCCAGTTCGATACTACGAGACCGAACAGACATCGCCACGAACGGAGCCACTGCAATTATGGCCGCGACCAGAATTGCCAGCGACCATCCCGGTACAAAAACAAGAGCTGCTAGGATTGCCAGCCACCAAAGATAGACCGCGCCCCAAAGCCGGAGCTCCGGCAATTCACGGAACAAGTTTTTCTGATGCGGCTGTCCAATCGCCGCACGCAACACTTCACCGGTCCCACGCAGATATTTGCTTTTCCAGCGTCGAACCAGAAGCTTGTAGGCATTCATCGTATAGCCAAAATGCTGCACGAAAGGACGATCCAAACGGTAGAGCTTCCAGCCCTTGCTGCGCAGGCGAACCCCTGCGTCAAACTCTTCGTGTCCATGAAGATTGCGATCAGAGAAATAACCCGCCTGCTCTATCGCGCCGCGCCTGTAGAGCCCGCCGCCATTCATGCGATCAATGTCACCTGCGCGCGCTTCCGGCGAATGGCGCTTCGCACGACGCTGGAACTCAAGACTTTCCAGAATCTGGTCCACGACATGGCCGGTCACACCGCCAACGTCAGGATGTTTGTCGAGATAGTCGAGGGCAGCCGGTAGAAAATCCGGCTCGAGTATCATATCGCCATCGATCAGGCAGATATAGGGCTGTGCCGAATACTGGAAGCCCAGCTGCGGACCGAGGCCACAGCTAGCCTGCGCAGGAGGCTCGATCTGCACAATTTTGATCGGATAGGATCGTGCGATCTCTATTGTGCGATCGGTAGATCCACTATCCGCTACAATTACTTCCACTTTTCCGCCGGGCAGAGCTTTCAAGGCGCTCTCCACAGCCTCGGCGATGCGCTTTTCCTCGTTCAAAGTTTTGATGATAATCGAAACAGACATCGTTACCCTATTTGAGAGAAAGCATGTGCAAAGAAATCTACTGGCTCAAGCCAGCATTTCATAGTTTCCTTTGGTTTCAAATCTACTAAACACTTCAACTATAAAATGAGATTCGTCAGGCTCAGATTATAGAAATTTCCCAAATTTTAGGATGATCTGAAAGACCTTCATGCTGACCAATGATTTCGACATTCGGGTTTACAGCAGCACGGAGCAGCTATCCGCCGACTGGCCGGATGCCGATGACAAAACCGGCAGCGCATTTTTCGTGTTTCAGGCCAGATCCTTCCTGAAGGCATGGGAAGCGAGTTACGGGCAGAAATCCGGTGTGCAGCTATGCTTGAGCGAGGTTCGCCTGCATGACGGCACCCCACTTCTTTTTCTGCCACTCGCTATTACCCGTGTCTACGGTTCCCGCGTGCTTTCATTCATCGATGAGGGTGTAAGCGATTATAATGGACCCGTCATATTTCCAGCCGCAGCGCAGCTTTCTCACAACACGGCAACACGTATTTTCGAAGCGGTCGCCGCGGCGGTCCCCTCACATGATCTGATGGCGCTTAATAAAATACCAGAGCGAGTTGAAGGCCTTGCAAATCCGTTGTGGCAGATAACAAACCGACCTTCCAACGCATCTGCACACGCCATATCTCTGGCTCGCCCGATGGATGAGATAGAGCGGTCCGTACAGAGTATTCGCAACATAAAAAAACGTGATCGAACGCTTCAGCAGATGGGTGAACATCGGTTCTTTGTCGCGCAAACCGAAGCGGAGCGGCGCGTGCTTCTAGGGGCTATGTTGCGCCAGAAGCAACGGCGCTTTGAAGAAACCATGGTCCCTGGTTTCGACGCGCATCCCGAGAAGCAGCGCTTCTTTGAAGAGGCTACCGAGCAACTGGCACAATACAACGCCCTGCATCTTTCGGCACTCGCGATAGGGGAAACGGTCTTGGCCACGATGTGGAGCGTCGTCCGCAATGGTCACTACTGTGCAATGATCACAACGTTCGAGAACGGCAAATGGAGCAGATTTTCACCCGGAAAAGTGCTGATACTGCGCCTGCTTAATGAACTGAAAACAGACGGCTATATGAGTTTCGATCTTGGGTTTGGCGACGAGCCGTGGAAAGTCGGCTTATGTGATCAGACAACACCACTGCGCGACTATATCCGATCGGTCACTTTTCGAGGGCGCATGTCGCTCATCCTCGCCCATTCATTGGAACGGTTACGCATGACTTCGCTCTATCGAAAACTTCGTCCGTTGAAATGGCAGCTGCTTCGCAATCTTAGATAGAGCTTATGCGGCTCGCTTCGGCAGCCGCACCGTAAACGTCGACCCTTCACCCAACTGGGAGCGAACAACCAGACGGCCTCGATGGCGAGCAAGAATATGTTTGACGATAGCAAGACCAAGACCCGTGCCCTTCTGAGCGCGGCTTGTTTCAACGTCAATCCGATAGAAGCGCTCCGTGAGGCGTGGTAAATGTTCCGCTGCAATGCCCGGACCGAAATCCTGGACTGACGCCACGATTTCCGCAGAACTGCCACTATTGTCTTCGTTCAGTTTTACGATGACACGCTTGCCAGCCTGTCCATATTTACAGGCATTCTCAACGAGATTCTGGAATACCTGAATAAGCTCATCACGTGCGCCCGTAACATTCACCGGATGATCAGGCAGATCACGCTCGATACTGATATCGAGGCCTGCGGCCAATGGCGTCAGCGTATCGGCAACATGATTGAGAATGGAAGTCACGTCCACGCATTCATTGACAGCCAGATGTGCCCGCATTTCGAGACGTGACAGGGACAATAGATCATCAATCAGCCGTGACATGCGTTCGGCCTGTTTCTGCATGATATCCAGAAATCGATCACGCGCCGCCGTATCGTTTCGGGCTGGACCTTGCAGCGTTTCGATGAAACCGCGAAGCGAGGCCAGAGGCGTGCGCAATTCATGGCTTGCATTTGCGATAAAATCCGACCGCATGCGGTCGATGCGACGCGTTTCACTCTGATCGCGAAACAGCAGAACAAAAAGTTCAGGTCTGCCGTCCTTGTCAGGCAGAGCCTTGACCATGGCTTTGAACCAGCGATCCATCGGGACACGTTCAAAATATTCAATGCTGCGCGCTTCTCCGTCTGCAATAACCCCTTGAATGAGGGCATGCATTTCCGGCGCCCGGAATCGTAAGTAAAGCGCGGTGCCGGTTTCCAGCGACTGAAACGCATCGAGAGCTGCAGAATTGGCGAACCGAACCGTGCCGCCATGGTCGAAAACGACCATCGGATCGGTCAGAAGATCAGCCAGGCGCTCGCCTGATACCCCCGCCATTTCATTGGGTGCTATATTTTTTGCTGGCGTCTCATCCGGCTCGCTGCTTGCAACTTCGCTTGAAAGCCATACAGCGCCTAGAACGACGACGGCCAGCAGACCTGCGCGAAACCAAAACGGAAGATCGAGGGCCAACACGCAGACAGCGAGAACCATGCTGGCGATCACAACGCCCTTGACCCGGAGAAGCGGTTCGAAAATCGACTTCTCGGCTTGTGGTTCTGGATCTGTGCGGTTGCCTGCCTCGCTCATGCTGCTTCCTTCTGCGGTTGTGGCATCGACTTTATCCGGAAATGTTTGAACGTCCTTTACGCGGCTTCCAAACAGCCCATATCATGCTTTGATATAAACGAAAGGGAATTGCCGTGGGTGACAGTTCGAAGACAGCTAACAAAAAGAAAGACAAAAAAGACGAGGCAAAGCCAGGCGACAAGCCAATCAAGCTGAAAATTGATGGGGCAGTGCATTCGTTTGACATAAACGATCCAAAATTGCCGAAATGGATCGACGATAATGCGCTGCAGTCGGGCGGATACCCTTATCCATCCAAGATGAAGTCGGATGAATATGAAGAAACGCTCGAGCGGCTTCAGATCGAACTCGTCAAACTGCAATACTGGCTTCAGGATACAGGCGGACGCGTTATCAGCGTTTTTGAAGGTCGTGACGCCGCAGGCAAGGGCGGCACCATCTTCACGATCCGGGAGTTCATGAACCCAAGAACTGCCCGTAATGTTGCATTGCCGAAGCCGACCGAAACCGAACAGGGTCAATGGTATTTCCAGCGTTATGTCGCGCATTTCCCAACTGCCGGCGAGTTCGTCACATTTGACCGCTCATGGTACAACCGGGCGGGTGTGGAGCGCGTGATGGGCTTTTGCACATCAACGCAGCTTGAAACTTTCCTGACTGAAACACCCGATTTCGAGCGCATGATCGTTACAGATGGTATTCATCTTTTCAAATTCTGGCTGGATATCGGTCAGGAAATGCAGCTCAAGCGCTTTCATGAGCGTCGGCACAGCCCGCTTAAGAACTGGAAATTCTCACCTATGGATGTGGCGGGCATTTCTCGCTGGAATGATTATTCCGATGCATTGCATACCATGTTTGAAAGGACCGATACAGGTTACGCACCCTGGACAATCGTTCGGTCGAATGACAAGAGGCGCGCCAGACTGGCTGCAATCCGGCGCATCCTTTTGACACTGCCCTATGAAGGAAGAGACCTTCAGGCAATTGGACCAGAGGATCAATCGATCATCGGCCGCGGTTCTACATTCCTCACCCCGTCATTCGCTGAGATGTAAAACAGGCTAGGCTGGTGCGGAGTCTTTTCCCACAAATGCGGCATACGCACCAGCTGCCATAGCGCCCGCCAGGCCGATATCGAAATCAACACCCAGTAAATCGGGATCGAAAACAGGTAGGCATAACCTCCCAGTTCCGTCGGCTCCATAGTTCTGGAGCCAAGAAGATAAAAGCTCACATAAGCCATCAAAATGTTCATTACGTCGAGCGCCAGCAACCATACGCTGTGAGACGTCAGCGGACTGAATGCAGTGCTCACCAGCAATGTGAAGAACATGACCAGCATAAACGGGTGCAACAATGCAGAACCGATAATACCCAATGTATAGATCTGATTGATGGTGAATCTGAACCAACCCAGTTCGCGCCAGGTATTATAAGGCTGGCGCCCGTGAACGAGCCAGGTCTGCATCCATCCTTTGAGCCAGCGTGTGCGCTGCTTTCTCCAAATGTCGTAGTTGACCGGTGCGTCCTCAATAGTCCCACGCGTGATGACGCCGATACGATAGCCAAATCGGGCGAGCCTCACACCCAAATCGGCATCTTCCGTGACATTGTAAGCATCCCAGCCGCCGACCTCTTCCAGACATGATCGTCGAAAATGATTGGAGGTACCTCCGAGCGGAATGACAAGCCCTCGAGAAGCAAGCCACGGCAACAGCCCCCGAAAAAGTGCGGCATATTCGAAGGCAAACATTCGCGTCAGCAGATTATGGCGAAAATTCCCGATAATCAGCGGCGCCTGTACACAGGCGAGCTTGTCGCCTTCTGCCTGAAAGGTCTGCCATGCTTCAAGCAACTGATCGGGATGGGGACGATCTTCAGCATCGAAAACCGCAACAATTTCGCCTCGGGCAAACTGCAATGCATAATTCAGCGCCTTTGGCTTTGTCTTGGGCCCACCGGACGGCACGAGAACCAATTCGAAATTTGATGGCAGTCGCTCACGACGTATCGCCGCTATCGTATCAAAGTCATCCTTCTCGCAGACAAGCTTGATATCAAGTTTGCTTGCCGGCCAGTTCAACCGCTTCAGACTCAAAACAAGCTGACCGATCACGTCCTGCTCCCGATACAGCGGGACGAGGACGGAATAGCTTGGTAAATCACGCGGCCTGCATTTCTTGAGCTCAAGAAATTTCAATCTTCGTCCCGAGGCAGCCGCGAACAATCGGATCATCACGCAGCCAAAGAAGAATATCGACAGCGTAACGTGAAGCACCAGAAGCGTTATCATCGGCCAGTTGAGCATGCAGGCGAAGAACGCATAGATCGCCATGGCAATGATAAATGCCTGAGGCGTATCCAGAACACGCGCTGCTGAAAGCGACTGCGGCGTCATTTCATGTGCCCGTGTGATCAGATCCTTCTGATGTCGTTGCCGCATGATGTGTTTCAACAGCGTCGGTGTGCAGATACGGATCCGGCTCTTCAATTGTGGTGTCGCAAGAATATGATCCCGGAGCGTTCTGATACGATTATCCGACGGAGCTATATAGAGATAGCTACCTCCGTCCGTACCGAGCACCATGACCTGGCCAACATCAACGAAAGCCGACGGCTTTTCTTCACCAGAGACGAAAATGCGAGAGGGTAGCGCCTCGTTTGTAAATTCCACCCCCAAAATATCAGCGATAGCTGCATAAATGACCGATTCCGCAACATCACCCCGCTGAACCAGTTCCGCACAAAAAGATGTTCCATGATGAGCCGCCGCACTATAGGCCCCCAACAACGCATCTCTAGACACGCCACATTGTTCCAATCTGGCTGATATGGCACTGCATATCTCCAGATCGAACGCAATCGATACACTACTCATAGCACCCCCGCACTACTGAATATTTACAATTTATGTTTTAGGAATTTACAATTATAATTACTTTATCGATTTCTTTATTAGGTACTTATTTCGATAAAATTACAATCGGAAGGTAATATACTATAAGCGAATTGCAACCTTTATTTTCATTGGACTTTCGTTGAGTATTGCTTGCCGCTTGATTTTTCGGGTAACACGAACTTATCGAGAAAAAAGCAGAAACGGATTATGAAACGCTACCTACCAAGACTTCTAGCTGTGCTGGTATTCACATGTGGCGTCCATGGTGCCTGGGCTTCGGAGACTCAACCGGAAGCTCCATCCTTCATCAACCAGAAAGAACGCCTGCCATTGCCGTCCTTGCAAGCGCTCAATCGGTTGCGCTTTATCACAACTGTCGATTTCCCCCCGTTCAACATGCTGGGCGATCAGGGGCAGCTTTCCGGCTACAACGTCGACCTTGCCAAAGCGCTTTGTCATCAATTGGGCGTCGATGACATCTGTCAGATTGAAGCTGTACCATGGGACGAGCTTGAAGAGCGCCTTCTTAGCGGACAGGCGGAAGCGATCATGGCCGGGTGGAAACCAACCGAAGCAAACCGCAAACAATTTGTCTTCTCACGGTCCTATATGCGATTGCCTGCGCGATTTGCGACGACCAATGCAGGCGCGTTTAGCGACGACGCAATTATGGCAACAAAAGGAAAGAGTGTTGGCGTAATTGGCGGTACCGCCCATGAGCAGCTTCTGAAAAGCTATTTTCCTCAGGCAGTCGCTAAACCTTACTCTGATGATTCACTCATGCTCGCCGACCTCAAAAGCGGCAAGATAAGTGCTGTGTTCCATGACGGCATGGCACTTTCGATGTGGCTGAATAGCCCTGAAGGCCATGCGTGCTGCACATTCACAGCCGGCCCCTATCTTGCGCCGCAATATCTTGGCAGTGGCCTCAGCATTGCTGTAGCGCAACAAAACGTTCCTCTCGTCAATGCCCTCAACAATGCCCTTCAGGCCCTGCAGCAGAAAGGCACGTTAACGGAGCTCTATCTGCGTTATTTTCCCAACAGCTTTTACTGAGGGAGCATCAGACGGATCTGGCCGATAAAATAGGGCCGCCCATTACGTGCCATTTTGACGCAGAGAAGATTCGATACCAAGCGAATTTTCAGATATTTTTGAAAATTCCGATATATCGATACTTACAGTAGAAAAGTAAAATTATTTTCTTTCAAATATATAACTCAAGCTGATTGCATAAAAACCGATAGCAGTGCGCATTCTTCAGCACGAATTGCGCCGCTTCTAACATAAAAATCTCAATAAATACATCCATTTATTTTTACTTGAACAAATCAGCCTCTCATCAATAATCAGATTGAGGGAGAAGGAGGATTTATACAATGTTCGATGGCGTTCCTGCTCAATGGCACAAGACTCCGGAGCAAACGAAGCGCTCGCCCAATGAGGCCGCCTACGTGTTTCTTGGCATCATGCTTGCGGCGCTCAGCGTACCCGCAACCTTTCTAGCCTGGGCGATCGTTCAAAGTATCGCATCGCTGTTCTAGCGGTTGCTTCGATTCTGGCATCTGCTCAATGCAAAAAGCCCCGCCGAAAGGCGGGGCTTTTGTGTTCCGAAACGGGCGCGAACTAGAGCTGATTGCCCGCCTGTTCGCTCTTGTCGGTCACATCCTGCGTGTCCTCGTCCTCCGGCTTCTTCGGAGGCTTACGCGCTATCAGACTATAGAACATCGGAATGAAGAACGTCGCGATGAACGTTGCCGCCAACATACCGCCAATGACGCCCGTACCAATCGAGTGACGGCTTGCCGAACCGGCACCCGTGCTGATCGCGAGCGGCACCACGCCGAGAATGAAGGCCAGCGAGGTCATCACGATCGGGCGGAATCGCAGGCGTGCAGCAGACAATGCCGCGTCGAAGGCAGATTTGCCCGTCTCGCGCTCCAGCACGGCAAATTCCACGATCAGGATCGCATTCTTCGCTGCCAGACCTATGAGTGTCACCAGACCGATCTGGAAATACACGTCATTGGTCAACCCGCGCAGATCAGTCGCCAACAATGCGCCAAAGATTGCAAACGGCACTGCGGTGATGACGGCAAGCGGCAAGCTCCAGCGTTCATACTGCGCAGCCAGGATAAGGAACACCATGACGAGGCCGAAGATCATAGCCTGCGTGCCTGTACCGCTAGTGGTCACTTCCTGATAGGCCGAACCGGTCCATGCAATCTGATAGCCTTGCGGAAGAACTTCCGCAGCGACTTCCTGCATCGCCTTGATCGCATCACCGGATGTGAAACCCGGTGCCGGATTGCCGGTAATCTTGGCCGCGTTGAAGGCGTTGAAGCGTTCAAGCTGATCGGGACCGACAATACGTTTGACCGTCACAAGAGCATCGAGCGGGATCATGCTGCCGGAATTAGCCCGTACGAAGACGTGCTTGAGGTCGCTTGGATCGCGGCGGAACTCGGCTTCCGATTGCAGATTGACCTGATAGTTGCGGCCAAACAGCGTAAAGTCGTTAACGTAGAGGCTGCCGAATGTTGCCTGCATCGCAGTGAATACAGAGTTGATCGGCACACCCATAGCCTTCGCCTTTTCGCGATCAAGCTGGATGTCATACTGCGGAACGTTCGGATCGAACGTCGTGCGCACCCCCTGCAGCTCCGGTCGCTTGGCCGCAGCCTCGGTGATGAGCTTGGTTGCTCGCGTTAGCGATTCTACACCTCCGCCTGTGCGGTCCTGAACATAGAGCTCAAAGCCGCCGGTCGTGCTGAGGCCCATGATCGGAGGTGGGTTGAATGCAAGAATGAGTCCGTCCTTGATGCCCGCATTCATAGCCATGAAGGCACCAGGCAGATTGCGCGCATCGGTTTCAGGCGTCGTGCGTTCCTTCCAGTCCTTGAGCATGATGAACATCGTGCCCGCACTGGTTTTCAGACCGCCCGACAGAAGGTCGAAACCGGATACCGCGAAGACGCTTTCCACAGCCGGGCTCTTCCGGATATTCGCGCTCGCCTGATCGAGAACCGCCGTTGTACGCTCCAAAGAGGCGGCAGGAGGAAGCACTGCGACGCTGAACAGGAAGCCCTGATCCTCGTCTGGCAACAACGATCCCGGAACCCTTTCGAAAAGATAGTATGTAGCGCCAAGAAGACCTGCAAACAGGATGAGACCGATTGCGGCGCGTTTCAAAAAGAAGCGAACGCCACGAGAATACCCGTCTGTCACCCGCTCGAAGAAGCGGTTGAAAATACGGAACGGCAGCATCGGCTCGTGATGACCCGGCTTGAGGATCAACGCGCAGAGTGCCGGTGTCAGTGTCAAAGCCACAAGACCGGACAGCGTCACCGAAATCGCGATGGTGACGGCGAACTGCTTATACATTTCACCGACAAGGCCACCCATGAAGGCCACAGGAATGAACACTGCGCAGAGCACGAGAACAATCGCGACAACCGGACCCGTCACTTCACCCATAGCCTTGATGGCAGCCTTGCGCGGTGACAGTTTCTCCGTCGTCATGATACGTTCGACGTTTTCCAGAACCACGATAGCGTCGTCGACCACGATACCGATTGCCAGCACCAGACCGAAGAGCGTCAAAAGGTTGATGGAAAAACCGAGCACATACATGCCCGCGAAAGTACCAATAATCGAGATCGGCACTGCGATGATCGGAATGAGTGTCGCCCGCCAGTTCTGCAGGAAGATGAACACCACCAGCACAACGAGAATAATCGCCTCGATGAAAGTGTGAACCACCTCCTCGATGGAGACCTTGATGAACTTCGTCGTATCGAACGGTATCGAGTAATCGATACCTGCCGGGAAGCTCGCTTTCAGCTCATCCATACGGTTCTGGATAAGCTCCATCGTGTTGAGCGCGTTTGCGCCCGGCTGCAGATAGATTGCAATCGGCACCGCAGATGTGCCGTTAAGATTACTGTCGACGAGATAGCTTTCCGTACCGAGCTCGACACGGGCGACATCCTTCAGACGAAGGGTCGCGGCGTTGGAGCTTGAGCGCAGGATAATGTTTTCGAATGCCGCAGCATCCGGCAGACGTCCCTGCGTGGTCGCGGTATAGGTGAACGGTCCGGCTTGCGGGTCCGGCTGATCGCCGAAGCGGCCTGCTGCAAACTGCGCATTCTGCTCCTGGATAGCAGTCGATACATCGCTCGGGGTCAGGTTGTATTGCGCCAGCTTGTCGGGACGCAGCCAGATACGCATCGAATAGTCGATATTGCCAAGCAACTGCACGTCGCCAACGCCCTGCAAGCGCTTGAGGTCGTCGACGACATTCAGGAGCGCATAGTTACCGACATAAGTGCGGTCATAGCGATCGCTGTTGGAGAACATGGCAACCATGCCCAGAATCGTGGTGGAACGCTTGTCCACCGTAACGCCAAGACGTTGAACTTCCTGCGGAAGAGACGAGGTTGCACGCTGTACGCGGTTGTTGACGTTGATAGTGGCCTGATCCGGGTCGGTGCCCAAAGCGAAGGTCACCGTCAGCTGCATGGTACCGCTGCCAAGGCTCGAGGACTGCATATAAAGCATGTTCTCGACGCCGTTGATCTGCTGTTCCAACGGCGCAGCAACAGTCTGCGCCACTGTTTCGGCGCTTGCACCGGGATATGTCGCACTGACGACCACCTGCGGCGGCGTCAATTCAGGATACTGGGCGATCGGCAGGATCCGGATACAGATCAGGCCAGCCAGCACGAGAACAATGGAGATGACCGCCGCGAAAACCGGGCGGTCGACGAAAAACCTATTCATTGCTTGCCTGCCGCCTGTTCTTTGCCAGCCTCAGCACCGGCCTTATCCGGCGATGCCTGATTGCCTGCTTCAGTAGCTGCGTCGACCGGATTGACCGGACGTCCCGGAGCGGCCTTGATGAGGCCCTCGGTTATGACCCGATCCCCTGCGTTGAGGCCCTCGGAAACCAGCCATGCATCGCTCAGTTCACGAGAAACCGTGATCGGCCGCACTTCGACGATGTTGTCCTTGTTGACCACGTAAACGAACTGCGTTTGCGGGCCCTGAAGCAGGGCGGCCTTCGGGATCGTGATAGCGTTCTTAACCTCGATGCCGAGGATCACCGCGCGAACGAACTGACCGGGAATCAGACGGCGATTTGGATTCTCAACGACAGCACGGGCGCCGAGGGTTCCCGTTTCCGTGTCAAGCGACGAGGACGTGAAGTCGATTGTTCCTTCATGATCATAGGCCTGACCGTCACCGAACAGGACCTTGATCTTGAGGCGATTGGCATCTTCTCCCGTAGCGCCGCGTTCAGCACGCAAACGGTCGATTTCGGCCGCTTCCGTGTCCGTGAAGGAGAAGTTCACGTAAACCGGATCGAGCTGCATGATCGAGGTCAGGAGACTTGAGGATGCATCGGTACCGATGAGGCTGCCCTCATTGACCTGTTCGAGACTGGTAATACCGCTGATTGGCGCGGTTACCTTGGTGTAGCTCAGATTGAGCTCTGCCGTACGGAGCTGTGCCTTGGCTGCTGCAACCGCTGCCTTGTTCAAGTCACGGGTCGCAAAAGCCGAGTCGCGAACGGCTGCGCTCTGTACCTTCTGCTGAACCAATTGTTCGGCGCGCTCAGCGTCTCGGATGGATTGCTGATACTGCGCTTCAGCCTGAGCTACTTGTGCCTGAGCCTTTTCAAGCTCCGCCTCATAAGGTGCAGGGTCTATTTCAAATAACACGTCGCCAGCTTTGACTTCCGTGCCTTCGGTGAAATTGCGGTGAAGCAATATTCCGCCCACGCGCGCGCGCACCTGGACATCACGATAGGCACTGATACGCGCCGCATATTCGTAGGTAACAGGTACGTCATGCGGCTTGACCACGGTAACGGATACCTGTGGCGGAGGTGGCGTGGCGCCTCCCGGTGCTTGCGCCAGAACGGGTTGCCCCGCAAAGACAAGAAATGCGGCCCCTGCCGCAAAAAGCCGAATAGAACGGTTCATAGTCATGATGGGAGTGCCCTTGCTGTCGCGCGGTGCTGCCAATTTAACATACACGAGTGTTTGTAAACACGAACTACCGTGTTATAGTCAATCACCTAATATTACAGATCACGAATGAGTTATCTAGATTTAGCGGTAAACTGGGCCATTAGCCTGCATCCACCCGAGAGAAGTCATGCGAAGAACGAAAGCCGAGGCCGCCGAAACCCGGGAAGCCATTTTGGTGGCTGCCGAGCAGGTTTTCCTCGAGCGCGGTGTCAATCAATCTACACTGATGGAAATCGCCTGTCATGCCGGAGTAACGCGTGGCGCTGTTTATTTCCACTTTCACGACAAACTTGAGATCGTACGCACAATCATAGGCAGCGCGCGGTTCCCGCAAGAAGAAATCATGTTGCAGGCAGCGGCGGTCAATCACCCCAATCCGATGCACGTTCTGGAACAATCGATTATTCAAGCGCTACAGCTTTTCTCGAGCGATGAGCGCCAACAGAACATCTTCACTATCATCAACCAGCGATGCGAGTTCGTTGGCGAAATGGCCCCGCTCGAAGAACGTCTCAGGGAAGCGCGTGCCAATGCCCTCTCATTGTTCGCAGGACTGCTGGACGTGGCCGCAAGACGTGGGGAGCTTTCGAAGGAATGGACCGCTGATACGGCAGCACCGGTCCTGCTTTCCATATTGAGCGGGCTTCTCAATGAATGGCTGCGAGGCGACAGAGACTATGATCTTGTAACGTATGGCGGCAAGGCGATCTCGATACTCATTCGATCCATGAGAAATCAGGCGACGGAAACCCATTAGACGCGTTGCGGGATACAATTGCGATATCGTTTGCCCGCCGGTCCTGCTATTTTCCCCAATAGCAAGTTTCAACCTATTGTGATTGCCAAACTTCAAAATTGGGAAAGACGCTCGACTCTTTTATAATTTACGCTTACGTCAATGTAACTCTTGCGAAGAGTATAAAACTCGACCACATTTATGAACGAGGAAGCTGTCCGTGGGGCGGGCGGCTTGGGAGACGGCGGGCGCACAAGCTGCCCAATTTAAGACGGAGCAATCCGGGGAGAAGAAATGGCGAAAAAAACGACTGGGCAAAGTGCATCCATAGTTGAATCCGTCGCAGCAGACTCAGCAGGCAAGACTGCGCCGACGGAGGAAAAAATCTGGTTCAAATCATACCCGGCTGGTGTTCCGCACGAGATCGACCTCAGCAAGGCGACCTCCATTGGCGATATGATCCTGGCGTCTTGCCGACAATTCGCAGACAGCCCCGCATTCACCTGTATGGGTAAAGATCTTAGCTATAAGGAACTCGACGACCACTCGCGCGCATTGGCTTCTTTTCTGCAGTCGCGCGGCCTCGTCAAGGGTGACCGCGTTGCGGTGATGATGCCGAATGTCCTGCATTATCCAATTGCCTTTACGGCAATTCTCCGTGCGGGCTTTGTCGTTGTGAACGTCAATCCGCTTTATACCCCACGCGAACTTGAACACCAATTGAACGATTCCGGCGCCAAGGCACTCATCGTCCTTGAAAATTTTGCCGCGACCGTACAGAAGGCGCTGCCTTCCATTCATGTGCCCAACATCATCGTTGCTTCAATGGGCGACATGCATGGTTTCAAAGGGCACATCATTAATTTTGTCGTCCGCAAGGTGAAGAAACTTGTACCCGAATGGACGATCCCTGGTCATGTCCGTTTCAAGGACGCACTAGTGCAAGGGCGTGGCAAATCGTTCAACCCAGCACCTGTTCAGGGCTCCGATCTTGCTTTCCTGCAATATACAGGTGGAACGACAGGCATATCAAAGGGTGCGATGCTCACCCACACCAATATCATCGCCAATGTCGAGCAGATGGACGCCTGGATAGCGGTCGCATTCCGCAACAAGGGCAAACCGAAAGCGATGAATTTCGTGTGTGCGCTACCGCTCTATCACATCTTCGCGCTCACCGTAAATGCGATGACTGGCCTGAAACTCGGTGCGCGCAATATTCTCATCCCCAATCCGCGCGATATTCCCGGCTTCGTCAAGGAACTCAAAAAGTACCCGTTCCATATCTTTCCGGGGCTCAATACGCTGTTCAACGGACTGATGAACAACCCGGATTTCCAGACGCTCGATTTCAAGCCTCTGCTTCTGACGCTTGGCGGCGGCATGGCTGTGCAGCGCCCTGTTGCTGAACGATGGCAGAAAATGACCGGCTGTGTCATCACCGAGGGATACGGCCTGTCTGAAACCTCACCCGTGGCGAGTGCCAATGTGCTCGATGCGACCGAGTTTTCAGGCACGATAGGCGTACCGATCCCGTCTACCGAAATTGCCATTCGCGATGATGATGGGAATGATCTCTCACTCGGCGAAGTGGGCGAGATCTGTGTGCGGGGCCCGCAGGTCATGAAGGGATATTGGAACCGTCCCGATGAGACCAGCCGCGCGATCATGCCCGATGGTTACTTCCGTACCGGCGACATGGGCTTCATGGACGAACGCGGATATACAAAGATCGTCGACCGCAAGAAGGACATGATCCTTGTATCCGGTTTCAATGTCTATCCGAACGAGATCGAGGAAGTGGCTGCCGGCCATCCCGGCATCGTGGAATCGGCCGCCATCGGCATACCGAACGAGCACTCCGGTGAAGTGGTGAAACTCTACGTCGTCAAACGCGACCCGAGCCTGACCGAAGATGATGTGAAGGCTTATTGTGCCGAACGTCTCACCAACTACAAGCGCCCGCGCGAAATCGAGTTCCGCGAAAGCCTGCCGAAGAGCAATGTGGGTAAAATCCTGCGCCGCGAATTGCGCGACTGATCGCCAAAATCAACAGCCGAGGTTTTCGCCCCGGCTTTTCTCTTTCGATCAGGCCGATGGCGGGGCAAGCGGCTGCACGATTTCCTGAAAGGGAGCGAGCGCCTCGCAGCGCCCGGCGAGCGTAGCCAGCGCCGGATATTTCGTTTCGTCGAAAAGATGCGGATGCGCCTCGCGCAAAAAACGCAAGGCGCAGGCAGCCGCGATGTCCGCGTGCCCGATATCGGCTCCAAACCAGTAGGACGAACCGCGTGCGGAAAGGTCCTGCTCCAGAACGTCCAGTACACGCCCGATCTGCGTTTCGCACCGCTCCACCCAGACCGGCGACTGTTCCTTGCGCAAAAGGCCCTCATAGAGAAGGCTCACCGCCTTGTCGGCAAGCCCCGTGGCCAGCGCGCAAATCTTCAACGCCTGACGCCGCTCAATGCCGTGACCAGCGATCAGCGGTTTTCCGGCCTCGGCAATCTCATCGAGATAATCGAGGATTGCCGCACTTTCGATCAGCACATCGCCATCGTCGAGCAACAGGGTCGGCACACGGCTGAGCGGATTATATTCCGCAAGCCGGTCACGGTCGCCGAATGTGGACCATGGCCAATGCTCGAATGGCAGGCCGTACAGGCGCATAGCGATTGCGACGCGCCGCACGAAGGGTGAATCATATTGGCCGATAAGGATCATGGGCTTAAGCTCGGATGAGGTTGTAACCCGGCCATGCTACCGCAGGACCCCGCTTCCGCAAGGCTCACTGCGATGAATTCTTCTGAACGGAAGATCAGAAAACGGAAAGCTTTACGTTATGGCTTTCAGCAGTTGCGGCAGACCGGCAATGGACTGAAGCACCACATCGGCATGCGGTTCCAGTGCCTCGCGCGGGCTGTTGCCCGACAGAACGCCAATGGCCAGCCCCGCATCCGCCGCATGGGCCGTTTCGAGATCATGCAGATTATCCCCCACCATGGCGACTTCACGCGGCTGAAGCCCGAGCCTCTCCGCAAAATGCAGCAATGGATCGGGAAAGGGTTTTGGACGCGCTGCCGTGTCATAGCCGATGATCACCTCGAAGAAGCTCTCAATGCCGAGCGCCTTGGCCGTCGCATGAGCGCTCGCCTCAGAATCGTTCGTCGCGATGCCCAGCCGATAGCCCATGGCGCGCAGCGCTTCCAGCGTTTCGCGCAGACCTTCGATGGCGACCGCCGAACGCGCGCCCTCCTCAACTGCATAACGGTCATACTCACCGATCAGGCTACGCAAATCCGCCTTGTCCAGTTCCGGATGCCAGAGCGAAACGATGTCTTCCACCGTGCCCGCCGCGATCACCGAATTGGCGCGAAAGCGCTTTGCCGCCCAGTCATAGCCGCCAGCATCGAGCAGGGAGCGAGCATGCTGCTCGCCGCCCTCTCCCAAGCGCTGGGCCGAACGCTGGGCCAATGTCCACGACACTGAAAACCAGGTGCGGTCGAAATCGATCAGTGTGCCGTCCTTATCGAAAAGAACGGCACGGATGTCTTTCAGGCGGTCGGCAAAGGGCGTCGCACTCATGCTTCGAGTGCGCCCGCGCGCTTCTTGACGGTAGACGGCTTCGCGCCGAGCAGTTTCAGAAGATCGTCACCCCGGCGCACATAGCGCAGCGAGCGGCGCGTCAGGATGCGACCGGCCTGCGGGGCGGTCATGACAATGTCGTGTTCCGGTTCGCCCGGCACGGTGACAATCGTGACAAGCTTTGCGCCTGCTTCCACCTGATCGCCCGGCTCGACATGGAAGAACACCATGCCGCCTTGCGGCGCGCGGACCATTTCGACATTGGAGAGCGGCGATATGAGGCCCTTATAGTCGAGGTCGAGCTTGACGCTCTCGTCGCGGATGACGCCGCGATGCACGAGGAACTTGTAGAGACCTTCCGCATCGCCCTTGCCCATATCGGCATAAACATCGGTCAGACCGCGGAATTCCACCGTAGTCACGGCGCGGCGCTTCATGTCGCGCTTGTCCTTCGGCAGTTGCAGAACGGGATGCGCACAGGCTTCCTCGAAGGCGGCATCCGCTGTCGTATCCCAGGCAAGGATCGCCGTGGAATCGAGCGCGACGGCCAGATCCTTCATGTCTTCCACGAATTCATTCGCGATATAGACGTAATTTTCGCTCTCATCGTCGCAATGCAGGTCAAGCACGATGTCATTCGGCAGTGCGAGCTTCAAAAGCGTTGCCTTGAGACGCTTCACCAAACCTTCGGGCGCGTCCGGCCCCGGCAGTTCCGACGTGTTGAAATCCGGCAGGAGCGGGAATGCGCGATTGAAGTTCACTGCCGAGAACATCTCGAAGCGACCCTGATGCTGATAGGCCTGCCACTGGTTCGAACCGACCGGATTGGCCTGCGGCACCACGGTGATATCGCCCAGAATGCGGCCTTCTTCTCTAGCCTTTTTCAGCATAGGGATGAGGAAATGAAGTGCAGCCTGCCCCGGCAGTTCCGAACCGTGCAGGGAGGATTGCAGATAAGCGGTCGGCGCATCGCCGCCCTTGCCCGCAAAGCGCAGCACGCGCAGTTCGATGGCATTTCCCGGCACGTCGCCCGCAAATTCGATGATCTCAGTCTTCATTTCTCATCCCATTTCATTTTCATACGAATGAAGCCGGGTCTGGTGCAAACCCGGCTCCACATCATTTCTATTACGCAGGATTATGCCGTCAAGCTTTGCGTCGTGCGTGCAGATGCGCGACAAGACCTTGCGTGGAGGCGTCGCGGGTGCCAGCCGTCTCCTTGCCGGAAACCACTGGCAGCAATTCGGTCGCCAGTTCCTTGCCCAGTTCCACGCCCCATTGGTCGAAAGCATTGATGCCGAAAATCTGCGCCTCAACGAACACGCGGTGTTCATAAAGCGCGACCAGACGACCCAGCGCATAGGGATCGAGCATATCGTGAACCAGCGTCAGCGACGGGCGGTTGCCGGAGAAGACGCGATGCGGCGCAATGCGTTCGACATCGGCTTCCGGCATTTTCTTTGCCTGCAACTGAGCGCGGGCTTCGTCCAGCGTGCGACCCTTCATCAGCGCTTCCGACTGCGCGAGGCAGTTGGCCAGAAGCATTTCATGCTGATTGTCGAGCGCCGGTTCGTGACCCTTAGCCGCCACGATGAATTCCAGCGGAATCGTATCGGTGCCCTGATGCAGAAGCTGGAAGAATGCGTGCTGGCCGTTGGTGCCCGGCTCGCCCCAGACAACTGGTCCGGTCGGGCCGGAAACCGGCTTGCCGTCCACGGTCACACTCTTGCCGTTCGATTCCATATCGAGCTGCTGGAAATAGGCGGCTAGACGCGACAGACGCTGATCGTAGGGGATAATCGCCCGGCTGCCATAGCCGCAGATCGCCCGGTGCCAGTAGCCGATCAGACCGAGCCACATCGGCAGGTTTTTCTCCATAGGCGCATCGCGGAAATGCACATCCATGGCGTGCGCACCGGCGAGGAACTTGCGGAAGTTTTCGGGACCGACGGCGATCATCACCGGCAGACCGATGGCCGACCATACCGAATAGCGACCGCCAACCCAGTCCCAGAAACCGAAGACGCGCTCTTCGGCAATGCCGAAAGCCGAAACCTTGTCGAGCGCCGTCGATACGGCAGCGAAATGCGCGCCCACAGCCGCCTCGCCCAGCGCATCGGCAATCCATTTGCGCGCCGTCTGCGCATTGGTCATGGTTTCGATGGTCGTGAAGGTCTTCGAGGCGATGATGATCAGCGTCGTCGCCGGATCAAGCGGAGCCAGCGTGTCAGCAATATGGGCGCCATCGATGTTGGAAACGAAATGGGCGCGCGGGCCATCGTGATAAGGCGCCAGCGCCAGCGTCGCCATAACCGGGCCGAGATCGGAACCACCAATGCCGATATTGACGATATCGGTGATCTTCTTGCCCGTCGCCCCCTTCAGCGCGCCCGAACGGATGCCGTCGGCAAAGGCCGCCATACGATCCAGAACCTGCTTCACGTCCGGCAGCACATTGTGGCCGTCAACGAGCACTTCCTTCGACGAGGTGTCGCGCAAGGCCACATGCAACACAGCGCGGTCTTCGGTATTGTTGATGTGTTCGCCTGCGAACATGGCGGCGCGGCGGCCTTCCACATCGGCGGCCTGCGCCAATTCTTTCAGAAGCGTAATGGTCTCGTCATTGATCCGGCATTTCGACCAGTCGAACAAGAGATCGTCCAGCGACAGCGAATAACGCTCGAACCGGCCCGGATCGGATTGAAATGCCGCGCGCATGTCGTGCGGGGCGCTCTCCGTCCAATGCTTTTTCAGCTTAGCGACCGTTGCTTCAACCTTCGTCGCGTCTCTTGCCATGATGCTACTCCCGAATCAAATCGATTTAATCGCGGACATTAAGCCTTCTAGAGAGGATTTGCGGCAAATAAATTACCGAACTTCCAATTTGGACAGAGTGTCATATACACCATATTGATCAATTTAGAGTGATCCACCTCGGAGCAAAGCATGGACCTGACAGGTGAAGAACGCATAGCAGCGCCAAGACAGGCGGTATGGGATGCGTTGAACGATATTGAAACGCTGAAATCCTGCATTCCCGGTTGCGATGATATCGAGCGCATTTCGGAAACAGAAATACGAGCCGCCCTCAAGGTGAGCTTCGGAATCCTGAAAGTCCGCTTTCACGGCATTCTGGAATTGTCGAATATGAAACCGCCGATCTCCTATACGATTTCAGGCCATGGCGAAGGTTCCATAGCGGGATTTGCACATGGCGCAACTGATGTGCGCCTGAACGAAGATGGCGACGACACGATTCTATCCTACGCCATACGTGGAGACGCCGGTGGCAAAGTGGCTCAAATCGGCACGAAACTGCTTGGCTCGGTCGCGCGAAAGATCGCGGACCGCTTCTTTGCCAATATCGCAGAAGCGGCGTCGAACGCCGCCGCAAAAACGACCTGATCTCGCTTCAATCCTTATAAAATCGACAGTTTCGCTTTCTCTTGAGCAATTCGATAATTCGCAATACTTCCTGAAAGCCCATCGGCATGAAACCCAGAGATATCGCGACCTATATTTTTCTTGCCGTGGCCTGGGGACTATCGTTCCTCGTGGTCCTGCGGGTGGTCGAAGCTTTTGGCTGGGCTGGTGCGGTTGCCTTCCGCTCCTTCATTGCCGCCGGAACACTTTTTGCGATTGCGAAATTCTCTGGACGCGGACTCGATTTTCACGCTGGCTGGAAACCCTTCGCCGTTGTTGGTGCAACCACCGTTGCGGGCCAGTTGATCGGCCTTTCCTACGGCACGCCATTGATTGGAACGGCGATGGCCGCGATTTGCGTTGCATCCATTCCGCTTTTCTCGATGGTTATCAGCCAGCTCTGGGGGCTAGAACGCATCACGTCACGCGGCCTCGTTGGCCTGTTGCTTGGTGTCACCGGCATCGTGCTGCTGGTCGGCTTCCCGGCAGTTGCGGTTACGCCTGAATTTATCATGGGCTGCATTGCAGTGCTTTTCTCCTGCTTCTCGGCAGCTTTCGGCAGCAATTATGCCAGCCGCCGCTTGTCCAGCACCGGCTCATGGGAAACCACCATCGGCGCATTCGTGTTTGGTGGTATCCTGACCTTGCCGCTGATTGTTGCCATTCCTGTGCCAGCCATGCCAGGGCTCGTTGATTTCGCATATCTGCTGATTTCGGCATGTGTGATGAGCGCGCTTACCTATGTGCTTTATTTCAGGCTGGTCGGAAATGTCGGACCGACAAAAGCCATCAGCGTCGAATTTGCAGTCACTGTAATCGCGGTTCTGGTTGGCGCGGTATTCCTCAAGGAACAGCTGTCGTTTATCCAGTTTGTCGGCGCTGCCGTCATCATTGCTGGCTGTGCACTGGTACTAAGCTCACGCCCAGCACTCCCCAAAGAAGCCGAAACCCTCCCGGACCCAAAAGCGACAGCGGACGGCCTCAAATCCGATCCACTCTGATTTTCATCGGAGCTCAATATCATAGGCCCGCGCTTCCAAAGCCGGGCCTTTTTGCTATTTCTGGTAAGTAATTCTCATAAATTGACCAGATGATAAAAAATTTGACCTTCCGTAAAAATCTGTCATCCTGTCATTAACGGGCATCATGCGACGGTAAAGATCGCAGCCTGGAACAGAGTTCAAGGTGCGCAAAGGGACCCGCGCCTGAACAAGCAAAAATGGGAGATGCGATCGATGAGATCAGCAGAGAATTCGCCTATTGATGCAATTGATAATCCGGGACATGCGAACGGGCCTGATATCCATGGCTCGCGGCTGGAAAAGGCCGATTATGCGCATGTTTTCGATGATCTGCATCCGCCGCTCAACAAGCATGAAGCCCTCGTTGAATCCGACCGCTGCTATTATTGCTATGATGCGCCTTGCATGAATGCATGTCCGACCAGCATCGACATTCCGCGTTTCATTCGCCAAATCAATACCGGCAACGCAATTGGTGCGGCAAAGACCATTCTTTCAGAAAATATTCTAGGTGGCATGTGCGCCCGCGTCTGCCCGACCGAAACGCTCTGCGAAGAAGTGTGTGTTCGCGAAACGTCAGAAGGCAAACCGGTCAAGATCGGTGAATTGCAGCGCTATGCCACCGATGTTCTGATGGAAACCGGCAATCACCCATTCAAGCGCGCACCTGATACCGGCAAGCACATCGCCATTGTTGGCGCGGGTCCAGCGGGTCTTTCTGCGGCGCACCGCCTTGCGATGCATGGCCATCAGGTCACTATTTTTGAAGCCCGCGCCAAAGGCGGCGGTCTTAATGAATATGGTATTGCCGCCTATAAGACGGTCAATAATTTCGCCCAGCGCGAGTTGGAATTCGTGCTGAAAATTGGCGCGATCCATATCGAGTATAACCAGACGCTGGGTCAGGACATCACCATTGAAGCTTTGAAAGCGGGCTATGATGCGGTGTTCCTCGGCATGGGTATGCCCGGAGTGAATGATCTGAGACTTGTTGGCGAAGACGCGCCCAATGTGATTGATGCCGTTGATTACATCGCCAATCTACGTCAGGCAAAAGACCTCTCGTCCCTGCCCGTTGGCCGCAATGTTGTGGTTATTGGTGGCGGCATGACCGCAGTGGACGTTGCAATCCAGACAAAGAAGCTCGGCGCTGAAAACGTGACAATCGTTTATCGTCGCGGTCAGGAAAGCATGAATGCCAGCGCCTATGAACAGGAATTGGCGCAGGTTCATGGCGTGGTCATCCGTCACTGGTTGCAGCCACACGCGCTTGAACGGAGCGAAGACGGCACGGTCAATGCGGTTGTGTTTGAATATACAAATGCCGATAGCGGCAAGCTTTCCGGCACCGGCGAATATCTCATTCTTGAAGCAGATCAGGTCTTCAAGGCAATCGGTCAGAAGTTTGAACCAGAGCCAATTGCAGGTTCAGGCATCGGCCTCTCCAAAGGACGCATCAGCGTCGATGATGAACGTCGCACATCCATTGAGGGCATTTGGGCCGGGGGCGACTGCGTTGCAGGTGGTCAGGATCTGACCGTTGCATCAGTGGAAGACGGCAAGGTTGCCGCCGAATCCATCCATGCGACGCTGACAAAACGTCCCGAAGCGATTGAAGGCTTTGCCGATGCGGTACTGTCGGGCGGCGCGCTTCATGCGCCAACCCCGTCTGCTTCGCGTGACCGCAGTGTGCCTTTGGGCCAGGAACAGGGCTGAGGAGAGTAAACATGGCTGATCTTTCAACGAACTTCCTCGGTATCAAGTCGCCAAACCCATTCTGGCTGGCTTCGGCTCCGCCGACTGACAAAGCTTACAATGTCGAGCGTGCTTTCAAGGCTGGCTGGGGTGGCGTGGTCTGGAAAACACTGGGTTCTGAAGGCCCACCGGTGGTCAATGTTAATGGTCCGCGCTATGGCGCTATCCATGGCGCTGACCGGCGATTGCTTGGTCTTAACAATATTGAGCTGATCACCGACCGCCCGCTCGAAGTGAACTTGCGCGAAATGAAAGAAGTGAAGATGCGCTGGCCCGACCGCGCACTGATCGCTTCGATCATGGTGCCATGCGAAGAAGAAGCATGGAAAGCCATACTGCCACTGGTAGAAGAAACCGGCGCTGACGGCATCGAACTGAACTTCGGTTGTCCGCACGGCATGAGCGAACGCGGCATGGGTGCTGCTGTCGGTCAGGTGCCGGAATATGTCGGCATGGTCGTGAAATGGTGCAAGCAATATAGCCGGATGCCGGTGATCACCAAACTGACGCCGAACATCACCGATATCCGCAAGCCTGCACGCGGCGCAAAGGCCAATGGCACCGACGCCGTATCGTTGATCAACACGATCAATTCCATTGTGTCGGTCGATCTCGACAGCATGTCGCCGGTTCCGTCCATTGACGGTCGCGGCAGCCATGGCGGTTATTGCGGACCAGCGGTCAAGCCGATTGCGCTGAACATGGTGGCGGAAATTGCACGCGACCCTGAAACCTATGGCCTGCCGATTTCAGGCATTGGCGGCATTACCACATGGCGCGATGCGGCCGAATTTATTGCACTGGGCTGCGGCACCGTTCAGGTCTGTACTGCTGCAATGACCTATGGCTTCAAGGTCGTTGAAGAAATGATCGATGGTCTTTCCGACTGGATGGATAGCAAGGGGTATCAGACGCTTGATGATTTCCGCGGCATGGCCGTAGGGCATGTGAGTGACTGGCAGTATCTCAACCTCAATTATGTCACCAAGGCACGGATTGATCAGGATTCCTGCATCAAGTGCGGTCGTTGCCATATTGCCTGCGAAGATACCTCGCATCAGGCAATCACCAATCTGGTGAATGGTGCGAGGCACTTTGAGGTGATCGATGAGGAATGCGTTGGCTGCAATCTTTGCGTCAATGTCTGCCCGGTCGAGGATTGCATCACCATGGAGCAGATCGGTGATTTCGATCCACGCACCAAGGCACCGATCCCGGCACAATATGCCAACTGGACGACTCATCCGAACAACCCGATGGCCGTCAAGGAAGCAGCGGAGTAAAGCGCATTCCGAAAAGTGGGAACCGGTTTTCGGAACCGGATGCGCGCTAACACAAATATTGAAAACGCCGGGCCAATGCCCGGCGTTTTCTTTTGTTACATTTGATGTTTAGCGACTAACGCGCATGCCTTTTTCCGGCTCAAACACATGGCTCGTTGCTGGATCAACCGCAATGGTCAGCACATCGCCTGGACGCACCGTCAGGCGCTCGCGGAACAGGCAAGTGACTGGCTGATCGCCAAGCTTGCCCATGACCATGATTTCCGAACCGGTCGGCTCAACGATTTCGACTGTGACCGGCACGCCGTTATCGGCAATCTTCATGTGCTCAGGGCGCATGCCATAAACGGCCTTGCCCGAAAGGCTTGCGTAGTCGCCTTCAGGAAGCGGCATACGGAAGCCACCATCAGTCACAAACGAACCTTCTTCGATCTTGCCGTTGACGAAGTTCATCGATGGCGAACCGATGAAGCCCGCGACAAACATATTGGCCGGACGATCATAAAGATCGAGCGGCGCGCCGATCTGCTCCACCAGACCATCGCGCATGACGACGATCTTGTCGGCCATGGTCATGGCTTCGATCTGATCGTGGGTCACATAAATCGTGGTGGTCTTCAGACGCTGATGCAGCCCCTTGATCTCACCACGCATCTGCACGCGCAGCTTGGCGTCAAGGTTGGAGAGCGGTTCGTCAAACAGAAACACCTGTGGATCACGAACAATCGCACGGCCCATAGCCACACGCTGGCGCTGGCCACCGGAAAGCTGGCGTGGAAAGCGGTCAAGCAGCTTGTTGAGGCCGAGAATTTCCGCCGCACGATTAACACGGCTGTCGCGTTCTTCCTTCGGGGCGTTTTTCAGCATGAGCGCGAAGCCCATATTGTCGGCCACCGTCATATGCGGATAGAGCGCATAATTCTGAAACACCATGGCGATATCGCGTTCCTTGGCGCGCAGGTCATTGACCACGCGCGGACCAATGGCGATTTCACCATCGCTGATTTCCTCAAGCCCTGCGATCATACGCAGAAGCGTGGATTTTCCGCAGCCCGACGGCCCGACCAGCACGACAAATTCGCCGTCTTCAATATTGACCGACACGCCATGCAGAACGCCGACATTGCCATATTTCTTGATTGCATTTCGGATGGATACAGATGCCATCTTGAACCTCAACTCTTATTTGACGGCGCCTGCGGTCAGACCTGCAACGATCTGGCGCTGTGCGAATACGGTTAGCAACAGGACCGGCAATGTGACCACAAGGGCAGCAGCTGCAAGCGGACCCCAGCTGACCTGTTCAAAGGACAGCATGTTGTAAACTGCGACCGGCAGGGTGCGTGTCTCGCGGCTTGCGAGCACGATGCCGAAAACGAAATTGTTCCACGAGAAGATCACCGCGAGGATGAGCGACACCACAACGCCGGGCTTGGCAATCGGGAGTGCCACCTTCATGAACACCTGCCACGAGGAAGCACCATCGATAATGGCTGCTTCTTCAAGCTCCATCGGTGTTGTCTCGAAATAGCCGATCATGATCCAGATCACGATTGGAACGGTGACGACCAGATGAATGATGATTTGCGGCCAGAGCGTGCCGAGAAGACCGAGCGTCTGGAACAGCAGGAATAGCGGGATCAGGTAAGACAGACCCGGCGTCATACGCGCAATCATGATGACGATTGCCGACTTGTTGGCGCGCAGTCGCGCAATGCCGTAGCCTGCCGGAACGCCGACAATCAATGCCAGCAAGGTCGCGGTTCCTGTGACCAGAAGACTGTTCCAGAAATAGAGCAGGAAGTCGTTGGTTTCGAAAATCCCGGTATAGTTCGACCAGGCGAAGCGTTCAGGAATCAGGATCGGCGGATAAGCACCATTGTCGATTTCATACTTCAACGAAAGCGACAGCATCCAGACGAAGAAGAAGATTGCAGGCGACACGATGACGAACACCACGAGTGCCGTGCCAAGCTTTGAAAGAATAGACTTGCTTGCCATGATCTGTCCTCAGCTGTTCCACTTGGTCCGCTGGCGCAGCGCCAGAAGGATCATCGACATGGCGATAATGACAATGAAGAACACGACGGCAATCGCTGAGCCGTAACCAATGTCATAATAAGAAAACGCCACATTATAGAGATAGATATTGATGGTTTCCGATGCTGTTCCCGGACCGCCCTGCGTCATTGCAAAGATGATGTCGAAGCTTTTCAGCGCATCAATCGAGCGGATGATGACGGCAACCATGATGAAAGGCAGGATCATCGGAAGCGTGATGTAACGGAATTTCTGCCAGCCATTGGCACCATCAATTTCCGCGCTTTCAAACGGATCGCGCGGCATGGATGCAAGGCCACCCAGCACGATCAGCATGACCAGCGGCGTCCACTGCCAGGTTTCAACAGCAACCAGCGACGGGATAACCGTGCTCTGGTTGAAGATCCATTCCTGCGGCGGAATGCCGATCAGCGACAGAAGATAGTTCAGTACACCCAGCTGCGGGTGATACATCATCGTCCAGACCAGCGCGACCGCAACCGGCGTTGCCATCATCGGCATGACGAAGATACCGCGCAACAGCCCGCGCATGGGCAGTTTGCTGTCAAACACCAGCGCTGCAATCGTGCCCAATATCATCGGTGCTACGACTGACAGAACCGTATAAACAACCGTGTGCCACATGGATTCCCAGAAGCGCATATCGGTTGCAAGACGCAAATAATTGTCGAAACCGACAAAGCTCTGCTCGCCGCCAAGCTGCCACTGGTTGGTACTCATCCACAGTGTAAACACCCATGGGAAGACGATCACCGCCCCGACAGTGATCAAGGCTGGAAGAACAAACGGCCAGTAGCTCGGCCGCAGACGGCTTGTCACCGCCCTGGTGGAGGAAGCTGCTTTGGCAGCAGCTCCCGTTTTTGCTCCTGTCGGGGCGGCAGATGTCATTTTCCTTCGCTCCGTGCGAGGACCGGACGGAATTCTTCCGTCGCGCGTTTCATTTCAGCTTCTGCATCAGCACCATTCAAAAGATTGGTCAGGCCGACACCGATGATGTCGCGGAATTCCGTGACAGGCACGATGACCGGCAGGCAGAGCTGGCTGATTGGTGCAGATTTCGAGAGAGCTTCAACCCAGCCTTCCGGCATGGTGACGCCCTTGCGCACTGCCTCATCGTCGATGACGGACTTGCGGAACGGAACACCCGACCCAGATTGCAACAGGCGAGCGCCCATTTCCTTGGAAATAGCCCACTGGCAATAGAGATATGCGGCTTCCTTGTTCTTGGAAGCTTCCGTCACGCCGATGCCGTCGCCGGTCGTTGGTGCTGCCTGTGCATTCGGGCCTGCTGGCATGACGCCATAGCCAACCTTGCCGACAACGCGCGACTTGTTCGGATCTTCAAGCGGCGGTGCAAAACCAATACCGTCAAGCCACATGCCGACACGGCCCTGCAGGAAGTTCGACTGGCATTCAGCCCAGTTGAAGCCTGCAACGCCTGGAGGTGCCGATTTGGTCATCAGGCGCTGATAGAGCTTGGCAGCTTCAATACCTTCAGCCGAATCCGTCTGCAGGTTGCCATCTGCATCAACCGACTGCTTGCCATAGCCGAGCAGGAGGCTGGTATAGACCGGCGCATTGGCGTTCTTCATGCCGCGCGCGACGAACCCGTAAGTATTGGTCGATGGATCGGTGAGCGCTTCGGCGGCTGCTACCAGCTCTTCAAAGGTCTTCGGGAATTCGATGCCCTTGGCGGCAAAGAGTTCCTTGTTCCAGTAGATGATCCAGTAATCGACCGAGAATGGCAGTGCACCGAAGCGGCCATTGGCATCCTTGGCGAAGGTCAGACCGGCGCTTGCGAAATCAGCTTCTGTGAGCGACGCATCAGTCAGCGTCGGATCCTTCAGGAACGGGTTCAGGTCAGCAAGCCATCCGCCCTTTTCAAACTGACGCTTCTGAACGTGATAGCTGATGTGGATCACGTCGAAGCTCGGACGGCCCGAGGTCAGCTCGATCACCGCCTTCTGACGCTGCTGCTGTTCCGGCATCTGCTCGGAGTTCACCTTGATGCCGGTCAGCTCTTCGAATTCCTTCTGATATTTCTGAAGGATTTCGCCGCGCGGGCTCTTGATGAGGTTTACTTCTAGCGTTGTTCCGGCAAATTTCTTCCAGTCAACGGACGACTGCGCGAAAGACGGGCTGATGCCCGTCACACCTGAGGCGGCAATGGCCGCTGTTCCCGCCAGAAACTGACGACGTGTTGGACGTAATAAATTCATTGCATGCTCCTCCCCTGTAATTTTTCCGGCCTGGCAACTCCTCTTGCCCGGCCTTGGTCGTTAAATGTGCAAAGCCAGCTTCCGTGCGTTGTTGATGTGGACGGCGATGGCATCCATGGCTGTCTGCGGATCCCGTGTTTCGATTGCAGCAAGGACGGCTAAATGTTCCTGCATGACAGGGATAACGCGTCCAGTGATGCGGAAGCGCTCCTGATTGATCAGGCGCATCTTGATTGTGTTGGTCTGATAGGCACGCCAGATAATTTCATTATCGAGCGAGCCGACAATCGTATCATGCAGGCTCCAGTCGATATTTTGCGCCTGCTCTTCCAACTCGGGCGTTTCGCCTTCACTCATTGCGCGATTGAGCGTGTCTTCGTGTTCGGCACGCAGCGACCGCAGCAGTTCATCGGAAGCCGACTGACAGAAAATCGCAATCGACTCCTTTTCGATGAAAAGGCGGAACTGAAACGCTTCGCGGATCAGATTGAGATCGATATGGGCGATCTGGAGGCCACGCTGCGGCACAGTCTTGATAAGACCTTCCGCTTCAAGGCGCGGGATCAGTTCGCGGATCGCGCCCAATGGCAAGCCCGTCATTGTGACAAGCTGGCGCTGAGAAACGAATTGGCCCGGATGAAAATCACGCGCCAGCAAATGCTGGGTGAAGCTCTGATAAGCCTTGTCCCGCAATTTTACCGGTTCGTTGTGATCGTCCGCCAAAACCTGTCCCCTCTCTATCCCATTCGCTTATGTCGTGATCAGGCAGCTTTTGCCATATGCAAACGGTCGAATACACTACCAATTGCATTGAAATCCGCATCGTTGAGTGAAACGAGCGGCGCACGCACCCGACGCCACTCCATATCGCCTGTATGACGCGCGACCATAGCCTTGACCGCAGGCGTTACCGGATAGTTCAGCAACTGCTGCACGGCACCAACAAGCTCGGCATCATCCTGACCGCCATTGACCATTCGCAAAAGGCGATCCGGAAATAGATTGGCCATGCCAGAAATTGCACCCTGTCCGCCAAGACGTACACCAGCTGCAAGATCACGTTCATCGCCGATCAGAATCGCAATGTCCTTGTGGGCTGCAAGCAGCTTTTCCGTATAGGCCCAGGTGCCGGACGAATCCTTAACGCCGGTGATGATGTCACCAAAAGCTGCGCGAAGACGGCTGATGAGATCGACCGAAAGCTCCACGGCAGTAACCGACGGAATATTATAGAGAATGATGCTACGGGCATCACCAGCCAAACCTTCGAAGACTGACGAGAACCAGTTGAACAGGCCTTCATCGGAAAGGTTCTTGAAATAGGAAGGCGGTGCGAGAAGAATGGCCTTACAGCCGCGACGCAGTGCATCACCTGCCTGCAGGACCGCATCGGCAACCGAATTTTCCATGACGCCGACAACAATGTTCGAAGCCGGAAAGCTACCTGCGATAAATGCATCGAGAAGAGCGGCGCGCTCGGCATCGGCAATCGAAGAACCTTCGCCGGTGGTGCCAAACAAGGTTACGCTTGAGCAGCCATTATCGAGGCGCGCGCGCGCGTGCTTCAGAGCACGGCTGACATCGATTTTGCCGTCTGCGTCGAATGGTGTGGTAAGTGCAGCAGAGAGCCCGAAGCGCTCCTGCCCGGAATGATTATGTGCCAAAACTGGCTCCTCCCAAGTTTGAACTTTAAGTTTGCACATACTAACATGTTAGTAAATAGTCAATTCGAGTTCAGCGCGTAATCGCACTATCTTGGGACGGTTTTTGACTGGCTTTTGGAGCATAATCCGACCGGAGTGAAATGAGGGTCGATAAGATTATGTTTGAAATAGAAGAAGTTAGAGCGCCGATCTGATCCAATCAGATCGAAACGCGCTCTAGGCAGGAACCAAGCCGGTTTCGATGAAGGAAATAACTTCCTTTTGGCTTGGCGAACCACCTCGCCCACCAAAACGCGCGCATTTGATTGCGGCTGCGGCATTTGCAAAACGGATGATATCAATCATCGGTTTGCCTTCAACCAGACCATGTGCGAATGCGCCGTGAAAGACGTCGCCCGCGGCCAGCGTATCCACTGCATCAACCTTGAAGCCAGCCAAATGGGAAACCGGTTTGCCAGCACCCGCCGCCCAACAACAGCCATCTGCGCCAGCCGTGACAGATGTGAAAACATCATAGCGGTCAGCTAAAATGCGGACACATTCGACCAAATCCGTCGTCCCTGTCACACTGATTGCTGCAGGTTCCGACGCAACGATATGCGTTGCAAGCGGCAACAGCTTTTCCAGCAATTCAACAGGTGCCGTATCAGCATCCAATATGGCCGGAATACTGGCATCGCGTGCCGCACGAAGTGCCATTTCGGCGGCCCACGGCCAACGCACGTCGGTCATGACAGCCGCATAGGTTCCCGCCGCAATCGGCGGCACCGGATCAGACGGACTTGCAAGCCTACGATCATAAAAAGGCACGATAATGCGTTCACCGCTCGCATCAACGAGGATCGAAGAAAATGCGGTGCGCGCGCCTTCCAGCCGCCGGATATAAGCGCAATCGATGCCTTCGGCTTCAAGCTCCGCTATGGCGCGATCGCCCACCGGATCAGTCCCCGCAGAAGCCCAAAGCGCCACGTCGCCGCCAAGCCGGGCAATCGCGGCAGCGGCACTTGAAGCCATGCCCGCTGCAATTTCGACGGCTTCGCGCGGCAGATATTTACCTGCCGCGTAAGGAAGCACATCGAGGCGGAGAATGGTGTCCATGGTAAGGGCACCAACGCAGAGAATTTTGGAAGTCATGATTACGAAGTGAGACCTTCGGAGCGAAGAGCCGTCCAGAATTCATCCGGGATCGATTGCTCGAACCAGACGACATTTTGCCTGATCTGTTCTGGTGAACGGACACCAATCAAAATGGAGCTGACGGCCTCATGCCTCATCGGAAACTGCATGGCGGCAGCGGCAAGCGGCACATTGAACTGATCGCAAATATCATGCAGGCGATTGGTGCGCTCGATGATTTCAGCAGGCGCGTCGGCATAATCGAACTTCTGTTCGCCGCCGCGCGGTGCTGCCAAAATGCCGGAGTTGAACACACCGGCGATCACCAGCGCCATGCCACGCTTTTGTGCGACCGGCAGAAATTCCTTTTCCGACACCTGATCGAGCAGCGAATAGCGTCCAGCAAGAAGCGAACAATCAAGATCAGCCTCTTCCAGCGCATCGCGAATGATCTGCCACTCATTCACGCCAAGACCGAAGCCCTTGATATTGCCTGCCTCGCGCAATTCTGTCAGTGCGCGAAAGCCGCCACCCTTGGTCAGCGCGTTCCAGTGAAACTCGTGCCTGTCAGCATGGGTTACGCGGCCAATGTCATGAACATACAGAAGATCGATTTCCGGAAAGCCGAGACGCTGCTGGCTGTCATCGAAGCTGCGCATGACACCGTCATAGCTGTAATCAAAAACCTCACGGAAATTGAGGCCGTTGTGCCAGCCCGAATCGAGCGGATTCTTTGGCGGCGATGGCGGCAGCGTGCGACCAGCGCGCGCGTTGGTCATCAGGCGCCCGACCTTGGTGGAAACGACTGCACGCTCACTCTTTTCGCGCAGCATATCACCGAGAAGATGCTCGCAGCGACCATAACCATACATCGGGGCGCTGTCGAAATAACGGATACCGCTGTCCCAACCGGCTTCCAGCAAGGCATTCGCATCGGCACGAGACACAGGAGCATAAAGCCCACCCAAAGGCGCTGTTCCTAAACCGAGCGCAGTCACGGTCAGACCGGTACGGCCAAGCGTCTGCTTTTCTGCTGCTTTTAACTGCATGCGATTTCACTCCCTTGCAACGCAAACAATACGTTGCCTCCTCACCGGATTGATAGGGGCAACCTCTTCTGTCCGCAATAAGAAAAACTGCGCATGCGAATGGCCCATTCACATGCAAATGAACTCGGCAAACTGGCCGCTTGACACAGATAGTTTTTCAACCATAGTACTATGATGTCAGACCAATTTAATCATAATTGGGAACAGGTCTGGTCAAGCTGTCGTCACTAAAGCAGGCAACAGGACAGGATTTTGCAATGGGAGATGGGAAGCTTTCCATAGCGCCTCTGCCGCCCATGGACCGGGCGCGGCAGGTCACGGAAGCACTTGCCACCTATATCCAGACTGCGCAGCTTCAAGCAGGTGCTCGCCTGCCGGCTGAACGGGAACTCATGACCGCACTTGCCGTCGGGCGTTCCACTATTCGGGAGGCAATCCGACATTTTCAGGCCCTTGGCGTCATTGAGACCCGCAAAGGCAGCGGCACCTATCTTCTCAAGCCAATCACTGCGGCCACCATTCATATGCCGCTTTCCTTCAACCCCACCCAATTGCGTGATGCGTTGCTGCAGACGTTGGAGATACGGCGCGGCATAGAAGCCGAAGCCAGTTTGGTGGCGGCCCGTAAACGAACTGCCCAAGATCTTGTGATCATTGAGGAAAAACTTAACGAAATGGAGCGTGTGCACCTCGCCAAGGGCACATCCGGTCCGGAAGACCTCGCATTTCATCTTGCCATCTATGACGCCACTCACAATCCGTTATTTCGGCAATTACTGGAACAGATGCGCGATGCCTTTGTCAGCTTCTGGTCGGAGCCATTTGATCGGCCTGATTTTGCACGACGGACCTTTCCATTCCACCGCACACTCTTCAACGCCATCGTGGCTCAGGATCCTGAGACCGCAAGGCAGGAAACTCTGAAAATACTCGACATCGTCGAGGAAGATATCAAGGAAATGTCCAAATGACTGACGGGATGGCCCCGCTCGATTTCGCCGCACTGACAGTTGCGCATGATGAAGGCAACGCTTTCGACGCCGTCGTACCGCCTATCGTGCAGACATCGCTTTTCACCTTTCCGAGCTATGACGACATGGTCGCCTCCTATCGGGGCGAGAAGGTGCGGCCGATCTATACGCGTGGCCTCAACCCGACCGTGCGCGCATTTGAAGAAATGCTGGCGAAACTTGAAGGCGGTGAAGACGCACTGGGCTTCGCGAGCGGCATGGCGGCGATCTCCGCCAGCGTTCTGGCTTTTGTTCAGCCGGGGGATCGCATTGTCGCCGTGCGCCATGTGTATCCCGATGCATTCCGCCTGTTCGGCACGATCCTGAAGCGGATGCGTGTCGAAGTCGAGTATGTCGATGGCCGAGACGAGGAAGCAGTCGGGAAGGCGCTGCCCGGCGCGAAAATCTTCTACATGGAAAGCCCGACAAGCTGGGTAATGGAAACCCATGATGTCGGCGCACTGGCCGCAATCGCCAAGCGCAATGGCGTCCTCACCATTATTGATAACAGTTGGGCCAGCCCGATCTTCCAGCGTCCGCTGTCGCTTGGCGTTGATCTCGTTGTACATTCGGCGTCGAAATATCTCGGCGGCCACAGTGACGTCGTGGCTGGCGTTGTGACCGGATCGAAAGTCCTCGTCGACATGATCCGGGCGGAGACCTATCCCTATCTTGGCGGCAAGCTTTCGCCTTTTGATGCCTGGCTGCTGGTCCGTGGCATGCGCACGTTACCCACTCGGATGAAAGCACATGAGGCATCCGCGCTGGAAATCGCCAAACGCCTGCAGGCACTCGATATTGTAGAAACGGTGTGCCACCCGGCGCTGGCCAACCGTCTTCCCGCTGGATTGGCGGGCACCTCGGGGCTTTTTTCGGTTATTTTCAATGATAGCGTGAACGTTCGGACACTTTGCAATCATTTGAAGCTGTTCAAACTCGGTGTGAGCTGGGGCGGGCATGAAAGCCTGATCGTCCCTGGCGAGGTCGTGTTGCAGCAACGCGCCCAGCCAAATTCCGCCCATACCTTTGGCATCGATCCGCGCTCCGTCCGTCTACATGTCGGCCTGGAAGGTACAGAGGCCTTGTGGCGGGACCTTGAGGAGGCAATCGCCGCATCCACTGCATAAACAAACAGTCGTGAGGATAAAAAAGGGGAACGACACATGAAGAAACTGATCGCAACCGCATTTGCCGCCATGCTGATGAGCGGCACGGCCATGGCCGATACGACCTTGAAGCTGGTGGAAGTCATCACCAGTCCGGAACGCACCGAAACGTTGAGGTCTATCGTTGCTAAATTCGAAGCAGCAAACCCCGGCACGAAGGTGGAAATCATCTCGCTACCCTGGGGTGAATCCTTCCAGAAATTTGCGACCATGGTGTCGTCGGGCGAAATTCCCGACGTGATGGAAATGCCTGACACCTGGGTTTCGCTCTATGCCAACAACGGAATGCTGGAGAGTCTCGAGCCATATCTTAAGGAATGGCAGGCCACGCCGGACCTGACCGACCGCGCGCTGGAACTTGGCCGTAGCGTCAAAGATACGGCCTACATGCTGCCTTATGGCTTCTACCTGAATGCCATGTTCTACAACAAAAAGCTGCTCGCCGAAGCCGGTGTTTCCGAACCGCCGAAAACCATGGGCGAATTCCTCGAAGCCTCGAAGAAAATTTCAGCGCTTCCGGGCAAGTCTGGCTATTGTCTGCGCGGCGGACCCGGCGGGCTGAACAGCTGGGTCATCTTTGGCGCATCGATGGCAGGCAACAATACGTTCTTCAATGAGGACGGCACCTCGACCATGAACAGCGACGGCTGGAAGAAGGGCCTTGCCTGGGTCGTCGACCTTTACAAAAATGGCCTTGCTCCGAAGGACAGCGTCAACTGGGGCTTCAATGAAACCGTGGCCGGTTTCTATAGCGGCACCTGTGCTTTCCTCAATCAGGACCCGGACGCACTTATAGCCATTGCCGAGCGTATGAAGCCGGAGGATTTTGGTGTTACCATTATGCCAAAGGGGCCTGATGGCAAAGCCTTCCCGACTATCGGCTTTGCTGGCTGGTCAATCATGAGTGGCAGCCAGAACAAGGATCTTGCCTGGAAACTGATTGCGACGCTGGAAGGTCCGGAGGGCAATGTCACGTGGAATAAGCGAACCGGAGCATTGCCGGTTCTGAAATCCGCCCAGGACGATCCGTTCTACAAAACAGCTCAGTTCAAGGGTTGGTTCGACGAGCTTGCCGACAAGGACGTGACGCCGACTGTTATGCCGACCTATCTGGAAGAATTTGCCTTCTTCAAGGATTCGCTCGTCATCAAGACCTCGCAGCAGGCATTGCTGGGTGAAATCACCCCCGACGAACTGGCCGACCAGTGGGCAGAGTATCTGACCAAGGCACAGCAAAAATTCCTGACCGGCAAAAAGTAAACCGCGAAGACAGGCGCGGGTCATCTGCGCCTGTCTCCTGAATTGGCGCGACCTTTCATGTCGCACCCATCCACGCTCCAACGGGAAAGCGAGTGATGACCACCACTATCCCCCTACAAGACAGACGTAGTTTCCTGCAGCGGCTTGCCCATGCATCGGAACCTTACCTTTATAGCGCACCAGCATTGATCCTGATTGGTGCGATCATGCTCGTGCCGCTAGTTCTTGGTATTTCCTATGCGTTCCGCGACATACAACTCCTCAATCCATTCTCCGGCGGTTTCATCGGACTGGAACATTTTCGCACTCTCGCCGAGGACGGCTCTTTTTATGACGCGCTTAAAAATACCCTGTGGTGGACCGGCGGTTCCGTTCTGCTGCAATTCGTCTTTGGGCTAATTCTGGCGTTGCTCCTGGACAAGCCCTTTGCCGGACGCGGCATCGCTCAAGCTCTGGTCTTCCTGCCGTGGGCCGTGCCCACATTTCTCTCCGGCCTGAATTGGGCCTGGCTTTTTAATCCTGTCATCGGTCCGTTGCCGCACTGGTTCTACGCACTCGGATTGATGAGCGAACCGAACAATATTCTCTCCGATCCCAATCTGGCTATGTGGGGTATCATCACCGCAGGTGTCTGGTGGGGTATTCCGTTTTTCGCGATCACCATGCTGGCAGCGCTTCAAGCCATTCCTCGTGATCTCTACGAGGCGGCGGCCATAGATGGCGCCGGACCTGTGCAGCGTTTTCTTTCGATCACTCTTCCCTATCTCGCCCCGACCATGGCCATCACCATTTTGTTGCGCACGGTTTGGATTGCGAACAGTGCAGACCTGATCGTTGTAATGACCGGCGGCGGGCCTGCCGACCGCACGCAGATCGTGGCGAGCTATATTTTTACACAAGCTTTCAAGCGGCTGGATTTCGGTTACGCCTCGGCAATTGCGCTCGTGCTGCTTTTGCTTCTCCTCGTCTATTCCATGCTGATCGTACTCCTGCGTCAGTCATTGCTGAGCAAGGATTGAGATCATGACCGCTCGCAAATTTCTCCTGACCGGAGCCCACCGCGGTGCAATTCTGCTCTATGTGCTGTTTGCCCTGTTTCCACTATTCTGGGTCCTGAAAGTCTCGGTCACGCCGAACGATCTGCTCTACAGCGAAGGTGTGAGACTCTGGCCGTCACGCACCACATTCGAGCATTTCGGACACGTCCTGAATCACAGTTCGTTTCCGCTCTTCTTTCGCAACAGCCTGATTGTTTCCGGGTCGACGGCAATTGTAGTAACGTTGTTCGCATCACTGTCAGGTTACGCGCTGTCACGGTTCAATTTTCGCGGCAAATATTGGATTGTCGCACTGATGCTTTTGACCCAGATGTTTCCGTTGGTGATGCTTATAGCGCCTATCTACAAGATCATGGCACCGCTCGGCCTTACAAATAGTCTGCTCGGACTGATTGTCGTTTATTCGGCATTCAACGTACCCTTTGCTACGTTTCTGATGCAGTCATTCTTCGACGGCATCCCAAAGGATCTTGAAGAAGCTGCCAAGATCGACGGCGCGACACAGTTCATGGCTTTCCGGCAGATCATCCTGCCGTTGACCCTGCCCGGTATTGCGGCAACGCTCGGCTTTGTCTTCACCGCCGCATGGAGTGAATTGCTCTTCGCACTGATGCTTATATCGGGCAATGACGCTGCGACCTTCCCGGTCGGCCTCCTGACTTTCGTGTCCAAATTCTCTGTCGACTTCGGGCAGATGATGGCGGCCGGCGTTCTGGCTCTTATCCCGGCCTGCGTCTTTTTCTTCCTCATTCAACGCTATCTCGTGCAAGGCCTGACAGCCGGCGCAGTCAAAGGCTGAAAGGGTTTCCAATGGCTTCCATCAACGTTCAGTCTGTACGCAAAAGCTATGGCGAACTGGCCGTGCTTCACGGTGTCGACCTTGAGATCGAAGACGGGGAATTTATCGTGCTGGTTGGCCCTTCGGGCTGCGGCAAGTCCACGCTTCTGCGCATGATCGCCGGCCTTGAAGAGATAACCGCCGGTCAGGTGCAAATCAGCGGCAAGCGTGTCAACGAACTGGCGCCGAAAGACCGCGACATTGCGATGGTCTTCCAGTCCTACGCGCTCTATCCGCATATGAGTGTGGCCGACAATATGAGTTACAGTATGCGGCTGCGCAAAACACCGAAAGAGAAGATTGCGAGCGCCATCAAATCGACAGCCGCCAAGCTTGGTCTTGAACCATTTCTGGAGCGACGCCCGAAGGCGCTTTCCGGTGGCCAGCGACAGCGTGTTGCGATGGGCCGCGCCATTGTCCGTCAACCAAAGGCTTTTCTTTTCGATGAACCACTTTCCAATCTCGACGCGCGGCTGCGCGAGCAGATGCGTGCCGAAATCAAGAAACTGCACAGCGAGCTGAAAGCAACCTCGATCTATGTCACCCACGATCAGATCGAAGCTATGACGCTTGCCGACCGCATCGTGGCCATGCATGGTGGTGTGGTGCAGCAAGTCGGATCGCCGCTCGAACTCTATGACCGTCCTGCGAACCTTTTCGTAGCGGGGTTCATCGGCTCACCCGCGATGAATTTTCTGGACGTCACCTATCGGGAACAAAACAGCAAAGCACATCTGAGCCTCAAGGACGGAACACAAATCGCATTGTCACAGCCCATGTCCATCGATGATGGCGCCGCAGCGACACTCGGTATCCGGCCCGAGCATGTGACGATGGAACAATCAGGCAATCTCCCGACGCATGTGGATTTGGTCGAGCCAACCGGGTTCGGTATTATCCTGCATCTCAGCCTGCATGGATTGCCGTTCAAAGTTTTCACGCTCGATCGCGATGCGCTACACGCGGAAGGTACAGTTCATGTGAGTTTTCCAGCTCAACATCTGCACCTGTTCGACACGGACGGAAACCGTGTAGAGCCGCGAACGGTTCAGTAATCCTTCGCGAAACGCGTTTGAATGCTCTGCGATAACAGAGCGACCGGGCGCGTTGTGTCACCCGGCGAATTCCAGAGAAGCTCTTCAATCTCGCTGGATGCAACCGGTATCTGGCCGTCTTTCAACGCAAGATGAAACAACTCCGCCTCGACCGTCGCATCGTCTTCGTTGGCGGCGGGAGCCGACATCTTTGCCGCATAGCGGAGCTGGCCTGGGTCGATCAAGATGCCAAGCTCTTCCTTGATCTCGCGGATAAGCGCTGTTTCAGGCTGTTCGCCTGCATCGATCTTGCCGCCAGGCTGGAAGAAAATCTCGCTGCCGCGCTTGCGTACAAGAAGGAAACTGCCCGCTTCATCGCGGACGATAGCTGCTGAAATTCGAATCGTCTTCATGATGGCGAATTTTCGTTCCGTGGGCGAATGCCGTCAAGAATGATGGCACTCAACGCTTTGGCCGTTTCATCGTAGAACCCCGCCTCCTCCGAACGCCGCCCGAGAACGGCACCGACCTGCACGGAGAAATCCGAATAGTGCTGCGTTACCGCCCATATGGTGAAAATCAGGTGATAAGGATCGACCGGCGCCAAGCGCTTTTCAGCTATCCACCGATGAATAACCCTCGCCTTTTCATCAACCAACTGCTTCAGATGTCCTTTAAGAAAGTCGGAAATTGCCGGGGCGCCATGCAGAATCTCATTGGCAAAAAGGCGCGAGGCTTCCGGCTTTTTCGCCGACATTTCCAGCTTCACGGCGATATAACGGCGCAACTCGTCCAGCGGTTCACCATCTGGATCGATGTGTTCAAAAGGTTCCAGCCAGGTGGCGAGCGTATCCTCCAGCACGGTCACGTAAATGTTCTGCTTGCGCGGAAAATAATAGAGCAGGTTCGGCTTGGACATGCCCGCCTTCTCGGCGATCTGATCAACCGTCGAACCCCTAAATCCGTAAGCGGAAAAAACCTCGAGTGCTGCGTCGAGGATAAGCCTGCGATTTATACCCTGAATACGCGTTGCACCTTCCGATTTCTCGTTCGACATCTTCTCGTTTCCGACCGTGTCGGTCCGTGAGTCTGAAGGAGCTGTGGCCATTTGACACCTTTCAGCAGTGTAGAATTTTTCAAAAGCGCTTGACCATATTCAAACGCTCTTCTAGCCTGCAATTTGACCAACTAGTCAAGTTTTTGCCAGCAAGGCAAGAATATTGTGGCCAAAGAGCCAGGTCGTGGGAACATATATTGGCGGGTGGATACGAGCTAGCAGTATAATGGCTCGAATTTGAACGCACATACATAATGCGGAGGCAGAGCGCATGGTGCTCACCAGCAATCTTAGAGTCAACGGCGATCGTCTTTGGGACAGTCTGATGGACATGGCCCAGATCGGCCCCGGTGTGCGTGGTGGTAATAACCGCCAGACCTTGACCGATGAAGACGGCGAAGGCCGCAAACTATTTCAAAGCTGGTGTGAAAAGTCCGGATTGTCGATGACCGTCGACACGATGGGCAACATGTTTTTCCTTCGCCCCGGCGAAGATGCGGATGCCGATCCGGTCTATATGGGCAGCCATCTCGACACACAGCCAACTGGTGGAAAATTTGACGGCGTGCTCGGCGTGCTCGGCGGACTTGAAGTCATGCGCACGCTCAACGACACCAATATCAAGACAAAGCGCCCTATCGTGGTGGTGAACTGGACCAATGAGGAAGGTACGCGTTTTGCGCCTGCAATGCTCTCGTCCGGTGTCTTTGCCGGCGTTCACGAGCAAGACTGGGCTTATCAGCGCACCGACGCCAAGGGCAAAAAATTCGGTGATGAGCTGGAGCGCATCGGCTGGAAAGGCAATGAACCGGTTGGGCAGCGCAAAATTCACGCAATGTTTGAGCTTCATATCGAACAGGGACCAATTCTAGAAGCCGAGCAAAAGGATATCGGCGTTGTCAGCCATGGTCAGGGCCTGTGGTGGCTGCAAGTGACGCTGACGGGCAAGGAAGCGCATACCGGCTCTACGCCGATGAAGATGCGCAAGAACGCAAGCCTTGGCCTTGGCAAGATGCTGCAACTCGTCAACGAGATCGCCATGTCCTACCAGCCGGATGCAGTGGGTGGTGTCGGCCATATCGATGTCTCGCCCAATTCGCGCAATGTGCTTCCAGGCCAGATTGTTTTCACCGTCGATTTCCGTTCGCCCAACCAAGATGTTCTGGACGGGATGAAAACGCGTTTCGAAAAGGAAGCACCTAAAATCGCCGAAGAACTGGGCATCGGGATCGAGATCGAGGTGGCTGGGCATTTCGACCCGGTTACCTTTGACACTGGCTGTGTGGAGGCGATCCGCAATGCAGCGGAGCGGCTCGGCTATAGCCACCGCGACATTGTTTCCGGTGCAGGCCACGATGCGTGCTGGGTCAATCGCGTCGCACCAACGGCCATGATCATGTGTCCTTGCGTAGATGGGCTCAGTCACAACGAAGACGAGGATATTTCGAAGGAATGGGCGTCGGCGGGAACCGACGTGCTTCTGCATGCGGTATTGGAGACTGCTGAAATTGTAAGCTGATTTCACAACCATCCACTACTGCTACTGTTCGCAACAAAACCAAAAAGGGGAACGACGAACAATGGCAAAGGTCATCAAAGGCGGAACCGTCATCACGGCTGACCGCACCTTTAAAGCCGATGTTCTCATCGAAGGCGAAAAGATTGTCGCTGTCGGCGATAATCTCTCCGGCGATGAAGTTATAGATGCATCCGGCTGCTATATCATGCCTGGTGGTATCGACCCGCATACCCATCTGCAGATGCCCTTCATGGGAACCTATTCCTCCGACGATTTCGATACTGGCACCGCCGCAGCTCTTGCTGGCGGCACTACGATGGTTGTCGATTTCGTGCTGCCCGGACCAGAAGGCAATCTGCTCGACGCGCTTCAGGAGTGGTTCCAGAAGGCAGGTAAGGCACGCACCGACTATTCGTTCCACATGGCAATCACCGGCTGGAGCGAACGCGCCTTCAACGAAATGCCGGAAGTTGTGAAGCGCGGCATCAATACTTTCAAGCACTTCATGGCCTATAAGGGCGCCTTGATGGTCAATGATGACGAGATGTTCGCGTCGTTCCAGCGCTGCGCCGAACTTGGCGCGATGCCGCTCGTTCACGCTGAAAATGGCGATATCGTTGCGCAATTACAGGCCAAGCTGATGGCCGAGGGTAATGACGGGCCGGAAGCCCACGCCTATTCGCGCCCGCCGGAAGTGGAAGGTGAAGCCACCAACCGCGCCATTATGATCGCCGATCAGGCGGGTGTGCCGCTTTACGTGGTGCATGTCTCCTGCGAGCAGAGCCATGAAGCAATTCGCCGAGCCCGCCAGAAGGGTATGCGCGTTTATGGCGAGCCGCTCATCCAGCATTTGACGCTCGATGAAAGCGAATATCATAATCGCGATTGGGACTATGCCGCGCGGCGCGTGATGTCGCCGCCGTTCCGTGACAAGGTCAACCAGGATAGCTTGTGGGCCGGACTTGCCGCTGGAAGCCTGCAAGTTGTGGCAACCGATCACTGCGCCTTTACCACCGAGCAAAAGCGCCATGGCATTGGCAATTTCACCAAAATCCCGAACGGTACAGGTGGCCTGGAAGAACGGCTTCCCGTGCTCTGGACCCGCGGAGTTCGTACCGGTCGCCTGACGCCCAATGAATTCGTGGCCGTTACCTCCACCAACATCGCGAAGATTCTCAATATCTATCCGCAGAAAGGCGCAGTGTTGCCAGGGGCAGACGCTGATCTCATCATCTGGGATCCGGAGGCGACCAAAAAGGTCTCTGCCAAGACGCAGCATTCTGCCATTGATTACAATGTGTTTGAAGGTTTTGAGCTCAAGGGCCTGCCAAAGATGACGCTGTCACGCGGGCGCATCGCTTACGATCAGGGCCGTGTCACGGCAGAACCGGGCGACGGGCGCTTCATCGAGCGTGAGCCAAACGGCGCAGTCAACCGGGCACTGTCACAATGGAAGGAAATCGTGGCCCCGCGCAAGGTGGAGCGCAGCGCCGAACATATGCCGATAGGGGTCTGAACCATGGCCATCGTCCAGCTTCGGGAACCGCGCATGAACTTGAATGACAGCATGGCCCCGGAGCGGGGCGAAGTAAACGCGCAAACAGTGATCGACATCAAGGATCTCTCCTTGGTGTTCGAGACCAATGATGGTCCGGTTCATGCGCTTTCCAACATCAATCTCACTGTCAAACGCGGTGAGTTTGTTTCTTTCATTGGGCCTTCTGGTTGCGGCAAGACCACACTGATGCGTGTGGTGGCCGATCTCGAACAGCCAACATCCGGTTCTGTGACAGTCAACGGCAAGACGCCCGAACAGGCGCGGCTTGACCGCTCTTATGGCTATGTCTTTCAGGCAGCAGCCCTCTTTCCGTGGCGCACCATTCAGGACAATATCAGTCTTCCTCTTGAAATCATGGGGTACAGTGCTGCCGAGCGCAAAGAACGGATCGAAAAAAACCTCTCTCTGGTGAACCTAACCGGGTTTGAAAAGAAGTTTCCATGGCAGCTTTCAGGCGGCATGCAGCAGCGCGCTTCCATTGCGCGGGCATTGTCGTTCGACCCGGACATGCTGCTGATGGATGAGCCGTTCGGCGCACTCGATGAAATCGTTCGCGATCACCTTAACGAACAACTCCTGAAACTTTGGGCTGCGACACAGAAAACCGTCATCTTCGTAACGCACTCCATTCCTGAAGCTGTTTTCCTTTCCACCAAGATCGTCGTCATGAGCCCGCGTCCCGGCCGCATTCATGAAATTATCGACTGCGATCTTGGTGCTGACCGAACACTGGATATCCGGGAATCCGAGGCGTTTCTGAAGATAGCCCATCGCGTGCGCGAAGGCCTGCGGCTGGGGCATATCCATGAATAAATGGCGGGGGCAAAAATCAGGTGAAGGGGGGCGGAAATGACAGCCTTTTTTCGCGACAAATTTGTACCGGTGACAACAGTTCTCGCCGTCATCATCGGGCTCTGGTATGTGGCTGCGATATTCCTGAACGCGCCGTTTGAGCGCGATCAGGCCGAGCGCGCCGGAACCGAGATTGCATTCTCGACCATAGTTGCCAACACGATGTATCAGGACCGTCCGGTCCTTCCAGCGCCGCATCAGGTTGCAGAAGAAATCTGGAAAACCGTCTTTGATGTAAAGCCGAGTTCGAAGCGCAGCCTCGTCTATCATGGCTGGGTGACGCTCTCTTCAACATTGCTCGGCTTCGTACTGGGGTCAGCACTTGGTGTGCTGCTCGCTGTCGGCATCGTGCATTCACGCACACTCGATAAAAGCCTGATGCCATGGATTATCACCTCGCAGACAATCCCGATCCTCGCCATCGCACCAATGATTATTGTGGTGCTGAATGCCATCGGCATTTCGGGCCTGCTGCCAAAGGCCATCATATCAACTTATCTCTCCTTCTTCCCCGTCGCCGTGGGCATGGTCAAGGGACTGCGGTCCCCCGATGTCATGCATCTTGATCTCATGCGGACTTACAATGCATCGCGCAATCAGGTGTTCTGGAAACTGCGCTGGCCTGCGGCCATGCCCTTCCTGTTCACATCGATGCAAATTGCTGTCGCCATCAGCCTTGTGGGCGCGATCGTCGGTGAGCTGCCAACGGGTGCAGTCGCAGGTCTTGGCGCGCGTTTGCTGGCTGGTTCCTATTACGGTCAAACGGTTCAGATATGGGCCGCCCTCATCGCAGCGGCCATCATGGCGGGACTGCTTGTGGCACTTGTCGGACTGATCGCACGCATCGTTAACCGACGTATGGGTGCAAGACCAGAAAGGGCGGCGGCATGATGATGAACGTCATAATCATTATCGCGCTGATTGCCGTCTCATGGGCAATTGTAGGTTGGGTAGCGAGCCTCAAGGCGCGCAACCCGCACAGCCAGAAGCTGCTGGACATTGCCGTCCCTGCCCTCTTCGGCATTGCGATGCTTCTCCTTTGGGAAGTCACCGTTCGATTGTTTGCCGTGCCGCAGGTGCTTCTGCCTGCCCCGTCGGTCATATGGGCGCGGATCACGAGCTCGGTTCCGATCCTGTGGGCCGACTTCCAGCAGACGTTCATGAAGGCCGTTATCATCGGCTATATCGCGGGCTGCGGACTGGGCTTCATTACGGCGATCATCGCTGATCGCGTGCCCTTTTTGCGGAAAGGCTTGCTGCCGCTTGGCAATCTTGCTGCCGCCCTTCCCATCGTGGGTGTCGCACCGATCATGGTGATGTGGTTCGGCTTCGACTGGCAGTCGAAGGCAGCGGTTGTCATCATCATGACCTTCTTCCCCATGCTCGTGAACACGGTTGCGGGACTTGCGGCAAGTGGTTCGATGGAACGCGACCTGATGCAGACCTATGGCTCGAACTACTGGCAGACGCTCATCAAACTGCGCCTTCCAGCAGCCATGCCCTTCATTTTCAATGCGCTCAAGATCAACTCCACGCTGGCACTGATTGGTGCGATTGTCGCCGAGTTTTTCGGCACGCCGATTGTCGGTATGGGTTTCCGCATATCCGCGGAAATCGGACGCATGAATGTCGACATGGTCTGGGCTGAAATCTTTGTAGCCGCTCTTGCAGGGTCGCTCTCTTACGGGCTGATCGCGTTGATCGAGCGCAAAATGACATTCTGGCACCCTTCATACAGGAGGGCATAAGCCGAACGATTTGGCATCTGCCACCATAAGGTAGACCAAAGCGCATTCCGAAAAGTGGGAACCGATTTTCGGGCAAATGCGCGCAATAAAAAAGAACCAGAGGAGAACTGAAATGAAAAAGGCAATTTCTCTATGCCTTGGAACAGCCGGACTGGCGCTCGCGCTCATGAGCAGCTCGGCAATGGCAGCCGACAAGCTGACCTTGCAGCTCAAATGGGTGACGCAGGGACAGTTTGCAGGCTACTACGTCGCCAAGGACAAAGGCTTCTATGAAGCCGAAAATCTCGACGTGGACATCAAGCCAGGCGGCCCGGACGTTGCTCCGCCACAGGTGATCGCCGGTGGTGGTGCTGACGTGGTGGTCGACTGGATGCCATCCGCACTCGCCACTCGCGAAAAGGGTGTTGCGCTCGTCAACATCGCACAGCCATTCAAGAAGTCCGGCATGATGCTGACCTGCCGTAAGGACACCAACATCACCAAGCCTGAAGACTTCAAGGGTCGCACGCTTGGCGTCTGGTTCGGCGGCAATGAATATCCGTTCCTGTCATGGATGAGCCATCTGAAAATCCCGACCGAAGGCGGCAAGGATGGCGTGACTGTCCTCAAACAGGGCTTCAATGTCGATCCGCTGATCCAGAAGCAGGCCGATTGTATTTCCACCATGACTTATAATGAATATTGGCAGGTGATCGATGCCGGTATTCCTGCCGATCAGCTCGTCGTGTTCCCTTATGAAGAACAGGGCGTCGCCACGCTGGAAGACGGGCTCTACGTGCTTGATAAGAGCCTTGATGACCCTGCAATGGTCGACAAGCTTGCCCGCTTTGTTCGCGCTTCGATGAAGGGCTGGCAATATGCCTCCGAACATCCTGACGAAGCAGCCGAAATCATTCTCGACAATGATTCTTCCGGTGCACAGAAGCAGGAAGTTCAGGAGCGTATGGTCAAGGAAATAGCCAAATTGATTGACGGCTCGGACGGCACGCTCGATGTCGCCGCTGCCGACCGCACAGTCGAAACGCTTCTCGGCGGCGGTTCCGATCCGGTCATTACCAAGAAGCCGGAAGGCGCATGGACCGCTAAGGTCACCGATGCCATGAAGAAATAATCTATCGGCATTTCAATATGAAAAACCCGGAAGCGCGCTTCCGGGTTTTTGTTTGTCCGTCTATCGCTCTATTTCAACTTCTCTTCCAAAGCCACGGCCCGAACGAGTTCGCGCTCCAGACGTGCTTCTTCCTCTGCTTTGGGCTGCGTAAAGCGTCCCAACAGCAGATAAGCAACGGGCGTCACATAAAGCGTCGCAATCGTTGCAAGGCCAAGCCCGCCCACAATCACCCAGCCCAAAGCCACGCGCGCTTCCGCGCCCGCACCACTCGCCAAAACCAGCGGCACGCCGCCAAGAACCGCGCAGATCATCGTCATGCAGACCGGGCGGAGGCGAATATTCGATGCTTCCTCGATTGCTTCGCGAACACTCAAGCCTTTGTCGCGCAACTGGTCGGCGAATTCCACGATCAGAATACCGTTCTTCGCCATGATGCCGACCAGGAGCACAAGGCCTATCTGGCTGTAGACATTCAGGCTTGTACCCGTAAGCAACATAGCGAAAACCGCACAACCAAGGCCCAGAGGAACTGTCGCCATCACGATCAGTGCGCTGATGAAGCTTTCGAACTGCGCAGCGAGCACCAGAAGAATGATGATGATGGCAAAGCCGAACACCATTGCAAGGCCGCTCGATGTTTCGCTAAGCGTCGAAGCTTCTGCCAGCGGGATGATATGGCTTCCCGGCGGCAGCAGAGGTGCTGCGATTTCCTGCGCCGCCTTATAGGCATCACCCAACGCGAAATCGTCGCGCAGATTTGTCGTTATAGAAACCGACCGTTGGCGCGTCTCGCGATTGAGCTGCGGTGGGACCGCTTTTTCAACAACCGTTGCAATGGACGACATCGGAACATAGCGGCCGTCCGTTGTTTTCATGAATATGTTTTCAAGATCGGTCGGATCGTTGATCGGATTGGTGGTGGCAACGAGCTTCACATCGAAGCTGCGATCTCCGACATAGACTGATCCGATCTTGCGTCCGTCAAGCACGGATTGCACGGCATTTGCGAGCCCCGTAATGTCAATACCGAGATCGGAGGCGCGCTCACGATTAATCTCAACAGAAAGCTGCGGCTGGGTCGGCTCAACGGAAAGACGGGGCTGCACAAACCGCGGATCTTTCTCCAGTGCGTCGACGACCGCCTGCGCAGCAGGCTGTAGCTTGGCATAGTCGCTACCCACAATGGCAAACTGCAATCCGTTACCTGCACCGCGAATACCGAGGCTGTTCGGCTGGGTCGTAAAAATACGCACCGCTGTTATGCCTTTGATGCGTTGGGTAATGTCAGCCATTATTTCCTGCTGACTACGAGCGCGCTCCTTCCACGGTGCCAGCGTCAAGACAACAAAGCCGTTATTGGACGACCCGCCAGAACCCGCAATGGCATAGGTGGTGGTGATTTCACCGCTATCGCGCAGAGGCTGGACCGCTTCCTCAATTTTATCGAGCTGTGATTGGAGGAATTCCACGCTGATACCCTGCGGCCCGTTGACACGCAGCAGTGCAACGGCACGATCTTCCGAAGGTGTCAATTCCTGACGGATCAGACCGTAACCGACATAGGATGCTCCTGCGAACAGCACTGCGACGAGTACAACCACGAACGGCGCTGACAGACAAATGTGCAGCGTCTTTCGATAGAAGGTTGCCAGCCCCCTGCCGATACGGCGCAGGAAAAGCGGACCATGGCCTCCATCTTCGCCGTTCCCCTCCTTGAGAAAGCGAGAAGCAAGCATCGGACAAAGCGTCAGCGCGACAACAGATGACAAAAGAACAGCAATCGCCAGAACAAACCCGAATTCACGGAACAAGCCGCCCGCCTGCCCCGGCAGAAACGAAATCGGGACAAAAACTGCTGCCAACGTAAGCGTTGTCGCGATGACGGCAAAGAATACTTCCTGCGTGCCAAGCACCGCCGCAGCGCGCGGCCCCATCCCCTGATTGCGTCGTCGAACAACGTTCTCCAGCACCACGATGGCATCATCGACGACAAGGCCAGTAGCAAGGACCAACGCCAGAAGCGTAAGAATATTGACCGAAAATCCTGCCAGATAGATGGCTGCAATCGTGCCTATGAGGGCGACAGGCATGGACAAGGCCGGGATGAGCGTAGCGCGTATATCCCACAAGAAGACGAAGATGATTGCAACGACGATAATCACCGATGCGATCAGCGCGATTTCCACCTCGTGGATAGCACCATTGATGAAATTCGCATCATCACTGGTGACCGCAATATTAACACCCTCAGGCAAAGTCTTCTGCAAATTGGCAACCGCAGCACGTATGCCTTCCGAAATGTCGAGTGTATTCGACTGTGCCTGACGCACGATACCGAGACCGATTGCCGTCTTGCCGTTGGAACGCACTGCCGAACTTTCGATATCCGGCCCAAGCGTAACGGTCGCCACATCACGGATCTGCGTACGTCCCTTGATATAAACGTTCTCGAAATCTCCAGGTTTTTCAAGATTTGCCGTTGCACGGACCACAATGGACTGATCAGCGCTGCGCAAGGAACCGGCAGGGGCGTCGAGCCCCATGGAAGAGAGCGCTGTGGTTATATCGGCAATAGTCAGACCGTAGCTCGCGAGGCGCGCTTGATTGATATCAATGCGGAAAATCTTGTCGCGGTCACCGTTGATCTGAACGTCGGCAACGCCAGGCACCGCTGACAGAATATCCTGTATCTGGTCTTCGACCAAAACGGTCATGTCATCGACAGACATAGTGTCGGAGGTCACCGCCAGACGCATCACCGGATCAGCATTGGAATCCGCTTTGATGATGCGCGATGGATCCGCCTCTTCCGGCACATCGTTGGCGACACGAGAGATTGCGTCACGCATATCTGCGGCTGCAACATTCAGGTCCACACCATCGTTGAACTCTACCGTAACGCGGCTGCGTTCGAACGAAGATGTCGAGGAAATAGACTTCACCCCCGAAACACGCGCAACGGCGTTTTCAAGCACCTGCGTCAACTGACGATCGATTGTTTCAGCGGACGCGCCACTGAAATCTGTACTGATTGTCACGACCGGTCGGTCAACGTCCGGTAGCTCACGAATATCTACGCCCGCGAAAGCCGCAAGGCCCGCGACAACAATCAAAACATTTATAACGAAAGCAAAAACTGGTCGACGGATAAATAATGCCGTCGATCCACCGTTGCCGGATGGGGAATTGTGACCTGTCACGCTTTCATCCTCATCCTGCAACGCGTTTTGCCGGGGCGGGCTCGGCCAGCGCCGTACCCTGTTCGCCCTTTACACGCACCGGTGCATCGTCTCGCACAGTTTGAACACCTTGCGTGACGATCATATCGCCCTGCTTCACCGGGCCATCAATGAGAATGTTGGTTGAATTGCGTTGAACGATACGAGCAACGATTTTCTTGGCTACACCGTCCTCGATGCGCCAGATATAGGAACCTTCGGCTCCCCACTGAATGGCCAACGGATCCACAGAGGGATAGCGATCACCGGGGAAGAGAACCGTGACGGAAAACGACATGCCTGCGCGCAGACGATCCTGCGTGTTTGGCACTTCTGCACGGACATGCAGCGTACGGCTCGTCTCATCCAGCATATTGTCAACCGCGTTGATCTCGCCGCTGTAGGTCTCCCCCGGGAAAGCAGTCGATTCTGCAGTCAATGGTTGGCCAACCTTGATCTGCGGCGCGAACCGCTCCGGCACCCAGATATCGATCAGCACTTTCGATCGGTCATCAATACGACCGATAGATGTTTGTGCAGTAATGTAGTTCCCCACATTGACAGGAAGAATGCCGACAATACCGGAAATTGGCGCGCGAACCGTACGCCGGCTCAAAGCAAGCTGCGCATCTTGTAAAACAAGCTGTGCATTGGCGACGGCCAGTTCCGTCTCGACCACCTGGACTTCAGTTGCAGTGTTTGTCGCCCGCAATTTTGCAATGCGCTGGCGCGTCGTCTGTGCATCTTTCAACGCCGTTTCGGCTTTGGCGACGGCTATCTTCTCCGTCTCGGCATCGAGCTCAGCAACCGGGTCGCCTTCCTTCACGCTATCGCCAGCCTTGACGTAAAGCTTCGTCATGTATCCGCTGGAATATGGGGTTATCGATACGGTACTAAGGGCCCGTGCTGAGCCGATAGCCGTCAAGCGGTTATTGATGGTCTCTTCGCCAGCCGCCTCGACAACCACGAGCGGCGCAGAACGTTCTCCCTCGCCTCTTGGCGCCCCTTCGCCTGTCGCGACAGCCTTCACCACATCATTCTTGTTCTTGTATGCATACCAGCCGCCGACCGCGACTGCAGCTATGAGCAGGCACAAGGCAATCTGCTTCAAGGATTTCATTCAGCTCTCCGCCGAGGTTTACCGTCACCCTGACGGACCTCGTATTCAAATACCACTATGTCGGACGCGGAAAATGCCAGCAAATAGTATCAGAATGATGATTGCCTTCACATTACGCAAATCACACAACCCATAAGGATGCATGGATTTTTCCCGCCAAGATTTTGCACGCAAGAGCTCAAGCCGTCGAGTTAAATTTCGGTAATGCTGCTCCACGAACCCGCAGAAACGGTTGTGTTCTTAACCGATTGAACAAAGGCTGTTGGATTTATCGGTTGGCTCCATATATAGGAGGCTACCTTTGTGTATTGCGTTTCGACGGCGTACGGGTTGAAGCACCGCGGCAATTGAGCCGGTTCGCCTTGAATTGGAAGCAGGCTATGGCGGTTGTTGAAAAGACCACAGACACGGGCGCGCCTTCCCCTGAAGCAGCCTCTCAGACTGCGACCGTTGAACGGCTCTCACCAACTCAGTTCACAAGTTTGCCCTGGCGCAACCGGCTTTCAAGCAAACTGCTGCTCTTGACGGCGCTTGCAGTGCTGATCACTGAAGTTCTGATCTTCGTTCCGTCCGTCGCCAATATGCGCGTGCGCTGGATGAGCTCAAGACTGGATACAGTGGGGGCTGTCAGTGAGGTTCTCGCCGCAGGTGGCAACATGGATGTGCCGCGCGATATTCAGGACAAGGTGCTTCTTGCAACCGGCACAAAGGCAATTGCCATGCGAGAAGCCGGTGCATCACGCCTACTCGCCATGTCAGAGGTTCCTGGCAAGATCGATCAGGTCATTGATCTCAACAATATCAGTGAAGCGGCTGCCATTTGGGACGCATTCGGAACGTTGTTCGACGGTGGAGACAGGACCCTACGAATCTATGGTTCGGTTTCGGCATCCAGTTCTCCGGATCGTATCATTGAAATCGTGACCTCGGATGCCCCTCTCCGACATGCCATGCTCGTCTATGCGCGCAACGTGACTTTTATCTCGCTCATCATTTCGGTGATAGCGGCAAGCCTGATCTACCTGATTATTCACGAAATGCTGCTGCGGCCGGTGCGCATCATGCATCGTAACATGATCGATTTCGCCACATCGCCGGACAATCCCGCACTCATCCTCGTGCCTGAAAGCCGCAAGGATGAATTCGGCGTAGCCCAGCGCCAAATATCCCATATTCAGAGCGATCTTCAGAGAACGCTCAAGGAACAAAAACATCTCGCCGACCTAGGCCTCGCCGTTTCCAAGATCAACCACGACATGCGCAATATTCTGGCTTCGGCGCAATTGATGTCGGATCGGCTTGCCGATACCGAAGACCCAATGGTGCAGCGGTTTGCGCCCAAACTCATTCGCACACTCAGCCGCGCAATCAGCTATTCCGAAAGCGTGATGGCCTATGGCCGCTCGCAAGAAGCACCACCACGCCCGCGCCGCATTCTGCTGCACACAATTATCGCGGACGTACAGGAAACCCTGAGCCCCAATTCGGAAAGCAGCATAGAGTTCGAAAATCTTGTCCCGGAAGATTTCGAACTGAATGTCGATTCGGAGCAGCTATTCCGTGTACTGAGCAATCTCTGCCGGAATTCTGTGCAAGCGATGGAACGCGATCAGACCAATGATGAGGCAACCATCAAGCGGCTCACGATTTCAGCTGGAAGAATTGGGACAACGGCGATCATCGGTGTTGAAGATACCGGCCCCGGTCTGCCACAGAAGGCCCGCGACAATCTCTTCACGGCTTTCAAAGGATCGACACGGAGTGATGGCACCGGCCTCGGCCTCGCTATCGCACAAGAACTCATCCGCGCGCATGGCGGGACAATCGAGCTTAGGGAAGACCGCCCGGTTGGAGCGCATTTCGAGATTCGTATCCCTGATTTACCGACGCAACGCGAGGGCCGTAGTTTCCAACGGGCAGAAGAAAGCGTTTAGACAATCTGCCGTTGTGCCTGTTTTGGTTGAAAGGCCCGGAAATGCGGGGGCTGACAATAAATCTTCGCAGAACCACATTTTTTTCTAAGAAGACGCTTGCATTTAGCGATCCGTCCGATTATCAACCGCCCATCGCCGCAGCAAGCGGCACACAAGGCAAGCACCCGTAGCTCAGCTGGATAGAGCACCAGACTACGAATCTGGGGGTCAGAGGTTCGAATCCTTTCGGGTGCGCCATTCTTCTCAAGACAATTCAGTGATTTATTTCGGCATTATGCCGAGCATGCTTATGCGTTGCTTCGCATATTTTCCGAATTGACTAATCCCAACCTAGTGAAGTTTTTGCTCTCTCCGCTATATGTGAGTCAGCATCAATTTTCTGCAATGGGATTTTTCTGATGAAGCATCACGCGCTTGTCTGGCTGCGTAACGATCTTCGAATCAATGACAATCCCGCACTGGATGCTGCCGTAGAGACAGGTGGCAATATTGTAGCGGTTTACATTCACGAGACTATCGCGGAGATACGTGTGCCCGGCGGCGCGGCGCAGTGGTGGCTGGATCAAAGTCTGGAAGCGATACGACGACAGTTGGCCGATCGTGGTATCGAACTGCTCATTGAAACCGGCGATCCAAGGGATATCCTTCCTCAGTTGATCGCGAAACTGGACATTACCGAACTATTCTGGAACCGTCGCTACGCACCGGCAGAGCGTGAACTTGATGCGAAACTGAAGGCGCTGTTCAAAGAGAGTGGGACCAGCGTAACGTCATTTACCGGCAATCTTCTACTCGAACCCTGGGAGCTAGGAACGGGGCACAACGCGCCCTATCAGGTCTTTACACCCTTTGCTAAGGCATTGCGTCTGCAACATGTGCCCCGCCCGCTTCCGCGAAGACAATGGAATGTTGAAATCACGCCAAGAGATGCGGTATCGCGCGATGCTCCATCATGGACAAAAAAGCTGCACGGTCTTTGGGAGATTGGAGAAGATGCAGCGCGAGGTTGCCTGACGCATTTTCTGGAGACCGTACTTCCGACTTACGCCGGGGATCGCGACATTCCCGGCATTGATGGAACCTCAAGACTTTCGCCTCATCTACGGTTCGGAGAAATCAGCGCTCGTCAGGCATGGCACGCCACGCTGGCGTTTATGGATGAGCACCATTCAGCACGCGCCGGTGGCGAAAAGTTCCTGTCTGAGCTGATCTGGCGCGATTTTAATTATCATCAGCTCTATCATCGCCGGGACATCAGCCAGTACGATATGCGTGAAACACTGTCCGGTATAAAATGGCGCAGCGACCCAACTGTTTTCAAAGCATGGCGCTACGGATTGACGGGCTTTCCCATCATCGATGCTGGCATGCGTCAGCTCTGGGCGACCGGATGGATGCACAATCGCGTGCGAATGCTTGTGGCATCTTTTCTTACCAAGAATCTGCTCATTGACTGGCGAAAAGGTGAAAAATGGTTCTGGGACACGCTCGTGGACGGGGACGCCGCCAGCAATCCGGGAAGTTGGCAGTGGGTGGCTGGCTGCGGCATGGATGCCGCGCCATATTTTCGGGTATTCAACCCGATCTTGCAGGGCGAAAAATTCGATGCCGACGGGCGTTATGTCCGGCATTGGGTACCGGAACTATCCAACTTGCCCGACAAATGGCTACACAAGCCATTTGAGGCGCCGAATGATGTACTTGCCGACGCCGGCCTTGTTCTAGGCAGCACTTATCCCAAGCCAATCATCGATTTGCGAACCTCGCAACATGAGGCTCGCAAACGGCTTAACAAACAACCATAGTTAGCGCGGTTCCAGCCCACCATTCTCAACGAGAAAATCGATAATCTCCGATACACCCTTACCGCGATAGAGGTCCGTGAACCCGAACGGACGCTTGCCGCGCATCCGAGCAGCGTCTCCCTGCATAACGTCGAGATCGACACGAACATGAGGAGCAAGATCGCTTTTGTTGATCACGAGAAAGTCTGACCGAGTGATACCAGGACCGCCTTTACGCGGAATTTCCTCGCCCTGACAAACAGAGATGACATAAAGCGTCAGATCGGCCAGATCAGGCGAGAACGTGGCTGCGAGATTGTCGCCGCCGGATTCGATGAAAACGATATCCAGGTCCGGAAACCGCCGGTTCATTTCCGCAATCGCCTGAAGATTGATGGAGGCATCCTCGCGGATTGCCGTATGCGGACATCCACCCGTTTCGACGCCCATGATCCGGTCTTCGGACAAAGCCTGGCAACGCGCCAGAATGAGGGCGTCTTCCTGTGTGTAAATATCATTGGTGATCACGGCGACCGAGTATTTATCACGTAGCGCTTTGCAAAGCTTTTCGGTCAGCGTGGTCTTTCCCGATCCCACCGGTCCACCAATACCGATGCGCAAGGGTCCGTTTTTCTTTGTCATGTGCGAAAAAGCCTCGAATGTTGGGTTTCGTGTTTCATGGCCATGATGTCGCTAATGTAAGTCGCAGACCCTAGGTCACTCAATGTTGTTTTTTCTATTCGCGCCGCAGTTTCGGCGAGAACCGGTTCCAGATCCGACATTGTTGCTGTCACGCCGTTCTGCCCCATCACAGAAAGACGGATCGATGCCTGCAAAAGATTGAAGCAAAAAGCTTGCAGAAAGGCCGCGAGTGTAAATCCAAGGGGCACTTTATTTGCGCCCGCGACAGCACCGACTGCCACCGGATAGGGGCAATCTTTCGGCAGGCGGTCGAAAACCGGACCGGGCCAACTTCTCGCCGCAGTCAGGAACGCACCGCCTTGCAGCATCGTTTCCATATGACGTTCACGCGAACCAGCCAATGCCTCGGCCAATTCAGCAACTTCAACAAGGTCGCCTTCAGCAACAGCACACCGCCAGCTTTCAGCGCAAAGCACGGCATCGTTCCACCCGGAGCCACGCGTTACAAGCCAGCCCAGCCAATCGCCCATGATGGCTATGTCTGTGACAAAGCCATCATGGGCGGCCCGCTCCAGTCCATGACTGTAGCTGAACGACCCCACCGGAAAGACTGGCGATAGCCAGGCCATCAACCGCAGCAAAGCGGTGGTGGTGTCAGTCGTGGTGGTGATGATGTTCATGCTCATGATCGTGCGTGTGATGACCATGATGATTTTCATGGTCACTGTGCGAATGGCCGCCAGAATAGGCCCCGCGCAGCGGACTGAAAATTGCCGTTACATCCATGACTGTCGCACCAAGCCCTTCAAGCATGGCCTTTATGACATGATCCCGAAGAATGAAGATACGATCAATCTCGATCTGAGCTGCGAGATGCCGATTGCCGATATGCCAGGCGAGTTCAGCTGTGTGAAGCGGATTACGCCCGCGGATTTCATAAAGTTCCTCGCTCGCAGCACGGATTTCAATCTCGCGCCCGTCATCAAGAACAAGCCGGTCGCCGTGCTCGAGCACAACCGGCTCTGCAAAATCGACGAGCACCTTCTCGCCGTCGTCCAGAACAATGGCTTTACGCCGCAGATGACGTTCATCGCGTTCAAGAACGGCATGACCGGCAGGCACGGCGTCGATCACCTTATCAGCACGGATAATGGCAGTGGCACGAAACATTTGTTTGCCTTTCAAGCTTAAAACATGAAGTAACGCTGCGCCATTGGCACGACGTCGACAGGCTCGCACGTGAGAAGTTCGCCATCCGCTCGTACTTCATACGTTTCCGGATCAACTTCCATTTGCGGCATCGCATTATTGAGGATCATGGAATGCTTGCCGATACCGCCTCTGGTATTGGCCACTGCAACCATCTGCTTGTCCACCCCAATCTTCTCTCGAAGACCTTCATCCATCGCAGCCTGCGAGACAAAGGTGATGGAGGTGTTGGTGCGTGCTTTCCCAAACGAGCCGAACATCGGACGGTAATGCATTGGTTGCGGCGTTGGAATCGAGCCATTCGGATCGCCCATTGGCGCAGTTGCGATCCAGCCACCAAGCAGCACCATTTCCGGCTTGATCCCGAAGAACGCAGGGTTCCACAAAACGAGATCAGCGCGCTTGCCCACTTCCACCGAACCGATTTCATGCGCCATGCCATGGGCGATAGCTGGATTGATGGTGTATTTTGCAACGTAGCGGCGAGCCCGGTAATTATCATTGCCTGGCTTGTCGTCGGGAAGACTGCCGCGTTGCTTCTTCATCTTGTCAGCGGTCTGCCAGCAGCGAATGATCATTTCACCGACACGGCCCATAGCCTGACTGTCGGAGGAAATGATGGAGAACGCCCCCATATCGTGCAGGATATCTTCTGCAGCGATTGTTTCCTTCCGGATGCGGCTTTCTGCAAAGGCAATGTCTTCAGGGATTGCCGGGGACAGGTGATGACACACCATCAGCATATCGAGATGCTCTGCAATCGTATTGACCGTGTAAGGCCGGGTCGGATTTGTCGAAGCTGGTAACACGTTCGGATACTGGCACACGCGAATAATATCCGGAGCGTGTCCGCCGCCAGCTCCCTCCGTATGGAAGGAATGGATCGTGCGTCCCTTGAAAGCGTCCAACGTATCCTCAACGAAGCCAGCTTCATTCAGCGTATCGGTATGGATCGCAACCTGAATATCGAACCGATCTGCGACTGAAAGGCAATTGTCGATCGCGGCTGGTGTCGAGCCCCAGTCCTCATGCAGCTTCAAACCGCAGGCGCCCGCGCGGATCATTTCTTCCAATGCGCCGGGCAGTGAAGCATTTCCCTTGCCGAACACGCCGATATTCATCGGCAGACCATCAAACGATTGAATGAGGCGAGCTATATGCCACGGCCCCGGCGTACACGTGGTTGCCAGCGTGCCATGGGCAGGTCCGGTACCGCCACCGACCATGCAGGTGATGCCTGCATTGAGTGCTTCATCCACCTGTTGCGGCGAGATGAAATGGATATGCGTATCAATACCGCCTGCGGTGAGGATCTTGCCCTCACCGGCGATAATCTCCGTTCCGGGTCCGATGATGATCGAAACACCCGGCTGCGTATCCGGATTTCCGGCCTTGCCAATCACCGAGATGCGCCCGTCGCGCAGTCCCACATCGGCCTTATAAATACCGGTATGATCAAGGATCAGGGCATTGGTAATAACTGTATCCATCGCGCCATCGGCGCGAGACAACTGGCTTTGCCCCATCCCATCGCGGATAACCTTACCTCCGCCGAATTTTACCTCTTCGCCGTAGGTGGTGAGATCCCGTTCGACTTCGATAAAAAGCTCCGTATCGGCAAGGCGCACCTTATCACCGACCGTCGGGCCGAACATCTGCGCATAGGTGGCGCGACTAATTCTGGCTGGCATGAAATGTCTCCGTCACCTTGTTCTAAAGCTTTCCCATGACCATCTGGCGAAATCCGTAGATCTCGCGCTTGCCGCCCACTGGAACCAATGTCACATCGCGCTCCTGGCCAGGTTCAAATCGCACGGCGGTACCCGCAGCAATGTCCAATCGCTGTCCAAGTGCCTTTTCTCGCTCAAAAGAAAGTGCCGCATTCACTTCATAAAAATGAAAATGGCTACCGACCTGGATCGGGCGGTCGCCGGTATTGGCGACCTTGATCGTGATAGTCGGTTGTCCCTGATTGAGTTCTACATCGCCGTCCTGCGTAATAATTTCGCCGGGGATCATGTCACACCTCACCCGACCATCAGCATCAGACCGCCAAGCGCCGTGGCGCCTCCAGCCAGGCGCAGAGCAACCCTGCCGTTCTTGCCTGTCATAATCCGTCCAGTTGCAAGGCCAATTCCCATACCAGTGGCGTGCAGCAGCACAGTGGCGAATGCAAATCCGGCTGCATAGGAAAGGAAGGTTGCACCTCCGATTTCTCCGCCGTGCGCGTGGCCATGAAAGAAGGCAAAGAAGCCAGCGATGATCGCTCCGACAACCGGTGAAACAGGGAGGGCGAGCGCGACCATAAGTCCGAGCACTACCACCGAAGCAAGAATAACCGGCTCAACGAAGGGCAAAGGCATGCCCAGAAGTGCCGCCACAAAGCCAAGCAGCATCACACTGACAAAAGCAGCCGGGACGACGACCAGAGCCCGTCCGCCAAGCATAGCAGCCCAAAGTCCCACCGCAACCATTGCCAGAATATGATCTGCGCCGGAGAGCGGATGTGTGAAGCCTGCCGCGAACGAGCCATGTTCGGCTGGATTAAGATGGGCAAAGGCAGGACTTGTGGTGAGCGCCATTGCACCTGCGGCAAGGACCGTAGTCTTCTTCATTATCGTACCTTTCAAAAAACAGGTTCACGTCGGCGAAACCTGAAAATCAGCGGATCGGCTCGTGAACCGTCACGAGCTTTGTGCCATCGGGAAATGTGGCTTCGACCTGAATGTCGTGGATCATTTCGGGCACACCATCCATCACCTGTTCTCGGGTGATAACGTGCGCACCTGCTTCCATAAGATCGGCAACGGTGCGCCCGTCGCGGGCACCCTCAACGACAAAATCGCTAATCAATGCGATAGTTTCCGGATGATTGAGTTTCACCCCACGCTCCAGGCGGCGGCGGGCAACCGTGGCGGCCATGGCGATCAAAAGCTTGTCTTTTTCCCTGGGCGTCAAGTTCATGACTTCGTTCCAAACTTCATACTTTCAAAGCGGCATTCATTCCGCTGGCGTTAAAAGCGGCGGTATTGCCGCGAACTTAAAATGTCCAAACTTTAGGCAGTCCTGCCTTGCCGTTAAGCAGGGCAAGCAATGGCCCCAGTCGTTTGCGCAACGTGTAACTATCCGGCGCGTAAAGCCGCATTATCAGCTTGGTCGCCGCGCCAACCTGCCAGAGGCTGGCACCACCCTCCTCCCCAATGATCCGCCGAGCAGCTTCCAGATGTTTCCCAGCTTCCCCTGAAATCAAAAGCACGGTGGCAACTGCAAAGGCCGCATCGGTCACTGGGCGAGCTTGCAATTCGGCCCCAACGTTTGGCCCCAGCCTAAATTCTTCGGCGTGCACAAGCCGCCCGCCTAACCGCATGCGCCAACGATCACTGAACGCTGCCTCATTAACCCGCTCGCCCATGGCAAGACGTCCGAAAATAGTCGCCTCCACCACCAGGATTTCCGCCCCTTCCTCCAACTCTACATCCAGCGTTCGTGACAACGCGGAGCGATTGAACAGAATGGTTTCCTGCGGAAGCCAAGCAAGACGCGTGCCTTTTGCCGCCTTCAAACGCGTGGCGACGCGCGCCTCGCCGCCGCCTGAGCGATAGATGCGCTCACAGGCTTGCGTGGTTACGACAGCCGAAGCGTTCTCGCCAAGCTCCACATCCCATCGCAATCGATCACCGCCTGTCAGCCCTCCTGATGTGTTAATCAGGATAGCTTCCAGCGGATCGCTTCCGACCTGCGGCATGCGGATCTTGGCCGCGCCTTCCTGGTAAAGCCTGGAAATGCGCGAACGCCCGTCCTTGAAATGTATCGAAAGCCCACCCAGCCCGTTGACGCGCTGCGAGGAGAGCTCCGCTAACTTATTGTTATTTATTATCATCTGCGCGAATCTCGTATAGCTCTTCTAAAGCAGATCCAGCCGCAGAATAAAGGGGGGGTGGGGTGCGGCAGGACGCCGCCACACCTCAAAAAGATTGAAAGAGTTTAATCAAAAGCCATCGCAATCCCACCCGAAGCGATGTTTCGGGTGGGATCTACAGATCAATTCTGTCGTCAAATACGCATTGGCGCCGGGCGCCGAACTGTCTTGCGATACAGATGCCAGGTCGCATGCCCGAGGATCGGTATTACCAATGCCAATCCGGCAAACATCGTGGCAAAACCCACAATTAGCATCGCGGTTACAATTGCCGCCCAAAGCAGCGATTCCAAGGGATTGCGTATGACGACACGCAACGATGTCGCAGTTGCCGCCGCTGCACCGCTATCCTGATCGAGCAGCATTGGAAAAGTGACAATCGTCGAACACAGAACAACGACTGCAAAAAGCAATCCGATCCCGCAGCCCATGAAGATCAAACTACGCCCTTCTTCACTCGATGATATCTGGTTCATCATCATCGAGAAGTTCTCGGGAGGCATCGGGCCGAAGTAGTGAATATAGAGGTTCTGGGCCACCAACAGCCATGCGACAAAGATTGCGAAGAGAAAAGCGCCGACAGCCAGGATAGAAGGCAATGCCGGAGAATGCGTCACATCAAGCGCGCGCTTCCACGACGTATCCAACTTCTCTTCGCGACGTCGGCTCATCTCATAAAGCGGCAACGCGGCAATCGGGCCGATCAAAGCAAAACCGGACATCAAAGGGAACAAAAGCGGCAGCGCGTTTGCGTTCGTGCTCCAATAGGTGATGAGCAAGCCTGCGAAGGGATATATGAGACAAAGAAAAACATAATGCGAAGGCTTTGCCCAGAAGTCGTCAAATCCCAGACGCAAGGCTTCAAATACATCCGTCATGCGGATGCGTCTAACTTCAGGGTAGAAGGTTGATTGGTCTCGTCCTGCAATAACATGAAACTGTGCCATGACGCTCCTCCTGCGGGTTAGGCAGTCCTGACGGCGAGGAGGCGGTCAGGACATGGCCTGCACGCAATTTCCGGCTTTTCGTACGGTCACCGAATAAATCTGTGTCCCGTGATGCCAATCCGCCGGGCTGAAGCCAGACGATCTGCCAATCAGTATACATCGAAAAGGTCGACTGCGAAAGAAAAGCGCTTTCCATAATGACCAGCATTCATGGGGACCGCTAGAAAACTGAATTTTTGGAATTCAATCAGAGGATAATGGTGCTGCGAGAGAGGATTGAACTCTCGACCTCTCCCTTACCAAGGGAGTGCTCTACCACTGAGCTACCGCAGCAATCTCTTGAGTGCGGCGGACTTCTGCCACATCATTACGCAAATCGCAAGCAAGCAATTGCATTTCTTTTCACATAATGTGGAAATCTGTCGGGCATGGATTTGAAAGCCGCTTTTCTGGCCCTTTTTCCCGTAGTAGAAGACCGACATGAGCGAAAATACGACCAGCAAAGAGAAACAAGCCCAATCGGACCAACGCAAAAAGCGTCGTGCCGAAGAATTGCGCGCGAATCTGATGCGCCGCAAAGCGCAATCGCGATCACGTCGCGCAGGTGAAGCAGATGAACGCAATGACGGTATCACTGCTGCCAGCGACGATACTGACTGAGAATCACAGCAACAAAGCCTTCCTTGAAGATAGGGGGGCTCTGCGGTAAAAGCTCATTTCTGTTCTTTGCAGCGATATCGTCCCATCGTGATTCGTCGTTGACGTAATTTGGCCGCAAGACTCGTAATTTCATGACGCAGCGCCACCGCGCCACAAGGGTTGCCGGATTTGGTGCAATTTTATCGGGCAAGGCATCGGCCCAGAAGGTGACACAGCATGGATCGCATCAAAATCGTCGGTGGCAACAAGCTCAACGGCATCATTCCAATCTCCGGCGCAAAAAACGCTGCCCTGCCGTTGATGATCGCCTCGCTTCTGACCGACGATACGTTGACGCTCGAAAATGTGCCGCATCTGGCCGACGTGGAGCAGTTGATCCGCATCCTCAGCAATCATGGTGTCGATTATTCGGTCAATGGCCGTCGCGAACACCAGAACGGCGCCTATTCGCGCACGATTCATTTTACCGCTCGCAATATTGTCGATACCACCGCTCCTTATGAGCTGGTGTCTAAAATGCGCGCAAGCTTCTGGGTGATAGGCCCGCTTCTGGCGCGCATGGGCGAAGCAACCGTGTCTCTGCCGGGCGGCTGCGCCATCGGTACGCGTCCGGTTGATCTGCTGCTCGATTGCCTTCAGGCACTGGGCGCAGAAATCGATATCGAAAACGGTTATGCCAAGGCGCGCGCGCCGACAGGTGGCCTTGTCGGCGGGCGGTATCGCTTCCCCAAGGTCTCGGTCGGTGCCACGCATGTCATGCTGATGGCCGCCGCTCTGGCCAAGGGTGAAACCATAATCGAGAACCCGGCACGCGAACCGGAAGTCGTCAATCTCGCCGACTGCCTCAATGCCATGGGCGCGAAGATCACCGGTGCCGGAACCGATACTATCTACATTGAAGGTGTTACCAGCCTGTCAGGCGCGCGCGTCCGCGTTATACCGGATCGTATTGAGGCCGGAACCTATGCCATGGCTGTCGCCATGACCGGGGGCGACGTACTCCTGGAAGGCGCACAGGAAAGCCAGCTTTCAGCCGCCCTCGATACGCTGCGGCAAGCTGGAGCTGAAATCACCGAGACCAATAGCGGTCTTCGCGTTGTCCGCAATGGCCATGGTATTCACCCTGTGGATATCACGACAGACCCGTTCCCCGGCTTCCCGACAGACTTGCAGGCTCAGTTCATGGGCCTGATGACCATGGCGAAGGGAACTTCACACATCACGGAAACCATTTTTGAGAATCGTTTCATGCACGTGCAGGAGCTGGCACGCCTTGGCGCAAAAATCTCCCTGTCCGGCCAGACTGCGACGGTCGAAGGCGTCGAGCGCCTGAAAGGCGCACAGGTGATGGCAACGGATCTCCGCGCTTCGGTGTCTCTTGTAATTGCGGGCCTTGCTGCCGAGGGCGAAACCACGGTCAACCGTGTGTACCATCTGGATCGCGGCTTCGAGCGTCTCGAAGAAAAACTGTCACGTTGCGGCGCGATAGTGGAACGTATCAGTGGTTGATATGACCGGGCCGGAGTGACATTCATTGCTCCGGCTTTTTCTTGCTTAACGTTTGAGATTCCAGTTGAAGGGCGACAGGCTTGAAAAGCCTGTCGATTTTTTTGTTTTGACATGCCAAGTTGATAACTGGCCAAGTGGGTAATTGATTTTCCGCCCGCCGGGAGCTGTTATTGACCGACAACGGAAAAGTGGTGCTGGAATATGGATATGTTGAAGCTTGTGGCGCTGGATGAGGAGGATTTACAGGTCCTGTCCGCTCATCTTCAGGACGCAGTCTTGAAAGTATCTGATCTCCAGTATCTCGGGAACGAGAAGCGTTTCGTTTTGACTGCAAACCGCTTTGTCTGGGAGGAAAGCAAGCCCAAATTCCTACGCAAGCCGCAATATCAACGCCGGAAAACGGCCCTGCACTTCAACCGTGTGATTGCGGCCAAGGCCACCGGAATTGACCGTCAGAAATCCGATGAAGTGCTTTCCCTGATGGCCATTCAGTTCACTGTAGGTGAAACACCTGCCGGAACAATAGAACTGACTTTTTCGACAAATGCGGCTATCCGTCTTGAAGTAGAATGTATCGAAGCGCAAATGACGGATCTCGGCGCGGCGTGGGAAACAGAATCACTTCCTCGCCATAATGTCTGAGAGAAGGTTATACCAAACCGTCTTTCGTCAGCCAGACGCCAGTCAGGCAAAGCATATTTGAAGGAATAGAAGCGTGGCCAAGACGCTCAGGCAAACCGATCCCGATTTCGAGAATAATTTCGTGGCATTTCTCGCCAGCAAGCGTGAGGCCTCTGAAGACGTTGACCGTGCAGCCCGCGAAATCGTTGATCGCGTGCGTCGCGAAGGCGACAGTGCACTCATCGACTATTCCCGTCGCCTTGATCGGATTGATCTCAATAGAACTGGAATTGCGGTCACTGAAGCTGAAATCAATGCCGCTTTCGATGCAGCTCCTGCCTCAACCATTGAGGCGTTGAAACTTGCTCACGAGCGCATCGAAAAACATCATGCGCGTCAGCTACCGAAAGATGACCGTTATACAGACGCGCTTGGCGTTGAGCTCGGCTCGCGCTGGACAGCCATTGAGGCTGTGGGGCTTTATGTTCCGGGAGGGACGGCAAGCTATCCCAGTTCTGTATTGATGAACGCCGTTCCTGCCAAGGTGGCAGGTGTGGAGCGCATCGTCATGGTGGTTCCGGCACCTGACGGCATCCTCAATCCACTGGTTCTGGTAGCAGCTCGTCTGGCGGGTGTTTCCGAAATCTACCGTGTCGGTGGTGCGCAAGCTATTGCTGCCCTCGCCTATGGCACCGAAACAATTCGACCGGTCGCCAAGATTGTCGGCCCCGGCAATGCCTATGTTGCGGCGGCTAAGCGTATCGTTTTCGGCACGGTTGGCATCGACATGATCGCCGGTCCGTCGGAAGTACTGGTCATTGCCGACAAAGACAACAATCCCGACTGGATCGCCGCCGACCTTCTTGCGCAAGCGGAGCACGATACTGCTGCACAGTCGATCCTCATGACCAACGATGAAGCTCTGGCGACAGCAGTGGAAGAAGCCGTCGAAAGGCAGCTCCGCAATCTGCCACGCGCACAGACTGCGGCCGCTAGCTGGCGTGATTTCGGTGCGATCATTCTGATCGATGATTTCGAAGCAGCCATTCCTCTTGCCAATCGCATTGCGGCCGAACATCTGGAAATCGCTACCGCCGACCCAGAAGCCTTGTTGCCAAAAATCCGCAATGCCGGATCGATTTTCATCGGTGGCTACACACCAGAAGTGATCGGTGATTATGTCGGCGGCTGCAACCATGTTCTGCCAACGGCACGCTCGGCGCGTTTTTCATCCGGCTTATCCGTTCTCGATTATATGAAGCGTACGTCGCTTCTCAAGCTCGGTCCTGATCAACTGCGTGTCCTCGGACCTGCTGCAATCGAGATCGCCCGTGCCGAAGGCCTCGATGCTCACGCGCAGTCTGTTGCCATCCGGTTGAATCTATGAGGTGACATGACTGCCGGTGTTCCAAATGCCCGCCTTGTTGACGTCGAGCTCGATGAGTCCATCGGGCGTTCGACGCCTGACGTCGAGCATGAACGCGCGGTGGCCATTTTTGATCTCATCGAAGAGAATTCTTTTCATCCCCTCGGAGACGATACGGGCGGGCCCTACCGGCTGAAGCTTTCGCTGATGGAATCGCGACTGATCTTCGCCATCGCACGAGAAACTGGTGAAGACGTCGCGACCCATATTCTCTCGCTCACGCCTTTGCGTCGTGTCGTACGGGATTATTTCATGATTTGCGAAAGCTATTATCAGGCGATCCGTTCAGCCACACCGAGCAAGATCGAAGCGATCGACATGGGTCGCCGTGGGCTGCACAATGAAGGATCACAAACGCTTCAGGCTCGGCTGAAGGGCAAGATCGAGGTTGACTTCAACACTGCACGGCGGCTCTTCACACTTGTTTGCGTTTTGCACTGGAGGGGCTGATCATCGATGGCCATCACCGATGTACCTCCCGTGACTGTTAGTGCCTATGACAACGAAGATCATAAACAGCGCTTGCCAACGTCGCTGCTTTTCGTCTGCGGTAAGAATGCAATTCGTTCACCAATGGCGGAACTACTTGCAAGACAGGCCTTGCCACCCAATATTTATGTAGCTTCCGCGGGTGTGAAACGGGGCGAACGCGATCCCTTTGTCGATGCTGTACTTCAAGAAGAAGGCTTATCGCTCGATAATAGGCAACCGCGTGGCCTTGAAGAACTTGCGGATGGTTATTTTGATTTGATCGTAACGCTAACACCGCTCGCTCACCATACGGTGCTTGAGCGAATGCGCGGTTTCTCGGTTGCTGTTGAATATTGGCCGACGCCGGACCCTACACTCGTGACGGGCAGCAGAAGCCAGATCATGGCGGCTTATCGCGATGTGCGTGATCGTCTGAAGCGGCAAATTACGCAGCGTTTTGACAAGAACGGTTCCGGCTAGTACGGAATCGACGGAACCGCTCTAACTATTTGTTTCGGCGCATTATCCTACGCAAAACCGCTTCGCACTTTTACTGGAATTGCTCCAGCATTAAGTTCGCGGAATTCCGTTGTTCACAAATGCCGCCTAATCATATAGGTTCCGCGCAAATTCCGACCTAAAGACCGCTCGAGAGCGGCATTTTATCAAAGAAAGAAACAGGTATCGCATGGCGAAAGAAGAAGTCCTAGAGTTTCCGGGTGTTGTTACGGAACTGCTGCCCAATGCTATGTTCCGTGTGAAGCTCGAAAACGAACATGAAATCATCGCTCATACGGCCGGTCGTATGCGCAAGAATCGCATTCGCGTTCTGGCCGGTGACAAAGTTCTGGTTGAGATGACCCCTTACGATCTAACCAAGGGCCGCATCACCTATCGCTTCAAGTAAGCAAACCGTCCCCGTTCCAGGAAATGTCTATTCGATGAGCGCGCAACACAAGCTGGTTCTTGCCTCCGGTTCTCCACGCAGGATCGAGCTTCTTGGGCAAGCAGGCATCGAACCGGACCATATCTATCCGGCCGATATAGATGAAACGCCGCAGCGCGCGGAACACCCGCGCTCGCTGGCGCGACGTCTGTCGCGGGAAAAGGCGCGCAAGGCACAGGAACAGCTCAAGGACGATGCAAGTTTCGCCGATGCGTTCATTCTTGCCGCCGACACGGTTGTAGCTGTTGGTCGTCGCATTCTTCCCAAGACCGAGATTGCCGACGAAGCAAGGGAGTGTTTGCGCCTGCTTTCCGGACGTACACATAAGGTCTTTACAGGTGTAAGCCTTGTCTTGCCCAACGGGAATTTACGTCAGACGCTGGTTGAAACACGGCTACGTTTCGAACGGCTATCTCGCCAGCAGATGGATGCTTATCTCTCGTCCGGTGAATGGCGAGGGAAAGCCGGCGGTTATGCTATCCAGGGACTGGCAGGTAGTTTCGTCGTGAAGCTCGTTGGCTCTTATACCAACGTGGTCGGATTACCGCTGCAGGAGACCATAAACCTGCTGAACGATGTCGACTATCCGGTTTACGCGAACTGGGATAGCGGGAAGGTCTGAAGAACAAGCATGAGCGACAAGAAGGACATATCAACAGCAGCGGGTGCACGCGTGACACCGTTGCGTCCTGCACGTCCCTGCCCGGAATGCGGAAAGCCTTCAGCGCGCGAATCCTACCCATTCTGTTCACCACGCTGTAAAAGCATTGATCTCAATCGCTGGCTGTCCGGTAGCTACGTACTGCCAGGAAAGCCGATTGACGAAGAGGAAGAACAAGGAAACTAGGCTCTCCGCAAAGCAGCTTCCTCCAATAAAATCAGCTATTTATCAAAGATGTGAGAAAAGCTGATAAAAATTGCGATACGGTGCTGGACAGCACGAAATTTAATGCTATAACCCACCCACTTCCGGCGGGAACCAACACCGCCTTGAACGAGCAAATCGCTTGTTACGGATGCCCGGATAGCTCAGTTGGTAGAGCAGCGGATTGAAAATCCGCGTGTCGGTGGTTCGAATCCGCCTCCGGGCACCATCTAATTTTCCATATACTTACATAGCTGTATATATTTTACCGGACCTTTTGTTTGTTAATCTATCAGCATGGCCGTCCGAAACGTTGACCTATTGGGTTTCCTCTGCAAGTACTTTAATCTCATAAGCTCCCGCCAAATTCTTCTCCAAGTGAGGAAATCTCCATGCTCTGGACCTTGTTCGGCATTCTTTCGGGTGCCTGCATCGCCATTCAGGCGCCGATCAATGCAGCTCTTGCGCGCGGACTTGGTTCCCCACCGACTGCCGCTGCGATTTCGTTTCTGGCAGGCGCGGTCATTCTCGCCATCGTCTCGGCCATAACCGCAAAGGCGACCGGCAACCTTCCGTCGTTCAACGTGCCCGCAGGCTGGCTGTTCGTCGCGGGCGGTGCGCTGGGCTGCATCTATGTCACCGCATCGATCCTGCTGACACCACGCATCGGTGCCGCCGCCGTCATGGGTCTTGCCGTGGCCGGTCAGCTTATGGCCGGATTGCTGGCCGACCGTATCGGCTTCATGGGCGTTGCGGTGCGAGAGATCACCGCAGGTCGCGTTGCGGGAGCCGTATTACTGCTCACCGGCGCGTTGATGATCCGCTTCCTTTAGGATCTGGAAAAGAGAAAAGCCGCACTTTTCAGCGCGGCTTTTCTGCATTTTAGAACGATGGCGTTCAGCCCTTGAACGTATAGTCTGCAATCGACTGCGGCTTCATCTCGATGGAGAAGCCCGGCAGCGATGGCGGCATATAGGCCGCGTTCTTGATGACGCATGGGTCGATGAAATGCTCGTGCAGATGATCGACATATTCGATCACACGGCCTTCCTTGGTGCCGGAAACGGCCACATAGTCGATCATCGACAGATGCTGCACATATTCGCACAGGCCCACACCGCCCGCATGCGGCCAGACCGGCTTGCCGAACTTGGCAGCCATCAGCAGCACGGCCAGAACTTCGTTCAGACCACCCATGCGGCACGAATCGATCTGGACGATGTCGATGGCGCCTTCCGCGATGAGCTGCTTGAACATGATGCGGTTCTGGCACATTTCGCCGGTCGCGACTTTCACATCGCCAATGGCTTCGCGAATCTTGCGATGGCCTGCCACATCGTCCGGGCTGGTCGGCTCTTCAATGAAGAATGGCTTCGAGAAGGCCAGCTTGTTGACCCATTCGATCGCCTGATCGACTTCCCAGACCTGATTGGCGTCGATCATCAGATAGCGGTCGGGACCAATCACTTCGCGCGCGATGGTCAGGCGGCGGATATCGTCTTCGAGATCGCGGCCGACCTTCATCTTGACGTGGTGGAAACCCTCATCAATGGCTTCCTGGCAAAGACGGCGCAGCTTGTCGTCGTCATAGCCGAGCCAGCCAGCCGACGTCGTATAGCAGGCATAGCCTTCCGCTTCGAGCGTGGCGATGCGCTCAGCCTTGCCCGCTTCCGCCTTGCGCAGGATCGCGACGGCTTCGTCGCGCGTCAGCGCATCGGTGAGATAGCGATAATCGACAATGTCGGCGATTTCTTCCGACGACATGTCGGCAACGAGCCGCCATACCGGCTTGCCCGCCTGCTTTGCAGCCAGGTCCCAGAAGGCGTTGACGACAGCGCCGGTGGCAAGATGCATCGCACCCTTGTCCGGGCCGATCCAGCGCAGCTGGCTGTCGCCGGTCAGGTAACGCCAGAACTTGCCGGGGGCCGCGAGGAAATCATCCATCGAGGCACCCACGACCAGATGACGCATGGCGAGAATCGCCTGACAGCAAATGTCGTTGCCGCGTCCGATGGTGAAGGTAAGGCCGTGGCCCTTCAGCGACGCATCATCCGTATCGAGGATGACATAGGCCGCCGAATAATCCGGGTCCGGGTTCATGGCATCCGAGCCGTCCAGACTTTGCGAAGTCGGGAAACGCAGATCGAAGACGCGCAGGTCAGTGATTTTCGTCATGATATATCCGTGATCAGGGCATGATCCCAAAACATGGGAATGGTTTCGGGATCATGCGTAAACAAAGCCTAGATGTCAGCGCGCACGTTCTGCTTCTGCGTGCCGAGGCCTTCGATGCCGAGTTCGACGACATCGCCGGCCTTGAGGTAGCGAGGCGGCTTCATGCCCATGCCGACGCCGGGAGGCGTACCGGTGGAGATGATGTCGCCCGGCTGCAGGGACATGAACTGCGAGAGATAGGAAACGAGGTGGCGAACGCCGTAGACCATGGTCTTGGTCGAGCCGTCCTGCATGGTTTCACCATTGAGGGTGAGCCACATTTTCAGGTTCTGCGGGTCGGCGACTTCGTCCTTCGTCACCAGCCATGGGCCAGTCGGGCCGAACGTGTCGCAAGACTTGCCCTTGGTCCACTGACCGGCGCGCTCGATCTGGAAAGCGCGTTCGGAAACGTCATGCAGCGTGCAGTAACCGGCGACATAATCCAGCGCATCGTCTTCCGACACGTATTTCGCGGTCTTGCCGATGACAATGCCGAGCTCGACTTCCCAGTCGGTCTTTTCCGAGCCGCGCGGGATGAGAACGTCGTCATTCGGGCCGACGATGGCCGAGGTGGCCTTCATGAAGATGACCGGCTCAGGCGGCACAGCCATGCCGGATTCGGCAGCGTGGTCGGCATAGTTGAGGCCGATGCAGATGAACTTGCCGGTGCCTGCAACGCACGGGCCGAGGCGCGGATTGCCTTCAACCTTCGGCAGCGAATTGATGTCGATTGCGCCAAGCTTGGCCAGCGCATCGGGGGTCAGAGCCGCACCGGAAAGGTCGCTTACATGGGCGGAAAGATCGCGGATCGCACCATCGGCATCGAGAATGCCCGGCTTTTCCTGACCGGCTTCACCGTAACGAAGAAATTTCATGAGTTTGCTCCTTTTAGGGGATGAAAGAGAGGGCGCTAGGACTAAATCGTCCAGCCGCCATCAATGTTGTACGCCTGACCTGTGGTGTAGGTCGCGCCAGCGAGATAAACGGCAAGATCAGCGATTTCTTCCGGCTGGCCGATGCGGCCAATCGGCTGGCGGGCGATGAACGCCGCGCGCTGCTCTTCGTAATCGCCCTGCGAACGCAGACGGTCCTGCAAGGACGGGCTTTCGACCGTGCCGGGGCAGATCGCGTTGCAGCGGATGCCCTTGGCGACATAATCGGCGGCGACAGCCTTGGTGAGACCGATAACGGCAGCCTTGGTGACGCCATAGGCGAAACGGTTCGGCACGCCCTTCACACTCGAGGCGACGGAAGCCATGTTGACGATGGCACCGTCCTTGCGCTCCAGCATGCCCGGCAGTACGGCGCGGATGGTGCGGATCATCGCCTTGATGTTGAGATTGACGGCGAAGTCGAGGTCTTCGTCCTTCATTTCGAGGATGGAGCCGCCATGAACGACGCCTGCGCAGTTGAACAGGATGTCCACCTGGCCGATTTCGGCGACAAGCGCGTTCACTTCCGCCTCGTCAAGCACATTGAGCTTGCGGGTGATGATGCCGTTGACGCCTTCGATTTCCTTGAGGGCATCGGTGTTGATGTCGGTCGCATAGACCTTGGCGCCCGCTTCCGCGAAGGCCAGCGCGCTGGCGCGGCCAATGCCTTGTGCTGCGGCTGTCACCAGCGCGGTTTTTCCATCAAAGCGTATCGTCATTTTCAAGCCTTCCGTTCGACAAGCAGGATGTGGTCGCAAGCGAGCACCACTTCATCCCGCTGATTAAGCACTTCGCAACGTTCCGTCACGCGTCCCATCGTGGCGCGCTTGGGGTCATCTTCCTTCGCACTGATCGTAACCCGCGTGCGGATCGTATCTCCGATATGCACCGGACGAATAAACCGCAAGCGATCATAACCATAGGAAAAAGCAACCGGATTGATCAACGTCGCCGTCAGGCCGACGCCGATGGCAAAAATCATGGTGCCATGCGCAATGCGCTGGCCGCCCGGCAAGGTCTTGGCGAATTCCGCATCCATATGATGCGGGAAAAAGTCGCCCGTATGCCCGGCATGGACCACGAAATCCGTTTCGGTAATGGTGCGGCCCGTGGTGAGGCGCACATGGTTCATTTCATAATCTTCGTAGTAGATTTTCTGTTCGGCCATGGTCAGCCCTCCGGTTTTGCGGCAAGCGGCGTGGCGGGTGCTGCGCTCGACTGATAGGCGGCCTCGACAAGCGCCATGGTGTGCCAGGCATCTTCGACCGAGCCGACGAGTTCAGCATCTTCGCCAGTCGCGAAACGCTGCAACTGCGCCATGCGGTTGAGGAAAGCGTCCGGGAACCATGCACCTTCAAGCGGCACGGAAACCCAGTCGTCACCGCCCTTGGGCTTGATCCAGAGCTCGTCCGGCTCACCGCGCGGATAGTCGAGATTGACGCCCAGTTTCACATAGGCCGCACCTTCAGTCCCACAGATGCGGAACTCGCAGGCCTGAAACTTGCGGCCGAAATCATGATCGTGATTGACCGACAGCACGCAGCGAACGCGGTCGCCATAATCGAGAATTGCGGCGGTGCGGGTCTGGGCCACGTCGTGGTTCGGATGACCAATGGTCCTGGCGTGAACACCGAGCGGATTGCCGAGCAGACCGCGCACGAAATCCAGATAATGGATTGAATGCATGGCGATTTCGATGCGCGGCAGACCTTTCAGGAAAGGCCACAGACCCCATGGCGTGGCAAGCGCCAGCCATGCGTCGAAATCCACCACTTCGCCAAGCAGGCCCTTATCGACGGCATCGTAAAGCGCGAGCATCATCGGCGCGAAACGAAGCTGGAAATTCACCGCCGCTTTCAGATTGCGCGCGCGGCAGACCTTCAGGATTTCCGTCGCGCTAGCCAAGTCGCTGCCCATCGGCTTCTGGATCAGAACGGCTGAACCTTCCGGCAATTGCGACAGGATTTTCGCATGGGCCGATGGCGGCGTCGCCAGATCGAAGATCGCGCCTTCGACGGCAATCGCTTCCTCAGCGCTGGCATAAGCCTTGACGCCCCACTGGTCGGCAAGTTCCCGCGCCTTGTCCAGATTGGGATCGAAAATGCCTGCAACCGGAAAGCCGCCCTTCTTGTAGGCGGGCAGATGCGCGTCGCCGACAATGCTGCCCGCGCCGAAGATCACGATGGGCTTCGGCGCGGACGGCTTTGCCCACCACTGGCGCAGCGTCTTCGGATCGAAAGCCTCAGTCATGATGGAACACCTCTTCCATCATCGCCCACCACTCGCCCTCTTTGCGGGTTTCGAGCGGCTTCTGGCACGGCATGCAGACGGACCACCATTCCTGATTTTTCGGGTTATCGGCCATCTTCTTCATGTCGGCCTCAAAGTCGGTGCCGACATATTCCCATGTGCCGAACAACAGGTTTTCCGGCTCTTTGAGAAAGATCGTATAGTTTGTGATGTTGCATTCCGAGATGAGCGCCAGAATTTCCGGCCACACGGCAGCGTGCAGCTTCTTATAGTCTGCGATCTTTTCCGCATTGAGCCCTATCACCATGCCCATGCGCTGTTTTACGGGCGTGGTCATGCGGCCTCCACAATCTCGCAGGTGAATTCCGAGATTGACCGGGCACGCACCGCGTCCCAATCCCACTCGATACCAATGCCCGGCTCAGACGGCGCGATGGCGTGACCATCACGGATTTCCATACCCTTGGTGGTCAGTTCATCGAGCTGCGGGATATATTCGACATAACGGCCGTTCTGCACAGCACAAGTAAGGCTCACATGCAGTTCCATCAGGAAGTGCGGGCAAACCGGAATATCGAAGGCTTCCGCCGCATGTGCCACTTTCAGCCATGGCGTGATGCCGCCGATGCGCGCCACATCCACCTGCACGATGGAGCATGCGCCCTTCTGCATATATTCGCGGAAATGACGGATCGAATAGATCGATTCACCCACCGCAATCGGCGTCGGGGTGGAGCGCGTCAGGCGGATATGGCCGTCGAGATCGTCAGCCGGAATCGGCTCTTCGATCCAAGCCAGATCAAGCTCCTTCAGGCGCTCGGCACGACGAATGGCTTCGTCCACCGTAAAGCCCTGATTGCAATCGGTCATGATTTCGAAGCCGTCACCAACGGCTGCACGAACAGCCGAAAGACGCGCATAATCTTCCGAACCATGTGGCTTGCCGATCTTCACCTTAGAACCGGAGAACCCCTTGGCTTTGGCTTGCAGAGCATCCTCGACCAGCGCTTCTTTCTCGATATGCAGCCAGCCGCCTTCGGTCGTATAAAGCGGGCAGCGATCCTTGGCACCGCCAGCGAGTTTCCAAAGTGGCAGGTTCTGCTTTTTTGCCCGCAAGTCCCAAAGTGCCGTATCAATGGCCGCCAGCGCCAAGGCGGTAATCGCGCCGATGGTTGTGGCGTGCGTCGCAAATTCCAGCTTGCGCCAGATGGCTTCGATGCAATCGGCTTCCTCACCGATGATCAGCGGCACGAGATGGTCGCTCAACAGGCGCATGACGGACGAACCGCCGGTGCCGATGGTGTAGCTATAACCCGTACCCACCGCACCATCACTATCGGTGATGGTGACAATCGGCGTTTCCTGGCTGACGAAGCTCTGGATTGCATCGGTGCGCTTGACCTTCGGCTGAAGGTCAACCATGCGTAGTTCAACTTTTTCAATACGTGCCATGATCAGACTGCCAAAGTCTTGCCGCTTGCCACATCGAACAGATGCGCCTGCGACAGATCGAGTTGCATGGTGATGGTTTCGCCCGGCTGCAGGTGACGCGGGTTCAGCATGCGCGCCACCCACTCCTTGCCGGCGAATTCCACGAAAACCAGCGTTTCATTGCCGAGCGGCTCGGTAATCGAAACGCGCATGTCCTTCTCAAACACGGCGTCACTGGTGGAAATGCCATGACCTTTCGGGAAGACATCATCCGGACGCAGACCGAATGTTACCTTGGAGCCATCCTTGGCCTTGCCCTGGAACTGTGCAGGCAGCGGCAGGCGGTCGCCATTGGCGAAGACCAGATCGCCGCCCGTTGCCGTCGCCTCGCCCATATTCATCGGCGGGGAGCCGATGAAACCGGCAACGAACTGCGTCGCCGGACGCTTGAAGACTTCATCCGGGGTTCCGGCCTGCTCGATATGGCCATCGCGCATGATGACGATGCGGTCGGCAAGCGTCATGGCTTCGACCTGATCATGCGTCACGTAAACGACCGTGGACTGCACCTTGGCGTGCAGCTTCTTGATTTCGGTGCGCATCTGGGTGCGCAGCTTGGCATCAAGATTCGACAGCGGTTCGTCGAACAGGAACACTTCCGGATTGCGCACGATGGCGCGACCCATGGCAACGCGCTGGCGCTGGCCGCCGGAGAGCTGCGCCGGGCGGCGCTCCATCAGCGCTTCGAGGCCGAGAATGGCCGAGGCTTCATTGACGCGGCGGTCGATGTCCGCCTGCGGCTGCTTGGCGATCTTCAGCGAGAAACCCATGTTTTCGCGCACCGACATATGCGGATAAAGCGCATAGGACTGGAACACCATCGAGATGTTGCGGTCGCGCGGCGGCAGATCGTTCACCACCTTGCCGCCGATTTCCAGCGTGCCATCGGTGATGGATTCCAGACCCGCGATCATGCGCAGCGTCGTGGACTTGCCGCAGCCGGACGGACCGACGAGCGCGACGAACTCCTTGTCCGCGATTTCGAGATTGATGCCATGCACGACGCCGATATTGCCGTAGCGCTTGACGAGATTTTTGATGGAAAGCTGGGCCATTGCTATATCAACCTTTAACCGCGCCGAACGTCAGACCAGCAACGAGGTGTTTCTGGACGATGAATGTGAGGGTCAGCGCCGGAATAATCATCACGACCGCCAGCGCGCACATGCCGCGCCAGTCGATGGTGAATTCAGCGGTGTAATCGAGAAGACCGACAGGAAGGGTCTTGGAATTGACGGAACGGGTGAGCTGGGATGCCAGTGCATATTCGTTCCACGAGGTGAGGAAGGCAAAGATGCCTGCCGTCGCAATGCCGGGACCGGCCAGCGGAAACTCCACCTGCCAGAAAGCCTGCCAGCGCGTGCAGCCGTCGATCTGTGCTGCTTCGGCCAGGTCCTTCGGCACCTGACGGAAGAAACCGTCGATCAGCCAGATCGTGAACGGCACATTCAGTGCCACATAGGTCAGGATGAGGCCGAAATGCGTGTCGATGATGCCAACGCGGGAAAACACCATGAAGAGCGGCAGCGAAAGCGCAATGCCCGGCACCGAACGCGTCAGCATGAGGCCGATGAAGGTTGTAGACTTGCCCCAGAAGCGGAAGCGCGCAAAGGCATAGCCGCCCGATACGCCGACGATCAGCGCAATCACAGTCGAGGTGACCGAAATGATGAGCGAGTTGCGGAAATAATCCCAGACCGGAATGCCCCCCGCGCCCGCGCCCGAGAACATAGCGCGATAGGCTTCCAGCGTGATTTCCTGCGGGATCCAGACCGGCGGCTTTGCCATGATTTCGACCGGCGGACGCAGCGAGGACAGCACGATCCACAGGCCCGGCAGGCAGATGACGGTCATCGCCAGAAACAGGCCGATGAGGTAGGCGACTTTCTTGACGCGACGCAGCAGGCGATGCTGATCATTAGAGAGGGTTTTGGAAGCCATGATTACCACTCCGCTCCAATTTGCGCGCGTGCGGCTGCAAGCTTGCGGAAGAACATTACGGTGAAGAGGATCGAGAGCAGGATCGCGACATAGGCCATGGCATTGGCCAAGCCCATCTGCGCATCCGAATAGGCGGTGCGCCCGACCAGCGTCCAGATCAGCTCGGTTCGCCGTGCCGGGCCACCATCGGTCATGATCTTCACGATGTCATAGGCACGCGCCACATCGAGCGAACGAATGGTCATTGCGATAAAGGCAAATGGCATAAGATAAGGCCAGATGACATAGCAGAATGTCTGCCATGGCGTACAGCCGTCAACGCGCGCCGCTTCAACCGGGTCCTGCGGCATGGACAGAAGACCGCCCAGAATGAGGATTGCGAATACCGAGGTCGACATCCAGACTTCTGCGAGCAAAATCGCAAACAGCGCCAGATTACCGTCGATCAGCCATGGAATAGCGTTGTGGGTAATGCCAAGCGACTGGAGCGCATTGTTCACCAGACCGATATTGTCATTGAACATGAACTTGAACTGGAAGCCGACAAGCACCGGCGAAAACATCATCGGGAACATCATCAGCGTGCGCAAAACGCGCTGGCCATGGGTGGCCTTATTGATGAGCAGCGCCAGACCAAGGCCGAGCAGCATTTCCAGATTGAGCGCGATGGTGAGGAAGATCACCGTACGGATGAATGCAGCCCAGAACACCCAATCGCTCATGATGCGCTGATAATTGCGCAGGCCGATGAAGGTGAACAGGCTGTCAGGGCGCGTCAGCCGGAATGGCGTGAAGCTTGAATAAAGCGAAAGCGCGAGGGGAAACAGGACCACCGCCGCGAGAATGATGAAGGCCGGAAGCAGAAGCAGTACCGGCGGGGAAATTCGTTTAAACATTGTTCTTCCGAAGCGGCGGACCACAGCACCGGCCTAAAAATCGAAATCGATTTTTGAAAAGCACGATGCGTAGATTCAATAGTTTAGAGCGTCCTTTATGTGTCCAATTGGATGCATGGCACTCTAAGGGGAAAACCTGTCAAAATGGCCCGCCAGTCGGTTTCCCAAAGGCGGGCCATAGAGTTACCAAGCGAAATCAGAGTTCGCCTGCATCCTCGAGGATCTGCGTTGCTTTCTTGGCTGCATCGTCAAGCGCCTGCTGCGAAGTCTTGTCGCCAAGGATCGCGGCCTGAAGCTCAGGATAGACAGCGTTTGAAATTTCGATCCAGGATGGTGTCTGAGGAACCGGGAAAGCGGTCTTTGCCGTTTCCTGGAATACCGAGAGCACTTCCTTCTTGTATGGATCGGAAGCAGCCTGTTCGATGACATAATCCCAGACAGCGGTACGGGTTGGCAGCGTGCCGGCAGCCGATTCCTGCTTCTGCGAATCCTCATTGGTCAGGAACCAGACGAGCGAAGCAGCAGCTTCCTTGGTGCCGCAGGATTCAGTGACCGAGAAGCCGTGATGACCCGACCAGCCGGTGCGCTTGCCCGATGAACCTGCAGGTGGAGGAACGATCCCGACATTGCCTGCGACTTTCGACGACTTTGGATCGTTGAAATAGGTCGCCCAGCCTGGCCAATCCAAGTTGATTGCGATGGTGCCCGATGCAAAGCCAGCGCCCAGCTCATCCCAGAGATAGTTTGTCGTGCCGGCAGGAACTGCCTTGGCCTTGTAGAGATTGACAAACCAATCGAGCGCACGGACACCGGCTTCCGAATTGAAAGCTGGCTTGCCGTCCTTGAGATATTCACCGCCTTCAGCAACGAGCATTTCATAGAAGCGGCCATTGATGGCTTCTTCCTTGCCCGCAAACTGTGTGCCGTAGAAATTCGGTGGATCAGCAAAGAACACAGCCTGATCGGAAACTTCTTTCCAGGTCTTTGGTGGTGCCAGATCGTAGCCGTATTTTTCCTTGAAAGCGGTCTTCTTGGCATCATCTTCGTACAGGCTCTTCTGATAGTAGAGCGCCGAGACGTCGAACTGCGCGCGTGGCAGCATGACCAGCTTGTCGTTAAGCGTCGAAGCCTTGATCACTGACGGCACGAAACCTTCGATTTCTTCCTTTGGAAGCAAACCGTTCAGGTCGGCGTAGAGATCAGGATATTGCGGCGCAAAGGACGAGTGGTTGGAACCAACGCACCAGTTGATCGAACCCGAAGCGATGTCCGACTTGATTTCCTTGTCCAGTTCGAAGTGGTTCTTCTTGGACAGGATGTTGACCTTGGCACCAGTCGCCTTTTCCCATTCAGCAATGCGCGAATAAAGCGCTTCATATTGCTGACCGCCAATGAGCTTGGCGTCAATTGTGACGCCTTCAAATTTGCCCGGAAGTTCCGCAGCCCCCGCAGAAACCATCCCTGCAGCCAGCAGCACAGAACCTGCCAGTACAGATGTCGTGAAATGCCTCATGCTTCTCCTCCTACCAGAACACCGCGTGCCCTTCCGGGCGCCCCATACGGCGCTCTAACCTCCTTGAGCCCGATCATCGTGTTTCCTGAAAATCCAATCTGACTTCAGGCCGACGCTTTTACGGACAACTCCCCAGTCCGCACCCGATTGTGCTTCCTATATTTATATGCAAACATACTATTCACAATCGGTCAAGGCGATTTCGATGGCTTCACTACTTTCATCGCCCGAGATGTTCGTATATGAAGTATGCTATTCACGAAGGGAACCAGTTTGGAAACAGATGATCGTTATCGCGCGCCGGCGCTCGACAAGGGGCTGGATATTCTCGAATTGCTGGCAAGCGTCGATGGCGGATTAAGCCAGGCCGAGATTGCCAAACATCTCGACCGCAGCCCTAACGAGTTTTACCGGATGCTCGATCGGCTGGTGAAGCGCGGTTACGTGACCAAGCTCGAAGGCGACCGCTATTCGCTGACGCTTAAACTGTTCGGCCTTGCGCATCTTCATGCGCCGGTGCGCAGGCTTGCTTCCTTTGCGACGCCCTTCATGCGCGAACTTGCCGACCGTTCAAAACAGGCCAACCAGCTTGCCGTGTTTGACCGTGGCTCCGTCGTGGTGATTGCACAGCAGGAAGCCCCGGATTATTGGGGTATCTCGATCCGCGTCGGCTCGCATATCAGTCTGTTCGATACGGGTTCCGGTCATGTGCTACTTGCCTTCCGCTCACCGGAAGAGCGCAAGATGATGATTGCCGAATATGTAAAAGACAGCGACAGCATCAAGCTCGATGAAAGCTTCTATGAGCGGCTCGATCAGATCCGCGAGCGCGGCTATGAAATGATGCCAAGTGCGCAGGTGGCTGGCGTCTATAACCTCTCGGCGCCGATTCTCGGCCCTGACGGTTCCTGCATCGCAGCCCTGACCTGTCCTTATGTCACACTCGTCAATTCGGCGTCCGCACCCGATATCACACAGACCATCGACCTGTTGCAGAAGACAGTCAAAGACCTCTCAAAGCTGGTCGGTTCCGATATCGGAACAACAGAATAAACGAGACCGATAATTCTTATTTGAAAACTCTCTTCTTTTTTGAAACTATGACATAAGAGGAGAGTTTTCATGATTATCGATACTCATCTGCATCTGATAGACAAAAGCGCGCTCAATTATCCATGGCTGGGAGACGTACCAGCCTTGAACCGCGACTTTCTGTTTGAGACCTATCGGAAGCAGGCCGAACGCTGCGGCATTAATGCGGCGTTGCATATGGAAGTGGATGTGGCGAAGGATGCCATTCAAGCTGAAACTGACCACATTCAAGAGATTTCCATAGGGTCAAATGGCTTCATCAAAGGTGCAATTGCATCCTGCCGCCCGGAAGAACCGGAATTTGCCGAATATCTAGAACAGAGCCGCAGCAATCCTTTCGTCAAGGGCTTTCGTCGCGTGCTGCATGTCGTACCCGATAATGTCTCCGAGGGCCTGCTGTTTCGAGAGAATATCAAGCGGCTGGAAGGCACTGGCCTGACCTTCGATCTCTGCACCCTTCCCCATCAGGTCGACAAGGTGCTAGCGCTGGCCGATTTTGCCCCAGACGTGCAGTTTGTGCTCGATCACTGCGGCGTTCCTGATATCAAATCAGGTGCGCTGGAAAGCTGGCAGAAGGGGATTACCGAGATTTCGCAACGCGACAATGTGGTCGCCAAGATTTCCGGTGTGGTCGCCTATGCAGATGTCGAAAACTGGACCGTAGAAACCCTGCGCCCCTATGTCGAGCATGTTATTCGGTCATTCGGCTGGGAGCGGATCGTGTGGGGCAGCGACTGGCCGGTCTGCACCTTAGCAAGCAATGTCGATGCCGGGCTTTCGACATGGGTTGCGACAACCCATGCGCTTCTTGAAGGATGCAGCGAAGACGAAAAAGCGCTGCTTCTCTCTGAGAATGCAACGCGTCTCTGGAAATTGTAATTTGTAATCAGGCTGGCGGATTTACCGCCAGCCAAACCATATTAATCAGAAGCTTTCGCGGAAAAGCCGGTTGAGATCGGCAACGACATCTTCCGCCTTCTCATTGTCCAGCAAGCCCTTGTTGATGCGCTCGGAGGCTGCTTCCTGAAACGGCATATAGCCATCGTGACGCGGACGCACCCATGCGCCTTCCAGGGTCGCGCGCGTGTCGCGATAAAAATCGGACGTCGCCGCATTCACACTATCGTCTTCCCATGCGTCGGCATGTCCCGGCTGACCGTTGGAGGCTGCGTAAAGTCCCTTCTGTACGTCGCCGCTTGCCACCCAATAGGCAAAATCGATAGCTGCTTCCGGATGCTTGCTGAAGGCTGAAACCGCAATGCCAGTCCCCCCCAGAGCCGACCCTGCAACACCCGCCGGACCCGATGGAATATCGGCAAAGCGGATCAGGCGGTCGCGGAAACCCGGCATGGCATAATTCACGTAGCCGTAGATCAGCGGTGAACAGGCGATTTCGGATTCCGGCTTTGCCATTTCCTCAAACACGGCAATCGGGTCCATGCCGAAACATTCCGGCTTCACCAGCGAAGCAATCTCGCGCAGTTGCTCGAACGCCTTGGCGCCATCGTCAACAGAGATCAGCTCGCCTTCCACTGAGCAAGGCGTTCCGGCATTGGCGACCAGCGTGTAGAAACACATCAGCGAGTGGGGCGAGCGCAATGGCAGCAGAACTTTCCCGGCGCGGGCAAGACGCAGCACCTCGCCCCAAGAGGTTGCGGGCTTGTCCATCAAATCCGGACGCCATGCCTGAACCTGCGTCGCGGCATCTAACGGAAATGCCCATTGCCGCCCCTGCCAGTTATAGCTTGGGAAGGACTGACCCACGGAACCATCGGCAAGCGCCTTGAGTTCCGTTTCGCGGCCCGGCACATCAAGCGGCAGTAGACAGCCTTCCTTGGTGATCTGGCCCACATGCGGATGGTCGATCACGATCATGTCGAAATTGCGCGCCAGTTCCTCGACCGGAAAGGTCTCGAAATCCTGCAGCGACCGCTTTTCCCACTCGATCTCGACACCCTTATCCTGCAACCATTGTTTGGCACCAGCAACCATCGGGTCATAGCCGCGCGGATGGCTCCAGGTCATGCCTTTCAGCTTGATGGTGCTCAAAGTCCGAACTCCTCACGAATTTCTTTGCTGTTTTCACCAATGCGCGGTGCGGCGCGTGCCACCTTCGGACGCTGTCCATTGATACGCAGCGGCGAACGTGTGGTGGTGATGGAAACGTCATCTTCGCGCGTCACCGTCTGGAGCATGTCGAGAACCGAGAAGCCTTCGCTTGCAAGCAGCTCTTCCCAGTTGAAAACGCGCGCGCACCAGATATCAGCCGGTTCCAGAATGGCGAGCCACTCATCAACGGTCTTTTGGGCGATACGATCGGCGATCAGGCGCTTGATCTCGTCGCGCTTGTTGAATGCAATTTTCGGATCATCTGCAAACGGCGCTAGTGTGTCGGTTCCAAGAAGTGCCGCCAGTTTCGGGATCGGCATCATTGCAATGGCCAGATAACCGTCCGCTGCCGGATAGACACCGTAAGGCGCTGCAAGATAGGCATGGGCGCTGCGGAAATCGGAACGTTTTGGCAGGCGACGACCATCATTAAGGTGGGTGGTCAGCACTTCAAACTGGAAATCGACCAGCGCTTCAAGAAGGCTGGTTTCGACATGCGAACCTTTATTAGTGATGCCGCGTCGCACGAGTGCCGCAAGGATGCCTTGCGCTGCTGCAGCACCTGCCAGCATGTCGGCAACAGCAAGACCGAATGGCACCGGTCCTTGCCCTTCATCGCCATTCAACCACATCAGGCCCGAACGCGCTTGCGCCAGCAGATCCTGTCCCGGACGCCCGACCCATGGACCTTCTTCGCCATAACCGCTGATCGATGCATAGACGAGACGCGGATTGATTTCTTTGGCTGCCTCGTAGTCAAGGCCAAGACGCTTGATGACACCAGGACGGAAATTCTGGATCAGCACATCGGCCTGCGTGAGAAGTTTCTTCAAAGCCGCCATATCGTCAGGATTTTTAAGGTCAATCGCAAGGCTGTCCTTGCCGCGATTGATCGCATGAAAAATCGTGGAATCGCCCCCGATTTCCGTGTCGCTCAGATAAAGCCTGCGCGAGAGATCGCCACCATCGGGTCGTTCAATCTTGATGACGCGTGCGCCCAGATCCATCAGACGCAAAGAGCAATAAGGCCCCGACAGAAACTGGCTCATATCGACAACGACAAGCCCGCTCAGCGGCAGTTCGCTTTCCGACATCGGGAAATATCCTCCTCATAAATTTCTTATGTAAATATAGTCTTCACATATGGATTTATAGAAGGCAAGACTGAAGTTGGCCTCCGAATGCAAAAACGCCGCCCAGTTGGGCGGCGTTTTGAGAGGAATAAGGTATCAATCAGATCGCCAGTTCGACCTCTTGGCTCACAAGCTCCAGCAGGGTCCAGACGTGATCTGCGAATGAGTTCCACACTTCGATACGGTAATGATCGGCGTCCCATTTCAGCAGGATGATCTGGGCATGATCGAAGATCGTGCGGGCAGCACCCGGAAAGCTCATCTTTGAGAGCTCAAGCGGGGAAGCGGCATTCAACAGCCATTCGGCCTGCGGGCCGGAAATATCGATGCCGGTTTCGCGATGGCTGACCTCGGTCAGGCTATGCGGCTCGGTTTCATAGAGCTTGGCGAAAGCTTGCACGATGGCTGCGCCCTTGTTTTCCTCGGCCCAGATATACCATTCATCCGGTCCGATGCAGGCAACGGCAATATCGCCACTGCGCGTAAGGCCACCGATCTTAGCAGGGAATTTTGCACCCAGTGCCTTTTCAGCCAAGGCCAGTTTTTCCGGAGCAATGCGCAGGACAAAGCGGGCAGCGTCATCGGCTGCGTGGATTTCCAGACGACCTGGAATGACGACCTTGCGGTTCGAATAAGGTTTTGTCTCAACAAGCATGGTTCAATCCTTATCCGTTCAGTTTCTTGCCTTCGGGGTCATAGAAGACCATGCCCGAAACAACCGCCTCGTGTACGCTACCATCAGACATCGGCATATAAAGCGTTTCGCCCATACGATCCTTGCCGCCTGATACCACGGCCATCGCGATAGACCGACCAAGGGCCTCGCTCCAATAGGACGAAGTGACATGGCCAAGCATGGTCATCGGCAGCGCCTGTTTTGGATCGGCAACAATCTGTGCGCCTTCTTCCAGAACCAGCTTCGGGTCGTTGGTCAAAAGACCAACCAGATGCTTGCGGTCAGACTTCAGTATATCAGGGCGAGCCAGCGAGCGCTTGCCGACAAAATCCGGCTTCTGTTTGCCAACAGCCCAGCCAAGGCTTGCATCGTCGGGTGTTATCGTGCCGTCCGTGTCCTGACCGACAATGATATAGCCTTTTTCCGCGCGCAGAACGTGCATGGTTTCGGTGCCGTAAGGCGTGATGTCATATTGTTGACCGGCCTCATAAAGCGCCTTCCAGAGCGACAGGCCAAAACGCGCAGGCACGTTGATTTCATAGCCCAGCTCGCCGGTGAAGCTCATGCGGAACAGACGCGCTGGCACGCCTAGGAATTTGCATTCCGCAACCGACATATGCGGGAAGGCTTCATCAGAAATATCCAGCCCCTCAACCATCGGTTCAATGAGCTTGCGCGTATTCGGGCCATTGATTGCCACCACGGCCCACTGTTCGGTGGTCGAGGTCAGCCGCACTTTCAGGTCCGGCCATTCGGTCTGGAGATAATCTTCCATCATATTGAGAACACGCGCGGCACCGCCGGTCGTGGTCGTCACATGGAAACGATCCTGCGTCAGACGACCGACAACGCCATCATCGCGGATGAAGCCATCTTCGCCAAGCAGCAGACCATAACGGCATCGCCCGACACCAAGCTTCGTCCATGGGTTGGTGTACATGCGGTTCATGAATTCCGCTGCATCCGGGCCAACCACTTCGATCTTGCCAAGGGTGGAGGCATCGAACATGCCAAGCGACTGGCGGGTTGCCTTGCATTCACGCGCCACGGCCTGATGCATGTCTTCGCCAGTTTTCGGGAAGTACCATGCGCGACGCCACAGCGAGACTGGCTCGAATGCTGCGCCATGCTGTTCAGCCCAGCTATCGATTGGCGTCTTGCGTGTCACATCGAACAGCTTGCCGCGATTATAACCGCAGAAAGCCCCAAAGGTCGTCGGCGTATAAGGCGGGCGGAAGGTCGTGAGACCAACCTGCGGCGTTGGACGCTTGAGTGCGTCGGCGGCAACAGCCAGACCATTGATGTTCGAGGTCTTGCCCTGATCGGTCGCCATGCCATTGGTGGTATAGCGCTTGACGTGCTCAATGGAATGGAAACCCTCACGCACGGCCAGACGAATATCCTTGGCGGTCACATCGTTCTGGAAATCGATGAAAGCCTTAGCCTTGCCCGGATCGCGATCCGTTGGCAATTCGCGACAGCTTACGCCATCGCAGACAAAATCGCCGGCAACCGCATATTCAGACGCCTTGGCCTTATGCCCGGCATCCGAGGCCGCAGCAGCACCCGCTTCCGCACCCTCACGCAATGCGGCCTGCAGATCGAAATTGCCATTGCCTGCACCGGCGCAGCGGCTTTCCTCGGTGCGTTCGCCCGGCAGATAGATCTGACGCGCCTCATCCCAGACGAGAGAGCCTTTCGTGTGCGAGAAAAGATGCACGCTCGGATTCCAGCCGCCAGACATCAGCAGCACATCGCAGGCAATCGTGCGCGCAGCACCGACCGAGCCATTGGAAACCGGATTAGCGCGAACCGACGACACGCGATGGCGTCCACCTGTGTCCGTCACAGTCCAGCCGGTCAGTGTTTCAATGCCGAGCATTTTTGCACGATTAATAAGGCTGTCGGCAACGCTTGAACGCACATCGATGATGGCTAGAACCTTGACGCCTGCAACCGCGAGATCGAAAGCCGCAAGCCAAGCGCTATCATGCGAGGTGACAACGACAGCCTGATTGCCGACCTTAACGCCGTAACGGTTGAGATAGGTGCGTGCGCTCGATGCCAGCATCACGCCGGGACGGTCATTGCCTGCAAAGACCAGCGGCTTTTCGATAGCGCCCTGCGCCAGCACCACTTGCTTGGCACGCACGCGCCACATACGCTCACGCGGTGCATTAGTGGCTGGCTTGGCCTGATGATCGGTCAGGCGTTCGCAAAGGCCCACCATGTTCTGATGGTAATAGCCGATGGCCGTTGTGCGCGGCAAAAGCGTGACATTCGGATTGGCTTTCAGCGCAGCAATGGTTTCATTGAGCCAGTCCCAGCTTGCGCGGCCATTGATGACCGGCTCTGGTTCCGACAGAAGCGAGCCGCCAAATTCGGCCTGCTCGTCAACGAGGATAACCTTCGCGCCACTCTTTGCGGCTTCAAGGGCTGCGGCCAGACCGGCAGGTCCACCACCCGCGACAAGCACGTCGCAGAACGCATAGCGGCTGGCATAGGTGTCCGGGTCCGGTTCGGATGGCGACTTGCCAAGACCGGCAGCGCCACGGATGAAAGGCTCATAGACCTTGTTCCAGAAGCTTTTGGGCCACATGAAAGTCTTGTAGTAAAAGCCTGCCGAGAAGAACATATAGAACGCATCGTTGATCGCGCCGACATCGTGCTTGAGCGACGGCCAATGGTTCTGGGTTTCGGCCTTGAGACCGTCATAGAGTTCGAGAACCGTCGCCCGGGTGTTCGGCTCATAGCGGCCGGGTCCACGCGAAACGCCCATCAGCGCATTCGGCTCTTCGGAACCGGCAGAAAGAATGCCGCGCGGGCGGTGATATTTAAACGAACGACCGGCCAGATGTTCACCATTGGCAAGCATGGCAGATGCCAGCGTGTCGCCTTCAAAGCCGGAATAGGTCTTGCCGTTGAAGCTGAAACGCACGGACTTGGCCTTGTTGACACGGCCTTTGTTATGAATGCGCATATCGGTCATTATTTCGTCTCCGCAGCCGGAGTTTCTGCCAAAGCAGGACGGGGTTCACCGGCCTTGTAGGTGGTGACGAACTTGTCGCTCACCGTATCGCGCACCGCATTGAAGAAGCGACCGCAGCCATTGATATGCCGCCAGCGTTCATAATGGGCGCCGCGTGGATTGGAGCGCGTGAACAGGAAATCACGCCATTCATCATCGGAAAGCGTCGATGGGTCGGCTGGACGCGCAATATGCGCTTCGCCTGCATAGGCGAATTCAAGCTCTGGACGTTCCATCTCGCAATAAGGGCAACGGATAAGAAGCATTTTGTGTTTCCCCTATTTCCTTAGTGAGCCACGGCGGCAGCAGCCGCTTCATCGATCAGACGACCGGTGGTGAAGCGTTCAAGCGTGAATGGCGCGTTGATCCAGTGTGGTTCGTCGCGGGCGATCGTATGCGCAAAGACATGCGCCGAACCCGGTGTCGCCTTGAAGCCGCCCGTGCCCCAGCCGCAATTGACAAAAAGGCCCGGAACCGGCGTCTTGCCAATGATCGGCGAACGATCCGGCGTGACATCAACAATACCACCCCATTTGCGCAGCATCCGCATACGGGTGAAGATCGGGAAGACTTCGCAGATGGCCGCAAGCGTATGCTCGATCAACGGCAGACCGCCGCGCTGGCTGTAAGAGACATACTGGTCGGTGCCGGAACCGATCACCAGCTCGCCCTTGTCGGACTGGCTGATATAGGCATGAACCGTGTTGGACATGACCACGCAAGGGAAGATCGGCTTGACCGGCTCGGAAACAAGCGCCTGTAGCGGGAAGCTTTCAAGCGGCATCCGTACGCCTGCCGTATCCATGACAATGGATGTGCTGCCAGCAGCAGAAACAGCCACTTTCTTCGCTTTGATGAAACCACGTGGCGTATCCACGCCTGTCACCCGGCCCGACGCATCACGGCGGATGGCCGTCACCGGACAATTCTGGATAATATCAACGCCGCGCTCAGTCGCGCCACGCGCATAGCCCCATGCAACCGCATCGTGACGGGCCACGCCGCCGCGCCGCTGCAAGGTGGCACCAACAACCGGATAACGCGCATTGGCCGAAATATCGAGCGGCGGGCAATATTCCTTCGCCTGCTCCTTGGTCAGCCATTCATTGTCGATGCCATTGAGACGATTGGCGTGAATGTGACGCTTGAAGCTCTGCACATCATGCACCGTATGCGCCAGCATCATCACGCCGCGCTGCGAGAACATGACATTGTAGTTGAGGTCCTGGCTCAGCCCCTCCCACAGCTTCATCGCATGTTCGTAGAGATGCGCGCTCTCGTCATAGAGATAGTTGGAGCGGATGATGGTGGTGTTGCGCCCAGTATTGCCACCGCCAAGCCAGCCTTTTTCGATGACCGCGACATTGGTGATGCCGTGTTCCTTGGCCAGATAATAGGCGGCACCCAGACCATGCCCACCAGCGCCGACAATGATCACATCATATTCGGCCTTGGGTTCGGCATTCGGCCACTGCGGCTTCCAGTTCTTGTTACCGGAAAGCGCGTTTTTAATAATAGAAGCTGCAGAAAAGCGGGACATGGACAACCACCAGTTTCGCGACTGCAAGCGCCCTGACGGCACAAGCGAAGCCTTTGATGATACTTGTATTGTTTCCCTTTCAAGCCCGACAGCAGGCTTGCGTCAAAAGACGCCACAAATACGACATGCCCACCATTTCGCGACATCTCGTCCGACCATGAACAAGCAAGGCAACGTCTGCAACCTGACGGCAAAGCAGTTTCAAAAACCACCCCCATAAAATAGGACAACATTATTGTCCTTTTTCCTTTTCTTTTATTGCGCAAAGGACTACGCATTCTTTCGTAAAATCGCACCCATAATAAAATAAACGCAAGAAAGGTGATTCCGTGACTAAGGAGAATCTACTCGAAAGCGCACTTGTCCGTCTGGACGAGGCTGCAGGCCATATCAACATTGATGCGGATGTCATCGAGAAGCTGAAATATGCGCGTGAAACCATGAAGGTGCGGCTGATGATCCGTATGGACGACGGTTCGCGCAAATCCTTTCTTGCATGGCGCTGCCGCTATGACGATACGCGTGGCCCGACGAAGGGCGGCATCCGCTACCATCCGGAATCGACCGCGGAAGAAGTCGAGACCCTCGCTTTCTGGATGACATTCAAATGCGCGGTCATGAACCTGCCCTATGGCGGCGGGAAGGGTGCGATTCAGGTCGATCCACGGCAACTTTCGAAGGCTGAGCTGGAACGCCTTTCGCGCGCCTACATTCAGGCCTTTTCCGGTATCATCGGGCCGGATCGTGACATTCCAGCACCGGATGTTTACACCAATTCCATGATCATGGGCTGGATGGCGGACGAATACTCCCAGATTGTCGGGCAATCCTCACCTGCTGTCATCACTGGCAAGCCGTTGGCACTGGGTGGTTCGCTCGGGCGTAATGATGCCACGGCGCGCGGCGGTTTCTACCTTGTGCGTCATCTGTCGCAAGATCTGGGCCTCGCATCGCAGCTCCGTGTCACGGTTCAGGGGTTTGGCAATGCCGGCCAGTTCATCGCCAAGCTGATGGCAAGCGATGGTCACAAGGTCGTCGCTGTATCGGATTCGTCCGGTGCTGTTTACTGCGCCAATGGTCTTGATCTCGATGCACTTCTGGAAGCAAAAGCGCAGAACAAGTCGGTTGTTTCAACCGCTGGCAAAAACGGCCATGAAGCGATCACCCCGGATGAGCTGATTGCTGCCGATTGCGATGTGCTCGTACCAAGCGCCATGGAAAACATGATCCATGCAGACAATGCGGGATCCATCAAGGCCAAGCTGATTGTCGAGCTTGCGAATGGCCCTGTCACTCCGGAAGCCGACAAGATCCTGGAGGAAAAGGGCGTCATCGTCCTGCCGGATATTCTCGCAAACGCGGGCGGTGTGACGGTTTCCTACTTCGAGTGGGTACAGAACCGTCAGGGCTATTATTGGACGCTTGAAGAAATCCATGAGCGCCTGAAAACCATTATGGAACGCGAAGGTCGCGCAATCTGGAACCACGCCAAGCAGCATAATGTGACTGTCCGCTCGGCAGCTTATGTTCATGCGCTGCAACGCCTTGCGCAGGCTATTGAAGCACATGGCACGCAAAACGATTTTGCTGCCTGAGCCAGCCTTATGACATCACCCCTCCTGCCAGCCTGCTGTCAGGAGGGGTGTCGAACGGCAGTTTCCTTTTCCCGCTCGCGCTATAGTTTATCCTCACAAGGAACAATCAGCGCGATGGGATGAAGGATATGTCGTACAGGAACCTATTGAAGGGGAGTGCCGTCGCATTTGCCCTCTTTGCGGGCGCGTTTCAGTTTTCCGGCCACGCTCAGGCACAGGTGGTCGTTTCTTCAAAGATCGATACCGAAGGCGGCGTCCTCGGTAATATCATTCTGGCCGTTCTCAATGCGAATGGTATCCAGACAACCGATCGCATCCAGCTCGGTGCCACCCCCGTCGTCCGCAAGGCGATCACCGCCGGCGAAATCGATATTTATCCTGAATATACGGGCAATGCCGCCTTTTTCTTCAACAAGGCGGACGATCCGCTTTGGAAAGATCCCGCCAAGGCATTTGAGGCGGCAAAACAGCTCGATTACGATGCCAACAAGATCGTCTGGCTGGCGCCTTCACCGGCGAACAACACCTGGGGGATTGCTGTTCGCAAGGATGTCGCCGATGAAAACAAACTTACGAACCTCAGCGACTTCGGAAAATACATTTCGGGAGGCGGAAAGGTCATTCTGGCGGCCTCGTCGGAATTCGTGAACTCGGCAGCGGCTCTGCCTGCCTTCCAGACCGCCTATAGCTTCACCCTGAAACCTGACCAGCTTATTACACTTTCAGGTGGCGACACTGCGGCTACCATCGCAGCCGCAGCCAACCAGACCAATGGCGCCAATGCGGCCATGGTCTACGGCACAGATGGCGGCATTGCTCCCTCAGGGCTCGTCGTGCTCGAAGACGACAAGCATGTGCAGCCTGTCTATCAGCCAGCTCCAATCATCCGTGAGGAAGTACTGGAGAAGAATCCCAAAATCGAAGAGCTGCTGAAGACGGTTTTTGAGAAACTTGATCTCACAACCCTTCAGGAACTCAACGGTCGCGTGCAACTGGGTGGTGAACCGGCAAAGGCGGTAGCCGAGGATTTTCTCAAGACCAACGGTTTTCTAAAGTAGAGAGTGGGATAGCGGATATTTGCCGGGTATGAATGCAACACGCCAGACGATCCTGGTAAATGGCACGAAGAGCTTGTTCACATGCATCGACAAGCTCGGACTTGTCATTGCAGCGATCGGCTTGACGGGATTGCTTCTGCCATTCGCAAACTTCCGGGCAAACCGCATCGTTCAAGGTGAGCCTCGTTATCTTTTTGAGGCTCTACCGACCGAATGGGCGCTATCGCTTGCAGTTATTGTGGCAGCAGGGCTGCTGATCGGTGTTATCCATAGTCACAGGTTGTTGCGGCTCCTTGCTGCTCTGTTCTGTCTCGCATCCGTCATGGCGGCAATCGGGCTGGCTGCCTCATACCTATCGCCAACAGGAAACAATTATGCCCGCGTCTCCCCAGCTTCCGGTTTCTGGCTGCTGTTCTTCGCCAGTGCACTTTATGTCGCGGATGGGCTGGTCCGGCTGCGGGCTGGCCCGCTTTTACGTGTCGGCCTGCTGGTGATTGCGGGATTGCTTCTTGCTGCGCTGCTTTCTTCGGGGCTCTGGGACAGCATTTCATTCATGAAGGAATATCAAAGCCGTGCGGAAAGCTTCTGGAACGAAGCAGAACGACATATTGCTCTGGCTTTAGGTTCACTTGTGGCGGCCACAGTAGTGGGTATTCCGCTAGGGCTTATCTGCCATCGCTTACCGAAACTTCGCGTTTTCATATTGAACAGCCTTAATATCGTGCAGACCATTCCATCAATGGCCTTGTTCGGCATTTTGATTGCGCCACTCGGCTGGTTCGCCACGCAATTTCCCTGGGCAGCAGCTCTCGGCATTCGTGGTATTGGCGCAGCACCGGCATTCGTTGCGCTTTTCCTCTATTCGCTGCTGCCGATCGTGGCAAATACCGTAGCCGGACTGGCACAGGTTCCCGAACCAGTGACGGATGCAGCGCGTGGTATGGGCATGACGCGCCTGCAGCGTCTCTTCAAGACAGAATTTCCACTGGCGTTCCCGGTCATTCTCACCGGCATACGGATCGTCATGGTGCAAAATATCGGCCTGACGACGATTGCTGCATTGATTGGCGGCGGCGGCTTTGGGACTTTTATCTTTCAGGGTATCGGGCAGACGGCAATGGATCTTGTATTGCTGGGCGCCTTGCCAACCGTTCTTCTCGCCTTTGGTGCTGCTGTCATTCTCGACGCTGCCATCGAAATCACTGAGAAAGGTAGCTCTCTATGATCGAGTTCGAACATATCACAAAGCGCTACAATGGACGCGCAGCGGTGGACGCTGTGAGCTTTTCCATCGAACCCCACAGCATTGCAGCAATCGTTGGGACATCCGGTTCGGGCAAGACCACCTTGCTGAGGATGGTCAATCGTCTGGTCGAGCCGACTGGCGGAGAAATCCGCATCGATGGCCACAGTATCATGGATGAGCCCGGCCATGTTCTGCGGCGACGAATTGGCTATGTCATCCAGCAGAACGGGCTCTTTCCGCATCGCACTGTTGCAGAAAACATCGCGACGGTGCCTCTCCTGCTCGGTTGGCAAAAACAACGCATCGATACCCGCGTCGATGAACTGCTTGACCTTTTCCAGCTTGAACCAGCGGATTATCGCGACCGTTATCCGCATGAACTTTCCGGGGGGCAACAACAACGCGTCGGCGTGGCGCGTGCGCTCGCTGCCGGACCGAACATCCTTCTCATGGACGAGCCATTCGGAGCACTCGATCCGGTTATTCGGGCCAAAGCGCAGGAAGACCTCAAGGCAATCCAGAAACGCCTTGGCACGACCATAATCCTTGTGACACACGACATGGAGGAAGCGATATCACTGGGTGACCGTATCGCCGTCATGGATGACGGCAAACTGCTGCAATATGGCCAACCTGCGGAAATTCTCGCCCATCCGGCAACAGAATTCGTCGAACGCCTTGTCGGGACAGGCGAGCGCCCCTTCCGCCTCCTGTCCCTCATGGATCTTAAAACGGTGCTGCAGCCCGGTGACGCAAGTGGTGAAACATTGCCCGTAACAGCATCGCAACGTGATGCACTTGCAGAACTTTTATGGTCGGGGCGGAAAGCCCTTCCTGTTCTTGACCATGATGGAAGACCGCTTGGGCAAGTCACTCTGGACAGGCTTCTGCACCAGGCAGAGCGTCCGGCATGAGATTGTTTTTGTCCCTTGTTCCGCGAGCGCTGCTTTTTGGCGTGTTGCTGTTATTTTTGTTGCAGCCTCATCTTTTCGAGCCCTTGTTTCGACCTCTCGTCAACGAGGGGGTGCCTGTCATTTATGATCGCGCCAACTTCATGACATTAACCTTGCAGCATCTCGGATTGGTTGCTCTGGCAACATTTGCATCCACGATGGTCGCCGTCTCGATGGCGATCTTTGTGACCAGAAAGCAAGGGGCGGAGTTTCTGCCGCTTTCACGCAGTCTTGTAAATATCGGCCAGACCTTTCCTCCTGTTGCGGTGCTGGCACTGGCGGTGCCAGTCTTCGGTTTCGGAGACAAGCCAACCCTGATTGCCCTCTTCCTCTATGGTCTGCTTCCGATTTTCGAGAATACACTGACGGGACTGACAACCCTTCCATCGCCTGTCATCGAGGCGGCGCGCGGCATGGGAATGACCAGCGCGCAACGACTTGTCAAAGTCGAAGTTCCGCTCGCCATGCCGGTCATTCTGGCAGGTATCAGACTTTCTGCCGTGATTGGCCTTGCAACGGCTACCATCGGCTCGACGGTCGCCGCCAGAACACTTGGGGAAGTCATTATAGCCGGGCTCATTTCCAACAATCTTGCTTTCGTTTTGCAAGGCGGGCTCGTGGTGGCGGCGCTCGCCATACTCATCTTCGATGGGTTTCAAGCAATTGAGCATTATCTCATGAAGCGTTCCGGACGCACTATCTGAAAGCATCGTCCCTCTTTGAAAGGCGCCGCAGCATTCCTATATCCTTGCAAACGACCAGCCAGCGAGGAACGGGATGAACATCGGGCAGGCAGCTGCATCATCTGGCATATCGGCGAAGATGATCCGCCATTATGAGACAATCGGACTTATCGAAGCTGCCGAGAGAACCGGTTCGGGCTATCGCGTCTATACGCAGAGAGATGTCGAGACCCTGCGTTTCATCCGTCGCAGCCGCGATCTCGGTTTTCAGGTTGAACAGATCAAGGAATTGCTGGCGCTCTGGAGCGATCGCAACCGCGCATCCGCCGATGTCAAGAAGGTGGCGCTCGGTCATGTCGAGGAGCTTGAAGCCAAGATGCGCCAGTTGCAGGAGATGGCCGATACGCTGCGCCATCTGGCCAAAAACTGTCATGGCGACAATCGCCCCGATTGCCCCATCATCCATCAGCTATCAGAAAGCAACCCGGATAACCGTAAACGTCCCGCTCCTCGCAAAGGCGAGCTGCTACACGGTAAAATCTGAGAGTGTCGCAAAAGAGCGCCGGGAACGATCCTGGCATTCTTGCTTTCATGTTAGAACGCCGATCTGATTGGATCAGATCGGCGTTCTAACTCATCTATTTTAAGCATAATCTTATCGATCCTCGTTTCACTCCGGTCGGATTATGCTCCACTGACTCAGCCTTTGGGCAACGTATACGCAATCACGTAATCACCCGGTTTGGTTCCGACTGAACCATGGCCACCGGCCACCATCAGTACGAACTGCTGGTCGCCGACCGTATAGGTCATCGGTGTTGACTGGCCGCCAGCAGGAAGTCGAGCCTCCCAAAGCTGCTCGCCCGAAGTCAGATCATAGGCGCGCAGATAATCGTCCACGGCTGCCCCGAGGAAGGCAACGCCGCCTGCCGTGATCATCGGTCCACCAATGCCCGGAACGCCAACCTTCAGCGGAAGCGGAACCGGTGACATATCGCGGATCGTGCCATTCCGATGCTTGTAGGCAATCTTGCCGGTACGCAGGTCGACGCCAGCAACATAACCCCATGGCGGCGTCTGGCACGGAATGCCAAGCGGCCCGAGGAATGGCCCCATGAAGACGCCATACGGAGCGCCGTCGTTACGATTCAAGCCCTGTTCGCTTCCTTTTTCATCCTGTCCCTTTGGTGGGATATCCGCACGTGGAACCAGGCGTGAGGTGAAAGCGAGATAGGTCGGCATGCCGAACATGACTTGCCGTACCGGATCCACTGCCACGCTACCCCAGTTGAACACACCGAAATTGCCCGGATAGACAATCGTTCCACGCAGTGAAGGCGGGGTATATCGGCCTTCGTAGAACAATTCGTGGAACTTGATACGACAAGCGAGCTGATCGAACATTGTCACGCCCCACATGTCGCTTTCGCGCAAGGGAGGCGGACTGAAAGTAAGGTCCGAGATCGGCTGCGTGGGAGCCGTATGGTCCTCCGGAATTGCGCCCGTCGGAGCCGGGATTTCCCTGACCGGAATGATCGGCTCGCCGGTACGCCGATCCAGAACGTAGAGATCGCCCTGTTTCGTCGGGCCGACAAGTGCCGGAACGCCATTGATGTCGAGAAGCACCGGCTGGGCGGGAACATCCATATCCCAAAGGTCGTGGTGGACGGTCTGGCGCACCCAGCGAAGCTGCCCGGTATTCACATCGAGAGCAACGATGGATGAAGAAAATTTCTCAACATTCTCGCTGCGATCCATACCAAGCTGGTCCGGCACTTTGTTGCCGAGCGGAACAAAGATCAGCCCGAGCTTCTCATCGACACTTGAAACGGACCAACTGTTCGGAGAGTTCGTCGTATAGTGTTCGCCCTCCGGTAGCGGCGTGGTCACATCCGGATTACCCGAATCCCAGTTCCACAGAAGTTGACCGGTGCGGATATCGAATGCGCGGATGACGCCCGACTGTTCCTCAGTCGAGTAATTATCGTTCACGGCACCGCCAACGATTATCTTGTCTCCGACAACGACAGGGGGTGACGTGGAGTAATAATATCCTGCCGGATTGTATTTCATTCCGTGACTGAGATCGAGCGTCCCGCCATCGGCGAAATCCGTGCAAATTTCTCCGGTTGCCGTATCCAGTGCGATCAGTCTGGCATCTGACGTCGGCAGATAGACACGTTCAGCGCATTTCGCTCCCGCCGTTGCAGTTGCATCCTTCCAATAGCTTACGCCACGGCAAGTCTGGTGCTGGCGGTCGGTATTGAAGCCAACTTTGGGGTCGAACTTCCATTTCTCCTTGCCGGTTGCGGCATCCAGCGCAATGGCCCAGTTATGCGGTGTGCACAGATAAAGGGAATCGCCAATCTTGAGTGGTGTGACCTGATAGGTCGTTTCTCCCACATCCTGGGGCTGCTTCACGTCGCCAGTCTGATACTGCCAGGCAACCTGGAGTTTCGAAACATTTTCCGACGTTACTTGCGCCAACGGCGAGTAGCGCTGGCCATAAGGCGTTCGACCATACTGATGCCATTCGCCATCAGGAACATTGCCGCCAAGATCCGCTGTTGCAGCCACCTTTTCCGTCGGCAAATCTCCGGTGATATTGTAGGAATCCTGCGTTATCGCATAGCCGGCGACCACGACCGCAATCACTGACGCTGCCGCCAGCGGCAGACCGCTATCGCCCGTCCCATTGTTCAATGGTTTTCTGATCCATGGTGTCAGCATCCAGAATCCAAGCAGCACAATGATGCCGCCGCGCGCGCCAAGCTGCCACCAGTCGAAACCGACTTCATAAACAGCCCATCCGAGCGATCCGAGAATGACAAGAGCATAGACCCACAGCGCAGCAGCACTGCGTCGGAAAAGCAAAACGGCGGTCAGCAGAAAGCCGATCGCCGCAAGTATATAATACCAGCTGCCACCAAGCATGGCGAGCCAAATGCCTCCCGCACCGAGCGCAAGCCCGATCAGGAGAAGGACGATAGAAGTTAACCAGATAAGCAAGACGTTACCCCCTTCCAGCATATTCAGTATCCCGCAAATGGGGGAAAACTGCGCGGATCAACCGCTCACCAATTTCGAGGCATTCCTGTATATGGGTCGCAAGTCTTGCAGCAATTCGTTTACCGCACAACTCCATGCTGCCTGCCTATCCACATAGGCGTGCATGAAAAAAATCCAGACGACGAAGAAATGTTTCTTCAGGCAGAGCCACGCATGATGAGATGACTACCAAGACGGCGGATTTCCTTCTCGACCGCTGCACCGCTTTCCTGCGTATTGATACGGCAGAAAAGCATATCGAGACCGAGTTCCGCAATTTGCCGATAATCCTGCGCAACAGTCGTCAGTGGCGGACAGGTGAACCGGCTCAAAGGATGATCGTCATGGCCAGCGACACGAAGATCGCAGCCCTCTTCGCGTCCCACATGGCGCCGACGCTCGAAGGCCGCGGAAATAACGCCAAAGGCGAGACGATCATTGGCACACAAAACGGTACGCGTCGGAAACCCGCCGCGATCAAGAATCCGGCTAGCCTCCTGGTAACCCAGTTCCTCAAAATTCCAGTTTTTTGCGGTTATAGGCAGCACGATCGGCTCAACGCCGAGCCTCTCCATAGTTTCGATATAGGCTGAACGCCGCTCGAGTGCATTCTGGTTTACAGCCGGCATTTCCAGAAAGCAGGGGTGCTCCCCTGTTCGATAGAGATATTCGGTGATGTTCCCGATGCTCTGCCGGTTATCAGTACCAACAAATGGCTGATCATCGCTGATACGGCTGTCCAGAAAAACGGCAGGTATCGAATCCGACAAGCTGGCAAGAAGCTTCGCATCCGTATCGAAACCGAGGGGAGCCATCAGGACGCCGGCAATCTTGAGAGACATCAGCGTCCGCATCGCTCGCGCTTCAAGTTTTCTCTCACCATGTGAAGACAGTACAATGGTCCAGTAGCCTTCAGCCAGACAACGCATTTCGATCTGGCGGATTATCTCTGCATAAAATGGATCCGAAATATGCGGAACAATGACACCGATATTTTTCGGCTTCTTGCGATTAAGGCTGACTGCAAAAATGTTGGGCTGGTAATTGTAGTCCTTGAGCGCCTTCTCGATACGTGCACGTGTTGAAGGTTTTACGTTTTCGGGATTATCGAAATATTTCGAGACCGTAGGACGAGACAATCCGCTTGCCGCTGCGAACTCTTCCATCGTCCTGATCTTCTGTTCGGCCATGCCCTGCTTTTCCCATCGCGGGTATCGAGGCGATTTTCAGGCGCTACCCGGCTTTCTTTTCATGCGTAAATTTATTTTCATGCAGAAGCAACAAATTTCAACGCCCCAACGAACCACGATCCAATCATTCACAGCGTTTTCCCCATTCACACCCGCGAATTGACCTCAAATTCAATCGTTATAAATTTACACGTGAAAAATTTTATATTGACACGTTGAACAAGCTCCATCATGTCTAGAGAAGCTCGATAATGGGCTGAAGGCACCTGCCCTTCCGGTAGGTTTGAAGACTGACGCAAAGTGCTGCGGTCCGATGAACCAGCAGGTAAGTCATCATTCATGTCCCTGTTAGAAGGACACCCCGGCAGACGCCGGTTTATTCGGAGGAAATCATGTTTCGCACTTCTCTCGGCCGCATTCTCTTTTCCGGCGTTGCTCTGGCCATGATGGCGGGTGCTGCCTCTGCCGAAGGCGTTGGCGCATCGCTTCTCACCCAGCAGCATCCGTTCTACATCTCGCTCGCTGACGCGATGAAGAAGGAAGCGCAGGCTGAAAACGTGCCGCTCGAAATTTCTATCGCCAATCAGGACCTGAGCAAGCAGCTCGCCGATGTGGAAGATTTCATCACCAAAGGCGTCGATGTCATCATCATTTCGCCGGTTGACAGCAAGGGCGTCCGCTCGGCCATCAACAAGGCTGAAAAGGCTGGTATCAAGGTCATCACCGTCGACGTGCCTGCAATCAATGTGGACGTGACATCCTTTGTCGGTACCGACAACTTTGCCGGTGGCGAAAAGGCTGGCGAATTGATGGCAAAGTCCATCGGCGAGAAGGGCAATGTCGCCGTCATCGAATATCCGACCGTGCAGTCGGTCGTTGATCGTGTCGAAGGCTTCAAGAAGACCATCGCCAAGTATCCGGACATCAAGATCGTGGCGATCCAGCCGGGCATCACCCGTTCGGAAGCTCTGGCCACGGCACAGAACATCCTGCAGGCCAACCCGGATATCGTCGGCATCTTCGGCTTCGGCGATGACGCTGCACTTGCCGCCGCATCGGCTGTAAAGGCCGCCAAGCTCGAAAATCAGGTCAAGGTGATCGGCTTTGACGGCATGGAAGAAGCCCGCAACGCCGTGAAGAACGACCCGATCATGGTCGGCGTTATAGCGCAATATCCAGATCAGATGGGCAAGGTTGCGGTTGAAACCGCTGCCAAGGTCATCAAGGGCGAGAGCGTTCCGGCCAAGCAGCCAATCGTTCCGGGCGTCGTCACCAAGGACGGCGAAACCAAGTAACACCGCGTGAAGCAGCGACACTCCTCCCAGTCGCTGTTTCCTTTCAGCGTGTGGCGGCCCGGAAAGCCTCCCCTTTCCGAGCCGCCACCGCATCCCTTTAGACAGCAGGACTGTGCAGACCCGGCCATATCCGGTTCGTGACAGACTGTAGCAAACGGAGCGTGGAGGCCTCAAAAGTGACAACTCCTGTGACAGAAACCACATCCGGGCAGAAGACGGCAGCGGATACGGTTCTGGAAATTCGCGATATCGCGAAATCCTTCGGCCCGGTCATCGCGCTGAAGCGCATGAACCTGACCGTGCGTCGTGGCCGCGTGCATACGCTGCTCGGTGAAAACGGCGCCGGAAAATCCACGCTGATGAAGATTCTGGCCGGCGTGTTCAAGCCGACCTCCGGCACGATTTTGCTCAAAGGCGCGGCCTATGCGCCAAAGAACCCGCGCGATGCGCGCGCCAGCGGCATCGCCATCGTCTTTCAGGAATTGAGCCTCTCCCGCAACCTGACCGTTGCCGAGAATATTTTCGCGAACCATGAGCCGAGCCGTTTCGGCTTCATCCGCGAGCGCGAGCTGAATGCGGAAGCGACCAGGCTTGTTGCCAATCTGGGACTTCCGGTCGATCCCCGCGCCAAGGTCGGCGATCTTTCGATTGCCCAGCGTCAGCTCGTCGAAATCGCCAAGGGCTTGAGCCAGCCCGCCGACGTCGTCATTCTGGACGAGCCGACCTCGTCGCTGTCCGACAGCGAAGCGGAAATTCTGTTTTCGATCATTGAGCGCCTGAAGGCCAAGGGCACTGCCGTCATCTATATTTCGCACCGTATGGAAGAAATCATGCGGCTTTCCGACGACATTACGGTTGTCCGCGATGGCGAATATGTCACGACCGCCGAAAAGAGCGAGACCAGCATCGACCGTCTGATCGCGCTGATGGTTGGTCGTGAGATGAACGATATCTATCCCCCACGTGAAGCGCCGCGTCCTTCGGACAATGTTCCGCCGATTCTCGAAACGAAGAACCTGTCCGTTCCGGGCAAGTTCCACGAGGTTTCCATCGATGTGAAGCCGGGCGAAGTCCTGGGGCTTTTCGGGCTGGTCGGTTCGGGTCGTTCGGATGTGATGAAGGCGCTGTTCGGGATGCTGCGGCCCACGGGCGAAATCAGGCTCGAAGGCGAAGCCATCACGCTTGCCTCGCCGACCGATGCCATTCGCAACGGCATTGCTTTCGTGACCGAGAACCGCAAGGAAGAAGGCCTTGTTCTTCCGCATAGTGTTGAGCGCAACATCAATATGGTGGGGCTTGGCCAGCTGACTGGCCCGCTCGGCCTGATGCGTTCCAGAGCAGAGCGCTCTGCCGCCAAGGCGGAAGTTCTGCGCCTTGCCATCAAGACGGCATCCATCGACACGGTTGCCGGATCGCTCAGCGGCGGCAACCAGCAGAAAATCGTGCTGGCAAAGTGGCTGCAAACAAAGCCGCGCATCCTCATTCTCGACGAGCCGACACGCGGTGTCGATGTCGGCGCGAAATTCGAAATCTATCGCATCATCCGTGAACTTGCCGCCAATGGCGCGGCGATCCTGATGGTTTCCTCCGAACTGCCGGAAGTGCTGGGCCTCAGCGACCGGGTGGCCATCATGCATAACAAGCATGTCGCCGCCATTGTCGATGCCGATGGCCTTACGCCCGAAACCGTCATGAGCTACGCAGCAGGAATGCACCTATGAGCAACCCCCAAAATCTCCAGAAGAAAGCCGTGGACGCGGAAGTCCGCCGTTCGCTTTTCTCCTCCCCGCTGGTGCGCCAATATGGCGGCATCATCGTCTCGCTGGCCGTGCTCTGCGTGGTCTTCGCAGTGTTGAACCCGCGCTTTCTCGCTTTCAACAACTTCATGAACATCATGCAGCAGGTGGCGGTGATTGCCGTTGCCGCCTATGGCATGACCTATGTGATCCTGCTCGGTGAGATCGACCTTTCGATTGGCTCCATCATCGCGGTTTCCGGCATGGTGGCGGCGCAAGCCTTCTCCATGGGGTTCGGCTTTGTGCCAACCGTGGTTTTCACGCTCGCGGCGGGCGCCATCATGGGCGGACTGAATGGTGTGCTTTCGGCAAAACTGATGCTGCCCTCCTTCATCGTGACGGTCGCGACAATGGGCATCTATCGCGGCATGGTCAGCCTGCCGACCAATGGCGCGCCGGAAATCATCGAAAACGACACCTGGCTCGCCATCGGGTCGGAAAACTGGCTCGGCCTGCCGATCATCATCTGGATCGTCGGCGTCCTGTTCATCTTCAACTATATCCTGCTGTCCAAGACCGTGTTCGGCCGCCGCATCTACCTGTCGGGCGGCAACAAGGAAGCCGCGATCTATTCGGGCATCCGTGTCGACCGCATCAAGATCATCGTCTTCATGCTTTCCGGCGTGATGGCGGCGATCAGCGGCATTCTGCTCTCGTCGCGCCTGTCCTCGGCGCAGACCAATGCGGGCATGGGCTATGAACTCGACGCCATTGCGGCAGTCGTTCTGGGCGGCACCTCGCTTGCTGGCGGCGTCGGCACCATGGTCGGCACCATTCTCGGCGCGCTTATCATCGGCGTCATCAATAACGGGATGAACATGCTGTCGGTGCCTTACTTCTATCAGCTCATCGTCAAGGGCGTGGTCATTCTGGTCGCGGTCTGGCTCGATGTGCGCTCCAAATCCGTACGGACGTAATTGCGGTGCACCTCATGAAAAAGATCATCACCATCGGCGAAATCGTCGTCGAGATCATGGCCGTGGAAACCGGCAACGGTTTCAAATCCGCCATCCCGTTGATCGGCCCGTTCGCTTCCGGCGCGCCTGCGATCTTCATCGATCAGGCGGCCAAGATGGGCCAGCCTTGCGGCATGGTCAGCGCGGTCGGCAATGACGATTTCGGCGCGCTCAATGTCGAGCGCCTGCAAAAAGACGGCGTGGATGTTTCGGCCATCGGCGTACACCCCACAGCCGCGACCGGCAGCGCTTTCGTGCGCTATCGCCCGGATGGCAATCGCGATTTCATCTTCAACATCAAGCACAGCGCGTGCAGCGCGATTGGCCTGACACCGGAAGCCGACAAGCTGATCGAGACCGCCGATCACCTGCATATTATGGGTTCGGCCTTGTTCTCCGATGGTATCGTTTCGGCGATCCACGAGGCGACAATCCGCATCAAGGCGAAGGGCGGCACAGTGTCCTTCGACCCGAATATCCGCAAGGAAATGCTGGAATTGCCGGGCATGCGCCAGGCACTGGCCCATGCGCTGGAAAACACCGACCTGTTCATGCCGAGCGGCCCGGAAATTTTCCTCTTCACCAAGGCGACCGAGGAAAAAGCCGCCGTAGAAGAACTGCTGGCGCGCGGTATCAAAGCCGTTGTGATCAAGCGCGGCGCGGACGGCGCCAGCTATTTCGACCAGTCCGGCGAAGTTTTCGCGCCTGCTTTCAAGGTCAATGAAATCGACCCGACCGGCGCGGGCGACAGTTTTGGCGCGGCATTCATCACCTGCTGGCTGCGCGGCATGGCAACGAAGGAAGCTCTAGTCATCGCCAATGCCACCGGCGCTCGCGCCGTCGGCGTCAAGGGACCGATGGAAGGCACCTCGACCATGGCTGAAATTGTAGCCTTCTTGCAGAAAAACGGAGTTCCAGCATGAGCAGCACGAACGTTCTGAGCGTACTTCCCGCCCGTTACGCCAGCGGCGTTCGCGGTGGCATCACATCTATCTGCTCTGCACATCCGCTGGTGATCGAAGCAGCCCTCCTCGAAGGCATGGCGGCCGAGACGGACGTGCTGATCGAGGCCACCTGTAATCAGGTCAATCAGGATCGCGGCTATACGGGCATGACGCCTGTCGACTTCCGCCGCTTCGTGGAACACATCGCCGCGCGCGTCGGCTTCGACACCAAGCGGCTTATTCTGGGTGGCGACCATCTCGGCCCCAACCCGTGGAAGCATCTGCCAGCCGAAGAAGCCCTTGCGAAGTCGGATGTGATGATTGATGCCTTTGTGCGCGCAGGCTTCACCAAAATCCATCTCGATACGTCGATGGGCTGCGCTGGCGAGCCAGTCGCGCTGCCTGATGCCGTGACCGCCGAGCGCGCCGCGCGTCTGGCCAAGGTTTCGGAAGCAGCGGCCCGCGAAGCCGGATATGACTTGCCGGTCTATATCATCGGCACTGAAGTGCCAATTCCCGGCGGCGCGATGGAAGAAATCGAAGAGCTGGAACTGACCACGCCGGGCGCAGCAGTCGAAACCGTCGCCATTCACCGCAAGGCTTTCGCGGCACTGGGACTGGAAGACGCCTTTGCCCGCGCCATCGGCGTTGTGGTGCAGCCGGGTGTCGAATTCGGCAACGAAAATGTCGTCTTCTACAACAGCGAAAAAGCGACGGCGCTGAGCGGTGTTCTGAGCGAAATGCCGCAATTCGTGTTCGAAGCCCATTCGACCGATTACCAACCGGTGGAAGCGCTTTCCGACCTCGTGCACGACGGTTTTGCCATTTTGAAAGTCGGCCCCGGCCTGACGTTTGCACTGCGCGAGGCGCTTTACGGTCTCGACCAGATTGCGGCTTTCCTCGACAAGCTGCCGGATGAAAAAACCCTGCGCGGCAAGATGGAAGCGCTGCTTCTGGCCGAGCCGAAGAACTGGGAAAAATACTATCACGGCGACGCGGAGGAACTGCGCCTGCAACGCCATTTCTCCTATAGCGACCGCATCCGCTATTACTGGCCGCACCCGGTGGCGACCGCCGCCGTCGATGCGCTTTTGAAGCGTCTGGAAGGTCGCAAGATACCCGAAACGCTGATCAGCCAGTATCTGGGTACGCTTTATCCGGCCGTCGCCTCGGGTGCGGTCGAAGCAACGCCGCATGCCCTGATGGTCGAAGCGGTTCGCAATGTCGTGCGCACTTACGGCAAGGCTGTAGGAACCCACTAAAGCGAAAATGCGCGGCCGCGACCGCGCCTTTTCTTTTGCTCAAACCTCTATCGGGCTTTTGAAAGCCTTGAGCCGCAAGGCATTGCTCAGAACAAAAATGCTTGAGAATGCCATGGCACCTGCTGCCAGAACCGGCGACAACAGCGTTCCAGTGAAAGGATAAAGAACACCGGCAGCTACAGGGATCAGGGCGACATTATAGGCAAAAGCCCAGAACAGGTTCTCACCGATATTGCGTATCGTCGCCTTCGATATTGCAATGGCATTGACCACTCCGCGCAGATCGCCCGACATCAAGACGACGTCTGCGCTCTCAATCGCGATATCCGTGCCGGTGCCGATGGCGATACCAACATCGGCGGCAGCGAGGGCTGGCGCGTCATTGATGCCGTCGCCGACAAAGGCAATCCGCTTGCCGCCAGCCGAAAGACGCTTCAGCGCTTCGACCTTACCGTCCGGTAGGACTTCCGCCACCACTTCGTCTATGCCCAGACGTTTTGCGATTGCCTGTGCCGTGCGACGGTTGTCGCCGGTGATCATCGCCACCTTCAGCCCCTGTTGGTGCAGGGCAGCAATGGCCGCAGGCGTGGTTTCTTTCATCGGGTCGGCAACGGTCAGGATTGCCGCCAGCTTTCCGTCAATGGCAGCGTAGAGCGGAGACTGTCCTTCATCGCCGAGACGCTTCGCATCATTGGCAAACACAGCAACATCATGCCCGAGCTTTGCCATATAACGATCAGCGCCGATGGCAACTTCATGGCCAGATACATGAGCCTTCAAGCCGAAACCGGGTACTGCTTCAAAAGCTGACACATCCGCAAGATTCAACCCCTTCGCTTTCGCTGCTTCCACAATTGCGTCGGCGATCGGGTGTTCGGAACGCGCCTCAACCGCTGCCACAAGCGCCAGAAGTTCGTCCTTTTCAAAGCCATCAACCGCCGCGAAATGACCCAGTGCAGGCTTTCCCTGTGTCAGCGTGCCGGTTTTGTCGACGGCAATAACGGAAGCATCACGCAAGGTCTGCAACGCGTCGCCGCGACGGAACAGGACGCCAAACTCGGCTGCACGACCCGTACCAACCATGATGGAGGTGGGTGTAGCCAAGCCCATGGCGCATGGGCAGGCGATGATGAGAACCGCAATGGCGTTCACCAGTGCGTAGCCCAGCATCCCCGTACCGCCGATCACAAGCCACAAAGCGAAGGTCAATGCAGCGGCTGCCATCACGGCAGGAACGAACCAGCCTGTCACCTTGTCGACCATAGCCTGAATAGGAAGTTTGTCGGCTTGTGCGTCCTCGACCATGCGGATGATCTGCGAGATCACCATGTCGCGGCCAACCTTGGTGGCGCGGAAGGTGAAAGCACCGGTCTTGTTGATCGTGCCGCCGACCACTTCCGCACCCTTTTCCTTGGCGACAGGCACAGGCTCACCCGTGATCATCGATTCATCGACATAGGACGAACCTTCAATCACCTCACCATCGACCGGAACTTTCTCGCCGGGACGAACTTGTACGACGTCGCCCGCTCGAACATCTTCAAGTGGCACGTCGATTGCTTGTCCATCGCGCAAAACCCGCGCTGATTTTGCCTGCAAGCCGACCAGCCGGCTGATAGCCGCACTCGTGCGTCCCTTGGCGCGCGCTTCCAGATAACGCCCGATCAGGATCAACGTGACGATGACCGCGGCAGCTTCGAAATAGACGTTCACCGTACCTTCGGGCAGCACACCCGGGAGGAATGTCGCAACGACGGAAAAGCCCCAGGCCGCAAGTGTACCCACCACGACAAGAGAATTCATGTCAGGTGTGCCACGCAGGAGCGTCGGTATGCCTTTTTTGAAGAAACGCAATCCTGGTCCGAATAGAACCAGCGTGGTGAGCACAAGCTGCAGATACCAGCTGTTCTGCATGCCGATCCGGTCCATGACGAACATATGAACCGCCGGAATGAGATGCGACCCCATCTCGAGCACGAATACCGGCAATGTAAGAACCGCGGCAAGGATGACGCTTTTCTTCAGCTCAGCCGCTTCCGCGTCCCGTTTCTCTGATTGAGTTTCCTGTTGGTCGCCGCCCTGCTTGTCATTGAGCGACCGCGCCTCGTAACCAGCATTTTCAACCGCTTTTATCAGTTCGCTAACCGGCACCTGCCCGGCCAGATCGACATGAGCCCGTTCGGTTGCGAGATTGACGCTGGCGCGGGTGACACCGGGTACACTGTTCAACGCCTTCTCAACCTTGCTGACGCAAGACGCGCAACTCATACCTTCAATTGCCAGGTCTATGCTTGCCGCTGGGACTTCGTAACCTGCCTTGCGAATGGCATCTATCACTGAAGGCAGATCCGGCGCACCCTTGAAGGTCACATCAGCGCGTTCCGTTGCAAGATTGACGGAAACCTTGTCAACGCCGGGAACTTTGGACACGGCTTTTTCCACGGACGACACGCAGGATGCGCAACTCATCCCTTCAACAGGTACAGGAAAGCTGATGGTTTCGTGATTAACAGGCTTGTTCATAGCAATTCCCTTCACTGCCCCAACGGGCACAATTCGAGAGTTGCTCCTTAGATAGTCCTTCCCACCGTTGGAAGGTCAAGCCCTTTTTCAAAGCAGCATTTGATTTGGGTTTTTAATTGGCGCGAAAGCTTATAAAGCCCTGCGCAACGGCAACGTAGCATATCCTAAATCGGCAATCTGTTATGCGCTGCAGGCATTTCCAGACCGACGTTGCTGCGGTTCTGGATAAAGGAATGCACGTCCCCGGCAGGCATAGGCCTCCCGGTCAGAAAGCCTTGTACTTCGCCAAAACGCTCAGTCCGCAAACGCTCCAGCTGCTGCGCGGTTTCCACGCCCTCAGCCGTAGTGACGATGTTGAAGCCTGCACCAAGAGTTGCCACGGCCTGGATGATGGCCAGATCGCGCGCATCGACCTCAATCCCCGAAACGAAACTGCGATCAATCTTGATTTTATCGAATGGGAATGCTCGCAAATAGCTGAGTGAAGAATAACCGGTTCCGAAATCATCCATCGCAATACGAACGCCCAATCGGCGAAGTTCAAACAAAAGCTCGATATTGTTCTTGCTGTTCGAAAGAAAGACCGACTCCGTGATTTCAAGTTCGAGCCTGTCGGGGGACAGGCTTGCGGCTTGCAACGCATCGGTGACAGAGCGCAGAAGCGAGGTCTGGCTGAACTGGACCGGCGAAAGATTGACGGAAACTTTTATATCCTCAGGCCAGAACGCAGCTTCCCGACATGCTGTGCTCAAAACCCAGTCCCCGATCGGTCCGATCAGTCCTGTTTCTTCTGCCAACGGGATGAACTCTGCAGGCGAAACCATACCGCGACCCGGATGACGCCAGCGGATCAACGCTTCAAAACCGGAAATCTTACCGCTCTCAAGATTGAATATCGGCTGATAATGAAGCTCGAACTGTTCATCCAGCAGAGCCTGTCGAAGCTCGCCGGTCATGACATGGCGTTTCTCCGCTGCCAGACGCAGGGAGTGCTGATAAAAACGGAATGTGCGACGTCCGCCTGATTTTGAAGCGTAAAGCGCAAGATCGGCATTGCGCATCAGCGCATCCGGGTTATCACCATGCAACGGCGCTTGAGCAATGCCCATGCTGCAAGTGACAAATTCCGAGTTGCCGACCAGTTTGAACGGATCCTGAAAAGCGGAAAGGATACGGTCAGCGAACATCGCAATCTGGGCCAGCGTTCCGCTGCGATAAACGATGGCAAATTCGTCACCACCCAGTCGAACGATGAATTCATCTGAAGTCGTGATCTGCTTCAGCCGACGCGCCACTTCCTGCAGAAGCTGATCACCTGCCTGATGGCCGATACTGTCGTTGATGTTCTTGAAATGGTCTATGTCGAGATAGAACAAGGCAAAAGGTTCAGAATCTCCACCTTTTTTCAGCAGACTCTCAACATGGTGCGCAAAATAGGCACGGTTCGGCAGGCCGGTCAGGCTGTCATGCATGGCGATATGTGCCATGCGCTCCTCGATCTCGCGCCGTTCGGTAATATCTTCAACAAGCCCAATCAAATAGCGAGGCTCGTTGTCCTCGACCGGTGGGATCGAGCATTTGATGATCCGCATCGTTCGCGAAGTTCCATCCTTGCGCGCGACCTTGCGTTCAACGCTCAACACCTCCCGGCGTCGCATCGCCATGCGGTCCTGCTGGCTGAAAGCAGCAGCCTCGCGCTCGGGAAATAAATCAAGGTCGGTGGAGCCAATAGCTTCTTCTATCGTCTGTCCGCTCGCTGTTGATGCAGCCTGATTGTAGAGCACATAACGGCCGCCGTCGTGCATATCCTTGACGAAAACACCAAGCGGCAGATTATTGACGAGACTGTCCAGTAAGGATTGGGCGTGACTTGCCTGACGATTGGCTTCCGCCAACTCCGTTCTATCCTGAACAATAGCCAGAATTGCTTCCCTGCCGTCGAACTGCACTTCCCGCCCGTAGGTCAGAACCTCGATGATTTCGCCATCCGCGCGCAAATGCTGCCAGCGCTCCGGGCGCTCCAGATCGCTACGATCACGGACAGCGCTCAGCATACGCTCGCGTTCTGTATGTGGACGAATATCGAGAACAGTCATGCCCGGCAGCTCATCGGGCGTGTAGCCGTAAAGCGCATAGGCCGCATCGTTCATGATGATGAAGCCCAGGGTTTGTGGATCATAGACCCACATCGGCGTCGGATGGGTGGTGAAAAGAATACGGAAATCCTGCTGGGACGTGCTCGCCATGATGCATTCCGCCCGTTCCGGACCGGCTTTCCGCTTCCCCATCATGTACCCCTTGCTCCGCACCGACACGTGTCGTCCGCTAATTCAGCCAACAAAACCTTTCACTGGAACATCATATTCCGCATGTGTTCATGAACAGACAAGTTCACGAGCCGACAGGCGAGGACTGCCACCCAGGCACACTTCCCCGCAGAGAGATTACGACTAATGGTTTTAACAAACCATATATGAAAAGCCCTTTCATATAAGTTTTTTCTGATTATCGCGTTTTCATCGCGTCAGACGCAGTACCAGACACAACAGAACACTGCTTGACCGTTCAAAACTTCCGGCCTATGCCTATGGATGCAAAATTCGTTGGGGTGCCTCGCAAGAGGCTGAGAGGCGCGTTCTCGCGTTAACCCATTGAACCTGATCCGGGTAATACCTGCGTAGGGAACGGAGTTTGATGCGTCGCGGACGGGGTTCATCCCCACAGGAGCTTACGCTCCATAAAGGTTCATGGCGTCTCATTTTTCCGTTCGGAATGAGAGACGACACGATGAACCAGAAACATAGTTTCTCCCGAACCAAAACCAACAATGGCCAGACGCGGTCTGTGCCCATCTGTGTGACTATTGCCGGTTCCGACAGCGGCGGCGGCGCTGGCATTCAGGCCGACCTCAAGACATTTTCCGCACTTGGCGTTTATGGCGCAAGCGTCATTGCCGCTGTGACCGTGCAGAACACCTGCGCGGTAAGCGCGGTGCACGATATCCCGCCCGCCATCGTAGCAGGGCAGATCGACGCTGTTTTCAGCGATCTCGATGTTGCGGCAGTGAAGATCGGCATGGTTTCCGTACCTGAAACCATCGACGCCATCGCGCGCGGCCTTGCGCATTTTTCCGGTCCCGTCGTTGTCGATCCGGTGATGGTGGCAAAGTCGGGCGACCGGCTTTTGAGTGAAAACGCCATCGCGCTTTTGCGCCAGAAACTCATTCCGCTCGCCACATTGCTGACGCCCAACCGACCGGAAGCGGCCTGCCTGCTCGGCTGCGATCTTGCGCTCGACGATGCAGACGCCGAAGAACAGGGCCGCGCCTTGCTCGAACTCGGTGCGAAGGCCGTTCTTATGAAGGGCGGTCATGCGGAAGGCGAAATCTGCGTCGACCTGCTGGTGCGTCGTGATCAGCCGACGCTGCGCGTCGAGGCGCCGCGTATCCTCACCGTCAACACCCATGGCACAGGCTGCACGCTCTCCTCGGCCATTGCGGCAGAGCTTGCCAAGAACCTGCCGCTGGAGAAAGCCGTTCTGAACGCGCACGCCTATCTGCAAGGGGCAATCCGCGCCGCCGATACGTTGAAGATCGGACACGGCCATGGGCCGGTGCATCATTTCCATAACCTCTGGACGATCCGAACAGAGGAGATTGCGTGATGCGCGTCACCATCATCGGAGCGGGTGTCGCCGGGCTTGCCACCGCCGCCGAGTTCACCGATCAGGGCCATGCCGTCACGGTGATTGCCCGCAGCCCGCAGATCGGTTCCGACTGCTGTTCGTGGCTTGCGGGCGGCATGCTGGCGCCATGGTGCGAGGGCGAAAGCGCCGAAGAGCCTGTGGTGCGGCTCGGTCAGGAATCCATCGGATGGTGGGAAAAGCACGTCTCCGGCGTCAAGCGCGAAGGCACGCTGGTTCTGTCGCACAACCGCGATGCCAGCGAGTTGCGCCGTTTCGCCCGCCGCACGGAAGCCTTCGACACAATCGACCACGACCGCATCAATGCGCTGGAACCCGATCTGGCCGGGCGTTTCCGGCAGGGCCTGTTCTTCGCGCGTGAAGGGCATCTCGATCCGCGCAAGACACTGGTTGAACTGGCCGGAAACCTGCAACGAAAGGGTGTCGTCTTTCACCTCAATACGGAAGCCGATGAAGCGATGAGCGATGCGGATATCGTGGTGGATGCACGCGGTCTTAGCGCCCGCGATGCACTGCCGGATCTGCGCGGCGTCAAGGGGGAAATGCTGGTTGTCCGCTCGCGGGACATCAACCTTTCGCGGCCGGTGCGCCTCCTGCATCCGCGCATTCCGCTCTACATCGTGCCGCGTGGCGACGGTGTGCACATGATCGGTGCGACGATGATCGAAAGCGATCAGCGCAGTGGCATCAGCGTGCGCTCGACGCTGGAGCTTTTGAGCGCGGCTTACGCCCTGCATCCGGCCTTTGGCGAGGCGGAAATTCTCGAAACCGGCGTCGATGCGCGTCCCGCCTTTCCCGACAACCTGCCCCGCGTGAGACGGCGTGGCAAAACCATCTATGTCAACGGGCTTTACCGCCACGGCTTCCTGCTCTCGCCGGCGATAGCACGCATGGCGGTTGCGAGCGCGACCGCGCCCGAAACCAGGCCCGAATTTGTGGAGGACTATGCATGACGATCGTGCTGAACGGTGAAGTCATCACCACGGCAGCGGCCAATCTGGCGGCGCTGCTCGCCGAAATCGAACTCGACGAAGCGGTGGTCGCAACCGCGCTGAACGGCGAATTCGTGGCCAGCGACGAGCGCGCCACCGCGACCCTCTCGGCTGGCGACCGCATTGAAGTTCTGGCCCCGATGCAGGGAGGCTGAGATGCTCGAATTCTACGGCAAAACGTTTGAAAGCCGCCTGCTGCTCGGCACGGCGGAATATCCATCGCCCGCTATTCTTGCCGATGCGGTGCGCGCCTCGCGGGCGGGGATCGTTACCGTATCGCTGCGTCGCGAAAGCGGCGAGGCCCGCGCCGGACAGGACTTCTGGGCGCTGATCCGCGAACTGGGCGTTGCCATTCTGCCCAATACGGCAGGCTGCCACACGCCCCGCGAAGCGGTGACCACGGCCAAGATGGCGCGTGAAATCTTCGGCACCAACTGGATCAAGCTGGAAGTGATCGGCGACCACGACACGTTGCAGCCCGACCCGTTCGGTCTGGTCGAAGCAGCGCGCATACTCTGCGACGACGGTTTTGAGGTCTTTCCCTATATGAGTGACGATCTCGTCGTCGCGGAAAAGCTCATTGAAGCCGGTTGCAAGGTGCTGATGCCCTGGGGCGCGCCCATCGGTTCGGGCCGTGGCCTCAACAACCCTTACGCACTGAAGACCATGCGGGCGCATTTCCCCGATATTCCGCTGGTGGTCGATGCCGGCATCGGCGTGCCGTCCCATGCGGCTGCGGCGATGGAGCTGGGCTATGACGCCGTGCTCATCAACACCGCCGTTGCCAAGGCAGGCGATCCCATCGCCATGGCACGCGGTTTCGCGCTTGCGGTTGAAGCCGGGCGGCTCGCTTTCGAAGCGGACGCCATCGAAGCGCGCGACATGGCCGCGCCATCCACCCCTCTTCTCGGAAAGGCATTTTTGTAATGGCCCTCGATCCGTTTTACCCAATCTTCGACAGCGCAAAATGGCTGGAGCGCATGGTGCCGCTCGGCGTCAGGCTGGTACAGTTGCGCGTCAAGGACAAGACCGAGCCGGAGCTGCGCAGTGAAATCCGCGCCGCACGGGAAATCTGCCTTGCGCATGACTGCCAGCTGATCGTCAACGACTATTGGAAGCTCGCGCTGGAAGAAGGCTGCGACTTCATCCATCTCGGACAGGAAGACCTTGACGATGCCGATCTCGACGCCATTCGCGCCGGTGGTTTGAAACTGGGTGTTTCGAGCCATGACGAAGCGGAACTCGACCGCGCTTTGTCGGTCAAGCCTGACTATATCGCGCTTGGCCCCATCTACCCGACCATTTTGAAAAAGATGAAATGGCACGAGCAGGGCCTGCCCCGCCTTGGCCAATGGAAGGCGCAGATCGGCGACATTCCGCTGGTCGGGATCGGGGGTATGAGCGTCGAACGTGCGCCGGGCGTTTTCAATGCGGGCGCCGATATCGTGTCCGTCGTCACCGACATCACCCTCAATGCCGACCCCGAAAGCCGCCTGCGCCGATGGATCGAAACCACGCGCGCTTATGCTGACCATGCTCTGGAGCAGACACCATGAAAAAGACCGTCTTCGCCGCCTTGTTCGGCCTCGCTTTCACCGCTGCCACCGCCGCTCACGCCGACGACAAGCTGAAGCTCATTCTCGACTGGTATGTGAACCCCGATCATGGCCCAATCATCGTCGCCGACAAGCTCGGCTATTTCAAGGACGCCGGGCTGGACGTGGATATCGTCGCGCCTGCCGACGCCTCGACGCCCACCAAAATGGTGGCGGCAGGACAGGCCGATCTTGCCATTTCCTATCAGCAGCAGGTGCATCTTCAGGTGCATGAAGGGCTGCCGCTGGTCCGTGTTGGGACCTTGATCGACTCGCCGCTCAACTGCCTGATGACCCGCGACGACGGATCGGTGAATGCCATCGCCGATCTCAAGGGCAAGAAGATCGGCTATTCGGTCGCCGGAACCGAGGAAACTTTGCTTGGCACCATTCTCGGGCAGCATGGCGTCAAACTCTCCGACGTTGAACTCATCAATGTGAATTTTTCGCTGGCGCCATCGCTGATGTCGAAGCAGGTCGATGCGGTGATGGGGGCCTATCGCAACGTCGAATTGAACCAGATGACTGTTGAAGGCGTGCCCGGCAAATGCTTCTTCGTCGAGGAAGAGGGCGTGCCGGTCTATGACGAGCTGGTCTATGTCGCCGCTTCCGACAAACTGGATGCGGCGGAAAAGGACAAGATTTCGCGCTTCCTCGCAGCCACCGAAAAGGCTGCGCAATATATCGTCAATCACCCGGACAAGGGTTATGAGCTGTTTTCATCCTACAGCACCGAACTCAAGGACGAGCTGAACCAGCGCGCCTGGAAAGACACGGTCGCACGCTTTTCACGCGCACCGGCGAGCCTCGATACTGGTCGCTGGCGGCGTTATGAGGCCTATCTCAAGGAGCACAATCTGGTGCCCTCCATCCTGCCGGTCGAGAAATTCGCCATCGACGTCAACGCCGAAGGGAGCAAGTCATGAGCCAGCCACAGCCGCATTATTCATCCGAACTGTTCACGCGCCTTCGCGCCGCAACGCTTGCCGACTGGAAGCCCTATATCGAGCATGAATTCGTGCGCGGATTGGGCGACGGCACGCTGCCGAAAGCTGCCTTCCTGCATTATCTGCGTCAGGATTATGTCTATCTGCACCATTATGCCCGCGCCTTCGCGCTCGGCGTCGTCAAGGCCAATACATTGCAGGAAACCCGGCTCTGCGCCGATATCATGCACGGTCTCGCCCATATGGAATTGCCGCTGCATGTCAGCATCTGCGCCCGCGAGGGGATCAGCGAAGACGAGCTTTACGCGACCAAGGAAGAGCCGGAAAACCTCGCTTATACGCGCTATGTGCTCGACTGCGGGCAGGCGGGCGACTTCCTTGATCTGTTGACCGCGCTCGTACCCTGCGCGCATGGTTATGGCGAGATCGGCCTCAACCTCGCGGTGACCGCCCTGCCCGGCACACCCTATCAGGAGTGGATCGATACTTATGCGGGGCCTGAATATCAGGACATGTGCCACACGGTCGGCAAGCTGTTCGATCAGGCCGCCAAAGACCGCATCGGCACCGACTTCGAGAAAAGCCCGCGCTGGGCAAAACTCTGCCAGATTTTTGCCACCGCAAGCAGGCTCGAAGCCGAGTTCTGGTCGATGGGGTTGAAAGCAGTTTCAGGAAAAGTGGGAACCGGTTTTCCGTCCGAAACTGCGTCAGCAAAATGATGAAGGCAGCATAATTGGACGCTACGATTTCAAATCGTTCCCGCACAAGGCGCATCGCCGACGGCTTGCTGTCGGCGGCGGTGGCGCTGGCCATCTGGCAGGCGGTAGTGAGCATCGGCCAGATGCCGCGCTTCATTCTGCCCGGCCCGCTCGATGTGGTGCTGGCGCTGATCGGCAATGCCGGGCTGATTGCAGAAAATGCCGCCGCCACCATCGGCGAAGTGCTGGGCGGCCTCGCCCTCGGCAGTGCGGTCGGCATCGCCACCGCCATCTGCCTGATGATGTCGCCGCTGGCGCAGCGGCTTGTCATGCCCGCCATGGTGTTCAGTCAGGCGATCCCGATCTTCGCCCTCGCCCCGATTTTAACCTTGTGGCTTGGCTACGGTCCCGCATCGAAGATCGCGGTCACGGTGCTGATGATCTTCTTCCCCATCGTTTCGACCTTCTTCGACGGCATGCGGCGTACCGATAGCAGCCTGATCGACGCGGCGGAAATTCTGGGGGCCGGGCGCATGGCGATCCTGTTTCGCATCCGCATCCCCTCAGCCTTTCCATCGCTGGCGTCGGGTTTGAGCCTCGCCGCCATCTACGCGCCCATCGGCGCTGTGGTGGGCGAATGGGTCGGCGCATCGAAGGGCCTCGGCTATCTGATGCTGCTCGCCAATGGACGCGCCAAGGTGGATCTGATGTTCGCCTGCCTGTTCGTGCTGGCGGGTTTCACCATGCTGCTGCATGGCATGGTATCGCATTTCGCCCGCAAGCTTGCCGCCTGGCCGAAAAAAGCCGCATAAAAAACCGGCGGGGAAACCGCCGGTTTTCACATTCATTCAGACCGCTATCAGGCCAGCGTATAGGCCGTCTTGACCGTCGTGTAGAACTCGGCAGCATAACGGCCCTGCTCACGCGGACCGTAGCTCGAACCCTTGCGCCCGCCGAACGGCACGTGGAAATCGACACCGGCAGTCGGCAGATTGACCATCACCATGCCCGCTTCCGAATTGCGCTTGAAATGGGTCGCATATTTCAGGCTCATCGTGCAGATGCCCGACGACAGGCCGAAGTTCGTATCATTGGCGGTGGCAAGCGCTTCTTCATAATCCTTGACACGGATGACCGAAGCGACCGGGCCGAAGATTTCCTCGCGGCTGATGCGCATCTGGTTGGTGGCTTCGGTGAAAAGTGCTGGCTGGAGATAGAAGCCCGGCGTTTCGCGGTTCAGGCGTTCGCCGCCAAAGGCAAGCTTTGCGCCTTCCTTGCGGCCAAGCTCGATATAATCCATGTCCTGCTGAAGCTGGCTTTCATCCACGACCGGGCCGATATGCGTGCCCTGCTTCAGCGCATTGTCGACCACGACGCCCTTCAGCCTTTCGATGGCGGCGGCAACAAACTTGTCGTGGATGCCTTCCGTCACGATGATGCGCGAGGATGCGGTGCAACGCTGGCCGGTCGAGAAGAAGGACGAATTGACCACGGACTCGACCGCAACATCAAGATCGGCGTCGTCCAGAACGACGACCGGGTTCTTGCCGCCCATTTCAAGCTGGAAGCGGCGGTTATGTTCAATGGAGGCAGCCGCAACGCGCTTGCCCGTGCCCGTCGAGCCCGTGAAGGTGACGGCCTGAACATCGGCACTGTCCAGAATGGTTTGGCCGACCACAGAACCCTTACCCATAACAAGGTTGAGAACACCCTTCGGCAATCCGGCGCGATGCAGGATATCGACAATCGCCCAGGAACAGCCAGGCACCAGATCGGCCGGCTTGAAGACGATGGTATTGCCGTAGCACAGCGCCGGAGCGATTTTCCAGGCCGGAATAGCAATTGGGAAATTCCATGGCGTAATGATGCCGACGACGCCGACCGGTTCGCGGGTGATCTCGACACCGATACCCGGACGTGCAGACGGCAGAACTTCACCAGCCAAACGCAAGGCTTCGCCCGCGAAGAAATCGAAAATCTGGCTGGCGCGGATGGTTTCACCGATGCCCTCAGCTAGCGTCTTGCCCTCTTCGCGCGACAGGAGACGGCCAAGCTCGTCCTTGCGCGCCAGAATCTCGTCTGCTGTCTTACGCAGGATCGCGTGGCGCTCCATAATCCCGGAACGGGACCAGGCCGGGAAAGCGCCCTTCGCAGCAGCGATGGCTGTCTTGGTGTCTTCGGCAGTTGCCCGTGCATAGGTTCCCACAACATCATTGGTGTCGGACGGGTTGATGTTGGCAGTGCCGTCACCGCCAACCCACTCGCCAGCGATCAGATTTTGATGAATTGTCATGAACTCTCCCTGTGCGCCGCACGGCTCTGATATATCTCAAAATGACCCATCACCCATCAGCCGTTGAATTGCAAGGCCGGAGCCGCCTTGTAACGAAAAAAGTGAAAATGCGAGCTCGGCACAAGTCTGAAAGACTGCATCGGCATGGCTCAGAACAAGGCTTGCAAATTTGTCACAGTCAAATGAGCGGATAGAAAAGTCTTCATTTTTTGCCTTGGCAAAATTTTATGCTCATTTATTGTGCACGCATCTGCAACACTGGCAAGAGGTATGAGATGCGTGTCTATTACCCATTCCCGATGGTGCCCAGTGTTTGCGCGGGCGCTTCCAAGCTTTAAGTCTTTGGCCCGCATTGCAGGCTAAGGCCTGAACGCCCTCCCTAAGAGGGCGCATTCAAAAAAACTTCCAAATTTGCCGCAGCCATCACTGGCTGCTTGTTTTGTCTTCTTTAAAGGAACCAGAATCCGTTTCAACGCGGCCTGGTATTATAGATATGACTCGGTTTCGTATAGATTTCCGGGGACCTGCCTTCCGCAACGTCCTCGGCTACACATTCGGCCATTGGCGAAGTCAACCTCTGCGGCTGGCGCTGATGATAATCGGCATGCTGCTTGCAACAGCCGCAGATGTTCTGACGCCACTCTATTCAGGGCGGTTGGTCGATGCGCTTTCATTGGGCAATGATGCAGCGTGGGATGCAGCCATTCACGCGTTGATCGTCCTGCTTGCGCTGGGTGCGCTGGCACTGATCACGCGTCAGCTGACCTTCTATGTCATTACTGACTTCACATTGAAGATCATGAGCGACATGGCGGCCAGCTCGTTCCACAAGCTGCAACGCTTTTCGACCGACTGGCATGCGAATGCCTTTGCCGGATCGACGGTGCGTAAGGTCTCGCGCGCCATGTGGGCGCTCGATCTGCTCAACGATACGCTGATCGTAGCGCTGCTGCCGTCGATCCTTATGCTGCTCGGCTCGGTAGCACTTCTGTCGTGGTACTGGCCGGTGATGGGTCTTCTTGTTGCGATCGGCTCAGTGCTTTTCATCGTCTGTACGATTGTGATTTCGCTTGGCTTTGTCGCTCCTGCGGCAACGCTTGCCAATAGCTGGGACACACGTATGGGCGGCGCTCTGGCCGACGCTATTTCGTGCAACGCCGTTGTCAAGGCATTCGGTGCGGAAGGTCGTGAAGATGGGCGTCTTGCAAAGGTCGTCACCAAGTGGCGCGGTCGTACACGCCGCACGTGGCTGATCGGCACGCTGAACGGCTTCATTCAGGGTGTAAACCTGCTGGTGATGCGCGGTGTGGTCATTGCCTTTGCGCTCTATCTCTGGAGCCAGGGCAAGGCAACGGCGGGCGATATCACCTTCGTTCTGACGGCCTTCTTCATGTTGCAGGGCTATCTGCGCGATGTGGGTATGCATATCCGTAACCTGCAACGTTCGGTCAACGATATGGAAGAACTGGTTCAGATCGAGGCCGAGCCTTACGGCATTGCCGACAAGCCGGGTGCGGGCGCGATCAAGATCGGAAATGGCGAGATCACGTTTGATAACGTCACCTTCCATTACGGCAATCATGATGCAGCTCTCTATCGCGACTTCTCGGTCAAGATTGAAGCTGGCGAACGGGTTGGTCTGGTTGGTCATTCGGGCTCGGGCAAGACGACATTCGTCAAGCTCATCCAGCGTCTTTACGACGTGAGTGGTGGTGCCATCAAAATCGACGGACAGAACATTGCCGAAGTCACACAGGCTTCGCTTCGTTCGCAGATTGCTATCGTGCAGCAGGAGCCGATCCTGTTCCACCGGACACTGGCCGAAAACATCGCCTATGCCCGCCCCGGCGCGACACAGGCGGAGATCGAAGAAGCTGCAAAGCTTGCAAGTGCGCATGACTTCATCATGCGTCTGCCTAAGGGCTACGCGACGCTTGTCGGTGAACGTGGTGTGAAGCTTTCGGGCGGTGAACGTCAGCGTGTGGCTATTGCCCGTGCGTTTCTGGCAGATGCACCGATCCTTATTCTGGATGAGGCGACATCGAGCCTTGATTCAGAATCGGAAGTGCTGATCCAGCAGGCAATGGAACGGCTGATGATCGGTCGTACAACGCTTGTCATTGCACACCGGCTTTCGACTGTCCGTGCGCTTGACCGGTTGCTGGTTTTCGACAAGGGCAAGATCCTTGAGGAAGGCGACCACGACGCGCTAATTCGCAGGCCGGGCGGCATCTATCGCCGGCTGTTCGAGCGTCAGGCGCTGGAACTGACCAAAGGACTGGAAGACGTCATTTCGTAATCCGATCCGCTATCTTACCATGGACAGGGCCGCGATCTTTCCGGCCCTGTTTTCATTTTATATTCTCCATTCATCATTCATTCAGATCACGGTGCGTATCACTCGCGGCCCAAGCGTTGCTTGACATTTCCATGACGGAAATGTGACAGGATTTTTGTAGAAGTTCGGGAATTGGTGAGTAGAATATGCCGGGTGTGATGGAAAATACCGCTACGCGTCGCTGGATCGATGCCGCGATTTTCGGGCCTACCCGTGTTGCGTGGCCCCTGCGTCTTGCCGCAATCGCGCTTGCGTCCATCGTGCTCTCGACCTTGCTCGTTTTCTCCATCGAATGGATTGTGCGCGGCTCGTTCACTGACACGATGCAGTTCTTCCGCACGCCGCATAAGCCCGCATGGACGACCGTTGCACTCTTCGTCGTGGTGCTGACAGCAAGCGACGCCATTTTCGGGCGAATTCATTATGGCTTTTTTGTTATCGGTCCGCTGGCGCTGATCGCCGCCGCAACAGCACGGGAAAAAAGCCTCTATCTTGGCGATCCGCTTTATCCGAGCGATTTTCTCTATGCCCGCCAGATTGTCGACCTTCTACCGCTGCTCGTACGTGACCGGCCATGGAGTGCCTTGGGCATAGCGCTGCTTCTCATCGCCTCCGCAGCATTAATGATCACCGTCACGCTGTATTGGTGGAGACGCTTCGATCCGATCCCGAGAAAAGGACGGATGTTGCGTCTCGCCTTCGCGCTACCGCTGCTTGCCTGGTTCGCGGTGATTTCAGACTATGCCAGGTTTTCGCTTGCACGCGACCGCCTGCGCATTCTGCCGATCATGTGGGACCAGAAGGAAAATTACGCGCATAACGGCTTTACCATGGCTTTCATCCTGAATGTGCCAATGGCCACTGTCTTCGCCCCTGAAGGCTATTCGCCGGAAGCGATTGCCGCCATTGAGCCGCCTGCGCAGCTAATCCCTGCTGCCTTCGACACCAGCAAGCCTGACGTCATTATGGTAATGAGCGAATCTTTTTGGGATCCGACACGCCTTCCGGGTGTGGCTTTCAGCGCAGACCCGATCCCGACAGTCCGTGCCGAACAATCCGGACATGTCTTCTCGCCGGAATTTGGCGGCATGACCGCCAATGTCGAGTTCGAGGCCCTGACCGGTTTTTCCAAAGCATTCCTACCCTCCGGCAGCATCCCCTATCAGCAATATATTCGCCGTCCGCTTCCCTCGCTTGCAAGCTTTTTCAAGGATCAGGGCTACGCGACGCGTGCCATCCATCCCTACCGCCAATGGTTCTGGAATCGTGGTCCCGTCTATGAAAACATGGGCTTCGACCGGTTCATGTCAGAAGAAAACATGCCTCCGCTGGAAAAACGCGGCTCATTGGCCTCCGACGCGGCATTGACCGATGAAATCATCCGCGAGGCAGATTCCACGGACGCGCCATTCTTCTTCTTCGCGGTTTCCCTTCAGGGGCATGGCCCTTACGAAACCAATCGCTACCCGGATTCCAAACTAGAGGTCCAGGCCGACACCAGTGAGCATACGCGCCAGTCGATCCGCTCCTATTCACAAGGCGCCATGGATGCTGATGCAAGCCTTGCACGGTTGATGGATTGGGCGTCCAAGCGCGAACGCGAAACCATTCTGGTGTTCTTCGGCGATCATCTGCCACCACTCGGTCCTGTCTATGTGGAGACCGGATTTATGGCAAACCGGGTTGCAAGTCGCACGGCCCCTGCCGCTGATCTGATGTTGCAGCATGAAACGCCACTTGTCCTCTGGTCAAACAAGCGTGGCGCCGAGCAGGGAACCGGTACGATCAGCCCCGCCTTCCTGCCATTGCACATTCTGGACATGGCCGGGATGCAGCATCCCTATTACACAGGCTTCCTGCGTCAGTTGCACGAACAATACCGGGTCGTTGACAATCACGCGGTTTTCGACCGATCAGAGAATGCCGAGGAAGGCTGGCAACAGAAGCCGCCTTTCCCTCCGCTCCTGCGCGATTATCAGATGCTGCAATACGATATGATCTTCGGTCGCAATTTTGCCCGCGAGCGATTCTTCCCCTCGCACCCGACACAGAGCTAGAGTCAGTTGTAGAGCCTGTTCCCTAGACTGGCGCTTTACCTGACGACTGGCGGATGATGAGTTTATACTCGATCCGTCGTGAGGGCGATAAATGGCCGGTTTCGATCTGGTTGAGGAGCATATCCGCTGCATCGCGGGTCATTTCGAAAATCGGCTGGCGGACGGTGGTGATCTGCGGCGAAACCATGCAGGCAATTGCACTGTCATCGAAGCCGACCACCGTTAGCTGATCAGGGATCGCGATGTTACGGTCATAGGCGATCTGCATGACGGCAGCCGCCATATCGTCGTTTGACGCAAACACGGCGGTCGGTGGCTCCTCAAGCGAGAGCAGCTTCTTTCCCGCCGCGAGGCCACTTGCAAAACTAAAACCACCCTGCACCTCATAGTCGGGATTACGTTCGATTCTGGCATCTTCCAGCGCGCGCCGATAACCCGCGAGACGCAGCTCCGCTGAGCGGTGGGTTGGATCGCCAATGACGATTGCAATGCGACGATGACCGAGCTTCAGAAGATACTCCATGAGATCGACGGAAGCCGCCTCGTCATCGATTGTGACACTGTCGGTCGGATGCACATTCACATCACCTGCGACACGGGCAAAAGGCATTGCTGAGGCAGTCAATTCGGCCAGAATTTCCGGATCGTCCGACATGGGCGGTGTCACGATGATACCGTCGAGACCGGAAGCATGTGCCGTTTCGATCAGCGAACCACGAATATCTTCACGATTTTCGACAGGAAAGATCAGCAACCGATATCGCGTGTCGCGCAGCCGTTCCAACGCACCCATCTGCAGTTCGGTGACATAGCTGGCGCTCGGATTCTCGAAGAACAGCCCGATCAGATGTGAACGCCGTTCAACAAGATTACGGGCGGCAACATTGGGCCGGTAACGCAATTCGCTTCCGGCTTGCCTGACCTTTTCGCGAATGGCTTCACGCACGTTCGGTTCGTCATTATAGACGCGCGAAACTGTCTTGATCGACACGCCGGCAAGACGTGCCACATCATGAATGGTTGCTCGTTTTCCTGCTGCGGCCATATCGGATCGTCTCCCTCCCTCTCCGATCTAACTAACCGCTTCAACATAAAACGAAAAGGGAAATCACGGAACCGAGCAAACCCGCGAGCGCGTCAGAAACCGGAGCTCGCGTCCATTGTCGAGGGAGAACATGCCTCCGCGCCCCGGAACGACATCGATGATGAGTTCAGTATGCTTCCAAACTTCATATTGCGGACCGCTGATATAGACTGGAGCGCCACCGATTTCTCCAAGTTTTACGTCCGTATCCCCGACGATGAATTCTCCTTGCGGATAGCACATCGGCGATGACCCGTCACAACAACCGCCCGACTGGTGGAACATGATCGGCCCATATTCGGCCTGCAATTCACGGATGAGATCGAGCGCTGCCGGTGTAGCGCTGACCTGACCTCGACCTTCATCCAGGTTTTCCTCCGCCATATCGTCCTCCCAAGAAGATGAACGGGCACTTTTACGATGCCCGTTCTAAGATTAACGCCTGAACATTATTGTGTCAGATCCATTACCACCCGACCTTCAATGTTACCCTGACGCATATCATCGAAGATGGAGTTGATATCTTCCAGCTTTTCAGTGCGGATAGTAGCGCGCACCTTGCCGTCCGCGGCGAAGTCGAGCGACTCCTGCAAATCGAGGCGGGTGCCGACGATGGAGCCGCGCACGGTGACGCCGTTCAGCACCATGTTGAAGATCGACAGCGGGAAATCGCCCGGCGGCAGGCCGTTCAGCGAAACCGTGCCGCCGCGTGACACCATGCCGAGCGCCTGTTCGAAGGCGATAGGAGAAACCGCCGTCACCAGCACGCCTTGCGCACCGCCATCGGTTTCCTTCTTGATATAGGCTGCCGGATCCTTATTCGTCCTGGCATTGACCGTCACCGTCGCGCCAAGCTTACGGGCAAGGTCGAGTTTCTTGTCGTCAATATCGACGGCAGCAACATTCATCCCCATGGCCTTGGCATATTGCACCGCCATATGACCGAGACCGCCAACGCCGGAAATCACCACCCAATCGCCCGGTTTGGTGTCCGTCACCTTGAGGCCCTTATAAACTGTGACACCGGCACACAGCACAGGCGCGATCTCGTTGAAATCGATATTCTTCGGCAGATGGCCGACGAAATTCGGATCGGCGACCACATATTGCCCGAAGCCGCCATTGACCGAATAGCCGGTATTGAGCTGCTCTTCGCAGAGCGTTTCCCAACCGCCGAGACAGTGGCGACAATGACCGCAGGCCGTATAAAGCCATGGAACGCCAACGCGGTCGCCCTCCTTCACATGCTTGACGCCAGCACCGACACCCGACACGAAACCAACGCCTTCATGACCGGGGATAAACGGCGGATTGGGCTTCACCGGCCAATCGCCTTCAGCGGCATGAAGATCGGTGTGGCAGACGCCGGAAGCCTGAATGGCAACCTGAATCTGGCCCGGTCCCGGTTCGGGTATCGGCACTTCGTCGATTGTCAACGGCTTGCCAAATTCTCGTACCACTGCCGCTTTCATTGTCTTGGCCATAAAGTCTCTCCTTCGTTATCGAATTGAGTTTCTTTCAAGCTGTTCCCCGAGACGGGACGGAAGAAATGTAGTCGGAAATATGGTGCACCCTGTTGCCGCGTCCAGCCAGCCGCGTGATGGCTTCCGGTCGGAAAGGGTCGCCCGGGCATTTTCGCCCAGGCCCCTTCGTCAGTCCCCTTGGGAGGGTGAACTGATACCGTTCTTCCAACGCAATACTGACATGGAAGACTGAAATGCTCTTTGATTAGACGCAATGCGGAGACGCATTCTTCGCATTGCAACTCGCCCAGTGACGAGGACAAGGGGTGATTAGATTCTGGCTATGGCGTGCCGAAGATGGTGTTCTTCGAGAACCGGAGCGGAGCGTACTTAAAGGTACGCGAGCACCGGAAGCGGAGAAGAATGCCGTTTGCAGGCCGCCAGAGCCTGAATATAACGCCCCTTAGAAGAAGCCCAGCTTCTTCGGGCTGTAGCTCACCAGCATGTTCTTGGTATTCTGATAATGCTCCAGCATCTTCAGATGGTTTTCGCGACCGATGCCCGACTGCTTGTAACCGCCAAAGGCCGCATGGGCCGGATAGGCATGGTAGCAGTTGGTCCACACACGGCCCGCCTGAATGGCGCGACCGAAGCGATACGCGCGCGTGCCGTCACGGGTCCAGATACCGGCACCGAGACCGTAGAGCGTGTCATTGGCAATCGACAGCGCTTCCGCATCGTCCTTGAAGGTTGCAACAGACACGACCGGTCCAAAAATTTCTTCCTGGAAGATGCGCATCTTGTTGTTGCCCTTGAACACGGTCGGCTTGACGTAATAGCCGCCCGCCAGATCACCCGGCAGAACATTGCGTTCGCCGCCGGTCAGCACTTCGGCGCCTTCCTGACGACCGATATCAAGATAGCTCAGAATCTTCTCAAGCTGCTCGCTCGACGCCTGCGCGCCGATCATCGTGGCCGGGTCGAGCGGGTCGCCCTGCACGATGGCTTCCACACGCTTCAGCGCCTTTTCCATGAACTTGTCGTAGATCGATTCATGGACGAGTGCACGGCTCGGACAGGTGCAGACTTCACCCTGATTGAGCGCGAACATCACAAAACCTTCGATGGCTTTGTCGAGGAAGTCGTCGTCTTCGGCTGCCACATCCTTGAAAAAGATGTTGGGCGACTTGCCACCAAGTTCCAGCGTGACCGGGATGAGGTTCTGGCTGGCATATTGCATGATGAGGCGACCGGTCGTGGTTTCGCCGGTGAATGCGATCTTGGCGATGCGCGGGCTGGATGCCAGCGGCTTGCCTGCTTCGAGACCGAAACCATTGACGACATTGACCACGCCTGCGGGCAAAAGATCGCCGATCAGTTCCATCAGCACTAGGATTGAGGCCGGGGTCTGTTCAGCGGGCTTCAACACCACGCAATTGCCAGCGGCGAGCGCCGGAGCCAGTTTCCACACCGCCATCAGGATAGGGAAGTTCCACGGAATAATCTGGCCGACAACGCCCAGCGGTTCATGGAAGTGATAGGCGACCGTGTCGTGGTCGATTTCCGAAATGCCGCCTTCCTGTGCGCGGATGACACCGGCGAAATAGCGGAAGTGATCGACAGCCAGCGGAAGATCGGCAGCGGTGGTTTCGCGGATCGGCTTGCCGTTGTCCCATGTTTCGGCGGCAGCGAGTGCGGGCAGATTTTCCTCAATCCGGTCAGCAATGCGATTGAGGATAAGTGCGCGTTCAGCCGCACTCGTCTTACCCCAGGCATCCTTGGCGGCATGCGCTGCATCGAGAGCCGCTTCAACGTCGGCAGCATCCGATCGGGCGACTTCGCAAAGCACCTGGCCGTTCACTGGCGAGGTGTTCTCGAAATAGCGTCCCGACTTGGGTTCGACCCATTTGCCCCCGATAAAATTTCCGTAGCGCTTTGCAAAAGCCGGCTTCACTGTCCGGCTGAATTCAACCTTGTTCATGACATCCTCCCAAAAACAACGCTGCTCCTACAGCGCTTGATGGTCGAGGATCGCCCGGCGACACGAAAGAGTCATCCCGCGCATTCAAGCTCGCAAGGTTATGTGTCGCAATATTGAGACAGTTGCGTCCGCTTATTTCTGCTTAGAACACATCCCGAAAAGTGTGGAACGGTTTTCGGATAAGATGCGCGTCTGAACAAATAGATAGGGCACCGATCTGATTCAATCAGATCGAAACGCGCTCTAATGCGAACGAATGATCTTCAGGCGGTTCAGCTTGCGATGAAGTGTGGCACGGCTGATGCCCAAAAGTCCGGCAGCGGCCGAAATATTCCCTTCGGCGCGCGCAAGAGCCCGCAAAATAACGCTCCGCTCCGACTCTGCCATGTCTTCACGTGGATCGGCATGCCAGCCGAGAAGATCTGCTGCCGGCAACGAAACTGCCAGAGCAGCATCGTCAAGACCCATTGCCAGACGGGCTGCACGCGTAGCGCCAATGACCAGATCATCCTTGTCGACCGCGATCAATGCTCCGCCGGTTCTGTCGGGGCTCGGTGCCAACATGATACGAGCCTCGGGAAAAGCCTGACGGAAATTTTCGGCCTCGATGCGCCGTGCAGCATCAATTACAGCGACAGATATCAACTGTGCGAACGCCTCGGTCAGATCCGCACGACACGAGGACACATCAAGCGCGGCCATCAAACGCCCCTGATGATCGTGGATTGGAGCGACCGTACAGGAAAGTCCGATATTACGGGTGTGAAAATGTTGGTCGCGATGAATCGTTAGTGGCCGCTGCTCGACAATACAGGTACCTATGCCATTCGTGCCTTCGCTCTGCTCGCTCCAGACAGCACCGGTCCAAAGCCCCCAGCGATAGAAGGTATCGTCATCGCCCGGTGCGCCGCGACGTTCGACCGGCACACCTTCGCTATCAGCCAGAAGCACACAACAGCCAACACCACCGACGGCCAGATAGAGGCGATCCATGCTGGCTTGAGCGATACTGACAAGGCGTTCGATACGCTGATGTGCGGTCCTAAACTCGCCATCGGAAAGCGTGCGCACGGCCCCCAGCTCAGCAGGATCAAGTCCGTGCAGCTCAGCCGAGCGGCGCCAGGAGGCAACCAGAGCAGATCTTGCAGCCCCACCTGCCGTCATTATCGCGGATTGAATCCGATCCGCATGTATTCGGTCTTGCGGTGTGCCCATCTTTTCCTCCCAGGAAGGCTGGAACCCGCTGTCTGGAGGAATAATGACTGCTCAAAACACAACTGGCAAGTGTGACTGCAGATTGACGATCAGTTCAAGCGACACGTGCTGGCTTCAGATATCGCTCAAGCGAGGAAACATCCGCCGCATTGAGGAGAAGGCCAAGTTTCGTGCGCCGCCACAAAATATCCTCAGCGCTGACTGCCCATTCATTCTCCAGGAGATAACGCACTTCAGCTTCATAAAGATCGGCACCGAAATACTGTCCGAGATCGGCGAGTGAAACGGCTTGCCCGAGGAGGACATGAATACGCGTCCCATATTGTCGGAACAGACGCCGAGCATGAGCAGGTGCCAGGAAAGCATAAACAGCATTCACCTTTTGCAGCTCAAGCTCGAACTCGACGTCCACGAAATCGCCGCCGGGCAACGGAGCAGCATGTGTCCATGGCGCGCCCTTTTCACCCAGCCGCTGTTCAATCTTCTCCAGCATATGTTCGGCGAGCCGACGCGCTGTCGTCAGTTTGCCGCCGAACACATTGATCAGGGGAGCAAGCCCGTCGGGAGCGTCTTCTTTCAACACATAATCGCGGGTTGCTTCCTGTGCCTTGCTTGCACCATCATCATATAGCGGACGCACCCCGGAATAGGTCCACACGATATCCGCCCGCGTGACCGGCTCCTTGAAATATTCGCTGGCTGCCGCACAGAGATAGTCGGTCTCACCATCGGTGATCGCAACCTTGGCTGGATCGCCCCGATAGTCCTGATCGGTCGTGCCAATCAGAGTAAAGTCGTCCTCATAGGGAATAGCGAATATGATACGCCCGTCATTGTTCTGGAAGAAATAGGAACGCGGATCGGAGAATTTTTTTCGCACCACGATGTGGCTGCCCTGCACAAGGCGGACATTGTGAAGCTGTCGATCTCCCTCGACACCTTGCAGAACCTTGTCAGCCCAAGGGCCAGCGGCATTGACCAGCAAGCGAGCGCGAACTTCCTCGCGTTCGTATGTACCAGTATCTTCGAGCGTAATGGTCCAGTATTCCCTGTCGCGGCGAGCCGCCACGACTTTGGTTCGCGTTCTGATGATCGCGCCGCGATCCGCTGCATCCCGGGCGGTTAAAGCGACGAAGCGCGCATCGTCCACCCAGCAATCCGAATATTCGAACGCCTTTGTAAAAAGCGGCTTCAGGGGCTCTGCTGCCGGATCGGAACGCATATCAAGCGTACGCGTCGCGGGAAGCTTTTTACGCCCGCCCAAGTGGTCATAGAGGAACAATCCGAGCCTCAACAGCCACGCGGGACGCATTCCGCCTTTATGATAGGGCAGCACAAACCGCATCGGATGAATGATGTGCGGTGCATTGGCCCACAGCACCTCGCGCTCCATCAGCGCCTCGCGCACCAGACGAAACTCGTAGTGCTCCAGATAACGCAAACCGCCATGAATGAGCTTGGTTGCGCGCGACGAGGTGCCGCTTGCCAGATCGTTCATTTCGGCAAGACCAACTGAAAATCCCCGGCCAACCGCATCACGCGCGATACCGCAGCCGTTAATACCGCCGCCGATTACAAAAATGTCGAATAGTTTCTCTTGCGCCATGGCGAACCCCGAAGACCACTCTCCGAAAACCAAAGCGAATATAATTCATTTCATACGAAAGCAAACCGAAAATAAAACGAAACTACATTCGTTTTTCTTCCGCCGGACTTTCTCCAAGGGTTTCGATCAACTCAACCTCGTTTTCACGGCACAATTCCCGCAACTGCTTTGACGGGCAGTGATCGGTGATGAAGGTATCGATCTGCGATATGTGGCCGATGCGCACCGGTGCGGTCCGCTCCAGCTTTGTGGAATCGGTCACGAGAATTACATGTCGGGCATTGGCGATGATGGCCTGCGCCACTTTCACTTCACGGAAATCGAAATCGAGCAGGGCCCCGTCCTCGTCCATGGCGGAAGCGCCGATGATCGCGTAATCAACCTTGAACTGCCGGATGAAATCAACGGCAGCTTCGCCGACGATGCCCCCATCAGACGGGCGCACGACACCACCTGCAACCACCACTTCTATCGAAGGGTGGACACGCAGCGTGTTGGCAACATTGATATTATTTGTGATGACCATCAGATTGCTGTGATCGACCAGTGCCTGACTGACAGCTTCGGTCGTAGTGCCGATATTGATGAACAAGGAAGCCCCGTCAGGAATAATCTCCGCAGCAGCCCGCCCGATCGATTCCTTTTCATGCGCGGCGATGCGGCGTCGCGCTTCATATTCCATATTCTCCACGCCAGACGGATAGAGTGCCCCCCCGTGGATACGGCGCAGCATCCGGGCGCGGCAAAGGTCGTTCAAATCCTTGCGCACCGTCTGCGGCGTCACCTCGAAAGCCGCGGCGAGGTCGTCCACCAGAACCTGCCCTTGCTTGCGCGCGAGCTCAAGAATTGCGTTGTGACGGGGAGTAAGCTGCATTTTTATCCCAGAGCTGGAATTCGTCTGATTGCGTTAGGGTAATTTCGCGGTTTTTCAATAGAAAGCAACCACTTCAGTTCGAATGGCATCGACTGCATTCCCATTCCAGCAGTTTTTGACATTCATCACCCCTTACCCACGATTTACGGAATACAAGTATAAATTCAAATATAAACCTTCGTTTACATTTCTGACAAAACAGATATTTCGTCTGTTAATGCTTAAACTCGAACGATCCCTTCGGGGGAGTCCATAGAATCCTCATAAACCTATTTGTTATAGGAAAATCTAATATCTATATTCACAAGGAGCCAAAACAACCTATTATTTAAATCATCTCTTGCGCAGAAAAGACTGAAATAATGCAGGAGACAAGGGCGCAAGGACCGCAAACAAAGCATGATGCGCTCATGCCAGCTCGACGCAAACATACAATCAAGACTATCGAGCTGTTCAATTCAGGCAAAAGAATGCGGGGAGTGATGCGTGGTGTTGATGCGTAACAGACCGAGTGTGTGATGGGCTCCGGAAGGCAGGGCGGTGTCTTCGGCAAGACCGGAATAAGAACCCAATAAAGGAACACCCCGCTCTCATTTTTTCGAACGCGCATCTTTCCCGAAAGCCGTTTCACACTTTTCGGAATATGTTCGATTCTGGAGAGGCGATCGCCAATTCGCCTCTCCAAACTTTTTAGGCGAACGGCACCAAACCGATGAAAATAATCGGATGGTTCAGTCGAGATCGAACTTCTCTCCGTACATTCTGTGCAGTTTGCATGCTACTTCGGTGCGGTTCGCAGCGCCGATCTTCTTCATGATGTTGTGCACGTGCGCCTTGACCGTGCCTTCGCTCATACCGAGTTCGAATGCGATGATCTTGTTCGACTTGCCAATCCGGATGGCATGGACGACTTCGATTTCTCGCGCCGTAAGCAGTTCACCCAGAACATCATCATCGATATCGGTCGGCGCGGTCTGGAAAACCATCGAAGCGGGCACATACATGCCGCCGGCAGTTGCAAGATGAATGGCCTCGACGCAGACTTTTATATCGACTGAAGTTGGGATATAGCCGCGCGCGCCGATTTCCATTGCGCGCACAACCTGAGCCCACTCTTCGCGTTCAGCAAGAAAAACGACCGGAACCGGACGCCAAAGTTCGATCACAGCCTGCAATTTTTCCGAGAAAAATGGATCGGCCAATCGTTTCGAGCCGATATTGATGAGAACGACAGCAATATCGTCCGTTGGATCCGCGAGCTCGACCGCCGCTTGTGTCTCCACGGGAAGCTTGAGACCATTCAGCACGAGCCCGTTATAAAGGCACTGGCGCTCAAGGTTGCTTTTGCATACGAGCAACATACGCCGTCCACGCGCTGCCTCAACGCTTGCGGCGTTGCCCCTATCGCCAACGCTCTCCGAAGCCGCCCAAAGGCTATCCCCTCTTGTTTCCAACATGTGATACTCCCGGCGCTACTCAAGTTGCTCTATGTTTATGCATCCAACTATTACTTTCGTCAGAGACGAGTGATTTCATGTGCCTGCCTGGATAGACCTATGGCGTTGACTGGGGTAAATATTGCTATCGGGAAATAATCGTGTCATTAACTTATGTTAGCAATGCAGAAAATTTATGACCGTCCATAAGAACGACTTGTAGAGCGGGAGGATATAGCCTCTATATCTTTCGTTTAGATGGTTTTCGGGCTTACAGAATTTATCGACGTAGCATGGGGCAGTTGCGTATTCCCAAATTCAAGAATACTCAAAATTCTGACGGAAAAACCGTTTGATGGTTTATCCGTTTTTCCAAACGCAAGATCGCAATGCGGTCCTGCGGGAAATGCTTCGGAACGCATTTCGATTTGATTGAATCAAATCGCGCTCTAATTGTTCGTTTTAACGCGCATCTTTTCCGAAAAGCTATTCCATGCATCTCGGAATACGTCCTAGTGGGTTAGAAATGCATAGTGGCAAGCAGACCACAGCCCCATCGATTGAAGCGCTTATTGGTTTATTGGAGACGGCTCCAATTCTGGCCAAGCTTGAAGCGCGGGAAACAGACGCGCTTTCTTCGCTCACTGTGATTGAAAACGATTTTGCCGCCGATGCCACCATCATCGAGCAAGGTGCGCGCGTCAGAAGCATCCATCTTGTGCGCTCCGGCTGGGGATGCGTTTATCGCGATCTGTCGAGTGGTGAACGGCAGATTATCGACTTCCCCATGCGGAGCGATTTTCTCGGCCTTAGAACCGCCGATGGATATAGCTACAACACAATCGCGGCAATCACACCGATGTCGGTTTTCGAGATCCCACTCGCCTCGCTTGAAGCCTCTATTGAACGCGCGCCGCGCCTCAGTCTGATCCTTATCGAGCTTCTTGCACGCCAACGGTCCATGTTGATCGAGCACCTTACCAATATCGGATGTCGCGCCGCGTTCGTCCGAACCGCACATCTGTTTCTTGAGCTTTCCGACCGTGTGGAATCGTGCGGGATGGGCGACCCGAACTCCTTCTATTGCCCCCTTACGCAATATCAGCTCGCTGATGCTCTGGGACTGACGCCCATCCATCTCAACAGGATGCTGCGTGACCTGCGCGAGGAAGGATTGATCCAGTTTCGATCAAATCGTGTGGAAATACTGGATCGAAAACGCGTGGTTGCTCTCGCTGAATATGACGGCGAGTTCATGCGTATGTCGGTTTTCGGGAAGAGGGAATAGGCAGGGACTGCCGACCTCAGTCATCTGTTCGCAGAGCGACAGAAGGCCCGAAACCGGGCCTTCATTGTTTTAACGCGCCTATCGGATTCAATCAGATCGGCGCTCTAACGCTCTTCCCGCGACAAGCGCCTGCCATCCGGTCTCGCGATCCAGTCCCCCCGGATTTATCGAGATCACGACACCGGTCTTGACGCGTCGCCGCAAGATGCTGTTTTCGTCCGGTGCAATCCGAATTACCCGCCTATCGCAAAGCGCCTGAAGGCTGGCGCGAGAGATTTGAAGCTCGGTTGCCAAGAGACGATCGAGGCGTATGCTGGCGGTCAAGGCCACCTGCAATTCGATCTCGATTAGTTTGGAGTTTGCTGTGCCATGCGCGATGCCTTTCACAACTTCGCACTCTGAAAACTCATCGACGCGCTGCGATTTACGTCTCAGTGCCTGGATATCGAACGCTTCCCTCCGGATCCATTGCGGATCGTTGGACTGAAGTGCCTCCAATATCTTAGGGTCGATCTCGCGAACATTCTGTCGTTCGAAGATCGGCCGATTCCATGTTTTGTCACATGTCAGACACTTATAGATCAGCCACGCATCCAGCTTGCGACCATTGGCATTCAGTCGAACCTTTCCGCTCGACTGAAAAGCCTTCAATTTGCTGCATCCACCGCACGCAATCCAAGGCTGAGGGGCAATTTTCGGTGTGATGATCCACCGTACCCGAAGAGTATCGCTCATAATATCTCGGTCTTCCATTTTGGAAGCTCACCAAGATGGCGAATGAGGTGCCCCGTTCCGGGCGCGGTATGGCGATGTTTTGAGTGGCTGAAGAGCAGAGACAGCACAAGCTGTCCGGCACATTTGACAATGCCAAACCGGTCTCTACCGCCACCCGATGAACAAGTTCATACCCCGACAGCTTCTTGCTATCAGGTGTACAGGTGAAACTGGATGAGACCGGTATTAATTAGGCAAAATCTACCTCAATGCGCCAATGCTCTTCGACGAAGCACTTAACACAATATCAGCTTAAGATGTAGCCCTGCGCTGAGTTCTTTTGAAAGAGTTGCATCGTGCAATTCGCATACAACAACTTGTTGCCACCGAACTGGAAAGTGAAACATCAGATGAATGAGGGCACGCCCTCAAGTAAATGGTCGGAGTGAGAGGATTCGAACCTCCGACCCCCTCGTCCCGAACGAGGTGCGCTACCAGGCTGCGCTACACTCCGTGACCATGTGGTCGTGACCTTGAGGCGGCTTATAACGCCCCAAATTTCAAGCTGCAAGTGCATCTTGCCGTTTTTTTAAATGCCCAACCCGAAAAGTTGGACACGGCTTTCGGGCGCGCTGAATATGAGAACCGGACACTCTGTCGGTTTGTTATCGATAGGTGTCACATCGCGGCAAAAACAGGCAGTGTTCCACCGCCGAAAGCCACAAAATTAGGGTTGGCAAATCCGGCGACACCTTCATCGGCGCGTTGACCATAGGAGAGCGGTGTTCCCTCGAATGTCGTGGTAAGGCCGCCCGCAGCGCGTAACACAGCGTCGCCTGCTGCCGTATCCCATTCCATCGTCGGGCCGAACCGCGGATAGATGTCGGCCTCTCCGCTGGCGATCAGGCAAAACTTCAACGACGAGCCAATGGAAACGCAGTTGCTGATCCTGTTGTCGTTCAGGAACTTTTCCGTCTCCGGGTTCTTATGGGACCGGCTGCAGACGGCCACGCGCTCCGGCCCGTGAACACGCACTGCTATCCCACGCCGTGATCCGACCGCATGATCTTTGGTCGTCGTTATTTCTTCGGCACCGTTGCTGTTTCCGATGAACAAACGATTGCGAACCGGCGCGTAGACAATGCCGAGAGCCGGAACGCCATCCTCGATCAGGCCTATATTCACCGTGAAATCGCCGTTTCGCAGTAGAAATTCGCGTGTTCCATCCAGCGGATCGACCAATAGAAACCGCCTTCCCAACTGCGAAGGCAAACGTCCCGCCGCCACTTCTTCTTCCGCCACAACCGGAATATCTGGGATGACAGAAGCGATTGCCGCAAGAATGATGGCCTCCGCGTCACGATCTGCTTCCGTGACGGGCGAAGCATCTTTTTTGCTCTGAACCGCGCAACCATTGGCATAGTGCTTCATAATAATGCGCCCCGCCGCCAGTGCAGCTTCCTGCAGGACGGCCAGCATTGCTTCGCCGTTTGGATCGGCTTTCGGGGAGGCTGAAATCTTCATTGCTCAGATCGACCAGGAATCACTGCCATAACTGCCGATGATACCATGTTCGGCAAGATACTTTTCTACTTCTGCGACGAGTTCGTCAACGTCACGACCTGTCGTATTCAGGCGAAGTTCCGGTGAAACCGGCTCTTCGTAAGGAGAATCTATCCCAGTGAAAGCCTTGATCTCTCCGCGCAAAGCCTGCGCATAGAGCCCTTTCGGGTCGCGGGCGATGCATTCCTCGATTGGCGTATCCACGAATATTTCCACAAATTCGCCCTCAGGCAGCCGAGAGCGAATGTGATCCCGTTCGCTCCGAAATGGCGAAATGAAGGAGACCAGCACCACCAGTCCGGCATCGATCATCAATCGGGCGACTTCGCCGACACGGCGGATATTCTCTGCCCTATCCTCCTCTGAGAAGCCCAGATCGCTGTTGAGGCCATGGCGGACATTATCACCGTCCAGCAGATAAGTGTGCTTTCCCAGCGCATGGAGGCGCTGTTCCAGCCGGTTTGCGATGGTGGATTTGCCAGAGCCGGACAGACCCGTAAACCAGAGTACAGCCGGTTTCTGGAATTTCTGCGCTGCGCGTGTCTGCTTGTCGAGGTCGAGAGGCTGAAGATGCACATTCGTCGCCTGCCGGAGAGCACTATCGACCGTTCCTGCACCTACAGTGGCGTTGGTAAGCCTGTCGATCAATACGAATGCACCCGTTACACGATTGTCGGCGTAGGGATCGAATGCAATCTGATCTACTGTCTGGAGATGGCAAAGTCCAATCTCGTTGAGGTCGAGGCGAGAGGTGTCCTGATGCGTAATACTGTCAACATCAGTTCTGTAAACGATCTCGTTGATCGTTACCGGTGTCTGATCCGTCTCTGTACGAAGGATATAGGAACGGCCGGACTGCAACGCCTCTTCGCCGAACCAGACTATATTGGCTGAGAAGCGATCCGCCACTTCGGGCCGGGCTTCCGTCCCTACCAGCATATTGCCGCGTGAAACCTCGATCTCGTCCTCCAGCACCAATGTGACAGCCTGCCCTTCGGAAACACGCGGCAGGTCACCGTCATAGGTGGCAATGCGCTTTACACGGGATGTCTTGCCAGATTTGGCAACCACCACGGCATCACCCACGCTGATCGAACCTGACGCCACGGTGCCGGAGAAGCCGCGAAAATCAAGATTGGGCCGGTTTACATATTGCACGGGAAAACGAAACGGCTTTGCCGCTGCCTCAGTATCGATGCGCACGGTTTCCAGATGTTCAAGCAGGTGCGGCCCCTCATACCAGCCCATGCGTGGCGACGGCAGGGTAACGTTATCACCAAAGCGTGCCGAGAGGGGAATCGGCTGGATGCTGACAAAACCTAGTTCTTTGGCAAAGCTCATATAGTCCGCGACAATGCGCTCAAAAGCCTCTTGCGAGAAATCGACCAGATCGATCTTGTTCACGGCCAGAACGATGTGGCGAATGCCGAGCGCCGAGGCGATGAAGGAATGGCGCCGTGTCTGGGTCAGTACGCCCTGACGGGCATCGATGAGCACGATTGCGAGATCGGCTGTCGAGGCACCGGTTGCCATGTTGCGCGTGTATTGCGCATGCCCCGGCGTGTCCGCGACGATGAATTTGCGACGTGGCGTCGAAAAGAAGCGATAGGCGACATCGATGGTGATCCCCTGCTCCCGCTCGGCTTCCAGCCCGTCGACCAGCAACGCAAAATCGAAGTCGTCATCCGTCGTGCCGAACTTGCGGCTATCATTCTTCAATGATGCAAGTTGGTCCTCGAAGATGAGTTTCGTGTCGTAAAGCAGACGCCCGATGAGCGTTGACTTACCATCATCCACTGACCCGCAAGTGAGAAAACGCAGCAAAGTTTTCCGCTCCTGATCGGCCAGAAAATCGCTAACTGCGGCATTGGTCGCAACAGGCTTGATTATCGCATTCATCAGAAATAGCCCTCGCGCTTCTTTTTCTCCATCGATCCGGCTTCATCACGATCGATGGCGCGGCCCTGCCGCTCGGATGTACGAGCAATCAGCATTTCTTCGACGATGCCCGAGAGGTCGGCCGCGCTGGATTCAATTGCGCCAGTGAGTGGATAGCAGCCAAGCGTGCGGAATCGCACCAGTCGGTTTTCTACCTGTTCGCCCTGACGCAACTTCATACGGTCATCGTCGACCATGATCAGCATGCCATCGCGTTCGACCACCGGACGATGCGCCGCAAAATAAAGCGGCACGATGGGGATGTTCTCCTGCAGGATATATTGCCAGATATCGAGTTCGGTCCAGTTCGACAGCGGAAAGACGCGGATCGACTCCCCGGCGGAAACTCGCGTATTATAGATCTTCCACATTTCCGGACGCTGGTTCTTGGGGTCCCAGCCATGCTGCGCGTTACGGAAAGAAAAGATGCGCTCCTTGGCGCGCGATTTCTCCTCGTCGCGACGAGCGCCGCCAAAAGCGGCATCGAACTTGTATTTGTCGAGCGCCTGCCGCAAAGCGACCGTCTTCATCACATGGGTGTGGATATTCGATCCATGACTAAATGGACCAATACCCTCGCGCACGCCATCCTCGTTGATATGCACGAGCAGTTCGAAACCCTTTTCACGTGTCTGGGCATCACGAAACTCGATCATCTCGCGAAACTTCCATGTCGTATCGACATGCAGAAAGGGAAAGGGTGGCGGAGCCGGATAGAATGCCTTCATCGCCAGATGCAGCATCACCGAAGAATCTTTCCCGACCGAGTAAAGCATCACCGGATTGGAGAAGGTTGCTGCAACCTCACGAAAAATATGGATCGCTTCCGCCTCTAGGCGCTGCAGATGCGTCAGGTTCTTGGTCAGGGATGCATGATGCACGACTACTTACTCCCGGTAACCGGATGGGGACTCGATACTGGCTGGAGGGGTGGCGCAAGCCTTCATCCGGCGCAGGTGCGGCAAAGGCCACGATGCGCGCATTGTCGTGAAATGATGCGGAAAAGTGAAAGAAACCTATCGCGTATTGCAACTGGCTTGCGCGAAAAACTTACCGTATTTGCAAGCTGGACCGGAACAAACTTGCGCACGCTCGAAAAGGCCGATTTCCGACCAAGTGACGGAAAATCATACAATTTTTGTGATATTTAGCGAATTTGCGCTCTGGAGCTGCCCGTCATTCAAACAGCTCCAGAGCAAATTATTACCTGGCGAGGCTCGCCTGAACATCATTCAGCGTCGCTTCAAGCGCTGACACCATCGTATCGATCTGCTGATCATTGATGATTAGCGGCGGGCAGAAGGCAAGTGTGTCGCCCATTGCGCGCGAAATGACGCCTCGCTCCTGAAGAGCTGCATTTGCCTGTGCACCCAGCGCACCAGCCTGCTCAAGGCCTGTCTTGGCCTGTTTGTCGGTGACAAGCTCGACACCGGCAATGAGACCGACGCCACGCACTTCGCCGACCAGAGGATGACCCTGCAACTCGCGCAGGCGCTTCTGCATATAGGCACCGCGGTCGCGCGCATTGGAGACCAGATCACGCTCTTCAATGATAGCGAGATTTTCCAACGCCACAGCCGCCGCCACCGGATGGCCCGATGCCGTGAAGCCCGTGCCAAGCGTGCCGATCTTGTGGCTTTCTTCGGCAATCGGAGCGTACACACGCTCATTGATGAGGAAGGCCGAAATCGGCAGATAGGATGACGAAAGCTGCTTCGACATGACCAGAATGTCAGGTTTCATGTCGAATGTCTGGCTGCCGAACAGATTGCCCGTCCGCCCGAAGCCACAAATGACTTCATCGGCGATCAGGAGAATATCGTAGCGCTTGAGAACCGCCTGAACCTTCTCCCAATAGGTTTTCGGCGGCACGACCACGCCGCCAGCACCCATCACAGGCTCGCCGATAAAGGCGGCGATAGTGTGGGGACCTTCAGCAAGAATCAACTGTTCCAGCTCATCCGCGAGTCGCGTTGCGAACTGTTCCTCGCTCTCGCCCACCTGCCCTTCACGATAGTGATGTGGACAGCCCGTATGCAGAATACGGTTGATCGGCAGATCGAAGGAGCGGTGATTGTTGGGCAGGCCAGTCAGGCTCGCAGAGGCAATCGTCACGCCGTGATAACCACGCTTGCGCGAGATGATTTTTTTGCGCTCCGGTTCGCCCAACGCATTGGAGCGATACCAGATCAGCTTGATAACCGTATCGTTAGCCTCGGAACCTGAATTGGTGAAGTAAGCCTTGCTCATCGGAACAGGAGCCATCGAAACAAGCTTTTCAGCCAGATCTATGACGGGGCCGTGTGAACGATAGGAGAATGTATGATAAAAAGGCAGCTTCTTCATTTGCCTTGCGGCTGCTTCAGCCAGACGCGGTTCCGAAAAGCCCACGCCGACACTCCAAAGTCCTGACATCGCTTCGATGTAGCGCTTGCCCGTGACATCTTCGACGTAAATGCCATCGCCACGCTCGATGACAAGCGGGCCTTCCGCTTCGAGGCGGACAGCGTCAGTGTAAGAATGGAGATGATAACGGATATCGCGGGCTTCAAGAGAGTTTGGCTGAGCAGTCATTCATTGATCCTCCGGGAAAGATAATGAATTTGTAGCCCGTTTCCGAAAAAGCGCAAACCGGAAAGCCGCTGAAAATTGCCCTTCGGATCAAACCGCCGAGGGACTTGGAAGAGATTTAGAGAAGACCGAAGGTGCGGGCTTTGGCGACCGCCTGAACTTTATTGACCGCAACCAGCTTTGTAAGCACATTACTGATGTGGAAATTCACCGTGCGTGTCGAAATGTTGAGGATCGTGCCGATTATCTCGGCAGTCTTTCCCTCGCTTGTCCAGCGCAGGATTTCCCGTTCACGCATCGTCAGGTTCACTTCCGAAACGCAATTCATCGTCGGAACATCGAGATGTTCATACATCGAAAGATGCAAAAGGTTGGCTGCGATCTGCATCTGACGTCACAACATTGAAACTTCGCCGGAAGATAATGCCTGGCCATTTCTCAGGAACGACAGCATTCCGAACACGCCCTGTGCCGCCCAGCACGGCTGGGAAATTCCAACCTTCAGACCGAAGCGCTGTGCGTCCGCCCAGATCTGCGGCGCATCTGCAAACAGCTTTGATGACCAGACCAGCGGCTCGATGCTGTTCAATGCCTTGCGAACCAGTGGGGCCAGATCCGCATATTTTATGGCCGCATAGTGATCGATCCATTCCCGCGGCAACGATCCAAAGCTAGGCTATTTGACGACACCGTTTAACAAAGGCACGCGTATGACATAGGCCGTGTGTGCAAAACCACACTGTTTGGCATAGGTATTTATGTATTCAAGGAGCTGTCCGGCATCGTCAGCAGATTGCATGGATTCATAGATTTGTTCCCATTTCATTGCAGACTTCTCAATGAAAAATATAACTATTGATGATTATTGAAATTCGACGAATTTAAATAAAACGCCAACAAATCACTAACGCATCCCTGTATTTTTCTATATATAGTATTGTGAAATATATAAATCACCACCAATTAAATATTACAGTTATATAAATTATGCTTTACTTTAATAAATACTTAATATCTACACAGCGCAACCTTTCGGAACAAGATGCGCGTTAAAATAGACCGTTGAGACGCGCGGATCTCGTTCAATCAGATGAAACGCGCTCTGAACGACAACTAAATCTGCACCCCAAAACACGGAATACCGGGCTGACGCCGCCTCGTCTGCTGATCTGCAGTCGATAAGCAACTACAAACCAGCCGAACGCGCTTGGCGCATCTGTCAGAAATACGAATATATGAGGTTAAGTTAATTGAGCTGCGACATTCATCATGCCGCAGCATCCTCGGCAGCCGCACCTGGTGTGTAGTTGAGGATCGGCGCAAGCCAGCGTTCGACCTCCTCAACCGCCATTCCCTTGCGGCTTGCGTAATCCTCGACCTGATCGCGCTCGACCTTGGCCACACCGAAATAATAGCTTTCCGGATGGCCTATATAGAGACCCGATACTGATGAGCCAGGCCACATCGCATAGCTTTCCGTCAATTCCACGCCCGTATTCGCAGTCGCGTCCAGAAGGCGGAAAAGCGCGGTCTTTTCAGTATGGTCGGGCTGGGATGGATAGCCCGGAGCCGGACGAATACCCTTGTAAGGTTCGCCAATCAGTTCTTCCGGCGTATAGGTTTCATCCGTCGCATAAGCCCAGAATTCCTTGCGCACGCGCTCATGCATCAGTTCCGCAAAGGCTTCGGCAAAACGGTCGGCCAGCGCCTTCACCAGAATGGCCGAGTAGTCGTCATTGGCGCGCTCGAAACGCTCGGCAATCGCGACTTCGCCAATGCCTGCCGTGACGACGAAACCGCCGACATAATCCTGCTTTCCACTTTCGACGGGAGCCACGAAGTCGGACATAGCGACATTCGGGCGACCATCACGCTTGCTGAGTTGCTGGCGCAAGGTGAAGAAGGTTGCAAGCTCCTCTTTCCGGCTTTCGTCGGTGAAGAGCCGGATATCGTCGCCCACCGTATTGGCTGGCCAGAAGCCGACAACAGCTTTCGGCGCAAACCACTTTTCGTCGATAATTTTCTTCAGCATCGCCTGTGCGTCGTCCCAGAGTTGGCGCGCAGCCTCGCCCTGCTTCTCATCTTCCAGGATCGCAGGATAACGGCCCTTCAATTCCCAGGTCTGGAAGAACGGTGTCCAGTCGATATAGCGGGCGATCTCAGCCAGATTATAATCATCGAAGGTCTTGGTGCCGGTAAAAGTCGGCTTTGTCGGCGCGAAACTCTCCCAGTCAAGCTTATGTGCATTGGCACGGGCACGAGCGATCGGAAGGCGCTGCTTTTCCGCTTCGTTGCGCGCATGAGCGGCTGCGACCTTGGCGTATTCCCCGCGCAGGCCGTCGACATAGGCCTGTTTGCCTTCCGGCGAGAGCAGGCTGGATACGACACCAACAGCGCGGCTGGCATCGATGACATAGACTGCCTGTCCGCGTTCATAACGCGGATGAATTTTGACCGCCGTATGAACGCGACTCGTGGTCGCCCCGCCGATCAACAGCGGAATGTCAAAGCCTTCGCGCTCCATTTCCGCCGCGACATGCGCCATTTCGTCGAGCGAAGGCGTGATGAGGCCGGAAAGGCCGATGATATCCACCTTTTCGTCACGCGCCACTTGCAAAATCTTTTGCGACGGTACCATCACGCCGAGATCGATGATCTCGTAATTGTTGCAGGCCAGTACGACGCCGACGATATTCTTGCCGATATCGTGCACGTCGCCTTTCACGGTCGCCATCAGCACCTTGCCGGCACTCTGACGTTCGCTGCCGCCGACCCCATTTTCAGCATTGCGGCGCTTTTCCTCTTCCATGTAAGGCAGGAGGACGGCCACGCCCTGCTTCATCACGCGGGCGGACTTGACCACCTGAGGCAGGAACATCTTGCCTGCGCCGAACAGATCGCCAACCACATTCATACCAGCCATCAGTGGGCCTTCGATGACGTGCAGCGGCCGTTCGGCAGCCTGACGCGCCTCTTCCGTATCGGCTTCGATATACTCGGTAATGCCGTTGACCAGCGCATGTGCGAGGCGCTTTTCCACTGGCCATTCGCGCCAGGCAAGATCCTGCACCCTGGCTTCCTTGGAACCTGAATCGCGGAAACGCTCGGCAATTTCCAGCAGCCGTTCCGTCGAGTCGGAACGGCGGTTCAGCACTACGTCCTCGCAGGCTTCACGCAATTCCGGATCGATGGCATCGTAGACCGCCAGCTGACCGGCATTGACGATGCCCATATCCATGCCCGCCTGAATGGCGTGGTAGAGGAACACGGCATGCATCGCCTCGCGCACCGGCTCATTGCCGCGGAACGAGAAAGACAGGTTCGACACGCCGCCCGACACATGGACATGCGGCAGGATCGCCATGATCTTCCGCGTCGCTTCGATGAAATCGACGCCATAATTATTGTGCTCGTCGATACCGGTCGCCACCGCAAAGATGTTCGGATCGAAGATGATGTCTTCCGGCGGGAAACCAACCTGCTCGGTCAGAATCTTGTAAGCGCGACTGCAGATTTCGATCTTGCGCGCTTCGGTATCGGCCTGTCCGGTTTCGTCGAACGCCATGACCACCACCGCCGCACCATAGGCGCGGACGAGCTTGGCGTGATGGATGAAGGCTTCCTCGCCTTCCTTCATCGAGATGGAGTTGACCACCGGCTTGCCCTGAACGCATTTCAGGCCAGCCTCGATGACTTCCCATTTGGAGCTGTCGATCATGATCGGCACACGGGCAATATCCGGCTCGGCAGCGATCAGATTGAGGAATTCGACCATCGCCTTTTCGGAATCGATCAGGCCTTCATCCATATTGATATCGATGATCTGGGCGCCATTGGCCACCTGATCGCGCGCCACATCGAGTGCGGCGGCAAAGTCGCCCGCCTTGATCAGCTTGCGGAACCGGGCGGAGCCGGTCACGTTGGTGCGCTCGCCGACATTGACGAAGGGAATGTCCTCGGTCAGCGTGAAAGGCTCAAGGCCCGAAAGACGCATCAGCGGCGCGACCTTGGCAGGCTTGCGCGGCGGGTGCTTTGCAACGGCCTCGGCAATGGCGCGGATATGCTCCGGCGTCGAGCCGCAGCAGCCGCCGACCACATTGACCATGCCGTCACGGGCAAAGCCTTCGATCTGGGCGGCCATCGCTTCCGGCGTTTCGTCATACTGGCCAAATTCGTTCGGCAGACCGGCATTCGGATAGGCGCAGATGAATGTGTCGGCGATGGTCGACAATTCATCCAGATGAGCGCGCATGGCATTGGCGCCGAGCGCGCAGTTGAGACCAATCGTGAACGGCCTGGCGTGACGCAGCGAATGCCAGAATGCCGTTGGCGTCTGGCCCGACAGGGTACGGCCGGAAAGATCGGTGATCGTGCCGGAAATCATCACCGGCAGGAAGATGCCCTTTTCCTCGAACACTTGTTCCGAGGCGAAAATGGCAGCCTTTGCATTCAGCGTGTCAAAGATGGTTTCGATCAGGATGATGTCGGAACCGCCGTCGATCAGCCCCCGGATCTGCTCGGCATAGGCAATGCGCAGATCATCGAAGGTGACGGCGCGGAAGCCGGGATTATTGACATCCGGCGACAGCGACGCTGTGCGGTTTGTCGGTCCAAGAGCGCCCGCAACGAAACGGCGGCGACCGTCCTTCTGCTCCGCGCGCAAGGCCGCGCGACGGGCAAGGCGCGCACCGTCGCGGTTCAGCTCATAGACCTGCTCTTCCATGCCGTAATCGGCCTGGGCAATCGTCGTGGACGAAAACGTATTGGTTTCGAGAATATCCGCGCCCGCAATGGCGTAGGCGTAATGGATTTCCTCAATAGCCTTGGGCTGGGTCAGCGTCAGAAGGTCGTTATTGCCCTGAAGCTGACAGTCGCAGGCGCCGAAGCGCTCACCCCGGAAATGTTCTTCATGAAAACCGAGTCCCTGGATCTGCGTCCCCATCGCACCATCAAGGATCAGGATGCGCTCGCGCGCTGCCTTGGTGAGAGCCGCCAGTACTTCAGAGCCATCCGGCTGCGCCGCCGTTGCACCAAAAAGACCATCGAGGGAAGAGGCCATCAAACACCGCCTGTATTCAATCTGTTACCAGGCAACAGGTCTGTTCGGGACATACCAATCTAAATTGCCTGCCATACGCACATTGCGAAAGTCGCTTAATGACATAAACATATCTTTATGTCAATTCGGAGAAGCCGTTCTCCGGCCTATAATCGAGCATCACCCATCTGTTGCCAGCTCGAAGAAATCGTGACTTCGCAGGGCCACCGCTGCGCCACATTGTCCAGGCAAAATAGGACCAAGGACAGTATGTGTTGTTTATTTTTACGCGCATCTTATCCGAAAGCCGTTTCACACTTTTCGGTATGCGCTGTGAGGAGAGGCCTATGAAAAGGTTTACTTATTCCCTGTTTGCCGCATGCTTGTCACTCGGCATGGGATTGTCTGCTGTTGCCGGGACTGCAAATGCGGCACAGCCGTCTCTGATGGTGACACCGTCCGCACAGACCTCCGCACCGAATGTGCAGAATGTTCAATATTACGACTACCGTGACTACTGGCGGGAAGACCGTCGTCACTGGCGACACGACCGTCCGCGTTATCGCCCTTACTATCGGTATGATCGTCGTTATTGGGGGCCGCCTCCCGCTTATCGCTACCGTCCAGCTCCGGTCTATCGTGGCGGCAACCCGCATGTGCGTTGGTGCTACAATCGTTATCGCTCTTATCGAGCCTATGATAACACGTTCCAGCCCAATTACGGGCCGCGGCGCCAGTGCTACTCGCCCTATCTCTGAATCAAAAAAGCCCCGGATAGTCCGGGGCTTTTTCTAAATGACGTGGTTTAGAAATCAGGTGACGTAGGCACCGATTGAAGCCGCAACCAGGCCGATCGCAACTGCAATCATCACGCCGTAAACGCGCGGCTTGTCAAACAAGACGGCAAAGGCCGCGAACCAGCTGACAACTGCAGCGCCTAGCGCGAATAAAAAGCCCGGCTTGTCGCCGTGATACAGGTTAGCCGCCATGAGGCCGCCGATAATCAGCGCACCAAAAACGATCATCAACCCTGTGGCATATCGCTCGTAATCGTCCATTTAAATTCCTCGGTTCCGCTCCCGCCGTGACAGGTGCCGGAAACTCTCGTCAATCCGTTTGGCCATTTAAGGGCATTGGCCGGTTGCCATCACACAATCATTATTCGTGTCGTTCTTCAACCATTTCACTGCGGCAATTTCCGCAATTATTACGACTTTTCACTTGAACGTTCCTATAGTCGCCCGATAACCGGCTTGCCGCGATCGAAACCATGCTAGTATCTCTTCCATGGAATCGTCAGGTATCACCATTTTCGAAACAGAGATCGGACCGTGCGGCATTGCCTGGCGCGGCCAAAAGATCGTTGGCGTCGAGATCGGAGACGCCGACGAGAAAGAAACCCGTTATCGGCTCGATGAGCGGTTCCCCGGTGCAGAAGATACCGATCTTCCGGTTTTCGTCACCAATACAATCCAAGGGGTGCGCGCGCTTTTGACCGGAGCCGCTGTCGATTTTTCCGACGCACCGCTGGCGCTCGATACCCAACCCGATCTCAACCGTCAGGTCTATGAAATCATCCTGGAACTGAAACCGGGCGAGACGACGACTTATGGCGCGATTGCGCGGCGGCTCGGCGATATCAGCCTCTCACAGGCTGTCGGCTATGCACTGGGCAAAAACCCGTTTCCAATCATTGTGCCATGCCATCGGGTACTGGGCGCCAATGGCAAGGTTGGCGGTTTTTCGGCGGCAGGGGGCACGGCGACGAAACTGAAGCTTCTCAATATCGAGCGCGCCAAAATCTCTAGCGAGCCCGATCTGTTTGGTGGTCTACCGCTGCAGGAAAAGCCGCTGGCTGACTGGTAATCAGCGCTTGTCTGTCACAACGTCTGCGGAAAAGCGCAATTCACGCATCGGACGCACAAGCTGCGTCGTGGCGTCATAGGTCGGATGCCTTTTGAAAGCAAAAAGCGCCTCCTCATCCTTGAACTCTGCATAGACAACGAGATCGATGCGTTCACACATCGGATCGACCTTGGAATTTGGCAGAACTTCGAAGACTTCGGAATGCGGGATGGTGCCAAGTTGCTCCAGCCCTTTCCTCACGGCCTCTATATCCTGACCTTCCTTGACGCTGAAGAAAACAATATGCCGGATCACGCCTCGACTCCTTGAAACTAATGAGGCGTGTCTAGCGCATCAAGGCGCGCAGAAAAATGGCAAATTTGAGTGATGTGCCTAACTGGTCTGGACACGACGCCAGGCAAACCCGCCCTCTTCCTGCACGGAACCGCGACCGGGCTGGTAATAGCCGGGCGTATCGACCAGACGATTTTCGCCGAGACGGCCTTGTGCAACCTTGTTGGTCACCTGAAGGCTGTCAAAGCCGGTGCGCAGCATCAGCGCGGCCTGATCGATCAGCACGTCGCCAACGGCTCGCAACTCACCGGCAAAACCTTCGCGGCGCAAAATCTCGGCCTTGGAATAGGAACGACCATCATTGAAAGCCGGGAACTGCAAGGCGATCAGCGGCACGCTGCCCAGATCATTCAGCAGCGGTTCAATGGCTTCGCCCGGTGCAACCGAAACGCCGATGCGGCGATTGGAGGCGCGGCGGCGCTCTTCACCCAGCCCGAGCCAGACGGCGAGCGGAATGACGATCGCCGGGGCGTCGCCCGCCGCTTCAAGATCGTCGGCAAAGACATAATCGTCTTCACGAAAGCCATCGGCGGACCAGAGTTTGGTTTCGTTGATATCGCTCATTTCCGCTCGGTGGCTCCCAATGTTTTAAGGCTGTCGGCAAGGCCAGTCAGATGGATGCCGCATTCTGTCTTTTCCGATCCCGCCCAGCGTCCGGCACGCTGGTCTTCGCCATCGCTCACGGGCCGCGAGCAGGGCATGCAGCCGATGGAACGATAGCCCTGCGCGGTCAGAGGATGCGGCGGCAGATCATGCTTTTCGGCATAGGCTTTGAGGTCTGCTGCCTGCAAACGCGCCAGCGGATTGATGCGAATGCGTGGGCCGACCGATTCAAACACCGGCAGGCTTTCGCGCGTCGATGCCTGAAACTGCTTGCGGCCCGTCATCCAGGCGCGATAGGGCGCGACGGCGCGCGCCATCGGCTCAACCTTGCGGATGAAGCAACAGCGGTCCTTGTCGGTCATCGACAGGGCACCGAACGGATCATCGCTTTTAAGACTATCCTCCAGCGGCAGGATATCCTGCACATCGGTCAGCCCCAGCCGGTCCACCAGATCGTGACGATAATCGAGCGTGGCCCGGAAATGCTTGCCCGTATCGAGAAACAGCACCGGGGTGGCCGGGTCAATTTCCGAGATCATATGCAAAAGCACAGCCGATTCCGCCCCGAAGGAAGACACGACCGCGATCTGCCCGTCAAAGAGTTCGCGCGTGACGAGCGCGATCACTTCCTGCGGGGTAGACGCACCGTGGCTGACCTCCAGAAGGCGGGCTTCGGCGCTGGCACTTTGTTCAGCATCAAGCTGCACGGCTTATTTCTCCATAAAGCGCGCGTTTGAACGGCTCCATGCCGACGCGGCGATAGGCGGCGAGGAAGTTTTCCTCCGGGCTTTCACGCAAGGACAGATAGGTGTCCACGACCGTTTCGATGGCATCCACCACTTCTTCCGACGAGAAGCCGCGACCGGTGATGTCACCAATGGTCGAATGCTCATCCGCCGAACCGCCAAGCGTGATCTGATAGAGTTCCTCACCCTTCTTCTCGACGCCCAGAATGCCGATATGGCCGACATGGTGATGGCCGCAGGCATTGATGCAGCCGGAAATCTTGATCTTGAGATCGCCGATTTCAAGCTGGCGCTGCTGGTCGCCGAAGCGTTCGGAAATACGCTGCGCCACCGGAATGGAGCGCGCATTGGCAAGGGCGCAATAGTCGAGACCGGGGCAAGCGATAATGTCGGTGATGAGACCGGCATTCGGCGTCACCAGACCGTCCGATTGCAGCAGATCATAGACCGCTGCGAGATCGGCCTTCGCCACGTGCGGCAGAACCAGATTCTGCTCGTGGCTGACGCGGATTTCATCAAAGGAATAGGTTTCGGCAATATCCGCCACCAGTTCCATCTGCTCGGCGCTTGCGTCACCGGGAATGCCGCCGATGGGCTTCAGCGAAATGGTGACCACGGCATAATCCGGGTTCTTATGCGGCGTGACATTGCGCGCCACCCAGCTTGCAAATTCCGCATCGGCCTTCTGGGTAACAGCCAGCACTTCCCAGCCTTCCGGCCGTTGCGGCAGGTTCGGCATGCGGAAATAGCTTTCGATGGCGCTGATATCGCGCTGCGGCAGCTTCAGCTCGCCATAACGAATATCTTCCCATTCAGCATCGATCTCGCGGGTCAGTTCTTCGACGCCCGTTTCATGGACGAGAATCTTGATACGCGCCTTATATTTGTTGTCGCGACGACCATGCAGATTATAGACGCGCACGATGGCCGTAACATAGGTCAGCATGTCCTCGATGGGCAGGAAGTCACGGATTTTCTTGGCAATCATCGGCGTGCGACCCTGACCGCCGCCAATATAGACGGCCAGTCCCAGATCGCCCGCCTCGTTCTTCTTCAGGTGCAAGCCGATGTCATGCACCTGAATGGCGGCGCGGTCATGGTCCGAGCCGACAATGGCGATCTTGAACTTGCGCGGCAGATAGGAAAATTCCGGATGCAGCGACGACCACTGGCGCAGAATTTCGGCGAAGGGACGCGGATCGGCCACTTCGTCGGCGGCAGCGCCTGCGAAATGATCGGCGGTCACGTTGCGTATGCAATTGCCGGAGGTCTGGATGGCATGCATCTCGACTTCCGCCAGTTCTTCCAGAATGCGCGGCACGTCCTTCAGCGAAGGCCAGTTATACTGGATGTTTTGTCGCGTGGTGAAATGGCCAAAGCCCCGATCATAGTCGCGCGCAATCGACCCAAGCCTGCGCAGCTGGCGGCTCGACAGCGTGCCATAGGGGATGGCCACGCGCAGCATATAGGCGTGCAATTGCAGATAGAGGCCGTTCATCAGACGCAGCGGCTTGAACTGGTCCTCGGTCAGCTCTCCTGTCAGGCGGCGCTCGACCTGATCCTTGAACTGGGCAACGCGGGCCGCAACAAAATCACGGTCGAATTCATCATAACGATACATAGTCTAGGTCCGGTTTCAGGAGGCACGCTTCAAAGCAGGCTTGTCGAGAGTCAGATCACCAAAGGTCACGATGGTCGGGCCGGAAAGGCGGATGCGCTCGCGCAGGCGGATTGGGTAAAGCCCCTCCTCGCGCTCCTCGACATCGATCACATTCACATCGACAACCAGATTGGCTTTCGCTGCAACCTTGCCCGCGTCTTCCAGCGCTGTGACAGCTTCGGCATGGCGAGCAACCAGCGCGCCGTCGATGGTCTCCTGCCACGAACCGTCAGCACCGAGCCACACAGCCTGCCCGTCGATCAGCCGGTTTGCTGTGAGAACTTTTACGACCATTTCCAAACTCCTCAAAATCACGCTGCTACGGAAACCGGCTTGAGAGCCAGCGCTTCGGCTTTGTCGATAGCGGCACCGGCGACTGCATCGCCAATGATCACCATGACCGGGCCCGAAAGCTCCTTGCGGCTTTCCAAATCCGGCAAATCCTTCAGCGTGCCGTGGAACAGGCGCTTGTCCTGCCGGCTCGCATTTTCCACCACCGCAACGGCGGTATCTTCGTGCAGGCCCGCACCAATCAGCCGCGCAGCAACCGATGCCGCGACCGTGGAGCCCATATAGACGGCAATCGTTGCACCCGAGACGGCGAGCTTCGCCCAGCCCGGCAGCACGTCGCCCGTCATGTCATGACCGGTGGTGAACACCAGCGACGAGGCAACGCCGCGCAGGGTCAGCGGCAATTCCATATCGGCAGCGGCAGCAAAGGCCGAGGTGATGCCGGGCACGATTTCGAAACCGATACCGGCGGCACGCAGTGCCGCCATTTCCTCGCCTGCGCGCCCGAAAACCAGAGGATCGCCGGATTTCAGCCGCACAACGCGCTTGCCTTCCCGACCCAGCGAAACCAGCAGACGGTTGATCTCGTCCTGGCTTTTGGAATGGCAGCCCTTGCGCTTGCCGACGGCAAGGCGCTCGGCGTCACGACGGCCCATGGCGATGACGCCTTCCGGCACCAGCGCATCATGCACGATGACATCGGCTTCCATCAAAGCGCGGTGCGCGCGAAGCGTCAGTAGGTCTTCGGCACCCGGACCGGCGCCGACCACCCAGACATAACCGGCGGCATTGTCGCGCTGCTCGATCAGGTCGCTCGCAGCCTTATAGGCTTCCACTCGGTCGCCATTTTCAATGGCGCTGGCAACACGGCCCGAAAAGAAACCGCGCCAGAAACTGCGACGCGCCAGACCCTTGGGCAACGCACGCTCGACCAGTGGACGCCAGCTTTCGGCGAAATGCGCAAGCTCGCCAAGGCGCGGCGAAAAGGCGGCATCGATACGTGCACGAACCATCTGCGCCAGAACCGGAGCGCTTCCTTCCGAGCCGATGGCAATCGTTAGCGGCGCGCGGTTGACGATGGCAGGCGTCAGGAAATCGCAAAGGGCAGGACGGTCCACGACATTGACCGGAACCCTCTCGGCCTTGACCACAGCGGCAACGGCGCGGTCCTGCGCTTCATCGCCGGTCGCCACGAAAACAAGCTTTGCGCCAGCGACATGTTTCGGCGCAAAAGGTGCAGCCACATGCTCCGCACCATGGCTTGCAATAAAATCGGCCAGATGATGCTCTGTTTCTTCGGCAACGATGCGAAGACGTGCGGATGTCTGCGCCACGAGGCGCGCCTTGTTCAAAGCTTCCTCGCCGCCGCCAACGACGACAACCACCTCTTCCGACACCCGGAAGAAGGCAGGAAAATCAGCCAGTAAACGCTTTTGCGGTAGAGACACGGCGCGATCCTTGGGAGCATTTCCAGCGAAAGTGGATACCGGTTTCGCGTGCGGGAATGCGTCTTGTGAAAGTTGGCGCCATTATCTATGGAGAGCGGGAGATTTATAAGAAACGTGCTTGCGCGCGAAAATGATGGCGAGCATCACTTTTTCTCAAAACAGCCGATTGCGGGATTTTAATTTCCCATAAGACCGGAAATATATCCCACAATTTTTATAGGATTTACATAGACTTATCGATAAGCGCCGCTCGTGAAGAACGCCGGAACGTGTTTCGGCAGGCGGAGCGGCAGCACGGCAATCAGGTCGAAGCGCAGCGACAGGCGGGCATGGTCGGGCTGGCGTAGCAGCCAGAGATCGGCTGCGGCTTCGATACGGTGCATCGCCTGCGGTGTGACGGCGAGTTGCGCTGCTTCCAGACTGCTCCGCGCCTTGACCTCGACGATCAGCACCAGATTGCCCCGCCGGGCGTTCAGGTCGATTTCGCCGAGCCGTGTCCGATAGCGTCGCGCGACAATGCGAAAACCTTTCAGAAGAAGCACCATCGCCGCAAAGCGTTCGGCGCAGTGTCCGCGAAAGAAAGCAATGCGCTTTTTCTCGCGGAGGCCTGTCATTGCTGATCCAATTTCAGTTGCATAAGACGCTGATAGAGAACCGATTTCTGTCCGCCGGTCATGCGCGCCGCTTCGCCTGCCGCCTTGGATGGCGGCAGCTCTGCGGCAAGCGACAGAAGCAGCTTGTCGATGTCTTCCTCACTTTGCGGAATGGCATTGCCTGTCGGCGGTCCGACCAGCAGAACCACTTCACCGCGAATGCGATCCTCGCCGTCGAACTCCTTCGCCAGTTCACCCAGTGGCGCGGTGCGAATGGTTTCATAGGCCTTGGTCAGTTCGCGGCAGAGCGCGCCCAGACGATCCGTCCCGAACACTTCGGCCATTTCGGTCAGCGTCGCTGCAGTCCGGTTGGGCGATTCATAGAAAACCAGCGTCGCGTCGATGCCCTTGAGACTTTCGAGTTTCGTCTGCTTTTGCCCGTGCTTGGACGGCAGGAAGCCACAGAACATGAAGGCATCGGTCGGCAGGCCCGAAGCGGCAAGTGCGGCCAGAACGGCGGAAGCGCCCGGAATGGGAACGACACGAATACCCGCCTCGCGTGCTTCTCCGACCAGACGAAAACCCGGATCGGAAATGAGCGGCGTGCCCGCATCGGACACCAGCGCAACGCTTTTACCCGCTGTCAGTGCCGCAATCAGCTTTTCACCAGCCTCCGCAGCATTGTGCTCGTGATAGCTGATCGGACGGCGGGAAATGCCGTAGCGGTCGAGGAGAACGCGGGTCACACGGGTGTCCTCGCAAGCCAGAACATCGGCTGCGGCGAGCGTTTCGATGCCGCGCAGCGTCATATCGCCAAGATTACCGATCGGCGTGGAGACAATATAGAGCGCGGGCTCCAGCGGACGGGCGCGCATGGCCGTGCCACCCACCACATAATCGCGCCGTCCATCGCCAAGATTCTGGGCGCCTGTTTCTTCCGTCATCATGGGTCCTTTATGCGGCCAGATCGGCGACCAGCGCATCCAGCACCAGCGCACCGTCCGGCGTTGCGCGAATGAAGCTGCCGCCCATCGTCTCGATCATGCCCTCGGCAATGAGTTTCGCCAGACGCTTCTGGTCGACATCGTGACCCGACAGCCGCTTGTAGCGATCCAGATCGATGCCCTCGCGCAGACGAAGCCCCATCATCAGAAACTCGTCGCCCTCTTGCCCGCCGTCGAGATATTCTTCCTCGACAATGCCGTGGCCACGCCGTTCAACGTGATCGAGCCAGGTTTCCGGATGCTTTTCCGTCATCGTTACGGTGCGAACGTCGCTTTCCACGAAACGCCCATGCGCGCCGGGGCCGATGCCGACATATTGCCCATAGCGCCAATAGACGAGATTGTGCTGCGATTCACGCCCCGGCACTGCATGATTGGAAATTTCATAGGCCGGAAGACCATGCTCCGCCGTGATCCTTTGCGTTTCTTCATAGAGCGCTGCGGCGTGATCCGGCTCCGGCGTGGTCAGCTTGCCAGCCTTCCAGAGATTATAGAACTGAGTGCCTTCCTCGATGGTCAACTGGTAGAGCGAGAGGTGATCAGCAGCCAGTCCTATGGCTTCCTTCAGCTCTTCGCGCCAAGCCTCAATGGTCTGGTTCGAGCGCGCATAGATCAGATCGAAGGACAGGCGCGGAAAAATCTCACGCGCCAAGCGAATGGCCGCCTTTGCCTCCTCGACCGAATGCATGCGACCGAGACGGCGCAGATCGGGATCGTTGAGCGCCTGAATGCCCAGCGAGACGCGATTGACGCCTGCGGCGCGATAGCCGCGAAAACGGTCAGCTTCCACACTGGTCGGGTTGGCTTCCAACGTCACTTCGATGTCCGGGGCGACAGACCAATGGGATGCAATGTTGTCCAGCAGCGCACCCACCGTTTCAGGCTGCATCAGCGATGGCGTGCCACCGCCCAGAAAAATACTGGTCACGGTGCGCGGGCCGGTGCGCTCACGCAGCGTTTCCATCTCGCGTCGGAAGGCCTCGGAAAACCGCGCCTGATCTACCGGCTTGTGACGGACATGGCTGTTGAAGTCGCAATAAGGGCATTTGGCCAGACAGAACGGCCAATGCACATAAACGCCGAACGCATTTTCCCCGTTCACCCGCGCGATAGGAAACGCGCTGGCTGTATCGATCGCCTGCAAAGGGGGAAACAGCTTGTTCATTTCGCGGAAACCTGCTCCACATTGAGCGCCTTTTCGGCAAAAAGCTTGAAGGCGCGGGCGCGATGCGACAGGGCGTCGGCGTCGCCGGGCTTCCAGCCGTGCTTCTCGTCGGCAGTCATTTCGCCAAAGGTCTTTTCATGGCCATCCGGCAGGAAAACCGGATCATAGCCGAAGCCGGTCGTACCACGTGGCGGCCATATCAGAACGCCTTCCACTTCACCGCGGAAATATTCCGCTTCGCCATTCGGCCATGCAAGGCAGATGACAGAGACAAAACGCGCGCCGCGCTTGTTTGCTGTTGTCGCGCCTTTTTCCTGCAAAAGATCTTCGACCTTGCGCATCGCCAAGTTGAAATCACGCGTGCCGTCTTCGGTCTCGGCCCAGTTGGCTGTGTAAACGCCCGGCTCACCGTCCAGCGCATCGACCATCAGGCCGGAATCGTCGGACAAAGCGGGCAAGCCGGTGGCTTCAGCCGCAGCAAGCGCCTTGATATAGGCGTTTTCCTCAAACGTGGTGCCGGTCTCGTCCGGCTCCGGCAGGCCAAGTGCCGCGACAGAGCTGACATCGAAGCCGAACGGGCCAATCAGCCCGTCGAATTCCTTCAGCTTGCCCGCATTGTGCGAGGCGACAATCAGCTTGCCCTTTTCCAGCGTTCTCATTTTCAATTCCATAGTTTGGGTTCGGCAATCTCCAGCGAATTGCCGGATGGATCGCGGAAATAAATCGAATGTGCGCCATTGGGCCAATCGAAACCGGCCTCAATGGCGACGCCATGCTTTTCCAGATGTTTCCGCCAGTCCTCAATCTCGGTGCGGCTTGCGGCAAAACATATATGACCCGGCCCCGTCGTGCCATGCGGGGGCACAGGCAGGTGGCCTGACAAAGGCGGCTTCAAGGTTTCTTCCGCCTTGAAGAGCAGCAAAATGCCCTCGCCGCAGCGGAAGAAAGCGTTGCGTTCGCTGAGCTGGCCTACTGGTTCCAGCCCCATCGTGTCGCGATAGAATTCTACCGCCTCCGCGACGTCGCGAACATAGAGAGCCGTTTCAAGAATACGTGCAGCGCGCATGGATTTTCCCTCGGTTGCGACGCATCCGATACGGTTCGTCGAGATTCCGGTTATGGCGAGCCGAAAATGGTGGTCTTTGAGACCCGGAGCGGAGTGTACTTAAAGTACATGAGCACCGGAAGCGAAAAAGAACGCCATTTGCAGGCCGCCAGAGCCGGAATAACGGTGAACCGTCAGGCTACCGCCATCTTCTGTAGTGACACGAGGCGATCGACGCCGCTACGCGCCAGCTTCATCAGGTTCAGGAATTCTTCTTCCGAGAAAGGCGCGCCTTCGGCGGTGCCCTGAATTTCAACAATGCCGCCCGTGCCGGTCATGACAAAATTGCTGTCGGTCTGTGCGACGGAATCTTCCGCATAGTCCAGATCGAGAACAGGATTGCCTTCATAGATACCGCAGGAAATGGCCGCGACGTGGTCTTTCAGCACCTTTTCGACCCGCACCATCTGGCGTGCTTCCATCCAGCGCAGACATTCATGCAGGGCCACCCAGCCGCCGGTGATGGCTGCCGTGCGCGTGCCGCCATCGGCCTGAATGACATCGCAGTCCACCGTGATTTGCACTTCGCCAAGCGCCTGCATGTCAACGACAGCGCGCAGGCTGCGTCCGATCAGACGCTGGATTTCCTGCGTGCGTCCGCCCTGCTTGCCAGCAGCGGCTTCGCGGCGCATACGGTCGCCAGTCGAGCGCGGCAGCATGCCGTATTCCGCCGTGACCCAGCCCTTGCCGGTATTGCGCATCCAGCCCGGCACCTTTTCCTCAAGGCTTGCCGTGCACAGAACATGCGTGTCGCCAAATTTGACCAGGCAGGAGCCTTCCGCATGTTTGGAGATGCCGCGCTCGAAAGAGACGGCGCGCATTTCGTCGGCAGCACGCTTGGATGGACGCATATAGTAAATTCCTTGATCGAGTTTTTTGGGATTCAAAGTTTTCCGTGCGGCTTTTTAGGCCCCCCGGGCGCAAATAGAAAGGCATTTCACATCTGTCCGTAGCCAAAGATATGTTGAGAGGATTGCCAGTATGGAGCTAAAGGCTTTGACGCTTGGCGCAGCAACCTTATATTTAGGACAAGCAATCAACAGGTTCGCCGCTCTATCATGATGAAATCGCCTGAACATCAGCTTTTGAATTCGCTCGACCAGCGGTCGCGCGAAATTTTCCGGCTGGTCGTCGAGAGCTATCTCAACGACGGCGACCCGGTGGGATCGCGCAATCTGTCCCGCCTGCTGCCGCATTCGCTCTCGCCTGCCACCATTCGTAACGTGATGAGCGATCTGGAGCATCTGGGCCTGATCTATGCACCGCATATATCGGCGGGCCGCCTGCCGACACAGATCGGCCTGCGCTTTTTCGTCGATGCCTTTATGGAAGTCGGTGATCTGCCGCCGGGCGAACGCTCATCCATCGAGGCGCAGGTGCGCGCCGCCGGAAACAGCAATTCGGTTGAAAGTGTGCTGACCGAGGCAAGTCAGGTTCTGTCCGGCCTGTCGCGTGGTGCCGGTCTGGTGCTTGCCACCAAGACGGAAGGCGCGCTGAAACATATCGAATTCGTGCGGCTGGAGCCGACCCGTGCGCTGGCCGTGCTGGTGATGCAAAATGGCGACGTGGAAAACCGCGTCATCAATCTGCCGGTCGGCATCAGCGCATCGCAGCTGATTGAAGCGTCGAATTTCCTCAACGCCCATATTCACGGCCATACGCTTTCCGAAGCTAAAGCCGAGCTTAAGGTGCTGATGGAAGAAACCCGTCAGGAACTCGACCAGCTTTCGCAGGAACTTGTCGAACAGGGCCTCGCCGTCTGGGGCGGCACCGGTGCGGACCAGCCATCGCGACTGATCGTGCGCGGACGCGCCAATCTTCTGGAAAACATTCACGCTCAAGAAGATATCGAGCGCCTGCGCCATCTCTTCGACGATCTGGAAACCAAGGACGGCATGGTCCAGCTTCTGGATCTGGCCGAAACCGGCTCGGGCGTGCGCATTTTCATCGGCTCGGAAAACAAGCTGTTTTCGCTTTCCGGCTCGTCGCTGGTGGTCGCGCCCTATCGCGACAGTGAACAGCGTGTGGTCGGGGCGCTTGGCGTCATCGGTCCGACCCGCCTCAATTATGCGCGCATAGTGCCGATGGTGGACTATACGGCGCAGATCGTGTCGAGACTGTTGCGGTGAGATGTCAATCTTACCGGGTCAGCAGAAATTAAGCCTTGATTTTAATGGCATGAAACTCGATATCCGCCCCAGAAGATATTCAAGACGGAAGAAGCATTATGTCTGACGATAAGAACAAAACCCAGAACCCCGATCTTGAGCAGCGCGACATCAACAATCCACGGGATCGTGAGGCGCTGAACCGGGCTGCCGCCGATTTCCTGAAAGCGCGCAAGGCGGAAGCCAGCGCGGAAGTTGCGGAAGACGAAGCGGACAACGCGGCTGATGAAACCGCTAACCGGCTTCTCGCGCTCGAAGCCGATAACGGCGAGCTGAAAGACCAGCTCTTGCGCGCTGCGGCTGAGATGGAAAATCTACGCAAACGCACCCAGCGTGATGTGCAGGATGCGCGCACCTACGCCGTGACCAATTTCGCGCGCGACATGCTGTCGGTTTCCGACAATCTGCGCCGTGCACTCGAGGCTATTCCTGCCGATGCTCTGGCCACCGACGCAAGCCTGAAATCGCTTGCGGACGGCGTCGAGATGACCGAACGCGCCATGCTGCAGGCTCTGGAACGTCATGGCGTCAAGAAACTGGAACCGGAAGGCCAGAAGTTCGATCCGAATTTCCATCAGGCCATGTTCGAAGTGCCAAATCAGGATTTGCCGAACAACACCGTCGTGCAGGTGGTGCAAGATGGTTACGCCATTGGGGACCGAGTTCTGCGCCCCGCTATGGTCGGTGTGTCAAAGGGAGGCCCGAAGGTAGCCGTCGATAATGGCGGAGCTGCTTCCGAGGGCAATGTCTGATTTCAGTAATAACTGATGAATCAGGAGCGGCGGCTTTGTCTGCCGCTCTTTTCATATCTGCGGTCCGCTTTGCAATGAAGTGCATATTGCTATTGCAGCCAACCGGTGAAAAATTGTCGCAGGATGTATGGAGGAGACCTGCAGCGTGACGATTCCTGAGTTTCTGAACTTCGCAGGCGTTTTCGTTTTCGCTGCGACCGGCGCTCTCGCCGCTTCGCGCCGCCAGCTTGATATTATCGGCTTTCTGTTCCTCGCCAATATTACCGGTATTGGTGGCGGAACGTTCCGCGATCTCGTACTCGGCGCACCGGTTTTCTGGGTTGTCGAACCCACTTATCTGCTTGCCGGTACACTGGCAGCCATCTTCGTTTATTTCACGGCACATATGGTCGAGTCGCGCTACCGCGTCCTGCTCTGGCTCGACGCCATCGGCATGGCGGCCTATACGGTACTGGGCGCAGCCAAGGGGCTCGCACTCGGCTTCGGGCCATCCGTCGCTATAGTGACCGGTATTTCTACTGCCACGCTCGGCGGCATATTGCGCGATATGGTGGCTGGCGAGCCTTCCGTGCTGATGCGTCGTGAAATCTATGTCACGGCGTCGCTCGCCGGTGCGTATCTTTATGTTCTGCTTGCCTGGCTGCAGCTTGAACCAGCCATATGCGCAATCGCAGCAGCTTTGACCGCATTTGTCATTCGCGGGGGCGCACTCTATTTTGGCTGGACACTGCCCGTCTACAAAAGCCGTCCCGGGCGCACGGAAGAAGAACTTCAGCGCGACCGGATCATCAGGCCGGAATAAGCCTTATACGAGACCAGCCTGGCTCGCAGCAGCCTGCAGACTGAGCTGCGGACGCGGGCCCATCTGCTGAATGATGAGACCCGCTGCCAGGGAACCAAGACGAGCGCAATCTTCAAGCGAACGCTCGTTCGTGTAGCCATAAAGGAAACCGGCAGCGTAGAGATCGCCCGCCCCGGTCGTATCGATCAGTGTATCGATTTCGATGGCAGGAACAGTCAAGGTCTGGTCAGGCGTGACGATGATTGCGCCTTTTTCCGAACGGGTGACGATCGAAAGCGCACAATCCATGCGTATGGAGGCTATCGCCGTTTCAAGCGACTTCGTCTTATACAAGGACTTGGCCTCGTCCTCATTGGCAAAGACGATATCGACCGTGCGCGAACGCATGAGTTCCAGAAACTCCTCGCGATACCGGTCTACACAAAACGGATCAGAAAGCGTCATGGCCATCTGGCGATTTTTCTCGTGTGCGATTTTCGATGCCATGACGATAGCTTCCTTGGCACGTGGCGGATCCCACAGATAGCCTTCGAAATAGGTGACCTTCGCATCGGATACCTTCGAGGTTTCGACGTCTTCCGGTCCCAGCTCGACGCAGGCGCCGAGAAAAGTGTTCATCGAGCGTTCGCCGTCCGGCGTCACGAAAATCATGGAGCGGGCGGTCGGTGACCCTTTTTCCAGCGGGCGCGTGTCGAAGGCAACGCCCTGTGAACGGATATCATGGGCAAAAACACGCCCCAGATGATCGGTCGCCACCTTGCCGAAATAGGCTGAGCGCCCGCCGAGGCTTGCCACGCCTGCTGCCGTATTTCCGGCACTGCCACCGGACATTTCCGTTGCAGGGCCCGCAATCCGGCTATAGAGCAATTCCGCACGCTCCGCATCGATCAGGTTCATCGCACCTTTGACGATACCGTTCGTTTCCAGAAAAGAGTCATCAGTGCGCGAAATGATATCGACAATGGCATTGCCGATGCAAAGAACGTCGAATGTGGCCATGAGCGCGAGAAGCTCCCCTTTTTTCAATTCTCCAGCCCACCCAATTACTTGGCGGGAGGAGGCTTTGGCGCCAGCTATCTACCTTTAGCATGATACGATCAGATAGATATTCGGGTGCGGGTTTAGCCGTTTGCAACCCATTTGGCTACCCTGCACGCCTCCCACATTGTGGGTAGTGCAGCTTGCGCCAAGGTGGAGGCATACCTATTTCCATCTTCGTCCACGCTCAGAATTGGGTCGAAAATGATCTTAGATGCTGCCTTGAAAGCCCTGAAACGTCTGACCACACCAGAATTGCGCTCGGTTTTCTGGAAGACACTTGGATTGACACTGTTGCTTCTGGTCGGCCTTTGGGCCGCTGCCCGTCAAATCTTTTTTACTTTTGCCTGGCCGTGGATGGAACAAATACTGCCCGGCATGCCGGAATGGGCTGGCTGGTTCGGTATCGTTGCCGCCATTGTCGCCGGTCTCGGTCTGGCGCTGGTGCTCGCATTGATGATCGCACCTGTCACCGCGCTCGTGGCGGGCCTCTTTCTCGACGATGTGGCAGATGTCGTCGAGCGCGAAGACTATCCGAACGATCCCCTCGGCACACCATTGCCGACCGGCCGCTCCATCCTCGTTTCACTGAAATTTCTCGGCATCGTCATCCTCGGCAACATTGTCGCGCTGTTCATGCTCTTCATACCCGGCGTCAATCTGATCGCCTTCTTCGTCATTAACGCCTATCTGCTCGGGCGTGAGTTTTTCGAATTTGCAGCCATGCGCTATCGATCCGAGGCCGAGGCGAAAGCGCTACGGTCGCATTATGGTGTAACGGTCTTTCTGGCCGGACTGCTGATTGCGGGTTTCATGGCGATCCCCATCGTCAATCTTCTGACGCCACTGTTTGCCGCAACAATGATGGTGCACTTGCACAAGGCCGTCTCGCAACGCGAAGCCCGGCTCACGCCTGCGGCGGCAAGGGGATAAGCGGCGCAGGGACGTCACAAGTTTTCGCCGGATATTTGCAGATATCGGCGATGACACAGTTTTCGCATTCCGGCTTACGCGCCTTGCAGGTATAGCGCCCGTGCAGGATGAGCCAGTGATGCGCATGAAGCATGTATTCCGCCGGGATGACCCGGACAAGGATGGCTTCCACGGCCTCCGGCGTTTTTCCAGGCGCAAGACCGATCCGGTTACCAATACGCAGAATATGCGTGTCCACTGCCATAGTCGGCTGGCCGAAAGCCATGTTCAGCACCACGTTGGCCGTCTTGCGGCCGACGCCCGGCAGCTTCACCAGTTCGTCCCGATCCCCTGGCACTTCAGCGCCGTGATCGCGGATCAACGCTTCGGACAGAAGAATGACATTCTTCGCCTTGTTGCGCCAAAGACCGATGGTGCGAATGTAGTCGCCGACTTTCTCCTCGCCGAGCGCCAGCATTTTCTGTGGCGTGTCGGCTACGGCAAAGAGTCCACGGGTGGCTTTGTTGACGCCTGCATCGGTAGCCTGCGCTGACAGAACAACAGCAACGAGAAGTGTAAAAGCATTCACATGCTCAAGTTCACCCTTCGGCTCTGGCCTCTGGATGGAGAAACGGCGGAATATCTCATGAATTTCATCCGCCGTATAAAGCGTACCACGCACCCGACGTTGAGGGCGGGCGGCGAGAGAAGCGTTCACAGGCGATTTGATTTTGGCCTTTTCCATTCCGCCTCTATAATGGTTTCCCTATCGACAAAACAATCAGCAGCTTGACGCAGCCCCCTCAAGACGACGCGGACAATCTGCCAGATGACTTGAATGCTATGCATCATCCAGACGGCGCAGAACCTGACCGGTTCGACAAACCCATTTTCGAAGCCCTGCTCACCCCCTATCGTTCACTGGGGCGGACTGGTTTCACCATCCTGATGGGAGCCCTGATCGGCTGCTGGATATTCGTCGGTATTCTTTTCTGGTCCATTGGCGCCTGGCCAATCTTCGGCTTTTTCGGCCTAGACGTATTGCTGATTTATCTGGCCTTTCGTTGGAATTACCGTGCAGCCCGCGCTCGCGAGGAAATTTCCGTGTCGCGCTCTGCCTTGCATATTCGCAAATACGCAGCGTCAGGCAAGATGACCGTGCATCGCTTCAATCCGTTCTGGACTCGCTTCAAGGTCGCACGCAAGCCGGATATCGGAATTACCGGCATGAGCATCGAGAGCCGTGAAAAGAGTGTCGCGATAGGAAGCTTCCTTACGCCAGACGATCGTGAGAGCTTTGCGACGGCTTTCGGCACAGCGCTCGCAGAAGCACGTCGATAGCAACACTCCTAATCTTTCCGGCTATATTGTGCCTGAATGTCGTTTTATCCTGAAACGAAGGAATCCGGATTGGCCCTTGAAGTCAGGCTTTTCACAAGCCATATCAGTTAGCGAAGAGATACGCCGTCAGGGTTCTCTTCTTAACGGTCGCTTCTCATCAAGGACTGATGCAATGACAAGAATGACACCGTTTTCGAGCCCTTTGCTGCTCGGATTCGACACGATGGAAAAGACGCTGGAACGGATCGCAAAATCCGGCGACGGTTATCCGCCCTACAATATTGAACGCCTGCGCGGCGAGACGGGTTCCGAACGTCTGCGCATCACTTTGGCGGTGGCCGGTTTTGCCAGCGAAGACCTCGAAGTCATGACGGAAGACAATCAGCTCGTCATCCGCGGACGCCAGACCGACGATACCGAACGCGAGTTTCTGCATCGAGGCATCGCTGCCCGACAGTTCCAGCGCGTGTTCGTTCTGGCAGACGGTATGAGGGTTCTCGGTTGCGATCTGAAGAATGGTCTCCTGGCCATAGATCTCGACCGTCCAGAACCCGAACGACTGGTTAAACGAATCAACATAGCGGTGAAGGATTGAACTTGTTCAGTTTTTGTTCAGCACAATACCGCTATATTGAAGAAGTGAAGCTCTGATGCGGCGTGGTCGCAAATGACATGCCGACTAAATGGAGGCTAAGACCATGAACAGACATATTTTCACCGAAAATGAATTCGCCCATCTCGGCGAAGGTGAAGTTGCCTATGTACGCAAGATCCGTTCTGATGAGCTTGCCCGCAGCTTCCCCGCTCTCCCACCGATCGAACCGGGTCTGGAACTCTGGGCGCTTTTTGGCGCCAGCGGTGAGCCAATTGTCCTTTCCGATGTTCGTGCCACCGCACTACAGGGTGCACAAGAGCACGAACTGCGCACGGTGATGCTGCATTAGGGTTTGATGCTGCGATACCGGCAAGCGCCGGTATCGCATTTCCGCGCGAGATCAGCGCGGAGGATTACGGTGCATTCAATTGCCGCTAGTCGTTTTCACGCAGTAAGCATCATTCTGCTTGTAGTGCTTCCATTCCTTGAAAATTGTTTCTCCGAGCAAACAAACAAAACCGCCGTTCGAGCTGAACGGCGGTTTTGTTTACGCGAAACTATTTGCACTCAGGCGGCGTTGGAAGCCGGCTGAGTGGTGAGGAATGAATAGAGTGCCTGCGCGTCATGCGTGCCGCGCAATTTGGCAACAGTGTCGGCGTCGCGCAGCATACGGGCAATGCGCGAGAGAGCCTTTAGATGGTCCGCGCCGGCATTTTCCGGCGCGAGAAGCAGAAAAACAAGATCGACGGGTTGATCGTCCAGCGCCTCAAAATCGACCGGTGTTTCCAGACGAGCGAAGATTCCGGCTATTTTGTTGATGTTCGCCAGCTTGCCATGCGGAATGGCAACGCCATTACCTACCCCGGTGGAACCGAGGCGCTCACGCTGGAGAATTGTTTCGAAAACTTCACGCTCAGGGAGACCGGTCAGTTCCGCAGCCTTCTCAGATAGAATCTGCAAAAGCTGCTTTTTGGAGCTGGCTTTCAGCGCCGGGATAATCGCCCCAGGCTGAATCAGATCACTAAGATCCATTCTCTCCGTTCCTTCTTCAATCAGGCCTTTGAAGCCCGGTTTTGGGAAGCGCACGCGGCCGCCTAATCGCGATCCGCTGCGTGCGCTTCAGGTTTGCCGTCAGGCGCGTGGCGCGGCCTGCCGGGTGACCATCGATGGATCGACCCAGCCGATATTGCCGTCCGCGCGACGGTAGACGATATTAACTTCATCATTGCCAGCATTGCGGAATACCAGAACCGGGTTCTCGATCAGATCCAGTTCCACGACCGCCGACGCCACTGACATGGTGCGCAGAGCGACGGACGATTCCGCAACGATAGTCGGCGCATAATCCGCCGGAAGATCCTCCTCTTCCTCCGACAGCGGTGCCATAACACGATATGCAACGTCGTCATAGATCGCATCTGGCTGCGTAGCCGGGCGCGACTTCAGACGGCGCTTATAGCGGCGAAGGCGGGTTTCGATCTTGTCCGCAGCCGCTTCAAAAGCCAACTGCGGATCCTGCGCGTCGCCAGTGCTTTGCAGGGTTGCACCGCTATCGAGGTGCAAAGTGCAATCCGCACTGTAACGCGAACCGGACTTGGTGACCGTAACCTGTCCGGAAAAGCCATGATCGAAATATTTGCCGACAGCTTCATTCACCCGATCAACGATCCGGGTTGTGAAAGCTTCACCGACGTCCATATGCTTTCCAGATACACGCAGAGTCATTTGGCACACCTCATTTGCGTTACACCACAGGACCCAGTCTAATCACAAGGCGAGCGAAGCGCAAAGCGAACCAGCATCAAAGATGCTTTTCGTCCTGTGCGTTTTCCAACTAAATTCATGGTGCAAGCACACTTCTCGGCACACTTTCCGGCGATGCGTTGAAACACCTTCCCAAAAGTCTCCGAAGTCGTAGCTGTTCCCATAGATAGCCCCTCAACGGGATGGTTGCCGCACATCGCTCATTTACGTAACGCCCCAGTAGCCGGTCCGTTGCCCGGATTATTCCGGAACGTCACATTGCCCTTCCTTCAAGCATATGAACAACCGCAATTTCTTCCAGAAATTACAGTCAAATTATCAAGCGTACCCGCAAAAATACATTCGCCGGAAACGCCCTATCCATGTCCGTATCCCCAAAGCCGGTTCCGCGTTTGGGAGACATGCCCTCATTCTGCTTCGACGCATCTTCCGTTGCAAAAACACCAGGTGTTTTTGCCTACATCACGCCAACTCGCGCTGACAACCGATCATCGCCCCCAGAAAACCAAGGCTTTCCGACATGTGCCGCAGCGCGAGCGGGGCTTCTATTGGGTGAATTGGCGCTTGTCAATTGGTCCTCCTACCAGTTGGTCGTCTTGCAATGCCGTTCTTTCCACAAATCGAGATCGAATTTTTCTGAAAGAGCGGCGATGCAGATCCGAAATTTTAGAGCATATCTCCGTATTCGAATACGGGAATGGAACCCCAGAGGTGCAATCTGTCATTTAAAACAACCCCTTCGCAGCGCGATCGGTGGAGTTGCCTTGGCTACGCAATCAAGAGGCCGACAATCTTGCCTTCTTTTCACGCCTGCGCTGAACTGATGAAGCAATATTCATCGATTCCCGATATTTTGCGACCGTTCTTCGCGCGATATCCACACCGTCCTTCTTCAAGGCATCCACGATAGCATCGTCGGAGAGAACATCGTCCGGCTTTTCGGCGTCGATCATCTGACGAATACGATGGCGCACGCTTTCCGACGAATGGGCGTCGCCGCCCTCGGATGAGGCGATCGACGCCGTGAAAAAATAGCGCAATTCAAACACGCCGCGCGGCGTGGCCATGAATTTGTTCGCGGTCACACGGCTGATTGTCGATTCATGCATGCCAACCGCATCCGCGACGGTGCGCAGATTAAGAGGCTTTAAATGCGTCACCCCATGGCGCAGAAAACCGTCCTGCTGCCGGACGATTTCCTGTGTGACCTTCAGGATGGTGCGCGCACGCTGATCGAGGCTGCGTACGAGCCAGTTCGCAGTCTGCATGCAGTCCGAGAGAAACAATTTCTCCTCGGCTTTTACCGAGCTGCTCACCTCGGCATAATATTCGTTGTTGACGATGAGGCGCGGCATTGCGGCTGCATTCAGTTCGATAGCCCAGCCACCATCCCGCGACGGCGTCACGAGCGCGTCCGGAATAATGGCATCAACCACGGATATCTCGAAGAATGCACCGGGTTTGGGGTCGAGCATGCGGATTTCAGTCAGCATATCGAGAATGTCGGCTTGATCGACACCGCACAGCTTCTTGAGCGTCGCGAAATCCCGCCGCGCCAGAAGATCAAGATGGTCGATCAACGCTTCCATGGCCGGATCGAAGCGATCCTTGAGACGCAACTGTATTGTCAGGCATTCTCCCAAATCACGGGCAAAAAGGCCAGGCGGATCAAAGGTTTGCACTATTCCAAGAATATGTTCGACCTCAGCCGTTTCCACACCCAGGTTCTGGGCCAGCCCGACTATATCGATACGCAGATAGCCACTTTCATCCAGCGCATCGGCAAGTGCTGTCGCAATGAACCGGTCGGCAGTTCTGGAAAAACTCAGTGCGATCTGTTCTGTCACATGCTCGCTCAACGAGACCCGGCTGGCCGTAACCTGATCGATGTCGTAACTGCTGCCTGAAACATATCCGTCACCGGCCGACGATTTCCATTGCGCCGCAAGATCGGGGCCGATCTCGTCAAAGCGCCCCGGATCATCCGGAAAGATATTCTCCAGCGAACTGTCGAAAGTGGATGAGAGATCCTCGGCGTCATTCGAGGCGCCTGTTTTGAACCAGTCGCCATCCGAAAGGTCGTCTGACGCGGCTTCATCCCCGCCGATGTCGGTGCTGTCTCGTGCAGGATCGGCGCCCGCAAAATCATCATTCGCTGCCTCAATTCTATCCAGCAGCGGATTTTTCTCGATTTCAACGTCGAGAAACTGTTCCAGCTCGACATGCGTCATCTGCAACAGCTTGATCGACTGCATCAGCTGGGGTGTCATCACCAGCGATTGCGATTGACGGAAATCGAGCTTGGGCGACAAAGCCATGCGACGCGTTATTCTCCCCCAGTTAATCCTTGCCAATAACTGCGGAGCACATGGTCAACCTACAAGCCACCCTCTGACAGTTAAATTCGACCTTCTTGCGATACTCCATCAGCACCGGACCTGAGCCGGCGCAGAGGAATAAGCCGCCCACTCACAGCCATTTCAAGCTGAAAGTTCACGTCAATGAAAACTGGTATGAACCTTGCTTGTCAATTCAGAATGTGCGGGATTTGGTCCAAAAGGGAAAATAGTCGCGCCTAAACGGCGTGTTCTGCAACTTTGTACAAAACATTGCTGGCCTGAACCGGCAGCAAGAAGGGCATTTCCAGAAAACACAGGACGGCCTGAAAATGCCTTGGATAGTAGAACGCGTTTCGATCCGATTGGATCAGATCGGCGCTCTAACTTCTTCTATTTCAAGCATAATCTTGATCGTCCTCGTTTCACTTCGATCGGATTATGCTTTAAAGTGTGAACTGGTCGCCGAGATAGAGCCTGCGTACGTCAGGATTGGCAACGATTTCGGCGGGGCGGCCATGCGTCAGCACCTGACCGGCGTGAATGATGTAGGCACGGTCGATAAGACCGAGCGTTTCGCGCACATTATGGTCGGTGATCAGAACCCCGATGCCGCGGCTCGTCAGATGACGAACGAGCTGCTGGATATCCGAAACGGCAATCGGGTCGACGCCGGCAAAGGGTTCATCAAGCAGCATGAAGTTCGGGCGCGATGCAAGCGCACGCGCAATTTCGAGGCGACGGCGTTCACCGCCTGAAAGAGAAATGGCAGGTGCCTTGCGCAGATGAGCGATGTGAAACTCTTCCAACAGCGCATCCAGCTCGGAGGCCCGTTTGGAGCGATCCTTCTCCACCACTTCCAGCACAGCCTTGATGTTGTTCTCAACCGAAAGGCCGCGAAAAATGGAAGCTTCCTGCGGGAGATAGCCGATGCCAAGACGGGAACGACGATACATCGGCATCGAAGTGACGTCGAAACCGTCGATCTCGATGGAACCGGCATCGGCCGGAACAAGACCGGTTACCATATAGAAGCAGGTCGTCTTGCCTGCGCCGTTGGGACCCAGAATACCGACCGCTTCGCCAGCGCGCACACCGAACGACACGCCATTGACGACCTGCCTGCCGCGATAGCTCTTGCAAAGACCGCGCGCTACCAGCGTGCCCTTGAGACGCGTTGATTTACCCGGTTGGTCAGGCATAGTGCCCGCAACATCGGATGGTGCGTTCATAGTTTGCGATGCGGCTTGCGGCCCGTCGGCCTTCTTGTTCCAGAACAATCCCACGCCTGCTCCGGTCAGTTCTGCTTGGGCGCGGCGCCGCCCTGCTGTTGATCTTTCGGAGCCATGATGATCGATACGCGACCCTTGGTCTGCCCCTTGCAGCTTTCGACATTGGCGCGACCTGTGTCGAGATGCGCCGTCAGCTTGCAGCCGGTCACGACATTGTCGCCATCGGTAAGGACCACTTTCTGCCCCTGAAGAACCATCACCTGGTTTTTCGCGTCGTAACGGCCGGTATCACCGGTTGCGACTTGCGTACCGGACTTGAGATAAACTTTCCCCGAGATGTCGATGTGATCAATGCTCGATGAATCGAGGCCGCCCACGCCAGCACTCGCCGGTTCCGGAGCTTGCGCCTCGCCGTCTTTCTTGGCCTTGTTGTAATAGACCGTCATTTGACCTGCCTTCAGCAGAGCATCGCCCTGCGACACGGCAACATTGCCGGTGAATATGGCAATGCCTTCCTTGTCGCGCATTTCCAGCTTGTCAGCGTCAATTTTGACGGGCGCCTTGCTGTTGGAAAGCTTCAGGCCGTTTACGGCTGCGCCTTCCTGAGCCAGAGAGGCTGTCGGAGCCGCGGTCAGGCCGAGCGCCAGAACCGCAAATCCCATCCGCAAAGTGCGGGCCATCGTACCCTTGTTCATCTTGCCCGTCTCGCGTTTCATATATTTCAGCTCCCCGAAGCATTCAGCCATCCCTGGGCCGACATGCGGTCAGACGCAACTTTAAGCACTTTGCGACCAAATGGGAACATTTGGCATCGCAAAATGCGATCAAAAAAGTGGTTTAGAGCGTGTAGCATTCTGATTGCATCAGAATCACGCTCTAACAATTTGTTTTCGAGCACATTCCGATCCGAAAACCGGCTTCAGAATGCACTCAAGCGTCCGCACAGATATAAATCGGCTCGAACGCTTCCCCTATTCTCAAATCAAAGACCCTTTTCAGGGAGCCTTGTTGGGCGAAACAACGCTGCCGTCAACGGTCATTCGAACTTTGTTCTCGAAAATCAGAACTTTGCCGTTGTCCTTGACCTGCATGCTGTCAGCCAGAATATGCGTGCTGCCACTGCGGATATCGACGGGCTTATCGGTCGTAATCTGCCCGCTCTTGAGGTTTACGTCCGCAGAACGCAGCACTGCACGTAAACCGTCATCCGTCGTAACAGTAAAGTCCTTATCAAGTTGCAAACGCCCGTTGGCATTGTCGTAAACACCGGACGTTGCCTCGACCTTGGCAGTGCCCTTTTCACCGACTGGTAGCTCGGCTGAGATACCTTCAAGCGAAATCGCGCCACTGTTCTTCGCATCCTGCGTCGCCTTGGAAGCGGTCATCGAATAGGGCCGATTGTCCTTGGTATATCCATTCAGATGCGGGCTCGTCATGACAAGCTTGCCGCTTTCACCACCGTTGTTCACTTCCACCTTTACGGGCGTGTTCGGCGTTGCGAGGAACGTGTACCAAGAGAATACGGCTCCAACGATAATCGCGGCGACCGGAAGAGCTGTCTTCAAAACACGAACACGGACCGAATGGCGCTGCGCAGCATGGAAGAGCGAATCGGCCTTCTCCGACGCACCAAAGCGCATGCCACCCGTGCTGCGACCGGGAGCGGTCGCGTTCTGCGGCGTATGGCTCTGTGTGGTGTCGGCAGTCATGTTTCGTTCGTTTCCTCAACGGCTTTCATAGAGTTCAATAATCAGCGCATCCATATCGCGCCGTTTCATTTCAATACGGTTTATTTGGGGTGAAATAGCCGGTTGCTCAATAGCTTTATACCGCACAAAACACCGCACCCGCCTCGCAAACAGGTAGCAGGAACGGCTTATACCTTTGATAATTCAGCCCAATTTACACTCCACCGAATTTAGGTAGAATGCTAATCAACTCTTCGATACCACAAAACCCGGTCCAATTACAGCTTCTACATAATACTGGCCCGGCGCGCTCGAACGGCTTATCAAATGAAGCAACCGGAATCGCGAATTGTTCATTGCAATATATTTCAGGCACTATCTCTGACCCTATGGCTACACCAAAGATACTTGCCGCTCGCCTTCATTCGAGGCAAAAGGTGAAGTGCCGGGCGCAAGCTGCGCTGGTTGAACGAACGGATGGACGGGAATGGCTCAAGACGCCGAAGCAATCATTGAACGTCGGAAACTGCGCAGAAAGCTGACCATCTGGCGTGCAGCCTTCCTGCTTCTGATTGCGGCCCTGATTGCCGTCTTTGCTTCATGGTCCATGCGCGGCACCAATTTCAACCAGCCGCATATCGCCAAGGTTCGTATCGAGGGCACCATCTTCGAGAACGAGGAATTGCTGAAACGCCTCGACAAAATCGCCAAGGACGACGCTGTCAAGGGCGTGATTCTGGTCCTCGATTCGCCCGGCGGAACCACCGTTGGCGGCGAAGCGATTTTTGAGGCCGTGCGCAAGATTGCCGCGAAAAAGCCGGTGGTCACCCAGGTGGGAACGCTTGCTGCCTCTGCCGGTTACATGATTGCCAGCGCATCTGACCATATCGTGGCGCGGCAGACCTCCATCGTGGGCTCAATCGGGGTACTGTTTCAATATCCCGATGTCTCGAAGCTTCTCGACACGATCGGCGTCAAGGTCGAGACCATCAAATCTTCGCCGCTCAAGGCAGAGCCCAATTATTTCAGCCCGGCCAGTGAAGAGGCCAAGAGCATGATCCGCAACATGATCATGGATTCTTATGCATGGTTCGTGGATATTGTCGAAAAGCGCCGTTCGTTTACGCATGAACAGGCGCTGGCACTGGCCAATGGTGCAGTTTTTACCGGACGGCAGGCTTTGGATAAAAAATTGATCGACGGACTGGGTGGTGAAGAAGAGGCCGTTGCCTGGCTTGCGAGCAAGGGGCTCTCCAAGGATTTGCCGCGCCTGGAATGGAAACCGGTCAGCAGTGACACGGGTTTCTCGTTGCGTGATCTTATCATTCATGCCGGTGCGCGCCTTCTTGGCGTGCCGCAGGAAGCCGACGGCATGTTGAAGGAGATCGCCAAGGAACGCATCTTTCTTGACGGACTTCTCTCGGTTTGGCACGTTGACGGTACACCTGAAGCGAATTGACGCCAGCCGGGCAAACTTACACAATATCCGGTAGATACCGGATGAAACAAACAGAAGAACAGGGGTTTAAAGCCGTGATCAAATCGGAACTCGTTCAGATTATCGCCAGCCGTAATCCGCATCTCTTTCAGCGCGATGTCGAAAACATCGTGGGCGCGGTATTCGACGAGATCACAAATGCCCTTGCCGACGGCAATCGCGTTGAGCTGCGCGGCTTTGGTGCCTTTTCGGTGAAGAACCGTCCTGCACGCAGCGGCCGCAACCCGCGCACCGGCGAAACGGTGGACGTGGAAGAAAAGTGGGTCCCGTTCTTCAAGACCGGCAAGGAGCTGCGCGACCGTCTCAACGGCGCAGTCTGATAGACATCATGGCGGCAAAACGCATCATCGCCATCGTCGTTCTGGTACCGCTCGCAGTGGTACTGATCGCATTGTCGGTTGCCAATCGTGCATCGGTGCAATTCACGATCGACCCGTTCAACCCAGGCAATCCCGCTCTGTCCTATAATGCGCCGCTGTTCCTTTGGTTGTTTGGCGCACTTCTTCTTGGTGTCGTCATCGGTTCCCTGGTGACCTGGCTCACGCAGGGCAAGCATCGCCGCAAGGAGCGCATGTACAAGCAGGAAGCGGCGCGTCTGCTTGAACGCAGCACCGCCGCCGAAAAACGCAACATATCGGTCGCGAACTCCTGAAACGCCCTCTATTCTCAAACCCGGAAGCAAAACTTCCGGGTTTCCAAACCTTGAAAAGCCTTTTGTGCGCGATTGAACGTCGTTTTCCCCTTCCCCACTGGCCTTGTTTATCCTACCTAGACCTCAATTATGATGATTGGAGTTTCGGGTGAAGACGCCAAGAGGAAAAGGCAAAAAGCCGTCGGGCGGCAAGCAGGAACGCAGCTTCGAGCGCGCAAGAAATGATGCGCCACGCCCAGAGCGCAAATTTGAAGGCAAGCTTGAGAGTAAAGGTGCGCCTTTCAAAAAGCCGCGCCCACAATTCGCCAAGGCCGCGCCCAAGCCGATAACCGAAGAGCGGGAACGTCCTGTCTCCCTGCTGCGCGAAATCAAGCCCTATACCGGCCCGCGCCCGGGCGAGAAATTACCGGTCATCCTCGAAACCGAACCATCTGCCGATTATGCGCTTCTCGACAGCGGCAACGGGTTGAAGCTTGAGCAATATGGCCCCTATCGGATCGTCCGCCCGGAAGGTCAGGCCATCTGGCTGCCGAGCCTGCCGCAAAAGGAGTGGGATCAGGCCGATGCCGTCTTCACCGGCAATACCGACGAGGAGGGCATGGGACGCTGGGCGTTTCCGAAAGTGCCGCTCGGCGAAACATGGCCTATGCAGCATGACGGAATTTCCTTTCATGGCCGGTTCACCTCATTCCGCCATGTCGGTGTGTTCCCCGAACAGGCCGCGCATTGGTCGTATATGGATGGGCTTATCCGGGAAGGGATCAAATCCGGACGTAGCGTGAAGGTGCTCAATCTTTTCGGCTATACCGGTGTCGCCTCGCTGGTGGCCGCACGTGCGGGCGCGGAAGTGACCCATGTCGACGCGTCCAAGAAAGCCATCAACTGGGCGCGTGAAAACCAGGAAATGGCCGGGCTGTCCGACAAGCCGATCCGCTGGATCTGCGAAGACGCGATGAAGTTCGTGGCGCGCGAAGAACGGCGCGGCAGCTTCTATGACATCATCCTGCTTGATCCGCCTGCCTACGGACGTGGACCGAGTGGCGAGGTCTGGCAGTTGTTCGAGCACCTGCCCGCCATGGTCGATACCTGCCGGTCCATCCTGACGCCGAAGCCGCTGGCCGTCATCCTGACTGCCTATTCGATCCGCGCATCGTTCTTCGCCATTCACGAGCTGATGCGCGACCGTTTCACCGGCCTTGGCGGCACGGTCGAATCGGGCGAACTTATTCTGCGCGAACGTTCGAACGATCATTCTGGCGGACGCGCGCTTTCCACATCCATGTTCAGCCGCTGGGTAGCAAAATGAGCCGTGACGACGATTTTTCCAAAAGCGGCTCTCGTGCCGAATATTCGAAGGTAGGCCAGGTGAAGGAAGTCACCAGCCTCACCAATCCTATTGTGAAAGACCTGCGCTCGCTGGCGCTGAAAAAATTCCGCGACCAGCAGGGCGTTTTTCTGGCCGAAGGGCTGAAGCTTGTCATTGACGCACTGGAACAGGACTGGCGCATCAAGACACTGGTCTTCGCCAAGTCCGGCAAAGGCAACAAAATGGTCGAACAGGTCGCCGCCCGCACCTTCGCCAAGGGCGGGCTGGTGCTGGAAGTAACCGAAAAAATCATGGCTACCATCACCCGCCGCGACAATCCGCAGGTGGTGGTGGGCGTTTTCGAGCAGCAGTACCGGCCGCTTTCAAGTCTCAAGCCGAAGAACAGCGAGGTCTACATCGCGTTGGACCGCGTGCGCGACCCCGGCAATCTGGGTACAGTCATCCGTACCGCTGATGCGGTCGGCGCCAAGGGCGTTATTCTGATCGGCGACACCACAGATCCCTATTCGCTGGAAACCGTGCGCGCCACGATGGGCTCAGTCTTTTCCCTGCCGCTCTACAAGGCAACGGAAGCCGACTTCCTCAACTGGCGCAAGGGCTTTTCCGGCCTCGTCGTCGGCACTCATCTGAAAGGTGCAGTCGACTATCGCACCATTCCCTATGCCAACAAGCCCGTCGTGCTGATGATGGGCAATGAGCAGCAAGGCCTGCCAGACAATCTTGCCGACGCTTGCGACCAGCTCGCGCGCATTCCACAGGCAGGTCGTGCAGATTCTCTCAATCTCGCAATTGCCACCGGCGTTATGCTCTACGAAATCCGTCGCGACGCACTTACGCTCGATGAAAGGGCATCTGGATGAAGCGGCACGCGGTCTGGTCCTCACTTGTCGTCGTCGTTCTCACAGTCTTGATTGATCAGGGCGTCAAGCATCTGGTGGAAACACGGATGGGTTATGGCCAGCAGATCGCCCTGCTGCCGTTTCTTGCATTGTTCCGCACACACAATGAAGGCATTGCCTTTTCAATGCTCGCCTGGCTGCACGATTGGGGACTGGTCGCGCTCACCGCCGCAGTTATTTTGTTCGTGCTTTATCTGTGGTGGACCAACGCACCGGACCGCATCTTTGCACGCTACGGCTTTGCGCTCGTGGTTGGCGGTGCGATCGGCAATCTCATCGACCGCGTGATGCACGGTTACGTCGTGGACTATATTCTGTTCCACCTGCCAACATGGTCATTCGCCGTGTTCAACCTCGCCGACACGTTCATCACCATCGGCGCCGGCCTCATAATTCTGGAGGAATTTCTCGGCTGGCGGCGCGAACGGGCTGCCCGCTGACGGCGCGGCTTGATCACTTCAGACCTTTCGCATAATTTGATCTCGTGAAATTAAGAGCTTTTTGAAGGGGATAAGGTCCGGCCACCCGAATGGACACATTGGTGACATGCTTCTGTCATCGTCGCGTAGCACTGAATCTGTACTGCTTCGGTCGAACTGGACATCCTGTCCACGCAATCAGACCGGGTGAGGATTGGAATCCTCTATCTCCTGCTGAAATATCAGTGGGAAAGCCGTTCAGGAATACGTGAATAGACAAATCAGGAGCGATCATCATGACAGTACTGCTTGGAATGGACCAGCAAATCATTGATGATACGGTCATGTCAGGCTTAGAAGCACAACAGGCGCTATTCGCGTCCAACGGCGATCCCATCGTTCTGGGACGCATCGGATCGTTGGAAGTACGGCTTGCAAACTCACGCGAGGCTATCGAGGCCGCGCAGGAACTGCGTTTCCGTGTCTTCTTCGAAGAAATGGGCGCACGCCGGGAGACCATCGAAGCCGCAGAGCTTCGTGATGCCGACCGCTTCGACGCTATTTGCGATCATCTGCTCGTTTACGACACAGCCCTGCCCGTACCGGAGCACCAGCAGATTGTCGGCACCTATCGTCTGATGCGCAGCGATCAGGCGGAAAAGGCACTCGGCTTCTACTCTGCCGACGAATATGACGTGCAGCGTCTCGCGCTTTCGCGTCCGAACCTTCGTCTGCTTGAGCTGGGTCGCTCCTGTGTGAAAGCGGAATATCGTTCCAAGCGTACTGTCGAGCTTTTGTGGCAAGGTGCGTGGGCCTATTGCCGCCGCCATTCCATCGATGTGATGTTCGGCTGCGCTTCGTTCCACGGCGCTGTGCCTGCTGCGCACGCGCTCGGCCTGTCATTCCTCCATCACAACTGCCGCGCCACGGATGACTGGGACGTTCGTGCCCTGCCCAATCGCTATCAGGCCATGGACCTGATGCCGAAGGAAGCCATCAACAACAAGGTTGCCTTGTTCTCGATGCCGCCTTTGGTGAAGGGATATCTGCGTCTTGGTGCGATGATCGGGGACGGCGCAGTGATCGATGAAGCATTCGGCACAACCGACGTGTTCATCATCCTGCCGATTGAGCGCATTTCCAGCCGCTACATTACCTATTACGGCGCTGAAGCGAACCGCTTCGTGTAAATAATAAAGGCGAAGCATCTGCTTCGCCTTTTTGCTTCTGAAGCCCAGCTCACGCCTTTCCGGCCAGTTCTTTCAACTTGTAGATCAGGTCCAGCGCTTCTCGGGGCGTCAGTTCATCGGGACTGATACCAGAGACGGCTTTCGCCAGTTCGCTGTCCTTTGCCGATGCCTGCGGCTTCGGCTTTTCCTGCTGCAAGACGACCGAGAACAGCGGCAGATCGTCGATCAGCTTGTCCGCCTTGCCGGATGTTTCGCCAGCTTCAAGCTGATGCAGCACATCGCGCGCGCGGTTGACGACCGCTTCCGGCAGACCGGCGAGGCGCGCCACCTGCACACCGTAGGACCGGTCGGCAGCACCCTTTGCCACTTCATGCAGGAAGACGACATCATTATCCCATTCCTTGACCCGCATGGTGACATTGGAAAGCCGCTCCAGCTTTTCCGAAAGCGCCGTCATTTCATGAAAATGCGTGGCGAACAACGCCCGGCAACGGTTCTTCTCATGCAGATATTCAACGGCCGCCCAGGCAATGGACAGTCCGTCGAAAGTGGCCGTACCGCGCCCGATCTCATCGAGGATCACCAGCGAGCGTTCGCCCGCCTGATTGAGGATCGCAGCCGTTTCCACCATTTCAACCATGAAGGTCGAGCGCCCGCGCGCGAGGTCGTCGGAAGCACCGACGCGGCTGAACAACCGGTCCACGACACCGATCTGCGCAGAACCAGCAGGTACAAATGAGCCCATCTGGGCAAGGATCGCGATCAGCGCGTTCTGGCGCAGGAAAGTCGACTTACCGCCCATGTTCGGACCGGTCAGAAGCCAGATCGCACCATTTCCGCCGTCCGTTTGTGGCGAGAGATCACAATCATTGGCGACGAACGGATTGGCCGCCTGACGTCGCAGCGCCTGCTCGACGACCGGATGGCGACCAGCCACAATATTGAAGGACAGGCTGTCATCGACTTGAGGACGGCAATAGCCCTGCTCTTCCGCCAGCACGGCAAGCGATGCCGAGACGTCGAAAGCCGCAAGCGCCGATGCGGCGGCGCGGATACTATCGGCGTGGGAGACGGCCTCCGCCGTCAGTTCCTCGAACACGGCAAGCTCGATGGATAATGCGCGGTCGGCGGCATTGGCGATCTTGCTCTCCAGTTCCGCCAGTTCAGTCGTGGTAAAGCGCATGGCATTAGCCATGGTCTGGCGATGAATGAAGCGACCCTTGGCTTCATCCGTATCGGTCATCGCCCCGGCATTGTTGGCCGTCACCTCGATAAAATAGCCAAGCACATTGTTATGCTTGATCTTCAGCGACTTGATACCGGTCTCTTCGATATAGTTGGCCTGCAGACCGGCGATCACCCGGCGCGACTGGTCACGCAAGGCCCGCATTTCATCGAGTTCGGAATTATAACCTCCACGCACGAAACCACCGTCGCGTTTCAGAAGCGGCAATTCGTCGGCCAAAGCCCGGTCGAGATGAGCAGTAAAGATGGCGGGCATGGCGCTGACAGCATCGCGGGCATGCGCCAGTTCATCGGGCAGCAAGGCGCTTTCCAGCAGGCTCGCAATGATATGCGCGGCCTCGAAGCCGCGGGCAAGGCTTCCCAGATCGCGTGGCCCACCGCGTCCGACGGCGAGACGCGAGAGTCCGCGCGGCATATCCGGCACACCCTTCAGTTCCGCACGCATGGCCTCGCAGAGCGATTGCTCGCTCAGGAACCAGGAAACGGAATCGAGCCGCAACGCAATTGCCTTGGGGTCGGTCAGCGGCGCGGTCAACCGTTCCGCCAAAAGCCGCGCACCACCTCCGGTCACCGTGCGATCAACCGCCTTCAGCAAGCTGCCATCGCGATTGCCCGACATGGTGCGGGCAAGTTCCAGGCTGGCACGCGTGGCCGGGTCGATGAAAAGCGTGCCACCCTCATGTTCACGTTCGGGCCGCATCAAGGGCGGGCGCTCTGAAATCTGCGTCTTTTCGATATAGGCGATTGCGCCGGAAATGGCCGAGAGTTCGGGACGGCTGAACTGGCCGAAACCATCGAGCGTTGCCACGTTGAAATAGCGCTGGATGCGCGCCTCAGCGGCTGCGCTGTCGAAGAGGGTCGCCGGCTGCGGCGTCACAGCCTTGCCGACCAGATCGAAGACCGGACGCAGCTCCTCATCGTGGAAGGCGCTGTCGGCCACGACGAGTTCACGCGGGTCTACCCGCATCACATCGGCGAAAAGCCGGTCCGATGTGGTTTCCGCCACGCGAAAGGTTCCGGTTGAAATATCGATCCAGGCGAGCGCCAGCGCGCCGTCGCCGCGTGTGCGTCCCATCGCCATCAGGAAATTGGCTTCGGACGGATCCAGCAGTTTTTCTTCGGTCAGCGTACCCGGCGTGACGAGACGGATCACATCGCGCTTCACCACCGATTTGGAGCCACGTTTCTTCGCCTCTGCCGGGTCTTCCACCTGTTCGCAGACAGCGACGCGATAGCCCCTGGCGATCAGCTTCTGCAGATAATCGTCGGCAGCATGGAACGGCACGCCGCACATGGGAATATCCTCGCCCAGATGCTTGCCGCGCTTGGTGAGCGTGATGCCCAGTGCTGCTGATGCCTCCACTGCGTCATCGAAGAACAGCTCGTAGAAATCACCCATGCGATAGAAGAGCAGCGAATCGACATTCGCCGCCTTGATCTCGATATATTGTTCCATCATGGGCGTCAGGCGAACGGGCGCTGCCTCGGCGGCATTGTCTTCCGCTTCCGAGGTGTTTTCGTTAGCCGTCGTTTCCATTTAAAAACCTTCATTTATTGCTTAGCCGACGAGGCTAAAGTTATAAAATTTCGTATTCCATCGTTTTTGGATGAATATCTATTCCTCGAAGCACTGTTTACACGATGCCTGACTGGCGCTATCGAGGTTCTCCCGCAGATGAAACCGGAGGGAACATGCCAGCCTCGACGCCGAAGGGCAACACATCAGAACGCGCACCCACAGCCAGTGAGAAGGAAGCGCTAGACTTTCACGCGCAGGGTCGCCCGGGCAAGCTGGAGATCAACCCCACCAAGCCCATGACCACGCAGCGCGATCTGTCGCTCGCCTATTCTCCGGGCGTCGCCGTGCCGGTGAAGGCAATCGCCGAAGACGCCGCCCGCGCCTATGACTATACGGCCAAGGGCAATCTGGTCGCAGTCATCTCGAACGGCACCGCCATTCTGGGCCTCGGCAATCTGGGCGCGCTCGCATCCAAGCCGGTAATGGAAGGCAAGGCCGTGCTGTTCAAGCGCTTTGCCGATGTCGACTCCATCGACCTTGAGGTCGATACGACCGACATCGACGCCTTCATCAATGCGGTACGCTATCTCGGGCCGTCGTTCGGCGGCATCAATCTGGAAGATATCAAGGCGCCAGACTGCTTCATCATCGAGCAGCGCCTGCGCGAATTGATGGATATTCCCGTCTTCCACGACGACCAGCACGGAACGGCAATCATTGCCGCTGCCGGTCTGATCAATTCGCTGCATCTGACCGGACGCGACATGAAGACGACGAAGCTCGTCTGCAATGGCGCAGGTTCGGCGGGTATTGCCTGTATCGAACTCATCAAGGCAATGGGCTTTGCTTCGGAAAACGTCATCCTGTGCGATACCAAGGGTGTCGTCTATCAGGGCCGCGAAGAAGGCATGAACCAGTGGAAGTCTGCCCATGCGGTGAAGACCGACAAGCGGTCCCTCGCAGATGCCATGAACGGTGCAGATGTCGTGTTCGGCCTTTCGGCCAAAGGCGCGTTCACCGAAGACATGGTCCGTTCCATGGCACCGAACCCGATCATCTTCGCCATGGCCAATCCCGACCCGGAAGTCACGCCTGAAGAAGTGGCGCGCATCCGTGATGATGCCATCGTTGCCACCGGTCGTTCGGATTATCCGAACCAGGTCAACAATGTCCTTGGCTTCCCTTATATCTTCCGTGGCGCACTCGATGTTCGTGCAACCACCATCAACGATGCGATGAAAATTGCAGCCGTCAACGCGCTGGCCGAGCTTGCCCGTGAGGACGTGCCGGACGATGTGGTCGCCGCATATCAAGGCAGCCGCCCACGTTTCGGCTCGAGCTACATCATCCCGGTGCCGTTCGATCCACGCCTGCTTGCATCCGTCTCGGCTGCGGTCGCCAAGGCGGCGATGGAAACCGGCGTTGCCGGACGCGCCATTGCCGATATTGAAGGCTACAAGCGCGAACTGTCAGCGCGTCGCGATCCGATCGCTTCCACGTTGCGCGGCATCTATGAACGTGTCCGCCGTCAGCCGAAGCGCATCGTCTTCGCCGAAGGCGAAGAAGAACAGGTGATGCGCGCCGCCGTTTCCTACGTCAATCAGGGTCTCGGCACCGCCATTCTGGTTGGCCGCGAGGAACGGGTGAAGGATACGGCCAAGGCTGCCGGTCTCGATCTTGACCGTCCCGGCATCGAAATCATCAATGCACGCCTGTCGAGCCGCAATGCCGCCTATGCCGACTATCTCTACGAGAAACTGCAGCGCAAGGGCTATCTGACGCGCGATTGCCACCGCCTCATCAACAATGACCGCAATCATTTTGCGGCCTGTATGGTCGCGCTCGGCGATGCCGATGGCATGGTAACGGGCGTGACCCGCAATTACGCGACGGGTCTGGACGACGTGCGCCGTGTGATCGATTCCAAGCCCGGCCACCGCATGGTCGGCGTTTCCATCGCGCTTTGCCGCGGTCGTACGGTGTTCATCGCCGATACCGCCGTCCATGAAATGCCGACCGCAGCCGAACTTGCCGATATTGCAGTTGAAGCTGCAGGCATGGCGCGCCGCATGGGGTATGTGCCACGTGTCGCGCTGACCGCCTTCTCCACTTTCGGCCATATGGGTGGTGAACGTTCCGCACGCATTCAGGAAGCCGTCCGCATTCTGGCGACACGTCATGTCGATTTCGAATTCGACGGTGAAATGAGTGCCGATGTGGCGCTGAACCCGAAGCTGATGGAACAGTATCCATTCATCCGCCTGTCAGGCCCGGCCAATGTGATCGTCACGCCGGACAATCATTCGGCCTCGATTGCCGCCGACATGCTGCAGGAACTGGGTGGTGCAACAGTCATCGGTCCATTGCTCGTAGGCCTCGACAAGCCCGCGCAGATCGTCACCATCGGTGCGAAGGATTCCGACATCGTCAACATGGCGGCAATCACTGCCTATAATGCGACGAACTGAAAAATCAGCGAATAATAGTGAAACAGGCCGGGGAAACCCGGCCTTTGCTTTTGGATATTCATCATCCATAAAAGCGGCTATAGGATAGTGACCACCGTCCACTATCCTTTCTCCGCAAACCGGATCTACATGCCGCATGAGCGCACACGACCTTAAGCTGGAAGAGATCGTCAATCCCGAGACGCTGCGCCGCAAGCTCAACGAACTGGCGGATTCCACGGACGAAAGCTACACCAGTTCTACCGTGCGCAAAGTGGTGCTTCAGGCTCTGAAGGACGCGCTGGTGCGCGGTCGCGCCAATGCAGAAGGCTTGCTAATGAAGGATGGCGGCGGCACGCTATGCGCCAAACGCCTTTCCTTTCTCATGGACACGCTGATCGAGGCGCTGTTCGAATTCGCCACCACCAAAGCCTATCCGATGGTCAATCCGTCGAAGGCCGAGAATATGGCCATCATCGCTGTCGGCGGATATGGGCGCGGCGGACTGGCGCCGGGGTCGGATATCGATCTTCTGTTTCTGCTACCTTACAAGCAGACCCCCTGGGGCGAGCAGGTCGTCGAGTATATGCTCTACATGCAGTGGGACATGGGGCTGAAAGTCGGCCATTCCACGCGCAATATCGATGAATGCATTCGTCTGGCGCGCGAGGACATGACGATCCGCACGGCGGTTCTCGATGCGCGATTTCTCACCGGCAATCGCGAGCTCTTCAAAACACTTATCACCCGCTTTGAAGAGGAAATCGTCAAGGATACTGGCCCGGAATTCATTCAGGCCAAGCTTGCCGAACGCGACCAGCGTCACCGAAAGGCAGGCGAAACCCGCTATCTGGTCGAGCCGAACGTCAAGGAAGGCAAGGGTGGGCAACGCGACCTGCATACGCTGTTCTGGATCACCAAATACTTCTATCGCGTCAAAACGAAGGAAGAGCTGGTCAAGCTTGGTGTTCTGTCGCGTGCCGAGCTGAAGCTGTTCAACAAGGCTGAGGATTTTCTCTGGGCCGTGCGGTGCCACATGCACTTTGCGACGCTGAAGGCGGAAGAACGCCTTTCCTTCGACATCCAGCCTGAAATTGCCGAACGTCTCGGCTATACAGCGCATCCCGGCCAGAACTACGTCGAACGCTTCATGAAGCATTACTTCCTCGTGGCAAAGGATGTTGGCGACCTCACCCGTATCATCAGTGCGGCACTGGAAGAACAACAGGCCAAGCATGTGCCGGGCTTCAACCGCATCTTCCTCACCTTCTCGCGGCGCAAGCGCAAGCTTTCCGCAGACGGTGATTTCGTTTCGGAAAATCACCGCATCAACATCGCACGACCGCAGGTTTTCAAGGAAGATCCGGTCAATATCATTCGCCTCTTCCATCTGGCCGACAAGCACGGGCTGGAATTTCATCCCGAAGCCATGCAGAGCCTGACCCGCTCGCTGAAGCTCATCAATGCTGATCTGCGTGAAAATTCCGAAGCCAACAGGCTTTTCCTCGAAATTCTCACTTCGCCGCGCAACCCCGAACTCATTCTGCGCCGCATGAACGAATCCGGCGTGCTTGGAAAGTTCATTCCGGATTTCGGCAAGATCGTCGCCATGATGCAGTTCAACATGTATCACCATTATACGGTGGACGAGCATCTGTTGCGCTGCATCGCCGTACTTTCGGAAATCGAGCATGGCGAATTGGAAAACGAACATCCACTTTCAAACCACCTGATCACCACGATCAAGCGGGACCGCAACCTGCTTTATGTGGCGCTGCTCCTGCATGACATCGCCAAGGGGCGCCCGGACGATCACTCGATCGCCGGTGCGCGCATTGCCCGCAGGCTTGGACCACGGTTCGGCCTTACCCCTGCCGAAACGGAAACCGTCGAATGGCTTGTGCGCGAACATCTGACCATGAGCATGGTGGCGCAGTCGCGCGATCTCAATGATCGCAAAACCATCATCGACTTCGCCGACACCGTGCAGACCATGGAGCGCCTGAAGCTTCTTCTGATCTTGACCGTCTGCGACATCAAGGCGGTTGGCCCCGGCGTATGGAATGGCTGGAAAGGCCAGCTTCTGCGCACACTCTTCTACGAAACCGAGCTGGTCCTGACCGGCGGTTTTTCGGAATTGTCCCGCGCAGACCGCGATCATCAGGCGCGGGAGGCACTGGCGGAACGGCTTTCCGATTGGCCGAAGGATAAGCGCGATGCCTATCTTGCCCTTCATTACACCAACTATTTCCTGACGGTCAGCCTTGAGGATCAGGTCAGGCACGCCCATTTCATTCGCGAAGCTGATCGCAACGAGCGGGCACTGGCCACCATGGCCAAACCGCATACTTTCGAGGCGGTCACGGAAATCACCGTTCTGGCACCTGATCATCCGCGCCTGTTGTCGATCATCACCGGTGCCTGCGCGGCGGCAGGCGGCAACATTGTCGACGCGCAGATTTTCACCACCGGTGACGGGCGCGCACTGGACACCATTCTCATCAGCCGCGAGTTCGACACTGACGATGACGAACGCCGCCGTGCCGAACGCGTCGGCAAGGTCATCGAGGATGTTCTGTCCGGCAAGGCCCATCTGCCCGACGTACTGGCCAAACGCACCAAGCCGAAGAGAGCCGCCAAGGCTTTCAAGCTGGAGCCGCGCGTCGAGATCAACAACACGCTCTCCAACAAGTTCACCGTCATCGAAGTCGAAGGTCTGGACAGGCCCGGCCTGCTTTCAGAACTGACCGGCCTTATTTCCGACCTTTCACTGGATATTGCTTCAGCCCACATCACCACTTTCGGCGAGAAGGTGATCGACAGTTTTTATGTGACTGACCTTGTGGGTCACAAGATTTCAAACGCCACCCGCCAGGGCAATATCAGGCGCAAGCTGCTTGGTGTTCTCAGCGGGGACAATGGCAGCAAGACAAACGGTCGCTCGTCGCAGGCCGCAGCATAGGTTTTTCAGTCATATGAGTTTGGTCAAAAAGTTCGCCACGGTCGCGTCCGGAACGCTGATGAGCCGCATTTTCGGATTCACGCGCGAGATGTTCATGGCGGCAGCGCTCGGCACCGGTCCGGTAGCCGATGCCTTCAATGCCGCGTTCCGTTTCCCGAACACATTTCGCAGGCTCTTTGCCGAAGGCGCTTTCAATTCCGCCTTCGTGCCGCTCTTTGCCAAGGAAATCGAGAAGAACGGTATGGACGGCGCCCGCCGTTTTTCCGAAGAAGTCTTTGGCGTGCTCTTTACCGTGCTTCTGTTCCTGACCATCGTGATGGAACTTTCGATGCCCTTCATCGTGCGGACGGTGATCGCGCCGGGTTTCACCGACGATCCGGTAAAATTCGACAATACGGTCCGTCTCGCCGTCATCATGTTCCCCTATCTCGCCTGCATGTCGCTGGCAGCGATGATGGGTGGCATGCTCAATTCGCTGCATCGCTATTTTGCGGCGGCGATTGCGCCGGTCTTCCTCAACATCATCCTGATCGGGGTGCTGGCCGTTGCCTGGTGGCGCGGCTATGACGCGCTTTCGGTTGGCTACGGCCTTTCCTGGGGTGTCATGGCTGCAGGTCTGGTGCAACTTGCTATTGTCTGGCTTGCCGTGCGCAATGCTGGCATCAAGATCGGCTTCCGTCGTCCGCGCCTGACATCAAATGTCAAACGACTGCTGGTGCTGGCGCTTCCCGCAGCGATCACCGGCGGCATCACGCAGATTAATCTGCTCATCAACACCAATATCGCATCGGGCATGGAAGGCGCTGTTTCATCGCTGGTCTATGCGGATCGCATCTATCAGCTTCCGCTCGGCGTCGTCGGCATCGCGGTTGCCACCGTGCTTCTGCCTGAGCTGTCACGCGCTCTGCGCGGCGGTCACATGAAGGAAGCCTCGAACCTGCAAAACCGCTCGGTCGAGTTCACATTGTTTCTGACCCTGCCAGCCGCTGCCGCGCTTCTGGTCATGTCGGAACCCATCGTCCGGCTGTTGTTCGAGCGCGGCAAGTTCAGCCCGGATTCCACGCTCGTCGTCTCCAACATTCTTGCGATCTATGGCCTCGGCCTGCCCGCTTTCGTGCTGATCAAGGCGTTTATTCCCGGCTTCTTCGCCCGCGAAGACACGCGCACGCCGATGATCTTCGCCGCGATTTCCGTTGCGGTAAACGTCACGCTCGCCCTCACACTTTTCCCGCGCCTCGGCCCGGCCGGCATCGCCACTGCCGAAATCGTGGCTGGCTGGGTCAATGCTATCCTCCTGTTCGCCATGCTGGTGAAGCGCGGCCACTGGGGGCGGGATATTCCGCTGCTCACCCGTATTCCGCGCCTGTTGATCGCCGCAGGCGTCATGGCATTCGGTATCCATTATGCCATCGGCTATTTTGCCTACGAGCTTTCCTCTGCAGCGCCGCTGGTCACGCGGGCGGGAACCGTTTGTGCCATGGTGATTGCAGCGATGATCGTCTATTTCGGCCTCGCTTTCGCTCTCGGTGGCGCAAATACCGGTATGATCCGCCGCAATGTCAAACGCGGCGCAGCCAAGAAACAGCCCGACAATGACGCATAATTGTCCTTGAAACACCTTTGCGTCTCTGCGAAAACACGCCACATCGTCAAAGCCCCCTGCTCTCCACCGGCAGGGGTTCATTTTAGGAAACAGCTATGAGCACGTTCAAACCGCTTGTCTTCTCCGGCGCACAACCGACCGGAAATCTTCACCTCGGTAACTATCTGGGTGCGATCAAGCGGTGGGTGGACATGCAGAATACCAACGACTGCATTTATTGTGTCGTCGATATGCATGCGCTGACCATCTCGCCCGATCCGGTTGATTTGACAAACTCGACCCGGGAAGTGACGGCTGCTTATCTCGCCGCCGGTGTTGATCCGAAGAAGAGCATCGTTTTCAACCAGAGCCGCGTCATGCAGCATGCGGAGCTTGCATGGGTGTTCAACTGCATTGCGCGCATCGGCTGGATGAGCCGCATGACCCAGTTCAAGGACAAGGCAGGCAAGGACCGCGAAAATGCTTCGCTCGGCCTGTTCGCCTATCCAAGCCTGATGGCTGCCGACATTCTGCTGTATCGCGCCACCGCCGTGCCGGTTGGCGAAGACCAGAAGCAGCATCTGGAATTGACCCGCGACATTGCGCAGAAATTCAACAATGACTATTCCGACCGTATCGCCTCGCTGGGAATCGGTGTGGATATGCAGGTGGGTGACGAGCATGTATCGGGGTTCTTCCCGCTCACCGAGCCGGTTATTTCTGGCCCTGCCATGCGCATCATGTCGTTGCGCGACGGCACCAAGAAAATGTCGAAGTCCGATCCGTCCGATCTGTCACGCATCAATCTGATCGATGACGAAGACACCATCACCAAGAAGATCCGCAAGGCAAAGACCGACTCGGACGGCCTGCCTACAGAGCTTGACGGTCTCGCCGGTCGCCCGGAAGCGGAAAATCTGGTTGGCATCTATGCAGCACTTTCCTCTCAATCGAAGGAAGAGGTGCTGAAGGAATTTGGCGGGCGCCAGTTCTCCGAATTCAAGGCGGCACTGGCCGATCTGGCGGTGGCGAAGCTTTCGCCGATCACCCACGAGATGCGCCGACTGGTTGCCGATCCGGCCCATATCGACAGCGTTCTGCGCGATGGCGGCGAACGGGCTGGTGTGATTGCAGAACAGACCATGCGTCATGTTCGCGATATCGTCGGCTGGCTGCAGAACTAAATTTCTTATTTATCAAACGGGCGGCGGTATTTTTGCTGCCGTCCGTCTTCATTTGAAAATCAGCGTTCGATCCTCAAGCATCCATCAAATGTCAGCTTGCAGACGATCAATCCCGATGGCAAATTGCGGCCATGGTATCAAAACGACTTAGCCGGGAAGCCGGTCACCGCCGCAAGTTTCTTGCTGTCATCGACGAGACGCCCGAATGCGGGCGTGCTGTTGCCTATGCCGCGCGCCGTGCAAAAAACACCGGCGGCTCGCTCATCCTGCTCTTCGTGATCGATGACTCCGATTTCCAGCAAATTCTGGGCGTCGGCGAAATCATGCGTTCCGAAGCACAGGATCGTGCCCGCGCAGCGCTTGAAAAATTCGCGGCAACCGTGCGTGCGGATCAAGGGATTGAGCCGGAAATCAGCATCCGTGAAGGCGAAACCGCCGAAGAGCTCATGTGTCTCATCGAGGAAGATCAGGACATCGCCATTCTGGTTCTCGCTGCTGGTTCTGGCAAGGAAGGACCGGGCCCTCTCGTGCAATCGCTTGCCGGCCGTTCCCAGTTCCCAATCCCGGTTACCGTCATTCCGGCAGGTATGAGCGACGATGACATTGATGCGGTGACCTAATCACCCTATATTGATGACAACTGATACACGCAGGATCAGGACAGTACTTGCGTCCATATGGATCTGCGCTTACGAGAATCGTTCCAAAATCTGAAAGCGGGACAACTGGCATGTTCATCCAGACTGAAACCACGCCCAACCCGGCGACCCTGAAGTTTCTTCCCGGCAAGGTCGTTATGTCGGAAGGCACCGCCGATTTCCGCGACGCCTCCACCGCTGGCAACACATCACCGCTCGCAGCCAAGCTCTTTTCGGTTCCGGGCGTGACCGGTGTTTTCTTCGGCTACGACTTCATCACTGTCACCAAGGAAGACGGTGAGTGGCAGCATCTGAAGCCGGCCATCCTCGGCACCATCATGGAACATTTCATGTCGGGCGCCCCTGCAATGGCAAGCAACGGCAATGTCGACGCCGCTGCCGCGCATGGCGAAGAAGAGTTCTTCGATGAGGCCGATACCGAAACCGTCGAAATCATCAAAGAGCTGATCGAGACCCGTGTTCGTCCAGCTGTTGCGCAGGATGGTGGCGATATCACCTTCCGCGGCTTCGAAAACGGCACCGTGTTCCTGCATATGAAGGGCGCCTGCTCCGGCTGCCCATCATCGACGGCAACATTGAAGCACGGCATTCAGAACCTTCTGCGCCATTTCGTGCCGGAAGTGCAGCAGGTCGAACAGATCTGACCTGATTAAAGTTGCAATGAAAAAGGCCGCTCAAAGCGGCCTTTTTCACGTCTGTTATCGTCTGGACTTATTGTTTCACAACGACCTTCGCACCCTGTTCGGTGCGGTCGTAGAGATCCATGATGTCCTGATTCATGAGGCGGATGCAACCGGAAGACATGGCCTTGCCGATGGACCACCATTCCGGCGTTCCGTGCAGACGATAGCCCGTATCGCCGCCCTTGTTGTACAGATAAAGGGCACGCGCGCCGAGCGGATTGCGCAGGCCGGGATCCATGCCGTTGCGATATTTTGCCAGTTCCGGCTGGCGCTTGATCATCGCAGACGGCGGCGTCCAGGTCGGCCATTCCCGCTTCATGGCGACGCGCGCCGAACCGGACCATTCGAAACCTTCGCGACCGACGCCGATGCCGTAACGCATGGCCTTGCCCTCAGGCATGACAAGATAAAGGAATTTTTCCCGCGTATCGACGATGATCGTGCCAGGGGCCTCATCAGTCGGATATTTGACGATCTGGCGGCGATATTGCGCCGGGATCTTCGTGCTTGGGATGGCCGGAACGACATAACCGGCGTCCGTGACCGAAGAATAGGATGCCGTATAGAAAGTGCCGCCTACAGTCGAGCAGCCTGCCAAGGCACCTGCCAGAAAGAGAGCCGTCGTCAATTTTAGGACGCGAGAATTCATGCATTCCCCCAGATTGGTTCATTCCGTCAATGGGACCACGAAGGGTCGAAGATAGAAGCGAATCGCTCGTTCTTGTTGAAGATGGGGTAGTATTGTTAACCAGGCGTTAACCGTAAATTGAAAATTCCTTGATAATGACATTTTTTAGCCATGTTTCGCCTTTTTGCCGCAATTTTCGTGCGGCTTGCACCTGCTTTCCGATTGTTTCGATCCGAAACCACGCACAAAATGCATCCATGCCCATTGTGATTCCCAATCAGACTCATCCCCTTTCCGACGGCCGGCAGTCCGAGAACGCCATGCTGGTGCGTCGTGGGGTGCAGCGTCTTTTTCTGGAGATGGGGCTTGCGGCATTACCCGAGCTGCCACTGGCATCCGGCAGGCGCGCCGACCTGATCGCGGTCAGCCGCAAGGGCGAAATCTGGATCGTGGAAATCAAATCCTCGATCGAGGACTGGAAGGCGGACCGCAAATGGCCTGAATATCGCGCTTATTGCGATCGGCTGTTCTTCGCCACCCATCCGGCGGTACCGCGCGAAATATTCCCGCAAGAATGCGGCTTCATCCTGTCAGACGGATATGGAGCGGAAATCCTGCGCGATGCGCCAGAGCATAAATTGCCCGGCGCAACGCGAAAGGCGCTGATGTTGCGCTTTGCGCGAGCAGGCGCTGCTCGCCTGACGATTGCCGAACTCGCCGGTCTCGATGTACCCGAGACCGAAATAGATTGATTTATACCAAAAACCGATGAGTATGACTCATCGGTTTTTGGTTAAGCCCGAGTGGCGATTGAACTTTTTCTAGGCGTGATGCGTCAGCATCTCAGCGCCTTGGTATTAGAGCGCATCCCGAAAAATGTGAAACGGTTTTCGGGTAAGATGCGCGTCAAAACAAATCGTTAGAGTGCCGATCTGATTCAATCGGATCGAAACGCGTTTTAACGAGGCGCCCGTTTTGCCAAGATGCGCTGCAAGGTACGGCGATGCATGTTGAGACGACGTGCCGTCTCGGAGACGTTGCGCTCGCACATTTCATAAACGCGCTGGATATGCTCCCAGCGAACTCGGTCGGCAGACATCGGATTTTCCGGCGGTGCAACCTTTTCACCAGGACGGCGGGTCAATGCTGCGAAGACCTCATCCGCATCCGCAGGCTTCGACAGATAGTCGATGGCACCGAGCTTAACGGCATTCACAGCGGTTGCGATATTGCCGTATCCGGTAAGAACGATAGCGCGCGTGTCGGCACGGCGCGAGCGGATAGCCTCGATGATATCGAGACCGTTGCCATCGCCGAGCCGCATATCCACGACCGCATAGGCAGGCGCAGCGGCCTTGGCGGCGGCAATGCCTTCTTCAACCGATTCCGCAGTCGTCACCTGAAAACCCCGGCTTTCCATGGCGCGGGCAAGGCGCTGCAGGAAGGGCTTGTCGTCATCAACCAGAAGGAGGGTCGGATCGTTGCCTATGGCTTCGGTGTCTTCCTGCTTCAAGTCGTCCATCGGGTGCTTCCTGCCTGTATTTTTCTTTCCTTATTGATACCCCTGCGTCAAAAAGTCAAATAGCCATTGAATTGTTGAAGCAATCTCAGCATTCATCCACATGCAGGAACGATGCAAACCTTTGTATTTTCAGAATATTTTGAAATATGGACACAAGGATTTGATCGTAAAATCGTGTATCGCAGGCAGCCGCTTCAGACGGACCAGTATTCCCGCGCCTCGGCAGGGAGCCCTGCCAGAACGTCATCCAGCTTCACTTGATCGATATGCACCCGAAGCGCCTTGGCAACGTCGTAAATAGCTGAATCTGGTGCGAAATTGTGATTCTTGCGCAGCGATTGCACTTCGCGGGTCAAGGCTTGCCGGCTCAGAAATGGTCGTTTCGCTTCGCCAATATCCCAGTTTTCTACAAAAATCGCGCGAAGAACCGGCGGCAGTATCCCGGCAAAGCGAATCGCCTGACCGACATCGAGCCGGTGGCGGAAGGTGAGCAGAACGGCCTCCACCATCGTATAGGCCTGATTGCGTGTAGCGAGCCCTGCCTCATCCCGCGCCATATGGAGAAACTTGTCGAACTCCTGCGTTGCCCTCTGGATTTCAAGCGGGATCGTCATGCGGCATCCTTCTTCAGCCGGATGTGAATGCGGAGCGGGGCCAAACCACTTTCACTTCCGCCCCCTGCCCCGGATTGCTTCGATTACGGAAAGCAATTTGCGCGCCGGAGCGTTCCAGCAGGGTTTTGGCGATGAACAGGCCAAGGCCAAGCCCGCCGCCATTACGGGTGTTATCACGGCTCGTCATATACGGCTCGCCGATACGATCGAGGATTTCCGGCTTGAAGCCGCTGCCGTCGTCCTGGATGGTCACGCTCACCTGATTATCCGTCCAACCCCAAGTGACACTGACATTGCCGCGCGCGAAATCGACCGCGTTTTCCACCAGATTACCCAAACCGTAAAGCAGTCCGGGATTGCGCCGTGTCACCGGTTCCGGCATTGGTCCCGCTACCTTCTGCACGTCAATGGTGATGCCGAAATTACGGTGCGGTGCGATCACCTCCTCAATGAGTGAGGACAGCGGTAGCCGCGACATGTGTTCCTCATTTTCCGAGGAGAGGCTGGTCAGCCTTCGCAGAATTTCACGACAGCGCTGCGTCTGCGAATGCAACAGTGCAATGTCTTCGCTAAGACCGACATCGACGGGATTCTTGGCATAGGAGCGCTGCATTTCCTTCACCACCAGCGCAATGGTGGCAAGGGGGGTGCCAAGCTCGTGGGCGGCGGCGGCGGCAAGTCCGTCCAATGCCGTCAGGTGATGCTCACGCTGAAGAATGAGTTCTGCGGCACTCAGCGCATCGCCAAGCTGGCGTGCTTCTTCGGCGATGCGGTAGGCATAAACCCCGGTAAAGCCCAGCGCCGACGCAATCGCGCACCAGATACCAATGACAAACAGGAATGGCAGGTTCAGTGTTTCGCCCGGATACCAGGGCAATGGCTCATGTTTGACGGTGAGAATCGAGGTACAGGCCACGACCAGCAAGGCCAGAACCAGCGTATGCCGTGCGGATAGCGAGGTCGCCGAAATGATGACCGGCACGATCATGAGAATGACGAAGGGGTTTTGCAGGCCGCCGGTGAGATAGAGCAGGCCAGCCAATTGCAGGACATCGAAGGCCAGCACAAGGCTTGCCGCTGCCGGATTCAGCCGGTGATTGGTGGGGAAGCGAAATGCCAGATACAGATTGAGCCAGGCAGAGCAGGCAATCAGCGCAAAGCAAATCCCGACAGCAAACGGAAACTGCAGATAAAGCGCCACCAGCATGACTGCCGCCGTCTGCCCGGCGATGGCCAGCCAGCGCACGCGGACCAGTGTGGTCAGACGCGGCCGGCGCGAAAGATTGGAAGCGCGATTCTCGAATTCTGCGTGCATTGATCCCTCTATCTTGCCCCTTATGGGGCAAGCGCGGACAGAAATGCAAGCGGAACTGCGCTATCCGGTCGCAGGCTAGATTCAGGTTCCGCGCGGCTTTGCCCGGCGTGTTGCTTCCGCATTGGCCGGATCTTCCGGCCAGACATGTTTGGGATAGCGCCCACGCATATCGGACCGCACATCGGCCCATGATCCTTTCCAGAAACCCGGCAAATCGCGGGTGATCTGGATCGGGCGATGGGCTGGCGACAGAAGCTCCAGCAGCAAGGGCACCTTGCCGTTGGCGATGGCCGGATGCACGCCAAGACCAAACAGTTCCTGCACGCGAACTGCGAGCACCGGCTCTTCGGCATCATAGCGGATCGGAATATGCGATCCGGTCGGCACCGTGAAATGCGTCGGCGCCAGTTGATCCACACTGCGCTGAAGGTCGAAGGGTACGAGGCTCATCAGGCCGTTCTTCAAAACATGGCCCGGTATGCGGTCGAGCTGCGCTTCGCCGGTCAGGAAGGGCGGCAGCCAATCCTCCAGCGTCTCCAGCAGATACTCGTCTTCCATGGATGGCCAGGGGTCACCAAGCCCGCGATAAAGCCAGCCAAGACGACGCCGCAGAATATCGGCTTCCTTGCCCCAGGGCAGAATACCAAGCCCATTTTCGTGCACGGCGGCAATCACGCCCTCATCGGCAGCACTTCCCGATGGCGCGGCCAGCGGCTTTTCCGAAAGAGCAATTGCGCCGATGCGCACGGCTTCGCGTGCTCGCAGCGCGTTCTTTTCCGGATCGTAGACCACCTGTCGTCCACTCTCGATCCGGTCGCCAAGAGCTGCCCGTATCTCCGCCTCCGACACTTCGGCAGCCGAAAGAATGCGTGCGCGTCCTGCCTTGCCGGACATATCCGCCACCACCAGCCATGGCGTACGGCTGAGACTGATCGCATTATCCACCTCACCGCCACGACCATTGGCCAGCAAAAACTGCCCGGTCTGCCCGCGCGCTCTGGCGATGCGGTCGGGATAAGCGTCGATCAACATACGACCGATCCCTGATCCTGCGGGTGCACCCTGATTGAGCACATTGGCGGCAAGGCGCTTCGCCAGACCTTTGGCCCTTTGGGCACGGTCCGAACGGTCGTTGCGAAAACGCGAGAAACGTGTGTCGAGATCGGTTTCGTTGCCGCCAAGGCCACGCTCCGTCAAAAGCACGGCGAGTTCGGCAGCCTTTGAGGCTTCGCCGCGCTTGCCTGCCTCGGCCACCATATGGGCAAGACGTGCAGGCAGAGCGAGATGACGCATCGCTTCGCCGTCAGGGGTCAGACGCCCGGCCTCGTCCAATGCACCGAGCCTACGCAACAGAGCGCGGGCTTCGCTCAGCGCCGGTTTCGGTGGTGCATCGAGAAAGGCAAGCGTTGCCGGATCGGTTACGCCCCAAGCGGCACTATCCAGCACGAGGCCTGACAGATCAGCCTCCAGAATTTCAGGCGGAGAGAAAGCGGGCAACGCGGCTGTCTGTCCCTGATGCCAGAGGCGAATGGCAATGCCGGGCTCAGTCCGCCCCGCGCGTCCCGCACGCTGATCGGCGCTTGCGCGAGACGTGCGCACGGTTTCCAGACGTGTCAGGCCGGTAGCCGGTTCGTATTTCGGCAGGCGGGCAAGGCCGCTGTCGATCACCACGCGCACGCCGTCAATCGTGATGGAGGTTTCGGCAATCGAGGTCGCCAGAACCACCTTGCGCCTGCCTTCCGGTGCTGGCTTGATCGCCGCATCCTGATCGCGACCCTCCATTGCGCCATAAAGCGGCGCAAGCATCACATGGGTCGGCACGCGATCTTCCAGAAGGCGCACCGTTCGCTCGATCTCGCCCTGCCCCGGCAAGAAAGCCAGAATACTGCCCGTCTCGTCGGCCAGCGCGTCGCGAATGCTGCGCGCCATCGCATCTTCCACGCGCTCGTCGGCTTTTCGTTCGCGATAACGAATATCGACAGGAAAGGCCCGGCCCTCGCTTTCGATCACCGGCGCGTCGCCCAGAAGGGCAGCCACGCGCGCGCCATCAAGCGTTGCCGACATGACCAGAATTTTCAGATCGTCGCGCAACGCCGCCTGCACATCGAGCGCCAGCGCCAACCCGAAATCCGCATCAAGGCTGCGTTCGTGGAACTCATCGAAGAGAACTGCTGCAACGCCCTTCAGGTCAGGGTCGTCCAGGATCATACGCGCAAAAACGCCCTCGGTGACAACGAGGATTTTGGTCTTCGCCGAGACCTTGCTTTCGAGGCGCATACGATAGCCGACCGTTTCGCCGGGCTCCTCGCCCAGAAGCTGTGCCATACGACGGGCGGCTGCGCGTGCCGCCAGACGACGCGGTTCGAGCAGCACGATCATGCCATCCTTACGCCAAGTGGCATTCAGCATATGAATAGGCACCAGTGTCGTCTTGCCTGCACCGGGCGGCGCGACAAGGACTGCGCTCGCATGATGCGCCAATGCCTCATCCAGCTGAGGCAGAATTCGTGTCACAGGAAGATCGGGCAGACTCGTCAAAATAATTTCCGTTAGATAAGGCTTTCGCTTTCGTGCTTATCACACAGGGAACGCACATGATCCATATTCGAAAATCTAATCCGGCGGATGCCTCCGCCCTCACCGCCATCTGGCGCGCAAGCGTGCTGGCAACGCATGACTTTCTAAGCCGCGAAGATTTCGCTGAAATCGAAAAGCTGGTCGGTGAGCAATATCTGCCAAATGTAGAAGTCGATGTCATTGAGGATGACGGTAAGCCGGTTGGCTTTATGGGCATGACCGATAACAATATCGACAGCCTGTTCATCGCACCCGACCAGCGCGGCAAAGGTATTGGCAAGCATATGATTGCGCACGCGAAAAAGCGCGGCACGCTGACCGTCGATGTGAATGAGCAGAACACGCAAGGCGTGGGCTTTTATCGCCATGTGGGCTTTGTCGAGACAGGTCGCTCGGAAACTGACGATCAGGGACGCCCTTATCCGCTGCTGCATCTCAAGCTTGAGGCTTAAAATCCAGGACGTGCCAATTGTTGAGAAAACTATTCCTACAAAAGGCATTTCCGGAGCAATTGACATACTCCCCTAGAGTATATAGATTTCGCTGAAGTCGGGAGTTTCCATGCCGCATTCACCGGAAGACAAGAAGCGCGCCTTGACGCGCCTGCGCCGCATTCGCGGACAGGCCGAAGCGCTGGAGCGCGCGGTCGAGGCTGGCACGGAATGCGCGGCATTGCTGCAGCAGATCGCGGCCCTGCGCGGTGCGGCCAACGGGCTGATGGCGGAAGTGCTGGAAAGCCATTTCCGCGAGACATTTGCACAGGAAATCGGGGACGTGCAGGAAACCAAAGCTGACCCCGATACGCAAATCGACGAAATCATGCGGATTCTACGCACCTACCTCAAATGAGTGCGTTGCTCTAAGATAGACTGAAAGGGAGAAACATCGTCATGAAATCACGCGCAGCCGTTGCGTGGGAGGCGAAAAAGCCGCTCACCATCGAAACAGTCGAGATTGGCGGTCCACGAGCTGGCGAAGTGCTGGTCGAAATCATGGCGACAGGTGTTTGCCATACAGATGCCTATACCCTTTCGGGTCTCGATTCCGAAGGCAAGTTCCCGGCCATTCTCGGCCACGAAGGAGCAGGCATCGTGCGCGAAGTGGGCGCTGGCGTGACCTCGGTCAAGCCGGGCGACCATGTGATCCCGCTCTACACGCCGGAATGCCGCCAGTGCAAAACCTGCCTGTCGCAGCGCTCGAACCTCTGCACCTCGATCCGCGCCACGCAAGGTCAGGGCCTGATGCCTGACAAAACCTCGCGCTTCTCCTGCGATGGCGGCGAAGTGTTCCACTATATGGGCTGCTCGACCTTCTCGAACTTCACCGTTCTGCCGGAAATCGCCGTCGCCAAGGTCCGCGAAGACGCACCATTCGACAAGATCTGCTACATCGGCTGCGGCGTAACCACCGGCATCGGCGCAGTGATTTATACGGCTAAGGTTCGTCCGGGCTCCAATGTCGTCGTGTTCGGCCTCGGCGGCATTGGCCTCAATGTCATTCAGGGCGCGCGCATGGTCGGCGCTGACAAGATTATCGGCGTGGATATCAATCCGGCCAAGGTCGAAATGGCAAAGAAGTTCGGCATGACCGACTTCGTCAACCCGCGTGAAATCGGCAATGACAAGGTCGTTCAGGCCATTCAGGACCTGACCGACGGCGGCGCAGACTATTCCTTCGACGCCACCGGCAACACCAATGTCATGCGTCAGGCGCTGGAATGCTGCCATCGCGGCTGGGGTGAATCCATCATTATCGGCGTTGCGGAAGCTGGCAAAGAAATCGCCACGCGTCCGTTCCAACTGGTCACGGGCCGCGTCTGGAAAGGCACCGCCTTCGGTGGCGCGCGCGGTCGCACCGACGTGCCGAAAATCGTCGACTGGTATATGGACGGCAAGATCAACATCGATGATCTCATCACCCACACCATGCCGCTTGATGAAATCAACACCGCCTTCGACCTCATGCATGAAGGCAAGTCGATCCGTTCGGTGATTGTCTACTGATGAGTGAAAAACTTCTCGTTTCCCAATGGGACGAAATCGACAACCTGACCCCACGCGCACTTTATGCGATGCTGAAACTGCGCGTGGATGTCTTCGTCGTCGAGCAGAAATGTCCCTATCCGGAAATCGACGGTAAGGACGCCGATGCGTTTCACTTGCGCATTCTCGATGGTGAGGAACTTGCAGCCAGCCTGCGAGTTCTACCACCGGAACAGGATGGAAAGCCGGTGAAGATCGGACGCGTCGTAGTCGCGCCGGATTATCGCGGCTACAAGCTCGGCCAGCGTCTGATGCAAGAGGCTATCGATTTTGCTCATGCCCGCTTTCCAGGCATCGCGATTGAGCTTGGAGGCCAGAGCCATTTGCAGAAATTCTATGGCTCGTTCGGCTTCGTGGCGATTTCCGACGAATATCTCGAAGATGGCATTCCGCATGTCGACATGCGATTGGAACCAAGGGAAACGGTTGCCTGATGTTTCTGCTGCGCCGCCATATGTCCTTCTATCTTGGCGCCTTTGGCGGTGTTGCAGCATTCATCATTGCCTGGCTTCTTAAAAGCCCCCTTGCCCCGGTCGTCGGCGCAAACTGCTTCTTCGTGCTCTATCTGGGGCTGGCGGCCTCCGCCTTGCCAAAACTCACTGCTGGCTTCCTGAAAAAACACGCGGCAAGCGCTGACGAGCCCGTCTGGATCATCTTTCTGGTGACCTTTGCAACAGTTCTCGTCGCAATCGTCTCGCTGTTCATTCTCATCAACAGCGAGACAAAGGCCGATACTTTCTCGCTGGTCATGACACTTGCGTCTGTGCCGCTCGGCTGGTTCACCATACATATGATGACGGCCTTGCATTATGCGCACGTATATTGGCAGCCGGGTGAACTGGCTGGCGACGACACCAGCCATGCCAGCCGTTATCGTGGCGGCTTCGACTTCCCCGGAACACCGGAACCCTCCGGTTGGGATTTTGCCTATTTCGCCTATGTCATCGGCATGACGGCACAAACGTCCGACACGAGTGTCACGACGCCTGCCATGCGCAGGGTCACGCTGCTGCACAGCATCGTCTCCTTCTTCTTCAACACCGTGCTGGTCGCCGCTTCTGTCAATGTCGCAGTGGCGCTCGGAAGCTGAACAAAACTGAGGTTCTTTCATGGAAACCATTTCGACCGCAAAGTGCTTTGATGGAACGCAAGGCGTTTATCGCCACAAGAGCGAGACGAACCAGTGCGACATGACCTTTGCTGTCTTCCTGCCGCCGCAAGCCGCTAACGGGCCTGTGCCGGTGCTTTGGTATCTTTCCGGTTTGACCTGCACGCATCAAAACGTGATGGACAAGGGCGAATATCGGCAATTGGCCGCGGAGCTGGGAATTGCCGTTATTTGCCCCGATACGAGCCCGCGCGGCGATCACATTCCGGATGAGCCGGACAACTGGCAGTTTGGCAAGGGTGCCGGTTTTTATGTTGATGCCACGCAAGAACCGTTCGCCAAGAACTACCAGATGTACAGCTATATCACGCAGGAACTGACCGATCTGGTGACGCGCGAATTTCCGCTCGATATGGCGCGGCAGGCCATCACCGGCCACTCCATGGGTGGTCATGGCGCGCTGACGATTGCGCTGAAAAACCCGGACCGGTTCAAGTCAGCCTCGGCTTTCGCGCCCATCGTCCAGCCATCGACTGCCGGATGGTCGAAACCGGCGCTGGAAAAATATCTCGGACCGGAAGAGCGGGCATGGCGCGCCAATGACGCCACGCTGCTGATCGAAGATGGCTACAAGTTTCCGGAATTTCTGGTCGATCAGGGCACCGCAGACGGTTTCCTGAATGACGGCCTGCGCCCGTGGCTGTTGGAAGAAGCCTGCAAGAAGGCTGGCATTCCCCTCGCGCTCAACATGCGTGAGGGCTATGATCATTCCTATTTCTTCATTTCGACCTTCATGGATGGCCATCTGCGCTGGCACGCTGAACGCCTGAAAAGCTAGTCAGCGCTTCATCACCTTCATCGGCAGACCGCCTTGCGGCTGGGTGGTGAGCTTTTGTACCGGCCACGGCTTCGTCGTTTCCAGCACCTCGAAACGACGGCCATCGAGCAGGATGGCAAGTGCAATCACAGCCTCCTGCAAGGCAAAGCTTGCGCCAATGCAGACACGGGGGCCCGCACCGAAGGGCAAATACTGAAAGCGGTCAAGCTTGTCTCGGTTTTCGGGCCAGAAGCGTTCGGGCATGAAAGCGTCCGGCTGATCCCAATAGAGCCGGTGACGGTGGATCACCCACGGCATGACCAGCACGGTCGCGCCCTTTGGGATTTTCAGATCGTCATAGGTATCGTCGGTCGCCGCCTCACGGTTGATCGACGGTGCGGGCGGATAAAGCCGCATCGCTTCCTCGAAGGCTGCGCGTGTGAAAGGCAGCGATGCCAGCCATTCCTGCGGTGGCAGGTCACGCCCGCCTTTTGCAAAAAAGCCATCAATTTCCGCTTCAATACCTTCGCGCTCGCTCGGCGCCTTGGCGAGCAGATAGAGCGTCCAGCCAAGTGCACGTGCAGTCGTTTCATGACCTGCGCCAATGAAGGTAATGATATTGTCCTCGATCTCGGAGCGGCTCAATCCTTCCGGGCCTTCCGCACGCAAAAGCAAAGTGAGGAAATCGCTCGGCACATCTTCGCCCTTGTCCATGCGAGCTTTGCGGAGTGCGATAGTGTCGGAGACCAGCTCACGGAAGAAGCCGAGCGATTGCTGTCCGCGCAGGCGTGTGAGGCGTGGAAGCCAGTCGGGCAGTCCCAGAAGGTCGAACGGATCGACCCGCCCCATGGTCTCGAACAGCTTGTCGATCTGATGTGCGAAATCGTTGGGATCGCCTGCGATCTCACCTGAAAACAACGTCTCGGCCAGAATGTCATAGGTCAGGAGCGTCATATCATGAGCGACATCGGTGATTGTACCGGAGGTCTTGTATCGATCGGCGAACTGGCGCGACCGGTCGCGCATGGCCTCGGCAAAACCACCGATATGACGCGGCGTGAAAACCGGCGCCATGGCTTTTCGCGACCGCTTCCACACCTGGCCCTCGGCCGTCAGCAGACCATCGCGCAACAAGGGCCGCAGCACGCGCTGACGAATGGCGGACATGGGATAATTGGCGGCATTGTCGACCAGCACATGACGGATCAGTCCCGGATCATTGGCGATGATGGTTTTCATGCCGAACCAGCTGACCGAGATCCACCGCTCGTTATAGGACGGCTCGCCCCACAGCTCGAGCGGGTTCTTGTAGACGACCCGCATCATCTCGAAACGCCCGACCGGCTTTTCTCGCGGTCGCGGTGCAGGCGGCACGAATGGACCCGGTCTTTCGCTCATAACGTTCGCAATTTCCATCAAACGTTCCTTTCGTCATAAAACAGGTCGAGAACGTCTCCGTCAAACCGGATATAGGCATCAATTGTGGCGGTTCCAGAAGCCGCATCGCACCGGGATCGCCTTCATATGGTCAGACAGGCGGAATCCCCGGTAAATTTACCGCCGAAATTTGGAAAAATAGCCTTTAGCACCTATATTAAAGCCATGTTTGTCGCGTGATTCGACATATCTTTGAAGCTGCATTCGCAGCGCGTTTTTCGAAAGATTTTCATGAGCGAGATGCCCGAGATGAATTCCGAAGCCCCCGCCGAATATGGCGCGGATTCCATTCGTGTTCTGAAAGGTCTGGATGCCGTTCGCAAGCGTCCCGGCATGTATATCGGTGACACGGATGACGGCTCCGGCCTGCATCATATGGTCTACGAGGTCGTGGACAATGCGATCGATGAAGCGTTGGCCGGACATGCCACGCTTGTAACCGTCTCCTTGAATGCCGATGGGTCCTGCACCGTGACCGATAACGGTCGCGGTATCCCGACCGATATCCATAAGGAAGAAGGCGTTTCGGCAGCCGAGGTCATCATGACCCAGCTTCATGCCGGCGGTAAGTTCGACCAGAATTCCTACAAGGTCTCCGGCGGCCTGCACGGCGTTGGCGTATCGGTGGTGAACGCGCTGTCGATCTGGCTGAAGCTGAAAATACGTCGCGCCGGGAAAACCCATGAGATGAGCTTTACCCATGGCGTGGCTGATGCCCCGCTGGTGGTAACCGGTGATGCGGGAGCAGAGACAGGCACGGAAGTAAGCTTCCTGCCCTCCCCCAACACTTTCACCATGGTCGAATTCGACTTCGATACGCTGGAACGCCGCCTGCGCGAACTTGCGTTTCTCAATTCCGGCGTGCGCATCAAGCTCGCCGACCGTCGTCATGCGGATGTGGTAGAGCACGAGCTGCACTATGATGGCGGGCTTGTCGAATTCGTGAAATATATCGACCAGAGCAAGAAATCACTTCTGGAAGAGCCGATCTATATCCGCAGCGAAAAAGACGGGATGACGGTTGAAGTCGCCATGTGGTGGAATGATTCCTACCACGAGAAGGTGCTGTGCTTCACCAACAACATTCCGCAGCGCGATGGCGGCACGCATCTGGCCGGCTTCCGTGGTGCGCTGACCCGTCAGGTGACGGGCTATGCCGATGCATCGGGCATGACCAAAAAGGAAAAGGTCCAGCTTACCGGCGATGACTGCCGCGAAGGCCTGACCGCTGTTCTTTCGGTCAAGGTTCCCGATCCGAAGTTCTCGTCGCAGACCAAGGACAAGCTGGTATCCTCGGAAGTTCGCCCGGTCGTTGAAAGCCTCGTCAACGAAGCGCTTTCAACTTGGTTGGAAGAACATCCCGCAGGCGGCAAGATCGTGGTCGAGAAGGTCATTCAGGCCGCCGCCGCACGCGAAGCAGCCCGCAAGGCACGCGACATCACCCGCAAGAGCAATCTGAGCGTGACGTCGCTGCCAGGTAAGCTTGCAGACTGTCAGGAACGCGATCCTGCGAAGTCAGAAATCTTCATCGTGGAAGGTGACTCGGCAGGCGGTTCGGCCAAGAGCGGCCGGTCACGCCAGAACCAGGCCATCCTGCCGCTGCGCGGCAAGATCCTCAATGTGGAGCGCGTTCGCTTCGACCGCATGATCTCCTCCGATCAGGTCGGCACACTGATTACCGCGCTCGGCACATCGATCGGCAAGGACGAAACGCACGGCTTCAACCCGGACAAGCTGCGCTACCACAAGATCATCATCATGACGGATGCTGACGTTGACGGCGCGCATATTCGCACATTGCTGTTGACCTTCTTCTTCCGTCAGATGCCGGAACTGATCGAGCGCGGCCATATCTATATCGCGCAGCCGCCGCTCTATAAGGTATCGCGCGGCAAGTCCTCGCAATACATCAAGAACGAAGCTGCTTTCGAGGATTTTCTCATCGAGACAGGTCTTGAGGAAGCCACTTTGGAAATGGCAAGCGGCGAAGTTCGCGCCGGGCCGGACCTGCGTTCGGTGGTGGAAGACGCCCGCACCATGCGTCAGCTTCTTACCGGCCTTCACACGCGCTATGATCGTCGCGTTGTGGAACAGGCAGCTATCGCCGGGCTGCTCAATCCCGACGCCTCGAAAGACAATGCGACCGCGCAGCGTTCCGCCGATGTTGTTGCCAAGCGTCTCGACATGATCTCGGAGGAAACCGAGCGTGGCTGGACGGCGCATGTGACAGAGGATGGCGGCTACCTCTTCGAGCGCATGGTGCGCGGCGTGAAGGACGTTGCCATTCTCGATATGGCGCTGCTCGGTTCTGCCGATGCCCGTCAGATAGGCCGTGTAGCTTCGCGCCTGTCGGAAGTTTTCGCAGAACCACCAGTGCTGCGCCGCAAGGACAAGGTGGAGACACTTTCCGGCCCGATGGCCCTTCTCGATGCAATCTTTGCGACAGGCCGCAAGGGACTGACCTTGCAGCGTTACAAAGGCCTTGGCGAAATGAACGCCGAGCAGCTTTGGGAAACCACGCTCGATCCGAACGTGCGTTCGCTGCTGCAGGTCAAGGTGACGGATGCGACCGACGCAGATTCACTGTTCACGCGCTTGATGGGCGACGAGGTGGAACCGCGACGCGAATTCATTCAGGAAAACGCGCTGAGCGTTGCCAATCTCGACGTTTAGAGCGCGTTTCGATCTGATTGAATCAGATCGGCGTTCTAAATACTTTTTTTGACGCGCATCTTATCCGAAAACCGTTTCACACTGTTCGGGGTGCGCTCTAAAAACACAAACCCCGAAAAGCCAGAAAGCTTCTCGGGGTTTTATAATAGCCAAAGAAAAGCCCGCCAAATGGCGGGCTTTTCTTTTATTGTGAATGTTATTCGCCGCGACGCTTCTTGCTGTAACCGCCGCCTTCGGGTTTTTTACCGCCCTTCTTGAAGCCGTCTTTCTTGAAGTCGTCTCCGCGTGAGAAATCACGCGGCTTGTCACCCTTCGAGCGGTCGCCTTTATAGCCGTCGCTCTTGTAGCCGTCCCGGAAGCCGCCTTCCTTGAACTTGTCGCCACGTGGTTTGAAACCGCCCTTGCCTTCGCGCGGAGCGGCGTCACCGCCTGCACCTGCAACGGCACTGCGGATCACGAGACCCTTTTCGCCGGTGCCGCGTTCTTCGACCGAACGGCGGAACTCATCAGCCTTCGAGGCTGTGATTTCAAAGCGGGTTTCATTGTCGAAAATCTTGATCGAACCGACATCGCGTTTGGACACATCGCCCGCCTTGCAGATGAGCGGCAGAAGCCATTTTGGATCGGCGCGATGCTTGCGACCGGCAGAAACCGAGAACCACACGCCATCGAACGAAGCATTGCGGTCGAAGCGTTCACCCGGCTCACTACGTTCACGGCGCTCAAAGCGGTCGCCGCGATCAGAACGCTCGCCTTTTTCGAAACGATCTCTGGGCTTCTTGCCGCCAACCGCATGCACGGGTGCATCGGAAACTTCTTCTGCGGCCGGATAGGAAGCCACTTCGCGGTTGAGAAAGGCAGCGGCAATCTGTTCCGATGTATAACGCTCGGTCAGTGCCTTCAGGAGATCCTGATATTCTTCTTCAACCGGCTGGTTGAAGACTTCCGCGTTCAAAATGCGCTCATTGGTCTTGGCCTGAACCGCAGCAATGCTGGGCGCCGGAACCGTCTGCGCATCAAGCTTTGCCATGTGCAGAAGACGCTCTGCAGTGCGGCGGCGCGAGAACGGCACAACCAGCACGCAGGTGCCCTTGCGACCGGCGCGGCCTGTACGGCCTGAGCGATGCAGCATCGTTTCAGGATTGTTCGGCAGATCGGCGTGAACGACGAGGTCGAGATTGGGCAGATCGATGCCGCGTGCAGCAACATCGGTCGCAACGCAGACGCGGGCGCGTCCGTCACGCATTGCCTGCAATGCGTTGTTGCGTTCAGCCTGACTCAACTCGCCCGACAGCGCAACCACGGCAAAGCCGCGATTGGAAAGCCGGCTGGCCATGTGCTTCACTGCTTCACGGGTCGAGCAGAAAATGATCGAGTTCTGTGAATCGTAATAAAGCAGCGTGTTGATGATCGCGTGGTCGCGCTCATGCGGCGGCACCGGCATGGCGACATAGTCGATGTCGGCGTGCTGGCTGGTTTCACTCTGAACTGTCAGGCGCAGCGCGTCGTTCTGGAAACGCTTGGCAAGCTGGGCAATCGGCTTCGGCACGGTTGCCGAGAACATCAGCGTGCGGCGGTCTTCCGGCGCTTCACCGAGAATGAATTCGAGATCCTCACGGAACCCCATGTCGAGCATTTCGTCGGCTTCGTCGAGAACGACGACCCGGAGTTCGGACATATCGAGCGCATTGCGGGTGATATGGTCGCGCAGGCGGCCCGGCGTACCGACAACGATATGCGAACCGCGCTCAAGCGCACGGCGTTCAGAGCGGATATCCATGCCGCCAACGCAAGATGCGATGCGCGCACCGGTATCGGCATAGAGCCATTCCAGTTCGCGGCGCACCTGAAGCGCCAGTTCGCGCGTCGGCGCGATGATCATGGCAAGCGGTGCACCGGCATCGCTGAAACGCAGTTCGTCTTCGAGGATGGTGTTGGCCATGGAAAGGCCGAAAGCAACCGTTTTTCCCGATCCGGTCTGTGCGGAAACGAGAAGATCGGCATCAAGCGTTTCAGGCGCCAGAACGGCGTTTTGAACGGCGGTGAGGGTATTATAACCGCGAGCGGCTAATGCTCCGGACAGAGCCGGAGCGATGGTTTCGGGCAAAGACATGAACCACTTTCACGAAAAAAGCTTCTCAAGTCGTATACCCATCGGTCGTGAACCCACTTGTTCACAACTCCCCTGACGACCACCGAAGCAACAGAATTGATGCTTCCCTATAGGGTTAGCGTCGTGAGGTCAACCGGGGGAGACGCTGGAGCGCAGTTCGATCCGATTGAATCGTATCGGCGCTCGAGTCTTTTTTGACACGCTTTTGGCCCGAAAACCGTTTCACACTTTTCGGAATGCGCTTTAGAGCATACTCCGACCGGAGTGAAACGAGGGTCGATAAGATTATGCTTGAAATAGAAGAAATTAGAGCGCCGATCTGATCCAATCAGATCGAAACGCGCTCTAATGGGCCTCATCCCAGTTATGCGCTGCGCGCGCATCGACATGCAGTGGCACTGTAAGCGAGACGGCAGGCATCGCCGCATTTTCCATAACGTGGCGAACCACCGGAATGGTCTTTTCGACTTCATTATCAGGCACTTCGAAGATCAGTTCGTCATGCACCTGCAGCAACATGCGTGCGGCAAGATTTTGCTCTGCCAGTACATTTTCCATGCGGATCATGGCGCGGCGGATAATATCTGCGGCAGACCCCTGGATAGGCGCATTGATCGCCGCGCGCTCGTTGAAAGCACGAACCTGCGGATTGGATGCCCTGATATCGGGATAGTGCGCACGACGTCCGAAAATCGTTTCGACATAACCATGCTCGCGCGCGAAAGCCTTGGTCGCTTCCATGTAATCCTTGATGCCGGGGAACCGTTCGAAATAGGTGCGGATATATTGTCCGGCTTCCTCGCGCGGGATGGAAAGCTGGTTCGCAAGGCCAAAGGCGGAAATGCCGTAGATGATACCGAAATTGATCGCCTTGGCGCGGCGGCGCACTTCCGACGGCATTCCTTCCACCGGCACGCCGAACATTTCAGAGGCCGTCATGGCGTGAATGTCTATGCCATCGGCGAAGGCCTGTTTCAGTTGCGCGATATCGGCCACATGCGCCAGAACACGCAGTTCGATCTGGCTGTAATCGGCAGAAACCAGCTTGTTGCCGGGTTCGGCAATGAAGGCGGTCCTGATCTTGCGGCCTTCTGCGGTGCGGACCGGAATATTCTGCAGGTTCGGATCGGATGAGGAGAGACGTCCGGTTGAAGTAGACGCCATCGCATAGGATGTATGGACGCGCTTGGTCTCGGGATTGATAAAGCCCGGCAGCGCATCCGTATAGGTTGATTTGAGCTTGGTAAGCTGGCGCCAGTCAACGATCTTGCGCGGCAGCGGATGGCCTTCTGCGGCCAGATCTTCCAGCACTTGTGCAGATGTGGACCATTGGCCGGTCTTGGTTTTCGACGCGCCCGGCAGGCCCATCTTGCCGAACAGGATATCGCCGAGCTGCTTCGGCGATCCGATGGTGAACTTCTCACCGGCCAGCTCGTAAATCTCGTCTTCATAGGCAGCAGCAGACTGCGCCAGATCTCCAGACAGACGCGACAGAACCTGACGATCTACGGAAATGCCCCGCTCTTCCATGCGCGCCAGCACATCGACCAGCGGGCGTTCGAGCCGTTCATAGACCGACATCAATCCTTCCGCCGCCAGACGCGGCTTGAGCACCTGCCACAGACGCAGCGTCACATCGGCGTCTTCTGCTGCATAAGCCGTAGCGCGGTCGAGATCGACCATATCGAAGCCGATGGCGCTCTTGCCGCTGCCTGCCACCTCTTTGTATGGGATTGGCGTATGGCCGAGCCAGCGCTCGGACAATGGGTCCATGCCATGGCTGCCCGTGCCCGCATCCAGCACATAGGAAATCAGCATCGTATCGTCGAACGATACGGTATCGATCCCATGGCGACGCATGACCAGCCAGTCATATTTCATGTTCTGCGCGATCTTGAGAACGGAGGCGTCTTCAAGCACGATCTTCAAAGCGGCCAGCGCTTCACCCAGTGGAATTTGTCCCTCGACCATGCCGCCGCCGAGAAGATCACCCGCACCTGATTTGTGCTGAAGCGGAATATAAGCGGCTCTGCCCGGTGCCAGTGCCAGCGAAAAGCCAACCAGTTCAGCCTGCATCGGATCGAGCGACGTCGTTTCCGTATCTAAGGCCAGAACACCGGTTTCGACCGCTTCGGCCAGCCAAAGCTTCAACGTGGCGATATCGCGAATGCAGCTATAGGCACTGGTATCAATCTTCTGTGCGGTGGCTTCTGCCGCCCGCTTCTCCGCCAGCCCCTTCGGCGTATAGCCCTGATCCGTTGCGGGAACAGGGGCCGCCGCCGGTTGCGACGCTGTATCGTCACCCTTGGCAGGAACATCGAGGTCCGGACCATGAGCGTCCGCACCCCAGTCGGTCTCCACATGGCATGGTTCAACGGCGGAAGCGTCGGTGTCGGTTGCCTCGGCAACCCGGCGGGTGAGCGAGGCGAATTCCATCGCTTTCAGGAAGCCTATCAGCTTCGGCCCGTTCTGCGGTTCCAGCACCAGCGCATCGAGATCGACATCCAGCGGTACATCGGTCTTGAGCGTGACCAGTTCGCGCGAAATCTTGGTCTGGTCTGCGAAGGCCAGAATGTTTTCGCGACGCTTGTTCTGCTTGATTTCGGAAGCACGCGCCAGAAGCGTGTCAAGATCGCCGAATTCTTCCAGCAATTGCGCCGCCGTCTTGGGGCCGATGCCGGGAATGCCGGGCACGTTATCGGTACTATCGCCTGTCAGCGATTGCAGGTCGATCATCTTTTCCGGCGGAACACCCCATTTTTCGATCACTTCCGGGATCGAAATCTGCTTGTCCTTCATGCTGTCATACATCGACACGCTCGGCGTCACGAGCTGCATGAGGTCCTTGTCGGACGAAACGATGGTGACATCACCGCCTGCCTGTTCGGCGATACGGGCATAAGTCGCGATCAGGTCGTCGGCCTCGAAACCTTCCTTCTCGATGCAAGGCAGATTGAACGCGCGCGTTGCCTGTCGGATGAGACCGAACTGCGGAACGAGATCTTCCGGCGGCGCGGTACGATTGGCCTTGTATTCAGGGTAGATTTCGTTGCGGAACGTCTTCGACGAATAGTCAAAAATAACCGCGAAATGGGTCGGCACCACGCCGACATCAGTGTTGCGCGCATCCTTCAAGAGCTTCCACAGCATATTGCAGAAGCCCGAGACAGCACCAATGGGCAGACCATCCGTCTTGCGGGTCAGCGGTGGCAGGGCATGGTAGGCGCGGAAAATATAACCCGAGCCGTCAACGAGAAAGAGATGATCGCCTTTTTTCATAAGGTAGAATTAGAGGAAAGCAGCCGTAAAGGAAACCGCTCCTGTGTCAGGAGAAACATCCGTCCACGTGAAAGAAAATCCATCACGCCTCGGTAACACGTTTGTTACAGATTTGTAATCTTCCGTGCCCTTGAATAGCCACAGTTGAAAGGCCAAATTCAGGTCATCGACAGTTCGTCGGTCGCCGGTTTTCTGACCCGTCCCCCGTTGGATGCCGGATGTTAGTGGCAGCCTCATTCCCCTCTCCGGGCTGCCGCTTTGAGTGTAGTGATATGGCCGTTGCGGTAACCCCCTCACCGTAACGGCCAATTCATTTTCTGAAGGGTGCTCTTCTCTCAAATTGGGTTTCTTCTTGATGAGGCTGGTTGTACTGTGCCGCCAGTTTTCTTCGACTCGTCCAAATTTTTCGACTGGTCCCAGTTTTTGACACGTCACGGAGCATCCATGTCCGCGCAATCGCTCGACAAAGTCCTTACCCATCTCGACACCAACCTCGACAAGAGCCTTGATCGCCTGTTCGATCTTCTGCGGATCAAGTCGATTTCCACCGACCCTGCCTACAAGGCCGATTGCCGCAAGGCCGCCGAGTGGCTGGTCGACGATCTGAAGACAATCGGCTTCGATGCAAGCGTGCGTGACACACCCGGCCACCCGATGGTTGTTGCTCATCACGAAGGTGCGACAGCTGATGCGCCGCATGTGCTGTTCTACGGTCACTATGACGTGCAGCCGGTCGACCCGCTGAACCTGTGGGAAAACGATCCTTTCGCCCCGGCGATCAAGGATGTCGGTAATGGTCGCAAGATCCTGACCGGTCGCGGCACGTCCGATGACAAGGGCCAGCTCATGACCTTTGTGGAAGCCTGCCGCGCCTATAAGGCGATCAATGGCAATCTGCCGGTCAAGGTGACGCTCCTGTTTGAAGGCGAGGAAGAATCCGGTTCGCCATCGCTGAAGCCTTTCCTCGATGCCAACAAGGAAGAGCTGAAGGCCGATGTGGCGCTTGTCTGCGATACGGCCATGTGGGACGCGGAAACGCCAGCCATCAGCGTGGGCTTGCGCGGACTTGTCGGCGAGGAAATCGTCATCAAGGCTGCTGACCGCGACCTGCATTCCGGCTTCTTCGGCGGCGCTGCGGCAAATCCGATCCACATTCTGACCAAGATTCTGTCTGACCTGCATGACGAAACCGGACGCGTGACGGTTCCCGACTTCTACGACGGCGTGGAAGAAACACCGACGCAGATTCTGAAGTCATGGGAAGGCCTTGGCCGCACGGCTGAAAACTTCCTTGGCCCGATCGGCCTGTCCATTCCATCCGGCGAAAAAGACCGCAGCGTGCTGGAACTGACATGGGCGCGCCCGACGGCAGAAGTCAACGGCATCATTGGCGGTTACACCGGCGAAGGCTTCAAGACCGTGATCGCGGCGGAAGCTTCCGCCAAGGTTTCCTTCCGCCTCGTGCACAGTCAGGACCCGGTCAAGATTCGCGAAGCCTTCCGTGCATTCGTCAAGGAACGTATCCCGGCCGATTGCTCGGTGGAATTCCATCCACATGGCGGCTCGCCTGCCATCCAGCTACCCTACGATTCTCCGCTGGTTTCCAAGGCCAAGGATGCGCTTTCCGACGAATGGCCGAAGCCAGCCGTGCTGATCGCCATGGGCGGATCGATCCCGATTGTCGGCGACTTCGACAAGTTCCTCGGCATGGAATCGCTGCTGGTCGGCTTCGGCCTCGAGGATGACCGCATCCACTCGCCCAATGAAAAATACGAGCTGAACTCCTTCCACAAGGGCCAGCGCTCATGGGCCAGAATTATGGCGGCTATCGCCGCCAAGTAAGGCCAGAATTATGGCCGCTATTGCTGCCAACTAAGGAACACCAGATGACTATCCGTTTTCATAAAAACGATCTGCCTAACCTCGACAATTATCAGGTCGACGCGGTCGCCATCGATACCGAAACGCTGGGCCTGAACCCGCATCGCGACCGGCTCTGTGTCGTGCAGATTTCGCCCGGCGATGGCACCGCCGACGTGATCCAGATCGAAGCCGGCCAGAAGAAGGCGCCCAATCTGGTCAAGCTTTTGAAGGATCGCTCGATCACCAAGATCTTTCATTTCGGCAGGTTCGATCTGGCCGTGCTGGCGCACGCTTTCGGTACCATGCCGCAGCCGGTCTTCTGCACCAAGATTGCATCGAAGCTGACCCGTACCTATACGGATCGGCATGGCCTGAAAGAGCTTTGCAACGAGCTTCTCGACGTCTCGATTTCCAAGCAGCAACAATCTTCGGACTGGGCAGCGGAAACGCTGTCAGCCGCACAGCTAGAATATGCGGCTTCCGACGTTCTCTACCTGCATCGCCTGAAAGCCGTGCTCGAACATCGCCTTGAACGCGACGGCCGCGCCAAGCAGGCCGAAGCCTGCTTCAAGTTCCTGCCGACGCGCTCCGAGCTCGACCTGATGGGCTGGCCCGAGGACGATATTTTCGCGCATTCGTAACGCGATCAAACGGCGGCGGTAGCCGCCGTTTTCTTTTGCGGCATCTGATCGATATAGGCCCATGCCGGGCGGCGGAACAGAAACTGTCCATAGCCGCTCCACTGGATAAGCCCGTAAAGTATGACCGGGCCAATGACGCCGCTTGCTGTCGTCAGAAGTGAGATTGTGCCGATATCGCCGATGCCAAGTTTCAACAGCACCGTGCGGGCAATGGCCATCGGCAGGAAGAATGCCAGATAGACGACGATTGAATGCGCGCCGAGCCAGCTCAAGCCGCGGTGCAACCAGTTGCGCGCAGGCAGAAGGCTGAGAAGCGAAGAGATCGAAATAATCGCCAGTGCGCCCACCAATCCCAGGAGAAGTGAAACACCCGGCAGATCGCTGACAGCCCCGCGCCCGTCCAGAAGATCGCCTGCAGGCGTTATCAACACGGCAAGGCTTTCCGACACCGGCATAAAGACGAGCTTATATTCGATCAAGCCCCAGGCAAGCAGTCCGACAATACCGATGAGCGGGCGCTGGCGCAGCCAGTCAGCGGCCCGGAAAATGGCGGGAGCAAAGGCATAGCCCGCATAAAAATAGACAAAGCGCGAGCAGAACTCATCCACCATGACCCAGCCTGTATGGATCGGCAGGATTTCCAGTACGGCAAGCACCATGAAGGTTATCCCCACCGGCACACGCTTCAAAAGCCGTGTCGCGATGAAGAAAACCGGCAGGATATAGATGAACCAGAGCGTCCCGAACGGCTCGATGAATGCCATCAGATAGGCGTTCACCACACCCGGAATTCCGGCTTCACTGGCGATAGCCGGCACCTTGAAGGCAAACTGGATCGTCAGCCATAGAATATAGAAGTAGAGAAAATGCACAACCTTGCGGTCGAGATAACGCCGCCACGGCCTGTCAATGACAAGGCTGAGGAAGAGACCTGATATCATGAAGAAATCCGGCATACGGAACGGCTTGGCGAAGGCGACCACATAGTGCATCCAGCCCTGCCCACCGGCTGCCTTCTCCACGCCGAGCGTGGAATGCATCATGACCACGAAGATGATGCAGATGCCCTTGGCAATATCGACCCAATCGATCCGCCCTTTTATGCCCTTCGTGTCATGCATTTCTGTTTCCCCCGCAAATTTTGCCGCTTTCTATAACGCGAACCGCAGCGGAATCACATCCCGAAGAGCCAGTGGATTGAATTTGACGTTTGATACCCGCCTGACAGGGCGTCACGCTTCAAACGTCAAATTCGAAAATCTACCGGAAACACAAATCTACTGGTGGTCATCTCGATTCCGACATTTGCTCGGCATCCATATCCGAGGGATGCAAATGTCGGAATCCGACCACTCGTGCAAGCCTGCGCCATATTGCACCTGTCCCGTATAACAACCCGTCGCAGCGCACTCACGGGAACGTGTAGCGCTGGGGCGACATTCCCCTTGATGTGTCCCGTTTGCTACAGACTTTTAGCAGTAATCGCTTATATTAGGGACAAATATTGGTTCTGAGACTTTCCTTCAGGAGGTTTATCATGAAGCTCAAGGCCCTTCTTCTTGCATCGACTGTCGCCCTTGTGGCCGCTACTGGCGCAAAGGCTGCTGACGCCGTGATCGAACAGGAACCAGCTCCGGTTGTGATCGCTCCGACCTTCACCTGGAACGGCGCCTATATCGGTGGCCAGATCGGCTATGGCTGGGGCAAGTCGAACTTCGATGGTGACATCTACAGCTTCGGCAACGTCAAGCCGGACGGTTTCCTCGGTGGCGTTTATGCCGGTTATAACTTCGATCTCGGCAACAGCATTGTTCTCGGTATCGACGGTGATGTGACCTATAATGACGTCTCCAAGGGCATCAATGTTTATGACGGGAGCGACGTAAACGTTGGCGACTTCGAGACCAAGCTTCGCTGGTCCGGTGCCGTTCGCGCCCGTGTCGGCTATGCGGTTGATCGCTTCATGCCTTACCTCGCCGGTGGTGTGGCCTTTGGCAACATCAAGAACAGCGGCAGCATTGATGGCGTTGGCAGCTTCTCCGAAAGCAAGACGCTTACCGGCTGGACCGCAGGCGCGGGCGTGGATTATGCCGCAACCGACAACCTGATCGTTCGCCTTGAATATCGCTACACCGACTACGGCGACAAGGACATCGACTTCGGCGGCCTGAACATCAATCAGGACTTCAAGACCAACGAAGTTCGCCTCGGCGTCGCATACAAGTTCTAATTCTGGTTGAACACATATGGGGAAAGGCCTCGCATCGCGGGGCCTTTTTTCGTTGGTCAGAGTTTAAGTTTATTGCGATGAAATTCATTCAAAACTAAAATATAGAATAAATCCTATAATTAGTTATAAATGTAAAAGTAATAAATACTGCAATTAAGAATATAAATTTGTGAATATTCCCTGTCATAATATTCATGTTGCCATTATGTTACATACATTATCGCCAAACAATACTATATGGAAATCATAGATTTCACATTTTATAGGAGTTTTTGATGAAGTTCAAAATTTTACTTGGAGCATCCTTGCTCGCGATCGTTGCCAGCACTGGCGCTTATGCAGCGGACGCAATCGTTTCGCAGGACCCCTTCCCGATTGCAGCTCCCGTCTTTTCGTGGGGCGGTGCTTATGTCGGTGGTGAAGTTGGCTGGGGCTGGGGTCGCGCCAAGCTTGACAACAAGTCCACGGACCAGTCCAGCGAATTGAAGCCGAACGGCTTCATCGGCGGCGTCTACGCTGGCTACAATTTCGACATGGGCAACAACGTCATTCTCGGTGTCGACGGTAACTTCGACTATAATGACATGAAGAAGTCCCATAACTACATCTCGAACGGCAACGCTGTTCAGACTTCGGCCGAGACGAAACTGCAGTGGTCGGGTGCCGTTCGCGCACGCGCGGGCTATGCCGTTGACCGCTTCATGCCTTACATCGCCGGCGGTGTTGCCTTTGGTGGCGTGAAGAACTCGCTCAACATTGGCGGCAGCGACTATAATAGCGACAAGACTCTCACCGGCTGGACCGCTGGCGCAGGCATTGATTATGCTGCGACCGACAACATCCTGCTTCGCCTCGAATATCGCTACACTGATTTCGGCAAAAAGAACCTCAGCTTCGGAAACGCCGATAACGTCGGCACCAGCAGCAAGTTCAACACGAACGACATCCGCGTCGGCGTCGCTTACAAGTTCTAAGCGCAAGCCCGGTCATCACTGAGAAAAGGCTCCGCCCCGGCGGGGCCTTATACATTAGAGGCCGGAACACCTGTTAGGATGTTCCGGCCTCTTTGCCGTTGTGTTGTCGCACTTCACGATGGCGGGTGCAAAGTGGTTGAGCCCATCGGGGCATGAACTTTCGTTCGTAAAAAAGCAGAACCCTTTGCATCCTTGAGGCTTCGTCGAACCGTTGAGAGAGCTTCGCGCTCGAGTATAAGGGAGACCAGCCTCATGACTGATATTACCCGTTTTGTCGGCATCGACATATCGAAATCTTCCTTCGATGTCTGTGTTTTGCCAGATGGCCGCTCGGCAAGCTTTGCCAATTCGGCAGAAGGCATTGCCGGTTTCCTCGTGTTCATTGAGCCTTTGTGCGGAATAGAACGCCTCGTTCTCGAGCCGACCGGCGGTTACGAGCGTCATATCTTTGCAGCCTTGCAGGCAGCACAATTGCCGGTCGCACGCGTGAATGCCAAACAGGTCAGGCAATTTGCCAAAGCCTGCGGCCAGCTCTCCAAGACTGACAAGATCGATGCCTTCATCCTTGCCGATTATGCAAGACGCATGGAAACACGCATTGTGCCGCAACGCTCTTCTCAGCAAGGCGCTCTGGTGGATTTGGTCCGTCGTTACAGACAGTTATCGCACATGATCGTGCAGGAGAAGAACCGCAGGGAAAAGCAGAACGAGACCCTCAAGGACTGGATTGAGGAGATGTTGCACGTACTGCTCGAACAGCGCCAGGCAGTTGTCGATGCGATGGAAGCTTGTCTGAAGGCTGATCTGGAACTTGCCCGTAAAGCCGATATCCTCATGTCGCTCAAGGGGATCGGCCTGCGGACGGCCTGTTTCATCCTGGCCGATCTGCCGGAATTGGGCCGCATCGGCAAAGGGCAGATTGCCAAGCTGGTTGGCGTTGCGCCGCTTAATCGCGATAGCGGGCTGATGCGCGGCAAGCGGATGATTGCAGGCGGAAGACAGCCGGTGCGCGACGCGCTTTACGTCGCAGCGCTACCAGCCATTCGCTTTGATCCAGCCATGAAGGCATTCTTCATGCACCTCAAGCAAAAGGGAAAGCCCGGAAAGGTCGCCCTCGTTGCCGTCATGCGAAAAATGATCATTATCCTCAACGCAAAAATGCGAGACGCATACGCAACGGTGCTTGACCACTAACACCGTTGCTTTTTTGTGCATGGACGATTTACGTCCCTTTAAACTGCCGCATTTACCCTGCACCGGATTAGGCCCTTATTTGCTTTTGCGGCGCAAAATCCCGTAAAGCACGCATACATTATTCAAAATGACCGGTCTGCATCACGATGAGACCGGCGAACGGGTGGGCGGATCCAGGCTGATATGGCATCGCGTGACGACAAGAACCGGCGCATCGAACCTTCCTTCGGTGGCGAAGAGAAAAAAGATGACGAGGTTTTTCGCGTCGATGAGGAGGACCGCATGGCTCGCTCGCAGCAGCGCCGACGCAAGCAATCCGACACCCAGGAACCGCGCGCTTCGCGACGCGGCAAGAAGAAGCCACGCGGCTTCCTCGGCTTTTTGCGCCGCTCGATCTACTGGTGTCTTGTGCTCGGATTATGGGGCGGCATCGCCTTTGCGGGCCTGCTGGTTTATTTCGCCGCCAAGATGCCGCCGACGACCGACTGGGCCATCCCAGATCGCCCGCCGAATGTGCGCATCGTCGACGTAAACGGAAACCTGATCGCCAATCGCGGCACCACCGGCGGCGAGGCTGTCGGCCTGCACGAGATGTCGCCCTATATCCCGAAGGCGGTCATCGCCATCGAGGACCGCCGCTTCTATTCGCATTTCGGCATCGACCCCATCGGCCTTGCCCGTGCGGTTGTAACCAATGTCGTTTCGGGCCGTGCCGTTCAGGGCGGCTCAACACTTACCCAGCAGCTTGCCAAGAACCTGTTTCTTTCTCCCGACCGCACACTTGAGCGCAAGGTGCAGGAAGTCATGCTGGCATTGTGGCTGGAGCACAAATACACCAAGGACCAGATTCTGGAGATGTATCTGAACCGGGTCTATCTCGGTTCCGGCGCTTTCGGCGTCGATGCAGCCTCGCGACGCTATTTCAACAAACCGGCCAAGGATGTGAATCTGATGGAAGCGGCAACCCTTGCCGGTCTTCTGAAGGCGCCTTCACGCCTTTCGCCGGCTCGCGACCCGGAAGCGGCGGCCGCACGCGCCAAGCTGGTGCTGGGCGCCATGCGCGAGGAAGGCATGATCGACGACAGCCAGATGGCCATCGCCGAGAGCGAACCGATGACGCGCGCGCCATCCTACTGGCAAGGTTCGGAAAATTATGTTGCCGACAAGGTCGTCGCAGAACTGCCCGAACTGATAGGTGAGGCGAAGGACGACATCACCGTCGAGACCACCATCGACCTCAACCTGCAACGCGCTGGCGAAGAGGCAATCAAGGACCAGATTTCGCAGAACGGCAAAAAGATGAATGCCAGCCAGGGTGCGCTTGTTTCCATCGACAGCACCGGCGCAGTTCGCGCCATGGTCGGCGGCGTCGATTACGCCACAAGCCAGTTCGACCGTGTTACCGATGCCCATCGCCAGCCTGCGTCATCCTTCAAGCCCTTCGTCTATCTGACGGCGCTAGAACAGGGCCGGACACCGGACTCGGTCCGCAATGACGCACCCGTTCGTATCGGCAAATGGACGCCAAGCAACGATAACGGCAAATATATGGGACAGGTGACGCTGGCCACGGCGCTTTCCCACTCGCTGAACTCCGTTGCCGCGCAGCTCGTGATGGAGGTCAGCCCGCAGACCGTGATCGACACGGCGCATCGGCTCGGTGTTCAATCGAAACTCGAAGCCAATGCCTCACTGGCCCTTGGTACATCGGAAGTGACATTGCTGGAATTGACTGACGCCTATGTGCCTTTCGCCAATGGTGGCTATCGCGCGCCGGTTTATTTCATCACCAAGGTAACAGATTCTGACGGCAAGGTTCTCTATCAGAAGGAAGATGGTGTCGGCCCGCGTGTCATCGACGAGCGCAATGTCGGCATGATGAATGCGATGCTGCGCCGCACCGTGGAGGACGGGACGGCAAAGCGTGCCGCCTTCGGCTGGCCTGCAGCAGGCAAGACCGGCACCAGCCAGAATTTCCGCGACGCATGGTTTGTCGGCTACACGGCCAATCTCACGACCGGCGTGTGGTTCGGTAATGATGACGGCAAGGGCATGAAGCGCGTGTTCGGTTCGACCCTGCCCGTGGCAGCCTGGAAGAACTTCATGAAGGAAGCGCATAAGGGTGTGCCTGTTGCCGAGCTTCCCGGCCATTACGACATTCAGAACATTGTGCCTGGCGGCAGCGACGGCATCGACCCGAATGCGCCTTACGATCCCGGCATGATGCCGCAGGACTCCTATGGCAATCAGCCAATCGCGGGCAATGGCGATGACGGCTACTGGCCGCCTGCGCCGGATTCCCCGGTTCGCAGCGGTATCCAGCAGTCCGGCCAGACAGGGCGCCCGCTCGCCGAACAACCCGGCGCGGCGACATATCCTGCCAACGCCAACGAAAACTATCGTCCGATGCCGCCCGGCGATGTGGGCGGCGGGCAGCCGCAGCCGTCAGGAAAATCCACGACATTGCTCGACATCATTATGGGCAATTCGCAGTAGCACCGGCAACACCGGCAAGGGCCGTCACCACAGGCGGCCCTTACGTGCGATCAGGTGAAGCAGCTTCAATGCAAGCGTGCTCAAGCGCATTTCGATCTGATTGAAACAGATCATCGCTCTCACTATTTTCGCTAACGCGCATTAAATCCGAAAACCGTTTCACACTTTTCGTGATGCGCTTTAATTCCCCTCGAAATCTTGAGCGGCTTGGTCTATTCAAGATTGGAGAGCGAGGTTTCCATGTCCCAAGTCACCAAAACAGACGTTTCCGGTTCCGATACTTCCAAGACGGATACCGAGCGCAGGACCCTGGTCCTGACCGGTGCCAGCCGCGGCATCGGCCACGCGACAGTGAAACGTTTTTCGCGTGCCGGGTGGCGTGTCATCACCTGCTCGCGACAGGATTTTTCCGAAAATTGCCCGTGGCCCGCAGGTCCGGAAGATCATATCAAGGTCGATCTGGCCGATCAGGAAGATGTCGGCAAGGCAATTGCCGAAATCCGCCGCCGCCTCGAAGCCGATGGCAGCAAGCTTCATGCGCTGGTCAACAATGCGGGCATTTCGCCAAAGGCGGAAGGCGGGCGCCGCATGAACTCCATCGAGACGCCGATGGCGGTCTGGCGTGACGTGTTCCAGGTGAACTTCATGGCGCCGATCATGCTGGCACGCGGCCTGTTCAGGGAACTCGAAACCGCGCAGGGCTCGGTCGTCAATGTGACCTCGATCGCCGGTAGCCGCGTGCATCCCTTCGCCGGAACCGCCTATGCAACGTCGAAGGCCGCGCTCGCCGCACTGACCCGCGAAATGGCGTCCGACTTTGGCCCCTATGGTATCCGCGTCAATGCCATTGCACCGGGCGAAATCGATACGGCGATCCTTTCGCCAGGGACCGACAAGCTGGTGGAACAACTCCCGATGCGCCGCCTCGGCAAGACATCGGAAGTGGCGGAAACCATCTATTTCCTTTGCTCCGAGGCCTCATCCTATGTGACGGGTTCGGAAATTCATATCAATGGCGGCCAGCACGTCTGATATCCAAACAAAGCGCGGAGATTGAAATTCTCCGCGCTTTTGTGCTTATGTCTGTTTTAATCGATTTAACAATTGAGTTGCGTGTTCATGATCCTTTGCTGCGGTGAATCCCTGATCGACATGCTGCCACGCGAAACTGCGGCGGGGGAGACCGCGTTTCAGCCTTTCGCGGGCGGCTCCGTCTTCAACACGGCCATCGCGCTTGGACGCCTCGACGTTCCAACCGGTTTCTTTTCGGGTATTTCGTCTGATTTTTTCGGCGAAGTGCTGCGCGATAATCTGGCCCGATCCAACGTCGATTATTCCTTTGCCGCAATCTCAGACCGCCCGACGACACTGGCTTTCGTGCGTCTGGTCGACGGACAGGCACGTTACGCCTTCTATGATGAAAACACTGCGGGCCGCATGCTGACCGAGAGCGACATGCCCTATGTCGACGACGCCATTGACGCCATGCTGTTCGGCTGCATCAGCCTGATTTCCGAACCGTGCGGCAGTGTCTATGAAGCGCTGATGACCCGCGAGGCACCAAGACGGGTCATGTTCCTCGACCCGAATATCCGTGCAGGCTTCATCACCGACCGCGAAAAACATCTGCACCGCATGAAGCGCATGATCGCGCTTGCCGATATCGTGAAGCTCTCGGACGAAGACCTCGCCTGGTTTGGTGAAAAGGGCAGCCATGACGAAATCGCTGCTGAATGGTTGAAGCTTGGACCGAAACTGGTGGTCATCACCAAGGGTGCGCATGGCGCCGACGCCTATACGGCCAAGGCAACCGTACGCGTACCCGGTGTGAAAGTGGACGTGGTCGACACCGTTGGCGCAGGCGACACAGTCAATGCCGGCATTCTTGCCAGCCTTCACAATCAGGGCCTTCTCGACAAGGACGCGCTTGTCGAACTGACCGAAGACCAGATCCATTCCGCTGTCGCGCTCGGCGTCCGGGCTGCTGCTGTGACCGTCTCGCGTGCAGGTGCAAACCCACCATGGGCGCATGAGATGAAGGATTGACGCACGGCAAAGCCGTGACATGATGCGTGCACATGCATTTCCAGTACTGGCATTTCCAGTACGGGCATTTCCAGCAAAAGTGCGAAGCGGTTCTGCTTAGGATAATGCGCAAAAGAAAGCTGACGCATCATGAGCATCGAATTTCTGCTGACATCCTTCATCATTGTTGCGTCTCCGGGCACTGGCGTACTGGTGACGCTTGCGGCAGGGCTTTCCCGTGGTGCACGGGCTTCGGTCATTGCCGCGCTCGGCTGCACGCTCGGCATCGTGCCGCATATGCTGGCAGCCGTGACCGGGCTCGCAGCTCTGCTCCATGCCAGCGCACTGGCTTTTGAAATCATCAAATATGCTGGCGTCGCCTATCTGCTCTATATGGCGTGGATGACGCTCAAGGAACACGGCACGCTGAAGATCGAGACCGACGAGGCACCGCGTTCGGACCGCGAGGTCATCTGGTCGGCGATCCTCGTCAATCTGCTGAATCCCAAACTGTCGATATTCTTCTTCGCCTTCCTGCCGCAATTCGTGAATACGCAGCAGGGTGGAACGGTGGCCCGCATGGTGGAACTGTCTCTCGTCTTCATGGCCATGACATTCGTGGTGTTTGCTATCTACGGTGTTTTCGCCGCTGCCGTCCGTAACCAGATCATCTCGCGCCCTGCCGTTCTTGCATGGATGCGCCGCAGCTTTGCTGCCGCCTTCGTCGCGCTCGGGGCAAAACTTGCGCTGACCGAACGATAGACCATGGCCCAGAATATTTATGATCGTGATGATTTCTTCACCGCTTACAGCCAGTTGCCGCGCTCGGTACATGGGCTGGAAGGCGCACCGGAATGGCCCTTTGTCCGCTCCCTTCTACCCGATCTGACCGGTCGTGATGTTGCCGATCTCGGTTGCGGTTTTGGCTGGTTTTGCCGCTTCGCCCGCGAACAGGGGGCTGCCTCAGTCACTGGCTACGATCTTTCGGAGAACATGCTCGAACGCGCCCGCCACGACACTCGGGACGACGCCGTTCACTACATCCAGGCAGACATGGAAGAACTGGAGCTGCCGAAATCCAGTTTCGATCTCGTCTATAGCTCGCTGGCCTTTCACTATATCCGCGACCTCCCGCGCCTTTTGACCTCGATCCATTCAGCGTTGCGGGCCCAAGGCCGGTTCGTATTCACGATCGAGCATCCGGTCTTCATGGCGCCGCTTGCGCCTGGCTGGATCGAAGAAGGCAATGGCCAGAAGCGCTGGCCGGTCGATCATTATGCGGTGGAAGGCGAGCGGCGAACTGACTGGCTGGCAGAGGGCGTCATCAAATATCACCGCCGTCTCAGCACGACCGTCAATGCGCTGATCGAAGCCGGATTTGCCATCAACCGGCTGGAGGAATGGCACCCGTCGCCAGAACAGATCGCGGCATGGCCGGCACTGTCGGAGGAAATGGAGCGGCCTATGCTGTTGATAGTCTCCGCTAGTGTGGTGGATTTGAAGTACGTTCACGGCGCTGCTCCTAAGTGATGCGAATTTCGGATTCGCCACACTGGCCGACAGACTGCTTGACCGGCCACATTTCACGCTTTCTATAGGGGTGGGCGGGACACGAATCAGACTGGCGAGGAGAAACCATTGGACGTGTTGCGTATTGCAGCCTTTTCGCAAGGCAATCAGGGTGGCAATCCCGCTGGAGTGTTGATCGCCGACCGCCTGCCCTCCCCGCAAGATATGCAGAAAATCGCAAAGGACGTCGGCTTTTCCGAAACAGCCTTTGCCGCGCCTGACGGCGATAGCTGGCGCGTTCGTTATTTTGCGCCGGAAATGGAAGTCCCGTTCTGCGGCCATGCCACCATTGCTCTCGGCGCTGCGTTGGCCATGCGTATGGGCGACGGTCGTTTCGCCCTCAAGCTCAACAATAGCGATATCAGCGTCGAAGGACGCAAGGAAGGCGAGCTGTTTGCGGCCAGCCTGCAATCGCCGCCGACGCGCCAGCGCGCCGCCAACGATGCGGAAGTGGAACAGGCGCTGGCGCTGTTCAGTTTCGAAAAGGACGACCTCGCGCCCGGCCTTGCACCGGCTCTGATCCATGCCGGGGCAGACCATATCGTGCTTCCGCTTCGCTCACGCGAAAAGCTGGCTTCGATGCATTACGACATGGCGCGCGGGCGCATCCTGATGAATCGGCAGGGCTGGACGACAATCCTGCTCATCTATTCCGAGACGCCGAAGCGCTTCCACAGCCGCAACCCGTTTGCATCGGGCGGGGTTTATGAAGACCCGGCCACAGGTGCGGCCACGGCAGCCTTTGCCGCCTATCTGCGTGACAGCGGCTGGCCGCATGGCGGCGAGATCGAGGTCTTTCAGGGTGAGGATATGGGTAGCCCATCACACCTGCGTGCGCAGATCGGCAATGAGCGCGGCGGCTCTATCCGCGTTTCCGGCACCGCACGACTGATGGAATAAACAGCGCTACAGCTCGTCACACGCGGACGAGCTGGTCCACACGTTCTTCATTTCCGAAGAACTTGAGATAACGCGCCACTTCCTTGGGATCGCCGGTCGCTTTCTGTGGGTTGTCGGAAAGCTTGACCGCCGGATGGCCGTTGGCATCCGTCACCTTGCAAACCAGCGAAATCGCATTCAGCCCTTCGATTTCCTTCGGGGCACAGCCCGCAAAATCATTGGTGAGGTTGGTGCCCCAGCCGAAGCTCATGCGCACACGCCCTTCGAAGTGGCGATAGGTCTCCTCGATCGTGTCCACATCGAGCGCATCGGAAAAGATCAGAAGCTTTTCGCGCGGATCCTTGCCGCGTGACTTCCACCACTCGATGATGCGCTCGCCGCCTTCGATGGGCGGGGCGCTGTCAGGGCGGAAACCCGTCCAGTCTGCAACCCAGTCCGGGGCGCTGCGCAGGAAGGCAGCAGTGCCGAAGGCATCGGGCAGCACAATCAGAAGATTGCCGCCATAGTAACGGTTCCAGTCCTGCAGCACGCGATAGGGCGCAGAGCGCAGTTCGTCGTCAGTCTTGGCGAGCGCGGCCAGCACCATCGGCAATTCATGCGCATTGGTGCCGAGCGCTTCAAGATCTGTATCCATGGCGAGCAACACGTTGCTGGTGCCGGTAAAGGCATCGCCGATACCTTCCTTCAGCGCTTCGACGCACCAGCGCTGCCACAGGAAGGAATGGCGGCGGCGCGTGCCGAAGTCGGAAATCTTCAGACCCGGAAGCTGGCGCAAGCGTTCGACCTTGCTCCACATCTTCGCCTTGGCGCGGGCATAAAGCACGTCGAGCGAGAATGGCCCGAGGTTTTTCATCGCCGCGCGCGACCGCAATTCGTTGATAATGGCAAGTGCGGGAATTTCCCACATGGTCGTGTGCGACCAGGCGCCATGGAAATGCAGCTCGTACTGGCCGTCTTTGCGGCGCAGGTCATATTCCGGCAACTGGAAATCGTGCAGCCAGTTCAAGAATTCGGGCTGGAAAATCTGCTTACGGCCATAGAAACTGTTACCCGCCAGCCAGATCATCTCCTTCTTGGAGAAACGCAGCGTACGGGCATGATCGAGCTGCGCACGCAATTCCCCCTCGTCGATTTCATCGGCAAGGCGCACCGAGGTCGTGCGGTTGATGAGCGAGAAGGTTGCGTCCACCTTGGGGTAAAGGCCCCAGATCATCTGCAGCATCAGAAGCTTGTAGAAATCCGTATCCAGAAGGCTGCGGACAATGGGATCGAGCTTCCATGCGTGGTTATAGACGCGGCGCGCAATATCAGTCTTGGCCATGACGGCCTCCAGAAAAAAAATCATGTTTCCGATAGCACAGGTGACCGGCTTTACTTGGCCGGGTCGTGCAAAAGGCGGGTTTTCACCCGCCTTTTTAATCGGTTCACTTCTGTTTGGGAAGCTCTACGATGATTTCGTGTTCGCCATCAGGTTTGATCGGCACACCTTCATCCGGCTTGCTAACCTTGCGGCCATTGAGCTTTACGGCCTTGTCTTTAGCACCGGCCACGACCTTCACGCGATAAAGCGCTTCGCCGAAGCGGAGCTCTGCTTCATAGCCGTCCCATTCCGGCGGCAAGGCCGGGTCGAGATGCAGCCTGTCACCACGTTTGGTGACGCCGAGGATACCCTCCGTCGCAACGCGGTAGAACCAGCCAGCGGAACCCGTATACCAGGTCCAGCCGCCCTGTCCGCGACGCGGCTCGACGGAATAGATGTCGGCTGCGATCACATAGGGCTCCACACGGTAGACATCCGGGTTGCGGCCATGGCTGACCGGGCTGATCAGCGAGAACAAGCGCCATGCTTCTGCTGTCTTGCCCATACGGGCAAGCGCCATGATGGCCCAGGTCGCACCATGGGTATACTGGCCGCCATTCTCGCGAACGCCCGGCGGATAGCCCTTGATGTAACCCGGCTCCTGAATGGTCACGTCGAAAGGCGGCGTGAAGAGACGCAGCAATTCGCCTTCGTCATCCAGCAGGTATTTTTCGAGCGAGGCCATCGCCTGTTCGGCGCGTTTCGGATCGGCAACGCCGGACAGCACGCTCCACGACTGCGCAATGGCGTCGATCTGGCATTCATCGCTGTCCTTCGAGCCGAGCGGCGCGCCGTTATCGTAGAAACCGCGGCGATACCACTGGCCATCCCAGCCATCGCGGTCGAGTGCGGCCGTCAGGCTTTCCAGATGGGCTTTCCAGATATCGACGCGCTTCTTGTCCTTGCGCGCTTCGGCAATCGGGATGAACTTGCCCAGCGTATAGGCGAGGAACCAGCCGAGCCACACACTCTCGCCCTCGCCCTTCACGCCAACAAGATTCATGCCGTCATTCCAGTCGCCGCCCAGGATCAGCGGCAGGCCGTGCTTGCCGGTCCGCTCGACAGCAAGATCGAGCGCCAGGGCGCAATGCTCATAGAGGCTTGCCGTGTGCTCGGAGATTTCCGGCTGATAGAAGGCGTCATGTTCGCCCTCTTCCAGCTTGCGTCCTTCGAGGAACGGCAGCTTTTCATCGAGGATCGCACGGTCGCCCGTCGTCTCGACATAAAGCGAAGCGCCATAGCCAAGCCAGACAACATCGTCCGAGATCAGCGTGCGAACACCCGCTCCCGTTGCCGGTAGCCACCAATGCTGGACATCGCCTTCCGGAAACTGGCGCGATGCGGCATTGAGGATCTGCGCACGGGCAAGCGTCGGATCGATGAGAAGCAGCGACAGCGTGTCCTGCAACTGATCACGGAAGCCGAACGCACCACTTGCCTGATAGAAGGCAGCACGTGCCCAGATACGGCAGGCAATTGCCTGATAGGGCAGCCAGCCATTGACCAGAAGGTCGAAAGCCGGGTCTGGCGTTTTCACCTGAACGCGGTCGAACAGACCTTCCCACTGGCGCTTGGCGGCAGCAAGCTTGTCGCCGAACGAAGCCTTGCGGGTCTCGGCGATCAGAGCCTTTGCCTGTCTCTGATCGGCAGCATTGCCGAGCAGGAAGACAAGTTCACGCGCTTCGCCTGGACCCACCTCGATATCGAGAGCGAGCGCGGCACATGGATCGCGCCCTGCTTCGACCGTACCCGAAAGCGCCTTGCCAGCCAGAACGATCTCCGGCTTGTCCACCGAACCGGTGGTGCCGATGAACTCGCTGCGGTCGGCCGTGACGGATTGCGGCTTCTCGGTTGCTGCAAAGAAGGCGATCTGCCCGGACTTGTCCGGATGATACGGATTGCCCGCAAAGAGCGCGCCCAGTTCCTCGTCCTGCGACGGTACGATGAAAGGCACATTCTTGGACCGGGCACTGCCCAGCACCCATTCGACATAACCATAGACGCGCAGCTTGCGCTTGGAGCGCCCGTTATTGGTGATGGTAAGGCGCGACAGGCGCACCGGCTTGTCCGCATCCACGATGTGGGTGAGATCGAGCGCCAGCTCGCCATGCTGTGCCCCGAAGCTCGAATAGCCGTGGCCATGGCGCGCTTCATAGGTCGCCGCCTCGTCGCGCAGCACGCTTGCCGTCGGCGCAAAGGTGCGGCCCGTTTCACGGTCGAGAATATAGATCGCCTCGCCCGGACGGTTCGTGACCGGATCGTTCGCCCATGGGGTGAGCTGGTAATCGCGGCTGTTGCCTGCCCAGGTGAAGGCCGAACCTTCCGCCGAGACATGGAAACCGAAATTCGGATTGGCGATCACATTGATCCACGGATGCGGCGTGGTGGTGCGGTTGTTGATGCGCACCACATAGCTGCCATCCTCGGCAAAGCCACCATAGCCGTTCCAGAAGCGGAGATCGTCACCGGTCGGAGCAGGATGCCCCGGTGCCGGCTTGACCGCCGGTGTAAGCAACGGGCGGCGTTCTTCCGTTCCGCGCTCGATGGCGACAGGTGCCAGTCCTGCGGCACTGATATTCTGGCCGGACGCCTGACCGGCAATTGCGGTTTTGGCATCACGTGCCGCCAGATCGACGGTAATTTCCTCGCTGCGGCGCAGTTGTTCGGCCAGCGAGCCGTTCTGCGCATGCATGACGATGCGGGCCGAAGCGAGCAGCGTGTTGTAGCTTTCGTCGCTCATCTGGTCACGACGAACCGCGAAGATGTGCGGCTGACCGCCGCCACGGGCCCGGAAACCTTCAACGATCCAGTCGATGGCGCGCTGGGTGTCCTGCGCATAGGAGAAGGCACGCTCGTTAACCGCCACGACATCGACCGTGAGGCCCTTGCTGCGCCAGTATTCCTGCGCGCGCAGCACACCGCGCAATACGTCAAGATCAGCCTCGTTATCGATGCGCAGCGCAAAGATCGGATAGTCGCCGGAAATCGACATCGGCCACAGATCGGACTGCTTGCCGAGGCCGCTGGCGATGGTTTCCGGCGGCTGGCGCAGCGTCCGCTCGGGATAGAGCAGATAGGCGGCAACCTTCTGATAATCGGCTGCTTCCGCAGGCTTGATACCGATATGGTAGAGCTGCACCTGCGAACTGGTCCACGACAGCGAATATTCGCGGGCGAAGGTTTCGGGGTGGCGATGAAGCGCCACGGCATGCTCCACCGCATCGCGGCTACCGCCTGCGAAGGTCCAGAAAACGAGGCTCACCTTCTTGTGCGCCGGAACACGGACACGTGTGCGCACCGATGCAATCGGGTCGAGTACGCAGCCCTGGCTGCCGGTGAATTTGGCACCCGGATCGAAGGCCGCCGCATCGCGCAAGCTGCGGCCACGCCCGACAAAGGCGCGGCGGTCAGTTTCGACTTCCGTTTCGCGGATCGAGCCGGAAAGATCGGTCACGAAATGCGCAACGTGAATATCCGGATCGGACGGCGCGCGCTTGCGGCGCTTGGCATAGATGGTGGAACCGTTATCGGAGATTTCGGTTTCCACGAACATCTTGGCAAAGGCCGGATGGGCGGCATCGCTGTCGCTATCGGTCAGCACCAGCTCCGCATAGGAGGTAACCTCGATCATACGGTCGCGGGCAGACGTGTTGATGATGTCGAGCCTGCGGCCTTCACCGTCGGACTCCGACGACACAATCACTTCCATGACGGTCTTGATATCACCGGCGGTCTTGTAGAATTCCGCCTTGTCCTCGGTGAAGACCGTCTTGGTTTCTTCTTCCGGATTGCGGACCGGCTCGCCGGTCGCCGACCACCAATAGCCGCTTTCCATGTCGCGCAGGAACAGGAACGTACCCTGAAGGTCTTCCGAGGCGTCGGCATGGAAGCGGGTGACGTCCCAATTGTGCCAGCGGCTATAGCCCGAGCCATTGGCCGTCACCATCAACGCATATTGGCCGTTCGACATCATATGCGTGGTGCGCGGTGCCTTGAACGGCTTGTCGACGATCCGCATCGGCGCATCGTCGAAGCCGCCGGAATCCACGCGCATCGGATTTTCCGTCTTGGCGTAGATCATCGGGATTTCGCGCGGTGCCTTTTCCTGCAGCAGCAGTTCGGCAGCCTCGATCACCGGATCGGAGTGGAAACGCTCGCGCATCCGGCCTTCGAAGATCACGTTGTTGACCGCGATGATCGCCATGCCATGATGGTGGGCGTAATAGTTCTTCACCACTGCGCAGAGTTCGCCTTCGCGAACACGCGACGGCGTGAAGTCCACCGAATCGTGGAAGCCATAGCGTCCGAGCGCGCCGAGCTTGGCAAGGCGCTTCAGGTTTGCGACGGCTGCCGCAGGCTGATACTGCGCGGCAAGCAGGCTCGCATAGGGTGCGATAACCGCATTGCGCGACAGGCCGCGCTGCAGGCCGAGATTCGGCACACCGAAGTTGGAATACTGGTAGTTCATATGCGCGTCGCGCGCATTGAACGCCGCTTCCGAAATACCCCATGGCAGACCGCGCGAGGTCGCATAGTCGATCTGGCGCTGCACCACGAGCTTGTTGGTCTGGTCGAGCAGCGAACCGAGCGGCTCGGACATGACCAGCGGCGGCATCAGATATTCGAACATCGAGCCGGACCAGGAGAGCAGAGCGCCCTTCCAGCCAACCGGCACCAGAAGGCGGCCAAGCTTGAACCAATGTTCGACCGGCACGTCGCCCTTGGCAATGGCGAACAGGCTCGCCAGACGTGCTTCCGACGCCAGAAGATCGTAGCAGCTTTCGTCCAGTTCGTTTTCCTGCACGCGGAACCCGATAGAAAGAAGGCGACGTTCTTTCCGTTCAAGGAAACCGAACTGCATGTCGAATGCGAGCTGGCGCGAGCGGGTAGCAAGATCACGCAGACGCTCACGCAGCGCATCCGTGTCATGCTCGCCGATGGAATCATCGGTATGCGCCTTGCAGGTATCGACCAGAATGCGCGCCCATTCCACGGCTTCAGCACTTGCCGGTGTTTCGATTTCGCCATCAAGTTCGTCCATCAGGCGAACAATATCGGTTGCGAACAGCGACAGGTTGATCGTGCGGAAGGAGGCCGTTTCCGGCTCATCCTTGATGGAAATCACGGCGCGACGGAAATTGGCAATCCGCTCTTCCAGACGACGGCGCAACGGACGCAGGATCCGGCGGTCATCGGGGATTTTCGCGATTGTCTCTTCCAGAATGTCGTTGACATCGAGAATGCCGTCGAGATCGCCCTGCATGTAGACAGACGGCGCTTCCGCCCATTCTTCCAGTGCCGACGACAGGGTGACGAGATGCCCGGCAAGATTACCGCTATCGACCGCCGAGACGTAGAGCGGACGCATCGGCGTCAGCGTGTTGGTCTCGTACCAGTTGTAGAGATGGCCCTGATACTTCTCCATCTTCTCGAGCGTATCGACGGTCGCCCCGACGCGATCCAGCGTTTCACCGAAGCCAATCCAGCCGAAGTCCCGTGCGGCGACGACGGACAGGAGATAGACACCGATATTGGTCGGCGACGTGCGTTGCGCGACAATCGGCGCCGGATCCTCCTGGAAGTTGTCCGGCGGCAGATGATGGTTTTCTTCATTTGCAAATTCGGCAAAGTAACGCCAGGTCCGGCGCGCATAGCGGCGCAGATCGGACTTGTCGGAAGAAAGCACTTCCAGCGTGTCCTGCGGCTTGGCAGAACGGCTGACCAGCCATGCAATCAGCGGCGAGGCAAACCAGATGACGGCAAAAGGTGCCGCAATCATTGCCGCATGGCTTTGGGCGGCAAGCGGAAAGAGGATCGCCAGCCCCGCAATGGCTATGGCGGGCCACATGAGCTGGAAATAGAACAGCAACGTATCGGGAGAGGTTCTCGCCTGCGCCGCCGTGCGCCATTCCAGAAGATTGCGGTGCGAAACGAACAGGCGATAGACGGTGCGCGCAATGGCATCGGCCATCAGGAATGCCGAGTGGGCGATGAAGGTGGTGCGCAGCGCCACGTCAGCCGTGCCAAGTGCGATGTCGGTCAGCACCGACTGCGCATGACCTTTCAGCGAATAGTCCATGTTCGATGGAATGAGATTGGTAACAATGCCGAATGTCGGCGCGACGAACATGGAGAGAATAAGGAAGCCCTGCCAGACGGCAGCAGGCCCGATCGGCAACACGCTCCAGCCAACGACGGCTGCAATCAGCCACAGGATCGGATTGAGCGAGCGGCGCAGATTGTCGACCATCTTCCAGCGCGTGATGTGGCTGACGCCACGGCTCGCCGAAAACAGCCATGGCAGAAGCTGCCAGTCGCCGCGTGCCCAGCGATGGTGGCGCGACACGTCGACATTGTAGCCGGTCGGATAATCCTCGACCACTTCGACGTCGCTGACCAGTGCCGCACGCGCATAGCCGCCTTCAAGAAGATCGTGGCTGAGAAGCGTGTTTTCCGGCACTCGGCCCTTCAACGCCGCCTCGAAAGCGTCGATGTCGTAAAGCCCCTTGCCGGTGAAGGTGCCTTCGCCAAGCAGATCCTGATAGGTGTCGGACACCGCAAAGACGTAAGGGTCGATACCGCGATTGACCGAGAAGACGCGCTGCAGGAACGACGCCTCGTCGCCAGTGGTGAGCGACGGCGTGACGCGCGGCTGGAGAATACCGTAACCACGCACGACCTTGCCGGTCTTGTCATCGATGACGGGACGGTTCAGCGGATGGCTGAGCTTGCCGGCCAGATGCGTGACGGATTCCGGCGTCAGACGCGTATCGGCGTCCAGCGTCATCACATATTTGATTTCCTTCGGCAGGCGCTCGTCCGCCGGAAAGAAACTCGTATCCTGATCGCCGCGCAGCAGCAGGTTCAGCTCGTGCAGCTTGCCGCGCTTGCGCTCCCACCCCATCCAGCAATTCTGTTTCTCGTTGAACAGGCGGCGGCGGTGCAGGAGGAAAAAGCGCGGCTGGTCGTCGCCGGTATAGTGCTCGTTGAGCTTGGCGATTTCCTCGCGGGCATATTCATAGATTTCCATATCCGCAGGCGTGATTTCCTGCTTCGCATCGGTCCAGTCGCTGACCAGCGCAAAGTAGATTTCACCACGCGGATTGGTGAGATAATGGACTTCCAGATTGCGGATCTGCTCGTCGATGGAATCACGCGAGGTGATGAAGGTCGGCACCGCAACCAGCGTGCAGGCTTCCGCGGGCAAGCCTTCCTTATATTCGAAACCGATCAGCCGTGTCGGCTGGACGAACCACGGCACCAGCGCATTGAACAGCGAATAGGACGCATCCATTGCCGGGAAAACGGCCAGAAGCGTGAACAGCGTGCGCAGATCGGTCGATAGACCGGCGCGGCTCATGCAATAATTGACGAGCAGCAGAATCAGGATCGTGAAGATCGCGGTTGGAATGAACAGACCGAACAGTCCAAGGCCGCGATAGAAGCGCAGCGCCTTGACGCCGAAGGGTGCCTTGTAGCCGCAAACTTTCTCCAGTTCCTCGCGGCCTTCTCCGGAAAGGTAATAGGCGATCGCGCCCTTGCCTTCCGCCTCGGGATGGCCTGCCTTTTCCGCACGATGACCATCCTCGGCCAGCTTGAGCGCTGCCCAGGTGATATCGATTTCGCTCATGTCCGAATAGCGGGCGAGCTTTTCGATGGTCACGCGATAGGCATTGCGGGAGCGGAAATCCAGCAGCTCGAAATCGCTGTGGTCGCGCAGGATCGCATCGACCTCGTTGACGGTTTCGAACCAGGTTTCCCAGTCCACGTCGTCAATGGATTTCAGGCTGCGGATGACGTTGCCCATCGTGACGCCGCCGGTGGACTGGCGGGCATGTTCCTCGACGATGGCGTCTTCCGGATTGCTGCCTTCCTGCTCCAGAATCCGTTCCAGCCAGCTCGCGGCAGCCGTGGTGTCTGTCGATGAGGAACGCAGGCGATAAAGAAGGTGGGTCGCGAACGTGCTGTCGCGGGCGGCATCGGCATATTGCGCCAGAACCGAATCCAGTTCGGTTCCATCGGCAGCGACCACGATGCGGTCGGCAGCCGTATTGGCGAGATTGCGCATAATGCGCGCGCGATCAACGCGCAGCGCCAGACGGCGTGCATTCTCGATCAGGAAATAGCGCACCGCAGACGGCAACGCCCACAATTCGCCGATCTTCAGCGGTTCGACAGTCTGGAAACCCTTGACGATGGCCGTCAGCGTCTTCAGCGAGAAATTGCTGTCCGTATGAGCGACATAAAGCCAGGCCAGCGCGAAGATGCGCGGCATACCTTCATATTTTTCGACCGGAGCCTTGTAGAGCGGCAGCTGGCGGATGAAGCGGCGCGGCAGGTCGCGACGGGCCTGCTGCACGTTCTTGTCGATCTGATAATGGTTGTCGAGCAGCCATTGAGCGGCTGGCGTGATGGTTTCCCCCGCACGCGACGCGGCATCGGATGCGCGATAGGCATGCAGGATCAGCTTGCCGTTCTCGGACAGGCGCTGATCGAACGGGAAGGCAATATAGCCTGGCAGCGGAATGTCTTCGCCGCGCGCTACGGCAGCGGCAAGCGCGCCGAGCTCTTCCTCGGTTTTGTATAGGGCCCGGATCGGGGATGGTTGTTCAGGCGGAATCCGGCCCGACGCATCGGGCTCGCTGGATTTGGGTTCCATCGAAGATTGCGGCATCGGCGATTTATTCTCGGTAGAGGTTGATTTGGAGAGCGAAGAAGACAATTCCGGCATCTGCCTTAACAGCCTTTCCGAAGGAAATGAGTTTTCTGCGGCGGGTGGATACTGACATTATTCCAAATTTTCATTTCAAGGAAACGGCAGTATCCGTGATCGGTTCCCTGAATGTCGACCGCATTTGGCCAAAATGCGACGGCGCAATGTGCTGATCTTCAAACCGTTTGAATCGCAACGCACAATTCTTTCCGCCCATTAATGTTGCGTTATGGAACACCCCGTTTCCTGCAACCCTAACATATTGAAAATAAAAATAATACTACCGCAGGTAACGTGCCGGAAAATTTCATCGCAACCCGGATCACGGCCTTCAATACAGAAAAGCCCGGCAGGCTTGCGGGAATCACCGCATGTCTGCCGGGCCTCGTATTTCGCTTCACCGGAAAGTGACGATCAGGAACCAGATTGCGAACCTGTTTCCGGGCTGTTTTCAGTGGCCGGAAAAAGCTTCCAGTAACGCGGGCGAAAAGCGATACGGCTTTTTTCCGCAGCCGGATGTTCGGCTGGAATTTCGATCTCGACCCTCTCGCGCGCGCCGCCGACTTCCAGTTCCACGCGCCGCTTGCCGCCCGAACGGCGACTTGCCACCACTGTCCCTGCGATGCAGCCACCGCAACCATCCAGCAATTCGACGTCGTGCGGACGGAAGAAGAGCTGCGCGTCGCCATCCGCCTCATCTTCGGCCCTGATGCCGATATTGCGATCCACCAGCCAGATCTCGCCCTTTTCGACCCGCACCGGAAGCACGCTGGACTCACCGATGAAGCCATAGACGCCAGGGGAATTCGGATTGTCATAGACTTCGTCCGGCGTGCCGACCTGCTCGATACGGCCCTGGCTCATCACCACCACACGGTCGGCAAGCTCCAGCGCCTCGTCCTGATCGTGCGTCACGAAGACGGTCGTGTGGCCGGTCTTGTCGTGAATTTCGCGCAGCCAGCGGCGCAGTTCCTTGCGCACCAGCGCATCGAGGGCACCAAAAGGTTCGTCGAGAAGCAGGACTTTCGGTTCGATCGCCATGGCGCGGGCGAGCGCCACGCGCTGGCGCTGACCGCCGGAAAGCTGCGCCGGATAGCGCTTTTCCAGTCCCTGCAGCTGGACGAGATCAAGCAGTTCCAGCGCGCGGTTGCGAATATCGTCACTCGACGGACGTGTCGCGCTTGGACGCACCTTCAGACCGAAGCCGATATTATCCGCCACCGTCATATGACGGAACAGCGCATAATGCTGGAAGACGAAGCCGACATTGCGCTCCTGGACGCTCTTCTGAGACGCATCCTCGTCGCCGAAGAAGATCGTTCCCTCGGTCGGGGTTTCCAGCCCGGCAATCAGGCGCAAAAGCGTGGTCTTGCCAGAACCGGAAGGCCCCAGCAAAGCGATCAGCTCGCCGGAACGAATATCCAGCGAGACATTATGCAACGCCGGGAAGCGAGCGAACTCCTTACGCACACCGGCAACACGAACTTCCATTCCCAATCCTTTCCCCTGCCGCCGCGCGGCCATGCTTTATTTCTGCCGCCTTGCGGCGAACCGTTTACTCAAATGTTAGTGCCCGTTTCCGCTGCCGGCCAGTTCATCGCCATAGCGCAATTCTAATGCGGTCTTGATGGCAAGTGTCAGGAGCGCCAGAAAGGCCAGGAGCGATGCCACAGCAAATGCACCGACGAAATTATATTCGTTGTAGAGAATTTCCACATGTAGCGGCATCGTATTGGTGAGACCGCGAATGTGTCCAGAGACAACGGAAACAGCGCCGAACTCGCCCATTGCACGCGCATTGCAAAGCAGCACGCCGTAAAGCAGCCCCCATTTGATATTGGGCAGCGTCACATAGCGGAAGGCTTGCCAGCCATTGGCGCCGAGCGAAATCGCCGCTTCCTCATCGCCGGTTCCCTGTTCCTGCATCAGCGGGATCAGTTCGCGTGCGACGAAGGGAAACGTGACGAACACCGTTGCCAGAACGATGCCCGGAACGGCGAACAATATCTCGATACCGTGCCGCGACAGCCACGGCCCGAGCAGGCTGTGACTTGAGAAAAGCAGCACGAAAACAAGACCTGAAATGACCGGCGACACAGAAAACGGCAGATCGATCAGCGTTGTCAGCAGGGCCTTGCCCTTGAATTCGAACTTCGCGATGGCCCATGCCGCCGCGATGCCGAAGACCAGATTGAGCGGCACGGCGATGGCCGCAACCATGAGCGTAAGCCTTATCGCGGCCCAGGCATCCGGCTCGACCAGTGCCGCCAGATACTCACCCGCCCCCTTGCGGAAGGCTTCCACGAAGACCGCAATCACCGGCAGGATGAGAAACAGCGCCAGAAAGGCCAGCGCCAAAGCAATCAGCGTAATCCGCGTCGGCAGACTTTCGGTGACAGCACTTCGGCTGTTACGGGGAGCGGAAGACACAGGTTCATTCGCCATGACCGTATTTCCTCCGTGTCCACGACTGGATGAGATTGATGAAAAGCAGCATCGCGAAGGAAAGCGCCAGCATCACAGTGGCAAGCGCTGTCGCCCCGGCATAATCATATTCCTCCAGCTTGATGACGATCAGAAGCGGCGCAATTTCCGAGACATAGGGCGTATTGCCCGCGATGAAGATAACCGAGCCATATTCGCCGACGCCGCGCGCAAAAGCGAGCGCAAAGCCGGTCAGAATGGCGGGCTGCAGGCTTGGCAGCAGCACCCTCCAGATCGTCTGGAACCGGGATGCGCCAAGCGTTGCCGCCGCCTCTTCGACCTCCCGGCTGATTTCCTCCATGATCGGCTGGACCGTGCGCACCACGAAGGGCAGGCCGATGAAGATCAGCGCGATAATGATGCCCGCCCGCGAAAAGGCGATGCGAATGCCGAACGGAGCCAGCAGGCTGCCGATCCAGCCATTCGGCGCATAGATTGCGGCGAGCGCAATACCGGCCACTGCAGTCGGCAGCGCGAAAGGAATATCGACGATCGCATCGACGAACCGTCGTCCCGGAAACCGATAGCGTACCAGAACCCAGGCAAGGATGACGCCAAAGACGACATTGACCAGCGCCGCGATGAAAGCGGTGCCGAAGCTGGTTTCAAGCGCTTTCAATGTGCGCTCGTCCGTGACGAGACGCCAGAAACCGGAAAACCCGACTTCGGTGGAACGCAGCACCAATGCCGCAAGCGGAATGAGAATGAGAAGGGTCAGATAGGCAACACTGAAGCCGAACGTCAGCCCGAAACCGGGAATGACGCTCGGCTTTCTGAAGTGCGACCCTGCTCTGGCCCGTGCAGGGAGCGAGGACATGCGCTGGTTTGTTCCCTCTTCAGTATTTGTTTTACTGATTGCCTTCAAATTCCGGATTATTTTCCCGGCTTGTAAATCTGGTCGAACGTTCCTCCGTCGCCGAAATGATAGGGCTGTGCTTTCGCCCATCCGCCGAAAATCGGATCATCGATCGTCACCAGCGTCAAGTCAGGGAACTTGCGCTGCTTGTCGGCAGGAATGACATCAGGTTTCGACGGACGGTAGAAATGCTTGGCAGCAAGGGCCTGACCTTCCGGAGAATAAAGATATTCGAGATAGGCCTGCGCCAGCTTGGTGGTGCCATTTTCCTCGGCGTTCTTGTCCACGACGGCGACCGGTGGTTCAGCCAGAATGGACTGCGGCGGAACGACGATATCGAATGCATCCTCACCAAATTCCGCGACCGAAAGATAGGCTTCGTTTTCCCAGGCTAGCAGCACATCGCCGAGCTGACGCTGCACGAAAGTGGTGGTCGAGCCGCGTGCGCCTGTATCGAGCACAGGCACGTGACGGAACAGCTCGCCGATGTAATCCTTGATCTTCTGCTCGTCACCACCGTACTGCTTATGGGCCCAGGCCCACGCCGCGAGATAATTCCAGCGCGCACCGCCGGACGTCTTCGGGTTCGGTGTGATGACCTCGACGCCGTCCTTTACCAGATCGCCCCAATCCTTGATGCCCTTGGGGTTGCCCTTGCGCACGAGGAAGACGATGGTTGACGTATAGGGAGCCGAATTGTTGGGCAGGCGCTTGCGCCAATCCTTGTCGATCTTGCCCGAAAGCTGGGCGATGGCATCGATATCGCTTTCAAGCGCCAGCGTAACCACATCGGCCTTGATGCCGTCGATCACCGAACGCGCCTGCTTGCCCGACCCGCCATGGGAAGCGCGAATAGTGACAGTTTCCCCGGTTTCAGCCTTCCAGTGGGCAGCAAAAGCGGCGTTGTAATCCTTGTAGAGCTCACGCGTCGGATCGTAGGATACGTTCAGAAGCGTCTGATCGGCAAAGCTTGCCTGAACGGTTCCGGCCAGCGAAGCCGCAGCGACCAATGCTGCCAAGGTGAGCGAAAATCTCGATATCTTCATGACCGCCTCCATGTTTCATTGGCCAAGACAGTATCAGAGCTCTTTGAAGACAGGATGCCACAAGCCGGTCGTTATTTGAAACGACTTCGAAAAATCTACTCATTTTATGGGAGATATCGGGGATATTTTTTCAGCCGGCATGTCGAAACATGCCGGCGATAGCATCATTAACTCACTGCGCCCACTTACTGTACCGGCACGGGCTCGGCAGACGGCGCAGTTGCTGCGGGTGTATTCACCGCAGGTTGCCCCAGTTCGAGCGGAGGCTGTTTCGGCTCGTTCCAGCCCATGAAATTATAAACCGCATAACGCAGGACGCCGATCTCCTCGTGAAGCGCCACATCTGTCGCCAGAAAATACAGGCCCGGCGAAGACATATTCGTATGGGATCCCGTCAGATAGGCGGCAGCAACCGGCTCGGGCGTCACGCCGAAATGCGCCAGATAAAGAAGATCGCGGTTCATCATCGGCGCTGCCTGCAGCAGAACGACCTTCGCCGGTTTGATCTCGCGCAGGATTGCGGCTGTATTCTTGGAGTTCTGCCAGCTGTTGCGGCTCTTTTCGTCAAGCAGGATGGACGCCGGATCAATACCGGCCCCTTCGAGCTGTCGAGCGATCGAAGCAGCCTCGGAAACGCCCGTTCCGGCCACATCGGCGCCGCTGGTAATAAATTTGCAGCTAAAGCCCTTTTCGACACACTGATGGTTCATGGCGACAGCCGCTAAAATCGGCCCATAGGAGAAAGCAAGCGGTTCGACCACTTTCTGGCCGCGTTCGTGGACAGTCTGCGTTCCCATGCCGAAGACGATGAAGGCGGTATTGTCTTCAAGCGGCGTTTGCAATTGCGATGAATAGGACGATTGCAAGCGGTTCATCAGATAGTCGGGGAGAATTGCCGAAACAATCGCACCATAAAGAACCGCCGCTAGGCCGATCAAAACGAATCCCGTCTTGCGCCATTTCAAAAGCAACAGGAGCAAACCAACGACAACAAAGGCTGCGACAATATTAAGCGTCATGAAAAATCACCGGAACTTATTATAGTTTTCTGATTAATTGGGTTTCATATGAACTAAGCTTTCCCCATTCGGAAACAATCCCAATAAATTGAGGGATAGGTGTTCCGCTCCCCAAAAGTGAGGCCCGGATTGGGGTTGCGGGGGGCAAGTATTCATCCGGGCCTCAGCCGATCTCGCGACCGGCAGGCTAACAACGCACTAAACCTGTTTCGGTTGCAGGAAATCGGTCGGCCGGTAATCTTTTTTCGGGCGCTTTCGACCATTAACCAAGGAAACCCATCCGGCCTTGAACCCTTGCGGCGAAGGAATATCTTCAAGATGCTGAATTGGCTGACCAGAGGATTTTCAATCATGGCATACAGCACAGGCAAATTTTACGTCTTGCCGACGATTGTAGCGGGTTTGACGCTCGCTTCCGCATTGTCGGCGTCGGCGCAGAACTCCCAGACAAATGCTATCGAACGGGTCGATTACATCTGCGAACGCGGGGTTGTCGTGCCTGTCACCTATATTCGTAACGGCGATGCCCCCGGCTTTGCCGTTCTCGACGCCGAGGGCAAGATGATCGCGCTCCAATGGCACGATAATCTCAAGAAGTACGTCGCCATCGATGAGCAGGATAGCTACCGCTGGAGCGACAAGGACGGTCAGGCCGTGCTGAGCCATCTCGAAGCCGATCACACCGCCAAGGAAGTGACGCTGCTTTCGGCCTGCCGTTCCGACGATTCTGAAGAATAGGGCGCGCTCTAAATACTTGTTTTAACACGCATCTTAACCGAAAGCCGTTTCACACTTTTCGGGATGCGCTCTAAGAGCCTGATCAAAAGCGGCGTGTGTGTGCGAAAATGGTGATTTTCGAGTAACGGAGCGGAGCGTACTCAAGGTACGTGAGCACCGGAACGCAGATATTGCCATTTGCAGCCGCACAGGACGACTTTTGGAACAGGCTCTAAGGGACGAGGTAATGCTTGTCCCACTGGTTCTGGGGCACTTCATCGCCGATGTCATAGCGGAAGGAAACAATATTGATGTGTTCCTCGTCCGTCTTGCAGACGAAGGACAGCTTGTACCAGTGTTCCCGGCTGCGGAAGGCTGCGCCATCGGCCTTGATGGAGTTTTTCCTGGTCACCGGATCGGAGAAAGCATAGGCCAGAACCTTGTCGACCGAAAACTTGTTCTGCTCCCGCGTGATGCGTTCCATGGCCTCCACGTCGCAGCGCTGCTCCAGACGGGTTGCCGGGTCGAGCTTCTCAAGCTGGGCTTTTTCAGAGGCGTTCATCGCAGAAGACGGAGAAACCGCCAGGCCAAGAAGGAGGAGACTGACAAAAGCGGACGCAGGCAACACAACGGACATGAATTTCATCGGACTTTCAGGAACTCCTCGGCAATCGCATTATGGGCGGCGATAATAAGCATGATTTGCGGCAATGTGCGGATCATCACCGGAATGTTATCGAAGGCCAACCTTAAAAACCGCCATCCCCAAATTTCATCCCTGCGAATAGATTAATCGGCGCTGTTCGGGCCCAATCCTTCCACATGGGTGCGGTTGCGCCCTTCGTTCTTGGCGGCATAAAGAATTTTATCGGCCTGATCGACCGTCTGCCAGAAATCGCCCTGTTCCGGCATGCGGACGCAGCCGATGCTGCATGTGACACTGGTTCCTTCGGACAGATGCTGGAAGCGATGCCTCTCGATGTTCTGCCGTACGCCTTCCATAAGCTGGAAAACATTCTCGGCGTGCATGTCATCGAGGCAGATCACGAATTCCTCGCCACCGGTACGGGCGATCAACGGCCGTTCGCCGATGAGCTTGCGCAAAATCCCGGCAAATTCCTTCAGGACCGCATCACCCGCCGCGTGGCCGTAGGCATCGTTCAATGCCTTGAAGTAATCGATATCGCATACGGCAACCCAGCCCGGCACGCCCTTTCTCGCCTGTGAAAACGCGATATAACGCATTTCCAGCCCACGCCGGTTGAGAAGTCCGGTCAGGGGATCGCTGTCACGCTCATGCGACAGCTCGCCGATCCGGTCATAACCGGCGGCGGCCAGCAAGGCAAAGCCGGTGAGCACTGCGGCGACGGCAGTGGAAAACACCGTCCATTGCCAGAATACCGTCATTGCGAAATTTTCACCGTCGACCTCCCCGAGCAGGGAGCGGGCGGTGAGAAGCGTGCGCGGCACGAATTGCAATGCCACCAGAACGAGCATGACCAGCAGCAGTTTGTCGACCAGCGCACCCTTGAACAGGCCTCGTGTCTGCCATGCGAAAGAAAGGATCAGCGTGGCCATGCCGAGATTGAGCACATAGACCCGCGACAGAAGATTTGGCTCGATATAGCAGTAATACCAGACGCCGCCGACGATGAGCGCGAAACTCAATATGTAAAAAGCAGATGTGAGGCGCAGATCACTGCGCTGCAGAATGCCGTAACCGCCAACCAGCGTGCCGCCGACATAAAATGCAGCTGAAAGCACTGTGTTCAGCCTGTCGTCTGCAGGAAAATTGCCAAGCTGGACCAGCATTGCGAGGCCGATCAACAGGAAGCAAGCGCTGCTGGACACCAGAAACTGGCGGCCGCGATCGGACAGCCACGCCGTGAAAAAGGCGAGCGAGAACAGCAACAGAACGGCAGGGAGTACGAACTTCATATAAATCGGACGCGCAAATTACAATTTCTGGGAGAAGTCTTATTGCGTCCTCTCAAGAAAATTACAATTGAGTAAATTAAAACGCCCCGGTAAACCAGCCATGCATGCAGGACAGGACTGCGGACACGACCCTTAGACCGGATGTCACGATCCGCCCTGTTTTCGCTCTTGATTTCATCGAGCCGTCCGTGTTTGTAACCTGCAAACATTGCCGTGATATGCGCTATCATATGCGCCACGCAGTCCCGTCGCGAAAGGAAGAGACATGAAGCCCGTTTTCCTGCAACTGCAGTGCGCCCCCGGCAAGACCTATGAGGTTGCCGATACGCTCTTTCAGCGCGAAATCGTCTCCGAGCTCTACTCCACCAGCGGCGAATTCGACCTTCTGGCCAAGATCTACATCGCCGAGGATCAGGATATCGGCAAGTTCATCAACGAGAATGTTCTCAACATTCCCAATATCATCCGCTCGCTGACGACATTGACCTTCACCGCCTTCTGACACTGTTGCCAGGCTGGTAAAGGTTTGATTCACCATTAGCGAATTATCATGTCGGCCAAGGGAACCTCTGCTTGCGCTCGCGCATTTCTTGCGTGAAGGGCTTACCTCAAAAGGGAGGCAGCGAGACAAGTGATGAACGATCTTGGACAGCGGCGGGTTTTGGTGGTGGAAGACGAGATTTTCGTCGCCCTTGATGTCGCCGCGACTGTCGAGGATGCGAACGGAACCGTTCTCGGTCCGGTCGGCACCGTCCGGCAGGCGATAGACATCATCAACCGCAATGAAATAGATGCGGCCATTCTTGATGTGAACCTTGCCGATGGCGATGTGGAAGCTGTGCTGGACCGGCTGAAGAGCCGGAATGTCTTCGTGGTCATCCACACCGGCGGCGGATTGCCTCCCCGTCTGGCAGCGCGCTATCCGGAAGTGCCCGTTTTCCAAAAGCCTATCCCGCCATCCGTGCTGACGCGAACGCTGGCTTCCGCCCTCGTTTCGCATGTGGTGTGACGGGGCAGGATGCAGCCGACATTTCCCGATTTTGCAACTGTGCTGAAGGAAGTCGAGGCTGACGCAGGCCCGGCGGACGACATTCGTCGGCCGCAATTCGGGTTTGCCTCCGCGATCTTGTCCGCAGAGCTTGGCGATACGCCAGCGATGCCGCGACAACCGGACGACCTCGAAAGCCTGTTCGACATTGGAAGTTTGCCGGAGACCGTAATCGGGCCCGAACAGGCAAAGCAGGAGCTGGCCGCGCGCATGCAGAAGCAGTCACCGGATGCAATCCGCCACGAGCTGGACTTGCAGCCGGGCTTGAAGCGTGCCGAGCTGCAGCGTCGTCGTCGCAGCTTTGCCGCCAGCAATCATCCGGACCGCCTGCCGGAAGAGTTTCGCCCCGCTGCAGAACAGCGGATGAAGACAGCCAACGCCCTGCTCGATACCGCCATGGCCGGTGCCTCCTCTTAAGGCCGGGTAATTTCCTTACGTTTCCAGCGCGAAATCTTTTGCATTATAACAATAATGTGCTAGTTTGCCTTGTCTGCGCCTGCGAAAATCGTCGCACGCCGGAACCCTTTCCGTTGTCCGCAAGCCTGCAAACGGTCCCGCCCCTCCCGATAATATCGGGCAATATGGGGCAAATTGCGCTTTGCTCTGCGGAAACGGTTCTGTCATAACGGTTACAATTAGAATAGTTCCTAAAAGGTTTGAAAATGCCTCCTTATCGTTCGCGAACAACCACCCACGGCCGCAATATGGCGGGTGCGCGCGGCCTATGGCGCGCCACCGGCATGAAGGATGAGGATTTCGGCAAGCCGATTATCGCTGTGGTGAACTCGTTCACCCAGTTCGTGCCCGGCCATGTGCACCTGAAGGATCTAGGCCAGCTCGTCGCGCGCGAAATCGAAAGCGCTGGCGGCGTCGCCAAGGAATTCAACACCATTGCGGTCGATGACGGCATCGCCATGGGCCATGACGGCATGCTCTATTCGCTGCCATCGCGCGAACTCATCGCCGACTCGGTCGAATATATGGTCAATGCCCATTGCGCCGATGCGATGGTCTGCATTTCCAATTGCGACAAGATCACCCCCGGCATGCTGATGGCCGCATTGCGCCTCAATATTCCGGTCGTGTTCGTTTCCGGTGGCCCGATGGAAGCAGGCAAGGTCATCTGGGATGATCAGGTCAAGAAGCTCGACCTCGTGGATGCGATGGTTGCAGCCGCTGACGACAGCTACACCGACGATCAGGTCAAGGCGATTGAACGCTCCGCCTGCCCGACCTGCGGTTCGTGCTCGGGCATGTTCACCGCGAATTCGATGAACTGCCTCACCGAAGCGCTCGGCCTGTCGCTGCCGGGCAATGGCTCGACACTCGCAACCCATGCCGACCGCAAGCGCCTGTTTGTGGAAGCCGGTCATCTGGTCGTCGATCTCGCCCGTCGTTATTACGAGCAGGACGATGAAAACGTGCTGCCGCGCTCGATTGCGAGCTTCCCGGCCTTTGAAAATGCCATGACGCTCGATATCGCCATGGGCGGCTCGACCAATACGGTCCTGCATCTGCTTGCAGCCGCGCAGGAAGCCGAAATCGACTTCACCATGGCCGATATCGACCGTCTGTCGCGCCGCGTACCGGTGCTCTGCAAGGTCGCGCCTGCCAACAACACGGTTCACATGGAAGACGTGCACCGCGCAGGCGGCATCATGGGTATTCTCGGCCAGCTCGACAAGGCAGGCCTGATCAATACCGCGCTGCCAACCGTGCACAGCGAAACCATGGGTAAGGCGCTCGATCATTGGGACGTCACGCGCACCAAGAGCGAAATGGTGCACAAATTCTATTCGGCAGCTCCCGGTGGCGTGCCGACACAGGTTGCATTCTCACAAGAGCGCCGCTTTGACAGCGTCGATGCCGACCGTGAAACCGGCGTTATCCGTTCCAAGGAACATGCTTTCAGTCAGGATGGCGGTCTGGCCGTGCTTTACGGCAATCTGGCCGAAGACGGCTGCATCGTGAAGACGGCGGGCGTGGACGATTCCATCCTGAAATTCTCCGGCCCGGCCCGCATTTTCGAAAGCCAGGACACGGCTGTGCTCGGCATTTTGAACGGCAAGATCAAGGCTGGCGACATTGTGCTGATCCGCTATGAAGGCCCGCGCGGCGGTCCCGGCATGCAGGAAATGCTCTATCCGACCAGCTATCTGAAGTCGAAGGGTCTGGGCAAAGCCTGCGCGCTGATCACCGACGGACGTTTTTCGGGCGGCTCTTCGGGCCTTTCCATCGGCCACGTCTCGCCGGAAGCAGCCGAAGGCGGCACCATCGGTCTGGTGCGCGAAGGCGATATCATCGATATCGATATTCCGAACCGCAAGATCCATTTGGCTGTTGACGATGCAACGCTGGCAGAACGCCGCGCCGAGCAGGAAGCAACCGGCTGGAAGCCAACCGAAGAGCGCAAGCGCAAGGTTTCAACCGCGCTGAAGGCTTATGCCTCCATGGCAACCAGTGCTGCCAAGGGCGCGGTGCGGAAATTGCCGGATTAAGTCATCCACCTGTTCTCAAAAGGGCCCTTAACGGGCCCTTTTCTTCATGCAAAACTTGACCTGATTTTATTGTCAGACAGAGATATTTTGGATGACCGACGCATGCGCCTTCTGTGACCAAAAAAGCCCTTTGAAAGAAAGCCATGTTCTGCCAGCCTTTATTTTTCGCTGGTTACGCAGTAGATCCGGCTCCGGGCATATTAGACATACTGAAAACCCGAACAAAAGAGTTCAGGATGGTCTAAAATTACATTGGTTATGCGGTGATTGCGAAACAAAATTTAGCAAATACGAAACAGCATTTGCGACAAAACTTTTTCACCCATGGCACTCTGGACAAAGAAAAGTAACCTATAGTGATTGGCTTTTAAAGTTCTGCGTTTCTGTTTCGTGGCGCGTTTTGAAATTCACACGAGGGCACAATCCAGAAGCAGAATATACGGATGAACAAAATACTCTTATGGACAAAGCTGAACAACGTTGGCGAGGATTTTTGAAGGGAGATTTTCCACATCCATCTGAATTTGAACAACATTTATTGATTTTCGATCTTGCGGAATCTACGAATATTCGTGACCTGCCAAATAATTTCAACCGCTTCATGAGTGGAGCAATTACTTTAGATATTATCGGATCTAGTCGATCACTTATGACATTTTCTAAGCTTGGAAGTTTTATGATATTCGGAGTAATCCAAAAAGGGTCAGACCCTTGGGTTGGTACAAAGGTTCATGTCCGAGATGGTATTATTAAGCCAGGTGAATTTACTGTACCTATAGGATTGCTCGATGTGTTCAAGGAAAAGGCGCAGTACTCTTCTGAGGCGATGTCAAAAATATCTGGTCCACAAAGACAAAAAATCCAAAAAAATGTTTTGAACAATCTAGATACATTCAAAAACTCTGATCAATTCGCTGCAATTAAAGCAGATGCAGAAATGTTTGGGAAACAAGCCGTACTTTGGAAAGAAGGCCCACAAGACGAATGATGGCTGAAATCTAAAACACTATTTTTTTTAGCGCGTCCTCCACCGCTGGCATCAGATCGTTCTTAACGGATTCCGGCGTGAACGGCCCGACATGCTTGTAGATGATCTTGCCATTCTGATCGACGAGGAAGGTTTCCGGTACGCCGTAGACGCCCCATTCGATGGCTGAGCGTCCTGCGCGGTCGGCGCCGACAGCGGCAAAGGGATTGCCGAGATCGCCGAGGAAGCGGCGCGCATTTTCGGGCTGGTCCTTGTAATTGAGGCCAACCACGCGGATGCGCTCGTCCTTGGCGATTTCCATCAAGAGCGGATGCTCCTGACGGCAGGGAACGCACCACGATCCCCAGACGTTGACCAGTGTCAGCTTGCCCCCCGGACCTGTTTTGAAGTCATCGCTATTGAGGCCCGGCACGGGCGCGCCATCGCGCACCAGACCCTCGACGGGCGGCAGGTTCGTTTGCGGTGCCTGCTTGCCGATCAGCGCAGAAGGTATCGTCGTATTGTCCTTGCCCGACAGAAGCTGGACGGCAAAAACCGCCGCCAGTCCGACGAAAATCGCCAGCGGCAGCAGGGCAACCCATGTTGAGCGCTTTTTAGGTACTGCGGGCTTTTCGGTTGTTTCGGTCATCATGCTTTACCGGGGGCTTTTGCAGAACGGCGGCGCACGCCCTGCGCCTCAAGCCGCTTCAATTCGTTTTTCTGGATGCGCTGATCGATCAATATCCAGCCGATGGTGACGACGAGCGCCGCGACCGTGATGCCATAGGAGGCCAGAACATAGCCGAGATGGTTCATACCGCGCCCTCCTGTGCCTTGGCCTTGCGGTCGGCACTGCGGTCGGCATTGCGTGCGGCAAGCTTCTTCATAGACGCCACGCGGCGACGCCAGATTTCATTGCGCATGGCCATCATGTGCAGCGTGAAAAACAGAAGCGAGAAGCCGATAGCCATCACGAAAAGCGGACGCAGCATCGACGCGTCGATGGTGGGGCCGTCCATGCGGAACACCGAAGCTGGCTGATGCAGCGTGTTCCACCAGTCGACCGAGAATTTGATGATCGGGATGTTGATGAAGCCGACCAGCGTGAGCACCGCCACAGGCTTGGCGCTTCTTGCCGGATCATCCATGGCGCGCGACAACGCGATAATGCCGAGATACATCAAAAACAGCACGAAGACCGAGGTCAACCGCGCATCCCACACCCACCACGTGCCCCACATCGGCTTGCCCCAGAGCGAACCGGTGGCAAGCGCTAGCGCGGTGAACATGGCGCCCAGGGGAGCGGCGGCTCGGATCGAGACATCGGCCAGCGGATGCCGCCAGACCAGCGTGCCCAGCGCCGAAACGGCCATGATCGAGTAGCACATCATGGAAAGCCATGCGAAAGGCACATGGATATACATGATACGGACCGTCATGCCCTGCTGGTAGTCCTCCGGTGACAGGAAGAAGACCATATAGAGGCCAGCCGCCAGAAACAGTGCGGAAAGCCCGGCCAGCCATGGCAATACCTTGCCTGCAAAGGCGAGGAACCGCGTCGGATTGGCCAGATCGAGCCAGCTTGTGGCTTTAACTGCGTCTTTGGTCATGTCTTTTTCCATGGCCTATACTTACCTTCCACCCCTGTGCCGTTCAATTGACCGTAATCAACTGCGTCAATCCGCCGAACTTTTCAGCGCTGCGCTCGCGGCCAGAGGCCCCAGCACGGCAAAGAACAGGGTGAGTGCTGCAAGAATGAGGAATGGCGCCAGAAAGGGCGCATTGTCTACTGTCGCTCCATGCGAAGCTGATACACCGAAAATGAGCACCGGGATGGTGAGCGGCAGAACGATCACCGACACCAGCAACCCGCCACGCGGCAGCGCCACGGCAAGGGCAGCACCCACCGCACCAATGAAGGCAATGGCAGGCGTTCCCACCAGAAGCGTCAGCGATGTCGCGCCGATTGCCGAGGCATCCATGTTCATGAAGAGGCCCAGCATCGGCGATGCGATCACCAGCGGCAGCACACTTGCCACCCAATGGGCCACGCATTTCACAAAAACCGTAAAGGCCAGCATATGGCTGTCCGTGCCGATCAGCAGAAGATCGAGCGAACCGTCTTCCCGGTCGGCCTGAAACAGCCGGTCGAGCCCCAGAAGTATTGCCAGCAGCGCGCCGATCCACAGCATTGCGGGGCCGATCCGCGCCAGAAGGTTGAGATCAGGCCCGACGCCGAAGGGCATGACAGCAATGACGGCGAGGAAAAACAATATGCCGATCAGCGCACCACCACCGGCGCGAAAACTGAGGCGCAGGTCTCTCAGGAAAAGCGCCAGCATCAGACGGCCTCGAGCGAAAAGGCGGCCATGTCGAGCGCGCTGACGCCTTCAAGGCCAAGAGGAATATGCGTTGCGGCGACAATCATGCCGCCTTCCCGCATATGACCGCGCATGATTTCTGCAAAGCGGGCTTCGGACGCCTTGTCGAGACCGGCTGTCGGCTCGTCCACGATCCACAGCGGGCGATGGCTGACCAGAAGCTTGGCGATGGAAACACGGCGCTTCTGCCCCGTCGAGAGATAGCCGAACGGCAGATGCTCCACACCGGGCAGATCGACGGCTTCCAGCGCCTCACCGATCTGCGCCTGCGCGGCACCATGGAACGTCTGCCAGAAGGACAGGTTTTCACGCACGCTGAGCGCCGGTTTCATCGCATTCTGATGGCCGAGATAATGGCAGGCGGCGCGCACCGGCAAAACCGTGTCGTCTTCGCTCAATTCCACCTTTCCTGCTTCGGGCTGAAGCAGGCCGCAGATGATTCGCAGCAGCGTGGACTTGCCGGAGCCGTTGGGGCCGGTCACCACCAGCGCCTCGCCTTCACCGAGCGCAAAAGACAGGTCCGCGAAAATCGTTTCGCCGCCCCTTTCGCCCGCCAGATTTTCGGCTTCAAGCCGCATTTTAAACCCTCTAAGCCCCGATGGATAACTGCCAGACCAATAGAACCGGAACTACGGAAAGGCATCGCAACATTTCGCCGCAAGGGGTCGATTTCACGATATTCTGTCTGGAATCGTTTTAGAAAACTCTCTATATGAGGGCTACCATGCCAGCGGTCGGCGTGGAAACCATTTTTGGCCGATCTCAACCTGTTGCCAATGAAGACAAAGACTTCAAGGACGCAGGCATCGGGACGGACAGCGGAAATGACTGCACCCGCACCTTGGCGCGTCCTTGAAACGCAGCAGAGGCGTTCGTCCTGGTTTTCCGGCCAGTAGCATGAAGGACGAACGCAGTGTCACACATTGACAGCTTCAAATGTCGCAAAACCCTTACCGTCGACGGTAAGGATTATGTCTATTACAGCCTGACCGAAGCCGAAAAGAACGGCCTTGAGGGCATCTCCAAGCTTCCATTCTCCATGAAGGTTCTGCTCGAGAACCTGCTCCGCTTCGAGGACGACCGCTCCGTCAAGAAGTCGGACATCGAAGCTGTCGCCAAGTGGCTGAACGACCGCGGCTCTGCAGGCGCAGAAATCGCCTATCGCCCGGCCCGCGTGCTGATGCAGGACTTCACCGGCGTTCCTGCCGTCGTTGACCTTGCAGCCATGCGCGACGGCCTCAAGTCGCTCGGCGGCGATCCGGAAAAGATCAATCCGCTCGTTCCTGTCGATCTCGTCATCGACCATTCGGTCATCGTCGACGAATTCGGCAATCCAAGCGCATTCAAGGCCAATGTGGACCTCGAATATCAGCGCAATGGCGAACGCTACCGCTTCCTGAAGTGGGGCCAGCAGGCATTCAAGAACTTCCGCGTCGTTCCTCCGGGCACCGGCATCTGCCATCAGGTGAACCTCGAATATCTGGCCCAGGCTGTCTGGACCAAGGAAGAAGACGGCGAAACCGTTGCCTATCCCGACACCTGCGTCGGCACCGACAGCCACACCACCATGGTCAACGGCCTTGGCGTTCTGGGCTGGGGCGTCGGCGGCATCGAAGCTGAAGCGGCCATGCTCGGCCAGCCGGTTTCCATGCTTCTGCCGGAAGTCGTCGGCTTCCGCCTGACCGGCAAGATCAAGGAAGGCGTGACCGCGACCGACCTCGTCCTCACCGTCACGCAGATGCTGCGCAAGAAGGGCGTTGTCGGCAAGTTCGTCGAATTCTTCGGCGAAGGCCTCGAAAACATGACGCTCGCCGACCGTGCGACCATCGCGAACATGGGTCCGGAATATGGCGCAACCTGCGGTTTCTTCCCGGTTGACCGCGAAACGCTCAACTACATGAACACCACCGGTCGCGACGAGCATCGCATCGAACTGGTTGAAGCTTACTGCCGTGCGCAGGGCATGTGGCGCGACAAGGGTGCAGCCGATCCGGTCTTCACCGAAACGCTCGAACTCGACATGGGCGACGTGGTTCCGTCGATGGCCGGTCCAAAGCGTCCGGAAGGCCGCATTGCGCTGGAAAACATCGGTTCCGGTTTCGCAACCTCGCTCGAAACGGAATATAAGAAGGCCACCGGCCAGACAGCGCGTTACGCCGTTGAAGGTGAAGACTACGATCTCGGTCATGGCGATGTGGCGATTGCCGCCATCACGTCGTGCACCAACACCTCGAACCCGAGCGTGCTGATTGCTGCCGGTCTTCTGGCCCGCAACGCGGTTGCCAAGGGCCTCAAGACCAAGCCTTGGGTCAAGACCTCGCTTGCGCCTGGCTCCCAGGTCGTTGCCGCCTATCTTGAATCCGCTGGCCTCCAGAAGGATCTCGATGCGCTCGGCTTCAACCTCGTCGGCTTCGGCTGCACGACCTGCATCGGCAATTCCGGTCCGCTGCCTGCGCCGATCTCCAAGACGATCAACGAAAAGGGCCTGATCGCGGCTGCCGTTCTTTCCGGCAATCGTAACTTCGAAGGTCGTGTTTCGCCGGACGTGCAGGCAAACTACCTTGCTTCACCGCCGCTCGTCGTTGCCCACGCTCTTGCCGGTACGGTCACCAAGGACCTGACCAAGGAGCCGCTTGGCGAAGACCAGAACGGCAATCCGGTATTCCTGCGCGACATCTGGCCTTCCTCTCAGGAAATCCAGGAATTCATCGCCAAGAACGTCACCCGCAAGATCTTCTCGGAGAAGTATGCGGACGTGTTCAAGGGTGACGAAAACTGGCAGGCCGTTCAGGTTCCTGCTGGCCAGACCTATGCATGGGACGACGATTCGACCTATGTGCAGAACCCGCCTTACTTCGTTGGCATGGGCAAGTCGGCCGGTACCATCGGCGACGTCAAGGGCGCTCGTATTCTTGGTCTCTTCGGCGACAAGATCACGACCGACCACATTTCGCCTGCCGGTTCCATCAAGGCGCAGTCGCCAGCCGGCAAATACCTCATCGACCATGGCGTCGGCGTTGCCGATTTCAACCAGTACGGCACGCGTCGCGGCAACCATGAAGTGATGATGCGCGGCACCTTTGCAAATATCCGTATTCGCAACCACATGCTGGGCGAAAACGGACGTGAAGGCGGCTACACCATCCACTACCCGTCGAAGGAAGAAACCTCGATCTATGATGCTGCCATGCAGTACAAGGCCGAGAACGTGCCGCTCGTCGTCTTCGCAGGCGTCGAATACGGTAACGGCTCTTCGCGCGACTGGGCTGCCAAGGGCACCAACCTGCTCGGCGTCAAGGCCGTGATCGCACAGTCCTTCGAGCGTATTCACCGCTCCAACCTCGTCGGCATGGGTATTGTGCCTTTCGTCTTCGAGGAAGGCACCAGCTGGCAGACGCTCGGCCTCAAGGGCGACGAAATCGTCTCCATCGAAGGCCTTGCCGATGTGCGTCCGCGTCAGAAAGTTGAAGCTTCCATCACCTATGCCGACGGCACGGTGAAGAAGGTTCCGCTCATCTGCCGCATCGATACGCTGGACGAGCTCGACTACATGAAGAACGGCGGCATTCTGCAGACCGTTCTGCGCGACCTCGCCGCTTAAGCGACTTGGGCATAAAAATCAGAAGCCGCCGGAGAAATCCGGCGGCTTTTTTTATGTTTGCAGAAAGTGATTGTGACAGGACCGCTTATGCGCCCGTCTTATTATGCACGTCGTTTCAACGTGTTGCCTCCAGTCCGGCGCAAACGATACACACTTGCTTGCAGGCCTCACCGCAACGTGAATTCCTATTGATTGTGGGACTTCTTACATAATAGATGTCAGCGACAATTATTGCAGGATGAAACGAAGTGATACTCCACGCCCCTTTCTATGGGACAGGTCCATGGCTTACCGGCGAGCATTTGCCCGGCTGGCGTAGCATCTGTGCCGTTCTCGGGCTGGCATTCACCGGCTGCATATCCATGCAAGGGTCTGCCAAGGCATCGGACAGCGGCAAGAAAACCGCAGTTCTGGAGCTTTACACCAGCCAGGGCTGCAAGTCCTGCCCTCAGGCCGACCGTAATCTGGCCAAATATGCCGATGACCCCAATGTCCTGGCGCTGTCGTTCCACGTCAATTACTGGGATTATATGGGTTGGCGCGATACACTTGCCACCCAGGAAAACACCGACCGGCAGAATGCTTATCGCAACTCTTTCAATGCGCGCATGATCTATACGCCGCAAGCGATTATCAACGGCACGGCGGAAGTGAACGGTCGCGACCGCGGCGCCCTTCAGGAGCAGATCGCCACCAACAAGCTGGATGTGCCGGTTTCCATCACGCAGCTTGACGATGGGCGTCTTTCCATAGACATCGGCGCGGGCAAGAAGCCAAAGGCGCCTGTGCATGTCGTGCTGTTCTATTTCCGCGATTCGGTGACCATTCCGATCACGGAAGGTGAAAACGCCGGTGAGGCAGTCACCTATCGCAATACGGTCAGCGATACCAATACGATCGGCATGTGGGACGGCAAGCCGCTGAAAATCGAGATTCCAGCTTCGGAACTGAAGCGCAAGGACGTTTCAGGCTGCGCCGTGGTGCTTCAGGAAACGCGCGACGACAATTCGCTCGGTCCCATACATGGTGCAGCTATGTTCAAACAGAAGAAGCCTGTCGGTCTCTGACCAGAAAACGGCAGCCGCTCAATCATCCATGGTACGTGACCGATGCATGGTCCAGTGGCGCTGTTTCTCTTTGGTGAACTTCGGGCGGAGTGTTGTTGCTCGGTCGTCCAGCGCGGCTGGCAGGAAGAGGTTGGTTCGGCTCGGGCAGTCCTTTGGGCGGGGGGCTTGGGGTCGGACATACCCGAACCGAACCGTCTCAGGCAACACGTGGATGCTGAAGCCATAATCAGGCTGGAATGCGAAGCTGACAAGGCGAAAATGTGGCCAGCAATCACCATTGCAAACAGGCATTCTCTTTTCGTGAATAGCTAATATACCGCCGCTAATCCCTATTTATTGGGGTTTTCTTTGCCCAATAATTGACGGCTAGAACCGGCTCGCAAAACGCTCCCCTTGAAATTGCTTCATAAAAGCATCACCCTGTTGTCATGCGCCGGTTGGGTTCACTTCCTCGCCATTGGCGAATGTCCATACCGGTTGCGCGCAATTTGTTCTTGAGCGCACACGAACCTGTTTCGGCTTGCGCCCTGCAAAAGGCTGAAAGGAAGGAAATGGATACGTCAAGCGCAGCGAATGAGGATTTGTCATCCCGTTCCCCCTCGTCTGCTTCGCCAAAGGTCGTTCCTCTCGACCATGCGCGACCCGCTCCCATCAGTTTCAACCGGCATGAACTCGGCAAAATCCTGAATATTTATGGCCGCATGGTCTCCTCCGGCGCGTGGCGGGATTACGCCATCGATCACCTGAGCGACCGCGCCGTGTTTTCCATCTTTCGCCGTGCAAGCGAGGTACCGCTTTTCCGCATCGAGAAGAATCCGAAACTGTCGCAGAAACAGGGTGCTTATTCGGTCATCGCTGCAAGCGGGCTTATCATGAAGCGCGGCCACGAGCTGGAGCGCGTGCTGCGCGTGTTCGACAAGAGCCTCAAGCTTGTGGAAAGCTGACCCTCCGCCGCGTCGGCAGATTATGAAAGCGGAGGCTTCCCCGGTTCCACTGAACGCCCGCCGTTGAGCGGCAATTGCATCAGTACGGTGTCGAGCCAGCGTTCGTGCTTGAAGCCGGAACCCTCGATGCGTCCGCAATGGGCGAAGCCCAGGCTTTCATGCAGCTTGACCGAACCGATATTGTGTTCGCCGTCGCCGATCACCGCCAGCAATTGCCGGAACCCCAATGCGGAAATACGCTCGATGAGTTCGCGCAGCAGGAGCTTGCCGATTCCCTTCCCCTTCGCGTCCGGGGCGATATAGATCGAATCCTCTGCAAGCCAGCGATAGGCAGGCCTGACGCGGAAATAGCTCGCATAGGCATAGCCCAGAACCACGCCGTCCTCTTCCGCGACGAGGATCGGAAAACCTTGCTCTACAAATGCCCCGAAACGCTTTGCCATTTCGTCCAATGTCGGCGGCTCGATCTCATAGGAACCGGCGCCGGTCAGAACGGCTTGCGTATAGATTGCGGTGATCGTTTCGATATCGGCAGGCTGGAAATCACGGATGACAGGCATGGGGAACCGGAGATGATCGTTTGACGGCTTCCAGAATGCACAATGTATTTGTTTTATAAAAGCAAAAAAGGGCAGCGTCTCCGCTGCCCTTTTGTTCAAACACTTTTCAGCTGATTAGTTACGGTTGCCCATGAACTGCAGCAGGAAGGTGAACATGTTGATGAAGTCGAGATAGAGACGCAGGGCGCCCATCACGATCTTGCGGCCATGCGCATCCGAAGAATCGCCTTCGTAGTACATTTCCTTGATCGACTGCGTGTCGTAGGCGGTGAGGCCTGCGAAGATCAGAACACCGATCACCGAGATCGCGAACTGCAGCGCGGTGGAGCCGAGGAAAATGTTGACGACCGATGCCAGGATCAGGCCGAACAGGCCCATGACCAGGAACGAACCCATGGCGGACAGGTCGCGCTTGGTCGTGTAACCATAGAGCGACAGCGCGCCGAAGGAAGCAGCCGTTACAAAGAAGGTGCGAACGATGCTCTGGCCGGTGAAGACCAGAAAAATCGACGACAGCGACAGGCCGACGAGAGCTGCATAGCCCCAGAAGACGGCGTTGGCGGTCGAGACCGAAAGACGCTCGATGCGGAAGCTCAGGAAGAACACTGCCGCGAGCGGCGCAAGCATCACCACCCAGCGCAGCGGCGACGTATAAAGCGCAGCGCCCAGTGCGGTGAGCATCTTGCCGTTGGCAAGCTGCGCGACGGCTGCGGACGGGTCCGTGGTCGTTGCGAGCGCTGCAACGGCGAATGCGGCAAGGCCGGTAACGGCCAAGCCGATAGCCATCATGTTATAGACGCCCAGCATATAGCTGCGCAGGCCCTGGTCGATGCCTGCATCAGCACGAGCACCGCCTACCGGCCTCTGCTGCGCCTGAATATTGCGAAAGTCAGCCATGACTTAAATCCTCTTGCCATGTCCCGTCCGGTGTCGGGGCGCTCAAAAGGCCGAGCCGCCTCCAGGCGCCGCTGGCGGGACCCCAGCATGCCTGCCTGACATTATGGGGATTTCGGCCTTCGCGTACAAGTACCACCCGTAAAAAAACGTGATGCCAGCAATTGCATTCGAAAACACATTACCCATGCGATCCAAAGGGTTAAGCCTCATATTACAAATGCTTCATATCGTTCTCAACACTTGGGCAGGCTTCTGGCCCAGCACACGCCATGTCCCGGCCAGCCCGAAACCGACCGTCAGCACCAGTGCTATGGCAACGGTCATCAGTGCGACATCGGGCAGGAAGCTTGCTTTCAGCTTCATGATTTCCACCACGACATACCAGCCCGCCAGGCTGCCAGCAGCAAGTGCAAAGAGGGCTGTTGCAAGCCCGAGCAGCATATATTCAAGCACATAGGCTGTAATCAGCGTGCCGCGCGTGGCACCCAGCGTCTTCAGCACAACCGCATCGTGAACACGGGCACGATTGCCCGCAGCCAGCGCCCCGCCCAGCACCAGAACCGAAGCCGCAAGCGCAATGGAAGCCGCCGCGCGAATGGCGGTGGCAAGCTGGCTGATGAGATCGTTGGCGACATTGAGCGCATCAGTCACGCTGACGGTCGTAACCGCAGGCCAGGTCTTGGTGACCTGCCGCAGCACATCGGGCGCCAGATTTTTCTGACTGTCGGGAATGGTGAGTGTCGCCAGCCATGTCGCCGGTGCACCGGCAAAGGTATTGGGCGAGAACACCATGACGAAGTTCATCGCAAGCGTTTCCCACTGAACCTGACGGAAGCTTGCAATCTTTGCGCTGATGTTGCGGCCAAGCACATTGACCGTCACCGTGTCGCCAAGCTTCAGGCCCAGTTCCTTGCCCTCGCGCTCCGCGAAGGACACCAGCGGCTCACCACTATAATCGGTCGGCCACCATTCGCCTTCCGTCAGCGTCGAGTTTTCGGGGACTGTATCGGAAAAGGTTATGCCGCGGTCGCCGCGCAGCACCCAGGCTGCTTCCGGCGGAATGGTCATGTCGCGCACATTGGTCCCGTTGAAGGCAACAATGCGACCGCGCAGCATCGGGCCGGAGGTAAGCTTGCCGTCGGGCACAATACCGCTGACCAGCCTGGTGAAATCGCCAATGTCCCGGTTCTGGATATCGACGAAGAAGAAATCGGGTGCCTGCGCCGGAATGTTTTCCGTGACCTGACGGCGCAGATTACCGTCAATCAGCGCGATCGCCACCATCAGCGTGAGGCCAAGGCCGAGCGAAAGCACCACGGAAGGCGTGAGCGCGCCTGGACGATGAATGTTGCCGACCGCAAGCCGAAGCGCTGTCGAGCGCACGCGCGGCACGCGGCGGGCGAGCCAGCGTATGCCATCGGCGACAAGCCGCAACACGCCGAAAGCTGCAATGGCCGAGACGATGAAGATCGCCGCAATGCGCCGGTCATAGGCGACATAGAGCGCCAATCCGGCGAGAGCCGCAATCAGCAGAACAGCAAGGCCGAGATAAAGCAGCGGCGGCAGGCCCCGCTGTTCAAAACCCTGCTCACGGAACAGCGCCGTCGCGGGAATATCGCGGGCGCGACCAAGCGGAATGATCGCAAAGGCGAGCGTGGTGATGAGGCCGAAGACGGCGGCGAGCGCCAACGCACCGGGGAAGAACCCGCCGCCACCGACGACCGGCAGATAATTGGCGAGCGCCAGTGCGGCGGCAAAAGGAATGATCGCCGCCAGTATCAGCCCCAGAACGATACCGATCAGGCCGATCACCATGATCTGCACCAGATAGACCAGAACCGCAAAGCGCGCAGGCGCGCCAAGCGACTTGAAGGTCGCGATCACGCCGCGCTTGCCGTCGAGATAGGCGCGCACCGCATTGGCGACACCGACACCGCCGACGATCAAGGCCGTCAGACCCACCAGCGTCAGGAATTGCGAAAAGCGTTCGATATTGGCGCTGAGCGCCGGAGCGGCATTGGCGCGGGAGCGGATATTCCAGCCTGCATCGGGGAAATCGGCAGCTGCCTGCCGCCTGACGTCGGCAATTGCCGAATCCGGCGCACCATTCGGCAGGGCAACCTTGTAGATATGATCGACAAGACTACCGGGCTGGATGAGACCGGAAGTGCGCAGGCCATCGAGTGAAACGAGAAAACGCGGTGCAAAATTGAAGCCCGACGAAAGCAGGTCCGGTTCGCTCTCGATCAGACCACGCAATTCGAAGGTTTGCGAGCCGAGCAGCACCTTTGCGCCCAGCGTCAGCCCCATGCGACTGAGAAAGTCCTGGCTGACGGCAGCGCCATAGGTACCGGCCTTCTCGCCGGTCATATCGGCCAGAGATTGCTGCGGCTGGACCTTCAGCGTGCCATAAAGCGGATAGGCGGCATCGACAGCTTTCACCTCGACCAGCGACTGGTCGGAGCCATCGGGCATGCGCGCCATGGAGCGCATCGTGGCGCTTTCCGCCATCCTGCCCTGCGTTTCAATGAAGGCGCGCTCTTCCGCCGATACTTCCCGCTGATTGAGCGCGAAGCTGACATCGCCGCCCAGAATGCTTTGGCCTTCCGATGCAATGCCGGTGCTGACCGACCGCGCCACCGAATTGACGCCGCCGATGGCGGCAACGCCAAGCGCGATACAGGCCAGAAAAATATAGAAACCGCTAAGCCCGCCGCGCATTTCGCGCAGCGCAAAGCGGAGAGCAAGCGAGAACGACTTTGCCGCACTCATGCGCCAGCCGCCAGCGATTCGAGAACGGAGCCGCCCTGTGCAGGCTCCTCGATCCGGCCCGAGCGCACCGGAATTTCGATATCGCAGCGTGCCGCAAGCGCCGGGTCATGCGTGACGAGCACCATGGTCAGGCCGTTTTCGCGCTGCTTGGCGAATAGAAGATCGGCAATCTGGCGACCCGTCGTGGTGTCGAGATTGCCGGTCGGCTCATCCGCGATCAGGATTTTCGGTGACGGCGCAAGCGCGCGAGCAATCGCCACGCGCTGCTGCTCGCCGCCGGAAAGCTCGGATGGATAATGTGTGAGGCGCTCGCCGAGGCCGACGGCGCGCAATTCACGTTCAGCCACGTCGAATGCGTCCCGACGCCCGGCAAGTTCCAGCGGCACGGCGACATTTTCGAGCGCGGTCATGTTTGGAATGAGGTGGAAGGACTGGAACACGATGCCGATATTGGCGCCACGGAACGCGGCGGCCTGATCTTCGCTCATCTGGCTGATCGTCTGACCTGCGATCTTCACAGTTCCGTTATCGACATGCTCCAGACCGGCCAGAACCATCAGCAGCGTGGACTTGCCAGAACCCGACGGACCAACGATGCCAGCCGACTGTCCTTGCGCGATATGAAGGGAAACGCCCTTCAGCACATGCACCGATGAGGCGGCGTGACCAAGGGTCAGATGAACGTTCTCAAGTTCGATAATCGGGCCAACAACCTGTTCCGTCACGCGGTTTTTATCCTATATGAATCTGTAGAACCAAACAGCGCGCCACAAATTTGAACTTATGTTGCGCCAATTATTGAAGAGAAGTCCGGCGGGCCAGTTGCCCACAGCCCCTCAAATATGGGTTTTCGACGATGCGTTTCAAACTCTCAATTCCGGCATGGCTCCCGATTTTTGCGGCGATTGCGGCTTTTACAGCGGCAAGCCCCATCATTGCGGCGCAGGCGCAGGAAGATCCGACCGGTCTCGAAGACGCTCTGCCGACCGAGCAATTGTCGCAAGTGAGAATCGTCGGCTTCGGCGACAGCCTGATGGCGGGCTATCTGCTGCCGTCCAATGCCGCCTTTCCGCAGCAGCTTGAAAAGGCGCTCAACGACAAGGGCGTCGAGGTTTCGATCGAGAATGCAGGCGTGTCGGGCGACACGACCACGGGCGGGCTTTCGCGCATCGACTGGTCGATCCCCGATGGAACCGATCTAGTTATTCTTGAACTGGGTGCCAATGACGCTCTGCGCGGCATCGAACCCGACATTACCGAAAAGAACCTCGACGAGATGCTGGCGCGCCTGAAGCAGCGCGGCATCTCGGTCATTCTTGCCGGCATGATGGCTCCGCCCAACATGGGCAAGGACTATGCCGCCAAGTTCAACCCGATCTATCCGAAGCTGGCACAAAAATATGGCGTGCCGCTCTACCCGTTTTTCCTCGACGGCGTAGCAACCAAGAAGGATCTTCAGCTCGAGGACGGAATGCACCCCAATGAAAAAGGCGTCGAAACGATGGTGTCCAACTTTATGCCCACCATCGAAAAGAGCCTGACAGAAATGCAAAACAAGGGGACATCGGGAGGCTGACGCCGGTCGGGAGCATAAACAGCTTGCCCCCGGTAGAAAACTTTGATTCGCTGAGCTTGCATCGGCAAATATCGAATCATCTTCGATGGAACGATGCACTGACTCTCTGAGCTAGAGTGTCCTTTATGCATCCTTTGGATGCCCGGCGCTCTGGCATGGAACGCTTCGAGGAGGATGCCTTATGCCGCGTCTTTTCACTGCCCTCGAAATCCCGCGCGACGCCGCGCTTTCGCTCTCGTTGTTGCGAGGCGGTCTCCCCGGCGCACGCTGGATTGATGTCGAAAACTACCACATAACGCTGCGTTTTATCGGAGATGTGGAAGGCCACGTGGCCGACGAGATCGCCAATGCGCTTGATCGCGTGCGGCGGCCTGAATTCATGCTCAACCTGTCAGGCGTCAATGCTTTCGGCTCCAAAAAGCCGCACAGCATCTATGCGGGTGTATCCCCCTCGCCTGAACTCAACGCATTGCAGGCGGAAATCGAACGGATCTGCCAGCGGCTTCACATTCCCGCCGACCCGCGCAAGTTCACGCCCCATGTGACACTGGCGCGGCTGAGAAACGCCCGCATCGACGATGTGGTGCACTACCTCTCCTCGCGCGGCAACTTCGCGACGCTGCCCTTCAAGGTGGGACGGTTCGTGCTGATGTCGTCACGCGATTCCGTGGGTGGCGGACCTTACGTTGTCGAGGAAGCCTGGCCTTTGGTTGCCACATCCCGCACAGGCCAGAACTGGTCGGCAAGTGCGATGGAAGCTGCCAGAACCATCCGATAAACCTTCTCAAAATCCCCGGTCCCGCCATAATAGGGATCGGGGATTTCAACCGGCTTTCCTTCGGCAATCTCGGTGAAAAGCCCGATATGCGCACTTGCATTTGCAGGCTGTCGCTGGGCGATCATCCGCATGTTGTAGCGGTCCATCCCAAGGATCAGGTCAAAACGGCTGAAGTCGGCTGCGATCAACTGTCGGCAGCGCTGCGCCGAAATATCGAGACCGTGGCGCGCTGCAACGCTGATGGAGCGCTCATCCGGTTCCTCGCCGGTATGGTAACCGTTCGTTCCGGCAGAATCGACCGTCACATGGCGGATGCCGCGCTGTTCCAGCACATGGCCCATCACGCCTTCGGCAAGCGGAGAACGGCAAATATTGCCTGCGCAGATGAAAAGAATGCTGGTCGGGGTCAAGGAACTCTCGCGCTTATGGTAGGTTATCTCAGGAACCGCAACATAGGCGAAAGACGATGGCACGCAACCGGCTGACGGAAAATGAACTGAACGAAGCACTCAGGGAACTGGATGGCTGGCAGAAGCTCGACGAACGTGAAGCGATTGCCAAAAGCTTCAAGTTCAAGGATTTCAATGCCGCCTTCGGCTTCATGGCGCGCGCGGCGCTCCATGCGGAAAAGCTCGATCATCATCCTGAATGGTTCAATGTCTACAACCGCGTCGATGTCACGCTCGCCACCCATAGCGAAAACGGCATTACAGAGCTCGATATCAAGCTTGCGCGCAAGATGAACGCTATAGCCTGAATACACTCAGAGCTTTGAAATATAGACGTATATCTTCCGGCGATCATAATTGAAGCTGCCATCTGGGTTGCGGCTGGAATAGGGAAGGACGCGGGTCAGATTGGTCCGATCCTGCCAGTTCTGTCCGAGTTTGCCGCCACGGACACCCCGGATATGCACACCGCCAAGCGAAATGGCGGCATGAAAGATGTGCCCGGCCTGAACGTCGTAAAAACCGATTGCCTGACCGAAGGGCAGCGCCGAATAGCCGTTCCATTGTTCGCCCGCCCTGAAATTCAGGATGGGTATCCAGTTCTGGCTGGACGTGCCGCGCAGCGTGTTGAGAGAAATTCCGGCACCGAAGAGAAACCGCAGATAGACAGCGGCATCGTAGCATCCGGCCTCGAACAGATCGACGGTGATGTAATTATCTTCGCTTCCGGAGGCCAACAACTGGTTGCCGCGAAACAGCCGTGTTGAACGGTCGCTGCGGATGAAGTTTTCCCCATAGCCGGTCAAATGCATCAAAATCTCCAGTCGTTCAACAATGGATCACCGCGCGCCCGAAGCGCTTCGGAAGCGATCCGGTCGAATCTGTATTTTGGGGATTTGACGAGAGCGTTGTAGCTGATGGTTCTTGCAGGTGACCGGGTGGTGGAATCATCGTGGTCTTGCAAGGACAGCAAAAACTCCCCATTTTTAACCGGTCACAACCGCATTCGATGATTGGAATCGGGACGACAGGAGTTGAACGAGAATGGATGATGTCAGAATCGGCGAAATCCTCGAACCCGGTAGCGAGAGCGAATTCAAGAAGCGCCGCGAACGGGTGAAGAACGGTTTCTGGAAGGCCGCGCGCCGCGCCGGTCGCATGGTGCCGTTCATGGATGAGGTGGTTGCAGCCTATTACTGTGCGCTCGACCAGAAGACACCGACCCGCGTGCGCATGACGCTGATGGCGGCGCTCGCCTATTTCGTTCTGCCGTTTGACGCCATTCCCGATATTCTGGCCGGTATCGGCTTCACAGACGACGTTGCCGTGCTGATGGCAGCGCTCACCGCTGTTCGCGCCCATATCACACCTGCGCACCGGCTCGCCGCGCAGCAGGCGCTGGAGGATGAGGGAGTAAGGGAGTAAGGGGCTCTGTTCACAGCTATGTGATCCCGACCAGCTTGCTTCATCGGTACCCGTTTTTTCCTTGTTCTCCTGTTCCCCTACACCCCTATTCCCCTTTTAACACACTGCCTTAATCCCCGACTGCCTCATTGCCTTACCCCGTCGAACAAACTCTCGCCGCTTTCTTTTAATTCAAGTGGATCCAAGGGATGGCGGGGCGACTTAGCTGCTCATTCAAGTTTTCTTTCGAAACTTCACCGTTTGGTAACCCAGATTAAGGCAATTTAATCGGCAACTGAGCGGGACGGCGTGATGAACGGCGGCATCCCGATATTCAAGTTTGAAGCAAACGAAAGAGAACCGGTAAAAACCAATGCTTGGAAAATCGATCGTCGCGGCTTCTGTGTTCATGATTGGGATGGCGGGTTCGGCACTCGCCCAGACCCCGAGCCAGATCAGCCAGTTCAATGCCTGGGGCGCCTACAGCTATCAGTCGGGCAACGGCAAGGTCTGTTATGTCCTCTCCGTACCGACCCAGAAGGCTCCGGCCAATGTCGATCACGGTGACAACTTCTTCCTCGTGAGCCAGAAGCCCGGACAGAACATCTCGTTCGAACCGCAGTTCATGGCGGGTTACGACCTCAACACCAATGCCAAGGTTGTCGTCTCCATCGGTAACCGCAACTTCAACATGTTCGTCAACGGCAAGTCCGGCTGGATGGAAAATGCGGCGGAAGAGCCGCAGTTGATCGCAGCGATGCGGGGCGGCTCGGAGATGAAGGTGGAGGCACAGTCGAAGCGCGGCACCAAAACCAACTACACCTATTCTCTGAAGGGTATTTCGGATGCGCTGAAAGCCATCCAGAAATGCAAATAATCCTGATGATCGGATAGATTTCTAGAGCATTTCCAATTGGAAATGCTCTATTTCTTTGTTTTTACGCGCATCTTATCCGAAAACCGTTTCACACTTTTCGGGATGCGCTCCAAGCCGGGTACACAGCCTGGCTTTTTCTTTTGCAGCTCCGACCTCTGCCGTCATGCATGGCAGACAAGCCTCCATGTGGGATGACGAATGCGATATTGTGTGCTAAGAGCGCGCGCAACAGGGGTCGCAAAGCCAAGTGCCGGACCCTATTTATCCATGCATTCGGGCCAGATTATCTGGCGAAGCTTATCGACGCGCTTCAGCCGTCGTCTCCAACAGTTGAAAACAGATGTCCATTTCGTTCGACCTTACCATTGATGATACGCGCGACCAGCTTGCCCGCCACGCGCGCGCCAGCCTGGAGGCAAAGCCGTCGCTCATCGGCATGTCGCGCGAGGAATTGGGCGAAGCGCTGATCAAGGCCGGCGTGTCCGAGCGCCAGGTGAAGATGCGCATCAGCCAGCTCTGGCATTGGCTCTATGTGCGCGGCGTTTCCGACTTCGCCGACATGCGCAATATTTCCAAGGATTTGCGTGGCCTTCTGGCGCAGCATTTCACCATTGCCCGCCCGGAAGTGGTCGAGGAACAGATTTCACAGGACGGTACCCGCAAGTGGCTGTTCCGTTTTCCGCCGCGTGGTGCTGGCCGCCCGGTCGAGATCGAATGCGTTTATATTCCCGAAGAAGGTCGCGGCACGCTGTGCATTTCCAGCCAGGTTGGTTGCACGCTTACCTGCTCGTTTTGCCATACCGGAACGCAGAAGCTGGTGCGCAACCTGACCTCGGAAGAAATTCTGGCGCAGCTTTTGACCGCGCGCGACCGGCTTGGCGATTTTCCGGACAAGGATACGCCCGACGGCGCCATGGTGCCTGCCGAGGGCCGCAAGATCACCAATATCGTGATGATGGGCATGGGCGAGCCGCTCTATAACTTCGAGGAAGTGAAGAAGGCCCTGCTGATCGCCTCCGATGGCGATGGCCTGTCTCTCTCCAAGCGCCGCATCACGCTTTCGACCTCCGGTGTTGTGCCGGAAATCTATCGCACCGGCGACGAGATCGGCGTCATGCTCGCCATTTCGCTGCACGCCGTGCGTGACGAATTGCGCGACATTCTGGTGCCGATCAACAAGAAGTATCCGCTGGAACAGCTCATCAAGGCGTGCCGCGAATATCCGGGCCTGTCCAATGCCAAGCGCATCACTTTCGAATATGTGATGCTCAAGGACATCAATGACAGTCTTGAGGATGCCAAGCGTCTGGTGAAGCTTTTGCAGGGCATTCCGGCCAAGATCAACCTGATCCCGTTCAATCCGTGGCCCGGCACGAATTACCAGTGCTCGGAGTGGGAACAGATCGAAAAATTTGCCGATTATGTGAACGCGGCAGGCTATGCATCCCCGATCCGCACGCCGCGCGGCCGTGATATTCTCGCTGCCTGCGGCCAGCTTAAGTCGGAATCCGAACGCCTGCGCAAGAGCGAACGCCTTGCGCTCGAAGCCATGATGATTGCCGGGCACGGTGAATAACGGGGTGAAGAAGCCGATGGATGAGCGCGCTTGAACGATACTTTTGACTACATAACGCGCTTCGTCATCATCGTGTTCGGCTATTGCTGTGGCGTATTGTCGGCAGGCTGGTTTCTGGCCGCCGTGCTGTTCCGCACCCTCGGGGTCGATTCCTTCATGAACGATTTCGTCATGATGGCGAGCGATATGGATACCGGTTCGCTCTTTGCGGCCACCAGCTTCTGGAGTGCCGTTTTCGTCGGTGGCTTCGTTCTTGCCGCGATGGCTGGCGGGTTCAGCTTTGTGCCGGCCCTCATCCTCATCATTCTGGCTGAAGCGCGTGGCTACAAATCATCGCTTTTCTACTGCGTTGCGGGTGCCCTGATCGGGCTGGCCGCCGCAGGCGCATCGCTTCCGTTCAGCGATGGCCGGAGCGTGCCCGAAAGTTCGCTCTGGATCGCAGCCATAGCAGGTGCCGGCGTTGTTGGCAGCTTCGTCTACTGGCTGTTGGCCGGGCGTAATGCCGGGCGGCTTTTAACCCGCCCGGAAAACTAGCTCCGTTTTATTTCGCCTGTGCGGTGATGATCTTCAGCGCGAAAGCCGAGAATACGCCCGCAAACAACCAGTCCACAATGCGCGTCACGGTCGGGTTCTTCTTCAGGAGCCCGGCAAAACGATCTGCCGCCACCACCATCGGAATGGTGAAGGGCAGCGCCATCGGAATGAACGACAGGCCGAGGAAGAACAGTTTGCCCATGGCATGCGGGTCGTGCGCGGAGACGAACTGCGGCAGGAAGGTCATGTTGAACAGGATGATCTTCGGGTTCAGAAGGTTGATGCCAAGCCCTGTCAGCCAGTTCTGGAACAGCGTATGCTTCTTGCCGCCATTCTTCTCGGGCGAGAAAGCCGATCCCTTGCGGATCGCCTGCACGGCCAACCAGACCAGATAGCCCGCACCCACAACCTTGAGCGCCGTAAAGGCTGCAGGGGACGCCAGAATCAGCGCCGAAAGGCCGAGCGCCACCATGGTGGTGTGAATGACAATGCCGGTGCTGGCGCCAGCCATGCAGGCAAAACCTGCGGCCTTGCCTTCGGAAAGGGCGCGCCCGACGAAAAGCGTCATGTCAGGACCGGGCGTGATGGAAAGGATCGCGGTTGCTATCGCGAACTGGACAAAAATCGTCCATTCGGGAATGAAGGTCAGGTTTGTCAGAAAAGACATCGAAATGTGCTCCAAGAGATGGCGCACGCTAGAATAAAATCTTCTCAAATGAAACTGGCCAACAGTCGAATGGAGACAGAAATGCTGCTGATCGTAGGGACCGTCCGTCTGCCCCCGGAAAACCTCGCAAAGGCGCGCGAAGCCATGCAGTGCATGATCTCGGCCAGCCGGGCGGAAGATGGCTGCATGGATTATGGCTATGCCGTAGACATTCTTGAGCCGGGCCTCATCCATGTGAAGGAGATGTGGCGCGACCGTGCTTCGCTCGACCGGCATTTTGCCTCTGCCCATATTGCCGAATGGCGCGCGGCATGGCCTGAGCTCGGTATCGGCGACCGCAATCTCGTTGTTTATGAAGTCGGCGAGCCGCAGGCTACATGATACCGCATCAGTTTTAGCGATAAGTCGCAGCCCTTCGGCTTGCACGCGGCTTGGCAACTGATAAAAGACTTGCGGATATATCTGTTGGAGTTCCCTCTCCAACCGGCACCGCATCAGACGGAAGTGAACTATGAGCAAGTGGAAAGACGTTAAGAAAGTCGTTCTCGCCTATTCGGGCGGCCTCGACACCTCGATCATCCTGAAGTGGCTTCAGACGGAACTGGGCGCGGAAGTCGTGACCTTTACCGCCGATCTGGGCCAGGGCGAAGAACTTGAACCGGCACGCAAGAAAGCGGAAATGCTGGGCATCAAGGAAATCTTCGTTGAGGACGTGCGCGAAGAATTCGTGCGCGATTTCGTCTTCCCGATGTTCCGCGCCAATGCCGTCTATGAAGGCGTCTATCTGCTCGGCACCTCGATCGCCCGTCCACTGATCTCCAAGCATCTCATCGAGATTGCCAGGAAGACCGGCGCAGACGCCATCGCGCATGGCGCGACCGGCAAGGGCAACGACCAGGTTCGCTTCGAGCTTTCGGCTTATGCGCTGAACCCGGACATCAAGATCATCGCCCCATGGCGCGACTGGTCGTTCAAGAGCCGTACGCATCTGCTCGAATTTGCCGAACAGCACCAGATTCCGGTTGCCAAGGACAAGAAGGGCGAAGCGCCGTTCTCCGTCGACGCCAACCTGCTGCACTCCTCGTCCGAGGGCAAAGTTCTGGAAGATCCGGCTGTCGAGGCTCCGGAATATGTGCACATGCGCACCATTTCGCCGGAAACAGCTCCCGACAAGGCAACGATCATCAAGATCGGCTTTGAAAAGGGCGATGCCGTTTCGATCAATGGCGAGCGCCTGTCGCCTGCGACCCTTCTTGCCAAGCTCAACGACTATGGCCGCGACAATGGCATCGGTCGTCTCGACCTCGTGGAAAACCGCTTCGTCGGCATGAAGTCGCGCGGCGTCTACGAAACGCCGGGCGGCACGATCCTGCTGGCAGCACACCGCGCCATCGAATCGATCACGCTCGACCGCGGTGCGGCGCACCTGAAAGACGAGCTGATGCCGCGTTATGCGGAACTGATCTATTACGGCTTCTGGTTCTCGCCGGAACGCGAAATGCTGCAGGCGGCAATCGATCACAGCCAGCGCCATGTCGAAGGCGAAGTCACGCTCAAGCTCTACAAGGGCAATGTGATGGTGATCGGCCGCGAGTCGGACAAGTCCCTTTATTCCGACAAGCTCGTCACCTTCGAAGACGATCAGGGCGCTTACGATCAGAAGGACGCAGCAGGCTTCATCAAGCTCAATGCATTGCGCCTGCGCACACTTGCTGCGCGCGACCGCAAATAAGCGAAAGCCAACCTACAAAAAAACGCCCTCCTCATTGGAGGGCGTTTTTCTTTGTTCAAGCTGCGTGTTTTACACCAGCCAGCATCTTTTCTTCACCGGGACGCAAGGTCAGCACCCGTACCCCATTCGCGGTGACAGCGACCGTATGCTCGAACTGCGCTGACAATTTTCCGTCACGCGTCACCACTGTCCAGCCGTCCTTTTCGGTCTTCACCTTGGCCGTTCCCTGATTGAGCATCGGTTCGATGGTGAACACCATGCCTTCGCGCAGACGGACGCCGGTGCCGGGCTTGCCGAAATGCAGAACCTGCGGTTCCTCATGCATCTCGCGGCCGATGCCGTGACCGCAATATTCCCGCACGACGCTGTAATCATGGCGCTTGGCGTGGCGTTCGATGGCATGGCCTATGTCACCCAGCGTCGCGCCGGGACGCACGGCGGCAATTCCCTTCCACAACGCCTCATAAGTCACACGAACCAGTCGTGAGGCGAAGGGAGCAACCTCGCCGACCATATAGGTCTTGCTGGAATCGGCGATATAGCCGTCCTTTTCCAGCGTGATGTCGAAGTTGACGATCTCGCCGTTTTCAATGAAATTGTCATCTGACGGCATGCCGTGACAAACGACTTCGTTCCTCGAAGCATTCAGCACATAGGGATAGTCATATTGCCCCTTGCTGGCAGGCCGCGCCTGCAGCTCGCGGGTAATGTAATCCTCGACCAGATCATTGACCTGCATCGTGGTCATGCCCACCAGAGGCGTACGGTCGAGAAGTGCAAAAACAGAGGCGAGCAGCGCGCCGGAGGCCGCCATTTTTTCCACTTCGGCAGATGTCTTGGTCATGACGACTGCACCGCCAGAACCGGCAGCTCGACCTGCGCTGCGCGCAACTGCATCTGCACGATCTCATTGAACGACAGTTCGGGATGGGCCTGCGCGAGCATACCGATCTTCATCCAGTATTCAGCCTGCGCATTGATCGAACGACACATGACGTCACTCGCCTTGCGCAGTTCCTCATGCAGTTCGTCACCGATTTTCACGATACCCATAGCATTGTCCAGACCATACAGTTCATATACGGATCATATATAAACCGTATATGCCTATCGATCAAGTCCATCCGATTCCTGTTCGATCAATCAAAACCATTTGCGTTTAATGTGGCACCATATTATACGGTACCGTATGGAAATAATCGAGCAAAAGCATCACGCCCTTCTGGGTGAAATGGAACGCCGGCACAGCCCGTCCACCGACGCGCTGAAAGTCTGCTTTGAGGTTTTGTCGCTTGCTTCGGCCATTGACCGGGATTGCGCCAACCGGCTGGCACCGCACAAGCTTTCGGAAGGCAAGTTCGTCCTGCTGTTTCTGCTGCACGATGCGCCCGACGGCCTCTCGCCGCACGCGCTTTCAGAACGCGCAGGCGTAACGCGCGCCACTATCACCGGCCTGCTGGACGGGCTGGAGCGCGATGGTTTCCTCAAGCGCCACGCGGATAGCGAGGACCGCCGCAAGCTGATTGTCCGGCTGACATCCGAGGGTTTGCTGCTGGCACAACAGCTTTTCGAAGAACACACCGCATGGATTGCAAGCCTGATGAGCGACCTCTCGACAGGCGAACAGCAACTTCTCAGCACCTTGCTGCGCCGCATCTGGAGTCGCACCGATGCCGGCCACTCTTTCAAGATCAATGCAACCCTCAGGGATATGACATGACCTATTATCTCGCCGAGCTTTATTCCCCGAAACCGAGCTGGCACGCGCTTGATGCTGAAGGCAGGCAGGCCTTCTTTGAGAAAGTCGGTGCGGGCATGGGCGGGCTTGCCGCGCTCGGTATCGAAGCCTTGGCACTGGGGCCCGTCGACGCGACAAAGTCTTTTGCGCCCAGCCAGAGTTTCTTCGCCATCTGGCGTTTCCCGGATGAAGCAGCTCTCGACATGCTGATTGCCGGAATCACCGCCACCGGCTGGCATGATTATTTCGACACGATCAATGCGGCTGGTGCAGGCACCGACCTTCCCGGCCATCTGGCGCAACTGGCAGGCGTGCCTTTCAAGAAAGCCGCCTAACACTACAGTTGCATTCTTCGTGATGCCGGGCTGCAAAGAGCGCTTTGTCTGCGTTCCGGTGCTCTCGTACCTTCAAGTACGCTCCGCTCCGGTACTCGAAAATCACTCTTTTCGCCACGGCCTGACGAATTTGCAACTGTAGTGCTAAGCTAATCACCCATGACGATAAATGCTCCCTCTTAGAGCGCCGATCTGATTTTATCAGATCGGCGCTCTAACTGTTTGTCTGAACGCATCTTTTCCGAAAACCGTTTCCCACTTTTCGGGATGCGTTCTAAGGAAGCATTTTTCTTATCCACACATGCCCCCGACTGATCCCGCTTGACTCTTGCCTGACTCGATTCAATACTAGAACATATAGAGAACAAAAAGATGGAATCTAGACGTGAGCGGCATCGACATCGCGGCGCTGCGGCGCATGGTTACGACCATTGAAGGCAACGATCCGCAAGGTAGTTTTGCAAATCAGGGGCAAACGGGCTTCGGGCGGGCGCGCAGTTTCACGCTCGGTCTTGCCGGGGCAGATGCCGCCTTTCCGCATGGTCTGGCAGGCGATGCGCTGCATGAGGTTTTTGCCGAAAATCCCGGCGCGCACATGGCCGCGACCGGCTTTGCGCTCGCCTTTGCCGCCCGTGCAGCAGAATCTCGGCGCCCGATTATCTGGATCGAGGAAGAAAGCGCCTCAAGCGAATATGGCGGGCTTTATCCGCCGGGACTTCATGCCTTCGGGATCGATCCGTCGCGACTTCTGATCGTGCGCTGTCCCACGGCACAGGATGTTCTGAAGGCGGCAAATGATGCACTGGAAGCCGGAAGCGGCGGCAAGGCCTCGCACCTCGTTTCCGGCGTCGTCGCCTCGGTGACAGGCCAGCCGAAATGTCTCGACCTGACCGCCTCGCGCCGTCTGCTTCTGGCAACCGAAACCGCGCAGCTGCCGGTCATCCTGCTCAGGAGCCACCGGACAGGCGTGCAAAGCGCTGCCGTCAGCCGCTGGCGCGTGGCGCCCGCGCCATCCCGTTCAAGCGGAGCAAACGCGCCCGGAAAGCCTGTTTTTTCTGCGGTTCTGGAGCGCAATCGCCACGGCACATGCGGGCAATGGATCATGGAATGGAACAATGAAACCCAGGAATTTGGTACAAGAGAACGGGACGGCAGAACGTCTGTTTCTCGCCCTCTGGTTTCCGTTTCTGCCGACCGACCGGCTTCGCCGCGCCGTTCCGCCTGACGGCAAACCGCGCCTGTCCCCCATGGCGCCCCTTATTGTCACCGAGCGCACGGCCAATGCGCTGCGCCTGACAGCGGTGGATGCCGGAGCGGCAAAGCTTGGTCTTTTTCCCGGTATGGCGCTGACGGATGCGCGCGCCCGCGTGGAAAGGCTTGAAGTGGCAGCGGCGGCACCCGAACATGATGCAGCATTGCTCAAGCGTCTTGCCCATTGGTGCGAACGCTACACGCCGCTTGTCGCCCTCGACCAGCCGCACGGGCTGATGCTCGACATCACCGGCTGCGCGCATCTTTTTGGCGGTCTCGACGCCATGCATGCGGATGCGGTCCGGCGTCTGGAACGGGCCGGGCTTGGCGTACAGGCGGCGATTGCCGATAACAGTTTTGCCGCGCGGCTTCTGGCACGTGGAACGAAGGGCGGTACTTTCAGCAGGGCGGAAGCCGACCGGCTGCTTCCCCGCCTGCCGCTCTCCGCACTTGAACTGACGCAAACCGCAGAAACCGGCCTCAAGCGCGCCGGATTGAAACGGATCGGCGATGTGATGGGGCTTCCGCGTGCCGCACTCACCGCCCGCTTCGGCACCGATCTTGCGACCCGGCTCGACCGGCTGGCGCGGCGCGAGCACGCGCCGATTTCACCTTTGCGCATCATGCCGCTCAGTACCGCCGAGCGCCGCCTGTCAGAGCCGGTAACAGTGATGGAGCTGGTCGAGCGCCTCTTGCAGGAACTGGCACAGGAGCTTTTTACGCAGCTTGAACCGGAGGGCAAAGGCGCGCTTCTGATTGAGGCCTCCTTCTTCCGTGTCGATGGCGACGTGCGTCATATCCACATCGAAACCGGCCAGCCTTTGCGCAACGACAAGGTTTTCCTGCGTCTTGCGCGTGAAAGGCTCAATGCGCTTACCGATCCGCTCGATGCCGGTTTCGGCTTCGACATGATCCGGCTGGCAGCGCTGCGCTGCGCGGCAATCGCCCAGCGCCAGACCGGGCTCGACCAGCATGAGGAGGATGAAGCGGGGTTCAGCCAGCTTGTCGACCGGCTTTCGGCGCGGCTTGGACAGAACCGCATTCTGGTTTCCTTTTCGCGCAACACACATATGCCCGAACGGGCCTTCGGCCTGCGTCCTGCCCTGCACACGGACGGCAAGGGTGAAGCCGATTATGAAAGCGCGCCGGCGCTTCCCGGTGATCCGCCTGCGCGTCCCATAAAACTGTTTCGCCCGCCACAGCCAATCGAAAGCGTGGCGGAAGTGCCCGACAGTCCACCTTCGTTTTTCCTGTGGCGACGGGTGCGCCATCATGTGCACCTTGCCGAAGGGCCGGAAAGGATCGAACCGGAATGGTGGCTCGCAATCGGTCACGAGGTGCCGGAGCTGCGCGATTATTACCGGGTGGAAGACGAGAACGGCCAGCGCTTCTGGATTTTTCGCGAAGGCCTTTATGACGGCGCCAATCATCCGCGCTGGTTTCTGCATGGGTTGTTTGCGTGATGGCTCATTATTTTGAAATGGCTGCTGCCAGCAATTTTTCCTTCCTTTGCGGTGCTTCGCATCCGCAGGAACAGGTAGCGCGCGCGCATGAGCTTGGCCTGTCCGGCATCGGCATTGCCGATCGCAACACGCTGGCCGGTGTGGTGCGGGCACATGCGGCATGGAAGGATTTTCGCGAAACATGCGATTTTCGGCTTTTCATCGGCTGTCGCCTTTCTTTCATCGACGGCACGCCGGATATGGTCGTCTATCCGCGTGATCGTCCGGCCTATGGGCAATTGTGTCGCCTGCTGACGGAAGGCAAGGCACGCGCCGCCATCAAGGGCGAATGCCACCTCGAATGGAGCGACCTGCTGTTTCGCGCCCGACAGTTCCAGATCGCGGTCTTTCCGCCTGACAAAGACGAGCCGGATTTTGCCGCACGCCTGACAGAGATCGCACAGGCCGCACCCGGCTCTGTCTGGCTGGCGCTCGCCATGCCGCATCAGGGCCATGACGGACGCCGGTCCGAGCGCATCGCCCGTTTTGCAGCCGAAGCCAATGTGCCGCTGCTCGCCACCAATGACGTGCTTTATCACCACCCCGACCGCCGTGCGCTTCAGGACGTGCTGACGGCCACCCGCCACCACACGACTGTTTTCGCAGCCGGTCGGCTTCTCGAAAAGAATGCCGAACGTCATCTGAAGCCACCGCATGAAATGATGCGATTGTTCCGCGACTACACTGGGGCCGTCGAAGCGACTGCCGATTTCGTCGCGCCCATCACCTTCCGGCTCGACGAGCTGAAATATGATTATCCAGACGAGCCGGTGCCCCCCGGCAAGACGCCGCAGCAGCATCTGCATGATCTCACCTGGGCAGGTGCGGCTCGCCATTATGGTGCGGACAGCATACCGCCGAAGGTGCAGGCGCTGATCCACAAGGAACTGGCGCTGATCGAAAAGCTGCAATATGCGGCCTATTTCCTCACCGTCTATGACATTGTGAGCTATGCCCGCGGAGAAGGCATTCTATGTCAGGGACGCGGCTCGGCGGCCAATTCCGTCGTCTGCTTCTGCCTTGGCGTCACCGGTGTGGACCCGACACAGGTCGATCTCCTGTTCGAGCGTTTCATCTCCGCCGAGCGTCAGGAGCCGCCGGATATCGATGTCGATTTCGAGCATGAGCGCCGCGAGGAGGTAATGCAATATGTCTATGACCGATATTCGAGAGACCGCGCGGCCATTGTCGCAACCGTCATCAGCTATCGGTCCCGCAGCGCGATCCGCGATGTCGGCAAGGCGCTGGGGCTGACCGAAGACGTGACGGCAGCGCTCGCCAATACGGTCTGGGGCATATCGGGCGGCGGCATCGACAAGCAGCATATAAGGCAGGCAGGTCTCGACCCCGACAATCCCGTCGTCCGGCGCGCAGTGGAACTTGCCATCACGCTGATCGGCTTTCCGCGCCACTTGTCGCAGCATGTCGGTGGTTTCGTGCTCACCCGCGACCGGCTGGACGAGACCGTGCCCATCGGCCCGGCAGCAATGGACAAGCGATCTTTCATCGAATGGGACAAGGACGATATCGACGAGGTGGGGCTGATGAAGGTGGATGTGCTGTCGCTCGGCATGCTCACCTGCATTCGCAAGGCTTTCGACCTTATTCACCAGCATAAGCCGCAGCTTTATGGTGGTCAAAAGCTGACGCTGGCCAATCTGCCGCGCGAAGATAAAGCCGTCTACGACATGCTGTGTAAGGGGGATTCGCTTGGCGTGTTTCAGGTGGAAAGCCGCGCCCAGATGAACATGCTGCCGCGTTTGCAACCGCGCAAGTTCTACGATCTCGTCATCGAGGTCGCCATTGTGCGCCCCGGCCCCATTCAGGGCGACATGGTGCATCCTTATCTGCGGCGACGGAACAATGAGGAACCCTCCACCTTGCCATCGCCTTCGCCGGAACATGGCCCACCCGACGAGTTGCAGCAGATTCTCGGCAAGACCAAGGGTGTGCCGCTGTTTCAGGAACAGGCGATGCGCATTGCCATGGAGGCCGCAAAATTCACGCCCGAAGAAGCCAATCAGTTGCGCCGCGCCATGGCCACCTTCCGCAAGATGGGCACCATTCATACCATGGAGAAAAAGATGATCGACGGCATGGTCAATCGTGGCTACGACCGGAGCTTTGCCGAAAACTGCTTCAACCAGATCAAGGGTTTCGGCGAATATGGCTTCCCCGAAAGTCACGCGGCGAGCTTTGCGCATCTGGTCTATATTTCCGCGTGGATCAAGCATCATCACCCGGAAGTGTTCGCCGCAGCGCTTCTCAATTCCCAGCCGATGGGCTTTTACGCGCCCGCCCAGATCGTGCGCGATGCCCGCGAACATGATGTGACGGTGCTGCCCGTCGATGTAAATTTCAGCCAATGGGATAATCTTCTGGAAGACATCCCCGGTCCGAACCCCGCTGTGAGGCTCGGCTTTCGCCAGATCGATGGTTTTTCCAAGCGTGACACAGAGCTGCTGCTTGCCGACCGGCAGGAACCTTACCGCACCATCGAGGACATGCATCGGCGTCTCCGGCTCGACCGGCGCGCCTTCACGCTTCTGGCCGATGCAGATGCCTTCGGCTCGCTCGACATCGACCGCCGTGCCGCACTTTGGGCCGTGCGCCGCCTGCCCAATGACGAGACTTTGCCGCTGTTTCGCGCCGCTGCGACCAGCGAGCTGGCGGAGGAACCGCGCACGAGGCTTCCTGAAATGGCCGCTTCCGAACATGTGATTGCCGATTACGAGACGACGCGGCTTTCGCTGAAGGGGCACCCGCTGCAATATCTGCGCGAGGGGCTGGCAGCGGAAGGCATTTCAACCTGTCGCGCCGTGCAGGAAGGTGCCGACGGACGCCGCATGAAGGTGGCGGGCGTCGTCACCGTGCGCCAGCGCCCCGGCAGCGCCAAGGGTGTGGTGTTTCTCACCATCGAAGATGAAACCGGCATTGCCAATATTGTCGTCTGGCCGAAGATCATGAAGACGTTTCGCCGCGAAGTGATGGGCGCGCGGCTGATCCATATCGAAGGCCGCATCCAGCGCAGCCCCGAAGGGGTCGTACATCTGGTGGCGGCAAAATTGCAGGACCGTTCGGCAGCGCTGATCGAGATGAGCGGACGCGAAGCACAGCGCCTCGTCGCTCCGTCCCAGACGGCGCATCATCCGCGGAATGTTAAAATCATGCCGAACTCGCGGGATTTTCATTGAAGGCGATCAAGCACTCCGAAGACCGTTCGCTATTTGGGGTATGACGTGACGAAAATGATGCAATTCGAGAACCGGAGCGGAGTGTACTACAGCATAGTCCCGAAAAGTTGCAGACTTTTCGGATGAGACTATGCGTCAAGGAAATATCCATGAGCACCGGAAGCGCAGAAGTGCGCCATTTGCAGACCGTCAGAGCCGAAATAGAGCGGGCTTCAGTTCCATGCGCCGACAAAGAACACCGCACAATAATGCAGCGCTGCGCCCACCACGACAAAACCATGCCAGATGGCATTTTGAAACCGCAGACGCTCCCAGACATGGAAGATCACACCCAGAGAATAGACCATGCCGCCGGCTGCAATCAGCCAGAAAACGGCTGGCGGCAGCGACTGCACCATAGTGTCGTAGACCATCACGCCGCTCCAGCCGAGCGCCAGATAAAGCAGGATCGACAACCGGTCAAAACGTCCCGGCATGAACAGTTTCAATGTGATGCCGACAAAAGCCACGCTCCATACGAAGAGAAGCAGCGGCAGTGCGCGATCCCCCATATGCATGGCAAAGGGCGTGTAGGTTCCAGCGATCAGCAGATAGATTGCCGAGTGGTCAAAACGGCGCAGGAACCATTTTGTCGGGGAAACCGGCCAGATATTGTAGACAGCCGAAATTCCGAGCGCCGCCAGAAGGCTCGCCAGATAGACCCCCGACGAAATCGAGGTCGCCGCAGGCATGTTCGGCAGGAAATAGATCAGCATGGCAATGGCACCGGCAAGCGCCAGCCCGACACCCAGAACATGGATGACGCCATCGGCCCACAATTCGGCCCGGTCATATTTCCATTTGATCGGATAAGGCAGTCTTACATCCATCACGCGTATCCATACTTCATATTCACAACAAACTGCCATCGCTTTGCAGCGTCAAGATGACAGTTGGTTGATAGGAAGTTTATTGCGCTGTCGGGGCGTAGGATGCCTGGATGGGTGCGACGCCGGGGAGTGGTGTTGCCCCACCTTCCGGCAAGGATGCCGGTTCGATGGAAGCGGCTGCGTCACGAGTCGGGCCGCTGCGCTTCCAGCTGCCGTCGAGGCCGGTTTCCTGCAACAGTCCCTTGCGCTTGGCGTCGTAATAATAGCCACGTGCATAATAGCGGACTGCCTGGCTCTCGTTACCGCCTGCCACCTTATAGGCGCCGGACAGATAACGAACCGCATATTTCAGATTGGTTTCCGCATCGAGCAGGCCCTTGGCCGCGCCCGTATAACCCATGCCACGAGCAGTCGGATGGCTGATCTGCATCAAACCCCAATAGGGTCCGTTGCGCGCACCCGGATTGAACCGGCTCTCGCGATGCACGACCCGGCGCACCAGGCGCTCCGGCACATCATAGGCGACGGAATATTTTGTAATCAGCGCATCGAGTTCTTCCGGCGCATGATCGGGCGTCTCGAACGCCATATTGGCGGCAACGGATGCTGGCGAAGCGGCAGCCTGCGCACCGGCATAGGCCATCATCGGCTCGGACTGGCCACGAATGCCGGGAATGGGAACATTGGCAGGCAGGACCGGATCGGAAGGATCGGTTACCGCTGCAACGGTCTGCGTTCCGGCAACAGCGCCGGCATCGGCAGTCACCGTGCCTGCAGCATTGGCCGTGGCACTGGCAGCGCTGCCTGTCGCGGAAGCAGTCTGGCTGGATGTATCGGTCTGCGTGATCAGCGCCGTTTTCACGGGCTTGCCGTCATTGGTGGTATTGCAGGCGCTGAGCGCTACGGCACAACCAAGAAGCATCAGGCCCTTGCGGACCAGACCGGCAGATGAGGAAGAAAGCGCGTAACGCATGACCGGACCCGTTCTCAGGAATCGAAATCTTTTTCGATGCGTTTTTCAAGCTCGACCAGATCTTCAGGCAGAGGCAAACCACTGGCCCGCAGCGCATTGAGCTTCTCACGAACCGTTTCGCGGATTTCATGAGCGTCTTGCGGCTGATTCACCATTTGCTCAAACAGCAGAGCAATTTCCGCCTTGATGTCCTCGAATGCCATCCAGATCCTCTTGGCTTAACGGCCTCCAGGAAGCCCGTTGCAGTCAATATTCTTTCGGTCGATGAGGATCATGTACCATGCAAAAGACGGCAAACGGAAGCGCTAAACGTTGGGGGCCAGCCAAAATGAATATTTCAAATGGTAACAAAAAGATTAACGCACTCACAGGATGCGTGGCAGCATTGTATCTACCGCATTGAAATTCAATGCAAAAATACCAAGATCATCGAAATCCAGACCGCCGTTTGGATCGAAGAGATAAATGCTCATCCAGATGAGCGCGATCACGAGCAAAATTGCCAGAATCATCAGAATCAAAAGGCGTCGCCCGAGCGCGGTCTTGCGACCCGCTCCTTCCGGCGGCTGTTTGGCCATAGTCAATCGCTGCCTTGTTCAATCGTCATTGGTCGCGTTCAGTTCATCCGGCGGCGTGCCATGTTCGGGCTCTGCCGACAGATAGCCCTCGCGCACCAGCCATTTGCGCAGGACAAGCGTCATCGCCTCGGTCTGGTTGAGACCGGGATGTTTTTCGGCGATGAAGCGCTCCAGAGCGTCGTGCACGTCATCGGGAAGATAGATGCTCATTCATGCTCCTCCGCTTATTTCAAGCGACTGTTACGGATAGTTCCCCCAAACCATCCACCTTGCCTTCCAGACGGTCGCCGCGCTTCACCGGTCCGACGCCTGCAGGTGTACCCGTAAAGATAAGATCGCCGGGCTGCAGCTCAAAGAGCGAGGACAGATAGGAAATGGTTTCCGCCACTTTCCAGATCATCTGGTTGAGATCGCCCGACTGGCGGGTTTCGCCATTGATGGCGAGCGAAATCGCAGCCTTTTCAAGATGACCGATTTCCGACACCGGCACGATGGCCGAACAGGGTGCGGAATGTTCGAAGGCCTTGGCCACTTCCCACGGGCGTCCGGCCTTCTTGGCCACGGTCTGCAGGTCGCGGCGCGTCATGTCTATGCCGACCGCATAGCCATAAACATGGTCCAGCGCCTTTTCGACCGGAATGTCGGTACCGCCGGCTTGCAGCGCCACCACAAGTTCGATCTCGTGATGCACATCCTCGGTCTTCGGCGGATAGGGGAAATCACCGCCTTCGATCACAAGGCTGTCCGGATTCTTCTGGAAGAAGAAAGGCGGATTGCGGGTCGGATCGCCGCCCATTTCGATGGCGTGATCGGCATAGTTCTGGCCGACGCAATAGATGCGATGCACGGGAAAGCGCGCATCCGTTCCCTTCACAGGCAAAAATGGCTGCGGGGGCGGCGCAAAAACATAAGTCGTCATGGGGAACTATTCCGGTCGGAAACTGATGAAGCGATTTGTCCCATCATGCAGACGCAAACGCATCGCCGCAACCCTTGAAAACAGCAATTCCCCGTTATCGCCCAGCCGTAGCGACGACAAATTCCGCCTTGCGCGACTGCGCTACCACGAGTTCGGCATTGGGAATATCGTTGGAACGCGCACGGTTTCGCGCCGTTTCGGCATCGAAGCCGAAGCCGAGCCAGCGATCGATCAGGCGGCGCTCCAGCTCGGCAAAGGGCACATCCAGATAGAGCGTCATGTCGAACAAGGGAGCCAGCCGCGACCAGGGTTCCCGATCGAGCAGCAGATAATTGCCTTCGACCAGAAGCACGCGATGCTCGGGGCCAACCACAGATGCGGCAGCGCGGGAAAGCTCCAGCGAGCGGTCGAAGACCGGGATGAAAACTTCTTCCCGTGCCTGTTTCAGACGCTGAAGCAACACCGCAAACCCGGCGCAGTCGAAGGTGGGCGGCGATCCCTTGCGGCTCAGCAATCCGCGCCGATCGAGAATCCCGTCATCGAGATGAAACCCGTCCATGGGCACGACGATGGACGGCGTTTCGCCGCCCTTGTTGATGGCATGGAGCAGATAGTCGGAAATGGTGGACTTGCCTGCGCCCGGCGGGCCTGCAATGGCCACGATCAGACGCCCGTCGGTTTCCGCCAGCCGTGCAAGAATTTCCGAAGGCAGCGCTTCGCGCTCAATTGGCATCATGTCCGGTTTCCGTGATTCGTGCTGTCACCTTATCAGACACTCAAGCCGCTTCCTTCGGCCTCATAGCCCCGGTCATCAGCGCCACGGCATCCGACATGGAATATTCCTTCGGGTCGATCACCGTCAGACGGCGTCCGAGCCGGTGAATATGGATGCGGTCAGCAACCTCGAACACATGCGGCATGTTGTGCGAGATGAGCACGATGGGCATGCCGCGCGCCTTCACGTCGAGGATCAGCTCCAGCACGCGACGCGATTCCTTGACACCCAGCGCCGCCGTCGGCTCATCCATGATAACAACCTTGGAGCCGAAGGCGGCTGCGCGCGCCACCGCAACGCCCTGACGCTGCCCGCCGGACAGCGTCTCCACTGCCTGACCGATATTCTGGATGGTCATCAGGCCCAGTTCCGTCAGCTTCTCGCGCGCAATCTTTTCCATCGCGCCGCGATCCAGCATGCGGAACAGGGATCCGAGCGGTCCCTTGCGGCGAATTTCGCGCCCCAGAAACAGATTGTCGGCGATGGAAAGCGCAGGCGACAGGGCAAGGTTCTGATAAACCGTTTCGATACCCGCCTGGCGCGCTTCCATCGGCGAATGAAAGCTGACCGGCTTGCCGTCGAGCAGGACTTCCCCTTCATCCGGCTTGATCGCGCCGGACAGTGCCTTGATGAGCGAGGATTTGCCTGCGCCATTGTCGCCGATAACGGCAAGGATTTCGCCCGGATAGAGGTCGAAATCGGCATGGTCGAGTGCGGTGACGCGACCGTAGCGCTTGACCAGACCCTTTGCCGAGAGAACAGGTGTAGCCGAGGTTTTCATGCGGCAGCCTTTCTGATCCACTGGTCTATGGCGACGGCGGCGATGATGAGAACGCCGATCAGGAGATAGGTCCATTGCGGATCGGTGCCCCACAGGCGCAGACCCAGCGAAAACACGCCGACAATCAGCGCGCCGAACATGGTGCCGAGAATGGAGCCGCGCCCGCCGAACAGCGAAATGCCGCCGATCACCACGGCGGTGATCGATTCGATATTGGCGAACTGACCTGCGGTCGGCGACACAGAACCCAGACGACCGATCATCGCCCAGCCTGCAAGCGCGCAGATGATACCGGCCAGCACATAGACCGACATCAAGATCGGCTTGACCGAGACGCCGGAAAGCTGTGCCGCTTCCGGATCGTCGCCGATGGCATAGACGTGCCGTCCCCAGGCGGTGTGGTTCAGCACATACCAGAACAGCAGAACCAGAAGCACCATGGCAATGACGCCATAGGTGAAGACGGCGCCGCCGATGCGGATGCTCTCGCCAAAGAATTGCAGGATCGGCGCTTCAGCCGTGATTTCCTGCGCGCGGATCGTCTCATTGGCCGAATAGAGGAAGTTGGTGGCGAGGATCACCTGCCACATGCCGAGCGTCACGATGAAGGGCGGCAGGCGGACATAGGCAACCAGAAAACCGTTGATGAAGCCGCACAGCGCACCCGTGGCAAAGCCGCAGAGAACGGAAAGTTCGGCAGGCAGACCATAGCGGAAGGTGAACTGGCCCATCACCACCGATGACAGCACCATGATGGCGCCGACCGAAAGATCGATACCCGCCGTCAGGATCACAAGTGTCTGTGCCACGGCAATGATGCCCGTGATGGCGACCTGCTGCAAAATGAGTGTCAGCGCGAAGGCGGAAAAGAACTTGCCGCCGAGCGTGATGCCGAACACCAGCAGCGACAGGACGAGCACGATCAGCGGCACAGCGGCTGGATTGTGGTGCAGGAAATTCCGCATCCGGTAAAGCGCCGACTGGTCGCCCGCATCGAAGGAGGCGACATCGGCCGCGCTTTGCGACAACGTCTTTTCATAGTCCTGTATAGACGGTTTTTGTGCAGCGGAAGCCGCCTGTGGCTCACTCATGTCTGTCTCCTGCCTTCACCTGCAGAAAGGTTCGGCAGACCTTTCGATCTGCCGAACCGGAACCTAAAGAGCCTATCAGCCCCAGCACTTGTCGAGCGCGGTCTTCGTATCGATGGACGGAACGCCATCGACCGGCTTGTCGGTGACAAGCGACACGCCGGTATCGACAAAGTCCTTGCCCTCGGTCGGCTTCGGCTTTTCGCCTGAGCCAGCGAATTTCTTGATCGCCTCGATGCCGAGCGAAGCCATCTGCAGCGGATATTGCTGCGAGGTCGCACCTATAATGCCGTCCTGCACGTTCTTGACACCGGGGCAACCGCCATCGATGGAGACGATCAGCACGTCCTTTTCGCGCCCGACCGCCTTCAGTGCTTCATAGGCACCGGCAGCGGCAGGCTCGTTGATCGTGTGGACGACATTGATGTTCGGGTCCTTCTGGAGAAGGTTTTCCATCGCCCGGCGTCCGCCTTCTTCGTTGCCGTCGGTCAGATCGCGACCGGCAATGCGCGGATCGTCTTCGTCGCCGAGCTTGGTCTTGTCCTTCGGATCGATGCCGAAGCCGGTAGCAAAGCCCTGATCGCGCAGAACATCGACGCTCGGCTGCGATGCGGTAAGGTTGAGGAAGGCAACCCGTGCGTCCTTGGCCTTGTCGCCAAGCGTTGCCGCCGCCCATTTGCCGACCAGTTCGCCAGCAAGGAAATTGTCGGTGGCAAAGGTTGCGTCAGCCGCGTCGGCTGGTTCAAGCGGCGTATCGAGTGCGATGATGAGCATACCCGCATCGCGCGCCTTCTGCAGCGACGGTACAATGCCCTTGGTATCGGAAGCGGTGATGAGAATGCCCTTGGCGCCATCGGCGATGCAGGTTTCGATCGCCGCGACCTGGCTTTCGGAATCGCCGTCGATCTTGCCCGCATAGGTCTTGAGATTGACGCCCAGCTCCTTGGCCTTGGCAATGGCGCCTTCCTTCATCTTGACGAAGAACGGGTTGGTATCGGTCTTGGTGATGAGGCACGCGCCGACATCGGCGGCATTGGCCGGACCGACAACAGGTAACGCGGCAGCGCCAAGCGTGAAGGCAGCGAAGGCTGCCGACAGAACTGTCTTCTTCATGGACTCCTCCCAGAGTGAAACCGGTCCTCTTCCCCCGGCATGCCGAAAGCAAAACACGGCTTCAAAAGAGAGTCAATTAATAAATCCACTTGATTTATTAATATGCTGTGTCACTTTGGGAGGCGGAGGAGAGAGGGCATGCAAAGTCGGCGAGGAGCTGCCACTTTGCGGCAATATCTATCTTAAGCGATTGTTTTTATTTCATATCTCTTGCAATGAGGGCTTTTTCTCCTTCGGTGAATGGTTTAGGAATTCCGGCACTTCGTGGCAGCATTTCGAGATTGCTTTCCATGGGCACGGAATCTGGGAGAGGCTATGGTCAGGCATAAAGTTGAACGCGAGCCGGACAGTGGGTCTGCCGATACGCTTTCCGGCACGCTCTCAGGTACTCTTTCCGGCACGCTCTCTGGCACGCCGGGCCCTGCCATGCTGCAATTTGCCGGACCTGGCGCGAGCGTCAATCGCGGCTCAAACCAGATCGGCGTGCGCGCCTATAATGAGCGGCTGGTTCTGGCGCTCGTGCGCCGTCATGGCGCGCTGGCCCGCGCGGATATTGCGCGGCTGACCGGACTTTCGGCACAGACGGTGTCCGTCATCATCCGCGCGCTGGAAAAAGACGGCCTCATCACGCAAGGCGAACGTGTTCGCGGTCGTGTCGGCCAGCCTTCCATGCCGATGCGCCTAGCCGCCGACGGTGTTTTCTCCTTCGGTCTCAAGATCGGGCGGCGCAGTGCGGAAATCATCCTGATGGATTTTCTGGGCACGATTCGCGAACGGCGGCACATTACCTATCGCTGGCCTGTGCCGAGTGAAATCCGCCGCTTTGCCATAGACAGCGTCGCCACTTTCACCCAAGCACTCGAACCGGCCAAGCGCGACCGCATCGCAGGGCTTGGTATCGCATTGCCCTTCGAATTGTGGAACTGGGTCGAGGAAGTCGGGGCACCGGCCGAGGATCTGGATGCATGGCTCGGCGCCGATCTGGTCAGCGATTTTGCCAAGGCGTTTTCGTTTCCCGTGTTCGTGCAGAATGACGGAACGGCGGCTTGCGGCGCAGAACTGACCTTTGGCCGCGGGCCTGAATTCACCGATTTTGTCTATTTCTTCATTGGATCGTTTATCGGCGGCGGCGTGGTGTTGAACAACACGCTCTATCCGGGACGCACCGGCAATGCGGGCGCGCTTGGCTCCATGCCGATGCGCATGCGTGGCACGTGGGAGCGCGGCGAAACCTTGCAGCTCATCGATACAGCCTCGCTGTTCGTTCTCGAACGCATGTTGCAGGAGCGCAGTCTGCCCTCCGATGATCTGTGGCTTTCGCCGGAAAACTGGCGCAATTTCGGCACTCCGCTCGACGAATGGGTGGCGCTTGCTGCACGCGGGCTGGCCCATGCGACGGTGGCAGCCGCTTCCGTTATCGACTTTCCGGCCGCCGTCATTGACGGTTGGCTACCAGGCAATGTGCGCCACCGCATCGTGGAAGCGACCCGCGTGGAGCTTTCATGTCTCGACCTGCAAGGCTTGCGGGCGCCGAAAATCATCGAGGGCAAGGTCGGTGTTCATGCCAAGGCGATGGGCGCGGCAAGCCTGCCGCTTTCCAATCGCTATCTGTTCGACCAGAGCGTGCTGTTCAAGGATGCAGGCTAGAACCCTTGATGGCCTTGTCGATGTCTTTCTTGGGGCCATAAAGCGCAAGGCCGACCAGATCGGGCGCGTCGGCATTTTCCGCCTTGAATACGGCACGGTTGGCGACATCATGCCCGGTCTCGAACATGGCGCGCACATAGGGCGCACGGATGAGATCGCGCTGGATCGATTGCTGCCATGCCCGTTGCAAGATTTCCGGCGTCGCCGAGAAAATCAGCATCGGCTGCCCCAGAAGCGGCGCATGGCGGCGGCCTGACGCATCTTCATAAGGCACGCCCATCGCATCGGGCACCGCGCCGGATATGCCGGTTGCAATGAAGGCGGTCACGTTCAATTTCTGCCAGACCGGCAGATCGTTCAGGACAAGAATGGCTACTTTGGTATCGAAAATCATCGGTTCTTCCTCTTTTCGAGAAAAGACCTATCTCTTCGCGGCTGCAATTTCTGGAACGTTTGTGCGTCCCCGGCGATAAGCTGCCGGTGTCATGCCATAAGCGCGCCTGAACCAGCGCCCCATATGGCTTTGGTCCGCAAAGCCGCTGAGTGCTGCCGCCTCTGCCGGAGGCGTCTTTTCCCGCAACAGACGGCGCGCTTCAGCAAGCCGCAGCTGCACCAGAAAGGCATGGGGCGAAGTGCCGAATTCGCGCCGAAACCCGCGTGAAAGCTGGAACCGGTCCGCAGCACCTGCGGCTTTTGCCAGCTCATCCAGCCCGAATTCTTCATCGAAGCGCGCGCGCAGATAGTCCATCGCACGCGCTGCAACGGGGTGCGGCACCGTCCCCGTCTCCGGCCTGTCCTGCCCGAGATGCCGCGCCAGATGGCGGTTCACCTGATCGCGATAATCCTCGACCATCAGCTGCGGCGCTTGCAGGAATATGGCTTCGCAGGCACATGCTATGGCTTGAAACAGCTGCTGGTCATCGGCCAGCGTTTTGCGAAAGCCGATATGCGCATCACTGCCGCCCATCGCATCGCGGATCAGCGATTGCGGCATATAGAGCATGTTATAGGTGAAGCCATCCGCCTCTATCGCCTGCCCGTCATGGCGCTCGCCCGGCTCGATCAGAATCACCCGGCCCGGCGTGCTCTGCCGCCGTTTTCCGCGACAGAAAAAGTCCTGCACGCCCGCATGGGTTACGCCAACGAGCCATTCGTCATGGAAATGCATGTCATAGGCATGGCTGTGGAAACGCGCGGCAACAGCTTCGAGGCCGGTGGCATCGTCGCGTTTCAGGCGCATGACATCGCGGGCGTCATGGCCATGGTGGTGCGTGTCGGTCATCGGATAAATTTGTAGCAGATCGCGTCACAAACACACGCTTTGTTATTTTCAATCAATAAGTTTGATCTATGTTGTCTTGCAATGACCGCAAATGCCAACACATTGACTGCTTAATTCATTGAATCGAACGGGAAAGATATGACCGTCAAGACGATCGCGACCACGCCTTTTCAGGATCAGCAACCGGGCACTTCGGGCCTGCGCAAGAAGGTTCCGGTTTTCCAGCAGCCCAATTACGCTGAAAACTTCATCCAGTCGGTTTTCGATGTGCTGGAAGGTTTTGCCGGCAAGACGCTCGTGGTGGGTGGCGACGGACGCTATTATAACCGCGAAGTGATCCAGAAGCTCATCAAGATCGCGGTGGCGAATGGCTTTGGCCGCATCATGGTGGGCCAGGGCGGCATTCTTTCCACGCCAGCCGCCTCCAACATGATCCGCAAATACAAGGCATTCGGCGGCATGATACTCTCGGCAAGCCATAATCCCGGCGGACCGAAGGAAGATTTCGGCATCAAGTACAATATCGGCAATGGCGGCCCGGCACCGGAAAAGATCACCGATGCAATCTTCGCTCGCTCCAAGGTGATCGACCAGTACAAGATTGCCGATGTGGCCGATGTCGATATCGACAAACTCGGCAGCACCAAGCTGGGTGACGCCGAGATCGTCATTTTCGATCCGGTGACCGACTATGCCGAGCTTATGGAAAGCCTGTTCGATTTCGACGCGATCCGCGCCATGATCAAGGGCGGCTTTGGGCTCAAATTCGACGCCATGCATGCCGTGACCGGCCCTTACGCCAAGGAAATCTTCGAGCGTCGTCTCGGCGCGCCGGAAGGCAGCGTCGTCAATTTCATTCCGTTGCCGGATTTTGGCGGTCATCACCCCGATCCGAACCTCGTCTACGCAAAAGACCTCTATGATCTGCTGATGTCCGATCATGCACCGGATTTCGGCGCGGCTTCCGATGGCGACGGCGACCGCAATCTCATTATCGGGCGCGGTATTTTCGTCACCCCTTCCGATTCGCTGGCCATGCTGGCCGCCAATGCGCATCTCGCGCCGGGCTATAAGGGTGGCATCAAGGGCATCGCCCGTTCCATGCCGACGAGTGCTGCCGCCGACCGCGTGGCGGAAAAGCTCGGCATCGGCATGTTTGAAACGCCGACCGGCTGGAAGTTCTTCGGCAATCTGCTGGACAACGACAAGGTCACGATCTGCGGCGAGGAAAGCTCCGGCACCGGTTCCGACCATGTGCGCGAGAAGGACGGTCTGTGGGCTGTGCTGCTCTGGCTCAATATTCTGGCCGTGCGTAAGGAAAGCGTGAAGGCCATTGTCGAGGAACATTGGGCGCGCTTCGGACGCAATTATTACACCCGCCATGACTATGAGGCGGTCGATTCGGATATCGCGAACAAGCTGGTAGCCGATCTGCGCGCCAAGCTCTCAAGCCTGCCCGGCACCACGGTCAACGGTCTGAAGATCGAGAAAGCCGACGATTTCGCTTATCATGACCCGGTCGACCATTCGGTCAGCGAGCATCAGGGCATCCGCATCTATTTCCCGGATGGCGGGCGCGTCGTGCTTCGCCTCTCGGGCACGGGCACGTCAGGCGCCACCATCCGCATCTATATCGAGCGCTACGAAGCAGATGCCACCAAGCACAATCTCGATACGCAGGAAACGCTGGCACCATTCATCGACGCAGCAGAACAGATCGCCGAGGTGAAGAAGCGCAGCGGGCGCACCGAGCCGAGCGTTATCACCTGACAAAAGAAAAGGGCCGGAAACGGCCCTTTTTTTTATTCAAAAACAATCGCCGGTGCTGGCCTGCCAGCCCCCTTGCCGCCCTTCATGTTGTCCCAGACCTTGACCGCAATCTCGCGATAGATTTTCGCGTGTTCGCTGTCCGGCTCCTCGACGGTGATCGGCGTGCCATTGTCCGAATAGGCGCGCACATCCATATGCAGCGGCACCTCGCCCAGGAACGGCACATCGAGACGTTCGGCCTCCCTGCGCGCGCCGCCATTGCCGAAAATATCGTAGCGATTGCCGGTATCGGGCGCGATGAAGTAGCTCATATTCTCGACGATACCCAGAAGCGGCACATCCACCTTGCGGAACATGTTGAGCCCCTTGCGCGCATCGATCAGCGCCAGATCCTGCGGCGTCGAAACCACGACGGCGCCCGCCAGCGGCACCTGCTGCGCCATGGTGAGCTGTGCGTCGCCAGTGCCCGGAGGCATATCGACCACCAGAACATCAAGCTCGCCCCATGCCACTTCGCGCAGCATCTGCGTCAGCGCCGACATGACCATCGGCCCGCGCCAGATCATCGGCGTTTCCTCATCGACCATGAAGCCCATCGACATGACCTTGATGCCGTAATTTTCCATCGGCTTCAGGATGCGGCCTTCGATCGTTTCCGGGCGACCGGAAAGACCCAGAAGGCGCGGCATGGAGGGACCGTAAATATCGGCATCGAGAATGCCGACCTTCAAGCCATTGGCCGCAAGGCCAAGCGCCAGATTGACCGCCGTGGTGGACTTGCCAACGCCGCCCTTGCCGGATGCGACCGCAATGATCGCGCCGACGCCCGGAATACCGGGCTTTTGCGCCGGGCGCTGTGGCTGTGGCGGATGGCGATGCTGCGCGGGTGCGGCCGCAGCAGGACGCGGTTGCGGCTTTGGCGGCGGCGGGGCATCGTCACTGGTGCGCCCGCCTCTCTTTTCCGCCGTCAGCGTGACCAGCGCACCGGAAACGCCGGGAATTTCCTTCACGGCCTTTTCTGCGGCAAGCCGCATCGGCTCCAGCGCATCGGCGCGCTCGGCAGGAACCGTGATGGAGAAGAAGACCTTGCCGTCGGCAATGAAGATATCCGATACCAGTCCGAGCGACACAACATCGCTTTCGAAGTCCGGCCCCGTCACGGTCTTCAGCCGCTCCAGAACCTGTTCGCGCGTTACGCTTGCCATTTCGATTCCCTTGTTAGGGGAGTAAGGGAATAGGGCCTTAACCACCTATTCCCTTACTCCCCTATTCCCATAGTGCCTTACTGCATTAGTCCCTTTTCACCAAAAGGCCAATGCCTTGTTCAGGGCCTCATCCGGCGGCTGTTTCAGGCTGCTTCCTCACAGACAGCCGTCTCGGGGCGATCCCCCATGAGGTAAAGCGCGCAGGTGGTGCGCAGCATGGAGGCGAAATTCGGGATCGCGCCATTAGCCTCCAGCGCTTCATCGTAGAGCGTCGAGATGAAGCGCGGCGTGGTCAGGTTCTGGCTGGCCGCGATCTCATCCAGCAGGCGCCAGAAGGTCGCTTCCAGCTGAATGCTGGTGGAATGCCCGCCAATGCGCACGGAGCGATTGATCTGCCGGTAGCCTTCCGGGTCCTGCTCCGCGAAAACCTTGCACATGGGTTCCTCCATCCTTTAGAGCACGAACTTGGTTGTGGTAGCCGATTGCCACCACGCCGTCGTTTTTTCTTTCATAATCGACAACCAGCAAGACAATCGCAAGCCGCTTTTGACAAAGCGGCATAAGAAACAGGAGTAGCTTGTGGCTAAAGCCATCCATTCGATGATCCGTGTTCTCGATGAGGAAAAATCCGTTTCCTTTTACAGCCCGGCCTTCAAGCTCGACATTGCAGAACGCATCGATTTCGAAACCTTCACGCTGATCTATCTGCGCAATGCCGAAGCCGACTTCGAAGTCGAGCTGACCGTCAACAAGGGGCGCACCGAACCGTACAATCTGGGTGACGGTTACGGCCATCTCGCTGTGGCGGTTGACGATGTCGATGCGGAACATGCCCGCTTTACCGAACTCGGCTTCAAGGTCGGCAAGCTTGTCGATTTCAAGAATAACGGCGTGCAGCTCGCCCGTTTCTTCTTCGTGGAAGATCCGGACGGCTACAAGATCGAAGTTCTGCAGCGCGGCGGCCGTTACCAGTAAGCCGCTTTCTATCGTCTTTAACGGTCGGGAGGAGCGACCGTCAAAGACGGGATACCAGCGTTCCCGGTGGTAAAAACCTCCGGGTGCGCGTTAGCCAGCCCATCCATACTGGATGAGCAAGCAAAGGAGGAGAACCGAATGACAACCGTTTTCGACGGTCTTTCCACCCATGAAAAAAAGAAGCTCTCCCGCCGCGACCTCTTGAAGCGCGGTGCAGGACTGAGCCTTGGGGCCATGCTGGTCATCAGCGGCAATGCCGTTATCTGCCCGCAATTCGCATGGGCGCTTGAAACCACCACGCTCAAGCCCGAGACCATGGCGACACTCATCCAGCTCGCACGCGATATCTATCCGCACGACCAGCTGCCCGACCGATTTTACGCCATTGCCGTCAAACCCTACGACATGGATTCCGCCAAGGACGAAACACTCAAAAAGCTGATCGAGGACGGCGTTGCCGATCTGAACAAGCGGGCCGGAACCGGGGGCTATCTGGGGCTGGGCTGGGAAGAAGAGCGCGTCGCGATCCTGCGCGATATCGAGAAAAGTCCCTTTTTCCAGAAGGTGCGCAGCGGACTTGTGACCGGCCTTTATAACCAGAAGGATATCTGGCCGCTCTTCGGTTACGAAGGCGAATCCTATTCCAAGGGCGGTTATATCCATCGCGGCTTCGACGATATCGAATGGCTTTAAGGGGCTGATCAGGCTCAACCAATTCAAAGCGGCACCACCGTCCTGCAAGCGCCTTGCGTTTTGCGGAAACGGCGAAGCATTGGGAGGAAACCATGGCTGCTCCATATGATCTCAAGGACGACAAGGTCGTCGTCATCATCGGTTCAGGTGCTGGCGGCGGCACGCTCGGCAACGAACTGGCGCAAAAAGGCATCGACGTCGTCATTCTGGAAGCCGGAAAACGTCACGAATTCGAAGATTTCATCAATGACGAATGGGACAGCTTTGCGCAGCTTGCCTGGCTCGACAAGCGCACCACGTCAGGCGACTGGCGGGTCGCGAAGGACTTTCCGAACCTGCCTGCATGGATCGTGAAAGCCGTCGGCGGCACCACCACGCACTGGGCTGGCGCATCGCTGCGTTTTCAGGATTACGAGTTCCAGGCCCTGACCCATTACGGCAAGGTCGAAGGGGCAAATCTGCTCGACTGGCCGATCACGCTTGCCGATCTGGAGCCTTATTACACCAAAGCCGAAGACAAGATGGGCGTCACCCGCACCAACGGCATTGAAGGCCTGCCGGGCAACAACAATTTCAAGGTGATGAAAGCCGGTGCCGACAAGCTCGGTTACAAGGAATGTCATACGGGTCGCATGGCGATCAATTCCGCGCCGCGCGATGACCGCATGGGCTGCCAGCAGACCGGCTTCTGCTTTCAGGGCTGCAAATGGGGTGCGAAATGGTCGACGCTTTATACCGAAATTCCCAAGGGCGAGGAAACCGGCAAGCTGGAAGTTCGCCCCGAATGCACGGCGCTCAAGATCGAGCATAATGCGGCTGGCAAGGTGACGGGCGTGCTCTATGCCGACAAGGACGGCAAGCAGCATTTGCAAAAAGCGCGCGTCGTCTGCGTTGCAGGCAATTCGATCGAGAGCCCGCGCCTGCTGCTCAACTCGGCCTCATCGAAATTCCCGGACGGGCTTGCCAATTCGTCGGGACAGGTCGGGCGCAACTATCTGCGCCATATGACGGGATCGGTCTATGCCTCGTTCGAAAAGCCGGTTCATATGTATCGCGGCACCACCATGGCGGGCATCATCCGCGACGAGGCCGCCCATAACCCGAAGCGAGGCTTCGTCGGCGGCTATGAGATGGAAACCATCTCGCTCGGCCTGCCCTTCATGGCCGCTTTCCTCAATCCGGGCGGCTGGGGGCGCAGCTTCACCTCGGCACTGGATGACTATGTCAACATGGCGGGTCTGTGGATCGTCGGCGAAGACATGCCGCAGGAGAAAAACCGCATCACGCTGAGCAAGGACGTGAAGGACGAGCACGGCCTGCCCGTTCCCGATGTCTATTACGACGATCATCCGAACGATATCGCCATGCGCACCCATGCTTATGCGCAGGGCAAGGCCCTCTATGAAGCCGTCGGTGCCGTGCGCACTTTCCCGACACCACCCTATCCGTCGACACATAATCTCGGCACCAACCGGATGAGCGAAAAACCGCAGGACGGCGTCGTGAACAAGCACGGGCAGACGCACGACATCAAGAATCTGTTTGTTTCCGATGGTAGCCAGTTCACCTCCGGCGGGGCGGAAAACCCGACCCTGACCATCGTGGCTCTAGCCATCCGACAGGCAGACTATATCGCGGAACAGATGAAGAAGCGGACGATCTGACCGCCGGGCTTATTCTCCCCCAACCGCCCAAAAGGAGAACCGGCGCGACCAATTCGCGCCGGTTCTGTTTGATGCTTGGCAAAGACGGCCCTCATAGGCTAGGTAAACTCGGCTTGAATGGAGAAGCTTTGAGTTGAAGACGAGCATCGGCCAATATCGGATGTCTCTGGCAATACGCATCTTGAGCGTATTCGCCCTGATGTTCGTCGCCTTTGCGCACAAGCCCGTCGACCTCAATGCCCCCGACAGCTATCAGCTTGCCCAATACAGACTGCCGGATGGAACCTACCCGGTTCTCTGTATCGGCGATCATGGCTCCGATCCGGGCCAGAAGGATCACGACAAGCATCTGAGCAACACCAGTTGCGAAGCCTGCCGGATTTCGTCAGCCTTCCTGTGCCCTGCGCCAGCGGATTCCAGCGGTGCCGCCCCCAATATTGCCATGGCCGACGGGATTGTGCCGCCGCAGCCCATCTTGCGGCACAGCACCTACCCGCCCTCTGCGCCGCCACAAGCGCCACCCCTCGCCTGAATATCCCGTTTGAGCGAATGCGTTTCCCGGACCGCATTCGGGAATGAAACGCGCCCGAACTCTGTTCCCCCGAACTTGGTACCGGTGTGCCTTCCAACGATTATTCAGGTTTGAAACAATGAAAAACTATCGTCTTTTCGCCTCCGCGATCTCGATTGCCGCTCTGTGCGCTTCTGCCGGCATGGCCAATGCCCATTCGTCGCTCGACCAGAGTGAAGCCAAGGCAGGCAGCTTCTACAAGGCAACCTTCCGCGTTCCGCATGGCTGCGATGGCAAAGCCACGACCGAATTGAAGGTCGAGCTTCCCGAAGGCTTCATTTCTGCCCAGCCGCAGGTCAAGGCGGGCTGGAAGATCGAAACCGTCAAGGGCGACTATGCCCAGAGCTACAAGGTGCACGGCAAGGACGTGACCGCGGGCGTCCGCGAAGTCCGCTTCACCGACGGCAATCTGCCCGGCGATTTCTATGACGAATTCACCGTTGTCGGCCAGCTTGCCAAATTCGACAAGGATACAACCCTTTCCTTCCCCGTGACCCAGCTTTGCGGAAGCGACGCATCGGTCGCCTGGACGGAAATCGCAAAGGACGGCCAGAACCCGCACGATCTGAAGCACCCTGCGCCGCAGTTGCACGTGATGGCCGCAGCCGGTGACGACGGGCACGGGGGCCACGACAAGATGATGGGCCAGATGGACCATGCCTCCATGCAGGCCGCAGTGCCGACAAAGCTTGGCGATCTGGAAATCACGGCTCCTTCGGTGCGCGCCATGGTTCCCGGTGCCAAGGTCGCAGGCGGCTTCCTGACCATCGCCAATGACGGCAAGGATGCCGACAAGCTGGTTTCCGTCACCACCGAAGGCGTCAAGCGCGTCGAAATCCACGAAATGACGATGCAGGATGACGTGATGAAGATGCGCCAGCTCGAAGGCGGACTGGACATTCCGGCAGGTGAAAAAGTCGAGCTGAAGTCGGGCGGCTATCACCTCATGTTCATCCAGCCGGAAAAACCTTACAAGGAAGGCGAGACCGTGCCGGTAACGCTGCAATTCGAAAAGGCCGGCAAGGTCACGATCGATTTCCCCGTCACAGCCAAAAGCGGCCAGAAGGACGGAGAGCACTCGGGTCACTAAGCGAACCAGCCGTTTCCGGCAAGCCGCGCGCTATCTGTGCGGTTTCGGGAAATGCCTGAAAGTTCAATTGCGAAGACCGATCCCTTAGCAAAAGGGCGAATGATCCGCGTCCTCTCTCCTTCGCGCATTATGCGCCCGTTTGCCGCAACCGCTGTTCCCCCACAGCGGTTGCGTTCTTCGTTGAATGCTGTAAACATGACAATTAGAGTCTAGAATAATTCTAAATGATTGAAATCTAATATGATTTTAAAGTTGAGGAATTGACTCCAGATGATTTTTCATGCTTCTATCCCTAGTGCAAATTCACAACCTTTGATGTCTGGGCCTTGAACCCTTTCGATTGGAGGACCAATGATTGGTCTCGGCGAATGCCGGTCCGCAAATGTCGACGGCCTGCCTTGGCAGCTCGGTCTCTTGCCGACCGGATATTGCAATGTGCGGGGGGAAACCGAACGTCCCTCGGCGGAGAAGCAGGGCGCAGGCCCCGCATCTGCACGCATGTCCTCATTCCGCAACTTCCTCGGGAGGCGGACATGAATATGCGCATATCCCAACTGAACGGCGCCAATACCGCAGGCTATTTCGACCGTCTGCCGGAGAAGCTGGTGCTGGAAGGCTATCGCCGCTGGACTGCGGGTTTCGAGACCGGCTCCATCATCCCGTGGGAAATGACCTGGGGCCTCTATTCGGAAGTTCTCGGACCGTCGGAAGCAAAACGTGCGGTGGGCGAGCTGTCGCATTTCATCCGCGTGCTGCGCCATTGCGCCAGTTGCCAGTTGCGCGCCTTCCCTTTCGACTCGCACCATGTCTGCCGGGAGGAATGCCTGACGCTGGGGCTGATTTCCGGCATCCAGAATCAGGACGCGCTGCTGCTCGATACCTGCCTTGCAGCCATTGCCTGCCATCGTCGCTGCGACGATGTGGCAGGAGCAGCCCGCAATTTTGCCGACACGCTGGCTGATTTCGGCCAGACTTTATTGCCAATACCCATTCATGCCATCGACAGCGCTTTGAATTTTACGCAGCGCGCGACTTTTCACTGATCGGTCCCAGATCGGTCCTCGACCGGAAAAGTCCCAGCGTTTTGCGAATGAAGATGATTCCAGATTTTAAGTCGCCGTCACATGGCGCAAGGAGATAGAAATGCAGGCCAGAACCGAAAGACGCCTCGGCATTGCCGCCGCCCTCGTCCTGACCGCAGGAGCGTTTGTCATGCCGGGCGTATCCACGCAGATCGTGCAGAACGATGTTGTGCCGCAGCGCCAGATCCATATGGCTTCGGCCGAAAACCTGCGCGCCGAACTGCGCCATTTCATCAAGCTCGGCGAAGTTGGAGCCAGATCGGCACACTACGAATAATCGTATCGAATCTTATACAAAAAAGGCCGCGCCAGATCTGGCGCGGCCTTTTTTTTGCAAACCAATTGCTTATCCGACGATAATAGGGGCCTTGCCCTGCACGCGGTTGTAGAGATCGATGATGTCCTGGTTCATCAGGCGGATACAGCCGGATGACATGGACTGGCCGATCGACCACCATTCCGGCGAGCCGTGGATGCGATAGCCGGTGTCCTGCCCATTCTGGAAGATGTAGAGCGCGCGCGCGCCCAGCGGATTTTGCGGACCGGGTTCCTGACCGTTGCGGTATTTTGCCAGTTCCGGCTTGCGCTGGATCATTTCCGGCGGCGGCGTCCAGACCGGCCATTGCTTCTTGTACTGGACATTGGCGGTGCCCTGCCACTCAAAACCGGCCTTGCCGATACCGATACCGTAACGCAGCGCTTCTCCGCCCGGCAGAACGTAGTAGAGAAGATGGTCCTTGAGGCTGACGACAATCGTTCCCGGCGCCTGCCCTGTTGGATCCGGCACAATCTGACGGCGGAATTGCTTCGGCACCTTTTCGTAAGGAATTGCGGGCAGTGAATACGGCCCTTCCTGTACGGCGGCATACATGACATCCGGCGTCGTGATATCGCGATCAACACTGATCTGCGGACGCATCGGCGTGATACCGCCTGTCGACATTGGATCGACATTCATCTGGAAGGCCGACATATCCATCGTTTGGTTACAACCGGCAGCACCGGTGAGGAGGATGGCGCCGGTGCCGAAAAGGAAACGGCGGCGGCTCAGATTGTCAATGAACTTGGTCATGCAAATTACCCGGACTCAAGGGTTGAAACACAGTCGTCAGGCGACCGCTGTACTCAACAGCAATTTGCGTTCTTATGGTTGAAGAACGGTTAAACGTTTCGCGCAAACGTGTCTGAAAATCATAACTGAAAGCATAAATTGCAGTGATTATGAAAATTCAATCGATTTAAACATCAAGGCAAATGCGGCGAGCATATGTATGCCATGGCTATTTGATGGCAAAATTGTGGCTTTCAAGAAGATCGCCATTTGGAATTGCATTCTGAAAATGAAAAGGCCGGGGCTGATACCCGGCCTGTCTCGATCGATGATCTATGTCGATCAGTAATCTTTTTCGTAGAAGATACCACCGCTGGAATCGCCTTCGGCGCCGAGCGATCCCTTCGCTTTCAGATTGCGGGTGATGTCGAGATTGACGGTGCCCTTGGTCGAGCCGCCGGAACCCGCTTCCACGCCGAGATAGATATTGTCGCGGATGTAGCGGCCGGCGCGAACTGCCGTCTGGCCCTTGTCGTCGGTCACGACATCGAGGTCGTCGAGACCGGTTCCCTGACGCAGCTTGTTCATCAGCGAGTTGTTGGAACCGCCCGCAAGTTCGGCTGCCGCAGCGGCAAGCTGTGCGATCTGGAACGCCGACAATTCGCCGATGGAGCGCTTGAAGATCAATTGGGCCAGCACTTCATCCTGCGGTAGTTCCGGTGTCGACGAGAACTTGATGTCGAGATTATCGACCGTACCCGTTACCGTCACGATTGCAGTGATTTCATTGCCTTCCGAACGGGCGACGAAGTTGAGCTGCGGATTGAGATCGCCCACCAGCGTGACATGGCCTTCGTCGAAGGTAATGCGCTGGCCGAGAATGCCGATACGACCGCGGATCATGTCAAACGAGCCGACCGGCTTGATATCGGTTACAGGCCCAGTCAGGCGCAACCGCCCGCCCAGCTCCGTATCGAGGCCGCGACCACGCACGAAGATCTGGTTCGGCGCGTTGATGAGAACGTCGAGGCGCGGCACGGTCGGACGCGCTGTCGGCGTCGGTACCCGGCTGCGACGCGTTTCAACCTTGGCGCGGTCGAGCGTGATCTGGACATTCTTCGGCGTGTTCTTGTGCCGGACCGGGACATAGGCTGCGCCGCCGCCGAGATTTTCCGGCACCGAGATTTCAGCCCTGTCCACATCGATGCGACCTGCAATCAGCGGATCGCGCATCAGCGGTCCGCTGATCGTGATCCCGCCATCGACCGTCGCCACGACCAGCTTGCCATCGGCATAGCGGGCGCGATTGAGCTTGATATCGATATTGGCCGGGAAGTTCGCTTCGGCATTGGTCGAAATCGTACCGCTTGCGGAAACCGATCCGCCACTGCCAAGCGCCGCATTGACCTGGCGCAGGGTGATGGTCTCGCCATCCAAACTGCCCATGACATTGATATTGTTCAGGCGGACATTGGTGTCCGGATCGATAAAGGTTGCGCCATTGGTCGAGAACATGCCGCGCAATTGCGGACGGTTGAAGCCGCCCGAAACACTGGCCGTCAGCGTCAGCGTGCCGTTTGCCTGCGCGCCGCGATCCGCCAGGAAGCGGTTGGCGAGCGCCAGCGGAATGCTGCCATTGACATTGACGCCGAGCCCCTGCCCCGAAAACGGCACCTTACCATTGGCGGTGACATTGAGGCCGCGCGGACCATCAACGGTCAGCGACGAAAAATCGATGGCCATCGCCGCATAGCTGCCGGCTGCCTGCAGGGTAAGAGGCGCAAGCCCGTTATCGCGCAGCGGCTTGGCCGCAAGACCGGTGCCGCGCAGATTGAACGTCGCCGCAGGATTGGTGAGCGGCCCGGTCACACGCGCCGTTCCGGTAACATTACCGGCGAGATCCTGTCCCTTGACCGCACCGTTCAGTGCTGTCAGCGGAAGATTGGCGAGATTGACGTCGACGGCAAGGTCTCCCTTGCCGAGCGGCACACCGCCATTGGCGCGAACATCGATGCCGCCGCCGCCGGTTACATGCGCATCGACATTGAGCCGATTATTGGCCGAAGTGCCCTTGGCATCCGCATTGAGGGGTGCAATGCCCTGCTTCTTCAGTTCGGCTGCGGTCACTCCCCGCGCCGCCATGTCGAAGGCGACATCAGGTGCTTCTTTCGTGCCGGTGATACGGGCCGTGCCGTTGACCGTGCCACCAAGACCCAGTTCCGGCTTGAATGTGTTGGCAAGAGCCAGCGGCAGATTGGAAAGGGCGACCGAAAGATCGAGACGGCCATCGACCACCCCGTTGACCTTGACCTGACCGGCGCTGGCATCCGCCCCCGTATTGATGATGATATCGCCGAAGGAGATTTCCTCGCCCTTCATGGAAATGGTGGCGGGCGAAGCCAGATTGGCGCTGAGTGTGCCCTGCTTCACATTGGCCGAGGCCAACCCCAGTTCGAAACCACCGTCCTTCGGCTCAAGCGAACCGGCAGCGCTGGCAACCGTGCCGATCTTCAGCTTGGTGTTGGCGGTGAAGTCGGTTTTCGACCCCGTTGCATTCGCTTTGGCGTCAAAGCTGTCGATGCCGAAAGTGCCGACCATGATGTCGCGCGCCGCCGCATTGCCATCGACCACCGGCACACCGAACAGATCCTTAGCCGTCAGGGCAATGTCAGCCGAGGTGATATGATTGCCATTGACCTTGATGTCCTTGGCATTGGCCGTGACCGATGCATTCTGGCGACCGTCACTGGCGTCAAGCGTGATATCGGCATTGGCCGCACCGGTCGCATCTGCCAGCGCCAAGGCTGCTGCCGTTGAAATATCCGGCGCATCGAGCTTCAGCGCGCCATTGAGCAGGCCTTTCGCAGTCTGGGTGACATTGCCGGAAAGATGCGCGCCGCCCGCATTGAAGACGAGATTGGTCAGGCGCTTTTCATCATTGATGATGTCGATCAACGTTCCAAGATCGACCCGCTGGCCATTGAGGAATGCGCTGCCAGCAAGCTTGCCGGAAAGGGCCGCGCCGGTTTTTGCATTGCCATCGAGCATGGCATTGAAATCAAGGCCGCCTTCGGAAAGCTTGCGCCCGGCCAAAGTGCCTTCCGGCGCATCGGCGCGCAATGCGAGTGCGATCAGCTTGTCGTCGCCGCGCGCGCTGCCCTTGACCGTCATCCGGCCCGATGCCTGATCGGAAAGGAGCTTGAGATCGGACAGCATGACGCCAAAATCGAAGCTGGCCTTGTCGGAAGCAAAGGAACCATTGGCAGTGATTTCACTCAGCTCGTTGCCGATACGGAAATCGCGCGCCGAAAACCCTTCCGCGCTGCGGCCAAGCGCACCGCTGAGATTGACGGCGCCGTCGAGAATGCGATCAACCGCTTCCGTGCCGGTGCGCATGTTCTGCGCCGTGCCGTTAAGGTCGAGCTGGAATGCGCCGCTAACCGGGCGAACAATACCCTTGGCATTGACATCGATGCTGCCTGCAAGGTCACGGTCGGCCAGAGCACCGAACGGCGCAAGGCTTGCGATCTTCGCGGCAATATCGCCATTGAAGGCAAAGTCATCGATATTGCCCTTGAGATCGAGGCTGAGACCGTTGCCGGCAATATTGGCTTGCGCAAGCTCGACCGGCGAACCGGCGCGCCACGCGCCATCGATGGCGAGCGCAATCTTGCTTCCAAGCGCTTCGGCGATTTCCGCGCGCTCTGCCGAAATGCCGTCCATTCCTCCATTCACCTTGAAGGTGATATGGCGATTGGCGGCATCGTTCAGATTTTCAGCGACCCCGCCCATGTCGAGCGCGATGCGGTCAGCGGAAATCGTTGCGTTCTTGAGACCGGCAATGGCGAGCGTTCCCGTCCAGTCATTGGTCGGGCGATCACCGTAAGCGACCTGGAACCGGGCATTGTCGATATAGGTTTCAGCGCCCTTGACCGGCAGGAGAACGCGCCCCTTGCTTTCATCGGCAATGGAGGCGTCGATGCGCAGCTTGTTCAGGAAGCGGTCATTGCCGGTTTCGGCGGAGGCCTTCAGCTTCAAGGCGGCGCTGTTCAGCGCCAGATCGTCGAGACGGAAACCGCCCGCATCCTTGAGAAAGCCATCGGCGGAAAGAACCGTTTCAGCACCGAAGAAATCGCGGAACACCGGCGGCACCAGAACCGCGATCGGGCCATTGAAACGGGCAGAGAAAACACGCCCGCCATCGGGTGCCTTGCCCTGACGGTTAAGCGCGAATTCGCCCGTCAGCGTGCGGCTGCCATTGGTGTCGAGTGCAAGATCGACCTTCAATTCATCCAGCGGACCGGCGCCGGTCAAAGTGAGATCGACCGGAGGCCGACCGTCGATGTTCAACAGGTTGGCGACGATGCCGTTGGCCGGTTCCGAGACTTTCAGGTCGAGATCGACCTTCTGGTCGGCATTGGCATAAGCCGCGCGAAGAGCAAAATTTCCGCCCGGACCGTCGAGACGCTTGATGTCGAAATTCGAATCCAGCGAGCCATCGGCGAGCGACAGGCTACCATTGGCCGAAACTTCCGATTCAAGGCCGAAAATTTCAGGTCCGAAATGCAGGCGTGCAATGGCGAGCTGGTCGAGATTGATCGAAATCGGCAGCTCCGGCAGGCTGAAGCTGGACGATTCCGGCGACGGCAGGCTGTTGTCGGGAAGCGGCTTGCGAATGACATCGATGCGCTCGGCGGCAAGCGACTGGATGCTGAGACGACCGATGAGAAGCGCGGTGCGGCTCCAGTTGAGCTTGGCATTTTCGATACGCAGCCAGACGCCTTCGCGGTCGGCGATGGTGATCAGGCCGACCGAGGCTTCCGAAGACAGCACGCCGCTGATGCCCGAAATGGATATGCGGCGGTTCGGCGCTGAAAGCTGGCTTTCCACGAAAGACAGGAAATAGGACTTCTCTTCTTCGGGCTGGGCCGGTGCTTCCGAGCTGCCCGGCTCTTGTGCGACAGCATTTGCCTGAACGTTTGTCTGGGCATTTACCTGGGCGTGGGCCGTGACTGGTGCTTCCTGTTCCGGCCAGCCGATGATGACTGCCGTAACGGCGAGAACGACAACGGCGATGATTGCGAGAAATCTGGTCAAAACGCCTGTCCTATACCAACGTACAAGCCATAGCTCGGATCACCCGAGCGGCGGTTGAGCGGAACAGCGACATCAAGGCGGATCGGTCCAAGACCGGTCAGATAGCGCAGACCGCCACCGACGCCGACACGCATCTGTTCCGAAAAATCGGGGAACGATTTTTCGCCGACATAACCGGCATCGACGAAGGCGACCGCACCGATGGAATCGGTGATGCGGGTGCGCACTTCGCCATTGGCCTCGACCAGCGAACGCCCGCCGATGATCTCGCCATTGCCCGCGCTGACGCCGATATTGCGATAGCCGTAACCACGAACCGAGCCGCCGCCGCCCGCCAGGAAGAGCTGGCTCGGCGGCAGGTCCTCGATAGAGGCGCCAACAATCGAACCGACCTTGAGACGGCCCGCGAGGATCACACGATCCTTTTCGCCAAAGCCGTAATAGGTGCGGCCTTCGGCGGTGAAGCGGGTGGCGAAATTGCCGTACTGGAATTCGTAGAAGGGCTGGATATTGCCCTCAAGATAAAAGCCTGAGCTTGGATCCGGCTTGTTGTTGCGGCTGTCATAGAGGAGATTGCCCTCAAGCCCGGCCGTCGTGAAACTGCGCGAGCCGAATACATCGTCATCGAAATGGCCCTGGCTCGCCTTGGCATAAAGCGCGCCCGACAGTTCATCGCTGAATATCTGCGTGAAGCCGGTCTTCGCATTGACTGAGGTTTCGGTATAGGCGTCCAGCACTTCGCGCTTGGCATCGAGCGCGGCGACAAAATCCGTATCCGGCGTGTAGACGCCCGGTTTCGTGAAGCTTGTGCCGACAAGATAGGTAAAATTCTGCGGGTCGAAGGAATTATCCTGCGTGCCGCCGATGCCGCTGACCTTGGCATCGAAGCGCAGGCGCTCGCCGCGTCCGAACAGGTTGCGGTGCATCCAGTAGCCAGTGAGGCCGAAGCCGTCGATGGTCGAATATTCGGCACCGAAGCCGAAACGGCGCGGCTTGCGCTCCTGCACATTGAGCGTCATCGGCAGGCTGCCATCCGTCTCGATCTTTTCGGCTTCCTCGAAGCTCATGGCACGGAACACTTCCATGCGGCCAAGTCGTTTCTTGGCTTTCTCGATGTCGTCGGGATCGTATTCCTGACCTTCCTTCAACCCAGTCATCCAGGCCACGAATTGCGGGTCCATGCGCGCCGTACCGACAACGCTGACCGGGCCGTAATGCGCCTTCTGGCCGGGATCTAGCGAAACATCGGCAGCAACCCGGTTGTCGGCATGGTCGGCAACGATATCCTCGCCGGTAACCCGCGCCTTCGCATAACCCTGCTGGCGCCATGCCTCGACGGCAAGACGTTCCGCCTTGATGATCGTGCCGGACCGGGCCACCTGTCCGGGTGCGAAACCTGCCTCTTCCGGCGACGGCACGTGATCACGCTTGTCGACCGGGGGCGGCGCGATATTCGAAATGGCCGTGCGCGAGAACAGAAACTGCGGACCGGGATCGACTGCGATCGCGACCTTCGCATCATTGGGGATTTCGGCATCGGGCGGAATGTCGTTCGCCTCGCGGCCATCGACCTTGATGGAGATCGTGCCGCCATAACGGCCCTCGCCATAGAGCGCGGCCAGAATGCGGCGATAATCGCCGCGCGCCTTGGCCAGCAGACCGGCAGAGCCCGAAGCCGGTTTCTCGGCATCCGATACGAGGCCCGAAGCGCCTTCTATGGTGGATTTCAGATCGGCTTCCGTGCCGTCCGCATTCTTGCGGTCGCCCGTGGTCGTGACCTCGACCGAATATGTCTTGGGATCGATGATGTCAGGATCCTGCTTCTTGTCCTCGCCCCACAGGCGAACACCGAAGAGCTCGAACGCCAGTGCAGGCGACACCGCGAAGGAGGAAAAATGCGCCGCCAGCAAAAGCACGGCGATGCCCCTTCCCTGTATCGTCCTGTTACTCCAAGTCATACGCGCTACTGTCCGGTTCCTGTCTATGCGGTCGCCTGGCGGCGTCCCGTTCATTACCCCCAAGCCCAGGACGATTCAGGGTTACCATAGGGAGAACGGAAGTCCAAGCAACAACGCTAGATATGGACCATTTCAGTCAATGGAGTATTAACGTTACCACACCATTGCAATTTCCCGCCTTGATTGAAGCCGTCGCGAATTTCCAAACGGCTTGATTGCAGAACCATATGCCTTGAAATGCGTAACGGCTCGCCGGCGGGGGTGCTGCCGACGAGCCGCTCATCAGGTCATTGGGAGGAGGGAGGAACGACCTGATCAAGATGGACTAGGTTTCGACGTTTCGACAGGCCCCGATCAGCGGCCGGCGTGCATCGGGCGCATATTGCCGAAGTGAAAGCCGCCACCGCCAAAACCGCCACCGAAACCGCGATTGGCGAATGCGGGACGATTGAAACCGCCGAAACCGGTCGGACGCATCACCGGACCGGGGCCCCAGTTGTGGCGGATCTGCCCATTGGGCCATCCGCGCCCGCCCCAGTTGCCGCGACCATTCCAGTTGCCGCGACCATTCCACTGGGGGCCATGCCCCCAGCGCGGGTTCCAGCCGCCGCGATTGGACTGGCAGTTGCGACCGATGCAACCATTGACGTAATTCGGCCCACCGCGCCAGCCCGGTCCCCAGCCGCCGCCCCAGCCGGGGCCCCAATAGCCGCCGGTGGCCCAGCCGAGGCCAAGTCCGAGACCGAAGCCCGAACCCCAGCCATCGTCGTAACCGTCATTATTGACGATGACAGTCGTGCTGGACGGCGCCGCATAAGCGGGGCCGCTATAGGCACCGAAGCGCACATAGCGCGCCGATACAAAGCCAACCCTGTTGCCGTTGTAAATCTGGCACCAGTCGTTGCGGCATGAACCGGCATTGACGGTTGCGCCGGCGGGGAGCGCGGCAAGCCGTCCGTAACTGGAACCGGGGCCTGACCGGATATTCACCGATGCCGAGACATAGGCAGTCGCTGCGGAAGCAATGGCAGGCGTAAACAGAGCGGCAGCAATGACGGCTGCACCAAGAATATGATTACCAGTAAGCACTCTCTTAAATAAAGGCATCGCATCTTCTCCAGATTAGCGATCAAATAGAGACGCAATAAAGTACCAAGCAAAAATTATGATATGGCATTACCATACACAATACAAACAACGTCTTCAATAATGGTAAATTTATGACGTATATTATTGTTTTCTACACTTCGATATTAACGGTAATCATCTTATTTTTACATTAAACAAAACTACGATTACATTAAATTGATTCAAAGTTTACATAATACCCCCTCCCAGGATGGCATTCCGCCAAAAAGAAAGGCGCCCCGGAGGGAACCGGGGCGCCACGCGGCTTTTGGGGGGAGAGAGGGAGGATAAAGCCGCGATACGATGCTGCATTACCGGGCCGTCAGGCCAATAGTTTCGCAAAGGCAGCAAGAGCATTTCCGGTGCGGTCTGAACCGTCGGAAATGCTCTTGCTATTTGTTACGGCAGATTGCGCACGTCTTCCGGCGACATGTACATCGGCATCATATTGGTATCGAGGTGATGCATGACCCAGATGGAGCCTGCAAGCACGATAGCCAGAATGATGACCGTGAAGATGAGCGCCAGAATGTTCCAGCCGCCTTCGGACTTCGGATCAAGGTGCAGGAAATAAACCAGATGCACCAGGATCTGAACGACGGCGATACCCAGCACAATGGCTGCGGTGGTTCCCGGCGTGAAGTAACCGTTCATCGCCATCATGAACGGCACGACGGTAAGGACGACCGCCAGCACAAAGCCGATCAGATAGGACTTCAGGCTGCCATGCGCGCTATGGGTTGCGGAATGATCGTGTGTTTCGTGTGCAGAGCTCATCACAGTACACCCAACAGATAGACAAGGGTAAAGACGCCGATCCAGATAATATCAAGGAAGTGCCAGAAGAGGCTGAGGCACATCACGCGCGTCTGGTTCTTTTCCGTCAGACCATCACGCAGAAGCTGGCCGGAAAGCACCAGAATCCAGATCAGGCCGGACGTGATGTGAAGACCATGGGTTCCCACCAGCGCAAAGAAGGCCGAGAGGAAAGCGCTGCGGCCTGGACCTGCGCCCTCATGGATCAGATGGCGGAATTCATAGACTTCCATCGCAAGGAAGGCCGCGCCGAGCATGAAGGTCACGCCCAGCCAGAACAGAAGGCCAGCACGGTTCTTCTTGAACATCGACAGTGTCGCCAGACCATAGGTCAGCGACGACACCAGCAGCAGCATCGTTTCGATCAGAACGAAGTTCAGGTCGAAGAGTTCACGGCCGGTCGGACCGCCCGCGAACTGATGCGCCAGAACGGCATAGGTTGCAAACAGGCCCGAGAACAGGACGCAGTCGCTCATCAGGTAGATCCAGAAGCCGACCAGTGTGGTCGACCCTGCATCATGATGGTCCTCGTGAGCCGGGTGCTCGTTTCCGCCCGTGAACGGAGCGGCGGTTGAAATGCTTGCGCTCATCGGAATCAGGCCTCCTGAGCAGTCAGTTGCCGGGTACGGAGGTCTTCGACTTCCTGCACCTCTTCGGCCGAGACGTAATAGTCCCTGTCATTATTGAAGGAGTGAGCGATGGCAACGGCCAGCACAGCCACGGCGGAGGCGATTGCCAGCCACCAGATGTGCCACACCAGAGCAAAGCCGAGCGGAATGTTCAGGATGCCGATGATGAAGCCGGCGCCGGTGTTCTTCGGCATATGGATGCGCGCGAACTTTTCGGTGCGGCGCACATAGCCGTTCTGCTTCATATCCCACCAGCCGTCATGATCGCGCACATGCGGCACTTCGGCAAAGTTGTAGAAGGCAGGCGGCGAAGCCAGCGACCATTCGAGCGTACGGCCCGTACCCCAGCTATCGCCGTTGTTGTCACGCAGCTTTTCGCGGTCGCGGATAGAAATCGCAATCTGCAGAATCTGGAACACGATACCGCAAAGGATGATCGCAACGCCGACGGCGGCAATGATGAGGTAGATGTGCCATGCCGGGTTTTCGGTATGGTTCAGACGACGGGTCATGCCCATCAGGCCGAGTACATAGAGCGGCATGAAGGCCATGATGAAGCCGACGAGCCAGCACCAGAATGCGTTCTTGCCCAGACGTTCGTTCAGCTTGAAGCCGAAAGCCTTCGGCCACCAGTAGATAAGACCGGCGAAGCAGCCGAACAGAACACCCGAGATGATCACATTATGGAAGTGGGCGATCAGGAACACCGAATTGTGCAGCACGAAATCCGCTGGCGGAACCGCGAGCAGAACGCCCGTCATGCCGCCGACGACGAAGGTGCACATGAAGCCGATGGTCCACATGACCGGCGTTTCCATGCGAACGCGGCCCTTATACATGGTGAAGAGCCAGTTGAAGACCTTCGCCCCTGTCGGGATCGAGATGATCATGGTCGCCACGCCGAAGAAGGCGTTGACATTGGCGCCGCCACCCATGGTGAAGAAGTGATGGACCCAGACCAGGAACGACAGGATGGTGATCGCAACCGTGGCGTAAACCATCGACTTGTAGCCGAACAGGCGCTTGCCGGAGAAGGTCGCGACGATTTCCGAGAAGATACCGAAGGCAGGCAGAACCAGAATATAGACTTCCGGGTGCCCCCAGATCCAGATGAGGTTCACATACATCATCGGATTGCCACCGGCATCATTGGTGAAGAAGTGGAAATCCAGATAACGGTCGAGCGACAGCAGCGCCAGCGTGACGGTGAGGATCGGGAAGGCGGCGACGATCAGCACGTTGGAGCAGAGTGCGGTCCAGGTGAAGACCGGAACCTGCATCATGCCCATGCCGGGTGCGCGCATCTTGATGATCGTGGTGATGAGGTTCACGCCCGAAAGCAGCGTGCCCATACCGGAAATCTGCAAGGCCCAGATATAATAATCCACCCCGACATCCGGGCTGAATTCCTTGCCGGAAAGCGGCGGATAGGCCAGCCAGCCGGTCTTGGCGAATTCGCCGACGCCGAGCGAGACATTGATGAGGATCGCACCCGCAACGGTCAGCCAGAAGCTGAGCGAGTTGAGGTACGGGAAAGCCACGTCGCGCGCGCCGATCTGAAGCGGCACGGCAAAGTTCATCAAGCCGACAACGAAAGGCATCGCCACGAAGAAGATCATGATCACGCCATGGGCGGTGAAGATCTGGTCATAGTGATGCGGCGGCAGGAAGCCTTCGTTGGCGCCGGAGGCCAGAGCCTGCTGGGCACGCATCATGACGGCATCCGAGAAGCCGCGGAACAGCATCACGAGTGCCAGAATGATGTACATGACCCCGATGCGCTTATGGTCGACGGATGTAAGCCAGTCGTTCCAGAGCGGGGTCCATTTGCGGTAATAGGTAATGGCTGCCAGAATAGCGAGCGCCCCGCCAGCCACCGCGGCCAAAGTGACCATGATGATTGGCTCGTGATAGGGTATCGCTTCGAGCGTAAGTTTTCCGAACATTTTTTATCACGCTTCGATTGAAGCAATTCCGGGGCGGCGCAAGATGCGCCATCTTTCCGGAACCGCGTGAAACAAGGGATTGAATGCGGATGGCCGCGACCTCATGCGAGGTCGCGGGCCAATCGGCACATCAGTTTTCGAGCTGCGAAAGGCGCTGCGGCTGGACTGCGCAGATGATGTCGCTCGCCCACTGGCTGAAATCGACGGGCGAAGACTTGCGCAGATTGGCACGCGCTTCGCGGATCATCTGTTGACGATGCATTTCGTCATCCATGCAGACTGACTTGCCATCCCAGCAGCGGTTCACGATGTTGTGAAACAACGCCGGATCGCTGAAGGTGAAGAACTGCGGCGGAACCTTCTCGCTCGGCTGCACCAGCGAGGCGTAACGGTCGCGGCTCAGCTCTTGGCCATTCGCCTTGGCCTTCACATCGGCCACCCACTTATCGAAGTCGGCCTGATTGTAGGCATGCGCCTTGAAGCGCATCTGGGCAAAACCCTGACCGCTATAATTGGCGGAGATACCGTCGAACTCGCCCGCATGGTTGGCAACCAGATGCAGCTTCGTCTGCATGCTCGGCATGGTATAGACCTGACTGCCAAGCTGCGGAATGAAGAAGGAGTTCATGATGTTGCTGGAGGTCAGCTTGAAGTTGACCGGCACATCGACCGGCATTGCCATTTCATTGACAGTGGCGATGCCCTGGTCCGGATAGATGAAAAGCCATTTCCAGTCGAGCGCGACGACTTCGACATTGATCGGCTTCGCATTGGATTCCAGCGGGCGATAGGGATCGAGCTTGTGCGTGCTGATCCAGGTCACCGTCCCGAGAACGACAATGATCGCCATCGGGATGAGCCAGACAGCAAGCTCGATCTTGGTCGAGTGGTGCCAGTCTGGCTGGTAATCCGCCTTCTCGTTCGAGGCGCGGTATTTCCATGCGAAATACAGCGTCATGAAGATAACGGGAAGCACGACGAGCAGCATGATGCCGGTCGCAAAAAGGATGAGATCGCGTTCTGCCACGCCGACTTCCCCTTTCGGGGAGAGCAGGACCTGGTTCTCGCAGCCGGCGAGAAACGCCGTGAGGGCCAAGACGGCGAACGAAACGATCGTCCGGGGGGTGCCGTGTTTCATTTGTCTTTCCATCCTGCGCGCAGAGTGTCACCTCCGGCGCATGCGTCATTTCCTAGTTTTCGGTAAATTCTGAAATTTCCAAAAGTACCGTTATAACGAATAATCCGGTTTGTCACGTGCCTGACGAAAATTGTGCTGGATCGTAATGTCGCGCCCAAAAGCGGGGATTCTGCCTAAATAATCCGGCCTGATCGCAGATGCGGGCCATGTTCCAAGCCCCGTTTGAGATCATGTCTTGGCAATGTTTAATGCAATGAAACCAGCGATCCGCATATCAAGGGATCGACGTTCCGGCGGGTTTCTGGAGATACCGCCAACCGCCAGACGCGGCGGAGCGAATAGGCCCAAAGGATGGGGCTTGCAAGATGAAAACCGCCGTTTACCCCCGAGTAAACGAGATCGTGATGGAAATTTACCGGTTTTCGGCCAGCCGTCGCACCCCGCACCTGCTGCCTCGTCGGTGGCGCAAGCCCGGTTGAATGACTGGTGCGACCAACGGTTTATCGTCTGAGCCTGGCATGCCCAGCGCGCGTTTCAGCACAATCTTATCGATCCTCGTTTCACTCCGGTCGGTTTATGCTTTATTGAAAATACTGCGAGGCGATTGGGGGGTAGAAATGATATTTGCCGAAATGCCGCTCGATGAGGCCGAAGGTGCAATTCTCGGCTATGCGATGACGGCAAGCGCGCTCACTTTACGCAAAGGGACGGTTCTCGATGCCCTCAATCTCGCTTTGCTGCGAGAGGCAGGCATAGGTTCGGTTCTGGCCGCGCGTCTTGGAAAAGGGGACATCGGCGAGGATGAAGCAGCCCTCGCCATCGGGCGCATGCTTGCTTCCGCCGAGATAGCGATCGGCAATGCCACGACTGGGCGGGTCAACCTCCATGCCCGGCGCAATGGCGTATTTTCTGCCGATGTCGACCGTATCGATACGGTCAATGCACATGATGCGCGTATTTCCGTGGCCACATTGCGCAATCATATGCGGGTGGAAGCCGGGCAGATGATAGCCACCGTCAAGATCATTCCTTTTGCCGTGCCGGGGTCACTTCTCCAGGAAATCGGCCTTGATGCACAACCGGCGCTTCGCGTCTACCCGTTCAATGGCACACGGATCGGGCTGATCCAGTCGCGTCTTCCCTCGATACGCGAGACGGTTCTTGAGAAAACCCGCGAGCTGATGGAAAAGCGGGCTATTCGAAATGGCGGGGCGCTTGTTTGTGAAAAACGCGTCGCGCACGATCCGGCTGCGCTGGCAGCGGCTATCGTGGAGGTTGGCCGGGCCTGCGACATTATCGTGATTTTCAGCGCATCAGCTGTTGCAGACGAGGCGGATATCGTGCCGCAATCGATCCGTATTTCAGGTGGCGAAATCCTGCGCATCGGAATGCCGGTCGATCCGGGCAATCTGCTGGTTCTGGGCCAGCGTGACGGCAAATATATCGTTGCTGCACCCGGATCAGCCCGCAGCGCACGCGAAAACAGCCTCGATTGGGTGCTGGATCGCCTGATGGCAGGGATTGCGCTTTCTGCCGACGATCTGTCCCGCATGGGGGTCGGCGGACTGGTGCTATAGCCTGCATCGTCGCGCGCCGCACGGCTTCCGCAAATCTCAGATCGCGTAGTCAAATACCAGTATCCCCTCGATGCCGCCATCGGCTGCTTCGACAAGGCTTTTACCTACCTTCGCGTGCTCGGGATGCGGAAGATAGGCGTCCCGCGCCGCGCCATCCGTGAAATCGACGACGAAACCGTGTCTGAATCCCTTTTCAAGATTTTCCGGACTGTTGTTTTCCCCAGCCGTGATGGACAGGATACCCCCGATCTTCTCCTTGAGGGCAACAACAGCTTGCAGTCTCTCTTCTATCTGCGCGGCTTTTAGTTCCGGTCTGAATTTGATGAGAACGATATGGCGTATCATGAATTGCTTCCGTGATTGAAAATGACGTTTCCAGGGCGATTCCAGTCAAGCATCGAAACCGCTCCATCTTCTCGTTTTGACGCATCTCTTTACCGCGAAACCGGTTCCACTTTCGGGAGATATGCTCAAAACAACCGCGATAGCGACGGCGATGTCTTTTCATACGGCATTTGTTGGAAAGGGAAAATGTTTCCGTCATCTGATACAAGGCGAAACAGCAGCGAAAGCCCGTGCGCGAACCGTTCGCAATCCCATGCATGACCAGCCTGAAATGCGCACGCCATCAGCGCCGGGGGGCGCGTTTCGATCCAATTGGCTCAGATCGGCACTCTAAATGCTGTTTTGACGCGTATCTTTTCCGAAAACCGCCACACACTTTTCGGGATACGCTCTCAATCCGTCCTATGAACTGATTTCCCAACGGAGAGGTTTGACGCTTTCCCGGATGCGCTCAAAAACGAAAAAGGCCGGGTTGAACCCGACCTTCCGCTTTCACCTGAGTTGCGCCAGTACATCCGTGGTCGCGGTCCCAAGTGAATTCCCGATATGCAAATGGGTATAACCCGTCTGCATTTCAGGAATATGACATTGCGGGCAGTGGCCAGATTGCTCCAAAACCGGTTCAACCCGGCCCTGCCCCGACAGTTCCGACACACAAACCGTTGCCTGAACTGCCGTATTCGTCCGACAGGCGTATCATCCACGCCCAATTCCATCCGCGTCAAACCCACTTCCGCAGGTGGACATTTATATTTCCCGCTTCAGGCACCCCGATCCACCTTTCGACAGACCCAGTTCGCAACCGTCCGAACGGTTCGCGCGCCCAAGTGAAGCATTGCCTGCCAAAACGTCATTGGCTTTGGCTCGTCCTTGCTGCCTTACCGCGATGCTTTGCACCACTCGGCCTGCAGACCCGTCGTCAGGCCGCCATCGGCGTTTCCGCCAGATCCGGATGGTTGTAATTCCACACCTCGATCAGGCATTGCCGCATCAAATCAAGATCGACCGGACCGATCTGGCTTAGTACAAGATCGAGTTCGTCAGGCTCTACGCCCTGGTTGAGTAACTCAACAATCGCCTCGATCAGAATTCGTTTATCGTCAAATCTGTAGCGCTGCATAAACCTGCTCCGCTAGCTGCCCCAACACATGGTCATAGATTAAACAGTCATGGTTAACCGAAGCTTAAGCCACGAAAAACCAACGCGATTTACCGACACCACGAACTGACACAGATGCTGCCCCCAACAACGTTCCCGCACGCACCTTCGGGAATTTTACAAATAACTCAAACAGAACAAATGAAATTTCTTCTTCTTTCGGACAAGATTAAGTCTAAATCTTAGTATATTTCACCCGGAAGCCAAGAACAAATTTTCAGCCAGCTATATTTTATTATTTACTTGCGTTTAAATGAGGCCCCTATGTCGTTCTTTCGGAAATACGTCGAATGGTCCTTCAGCTATGCTCGGCTAGCCGGGCTTGGGTTGCTTATCGGATCGAGCGTCATGGGCGGCTATCTCTATACGCTGCAATATAAGGGCAACGTTCATACCATCGTCGACGGGCAGGCTTATCGCTCCAACCAGCCGGACCCGGCGCGCATCGCTTCCTTGCAGAAGCTCTACGGCATCAAGACCATCATCAACCTGCGCGGTCCCGAACCGGGTTCGAAATGGTACGATGAAGAGATCACAGCCGCAAAGACGCTCGGTATCCAGCACGCCGATTTCGAAATGTCGTCAAGACGACAGTTAGACCCTGCACAAACCAGACAGTTGATCGCCCTGATGCAGAATGCGGAAAAGCCTGTTCTCATCCATTGCAAATCCGGCGCCGACCGTACCGGCCTGGCCGCAGCGCTCTATGTGGCGGCGGTTGCCAAGGGAGGTGAAAGCCGGGCCGAACGGCAAATGTCCATCGCCTACGGACATTTCGGTTTTCCGCTCAGCCCAACCTATGCGATGGAAAAGACATTCGAGGCTGTCGAAGCGGAACTGGGCTATACCGGCTCCTGACGGAGCCGCGCTTCCCAAACGCAAAACGCCGGGGACAAGCCCCAGCGTTTTTCTATCTTAAACGATTGACGATCTTATTCGAGGCCGACGATCTTGCCGTCATCCCACTTGAAGATGTCGAAGCTCGGCGAGCTGAGATCGCCGTTTTCGCCATAGGTCAGCGTGCCGATAGCGGTTTCGATCGGCTTGCCATCATGCAGAGCCTTGGCAACGGCGGCCGAATCATCGGTCGAACCGGCGCGTTCAATGCCAGCCTTGATGACTTCCACAGCAGCATAGGCGTTCATGGTGAACGCTTCAGCCGGGATGTTCTTGGCCTTCAGAGCCTCAATGGCATCCTTGGAAGCCGGATTCTTGGTGGCGTCCTTGGCATTGGTGAACAGCGTGCCCTGTGCGTTGGTGCCGCCGATTGCCCAATATTCGGTGTTGGACAGGCCTTCACCGCCGAGTACCAGCGCCTGCATGCCAGCGTCATGCAACTGACGCGACAGGAGACCGCCTTCGGCATGGTAGCCGCCGAAATAGACGATGTCGGTGCCAGCAGCCTTCAGCTTGGAAACGAGCGCGCTGAAGTCCTTGTCGCCCGGGGTAACCGAATCATATTGAACTTCGGTGACACCGCCCTTGTTGATCGCAGCCTTGAAAGCGTCGGCCAGACCCTTGCCATAGGCACCCTTGTCGTGGATGACGGCGACCTTCTTGTCCTTGAAATTCTTCAGGACGTAGTCGGCCATGACTTCGGCCTGCTGGTCGTCGCGACCGCAGGTGCGGAACACGTTTTCAAGTTTGCGCGCGGTCAGGTCCGGGCCGGTGGCGGTCGGGGTGACCATCAGGACGCCGTTTTCCGAGAACACGTCGGAAACAGGGATGGCAACGCCGGTCGTGACCGGGCCGACGACGAACTTGATGCCGTCGCCGACGATCTGGTTGGCGGCGGAAACGCCCTGCTTCGGTTCACCGGCATCGTCGGCAAACTTCAGTACGACTTTCTCGCCCTTGATGCCGCCAGCCTTGTTGATCACCTCAACAGCGGTTTCCGCACCCTTCTTCACCTGGTCACCGAAAGCGGCGACAGGGCCCGTCAGCGGTGCGACGACGCCGATGGTGATGTCTGCATAGGCGGCGCTGGCAAAGCCGAGTGTAGCTGCAAAAGCCACGCTGGACAGAAGTTTCAGGTTCATTCTTTTTCTCCTTTGTAGGGCAGCGTCCTCCGACGGCCCCGAGACAACCCTTGCCGGTCAAATCTCAGCGCATCTGCGCTGCCGAATTGCCGGGCCCTCCCTTTTGTTCATCGCATGATCTCAAAGGGTCAATCCAAAAGCTCGCCACACCAGCCTCGCGGCATCCCGGAGCCATAATATTATCCAAAATCGCATCCGCTCTTTCGGAATCATGCTCCAGACCGGGAGCGAGCTTTCATGATGTAATAAGAATGCATTTCCGGCTTTCGATTGCAAGCGCCAAGTACCCGCAACTACAACGAAAATCGGCTCCTCCCAAAGTCTTAGTTTCCTCCCTTCCACGTCGGTGATCGTTTCGCAAAAAAGGCCGCGATTCCCTCTGCGGCCTCTGGCGTTTCCCATGTATCGGCAAGACGGGTCAGCGTCATATCGATGACGGCCTCGTCTATCGGCGCGCCCAGTGCATGGACCAGCCGCTTGGAGGCGGCGACGGCTGCGGGCGGGGTGGCAAAATAGGGTTTTATCTCCGCCTCCACCGCCGCATCGAGACGTTCGGCCTCGACCACTTCGTGCAACAGACCGATGCGTCGCGCTTCCTCGGCATCGAACAGCCGCGCCGATGTGAATGTGCGTAGCGCATTGGCCTGCCCGATGCGCGCCACCACATAGGGGCTGATGGTAGCGGGTATTAGACCGAGCTTCGTCTCAGTCAGCCCGAAACGTGCGCCCGAAACGCCAATTGCTGCATCGCATACGCTGATGAGGCCCACGCCGCCGCCATAGGCCTGCCCATTGATGCGTCCGATCAATGGTTTCGGCAGATCGCGCAGCGCCTTCAGCATGAGGGCGAGCTTGCGCGCCTCTTCGATGCGCTGCGCACGCGTGGCTTTTACCTGCTCCTGCATCCATCCCAGATCGCCGCCCGCACAAAAGCTGGCGCCTGCGCCGGTCAGAACAACGAGACGCGCAGCTTCATTATCCGCCAGATGCAACACAGCCGTCAGAAGCTCGTCAATCATCTGGCCGGAGAGCGCGTTATGCTGGTCAGGACGATTGAGCGTCAGTGTCGCGACGCCGCGTTGGTCTATCGCAATCTGGATTGTTTCGAAGTCGCTCACATGTCCCCCTAGGCAGCTTTATCCTGGCGCAGCGCCTGTGCGAACAGAGCCGCCGATCTAAGCTTGTCCAGATCGAGGCCGGTTTCAAAACCCATTTCATGCAGCATTTCGACGACGCAAACCGTATCGACATTGCCCTTGGCACCCGGCGCGAACGGACAGCCGCCCAGCCCGCCAACCGAAGCATCGAACACCCGCAGACCCTTTTCCAGACTGACGCGGATATTGTCGAGCGCGCGGCCGCCCGTATCGTGAAAATGGCCGGCAAGGCTGTGCGCTGGTGCAATCGCCAGCACGGCATCGAGCATGGCCGCAACCTTGTCCGGCGCGCCACGCCCTATCGTGTCGCCAAGGCTCACCTCATGACAGCCGAGCGAGAAGAGTTGTTCGGTCACATCGGCAACCGCCTGCGGCGCGGTCGGTCCATCATAAGGACATTCCACAACGCAACTCACATAGCCACGAATGGCTAAGCCATCATTGATGGCTGCACCAATCACCGGCGCAAGCCGCTCGATGCTCTCTGCAATCGTGCAATTGATATTGGCCTTCGAAAAACCTTCCGAGGCGGAAACGAAAACCGCGATCTCGTCCGCATTGGCTGCAGCCGCCGCCTCATACCCCTTCATATTGGGCACGAGAACGGAATAACGCACACCGTCGGCGCGGCGAATCCCGGCCATCACTTCCGCCGCATCGGAAAGTTGCGGCACCCATTTGGGACTGACGAAACTCGTCGCCTCGATGCGAGCATAACCGCAGCCGGACAGGCGGTCGATCAGTGCGATCTTGTCCGCTGTCGGCACAAACCGCTTTTCATTCTGCAGGCCATCACGCGCAGCCATTTCAACGATTTCTACGTGTTCAGCCATGTTCTTCCTCCAGTTCTACAAGAAGGATACCTTCATTGACCTGATCGCCCGCTACAACGGTTACGGACGCAACCTTGCCGTCGCGCGGCGCGGTCAGCGAAAGCTCCATCTTCATTGCCTCCATCGTCACCAGTGGGTCGCCCTTGGCAACGCTGGCCCCCTCCACGGCAGAAACCAGTCGCACCAGTCCCGGCATCGGCGACAGGATGCGGCTCTCGCTCGAAGCATCCTCTTCCGCACCGGCAGACTGCACATGATGAAATATGGTGTCGCGACCTTCGAATTGCACCGTCACATCATGCCCGATGCGCAGGACTGATGCCTCCGAAACACGGCCATCAGCAACGAAGCGAACCAGCCCGTTTTCGTGAGAGCGGATTTCGATGGTACCGAAAGCGAAGCCGAAATGCCCGTCGCTCCCGGTCGTGAAGCTCACCGCATGACGCTCGCCATGATGATCGAGCAGGACCGAGCGCGATGCTTCTCCCCACAGGCGAAACCCGCGCAGGCTCGACCATGGGTCATCATTTTTGGGGGCGCCAGTTTTCGGCGCATCCAGAAGATCGAGTGCACCGAGTGCGGCCAACGCAAAGGCGATATCTGAAGGCTGCTCATTGGTGAACAGCGCTGCCGTCTCGCGCCCGATCAGGCCGGTATCGACATCGCCGGTGCGGAAAGCTTCGAGATTGCAGAGCGCCGACAGGAACTGCCGATTGGTTACGAGGCCTGCAATGCGGGTTTTGTTGAGTGCTGCATCAAGCTGGTTCAATGCCTCATCGCGCGTTGCGCCATGGGCGATGATCTTTGCGATCATCGGATCGTAGAACGGCGTGATCGTGTCGCCGGTGCGCACGCCGGAATCGACTCGCGCATTTTCAGGCGGTGCGAACAAAGCGAGCTTGCCCGTTGCGGGCAGAAAGTCGCGTGCCGGGTCCTCGGCATAAAGCCGCGCCTCGAAAGCCCAGCCATCGATTGCAAGTTCATCCTGCCGTTTCGGCAGCGGATCGCCGGAAGCCACACGCAATTGCCATTCGACCAGATCGAGACCGGTGATCGCTTCCGTCACCGGATGCTCCACCTGCAGGCGCGTGTTCATTTCCATGAAGAAGAACCGGTCGGGCCGCAGCCCATCCGACACATCGGCGATGAACTCCACCGTGCCTGCGCCGGAATAGCCGATTGCCAATGCGGCCTTCACCGCTGCTTCGCCCATTGCCGCGCGCATATCCGGCGTCATGCCGGGTGCTGGCGCTTCCTCGATCACCTTCTGGTGGCGGCGTTGCAGCGAGCAATCGCGCTCGAAAAGATGCACCGCATTGCCGTGATTGTCGCCAAAGACCTGCACCTCGATATGGCGCGGTTTGGTCATGTATTTTTCCACCAGCACGGCGCTGTCGCCGAACGATGCTTCGGCCTCACGACGCGCGCTTTCAAGTGCCGCGGTGAAATCCGCCGCCTGATCGACGCGCCGCATGCCCTTGCCGCCGCCACCAGCCCGCGCCTTGATAAGCACCGGATAGCCGATCCGGTCCGCCTCGCTTTTGAGGAAAGCGCCATCCTGATTGTCACCGTGATAGCCCGGTACGACCGGCACACTCGCCTTTTCCATCAACGCCTTGGCGGCATCCTTCAGCCCCATGGCGCGAATGGCTGTTGCCGAGGGACCGATAAAGACCAATCCCGCCGCCTCGACGGCATCTACAAAACCTGCGTTTTCCGAGAGAAAGCCATAGCCCGGGTGGATCGCCTCGGCTCCGGTTTCAAGTGCCGCTTTGATAATCGCCTCGACATTAAGATAGCTTTGTGCCGAAAGCGCCGGACCGACACGCACAGCCTCGTCAGCCATTTCCACATGCAGCGCCTTGGCATCCGCATCGGAATAAATTGCAACGGTGGCAATGCCCAATTCACGCGCCGTGCGAATGACCCGGCAGGCAATTTCCCCGCGATTGGCAATCAGTATTTTCCTGAACATCATTCTTGCCCTCGCGGGATGCGGGCGGAAAACCGCTTTACACTTTTCCTCATCCCGCGCCCCTCCCTACATTCTGAACAAGCCGAAACGCGTCGGCTCGACCGGCGCGTTCAGCGTTGCGGAAAGCGACAGTCCCAGCACTTCGCGGCTTTTGCGCGGATCGACAATACCATCGTCCCAAAGCCGCGCAGAGGCGTAGAGCGGGTGGCTCTGGCGCTCGAACATTTCGAGCGTCGGGCGCTTGAATTCCGCTTCCTCTTCCGCCGACCATGTTCCGCCGGTTCGCTCGATGCCGTCGCGCTTGACGGTTGCCAGCACGCCCGCCGCCTGTTCGCCGCCCATCACCGCAATGCGACTGTTCGGCCAGGTCCACAGGAAGCGTGGCGAATAGGCCCGGCCCGCCATGCCGTAATTACCCGCGCCATAGGACGCGCCGATCAGCATGGTGATTTTCGGCACATTGGCTGTCGCCACCGCCGTCACCAGCTTGGCGCCGTGCTTGGCGATACCTTCGGCCTCATATTTGCGACCGACCATGAAGCCGGTAATATTCTGCAAAAACACCAGCGGAATATTGCGCTGGCAGCAAAGCTCGATGAAATGCGCGCCCTTGGTCGCCGCTTCGGAAAACAGCACGCCATTATTGGCGATGATCCCGACCGGCATACCGTAGATGCTGGCAAAGCCGCAGACCAATGTGGTGCCGTAACGCGCCTTGAACTCATCGAAATCCGAGCCATCGACCAGCCGCGCAATCACTTCGCGCACATCATAGGGAATACGCGTATCCGCCGAGACCACGCCAAGCAGTTCTTCCGGGTCGTAAAGCGGGGCCGCGCTATCGCCTTTTGGGATGAAGCTGCGCTTTTCGCTGTTGAGATTGGCGGCAATGGCGCGCGCAACCTGGAGGGCGTGGGCGTCGTCATTGGCCAGATGATCGGCCACACCGGAAAGCCGTGTGTGCACATCGCCACCGCCGAGATCTTCCGCCGTTACCACTTCGCCGGTTGCGGCCTTCACCAGCGGCGGACCGGCCAGAAAGATCGTGCCCTGATTGCGCACGATGACGGTCTCGTCGCTCATGGCGGGCACATAAGCGCCGCCTGCCGTGCATGATCCCATGACCACGGCGACCTGAGGAATACCCGCAGCCGACATCTGCGCCTGATTGTAGAAGATGCGTCCGAAATGGTCGCGATCCGGAAAAACCTCGTCCTGATTGGGCAGGTTCGCGCCACCGGAATCGACCAGATAAATGCAGGGCAGGCGATTCTCGCCCGCGATCTCCTGCGCACGCAGATGCTTTTTCACCGTCACCGGATAGTAGGTGCCGCCCTTCACCGTCGCATCGTTGCAGACGATCATGCATTCACGGCCCGACACACGCCCCACGCCGGTAATGATTCCGCCCGAAGGCGCCGCGCCACCATACATGCCATGCGCTGCCGTCAGCCCCACTTCGAGAAAAGGCGAGCCGGGATCGAGCAATTGCGCCACGCGCTCGCGCGGGAGCAGCTTGCCGCGCGCGACATGACGTTCACGCGCTTTCTCGCCGCCGCCATCAATGGCAGTGCGAGATGCTTCCGCCGCCACCTCAATCGCTGCCAGCATAGCCTTGCGATTGGCTTCAAAAGTGGCGCTACGGGTCGAAATTTCCGATTTCAGAACCGGCATCAACGGGTCTCCTGAAACAATTCCCGTCCGATCAGCATACGCCGGATTTCCGACGTGCCCGCACCGATTTCGTAAAGCTTGGCATCGCGCAGCAGACGCCCGGTCGGATAGTCGTTGATATAGCCATTGCCGCCCAGCGACTGGATGGCCTGCAAGGCCATCTGGGTCGCATTTTCTGCCGTATAGAGAATGCAGCCCGCCGCATCCTTGCGTGTCGTCTCGCCCCGGTCGCAGGCCGCCGCCACCGCATAAGTATAGGCGCGCGAGGCGTTGAAGGTCACATACATGTCGGCAAGCTTGCCCTGCATCAGCTGGAACTCGCCAATCGGCTGATCAAACTGCTTGCGCTCATGCACATAGGGCACCACGACATCGAGACACGCCGCCATGATGCCAAGCGGACCGCCCGCCAGCACCACACGCTCATAATCGAGACCGGACATCAGCACATTGACGCCCTTGCCGACCTCGCCCAGAAGGTTCTCGGCAGGCACTTCGCAATTTTCAAACACCAATTCGCAGGTGTTGGAGCCGCGCATGCCAAGCTTGTCGAGCTTTTGTGCTGTGGAGAAACCTGCAAAGCCTTTTTCGACGATAAAGGCGCTCATCCCGCGTGGGCCAGCCGAAGGATCGGTCTTGGCATAGACCACCAGCACATCGGCATCCGGGCCGTTGGTGATCCACATCTTGTTGCCGTTCAGCACATAGGCGTCGCCGCGCTTTTCGGCGCGAAGCTTCATCGAAACCACGTCCGATCCAGCGCCCGGCTCGGACATGGCAAGCGCGCCGACATGTTCACCGGAAATGAGCTTTGGCAGATATTTCGCGCGCTGTTCAGGCGAACCGTTGCGCTTGATCTGGTTGACGCAGAGGTTGGAATGCGCGCCATAGCTGAGGCCGATGGAAGCGGAAGCCCGGCTGATTTCTTCCATCGCGATGCAATGGGCAAGATAGCCCATGCCCGCGCCGCCGTATTCTTCGGGCGCAGTAATGCCGAGTACGCCAAGCTCACCCAGTTCACGCCAAAGATGCATTGGAAATGCGTTGTTGCGGTCGGTTTCAGCGGCAAGCGGCGCGATGCGGCTTTCCGCGAAACGGCGCACCGTATCACGAAGGGCTTCGATCTCCTCGCCAAGACCGAAATTCATGCCCGATGCAAACATACTCGTCCTCCACAAGTTCTGCCCGGTGTCCATCTTTTGCAAGATGGCTATGTCCGGCCAGAGTGTCCCGTGAATTTCGAATAGGCAACCGTTTTGCGTGGCGTTCTGTGGCTATTTATTGCCGAATAACGAAATTTTGTTGCGCCCGTTATCCGGCAACTCCAAGCGGTTGGAGGCTGACCAAATCAGTCCTCATGCAGCTCCGCAATGTCGCGATAAAGCTCCAGCGCTTCCGGATTGGCGAGCGCCTCGCGGTTCTTCACGTCGCGCCCATGCACGATATCGCGGACGGCAAGCTCCACGATCTTGCCGGATTTGGTGCGCGGAATATCCTGCACTGCCACGATCTTCGCCGGGACGTGGCGCGGCGTGGCGCCCGTGCGGATCTTGGTCTTGATGCGCACTTTCAGACCGTCATCGAGCGTCACGCCTTCAGCAAGCCGCACGAACAGCACAACACGCACATCCTGGTCCCAATCCTGCCCGATGCAGAGCGCCTCCGCGATCTCCGGCATTTGTTCGACCTGATTGTAAATCTCCGCCGTACCAATGCGTACGCCGCCGGGATTGAGTGTCGCATCCGAACGGCCATGGATGACGATGCCATCATGTTCAGTCCATTCGGCAAAATCGCCATGGCACCAGATATTGTCGAAGCGCTCGAAATAGGCGGCCTGATATTTCGCGCCTTCGGGATCGTTCCAGAATTGCAGCGGCATGCATGGAAACGCCTTCGTGCAGACCAGTTCGCCTTTCTCGCGGCGGACCGGCTTGCCGTCGTCGTTCCAGACATCGACGGCCATGCCAAGACCAGCGCCCTGAATTTCACCCAGCCAGACCGGTTCGGTCGGCACGCCCAGCACGAAGCAGGACACAATATCCGTACCGCCGGAAATGGATGCCAGATGCACGTCCGGCTTGATGGCGTCATAGACGAAGGCAAAGCCCTCCGGCGACAGCGGCGAACCGGTGGACGAAACCGTGCGCAGCGCCGACAGATCATGCGTTTCGCCCGGCTTCAGCCCGGCTTTCAGCACAGCGTCGATAAACTTTGCCGATGTGCCGAAATAAGTCATGCCCTCGGCGGCGGCATAATCAAACAGCACATTGCCATCGGGATAGAAAGGCGAACCGTCATAGAGCAGAAGCGTTGCCCCCGAGGCGATGCCCGAAGCAAGCCAGTTCCACATCATCCAGCCGCATGTCGTGAAATAGAAGAAGCGGTCGCCGTCGCGAATATCCGCATGCAGGCGGTGTTCTTTCAAATGCTGCAACAGCACGCCGCCAGCGCGATGAACGATGCATTTCGGAATGCCCGTCGTGCCGGAGGAAAACAGGATACAAAGCGGATGATCGAAAGGCAGATGCGTGAATTCGACAGGATTTGCCACAAAGCCACTCAGCGCTTCATCGAGCGCGATGCCCTTCTCGGCGCTCTGCGCAACCGCTTCCGCCTCCCCCAGATACGAAACAATCACCGACCGCCTCAGTCCGGGCAGCTTTGCCGTGACCTGAGCGATCTTGTCGGCCACATCGATACGCTTGCCGTTGTACCAGTAGCCATCGCAGGCAAAGAACAGTTTCGGCTCGATCTGGCCGAAACGGTCGAGCACGCCTTGCACACCGAAATCCGGCGAGCACGACGACCAGACTGCACCGATGGAGCTGGCAGCCAACATCAGGGCTACGGCCTCCGGCATGTTGGGCATCATGCCCGCCACGCGGTCGCCAGGCTGAACGCCTTCCGCCAGCATGAATTGCTGTAGCTTCGAGACCTGCGCGTGAAGATCATCCCAGGTCAGACGGCGCTCGACCTTGTCCTCGCCGCGAAAGATGATCGCCTCCTCGTCACCGTGATAACGCAACAGGTTCTCGGCAAAATTGAGCCGTGCCTCGGGAAAGAATTTTGCCTCGCGCATATGTCCCTTGTCGACGAGAGCCGTATTGCCGCGCTCGCCGATAATCTCGCAGAAATCCCACACAAGCTGCCAGAACCCGGCGCGATCCTCGATTGACCAGCGATGCAGCGCGGCATAATCCGGCAGGCTCTGGCCCGTGCGCTGTTCTGCGCGAATGCGGAATTGTTCCAGATTGCTGGCGGCAATGCGCCCGGCATCCGGCTGCCACAGTGGATGGTCGTGCGAAAATTGCGTGGGGACTGCGTTGGTGCTCATCATTCCTCCCGTAACGATATGAAGCTGACCCTCTCCCGATGAGCTTCGTCCCGGGTTTCTACAGCATCGGCTCATCACCCGGCAAGGGAACTGATTTGAGAAAGATCAGGCGGGGCCGGCACGCGATAACATCGCCGGCCTGTCCTCCTGCCGGCTCAACCAGCGATCGATCCGTGTCACCAGCCAGCGGTGAACAGGATTTTCGAACAGGTGGTAGGCGGCAATAGCGGTCAACAGGCTTGCAAAAACACCTCCGGCGATGAGCATGACCGCGCCTGCCGTCGTCTCCCCCCATTGATCCGGGGTCGCTCTGAAAAACATCATCCCGACCACGGGATGAAGAATGAAAATACCGAAGCTGTAGCGGGAGAGTTTTGTCAGGACGCTCCATTGCAGCGGCGTATAAACGCCCTGAATGGAAGCGATATAGAGCACATAGGTACCGGCATAAAGGAATGCCAGCCGCCAGGGTCCTTCAAGTGTGTTGGGTTCGCCCGGCCCGTTTCCCGGATGATAGAACAGAAAGACCAGCAGGCAGACGGCGAGCAATGCCTTGATTGCCGCAACCGGCACCGCAGGATGTGTTCGCCTTGCAAGCCACATACCGAAGAGAAAGGACGGCAAGGCTCGGAAGACACCTATATCGGACAACTGAATGCGGGTGAGTGACAACACACCGAGCTTCTGCGCCAGATATTCACCGCCGACGATAGTCGCTATCACGCCTGCAAGAACCCAGCTCCCGTAGCGATGGTACAACATGTCGAACAGCGGAAAACCGAGATACATGGCAAAAAGGGCACTGAGCGACCAGCTCACATAGTTATAGGATAAAGTGTGACCCAATCCCCAATTGTGGACTAACAGAAGCTGGGTCAGTCCGTCTCGCCAGCTCGTGCTGGGATCGACCAGAGGATGGAGAACTCCCGCTGCCGTCAGAATCGAAAGAAGCGCGAAACACGAGAAAGCCGCCACATGCAATGGGTAGATTCGCGCCAGTCGCTTTCCGACAAAAGCCACATAACGGGCCCAGCTCCAGAGGTAATGACGCCGTCTCGCCAGAAACAATCCAGAAAGAATAAAAAAGACATCGGTAAAATAAGCGAAAGTTAATATAAAATCGCTCAACGGCTCATTCTTCACCGGAATTCGGAAAGAAAAATGAAAGATCGCGATTCCGGCACATAACAAAAACCGCAATCCATCGAAATCAGAAAGTCTTTTCATTCAACATAACACTGATAAATTACTTCGATGAAGTTCTATTTATCAATTTTAAGGAATTGTCGAGCGCAACTTAGGCGTGAAAGATGCCTGATACGACAATTTCGATGCACGCGTCAGTCCGCAGCAGCGAAATGCTCCATCTGGTCGGTAAAGGCTTTCTGGAAAGCGGGCCGCGCGGTGGCGCGTTCGACATAGGCCCGGCAGACAGGATGCTGCGCCAATCCGTCGAAGTGGTCGACCAGACGTAACACATCAGCCATCAGAATATCGGCAACCGAAAACCTGTCCGTCAGCCATTTGCGACCGGACAGCACCTGTTCCATATGCCCCAGCCGCCCCGCCAGAAAACTGTCCATGAGCTTGCGCCCCGGCGTCTGCTCGTCATCGCCGGTGAATCTATAAAGGGCGAGCGGCAAGGCGGCCATTTCGACCGAATTCAACGCAGCAAACAGCCACTGTATGACCTCGTTTCGTGCCCTCGCATCGCTCGGCAGGAGCACGTCGCTCTTCTCGGCGATATGAAGCAGGATAGCGCCACTTTCGAAGACCGATATATCGCCATCGATCAGCCATGGCACCTGCCCGAAGGGCTGATGCATGAAATGTTCGGACCCGCGATCCTTGAAAGGAACACCTTCGACACGGTAGGGGAACCCGGCTTCTTCCAGCGCCCAACGCACCCGGAGATCACGCACAAAGCCGCGTGGCATTTTGGGAACCCAGTCGAATGTCGCCAAGATCATTTCTGTCATGGGAAACGACATAGCGCACGAACAAGTTTTGTCCAATGACAGTTATTGTGCCGACCGATGCCGGAATGCTTTCGGGCTTTTGGAAAGGAAAATTTGGTGGAGCCAAGCGGGATCGAACCGCTGACCTCCTGCATGCCATGCAGGCGCTCTCCCAGCTGAGCTATGGCCCCATCAGACCTCTTTCGAGGCGCATCAGGCAGGACTTGCTGCCCGGTGTGGCGGCTTATTAAATGGCGTTTGTCAGAAGATCAAGAGCTAAATCGCAACTCTTTTCACATCTGCCAAAAATAATTCACAGATCGCGCTGAAGCAGCCATGCGAAGGCGCTCCAAACAAAACGAGGCGACCCGAAGGTCGCCTCGCAAAAAACATCAGATCCTGATCCGCAGATGGATCAGCCCTCTTCGTCGTCGCCGCCGACACCACCGCCGAGAATGCCCGACATGTCGTCGTCCTCGTCTTCCTCTTCTTCGAGGAAGGTGTCTTCATCGTCGTCGCCGAGATCAACATCGTCGTCGTCGTCGCCCATATCCGGCAGATCGTCGCCAGTGCCCTTGGTTTCGTCGTCGGCATCCTCGAGCGAGACGAATTCCGGCTTTTCGAGTGCCGTATCGACTTCTTCCTCTTCGGTTTCCTCTTCGACAACACGGCTTTCAAGCGTGGAATCGAAGTACGAACGCGGATAGGAAATGCCGGTATAGGGCGAAACGATCGGGTCGCGATTGAGATCGTAAAATTTCTTGCCCGTTTCCGGGTCGATACGCTTGGTACCTAGTTCAGTTTTTGTCACGTCTAGCCTCGTTAATTTGCACGGGGACACAAATTCATAAAATCGCGCCGGGATGATTGCCTTGAAGCATGTTGCCTAACACCATGCTGTTCACTCAAACATATGGCAAGGGGCAAGTCTTAAGCGCGTTTATATTGTTGTCCGGTGCATAAACGCAATTTGGCGCATTTGTCAAAGCCAAACGCACAGGCGCGCGCAGACTCTTGCTTCTCCCTCCTGGTTATCGGTGTCGCCCGCGCCGCGTATTCGCGGATGACCCCGGCATTTTCCTATGCTAGGGAAGCCCTGCTTATCTCTCAATCCCGGCGCGTGTCCGCGCCAAAAATGCGACAGTGAAAAATCCATGTCCCATTCCGCATCCCCGAAACCAGCAATCGCCCGCCGCTCGGAGGCTTTAAAGGGCGAAATCCGCATTCCGGGCGACAAATCCATCTCGCATCGTTCCTTTATGTTTGGTGGCCTTGCATCGGGTGAAACCCGCATCACTGGCCTTTTGGAAGGTGAAGACGTCATCAATACCGGTCGCGCCATGCAGGCCATGGGCGCAAAAATCCGCAAGGATGGTGATGTCTGGATCATCAACGGCGTCGGCAATGGCTGCCTGTTGCAGCCCGAAGCTGCCCTTGATTTCGGCAATGCCGGAACCGGTGCGCGCCTCACCATGGGCCTTGTCGGCACCTATGACATGAAAACCGCCTTTATCGGCGACGCATCGCTAACCTCGCGCCCTATGGGCCGCGTGCTGAATCCTTTGCGTGAAATGGGCGTTCAGGTGGAAGCAGCCGCTGGCGACCGCATGCCGCTGACACTGATCGGCCCCAGGACGGCTAATCCGATCACCTATCGCGTGCCGATGGCCTCCGCACAGGTGAAATCCGCCGTGCTGCTCGCCGGCCTCAACACGCCGGGCGTCACCACCGTGATCGAGCCGGTCATGACCCGTGACCATACCGAAAAGATGCTGCAGGGTTTTGGCGCCGATCTATCGGTTGAAACCGACAAGGACGGCGTTCGCCATATCCGCATCACCGGACAGGGCAAGCTCACCGGCCAGACCATCGACGTACCGGGCGATCCATCCTCGACCGCCTTCCCGCTCGTTGCCGCCCTTCTGGTCGAAGGTTCGGACGTCACCATCCGTAACGTGCTGATGAACCCGACCCGTACCGGCCTGATCCTGACGCTACAGGAAATGGGCGCCGATATCGAAATCATCGATCCGCGTCTTGCCGGTGGCGAGGATGTTGCCGATCTGCGCGTCAAGGCCTCGAAGCTTAAGGGCGTCGTCGTTCCGCCTGAACGCGCACCGTCGATGATCGATGAATATCCGGTTCTGGCCGTTGCTGCATCCTTCGCGGAAGGTGAAACCCTCATGGACGGTCTCGACGAGCTGCGTGTCAAGGAATCGGATCGGCTTGCTGCGGTTGCGCGCGGCCTCGAAGCCAATGGCGTCGATTGCACCGAAGGCGAGATGTCGCTGACGGTACGCGGTCGCCCCGACGGCAAGGGACTGGGCGGCGGCACGGTCGCAACCCATCTCGATCACCGCATCGCGATGAGTTTTCTCGTGATGGGGCTGGCATCGGAAAAGCCGGTAACGGTTGACGACAGCACAATGATCGCCACGTCCTTCCCAGAATTCATGAGCATGATGCCGGGACTGGGCGCGAAGATCGAGCTGAGCGACGCACGATGATGCCGTTCATCGTCGCTATCGACGGACCGGCCGCCTCGGGCAAGGGAACCCTTGCCCGGCGCATTGCCATTCATTACGGCATGCCGCATCTGGACACGGGACTGACCTATCGCGCCGTCGCCAAGGCGCTTATCGACAAGGGCCTTCCCCTCGACGATGAAGCGGTGGCGGCCGAAGCGGCACTCAATCTCGATCTGCGCGAGATGGACAAGGCAGTCCTTTCCGCTCATACGATCGGCGAAGCGGCATCGAAGGTTGCGGTCATGCCGAAGGTCAGGCGTGCGCTTGTCGACGCGCAGCGCAATTTCGCCAACGCCCTGCCCTCAAGCGTGCTTGACGGGCGCGATATCGGCACAGTCGTCTGTCCCGATGCTGCCATAAAACTCTTCGTCACAGCCTCGCCGGAAGTCCGCGCCGAGCGTCGTTATGAAGAGATCGTGGCGCGCGGCGAGAAGGCGGATTTCGCGGAAATCCTGGCAGACCTCAAGAAACGCGACGAGCGTGACACAAACCGCATCGATTCTCCGCTCAGGCCCGCTGAAGACGCGCACTTGCTTGATACGAGCGAAATGAGTATAGAAGCGGCATTTCTAGCCGCAAAAAAGCTGATCGATCACGCTTTGGCGCAGCATCGGGGATGAAACCGGCAAGTTTTTAAGCTTTTCGGGCTTCATTACGCCTCGAAGAACTGGATTATTGTGAGTTCGGACCTATATAGGCTGCACTCATACAGAAAAGCCTGACTTCGCGTTCCACGCGCCGGTTGTCTGCAAAGACGGGGCCGAGGTCGGGCATAACGCAACACTAACCCCCGGCGCCGCATCCGATGAATTTTCCGGATGCACCAGGAGTATTCATGTCAGAATTCAATCCATCCCTCGCAGACTTCGAATCGCTGCTGGCGGAATCCTTTGCAACGAACGACCTTGCTGAAGGTTATGTCGTCAAGGGCCGCATCGTAGCCATTGAAAAGGACATGGCGATCATCGACGCCGGTCTGAAGGTCGAAGGCCGCGTGCCGCTGAAGGAATTCGGCGCAAAGGGCAAAGACGGCACGCTGAAGCCGGGCGACGAAGTGGAAGTTTACGTCGAGCGTATCGAAAACGCTCTGGGCGAAGCTGTCCTGTCGCGCGAAAAAGCACGCCGTGAAGAAAGCTGGGTCAAGCTCGAGCAGAAGTTCGCCAATGGCGAGCGCGTCGATGGCGTCATCTTCAATCAGGTCAAGGGTGGTTTCACCGTCGATCTCGACGGCGCCGTTGCCTTCCTGCCGCGTTCGCAGGTCGACATCCGTCCGATCCGCGACGTCACCCCGCTCATGCACGTCCCGCAGCCGTTCGAAATCCTCAAGATGGACAAGCGCCGCGGCAACATCGTTGTCTCGCGTCGTACCGTTCTCGAAGAGAGCCGTGCAGAACAGCGTTCGGAAATCGTCCAGAACCTTGAAGAAGGTCAGGTTGTTGAAGGCGTCGTCAAGAACATCACCGATTACGGTGCGTTCGTTGACCTCGGCGGCATCGACGGTCTCCTGCACGTGACCGACATGGCATGGCGCCGCGTCAACCATCCGTCGGAAATCCTCACCATCGGCCAGACGGTCAAGGTGCAGATCATCCGCATCAACCAGGAAACCCATCGTATCTCGCTCGGCATGAAGCAGCTCGAGAGCGATCCTTGGGATGGTATCGGCGCGAAGTACCCGATCGGCAAAAAGATCACCGGCACCGTCACGAACATCACCGACTACGGTGCGTTCGTCGAAATCGAGCCGGGCATCGAAGGCCTCATCCACGTTTCCGAAATGTCGTGGACCAAGAAGAATGTCCATCCGGGCAAGATTCTCTCCACCACGCAGGAAGTCGAAGTCGTTGTGCTCGAAGTTGATCCGGTCAAGCGCCGCATCTCGCTCGGCCTCAAGCAGACCCTCGACAATCCGTGGACGACCTTTGCCCAGAAGTACCCTGTCGGTACCGTTGTTGAAGGCGAAGTCAAGAACAAGACCGAATTCGGCCTGTTCATCGGCCTCGACGGCGACGTTGACGGCATGGTTCACCTCTCCGACCTCGACTGGAACCGTCCGGGCGAACAGGTCATCGAAGAGTACAACAAGGGTGAAGTCGTCAAGGCTGTCGTTCTCGATGTCGACATCGACAAGGAACGCATCTCGCTCGGCATCAAGCAGCTTTCCGGCGACAAGGTCGGCGAAGCAGCAGCTTCGGGTGAACTGCGCAAGAACGCCGTTGTAACCTGTGAAGTCACAGCAATTACCGACGGCGGCCTTGAAGTTCGTCTGGTCGATCACGACCTCGACAGCTTCATCAAGCGCTCCGATCTGTCGCGTGACCGCGATGAACAGCGTCCAGAACGCTTCACCGTTGGTCAGAAGGTTGACGCTCGCGTCATCGCCTTCGACAAGAAGACCCGCAAGCTGCAGGTCTCGATCAAGGCTCTTGAAATCGCTGAAGAAAAAGAAGCAGTTGCTCAGTACGGTTCGTCCGACTCGGGCGCTTCGCTCGGCGACATTCTTGCTGCAGCCATGAAGAAGTCGGAAAAGAACTAATCTTTCCCTCTTCGACTGAACATGGAAAAGCCCGCCTTTCGGCGGGCTTTTTCTTTATTAAATAAATTTAAGATATCCCCCCTGCCACGAAATGGTCACGAACCGGGTGAATTTTATGTATTCGATAAATATAGTTTCGACACCCTTTTCAGAAACAGCAGTAAAAAAGCTAACAATTTTTAACGAAACCAATTTTGGAGGAGCAAAGCATCCAAAAATAATATTGACCTAAAATTATCTATACAGAATTATTTTTGAAGGGATTGCATACGATGATTTCCAGAACCACTTCCTTGACTGCAATGCTGCTTTCAACCGCACTGCTCAGCGCTTCCTTTGCAGCGTCGAGCTTTGCCGACGATGCGGCAAAGCCGAAAGCCGCTGCAGCACAGGGCATGAAAGTTGCCCAGCAGGACGCCATCAAGAAGCTGGATGCGATTTCCGGCGACGGCCTGGCAGCAGTGCGTGGCATCACACTGGCGAGACTGGCCATTTTTCAGGGAACGCCCGACCAGGCAAAGGTCATCCTGACGACCGTCAAGGACGACCTGGACAAGGCACTGAAAGACACCCCTTCATTGCTCGACAAGATGAAAGCGGCTGGCGCTTCAGCCGATGAAATCGCCGAGGTTCAATCAGGCACATTGCCGGTCGATATGGAAGTCGGCGTCGTCGACGATTACAAGCTGACGCCGGAAAAGGCGGCACATCTCAAAAAGGCCAATGACCATATCCAGCACGGGCGCAAGAAAGAGGCCCAGGAAGAACTGAAGCTCGCGGATGTCGATCTGGTAATAACCGAAACGACGGCTAATCTGCCCGCCATCGACAAGGATGTCGATCTGGCCCTGGAGCAGCTCGGCGATGCCAAATATTACGATGCCAACCTGACCCTCATCAAGGCGGAACGCATGGTGACAATCCGCTCCAATATGTCGATGGACGACACCAAGGACGCGGGCAAAACAGCTGCCCCAGCCGACGCAAAGTCTGCTGATACTGCCAAGAAAAGCTGAATATAGAGCGCATCCCGAAAAGTGTGAAACGGCTTTCGGAAAGATGCGCGTTAAAATAAACAGTTAGAGCGCCAACCTGATTCAATCAGATCGAAACGCGCTCTAGCTTGCAGGAAGAAAAGGCCGGGATGTGAACCATCCCGGCCTTTTTTATGCAACGCTGAGCATGTGGATCAGACCAAGGCTGATGGCGCACAACGCCACCAGCGAAAGCACGGCGGTCAGCGTGACACGACCGCCTGCCGATGCGACCGAACGGATATCCACGCCGAGGCCGAGCGCGGCCATCGAAATGATAGTGAGAAGGGTCGAGGCATATTGAATGCCGGGCAGGATCGTTTCCGGGATCAGATGCAGCGAATGCAGCGCCATCATGCCAAGAAAGCCGAGGATGAACCATGGCACCAGCTGGAAGAAACCTGGCTTGACGTCCGCATTCTTGTTGCCGGCAAGAAGCGCCAGAGCGAGAATGACCGGCCCCAGCATCAGCACGCGCACGAGTTTCACCAGCGTACCAATCTGGACACTGATCGTTGCGACCGGCGCTGTGGCCGCCAGAACCTGCGGCACCGCATAGACCGTCAATCCGGCCAGTACGCCATATTGCGTGTGCGACAGCCCCAGAAGCGGAACGAGCAGCGGCAGGAGCAGCACGACGACCACACCGAGAATTGCGGTGAACGCGATGGAGGCTGCCACATCCTCGCTTCCCGCGCCGATGACCGGTGCTGTGGCGGCGATGGCGGAATTGCCGCAAATGGAATTGCCGCAGGCGACCAGTACGGCCATGCGATGGGGAAGCTTCAGCAGGCGCCCGATCCCGTAGCTGAGCGTGATGGCAACCACCACAACGCCTGCAATGCCGAAGATGAGCCCGGAACCCGCTGCCACGACCGCGCTGGCGCTGATCGATGCGCCGAGCATCACCACGGCAATTTCCAGAAGAAGCTTGGCAGAAAAGCCGATGCCCTTGTTGAATTGCTTGCCCGGACGCAGAAACGTCCGCACGACCGTACCGAGGAGAATGGCGATCACCAGCGCTTCGAGCCAGGCGCGCCCCGCATAATGCTCCTCAACCTTCTCAAGTCCGATCGCTGCTATTGCAACGGCGACGCTTAGGCCAAGTCCTGGGAGGATGTTCTGGATTTTGGAGTATGTCATTTTCGGCATTTCGTATGAAAAGAGAAATATTTTCTGATCAGATGCCCGATTTTCCCTGTTCAATCCATTTCATTATATGGCATGTTTTATTCGATTAAATCGAATGGTTATTGCTATGACGCTGGAACAGTTACGAATTTTCATTGAAGTCGCCGAGCGCGAACACCTGACGCGCGCTTCCGAAGCCTTGCATCTCACCCCGTCTGCGGTCAGTTCGGCCATCCGCACGATGGAAGACCGCTACGGAGCGACACTCTTCAACCGCATCGGGCGCCGGATAGAGCTGACCGGTGACGGGCGCATGTTTCTGGATGAGGCGCGCGCCACACTTGCACGCGCCCGTTCCGCTGAGCGCATGCTGTCCGAGCTTGGCGGTGGCAAGCGTGGTATCCTCGCCATTCATGCCAGCCAGACCATCGCCAGCTACTGGCTGCCGCCTTTTCTGGCACGCTTTCATGCCGCCTTTCCCCTGATCGATGTGCGGCTGACGCTTGGTAATACCGAAAGCGTCACCGAGGCGACACAGGAAGGTGTCGCCGATATCGGCCTTGTGGAAGGCGCTGTGCAGGCGCCATCATTATCGATCAGCAAGGTTGCAAGCGACCAGCTTATTCTGGTGGCACGCCCCGATCATGACTGGGGTACGGGCGGAAAACTGTCATGGGACCGATTGTTCGAAGGAAAATGGATCCTCCGCGAACAGGGATCAGGCACACGCAGCGTTTTCGAGGATGCCATGCGCGCTTCCGGCTATAATCCGGCGCGACTGCATGTAGCGCTGGAACTGCCATCGAACGAAGCCATCTGCTCGGCAGTGCGCTCCGGTGATTATGTTACGGCCGTCTCGGAACTCGTCGCGGCTCCGCATCTTGCCGCAGGAACGCTGGTGAAGGCCGATTTTGCACTCCCGCAACGCCAGTTTCTGATGTTGCAGCACAACGACCGTTACAGAACGAAGGCTCTCCAGTCTTTCGCAAGCCTGCTAAGCGGCGAGGATCAGCGTATCTGACGCAACAATTCGGGCTGCGGAAAGCAGGTCGACGGTAAGCCGTTCTTGGCCTGCCACAGGCCAATCGAGCGGCGCGTCTTGAAGCCGGGCAGACCGTCCGGCTTGCCGACATCATAGCCCTGTGCCTGCATGCGTTTCTGCATCGCGCCGATATCGGAGCGATACATGGAACCGACATCACCCCATGCGCGGCTGAAATCGCCCGCGCCATAGGCGACGCGATCGCCGACATGACCGATGAACAGTGCATAAAGATCGCTCATATTATAGTCTTTGAGCACGTAGAAATTCGGGCTCACGACGAAGGCCGGACCGTAGCGGCCAGCAGGCATGAGCAGAAAGCCCTCGCCTTTAATTTCATTGGCTGGGAATGGCTTGTTATTCACCCGCGTAATGCCGAGCTTTGCCCATTCGGCAATCGTCTTGCCCTGATCGGGGCCTTCCAGCGCGCAGGACACGTTCTGCGGAACGTTCACTTCAAAGCCCCAGTCGCGCCCCTTCTGCCAGCCGTGAAGCTTCAGATAATTGGCAATGGAGGCGAGTGTATCGGGTACCGAATTCCAGATATCGCGCTTGCCGTCGCCATCGAAATCGACGGCGTGCTTCAGATAGGAAGTCGGCATGAATTGCGGCTGGCCCAGCGCGCCCGCCCACGAGCTTTTCATCGCGTTCTCGTCGATATAACCCTTGGACGCGATTTCGAGCGCGGCGATCAGCTCCTTGCGAAACATATCCTTGCGCGTCGCCAGATAAGCCTTGGTGCCGAGAACCTCATAGGCATTGTAGGGGATCTTGACGGTGCCAAAGCCCGATTCACGACCCCATACGGCAAGCAGAATGGGCCCCGGAACGCCGTATTTCTGCTCGATGCGCTTCAGGAGACTGGCATATTGGCCATAGCGCGCCTTGCCGCCGCTTGTGACAGCGCCCATCGTCTTGGCGTTGAAATATTTGCCGGGCGCACCGAATTCTGCCTGTTTCTGCTCTTTCGGGGTCGAAGGTTTTTCGCCGGGAATGACAAGATCGGGCAGCTTCCAGTTGATCGACACACCGGCAAAAGCCTGATCGAACACGGCGCGGGACACACCTGCTGCCTTCGCCTCCGGCCAGAGATCCTTCTCGAGCCAGTTACGATACTGGTTTTCAATCTGAGCCTTCGAAGGCGCCGCGACAGCCGGAGAAACAGCAAGAATGACGGCAAGACCCAGAGCAGTTTTCAAAGCATGCTTCCAATGGCTTGCTGCCATCATATTTCTCCTGAAAAACTAGAGGGTGGTTCTCGCCCGCAAGGCGGCAGCAAGCGTGCCTTCATCGAGATAATCAAGTTCGCCGCCGACCGGCACGCCATGGGCAAGCCGGGTGACGCGAATGTCGAAACTCGTTAGCTGGTCGGTGATGTAATGCGCGGTGGTCTGACCTTCGACGGTGGCGTTGACCGCGAGAATCACTTCCCTGATCTCGCCGGTCGCGACACGTTCCACCAGTCCCTTGATGTTGAGATCGTCCGGGCCGATGCCATCGAGCGGCGACAGGCGACCGCCGAGAACATGATAGCGCACATTCATCGTGCCCGCCCGTTCCAGCGCCCAGAGATCGGAAACATCTTCCACCACGATAAGGGTCGTCGGATCGCGGCGCTCATCGGTGCAGATCGTGCACGGATCGGACGTATCGACATTGCCGCAGCATGAACAGATGCGCACCTTTTCGGCAGCCTCCTGCATCGCGCCGCCGAGCGGCACCAGAAGCGCTTCCTTCTTCTTGATGAGATGAAGCGCTGCACGACGGGCCGAACGCGGTCCAAGCCCCGGCACGCGGGCCAGAAGCTGGATAAGACGTTCGATTTCAGGACCGGCTATTCGTTTGGACATCTTTTAAGGCAATACGGCAACAGGGCAGTAAGGCAATAGGGAAAGCAGAGGCAGCAACATTTCGAGCAGATAAAACATACTGCCCTAATGCCTTGCTGCCCTACTCACTTAAAATGGCAGCTTGAATCCCGGAGGGATCGGCAGACCGGCGGTCAGCGACTGCGTCTTTTCGGCCATGGCCGCTTCGAGCTTCGCCTTGGCATCGTTATGCGCCGCGATGATCAGGTCTTCGAGGATTTCCACCTCTTCTTCCTTCATCAGCGACGGGTCGATCTTCAGCGCCGACAAGGTGCCCTTGCCGGAAAGCGTGATCGTCACCAGCCCGCCGCCCGAAGAGGCCGAGGCTTCCATAGTGGCGATCTCATCCTGCATGGCCTTCATCTTGGCCTGCAATTCCTTCGCCTGCTTCATCATGCCCATCATGTCACGCATGGGTTCACTCCATCATTCTGTAGATCAATCGTCTTCAGACGGGGCACCGGGTGTTTCCACCACGGCATCGAGGTCAATGTCCTCGTCGTCATTCTGTTCCGGCACGGCAATGCGCACGTCGGTGATCTTTGCGCCCGGAAAGGCCGCGAGAATAGCGGCAACATCGGGATCGGCACGGGCGTCGGTCACCAGATTGTCGCGACGTTCGGTTTCCGCCTCCGAAATGGTCTGCCCTGCCACGTCACGCGCGACGGTCACCACCCAGCGAATGCCGGTCCAGTTCAGGAGGCGTTGCGAAATGTCGCTCGGTAGCGATTTCGGTGCATCGTCGGTCAAGCCGATTTCCAGCCGTCCGGGTGCAATGGATGCGAGGCGCACACAGCTCTTGACCAAAATCTTGAACTGCATGTCGCGATGCTTGTCGGCCATTGCGACAACATCGTGCAGGCTGTTGACCGGCACGGAAGGCTGCGGCGTATTTTCGACAAATTGCTGCGGTGCGGCCGACGGCTGAACCGGTTGCGGCGGCGTTTCCACGATGCGCATGGCTGTCGCCGGCCCACCGGAGGCAGGTACCATCGACGACGAACCGACCGCATCAGTGGCAAAACGCGCTTCCGGCGCACCGCCACCGCCATTCGACCGCGGATTGCCCGGCTGCTGGCGCGGTGCCGAGACCGAACCATTGTCGAGGCCGCGGATCGCCTCGTCCAGCGTTGGCAGATCGGCAGCATGGGCAAGCCGGATCAAAAGCATTTCTGCAGCCTGAACCGGCCTCGTTGCGGTATCGACTTCCGTGATGCCCTTGAGCAGCATCTGCCAGGTGCGCGACAGCACGCGGACGGAAAGTTTCTGCGCGAACTCGCGCCCGCGCACGCGTTCGTCTTCCGACAGCGACACGTCTTCGGCCACATCCGGCGTGAAACGCAGACGGGTCACCAGATGGTTGAAATCGGCAAGATCGGTCAGCACGACCGACGGATCGGCGCCAACATCATACTGCGCACGAAATTCGGTGAGAGCGCCAGCCACATCGCCGCGCATCAGCATCTCGAACAGGTCGATGATACGGGCGCGGTCGGCAAGGCCCAGCATGGAGCGTACAGCCTCCGCCGTGACGGTGCCAGCACCATGCGCAATCGCCTGATCGAAGATCGACAGCGAATCACGTGCCGAGCCTTCGCCTGCGCGTGCAATCATGGCCAGCGACGTGTCGTCCACGGCGATCTGTTCTGCCTCCGCGATTCGACGCAGATGCTGTGCCAGCGTGCCCGATTCGATGCGGCGCAGGTCAAAGCGCTGGCAGCGCGACAGAACCGTGATCGGCACTTTGCGGATTTCGGTGGTCGCAAAGATGAATTTGACGTGCGGCGGCGGCTCTTCCAGCGTCTTCAACAAGCCGTTGAAGGCCTGATTGGAGAGCATGTGCACTTCGTCAATGATGTAGACCTTGTAGCGCGCCGAAACCGGACGATAGCGGACCTGTTCGATGATCTCGCGGATATCGTCGATGCCGGTATGCGAGGCGGCATCCATCTCGATCACGTCGACATGACGGCCTTCCATGATCGCCTGACAGTTTTCGCCCGGCTCGGAGAGGTCGATAGTCGGCTGATCGACGGTATCGGTCTTGTAATTGAGCGCGCGCGCCAGAATGCGCGCCGTGGTGGTTTTGCCCACCCCGCGAACGCCGGTGAGCATCCAGGCCTGCGCGATACGGCCCGTCTCGAACGCGTTCTTGAGCGTGCGAACCATCGGCTCCTGGCCGATAAGGTCGTTGAAATTCTGGGGGCGATATTTGCGGGCGAGAACGCGATAGGCGCCATCGGCGGATTTTGTGTCCATAGCGCGACCCTTCCGTTCTTCCTGTTCCGCTTATTTCTCAATCGCCAGTTTGGACCGGACGCATGAGTGGCGTCAACATGGGATAGAGCCCATCAACAATCGCCGTGAAAATCACGGAACCGGGCGAATGAGAAAGGGTGGGAGGCTGGCACGATGACCCGTGCCGTGGCTCGTTAGGGCTGCTTCCTTCCGGACCTGACCCGGTTGGCGAGTGGCTCGTCCACCACCAACCTCCCACGCTGCATATCGTCAATTGTGAAGCAAAAAGCAAGGAGGGCGCCACGCAAAAAGCAAGCGCTGACCGAAAAAAACTGGTAAATGTCGGCCTATGGAACAGTTTGAACTCGATAAGCGACTCAATGCCGACACTTTTTCTGTCGCCAAGCTCGGCCTTTGCGAGCTGCGACTGATGAATGACCGGCGCTGGCCGTGGCTGATCATGGTGCCGCGCCGTTCAGGCCTCACCGAAATTCACGACATGACGCCACTCGACCAGACCATGCTGACCTTCGAGACCGGCATCGTGGCGCAGGCACTCAAGACTGTGACGGGTTGCGAGAAGATCAATACAGGCGCGCTCGGCAATATCGTGCGGCAGCTCCATCTGCATGTGATCGCCCGCAATGAGGGTGATGCGGGCTGGCCCGGCCCTGTCTGGGGTTTCGGCACCCGCGAGACCTATGATGACAAGGTCGCCCACCAACTGATCGCCGACATTCGCGCGGCTTTATAATTCTCCCAGCAACAGCAATTCGAGAGCATCATGGCTTTCCGCCTCTACGATCTGCCGGAAATCGAACCGAGCCGACTTGTCGGATTTGCCGGCAATCGAATCGACCGCCAATCCGAAAAGCGGCAGGATGATTCTGCCTTCACGGCACTGGAACTTCCCGAAACGCGAATCATGCTTTTGGGCGGCAACAGGCTTCTTCTCGACTATGCCGATGAGAAGGCCCCGCGTGCATTGTTCCGCCTTGGCGAGGCGAAGGCGTTCGCGCCCGATCTCAGTGAACCCATTCTGCTGGGACTTCAGGACGGCGTGCCGCTTGTCGCGTTGACGACACCGCTTGACCCCGAAACGATGGAGGCGCCTTTCCGCCTGCAGGATTATCGCAGCCTCTATACGGAAGGGCTGGTATCCGCCGATCTGCTCGGCGCGCTGGCACAGGCCGCAGCGCTGACCGCATGGCATACAAATCACCGTTTCTGTGGACGCTGCGGCACGAAAACCGAAATGCGTGCCGGTGGTGCCAAGCGGCAATGCCCGAACTGTAGTGCCGAGCATTTCCCGCGCACCGATCCGGTGGCAATCATGCTGCCGGTGCGTGGCGAAAAATGCATTCTGGCCCGCAGCCCGCATTTCGCGCCGGGTTCCTATTCCTGCCTTGCAGGCTTCATTGAGCACGGCGAAACAATCGAGGCCGCTGTGCGCCGCGAAAGTGTCGAGGAAATGGGGCTGGCAATCGGCCGCGTTGCCTATCATGCGAGCCAGCCCTGGCCTTTTCCCTATTCGCTGATGATCGGCTGTCATGCCGAGGTGCTCAGCGACGACTTCACCATCGACCGCTCGGAACTCGAAGACGGGCGCTGGTTCTCGAAAGCCGAAGTGCGCACAATGCTGGACGGCACACATGAAAACGGGTTGCGGGTGCCGCCATCCGGCGCCATCGCAAACCATCTCATAAAGACCTGGGCGGAAAACTGATTCCGCCCGATAGCTTCTAGATTACTCCGCAGCGAGTAACTGCGTGCCGCGAATATCGCTGCCGTGATAGACGCCGAGGACACGCACTTCCTTGGTGAAGAAGCGCAATTCTTCCAGCGCAAGCTGCAGATTGGCGTCTTCCGGATGCCCCTCGACATCGGCGTAGAACTGCGTCGCGATGAAACGCCCGCCGATCTGATAGCTTTCCAGCTTCGTCATGTTGACGCCATTGGTGGCAAAACCGCCCAGCGCCTTGTAGAGCGCAGCCGGAACGTTGCGGACACGGAAGACAAAAGTCGTCACGATGCGTTCGCCATTTTCGGGACGGGGCGCCCACTGCTTGTTCTTGGACAGAACCACGAAGCGGGTCACATTGTCTTCCGAATCCTCGACGTTTTCTTCCAGAATATCGAGACCGTAGAGATCGGCAGCGAGGCTTGGCGCCAGCGCCGCCATCGAGCGGTCCTTCATATCGGCGACGAGACGCGCGGCTCCCGCCGTATCGCCTGCGATGACGCCCTTCCAGCCGTTCTGGCGAATGACGTTGCGGCACTGGCCGAGCGCATGGACATGGCTGTGAACGGTCTTGATTTCCTCACGCTTGACGCCCGGAAGCACCATCAGCTGAAAGTGGATCGGCAGGAAATATTCGCCGATGATATGCATGTCGGCCAGCGGCAGCAGATAATGAATATCGGCAACGCGACCGGCCAGCGTGTTCTCGATCGGGATCATGGCGAGGTCGGCAGCGCCGGTTTCAACTGCGTTGAAGGCATCCTCGAAAGTCGGGCACGGCAAAGGCTCCATATCGGGAAACATGTTGCGGCACGCCGTATCGGAATTTGCGCCCGCTTCACCCTGAAAGGAAATCCTATTGGTTTTCATCGTACCATGCTTTCTCAAATACCGCTCACAAGCGATCTGTCAGATACCCTGTGCTACAAGAATGCGCGCCCGGTCAAGATCGACCCGCGTGTCGACACCGAGCGGCACTGTCTTTACAAGCTCCACATCGATGCGCATTCCGGCTTCGAGGGCCCGCAATTGTTCGAGTTTTTCACGCTTTTCCAAAGGCGATGGCCCAAGCTTCACAAAGCGTTCCAGTGCCGAGCGGCGATAGGCGTAAAGGCCGATATGGTGATAAAGCGGACCGTCGCCATAGGGCGCGGTTGCACGGGTGAAATAAAGCGCGCGCAGGCGGCTGTTACCGGCAAGCGGCGAACCGACGATCTTCACCACGCTGGGATTGGTCTTTTCCGATTCTTCCTCGATTTCGACGCCGAGCGTCGCGATGTCGGCAGGCCCGTCTTCGAGCGGCAGAAGCGCGCGGCGGATGATATCGGGATCGATAGTCGGCAGGTCGCCCTGAACATTCACCACGGCATCGAATTCGCCCGCCGGATCGACTTTCATCAGCGCTTCATAGATGCGGTCGGAACCGGATTCATGATCTTCTCGCGTCATGATGGCTTCGTGGCCATGCGCGGTAACAACTGAAAAAATCTCTTCGCTGTCGGTTGCGACCACGGTCCGGCCCAGCTTTGCAGCCGCTGCACGATCAGCCACATGGACGATCATCGGCTTGCCGCAAATATCGGCGAGCGGCTTGTTCGGCAGCCGCGTGGACGCCATGCGCGCCGGGATAAGAGTAAGTGTCTTTAATGTCTGAAGCATCATTGCCTCTTGAGATCGATAAGGTCGCGAAGGTCTTTTAAACCGCTTTCACAGCACTGGAAATGCATCAAAAGTGTCAAAAAGTCACGGGTCTAGTCACCCTTATAGGTGTTGCATCGCTTTGGTAAAAGACCTAGTTTCCGCCCGATGCCGGGGAGAGAATTGTGACCTTTATTAAAGGTTTGCATGCCGGCTAGGAGAGCGTTCTCGGGGAGAGCGTTTTGGTAGAGGGAGCGCTGACCGGCGATGAATTCAACCCGGACTAACAAGTTTATCATGGCTTTTCTGGCAACGGTTTTCGTTGTCATGACGACAGGCATCCTGTCCGATTCGCTGTTTCACTCGCCTGCGCCTGAAAAGCCGGGCTTCGCCATCGAAGCTGCAGAAGCCTCGACCGGTGAAGGGGGAGCTGCACCGGCCAAGGAAGAAGTTTCCATTGCGACGTTGCTGCAGACTGCCGATCCGGCACGCGGTGAAACCGTCTTCAAGCGTTGCGCTGCATGCCATACCGGTGAAAAGGGTGGCGCCAACAAGGTTGGTCCGCATCTGTGGGATGTCGTGAACCGTCCGGCTGCCTCCGTTGAAGGTTTCGGCTATTCGGCTGCCATGAAGGAATTCGGCGCTGGCGGCAACAAGTGGGATTTTGAACATCTCAACAAGTTCCTGACCTCGCCGAAGGGCTTCATCAAGGGCACCGCCATGGGCTTTGCCGGTGACAAGAAGGACAATGAGCGCGCTGATCTGATCGCTTATCTGCGCACGCTGTCCGACAATCCGGCTCCGCTGCCGACCGCTGATGCGGCACCTGCAGCAGGCGGCGATGCAAAGCCAGCCGAAGGCAACGCACCGGCAGGTGAAAAGCCGGCGGAAGGTGCACCGGCAGGCGGCGAACAGAAGCCTGCCGAACCGGCGCCTGCCAATTAAGCGGACAAGATACAGGTAGGAAAAAAGCCCGGTTCGCCGGGCTTTTTTCTTGCCCGCGTCAAATTTCTTGCCTGCATGCCTTTCTTCCTCCGCAAAAACCCATAAGACTTCATCCGGATATATCCGAAACAGAAACGGAGCGGCTGGATGAGAGCTTTTTGGGCGGGTGCGTTCGCGGTGGCCATGCTTGCGAGCACGGTTTCAATGGGGCGGGCGAATGACACGGAACCCCAATGGCGATACTCCTCCAGCCTGCTTGGCGAGCCCAAATATCCAGCTGATTTCAAACATTATGACTATGTGAACCCCGATGCGCCGAAAGGCGGCACGCTGAACATGGTCGCCGTCGGCACCTTCGACAGTCTCAATCCGTTCGTGGTGCAAGGCGTTCCCGCCGCTGGCCTTTCCGATTTCGGCGGTGGCCTTCTCTACGATACGCTGATGACGGATTCGCTCGATCAGGGATCGACGCAATACCCGCTGATTGCCGAAGCTTTGCAATATCCCGAGGATTTCTCCTGGGTTAAATTCAAGCTCAATCCCGATGCGAAATGGCATGACGGCCAGCCGATCACCGTCGATGACGTGATCTGGTCGTTCGATGTGCTGAAGAAGCAGTCGCCGATGTACAACAAATATTATGGTGACGTGGAGAAGGCGGAAAAGACCGGCGAACATGAGGTGAAATTCACCTTCAGCCAAAAGGGCAACCGCGAACTGCCGCAGATTCTGGGCCAGCTTGCCGTTTTGCCCAAGCACTGGTGGGAGGGCAAGGATGCGCAGGGCAAACAGCGTGACATCACCCGCCCGACGCTTGAAATCCCGCTCGGCTCTTCCGCCTACAAGATCGACAGCATGGCACCTGGACGCTCCATCATCTGGGCGCGCGTCGACGACTATTGGGGCAAGAACGTAGCCGTGAATGTCGGGCGTAACAATTTCGACCGCATCGCTTACGAATATTATTTCAACGAGGACGCGACCTGGGAAGCCTTCAAGAAGGGCGGACAATACGATTATCGCAACGAGAATCGCGCCCAGCGCTGGGCCGAACAGTATAATTTCCCGGCCGTGCAGCGCGGCGATGTCGTGAAGGCTTCGTTTCCCTTCCATGCCGCCGGACGCATGCAGGGCTATTTCCTGAATACGCGCCGCGACAAGTTCAAGGATCCGAAAGTGCGTCAGGCGCTGACCTACGCCTTCGATTTCGAATCGATGAATCGCCTGCTGTTCTTCAACCAGTACAAGCGTATCAACAGCTATTTCGCAGGTAATGAACTGGAACTGAGCGGCCCGCCAACGCCCGAGGAGCGAGTCATACTGGAAACAGTCCAGGATTCGCTTCCGGCGGACGCGCTGACCAAGGAATTCGCTCTGCCGGTCTATGACACGCCGCAGGCCACCCGCGAAAACCTGCGTACCGCGCTGAAGCTGTTCTCGGAAGCAGGCTGGACATTGCAGGGCAACAAGCTGGTTGACGCCAAGGGCAATCCGTTCACCATCGAATTTCTCGGCAAGGATCCGACCGACGAGCGCATTTACAATCCGTTTGCCGCGAGCCTGCGCAAGATCGGCATCAACGCGACTGTGCGTATCGTCGATACCGCGCAATATCAGGCTCGCGTCAACGATTTCGACTATGATGTGGTCACCTCCATCATCGCGCAGAGCAATTCGCCCGGCAATGAACAGCGGGACATGTGGGGCTCCAAGGCCGCCGACTTCAAAGGCAGCCGCAACTATGCCGGTATCAAGAATCCGGCCATCGACAAGCTGGTAGACCGTGTCATCTATGCCAAGGACCGCGACGAGCTGGTCGCCTCGACCCATGCGCTCGACCGGGCTCTGTTGTGGAACTATTACGTCATTCCGCAATGGTATTCCGACCACATCAACGTGGCTTACTGGAATAAATTCGGAATGCCTGAAAAGCAGCCCGACTATCTTGGGATTGACCCGTTCTCCTGGTGGATAGACCCTGCGAAGGAAGCCAAGCTCAAGACCGGCAGTGAATGAGGGCTGAGCGAGAATGACGATCCTTCGCATGAACCGCCGCCATTTTCTGGGGCTTTCGGGAAGTGCCGCCGTCGCGGCTTTCCTGCCGCACAAGGCCTTTGCCGATATCCCGACGGGCAAGGCGCTGCACGGGATTTCGGCTTTCGGTGACCTGAAATATGGTCCCGATTTTCCGCATTTCGACTATGCCAGCCCCGAAGCGCCGAAAGGCGGCACGTTCAACTTCGCCCCGTCGAGCTGGGTCTGGAACCAGAATACCGACACGTTCAACACGCTCAACACCTTCACCTTCAAGGGCGATGCGCCGCCGCGTATGGAACTGACCTTCGATACGCTGATGGCTTCGGCACTGGACGAGCCGGATTCCGTCTACGGCCTGATCGCGGAAAGTGCGACGCTTTCCAAAGACAGGCGTAGCTGCACCTTCAAGCTTCGCAAGGAAGCACGTTTTCACGACGGCTCGCCGATCGAGGCGAACGACGTGTTGTTCACATACACGACCATCAAGCAGAAAGGCCATCCGACCCTGCGCCAGTCTCTGGCTGGGTTAGAAAAGGTGGAAGTTACCGGCAAGCGCGAGGTACGGATGCGTTTCGTCGAAGGGCGTGGACCGAACGCCATTCTCGACGCCGTGACGGTGCCGATCCTGTCGGAAAGCTGGTTCAAGGATCGCGATTTCGAAGCCACGACCATGGAGCCTGTGCTGGGTTCCGGCGCCTACAAGGTCGGTAACTTCGCCGCCGGTCAGTTCATTGAATATGACCGCGTCGAGGATTATTGGGCGAAAGACCTGCCGGTGCAGAAAGGTTTCAACCATTTCGACCGCATTCGCATCGAGTTTTTCCGCGACCGCCAGCCGCAATTCGAAGCCTTCAAGAAAGGCAGCATCGATTACCGCGAGGAGAGCGTCTCCAAGAACTGGGCGACAGCCTACGATTTCCCGGCCATCCAGCAGAAGAAGGTCATCAAGCGCACCTTTCCGAGAGAAAAGCGCCCGCTGATGCAGGCCTGGGCGCTGAACCAGCGCCGCGAACGGTTTCGCGATCCGCGCGTGCGCGAAGCAATCGCGCTCTGCTTCGACTTCGAATGGACCAATGAAAATCTGTTCTACAATGTCTATGCCCGTTCACAGTCCTGCTTCAACGGCTCGGATTTTCAGGCAAGCGGACTGCCGACGCCCGATGAGCTGAAAGTGCTTGAACGCTATCGCGGAAAACTGCCGGACACAGTTTTCAGCGAGGCTGTGCTCATGCCGGTATCGGACGGGACGGGTCGCGACCGCGCGCAGTTCGCGCAGGCCATCAAACTGCTGGAGGCTGCAGGTTTCGAGCGCAGGAAGGGCCAGTTCTACGACAAGGACGGATCAAAGTTCGCGCTGGAAATTCTCTCCAATTCCGAAGCCTTCGCGCGGGTCTACAATCCCTATGTGCAGAAGCTGCGCGCCATCGGCATCGATGCCAGTCTGCGGTTTGTCGATGCAAGCCAGTATCAGGCGCGGATGCAGGATTTCCAGTTCGACATGGTGGGAATGGCACTGCAGTTCAGCCCGACACCGACGCAGGAATCGCTTGCCGGCATGTTCGGCTCCGAATCGGCCAAGATCCCCGGCAGCTACAATCTGCCCGGCACGGAAGATCCGTTGATCGATGCGCTGATTGCGGATATCGGCAAGGTTTCGACCCGTGAAGAACTCGTCGCCACGATGCGGGTGCTTGATCGGTACTTGCGTATCCGGCGCGACTGGATTCCAAATTGGACGACAGCGAATCATCTCGCGGCCTATTGGGACCGGTTCGGTTTCAAGGAGCCGAAGCCCGATTACGGCTTCCCTGTCGAGACGCTGTGGTGGATAGATAAAGAAAAGGCAGAAGTTGTTGGCAAGCCATAAGACAAACCTGAACCTGCGGAGAAAGCCGGGCTGATGGGCGCATATATTCTCCGCCGTCTGCTTCTGATGATCCCGACGATTCTCGGCATCATGGCTATTTCTTTCGCTGTGGTTCAGTTCGCTCCCGGCGGCCCGGTCGAGCGCGTGATCGCGCAGCTCTCCGGCCAGGGCGGCGACGCTCTCGACCGCCTTTCAGGCGGTGGCGGCGATTTCGGGCAAAGCGCTGTCGACAGCGGCTCGGTCAATTCCAAATATCGCGGTGCGCAAGGGCTCGACCCGCAATTCATCGCCGATCTGGAAAAGCAATTCGGCTTCGACAAGCCGCCGCTGGAACGATTCGGCCAGATGCTGTGGAACTATATGCGCTTCGATTTCGGACGCAGCTATTTCCGCGACATCAGCGTGATCGATCTCATCAAGGAAAAGATGCCGGTATCGATCTCGCTTGGCCTGTGGCTGACTTTCCTGTCCTATCTGATCTCGATCCCGCTCGGCATTCGCAAGGCGGTCAAGGAAGGCACCCGTTTCGATACATGGACCAGCGCCATTATCATCGTCGGTTACGCCATTCCGAGCTTCCTGTTCGCGATCCTGCTGATCGTGCTGTTCGCAGGCGGATCGTTTTTCGACTGGTTCCCGCTGCGCGGCCTCACCTCGCCCGATTTCGCGCAGATGTCGTTCTGGGGCAAGATCGGCGACTATCTGTGGCACATGGTGCTGCCGGTCACAGCACTCGTTCTTTCAGCCTTCGCCACCACGACGCTGCTGACCAAGAATTCGTTTCTGGAAGAAATCCGCAAGCAATATGTGACCACGGCCCGCGCCAAGGGGCTGACCGAGAATCAGGTTCTCTATCGTCACGTCTTCCGCAATGCGATGCTGATCGTGATCGCCGGTTTTCCCGGCGCCTTCATCTCGGCCTTCTTCACCGGCTCACTTTTGATCGAAACCATCTTCTCGCTCGACGGGCTCGGCCTTCTTGGCTACCAGTCGGTCATCAACCGCGATTATCCGGTGGTGTTCGCCAATCTTTTCATCTTCTCGCTGATCGGGCTTCTGGTCGGTCTTCTGTCCGATCTCACCTATACCTGGATCGATCCGCGCATCGACTTTGACCGGAGGGACGTGTGATGACAGACACCACCCTCGCCCCCGCCGCAACGCCCGTAAAACGGCCGTGGCTTTCACCGCTCAACAAGCGCCGCTGGCAGAACTTCAAGGCCAACAAGCGCGGTTACTGGTCGCTGTGGATTTTCCTGTTCCTGCTCGTTGCGGCACTCTGCGCCGAATTCATCGCCAATGACCGGCCCATTCTCGTTTCCTACAAGGGCGAGTTGCTGATGCCGGTTTTTGTCGATTACCCGGAAGAGAAATTCGGCGGTTTTTATGCCGTCACCGATTATCGCGACCCGGTCATACAGGAAGAGATCGCCAATAATGGCTGGGCCATCTGGCCGCCGGTCCGCTATTCCTACAACACGGTGAACAACGAGATACCGGAAGCAGCGCCATCAAAGCCATTCTGGCTCTATTCGGCGGAAGAACGCTGCCAGCGCTATCCGCAAGGTGTGAGCGATCCCAATTGCCGCTTCGGCAATTTCAATCTGCTCGGCACCGACGATCAGGCGCGCGATGTCTTTGCCCGCGCGCTTTACGGCTTCCGCATTTCGGTGCTGTTCGGCCTGATCCTCACCTTCTTCTCGGCGATCATCGGCGTGACGGCAGGCGCAGTTCAGGGCTATTTCGGCGGCTGGGTCGATCTCATCTTCCAGCGCGTCATCGAAATCTGGTCCTCTATCCCCGTTCTTTATCTGCTGCTGATTATTGCGGCGATATTACCGCCCGGCTTCTGGGTGCTGCTCGGCATCATGCTTTTGTTTTCATGGGTGGCGTTCGTCGGCGTCGTGCGCGCTGAATTCCTGCGCGCCCGAAACTTCGAATATGTGAACGCCGCGCGCGCGCTTGGCGTGAAGAACGGCACGATCATGTGGCGCCATCTGCTGCCCAATGCCATGGTCGCGACATTGACCTTCCTGCCTTTCATCCTGAACGGCTCGATCACCACGCTCACCTCGCTCGACTTCCTCGGTTTCGGCCTGCCGCCCGGCTCGGCTTCGCTTGGCGAACTTCTTGCCCAGGGCAAGAACAACCTGCAGGCGCCGTGGCTCGGCATTACCGGCTTCGTGGTCATCTCACTGATGCTGTCGCTTCTGATCTTCATCGGTGAAGCAACACGTGACGCCTTCGATCCGCGAAAGGCTTTTCAATGAGCGGATCCATGATCGAATCAGGGAACAAAACTTTGCTGTCCGTCCGCGATCTGTCCGTCGCATTCCGCCAGAACGGCGAGGAACGCATCTCCGTGGATCGGGTATCCTTCGACATTGCCGAAGGCGAAACAGTCGCGCTCGTCGGCGAATCAGGATCAGGCAAATCCGTCTCGGCACTTTCTATCCTGAAGCTGCTGCCCTATCCGTCTGCCAGCCATCCTTCCGGAGAAATTCTTTTCAACGGCAAGGATCTGATGAAGGCCTCGGAGCCGGAACTGCGCCATGTGCGTGGCAACGACATCACAATGATCTTTCAGGAGCCTATGACATCGCTCAATCCGCTGCACAGTGTGGAGCGACAGATCGGCGAAATCCTGAAAATGCATCAGGGTATGGGTGTTGAGGCAGCACGGGCGCGAACGCTGGAACTTCTGAACGAAGTCGGCATTCGCGAGCCGGAAAAACGCCTGTCGGCCTTCCCGCACCAGCTTTCAGGCGGCCAGCGCCAGCGCGTGATGATCGCCATGGCGCTTGCCAACAAGCCAAAACTGCTGATTGCCGATGAGCCGACCACGGCACTCGACGTCACCGTGCAGGCACAGATTTTGAAACTGCTTGCCGAGCTGAAAGCCGCGCAGGGCATGTCGATGCTCTTCATCACCCACGATCTCGGTATCGTGCGCAAGATCGCCGACAAGGTCTGCGTGATGAGCAAGGGCAAGATCGTCGAGGCCGGGCCAACCAAAGAGATTTTCGAAAACCCGCAGCACCCTTACACTAAGCACCTGCTCGCAGCCGAGCCGAAGGGCGAGCCGCCCGCTGCCGATCCTGCAGCAAAAACGGTGATGGAAGGCAAGGGTATCCGTGTCTGGTTCCCGATCAAAAAGGGCTTCATGCGCAAGACCGTCGACCATGTGAAGGCGGTGGATGGCATCGACGTCAATCTGCGCGCCGGCCAGACGCTCGGCGTCGTTGGCGAATCGGGTTCCGGCAAGACAACGCTTGGCCTCGCCCTTTCGCGCATGATTTCATCCAAAGGCGAAATCAGGTTCGACGGGCATGATATCGCCAAGTTCAGCTTCAAGGACATGCGCCCGCTGCGCCGTGAAATGCAGATCGTGTTTCAGGACCCGTTCGGCTCCCTATCACCGCGCATGACCATCGCCGATATCATCGCCGAGGGGCTTCTGGTGCATGAGCCAAAACTGTCGGCAGACGACCGCGATGCGCGCGTCGTCGCAGCACTTCAGGAAGTGAACCTCGATCCAGAAACCCGCTTTCGCTATCCGCACGAGTTTTCCGGTGGCCAGCGCCAGCGCATCGCCATTGCGCGCGCCATGGTGCTGAACCCGAAATTCGTCATGCTGGACGAACCGACCTCCGCGCTCGACATGAGCGTACAAGCGCAGGTCGTCGATCTATTACGCGCATTGCAGAAGAAGCATGATCTCGCCTATCTTTTCATAAGCCACGACCTGAAAGTGGTACGGGCGCTGGCCAATGATGTGCTGGTGATGCGCAACGGCAAGGCGGTCGAGTATGGCGCGGCGAAGGACGTCTTCGCCCACCCGCAGACCGACTATACCAAGGCGTTGATGGCGGCAGCATTCCGTATGGAAGCCACCGAGGGAGGAGGAGGAATAAAACAATGACGAATAACGATCAGGGCAATATCCTTCTGGCGATCACCGATTGGGATCCGGAAATCTGGCTGAAGACATTTCGGGATCACGCGCCGGATCGTCCGGTGGTGACGGAACGCACGGAAAACGATCCTTCCGTCAAATATGCGCTTGTCTGGAAGCAAAAGCCGGGTTCGCTTGAGAACCTGCCCAATCTGAAGGTCATCTTCTCGCTGGGTGCAGGCGTCGATCACGTCTTCCGCGACGACCGGATTCCCGATGTGCCACTGGTGCGCATCATCTCCGACGATCTCACCATGCGCATGACGGAATATGTTGTCTGGCAGGTGCTGGACCATCACCGTCTTGGGCAGCGCTATCGCAAGCAGCAGCAGAATCATGTCTGGCATGAAGATCGCCGCCAGCCTGCCGCCCATGAGGTAACGGTCGGCATCATGGGCCTCGGCGTGCTGGGCCGCGATGCAGCGGAAAAGCTGAAGGTTCTCGGCTTCAACATAACCGGCTGGAGCCGTCGCCCGCAGGAAATCGACGGCGTGCAGACCTATCACGGCAAGGACGGGTTCGGGAAATTCCTCAAGACAGCCGATATTTTCGTCTGCCTGCTGCCGCTGACACCCGACACCAAGGGCATCCTCTCCATGTCTATGTTTGCGCAACTGAAGAGCGACGGGCCGCTCGGTGCGCCGGTATTGATCAATGCCGGACGCGGTGGTCTGCAGAACGAGGCGGATATTCTGGCCGCGCTTGATCGCGGGCTTCTTTCGGCAGCTTCGCTCGACGTATTCACGCAGGAACCGTTGCCGACCGGCAGCCCTCTCTGGGATCATCCACGTGTGACGATCACCCCCCATGCGGCGGCAAGCTCATCCGCAACCGCGCTTGTGCCGCAGATCATCCGGCAGATCGAAGCTTTTGAGCGCGACGGGACGCTGGAACACATCGTCGACCGAAACACGCAGTATTAGAGCGCATCCCGAAAAGTGTGAAACGGTTTTCGGAAAAGATGCGCGTTAAAACAAATATTTAGAGCGCCGATCTGATTCGATCAGATCGGCGCTCTAAGCGGCGATTCCGATCATCCCATCCTCGCCGACCGTCACCCGATGGCCGGCGAGTTGCTTTTGTGCCTCGCGGTCGAGTTCAACGGCGATAGGCACGTCATGCCCCATTTCACGCGCCACGATGAGGCCAAGCAGCAGGATCGCATCCGGTTCATGCAGGACAATGGCCGCAGGCGCATAACCGCTATGGACCAGCTCCAGAAGCACGGCAGCAGCCGATGACGACCCGATGGTTCCGGGCAGACACAGCACTCGCCCGGCGATGCTTTGCCCATGTTCCGGATGGCGCACATCGGCAATGCGCCCGCTCTTCGGATCGACACCGCCCCAGAAGCTGATCGGCGCAGAGAGAACCAGCGCATCAGCATCAGCACCCTTACCTGCAATGAGCACAGAACTTTCACCAAGGCTCATGCCGCCTGCCTCCCGAAAACCGGCCTGCCCGCAACAGCACTTTCCACGCATTCCTCCAGCGAACCGTAAAGCACGCCATAGCCGGTATTGCCGGGTGCATAATGGGCAAACTTGCCGGAATTGGTCATCAGAACAGCATCACTTTTAGCCGGCAAAATGGGTGTAACGACCACGCATGTATCGGCAACAATCACGACGCCTGCTTTTTCCAGCGCCTGCCTGCGTCCGTCTTTCTCCAGCTCGACCAGCGCATGACGGCCAGTGCAGGCATAAAGCGGCACTGCAAGCTTGCGTTCCGCTATGGCGCGCTCCAGGCGGTCGAATTCCATTATAGAAAGATGCGGACTGCCAATGGCGACCGCATCGATATGATCTACCTGCCCGACCGTCGAAAGCCGCTTGCGGGTCGCCTCAATCATTTCCTGCGTGACGCGGATGACACTTTCCGGCTTGCTATGCTGCAAAGCTGTCTCGAGATCGGGGGCTTCCGGCGTCACGCCCGCAATGTGAAACAGCCCGACAGCGCCGACCGATGCCGACGCCGCACCGAACGCCTTGAGATCGTCCTCATCGGGATGGACAGGACTGCCCGCAACGACACCGATATTCGTCCCCACGCTGCGACCGAACAGATTGCCGAGTATAGGCCAGGCCACTTCCGAAGACAGGAAAGCCGGATCGAGTGCCGAAATATCGATCACCACCGTGGCACGGCGGTTTTCGCTGCGATGGAGACCATAATCGGGCGCGCGGCACGCAATGGCGCAGGCGATATCGAGAAAGTCGCCATAGCGATTGGTTCGCGCGCCGAGAACCGAATTGCAGAACACAACGGCATTGGATTCGCCCCAGGCAACATCGGTGCCTTTTACAGGCCTGTGCCCGGCCTGATAGGGTGCACAGGTCCAGGTCGGCTCGCAGCCGAGCTTGATATAGGCACGCATCATACGCTTGGCCATGTCAGCTTCATAAGCCGGCAAAAGATTACGCGAACAGCCAGTCAGATCGACCGAACCGACATTGAGCGTCGAGCGAACTTTGACCTTGGCACCGCCCTCAACCAGCTTTTCTGCAAAAAGCGTTCCGCTGTCGCCGTGATAAAGCGCGCCATCGATATGAGCGGACGCAATCGGGATGAGGCGCGGCGCGCCCATCAGTTTCGCCGTATCGGCCACGATGCGCATCGCCATCGCAGCACCTTCTCCCTGATCGCCCGCGGCTATCGAGCGCTCTTCATCGGTTAATGTCAGTGCCATGCTCAGCCCTTCTTGCGCGCCTTGTAGCGAATAGTCTCAAAACGGACATTCAGGGCATTATAAAGCAGCAGACGACCGACCAGCGGCTCTCCGATACCGGTGATGAGCTTGATGACCTCCATCGCCTGCAGACTGCCGATCACACCCGGCAAGACGCCAAGCACACCGGCTTCCGCACAGGTCGGCACCGTTCCGGGTGGCGGGGCTTCCGGAAAGAGATCGCGATAGGAAGGGTTCTGCGCGCCATCCGGTCCGGTCGTATAGGGCATCAACACGGTGACCGTGCCGTCGAAACGCCCCATGGCGCCCGTCACCAGCGGCCTTTCCAACTTGGCAGCAGCATCGGCCAGAATATAGCGTGTGGTGAAATTGTCCGAACCATCCACCAGGACATCATAATTGCCGATCAATGCTTCGACGTTGTCCGCATCGAGGCGAAGCTGGTGTCCCTCGACCTTCACATGCGGGTTGATACGGGCAATGGTAACCAGCGCGCTTTCCACCTTTGGCTGGCCCACGCTTTGCGTATCGTGAATGACCTGCCGCTGCAGGTTCGACAGCGAAACCGTGTCGTCATCGACGATGCCGAGCGTACCGACCCCCGCAGCCGCCAGATATTGCAGCACAGGCGCGCCAAGCCCCCCTGCGCCGACGATCAGCACACGGGCTGCCTTCAGCTTCTGCTGGCCCGGCCCGCCGATTTCCAGCAGCACGATATGGCGCGCATAGCGTTCAAGTTCTTCGGACGAAAATGGTCTGGATGGTGCATTCATACCGCCAAACATATGCCTCTCCCAAGGCGCTGTCAGCGGATATTTTGCCTCACAGTACGATCCCCCAAACGGAACCGGCTTTTGGATCAGAATTAGGCGTCAGACAGTCTGGTGAGATGACCGGCAGAGACGTTGAAGAATTGCGCCTCCCCTTCAAGCGCTTCAAAGAGCGCACGATCGGTGCCGGTCATGAAAGCCTGTCCGCCCAGTTCATCGAGGATGCCGAACAGGGCCGCACGGCGACCGGTATCAAGATGCGCGGCAATTTCATCGAGCAGGAGTATGGGAGCCATGCCGGAAAGCTCCGCCGTCAGTCGCGCATGGGCAAGCACCAGACCGATCAGCAGTGCCTTTTGCTCGCCTGTGGAACAGAGCGCGGCGGGCATGGCCTTGGGGCGATGCTGGACAATCAGATCGGTGCGATGCGGACCGTCGAGCGTACGGCCTGCTGCCCGGTCTCGAGTCCGGCCATCCCGCAGGGTACGGCGGAAATCTTCTTCGAGATCAAGTGCTGCCTCGACATTGATTCTCTGCTCCAGCACCCCTTCCAGAAAACAATCAGCCTTTGGAAAAGGCCCCTCTGCGGGCAGTCGTTCGATCATGGCCGCGATCAGGCGCATGGCTTCGGCGCGGGCAGCGGCAATAGCCGTGCCCAGTTCCGCCATCTGGCTTTCAATCGCATCCAGCCATTGGTCGTCATTATTGCCGTCGTTCAGCAACCGGTTTCGGCTGCGCATCGCTTTTTCATAATCGAGCACGCGCTTGCCGTGGGCGGTATCGATAGCAAGCACCATGCGGTCGAGAAAACGCCGGCGATCGGAAGCACCTCCGGTAAACAACCCGTCCATTGAGGGCACCACCCAGAGGATGCGCGCGTAATCGAGCATATCGTCGCCGGAGGCCGCAATGCCGTTGATACGAACTTTACGGCCACTTTCACCGCCGCCTGCCGTACCGGTCCCGATTTCGGCTTCTCCATAGATCATGCAGTCGAGTGCGGCATGAATGGCAAAGCCGTCGAGCGCGTTGGTGCGCGCAACATCATCATAAGCGGCGCGGCGCAGACCGCGCCCCGGCGACAGAAAGGAAATCGCTTCGATCAGATTGGTCTTGCCGGAACCATTTTCACCCGTCAGCACCACATGGCCGGGGCCAAGCGGCAGCGACAGTTCCGTATAATTGCGGAAATTGACAAGCTTAAGCCGCCGGATCGAAACGCGATCCGGGCGGCTTTGATTAGATTCAGGCCTATTCACGTTTCTGTTTCTTTAAACACGCATCGGCATGAGGACGTACAACACATCTTCGTCGCCGGTATCGCGCACCAGCGTCGGCGAGCCGGCATCGGCCAGCATGAAGATCGCATCCGAACCCGAAAGCTGGCTGGTAATGTCCAAGAGATACTTGGAATTGAAGCCTATATCCAGCGGATCGGAATCATAGTCTGCCGCCAGCTCATCGGTTGCACTGCCCGAATCGGGATTGTTGACCGTCAGCGTCAGCTGGCCATCGGCAATCGAAAGCTTGACCGCGCGGCCACGTTCGCTCGAAATGGTCGAGACGCGATCCACGGAGGCTGCAAATTCCTGGCGGCCGATAGTGAGCTTCTTGTCGTTGCCGGACGGAATCACACGCTGGTAATCCGGGAAGGTGCCGTCGATCAGCTTCGAGGTGAGAACCACCGACCCAACCGTAAAGCGGATCTTGGCATCAGACAGTTCGACCAAAACGACCACATCCGGCACATCGACCAGTTTTTGCAGTTCGGCAACCGTCTTGCGCGGAATGATGATGCCCGGCATGCCTTCCGTGCCGGACGGCGCTTCCAGTTCAGCGCGCGCCAGACGATGACCGTCGGTCGCGACAGCGCGCAGCTTCAGGGCGCCATCGCTTTCGATGGCATGGAAGAAAATGCCGTTGAGGTAATAACGGGTTTCTTCCGTCGAGATCGCAAACTGCGTGCGGTCAATGAGACGCTTCAGCGCCTGCGCCTCAATCCGGAAGGAATGGGTGAAGGCACCTGCTGTCAATTCCGGGAAATCGGACTGCGGCAGGCATTGCAGGCGGAAGGACGATTTGCCGGAAATAACCGACATGGAGCCGCCATCCGGATTGGTCGACAGCATGACTTCGGCACCATCCGGCAGCTTGCGGACGATATCATAGAGAAGATGTGCCGGAACCGTCGTGGCGCCAGCCTGTTCCACCATGGCGGCCGTCGCTTCATTGACCTCGAGATCAAGGTCGGTTGCCTTGAGTGCGAGGCTTGCACCCTCAGCCTGCAAAAGCACGTTCGACAGAATCGGTATCGTGTTGCGGCGCTCCACGACGCGATGGACGTGGTTGAGAGATTTGAGAAGGTTCGATCGCTCTAGGGTAACACGCATGTTCAAACGCACTCGCTCGCTGGGACAGGGCAACTGCATCTGACGGGCAGGCAGACGGCCCCTGTCGATAAGGCGCCAGGGGCGCCAGAAGGTCCGTTAAAGTGGCAGATTTTTAAGGAGAAAAGCAAGCCCGCGCCGTGTCGGAAAGCGACAGGGCCCGGGCTTTTTGTTGATAACCGCCGTTGATAGCGGGGAAGCCTGGAGCGCCGTGCATCCTTTCGGACACGCGGCGCGCCTAAGCTGGCAAACTGGCGCATCGTGCTTTTCGAAAATCGATAGCGATTTTCGGGCCAATGCCTTGTCGATCAGGCAGCCTGATCGTTGATGAGGCGCTTCAGAAGCTCAAGTTCCTGTGCCAGCTTGGTGTCGGCGCCGACCAGATCCTCGATCTTGCGTACAGCATGAAGAACTGTGGTGTGGTCGCGTCCGCCAAAGCGGCGGCCGATTTCCGGCAGGGAGCGCGGCGTCATCATCTTGGCAAGATACATCGCAACCTGACGCGGCTTGACGATGGTGCGCGTGCGGCGGTTCGACAGCAGGTCCTGCTTCGAAACATTGTAGTGACGTGCCACGATGCGCTGGATTTCCTCGATGCGGATACGCTTCGGCTCGCCAACGCGGGTCAGATGACCCAGCAATTCATCGACGCGGTCGATGGAAATATTCGGCTCGAAAGACTGGCGGAACAGGAGCTGGTTGAAAGCGCCTTCCAGTTCACGACCCGATCCGGTGACGGTGCGGGCAACGTGAGAGAGAATCTCGTCGCCAATGGTGAGGCTCGAATCTTCTGCCTGTGCGACGGCCAGACGGCGGCGCAGCATCTCAACCCGCATATCGTAATCAGGAGCCGCCACTTCGAGCGCAACACCACCCTGAAGACGCGAACGAACGCGGACATCGAGCGATTCCAGTTCGGAAGGCGCGCGGTCGGCAGCAACCACAACCTGCTTGGCGCTGTCGAGCAGCGTGTTCAGGAGATGGCAGAACTCATGCTGGATCGACTTGCCCTGCAGGAACTGCATGTCGTCGATCACGAGAAGATCGATATCGCGCAGCTGCTCCTTGAAGGACAGCGCATTGTTGTCGCGGATCGCGGTGGCGAAGCGCCACATGAAATATTCAGCCGTCAGATAGACAACGCGAGCCTTTTCCTGGCGCTGGAGCGCGGCAGCGGCAATGGCCTGCAGAAGGTGAGTCTTGCCGAGTCCAACGGACGCATGGATGAAAAGCGGATTGAAGCGCACGGCGCTGGAACCGGCTTCGGCAATGGTGCGCGCTGCGGCAAGTGCAACGCGATTCGATGCGCCGTCGACAAAGCTGTCGAACGTATAGCGGGGGTCGAGCGGCGAACCCAGAACCGAGCCCGAAGCCGCTGCCGATTCTGCGACCACGGCAGAGCCGCGCTTTTCGCCGAAAGCCTGTCCAGCAAAGGACTGTCCAAGAGGAAACACCATCTTTTCACGCGGAGCGACGGCGGGCTTGCTGTCTGCCGCTTCACAGGCTTCCACCGGAGCTGCGCTGCGCACCACGCGGCTTACGCCACGAACGACGATTTCGACCTTGAGAATCTGGGCGTTTTCTTCCTGCCAAAGTTCAGTCAGGAGTTCGGAATAGTGATTGTTGATCCAGGAGCGCAAAAATGCCGTCGGAACCGACAGGCGGACAATGCTCTTGGAGATGTCGTCGAGCTTCAGACGACCGAACCAGCTCGAATAGATCTCGGTTCCGACGCGGGCTTTCAGCTTTGCCGTAAGGCGCTCGAAAACCTCGTCACCTGCGTTGCCGCTCAACTCGACCAGGCTCTTGTCGTTTCCGGTAGCAGAAGATCCGTGGATACGGTTCGCATGTGCATCATCACCCGTCGTTGCCGTCGATTTGCCGGTCATCAT